>JAQCBT010000050.1 GCA_027621405.1 Pseudomonadota bacterium | reverse complement strand
TCGCGACAAGCCCCTCCGGTCCGGCACGACCACAACCTGCAAGGATGTGCTGACGAAACGGATACTACAAACAAGCTCTGCAAGCAGAGCTTGATCACAAATCCCAAAAATCCGCGAAGATGCTTTTTGGCTAAAGTGGAATGCTACCAGCTAGTCCAGTCATTCACGTTGCCATCCTGGCAACTTGATGGCACAAACTGAATCCTGTCCTGTGTGTTATTCACGGTGCAGCGATAGGAAATCGACCCGTCACTCTCCACCCTCACCTGCATGTGCAGCCCGATATCCGAGTTGCCCCATTCGGGGCGCCGGTAGGCCCTCAATGCGATAACCTTGTTCGGTCCCTTGGGCTGGAACTCGATGCGGTCCCACATATAGTGGGGCTGCCCAAACATATTCGCATAGGAATACCAGGGGCCACCGTGTGCCTGACCATTGGGAGGGGGTGCGCCAGGAATATTGTTGGTCAATTGACCTCTCTCATAGAATTCGGTTTCAACCCGCCTTCTTAATTCGCCGAGTAACAGCAGTCCTTCTGTCACCTGGGCTCGTACCGTATAGCTCTGCATATAAGGCACGGCGATGCTAAGCAACAAACCAAGAATCGCCGTGGTGGACAGCAACTCGATCAGGGTAAAACCGCGGCTTGGTGATTTCATGTTCTTGCTTAAGCTCATCACTCAACCACGATGGGGATTGGATTGCTGCGGGTCACGTAGATGTCCGTGAGACCCAACAGGTCGGGGCGAGGGTGACTGATCCGCAAGTCGCCACCCATAGTCACTACGTTCATGGCAAGGCCGGTTTCTTCGCAGCGCAGAGTCTCATCGGGGGTTCTTCCTGCTGCCAGCACTTCTGCAATCTCCCAGAAAACCAGCATGCAGGCTTCGATCTGGTTGCGGGTGCGATCCTCGACAATGATCTGTTGGGGAGTCAAGGCGCCCTGTCCGGAGAAGGCGTTGAATATCTGGAATGCGATGGCAACGCAGCAAACCAGTACGATAGAGATATGAACTTTTTCCTTGGTATCGGTCCTGCTCTTGACCTCAGGCTGAATGAGCTGGGTCTGGCTAACCGCGGTTTCTGCCTCGGCGAGCAGTGCTCCCACCTTTTCCTGTTTGGCTGTGGAGCGTTGGGCCACGAAGGATTCCAGTTGTCGGTCATCACCGCAGCGTTCGCAATAGACTTCGCCCGCAACCACATTGTTACAAAATCCGCAGAGGGGGATCTGGCATTTCTTGCAGTTGGCGGAGGCCGGTGCGCTGGGATGGAACTGGCACTTCATGGGCTATCGTCAGATGGGGGATGCTTTGGCACCGACTGAAGTATTGGAAGGAGAAATATATCAGAAATCAGGCGGCAGCAAGCGCTGCAGTTCACAAATCCTTGTGTCCTGTGGGGCCCAGTGAATCCATGCTAGACTCGGAGCATTCCGGTTCAATGCAATAGAAGTCGCAACAGGGGGTTGCCTTGTCCCATTCCAGATTTAATCGTCGCCAGTTCCTGTCTTCATCCGCCTCTCTCGCCAAGGGTTCACTCCTGGTGCTGAGTGTGCCAGCAATTGTCACCGCCTGTCGCGAGGCCAGTGAATCCCGTCAGCAACAGGCTGCGTTCGCGAACCTGGGCGCGGAAGAGGCGGCTGAATTCACAGCCATCGCCGCGCGCATTATTCCCAGTGATGATACACCGGGTGCCACCGAGGCCGGCGTAATCTATTTCATGGACAATGTGCTTGGGGATCCCGAACGCGAACCGATCCTGGAGGCCTTGCGCGATGGCTTACGTGAGCTTCAGTACCAGATAGCCACCGAATACAACCTGGGTTTCTTCATCGAGCTTGATGTGCAGCAACAAGACGAATTGCTCAGGGCTAATGAGCGCACCGCCTTCTTCAATACCATGCGTTACCTGACAATCGCCGGCACCTTTTCCTTACCCGAATATGGAGGCAACCGGGACAACATCGGCTACAACATCATCGGCTTCGAAAATCCCGGTGGCTGGGCGCCGCCTTTTGGCTTCTATGATGCGGACTACAGGGAGCGGGGTGAATAGTCATGGCTGCGGCGAGTTTTCCAACGAGGGAAGAAGTTGATTTCGTGGTTATCGGCTCGGGCGCAGCCGGCGGCATCATGGCAAAAGAGCTCTCCACTGCCGGTCATTCTGTTGTCGTCCTGGAGCAAGGCCCGCATCTGCAGGCGGCCGATTTCAAGCACGATGAATGGGGCTATGACCACAACTTCGAACTGACATGGGGTAAGCCGCAGGGGCACCCGCAGACTTTTCGCAAGTCGGAGCAGGATACTGCGGAAGAGCGCGACATGGTGTGCGGCTACGCCCACAACGTGGGCGGCAGCAGTATGCATTTCTCCGGCAATTTCTGGCGCTTCCGACCCATAGATTTCATGGAAGCTTCGGTGAGGGGAAGCGTGGCGGGCACCAACTTCAGCGACTGGCCAATCAGCTACGAAGATCTGGAACCCTATTACACAAAGGTAGATTGGGAGATTGGCGTGTCTGGTCTGCAGGGTCCCTGGGATCCGCCTCGATCACGCGAGTATCCCTGCCCGCCCATGCCGATCAAGGGCCCCGATGTGCTTCTCGAGCGTGCCGCGAAGGGCATGGGTCTGAATCCCTACCCGGCACCGGTGGCAATCCTGTCCCAGCCGCACAATGGCCGGCCGGGCTGTATTCATTGTGGATTCTGTAATGGCTTCGGATGCGAAGTGAATGCCAAGTCTTCATCCCTGGTTACGATGATGCCCCTGGCGCTAGACTCGGGCAATTGTGAATTGCGTACCCACGCCACGGTATTTCGTATCGAGACCAATGAGCAGGGCAGGGCATCGGAAGTGCTTTACTACGATGCCGAGGGTAACGAGCAATCTCAACGAACCAAAGCAGTAGTGTTATGCGCCAATGGTGCGGAGACGCCCCGCCTGTTGCTGTTATCGGCATCGAGCCGCTTCCCTGACGGCCTCGCCAATTCTTCAGGTTTCGTTGGCAGGAACCTGATGTTCAACGGCTATACCTCGGTGATGGGCCTGTTCGATGAGCCGGTGAATGGCTATAAGAGCATTCCTGCGACCCGCGTTATCCATGACTTCTATGAACTGGATCCAGCGCTCGGTTTTTATGGAGGCGGCGGCATTGATGCGCGGCATCCTTCACGCGGCACCCCCATGGGCTTTGCCCTGATGAGCGGTGAGGTCTTCGGAGGAGCGAGTTGGGGAAGTGAGTACAAACGCAACCTTGCTTACCAGTTCTCACACGTGGCTGCATTCGATGGTCATACCACATCGTTACCACTGGATTCCAACAACATCACCCTGGATGACAATGTGCAGGACAGGTGGGGGCGACCCGCTATCCGCTGCACCTACATGGATCACCCGGATGATCTCTCCACCATGCAGTGGTTCCTGGACAAGACGACGGAACTAATGGAGGCAGCCGGTGCGTCCAATGTGGTGGGCTTCTATCCGGAAAATGGTCAGGAAGGCAATGTGCATCTGCTGGGAACCTGCCGCATGGGAGCCGATCCCGATTCCTCGGTGATCGATCCTTTCCACAGAAGTCACGATGTGCCGAACCTGTTTCTCTGCGATGGCAGTTCACTGGTCACCTCGGGAAGAGGGCAGCCCACCATGACGATCATGGCACTGGCGTTCCGGGCAGCGGACTATATCAACCAGGCTGCGCAGAGAAACGAGATCTGAATTCCTTCAGGGATCCAGTAGAGGAATCAAATCGCTGAATTGGCGAATCACCTTCGCCGTATCGGATTTCGACGTTTCCCTCGGCGTTATCCATACGGCATCGATTCCGGCCGACTGTGCAGTCAGTATATCCTTTTCCCAGGAATCGCCCACCATAAGGACCGCTTCCTCCCCACAGTTGAGAGCGGAGAGGATCGCAGGGAAATATTCATCGGAAGACTTCTCGAAACCCAGGGAACGGAAGCAGAATATCTCGTCGATAAATGAATCAATACCACCGCGCTGCAATGCCATGCGGATTTCTTCCTCTGTGGAGTCCACCGCGTTGGTTGCTATGTGGCACTGATAGTGTTGGCTAAGCACAGCCAGGGTTTCAGCCACGCCGTCACACAACTCAATACTGGGCCACAGGTACATGGGTCCGCTGTAGTCGGGCAGCTCCACCATCAGGGTATTACCCCAATCAAACAACAAGTGTGTGTACATGAAAGCC
>JAQCBT010000015.1 GCA_027621405.1 Pseudomonadota bacterium | reverse complement strand
TCAGTGAAAGCCAAAACATCGAAGACTTCAACTACGACTGAAGAGCCGTACAGCCGGTCAAAGGGAATCCAAGCCAATAAACAACGCAGAGAAAATAGGGACAGATTTATTTTTTTCCAAAAAATAAATCTGTCCCTATTTTCTCTGTCCCTATTTTCTCTTCTCCTGCTTGACGCGACCACACTCTCCGGCGAGTTTCTGACTAAAGGGACACAACAATCAGCTACAAAATCAGCGACTAACAGCAATTCACGGCAAACCGTGATGAACCAAAAAAGAGCCCGGCCAGCGGGAAGGCGAGGGTATGGAATTGCCGGCCGGGCTTTAGTGCGCAATCTTGCTCACAGAGATTTCCCTGTGGACTGCAGCAAGTGGAGGATTGCCGTTTAGGTTCAAAGCAGGTAAAACGAGAGGGACAGAATCAGAGCTAAGGTAATTAGCCATTCGCGTCGCATCGAATTCTCCGGTTTATTGCCGTGTTGCACGTTGAATCTCCTATAACGAGAACCTTGGAAAAAAGGCTACCCGACAATGAAAATCTTTAGTATGCGTCCCTCATTCCATGGATATTCATCCAGTAGTATCGTGAAGTGGTACTACGAGCGAGCCTGGAACACATTGAATGGCGCGAAGCGTGCCATCGTGGCGAAGGCGGTCGACCTCTACACTTCAGAAATCGCCAGTGAACATCGCACTATCAAATTCAATATTCCGGAAAATCCCGATGACGGCGATGAGTTTCTTGATTGCAACAAGAAGAACATCAATATCGTGGATGATTTTTTTGCTGACAATACGGTGCGCTCCAAACATTTTCGCGACAACATGGAGATCTATGTCGCCAGGGCCATGGATGAGATATTCGATAACGATCTCTGCGAAATACTGAAACAGAAACTGTTCCCCGATCAGGTTGTCCCACATACCGAAGACCAGCTGGACCAATTGCTGGTGGAAACCAATTCCAGTTACACGGCAGCCGTGAACGAGTGTGTGCGTGTCTTCAGGAATGGCCTGACCGATGACAGCGATGAAGCTCTCGAGATACTGGAGAGTAAGTTACTCTCGGCGCGAGAGATGCTGGATAAGAATGTTGGTGCCATAGAGCATGAGCTTAAGCGTCGCAAGCAGCAGAAAGAATCCAGCGAAACCTGAATTCGAGACCAATTCGACAAGACCAATAAAAAGCGAGCGGAGTTCGATATGTCAGTCACAAACAAGATTACCCGCAGGCAATTGTTAGGTGCAGCCACGGCCATTACCCTGGCACCGCCTGGTGACTTGTTCGCCATGGAGGAAAACAAGATGCGGGGAGCTTTGATGATCCTGACTACTCCCTATGATGAGAATGGCGCCGTGGATTACGAAGACCTGGCGCGGGAGGTAGCCTTCTGTCACGGGGCCGGAGTGCAGGGCCTGGTGTGGCCCCAGAATTCCAGTGAACAGCGCTACCTCAGTCGCGAGGAGAGAATCCGTGGATTCGAGGTGCTCGCAGAGGCGAATAGGAGAACGGGTATGGCCCTCGTGCTGGGTGTACAGGCGGATGACACAGAGGGGATGCTGGACTACGCGCAGGTTGCCGAGCGCCTGCAGCCGGATGGCATGATTGCCATCCCACCCACCACAGCCAACACCCTGGCGGACATTCGCAATTACTATGCTGCTCTGTGTGAAGTAACTGCACGGCCAGTATTCGTACAAACCAGTGGTGGGCCCGATATTGAACTGACTATCGACTTCCTGGTTTCCCTGGCGAGGGAATTTCCCCAGTGCGGCTACATAAAGGAAGAATATGGGCAGGTACATCAGCGCATGCTCGCCCTGCAGGAATTCCAGCCCGATCCGATCAAGAGCATATTTGGCGCGACCCTCGGCCGTGGCTGGCTCTACGAGATGCGCATCGGCACCGACGGGGTGATGACTGGTGGAGCCATGTATGCCGATGTCTATGCCAGTATGTGGAAGCTCTACCAGGCAGGCGATGGGGAAGCGCTGCGTGACTGTTACGCACGGTTGCTGCTTATCCAGAATCTCGACAACCTGATTCCGGGAGTTCGCTTGTATGTCATGCACAAGCGCGGCATATTCAAGACCACAAAATCCCGCCGAGGAGAATACAGTTTTAGCCCGCAGCAGGCCGCCGAAATAGACTACCGCTTCGAAGCGCTGCGCCCCTACCTGATTAGCTGACCCGGCTCCTGTCCCGTCCAGGGCCTGCGTCAGTCGGTGTCAAAAAGCCGACGGCCAGCCCGTTGACTTGTAAAGAAAATTTAATTTTTCTTTAACCAAAGTGACACATAGCACATTTAAGGTGTAGCCCATCGAAGACCATCCAGGAGATTCGATGTGATCACCGGGTTGCTAAGCCTCGACATTCACACCTACCTTTGGCTGAACAAGCTGCAGCACAAATCCCTCCTCATTAAACTGAATCGCTGGATTTCTCACAGCGGAGACGGGTATCTGTATGTGGCAATTGCTACACTTGTGTATCTGCAGGCTCCTGTAGGTTCCCTCGACTTCGTCAAAGTGGGACTCCTGGCGTTTCTCATAGAGTTGCCCTGCTTCGTGACACTCAAGGCATTGATCAAGCGGGATCGCCCCTTTGTGCAATTGCATGATTGTCACTTCGCGATTCAGCCCAGCGACAAGTTCTCCATGCCATCAGGTCATACAGCGGCTGCCTTCCTGATGGCTGGGCTGGTCAGTCACTTCTATATGGAGTTTTCAGTGATTGCCTACTGCTGGGCGTCACTGATTGGTATATCCCGGGTCGTGCTCGGTGTGCACTATCCCAGCGACATCCTTGCCGGCGCCTTGCTCGGCTCCTGTTCAGTCTTCATTTCCCTGGTATTCATTCTCTAGATGAAAGTTCTCTACGGTATTCAAGGCACGGGCAATGGTCACCTTGCCCGGGCTCGGGCATTGGTGCCAGCGCTGCGCGCTGCAGGCATCGACATGGATTTCGTTTTCACAGGGCGCCCTCGGGAGGACTATTTCAACATGGAGTTGTTCGAGGGCTTCGACTGCTACAGGGGTCTGTCCCTGATCGTGGAGCGGGGCAAACTGCAGCACCTGCATACCATGACCCGCAACAATATTTTTGAATTCGCCGGTGACCTGAAGAAGCTGAATACACGCGACTACGACCTGGTCATATCCGATTTCGAACCCCTGACCGCCTGGGCGGCGAAATTGCAGGGTACACCATCAGTGGGTATCAGCCACCAGAAAGCCTTCGATTACGATGTACCCAAGGTCAGTGGCTACTGGGGCTCCCGGGCTATCCTGCGCAGTTTCGCACCTACCGCCATGCGCGTTGGGCTGCATTGGCACCATTTCAACCAACCCATTCTGCCACCTTTGATCGAGCCCATGAGTCCCCAACCCGTGATTGCGAACAAGATTCTTGTCTACATGGGATTCGAAGCCGTCGACGACATCGTGCAGTTCCTTAATCCCTTCGTTGACTACAATTTCCTGGTGTATGCCAAGGTGGAGCGGGAAACGGTCCTGGGTCATATTCACATCAAGCCCCTGTCCCACACGGAGTTTCATCGCGACCTGCTGGATTGCTTCGGTGTAATCAGCAATGCCGGCTTCGAGTTGTCCAGTGAGTGCCTGGCCCTGGGGAAGAAGGTGCTGATCAAACCTCTGCTGGGCCAGTATGAGCAACTGTGCAACGCGCTGGCACTGCAGTCTCTCAACAGGGGCACTGTCATCCAGTCACTGGATCAAGCAGTATTGGAGAAGTGGCTTGAATTGCCGGGTCATGAGCGGATTCTGTATCCGGATGTGGCATTCGGCCTGGCCAGCTGGATCAAGGATGGTCGCCAACAGTCGCTGCAAGAGCTGGCTACTTCCATGTGGGCAGCCTGCGACTTTCCTTTCTCCTACGATGAACGCTTCGGTAAATCCCTGCTGTCAGGCTTCATTACCTAGCGGCCAATCTCCCCCAAAAATTCCAGGGCTTTCGGCAGGAGCCGTTGCTTGTTTTTCCGAATTCCATCAATGGGATTATTGGAAAGTTCCAGGCTCTTGTTGCAATACGTACGACAATTCAATAAAGCGCCTTCTTCAACCTCTAATTCACTGCAGGTCAAACTGCCTGAAATATTGGCGCTTCTGCGCAAGGAAATATTGCCGGAGGCCATGACATTTCCGATGACCTTGCCGAAGATCACAGCGTTTCTGCACTCAATATTACCTTGCACAACGGCAGACTCATAAATCTTAATATCTTTGCAAATAAATCTACCTATGCTCAAGCCATGAAGTACTATATCAGTATCCATGATGATGTTACCTTCCAAAAAGCCAGATAACGAAAGTGATGTTTCTTTCATAAACGGATCCTTGGGTTAATTAGTGGCCCAGATCGATAGATCAAGAGGTTGAGGTCGATGGGGAGGAGGCTACGTCCAGAAGGAAGGCAAGGCGATTGGCATAGAGTTCTGCTGGTAGATCCAGATCTTTCATTCTAACCAGCATTAGCTTTTCATTCATTCTTCTGGCAAGTGTGATCTGAACTGATGCTTTTCCTTTGAACATAGCGCCTATTGCAGCACTATCGTGCTCTTCAATTGAGGCGCAAGCACCAATCAGCTCCTCTGCTGATGGCTTAAAAGTCTGGGATTGATTGGATTTCCTGCTCGGAATTTCCAGCTCTGCGTCATAGCCGTCCAGATAAAATCTATTTATCGAGCCATTCATTCGACTGGTTCCCAGTGTCAGGACAATCGGAGCCTTCGCGCTGACGTGCAGGGCTGGCGTCTTGAAGGTAGAGAAATCTGTAGGCTTGCATATTGCGCGAC
The DNA here is from genome assembly GCA_027621405.1 of Pseudomonadota bacterium. Taxonomy (GTDB): domain Bacteria; phylum Pseudomonadota; class Gammaproteobacteria; order Pseudomonadales; family Pseudohongiellaceae; genus UBA9145. The sequence continues at coordinate 91,967 of JAQCBT010000015.1, read as the reverse complement.
GATGGTACTCATTGGTAATGAAATGCCGCTCGATTGCGATGAGCTGTTCGGTAGATTTTGAGATTAGCATGTGAACGCAGTAGGGACTTGTTGATTTAACTAGCAGAAACTATCACTGCCACGATAGTTTTAGGCCATTTTCTTGGTAACAGTCAGTATCAAACATGGCTGCTAAGTGCCGTGGGTCGAGGTTAGTTTAAGACGCTGCTATGACTCCTCCAAAAAATAGTATATCCGTCTTGCGGGAAAGTGAGGTCACAAGCTCTGTTGGAGGGGGACTATACTTACCTCGTCAGAATCTTCTCTACCGCTAGTACGAGTTGGAAAGCGTTCATTCAGCCTTGATGGGTCTTGCAGCTCGGTTTGCGAATTTTCGGCAGAAGCCGCTGTTAGGTACTGCAGTGTTAATCCCTTATCAGGGTCCCCGTTAATGCAAGCATGCCGGTATGGCGATGTGGGGAAAGTAGGTGGGGGAGCGAGGGTGTAAAGCAGATGCGGCATGCTATTGAGTCAAAGGTGATCATTCGCAATGTTTGAGGCTACAGGCAATTCGCTGTGGGAGTCATGGCTCCGGTAATTAGCTTCTGAAAAACCGTTCTGGAGGCACCTCATGTCGAGTAAACTGATCTTCCGTTTTGCAGCAATGCTTGAGTCAGTGTAGTGCTTTACTGGCCAGCAGCTGCACGGTACTGATGCGTCGCTCCCGGAAGCCACCTTCGCAGTATCCCAGGTAGTAGATCCACAGATTGGCAAACTTCTCGTCATAGCCCCTGGTGGCGAGTTCCGCTTTCTGCTGCTGGAAATTCTCTCGCCAGGCCGCCAAGGTCTGCGCATAGTCGATGCCGATGTCCTTGATATCGCGTACCACCATGTTGGTCTTCTTCGCCAGCAGATCGGTCATCATGGAGAGCGATGGCAGGAAGCCACCGGGGAAGATGTGCTTCTGAATAAAATCTTCTGACCGGCTGTAGCTGGCGAAACGCTGATCGGCTATGGTGATGGCCTGCAGCATCAGTTTGCCCCCTGGCTTGAGCAGGGAATCCAGCTTGCCGAAAAAGCCTGGAAGATAGCGTTTGCCGACGGCCTCAATCATCTCCACCGACACGATCTTGTCGTAGCGACCTTCCAGCAAACGGTAATCCTGATTGAGTAGCTCGATCCTGTCTTCGAGACCGGCCTGCTTGATAGCAGCTTTCGCATAGGCAAACTGCGCATCGGAAATCGTCGTGGTGGTCACTCTGCAGCCGTAGTTACTGGCAGCGAATATCGCCAGGCCGCCCCAGCCGGAGCCAACTTCCAGAAGGTGATCATTCTCATTCAACTGCAATTGTTCGCAGAGCCGTCGCAGTTTTGCTTCCTGGGCCAACTCCAGGCTTTGTCCGGCATTCTCATACAGTGCCGAGGAATACTGCATACGCCGGTCGAGGAAGGCCTCGTAGAGCTCATTGCCCAGGTCATAGTGAGCGAGGATATTGCGCTTGGCCTGTTTGCGGGAATTCGCGCGCAGCAGTGTTCGGGTCAGCGCCACCGGTTTCAGCAACCAGCCGAAGCGGCTGCCCCAGTAATCCATCATGCCCAGGTTGCGGGCGAAGAAGCGGGTCACACTGGTGATGTCTGGAGACGTCCACCAGCCATCCACAAATGCCTCACCGGCCGCGGTGTTGCCGCCGATGAGTGCACGGGCATAGACCTTCGTGTTGAGTACGTTAACTTCGGCCTGAAGTGGATCGTTCCTGTTTCCAACTTCCGCGATGACCATGTCGCATTCTTTCAACAGGAAATGACCTTCGCTGGCATGCCCAAGCACCTGAATCAGTAGCTTGCGCAGCACATCGGTGACTCGCGACGAGTCCGATTCAACCAATTGCTGTGGCCCATTGAAGCTAAGGTCTTTCTGGTTCATACCACACCTTCCTTGTTAGAGACTACTGGCTTGCCCGGGTGTTTGTAGACCGGGACACGCTTGAGAAAAAGTAACAGGGCTTGCCAGTAGATTCCGAGCAGCACGCTCAGGGTCTGTACCGGCGCTCTCAGTAATACGTGGCGCAACTCCGTTTGGTTTAGGGGTCTGCGCCTTAGACTGAGGGTGGCGTCGAACACTTTGCGGTCCTCGCTACCGGTTCTGCATTCGATGTGCACGGAGCAGCGTTCGTTCTCCGCATCCGGGGGAGTAATACGCCAGCGGTATTGCTGGTTCATGGGATTGAAAGGCGACACATGAAACTGTTTCTCATGGGGCTGAAGATTGTTGAGATCCAATAAATAGTAGTGACGCTCATTCCACGGTGTGTTGCTGACCTCCGCGAGCATGTGGGTGAATCTTCCATCCTTACGCAGGTAGTAAAGATTGAGCGGGCTGAAGTAGAAGCCGAGATAGCGCAGGTGAGTCAGCAGGAAGATGTCGCCTTGCAGTTTTTCCGGCGCAGTGCTGGAGAGTTCGGATATCTTGTTGATAACTGCCACGGCAAGGGATTCAGACCTGTCTCCGATGTAATCCGCGCGGCGAAACCTCGCCCAGTTCCAGAATCGTGAACCCAGTTGCCAGAAACGTTGAAGCAGGCCAGGTATTTCATCGAGCTTGAGCAAGAACATGAACACGGGGTATTCGAATTCATGTGCTCTGGGAGCAAAGCGGCGATGGCGCACGATTCCACGGTAGATTGCGCTTTCGAATCCCTCCGCAGTTTTCACAGGGATTCTCCGAAACGGCCAGCCACATCCAGGGCGCTCTTCACGCCGTCCTCGTGAAAGCCGTTGTACCAGTAGGCACCGCAGAAATGGGTTCGCTTCATACCACATATCCTGTCGCGCTGCGCCTGGGCCGCGATGGATTCGGTCGAATACACAGGATGGGCATAGCGGTATTCACCAAGGATCTTTGCCGGGTCTATCTTGTCCCGGGCATTGAGGGATACGAGGAAGTTTTCGTCGCTCTCGATACCCTGCAGTATGTTCATGCAATAGCTCACCAGCGGTGGTTGATCATCGGCGCTGGAGCCGGCAAGGAAGTTCCAGCTGGCCCAGGCAAGTCGGCGTTCAGGCAAGAGGCTGCTATCACTGTGCAGGATCACATCGTTATCCTGGTACGCCATGGCGCCCAGAATCTCGTTCTCTTCCCTGCTGGCATCACTCAGCATAGCCAGCGCCTGGTCGCTGTGACAGGCGAGCACTACCTGGTCATAGGTCTCCGTCTTGCCCCGCACCTTGATCTCGACGTGGGTATTGTGGCGGGTGACCGACTCAACGGGAGAATTTAGCAGGATGCGGTCGCTGTAGCCGCGGGTCATGGGCTTGATATAGGCATGGGATCCACCCTGCAATACATACCATTGCGGGCGATTCCGAATGTCCAACAGGCCATGGTTCATGAAGAAGCGCAGGAAGAATTGCAGGGGAAACGCGCCCGCCTGCTTGATGCTGCAGGACCAGATTGCGGCAACCATCGGCAACAGGTAGTTAATCGCCAGGGTCTGGCTCAGGCTGTGCCGCCGAATAAACTCCTCGAGGGTTGTTTCCTCCACCTCCCCGGAGTCAATTGCTGCCCTGGCAGCGTCATTGAAGCGCAAGATGTCCCGAACCAGCCGAATGAAGCGTGGACGCAACAGATTGCGTCGCTGGGCAAACAGGGTGTTCAAATTGTGGCCGTTGTATTCCAGATTTTCGGCATCATTGCGCACACTGAAGCTCATCTCGGTAGGCTGCAGGGTGACTCCCAGCTGATCCATAAATTTTAGGAAGTTGGGGTAGTTACGGTCATTGCAGACGATAAACCCGGTGTCGATAGCATAGGATTTACCACCTGCAGTCACCGGTACTGTATGCGTGTGACCACCAATGTAGTCATTGGCTTCGAACACGGTGATGTCGTGTTTGCGACTGAGCAGGTAGGCGGTGGTGAGTCCGGAGATACCGCTACCGACGATGGCGATACGTTGAGCCTGCATCAGAGTGGGCCTGCAGGCAAAGAGGGCAATGACCTGTCCAAGAGCTAGCGCCCGAGACGTTGTTTAAGGTTGCGCACCAGCCGGCCCAGCAGGGGTATGTTCTCGTAGACCATGGCGCCCATATCGAAGTAATCCCGGTGATAGTAGATCTTGCCGTTGCGGGTGCGCAGATAGCTGGCGCCTTCCACCCGAATCGGATCCCCGCTATTAAGGCGGGGGTGTTTCAGGAACATGGTCCAGGAAAGAAAGATGTCCGTGCCATTGGTGATAGTGGAGTGAAACCTGAATTCACAATTGTTCAGGTTCTTGCTCATTCGGGTGAAATATTCGATCAGCGCGGTTTTCCCTTGTACCGCATGGGCCGGGTCTTCGAAGTGGATGTCGCTGCTGTACAGGGACTGCAACTGTGCCAGCTGTTCACCGCTGAAGGTTTTATAGGCATCCTTGACCCGCTCGGCCAGGTATTCGGCGCTGGTCAGATCCTGGGCGGTTTTGAGTTCTGTGGCTGCGGACATGGAGTTTTTCGATTCCAGTGTAATGATTCCCACTAGCTACGGCTTCTGATACTGTTTGGATCACTAAATCTACGGGCTTCTGGTGTGATCCAAGTTCCTGGTTCGAGCGTTAACCGATCCATGAGCACCCTGAATCTCGCATTACATGGTTTCGAAATGGGTTCAGCTCTGGAAAAAACGCAGGAGTCGAAAAAAGGCTCTGGGAAGGAATCTTCGATGAATGCTCCGATGACAGCCGCGGCGAGCACCAACAGCCGGGACGAATCATCGGCAGCTATTCAGGAAGGCGGCAGCGATGAAGCGCTGCTGATCGCCGTTGGCAATAGCCAGGACACGGCCGCGTTCAACCAGCTGTTCAACCGCTTCTCGAAGAAAATTTTTGCACTGGGCATGAAGCTGACGCGTAACGAGCAGCTGGCAAACGACCTGGTGCAGGAAGCTATGCTGACGGTATGGCAGAAGGCACCGCTTTATGACCTTGACCGGGGCACGGCCCAGAGCTGGATTTTCACGCTAACCCGTAATCGCTGCTTCGACATTATGCGTAAGATGAAGCGGCAACCGACGACAGTCAGTGCAGACGATATCTGGCCCCAGGAAGGCGAAGTAGATTTCAATCTCTCGCATGCCGAACAGGGCTCCATGGAAGTCGAGATAGCAAACATCGAGAGTTACTACGAGCAACTTCCCGATGCGCAGCGGATTGTCATTGAACAGATTTATATTTACGACCAGACCCATGAAGAAGCTGCGGCCACGCTCGATATCCCGCTGGGGACATTGAAGTCACGCCTCAGGCTTGGCATGGGAAAACTGCGACAAATGATTGGTACAGAAGAAGATGAATAGCGAAGCGACTTTTCACCCGAATGAAGAATTACTCGAGGGCTACGTTCAGGGTTCCCTCTCTGCAGGCATGAATGTGGTGATTTCAGCGCACGTGGAGTTGTGCGAAGACTGCCAGCAACGCAGTCAGGAGATGGAGGCGACCGCCAGCCAGCACTGGATGCAAGCCGAGGAGGAGCAAGAACCTGCCATCTCTGCAGATGTTGCCGCGATCATCAGAAGCATTACCTCCCAGCCCCAGGTGCGCGAGCTGCCCGAGCGAGCCTCAGCAGTGGAAGAGATTCACATGCTGGATCACAGCGTGCGCCTGCCCAGGGTTTTGGCCAAGGTGGCCTCGGATGGCCTGGTTTGGAAGAAACTCGCCAATGGCATTAACCAGGCATCGGTCACCCTGGATGACAAGACCCAGTGTGACTTTCTCTACATGAAGCCCGGCAGCCAGGTGCCTGTTCACAAACACCAGGGCAATGAGATTACCCTGGTACTGGATGGCAGCTTCTCCGATGAATCCGGCATGTATCGCCAGTCAGATTTCGTGGTGAGAACCCCGGATCATACCCATCAGCCGGTCAGCGAGGAAGGATGCCTGTGCTTCGCCGTGCTGGACAGCCCGCTGACATTCACCAGTGGCCTGGCGCGACTGCTGAATCCACTACTGCGTTATCGCTTCCGCCGCGCTACCAGCATCGGCGTTTAGATCTTTGTGTTACCCCCCGGGGTCTGGCCTCAGGGTCAGGCCCGTTGCTGGGCATCGATATTCATGGCAATAGAGATGCGTTCCCGCTCCCCCGTGTAAACCCTGACCCCGTGCCTCGTCCAAGCGGGGAACACCACCAGGTTGCCCCGCTGCAGGCGCAGTTCCGTCTCGTATTGCTGGGGGGCATTGTTCTGCCCGATCAGGCGAAAGCTGGTGTCTTTCATGGCAGCCATGGGAAAGCGGGGGTCCTCGAGATAGAAGCGGCCGCCCACCTCATCCTCCGACTGGCCTTCGTCATTACCCATGTCCAGGTACAACACCGCCGCCCACAGGTTACCGGGATGACTGTGCAGGTGGTTCAGCCCACCCTTTGGGGTCACATTGGCCCACATGCGCACAACCCAATCCAGCTGGTTCTTGTCCTTTTCATGAAAGTGACTCATGCGCTTGGCAACATTCACCGCAGTCTCGGCCAGCTTGCGGGCCGCATCCCCACCCCAATTCAGCATGTCGGTGTCCGAATGCCAGCCACCAATATTGGAGCGTGACAGTCCCTGGTCTGCGGCTTTCTTCTGGCGAATGGCCGATTCCAGCTCGCTCATCAGTGCTTCCCCATTCTTCAGGGTGCAGTAGGCGACGGGGGTCTCGAACAAGCCGATGGGTTGGGCTTCAACTTTTATCTGGTCGAAGGTTTTTTCTCTGGGCATGAATAGGGCCTGATAATGAGAGGTAACAAACTGATAGCTTCAAGGATAATTACTGAATGGTGACATCGTTGTGACACTGTGCGTGAGGCTATTCAAGCGCATCCCGCGGAAATTGGCACATTCGAAATTGAATTGTCACATAAATGCAAAATATCTGTAGCGGTTCTGAAATATCTCACTCCTATCATGGCCCGACCTATGGGTACACATTTCTAGACTAGATCACTTACCAAGGAGTCGACATGAAATTCAACAAAGCAAAAATCAGCGCACTGGCTACAGGCGTAGCCTTCGGTGTTGCCGTTATGGCAGCCCAGGCAGCTGATCAACCATCTCTTGCGGCTACTGGTCCCAAGACCGGCGCTACTTTCACAGGTGGTGCCACCCTGAACGGCGGTGCAAGCTTCCAGACTGAAGTGCCAGCCAACGCAGCATTCGATATCGTAGCAACAATCAAACCCGCCAGCGCCGATGTTGGCCAGATGGGCTCCCTGGTAGCAGTGCTGGACGTTGAGGGTGTGGGACAATTTAATTTGCTGTCTGGTGGTATCTGGGTACCCCTGGACCTGAACAACGTTCAGCCTTACTCCACCAAGATGCTGACTGCCTCCGAGCAAGTCACCATCGTTAACGATCTGGTCGGCTCCCAGGCTAACCTGACTGGCGCCACTGTCCGCGCTTTCGTTGGATACTACACAGGCGGCAACGTCAGCAATATCACTTACACTTCTGCTGGTGCTGCAGTGGCAATTGCCAACCCGGCTTCTGGTTGCCCTGCAGGTACCACTGCCAACGCGGCGACTTTTGATGGACTGCCTGTTTGTAACATTCCAACCGGCTCTCCCATCCTGACCGACATGCACCTGACAGCAAACAACGCCTACTTCTTCAGTGGCACTGTCTTCGTCGGTAACAATGATGTGGTCGCTCCGGCTGATAGCTCCAAAGTATCCCTGACAATCGATCCAGGTACGAAGATCATTTCCGAGGGTAACCAGTCAGCACTGGTTATTACTCGCGGTGGCAAGATCTTCGCTAACGGTTCTGCTGCAGCCCCAATCATCATGACCTCCAGCCAGGATAACGGCTCCCTGGATGTCCTGAATGCACGTGGCCTGTGGGGCGGACTGACTATTTCCGGTTCCGCGACCATGAATACTGCCAGCGGCTTCGACGATGGTGAGGGTTCAACTGGTCAGTACGGTGGTGGTACCACGCCAAATGATGCTGACAGCAGTGGTTCATTGACCTACGTACAGATCCGTTACGCAGGCTTCCCAATCACCCAGGACGACGAATTGAACACCATCTCCCTGCAGGGCGTTGGTAGCGGCACAATTATCGACTACGTGCACAGCCACAACGGTGCGGATGACGGCATCGAGTTCTACGGTGGCACTGTAAATGCGAAGCACATCTACATCTCTGGTGCCGACGATGATGCACTGGACTGGACTCACGGCTGGACAGGTAAACTGCAGCACGTACTGGTTGAGCAAACCACTTCCGGTGACAACTGCATTGAGGCGGATAACCTGGGTGGCAACAACGTGGCGACACCGCGCTCCAATCCCACTGTTTCCAACATGACCTGTATCAACAGCACTGGCCAGAAGTCTGACGGTCACGCGCTTGAGCTGAAGGCCGGTACCGGTGGCCAGATGGTCAACATGGTAATTGGTGGCACTCTCAACTCCAGCGAGGGTTGTATCGTGATGGGTAATGACGCGACCTTCAGCCAGTCTGGTTCAAGTGCGTCAGCGTTGAACGGCACCCTGATTCTGGAAAACAGCCTGGTAACGTCTTCTTGCGCCAGTGCTACTGCGACTCTCGCAGGCACTACCAACCCGACTTTCACAGTTGCTGAATGGTTGGCGGCTCAGGCAAACACCGTTATCAACATCACTGCTGATCTCGGTGGCAAGGAAGGCTGGACCAATGGTACGGCTATCAATGCCCGCACCCCGGCTATCCCTTCAGATCCTTTCTTCGATCAGGTCGACTACATCGGCGCGGTCAAGGATGACACCTCCGACTGGACCCAGGGCTGGACCTTCGACTTCAACTAATGGTTCATTCATTAGCAAACGGAAAAGGGTGCTTCTGCACCCTTTTTTCGTTCCGTATTTCCCAAAAATACGAATTACATCAGTAGTTTAAGAAAAAATCCGTAATATCGCTGTAATATTTTTGTCACACAAGTGACATATCCTATGCGGCATTTCAGCGCCCACCTACTCGGAGTTAGCCCACAATGAATAGCAAGAAGTTACTGGCAGCCTGCGTTGCCTCTGCTGTCAGCTCGATCGCGATGGCCCAGGCCCCGCAGATTGAGGAGATTTCTGTAATCGGACAATTCGTCCCCGATGAGAAACGGGCAACCGACGCTATCTCCAATGTAGTGAATGCAGAGGAATTCTCCCGTACCGGTGACGCCAATATCGCAGAGAGCCTGAAACGAGTAGCAGGCCTGAGTACAGTAGGCGGCAAATTCGTTTACGTGCGTGGTCTGGGTGAGCGCTATTCCATGACCCTGCTTAATGGCGCAATCCTGCCCAGCCCGGAGCCCATCAACCGGGTAGTTCCCATGGACCTGTTCCCGACCTCGGTGCTCGACAGTGTTCTGGTGCAAAAGACCTATTCCGCCCAGTTTCCCAGCGAGTTTGGCGGCGGTGTGCTGCAGATGCGCACCAAGAAATCCACCGATGAATTTTTCTTCAACATTACTTCATCTGTTGGCGGCGTTCAGGGTGTAGCTTTCAGGGATGGCTTCACGCTTGACGGTGGCGATACCGATTGGTTGGGCTATGACGATGGCTGGAGAGAGCCGCCGCAAGCCCTGCTACAGGCAACCGACAACAACCAGGAATTGCGCCCATTCAGTCCCTTCTCCGGAGTCGGTATCCCGCTGGATCAACTGGAAGCTGTGGGTGAGAGTTTCAACAACCAGTGGACACCGCAGGTGCAGTCCATCGACCCTAACTTCAGTGCTACCGTTTCCATGGGTAACTTTCACGAGCTCAATGACAACGGCATGAAGGTGAACTACCTGGCGGCGGTGAACTACTCCAATGCCTGGGACACTGATGTCATCGAGCGCAATACCTACACGCCTGGTGGAAATGGATTAACCTTGCGCGAAAGCCAGACCTTTACCGGTACTGAAAACAGCGTGGATATCAGTGGCATAGTAACCACTGGACTGGATTTCAACTTCAATCACAACCTGCGCCTGACGTCAGTGCTGTTGCGCAAGACTGATGACCGGGTCAATCGCTCGGTAGGCTTCACCGAGGCTGCGACAGACCTTGAGGTGAATGAGGCTGAATGGATCGAACGTGAGCTGTTCTCCAATCAGTTGCAGGGCGACCACTATTTTCCGGAATTCAATGAGCTGACCGTCAACTGGCGAGCCAGCCGTATCAAGGCCGAGCGTGATTCCCCTGATTGGCGCGTTTATCGCCGGGATGGTGGGGAGCTGAGTTCCCGAGTGGATGGCAACCAGCGCACCTGGAGCGTGCTGGACGATACTGCCGAAGAGTTTGGTGTAGATGCCAGCATGACTTTCTATGGTGGTCCGCTGGAATCAATCATCACCACTCAGGTTGGTTATGTGAATAACCAGAAGCAACGTCAATCGGAGATACGACGCTTCGGGTTTGCGTTTCTTGGTGCGGTTACCAACGACAGAACCCTGACTGTTCGACCCGTTGAGGAAATTTTCACCCCTGAAAACATTCGACCAGATGGATTCCAGATTCGCGAGCTGACACGCCCCACGGACAACTATGAAGCCGAGAACGAGATGGAAGCGTACTATGGTGAGGTTGAATTCAACTTCAATGATCGAGTGCGCTTCACTGGTGGTGTCCGTCAGGAAGACTTTACCCAGCAGGTCAACACATTCGACCTGTTCCGCCCTGATGCAGGGTCTGCTGCATCGCAGGATACCAGCGAATTACTGCCGTCATTCTCACTGACGTTTATCAACTATGACCATCAATTCCGTCTTGCTTATAGTGAGACAGTTTCCAGACCTGATTTCCGGGAATTGTCCCCAGCGGCCTTCACTAACCCGGTAACCGGATGGGAAGTGATTGGCAACCCCGACTTGAAGATCACCGACATCGTTAACTACGACTTCCGCTGGGAGTGGTATTTCGGTTTTACCGACTATATGTCTGTGGGATTGTTTTATAAGGAATTCACCAATCCCATTGAATCCTCTATCGTAAGCAGTGTGTCCCGTCGCGGCACATTCATCAACGCCGATGGTGCGACCAACCAGGGAATCGAGATTGAAGGCTACAAGCGTCTCGACTTCCTCGGCGACGATTTCTTCAATGGCATAGGTGAAGACTTCTACGTGCAGGCCAATGTTTCCTTAATCGATTCGGAAGTCGAAATCGCGCCAGAAAACCAGGGTGTGCTGACGACACTGGTGCGGCCGCTGCAAGGTCAATCTGACTGGTTGTTCAATTTCCAGATGGGCTATGAGCCTCTTGCTGGTACCACAGCTACCTTGCTGTATCACTACTTCGGGGAGCGTATCTCTGACGTGGGTGTGGAGACAGCACCTGACTTCGTACAGCAGCCGTTTGGTGAATTGAATTTCGTCTTCATTCGCGATCTCACCGATGATCTGGCCATGACTTTCAAAGCCAAAAACATCATGAACGAGCGCAACGAAGTGACTCAGGACGGATTCGTCGCCAACGCTTACAACCCAGGCCGTGAGTTCAGTTTCCAGCTGGATTACACATTCTGATAGCAGTATCTGCGTGCGCCGATGTTACCGATTGGCAGCATCGGCTGAATTCGCTGAAAGGCAAGAATGGCGGGCCTTTCAGCGAGGTTGACGAGGCCAGCTGAGGCAAAAAATGTCATACATGTGTAATATAGTACTGATTAAATGATCCCTGTTTTCAATGACTTGAGCCTGCCCAGGTGAGCCCTTAAATGACCGTTGAATCGACCATCCTCATAGTTGACGACGAAGCTGCCATCCGCGACATGGTTGGCATAACCCTGGATCTGGCAGGGTTCAGCAGCATCAGTGCAGCCAATGCACACGATGCCCACGTCTCCATCATCGACAATAAGCCCGACCTGGTGCTGCTGGACTGGATGTTGCCCGGCGGTAGTGGAATCGAGTTGGCGCGTCGCCTGCGACGGGACGAGATCACCGCCAATCTTCCTATCATCATGCTCACCGCCAAGACCAGTGAGGACAACAAGGTCCAGGGTCTTAATGAAGGTGTTGACGATTACATCACCAAGCCGTTTTCACCGAGGGAACTGGTGGCGCGCATCAAGACCGTGTTACGCCGGGTGAATGGCAAACAGAAAGACAAGGTGCTGCAGGTGTTCGATCTGAAACTTGATCCAACCAGCCACCGCATCTCCATCGAAGACAAGCCTGTTGAAATGGGTCCGACAGAATTTCGTCTGCTGAAATTCTTCCTGTTGAACCAGGAGAAAGTCTTCAGCAGGGATCACATCCAGGATTCGGTATGGGGCGGTAATGTCTATCTCGAGGAGCGTACGATCGACGTGCACATTCGTCGTCTGCGCAAGGCGCTGTCTTCAATCGAGAACACTGCAATCGACTATGCCAAGCTGATCCAGACAGTGCGTGGGGCCGGCTACCGCTTCTCGGTGCGACCTTCCTGAATCGAATAGATTAGATCCGTTTCTGCGGATTCATCTCTCGCTGTCAGTTTTAGATAAGGCTCTATTGAGTTTCACCCAGACTCAGATCTCGCCACTCAATTAACTGGTGCTTCCTCACTGCTCTTCCTGGGTGAGGGCGGCACGTTCCCGCGCATAGTCGTCATAGCTCAATACAAACTGTGCCTTACACGCTTCCTGGGTGGGTATGGGTTGCTCTTCACATCGTTGCCGTTGCACCTCTTGCGCCATGTTGTACAAAGACTCTGTCGTACAACTACCCAGCAATGTCAGACTGGCAATCAACAGGTGTGGAACCACCCGATAAGAACCCCAGGTTTTTTTGCGGATGGATTCGTATTTACTCATCACATATGTCCTCTGGTAGATGAGCGACTGGCCGGCACAGAACCGCTTGCGGTTGCCTGATATTTTACTCTCGGCTTCCATACTAATCTGAATAATTCACGACTGACATATTTGGGTGCATGCATGGAAATTGTGCAGTGGCACAGGGGTGAATATGGCAAAAATCTGTCAATGCTTACAGCGTTCGTTTTTCAAATATACCCGATTAAAATAGTTGGTTATTTTTCGCAAGCCCTCGAAATTACACGAATTCTTACGGCGTCGACGGGCCCGAATCAATTTTTAACAACAAAATGCCCGAAAATCATGAAGTTTTTACAAATTGTTACAAATGTGACTATTTGTTTGCATCCAGTACGTGTAGTCTCCCGCGCCAAGTAACCCGGAACTAGCGGGTTGCACAATTTAACCAAGAAAAGAAACGAGGGCGCTTCAGGGACGCTTTGTCTCCTGCGGTGCCTTGTTTTTAATTAAGGGGGAACTTAAATGTTCAAACTCAATAAGAAGGCTTCTGCCTGGTCTCTGGCTTTCGCGGCCGTGGCCACAGCAGCGTCTCTCGGCACAGCCCCCGCTGTGTACGCCTAGGACTCTGCGGTTGAAGAAGTGATCGTAACTGGTTCACGTATTCGCCGTCCTGGCCTGGAGTCTTCCAGCCCGATTACCACAATCGGACTGGAAGAAGTGGAATTTCAACAGGAAGTTGAAGTAGAGAAGATTCTTCGCGAACTTCCTTCTACTATTCCTGGTGATGGCCAGAACGTAAACAACGGTACCGGTGGTACAGCGACTATCGACCTGCGTGGTCTGGGTCCTAACCGTAACCTGGTTCTGTTGAACGGCCGTCGTATCACTCCAGCCAACTACTTTGGCCGTGTTGATACTTCTACTATTCCTACTGCGCTTATCGAACGCGTTGACATCATCACTGGTGGTGCTTCTGCGGTATACGGCTCTGATGCCGTTGCCGGTGCGATCAACATTGTCACCAAGCAGAACTTCACTGGTTTCGATCTGCAGGTCACCAACTCAACTTCTGGTGACAACGATGCCGACACTGACAACATCTCCATGACTCTGGGTGCCGACCTGGATGGTGGCCGCGGTAACGTAGCTATCAACCTGAGCTGGTCAGAGCGTGAAGCGGTTCTGCTGGGTCAGCGTCCTCTGGGTAACCTGGGTATCGCCACTGCATCCGGTGCGAACTACGCAGAGTATCTGGCCGGTCAGGGCCCTGTCCCAACTCCTATCGCAGGATGTGACGGACCCGACTCAGTGTCAGCCGGCGGTTCTACAACCGGTATTCCTACTCGTGCCAACATCGCTGGTGCCGGTAACGTGGGTCAGTTCCTGAATGACCGCTCTCTGTACACTGGCGACGCCGGCATTGGCCTCGGCGCCCGTGGTGGTTGTTCTGTATTTAACTTCAACCCCTACAACTTCTATCGAACTCCCCAGGAACGTTACAACGCGTTCGTAATGGGTAACTTCGAGTTCAACGAAAATCTGGAAATCTACTCCACTCTGGAATTCAGTAACATTACTGTTGAACAGCAAGTGGCTCCTTCCGGTACTTTCGGTGCACGATTCGATGTTCCTCTGGCTAACCCCTTCTTCAGCACTTCAGCGCGAAACGAAATCATGTCTTTCGCAAACAATGCTGTAGGCCTGGGTAACCTGACTGCAGGCGGTCAAGGCGCTAACTGGAACGACGTAAACGGTAACGGCATCGTTGACGAAGCTGACTACCTGAAGATGCAGCTGCGTCGTCGTACGCTGGAGCTGGGTGCTCGTACCGAGCAGTATGACACTGAGCACTTCATGTTCCTGGCCGGCGCCCGTGGTCAACTGGTTGGTGACTGGAACTACGATGTGTCTTTCCAGTATGGTGAGTCCAACCGTACTACTGTACGTGATGGTTACACCAACCTGACCAATATCCAGAACGCATTGGACTCTGTAGATGGTGTTACTTGCCGCAATGGTGATGCTACCTGTGTGCCTATCGACCTGTTCGGTGGCTTCGGTACTATCACTCCTGCCATGGCCGGCTATGCCCGAGCTATCGCTCTGCAGCAGCAGAAGTATGACCAGTCTGTAGGCATCATCGCCCTCGACGGTCCGGTTGACTTCGTACAACTGCCTACTGCTTCTACTCCTCTGGCCCTGTCAGTAGGTTTCGAGACTCGCGACGAGTTCGCTTCTCTTGAGCCTGATGAGTGTCTGAAGCTTGCTCCAGCCTCCTGTCAAGGTGGTGCGGGCGGTAACCTGCTGCCAATCGCTGGTGGCTTCAAGGTTGACGAATTCTTCATGGAAGGCATGCTGCCACTGGTTGACGGCGTTGACTTCGTAGAATCTCTGAACTTCGAGTTTGGTTATCGTGATTCCGACTACAACACAGTCGGTAACGTAAGCACCTGGAAGGCCGGTCTGAACTGGACTATCAACGACCAGTTGCTGGTTCGTGTCATGCAGCAGGAAGCAACTCGTGCACCTAACGTGTCTGAGCTGTTCTCGCCAGTAACTACTGCGCTGCGAAATGCGACTCTGGACCCCTGTTCAATTGCGAATGCGGGTAACATCGACAGCCGACTGCAAGGGCTGTGCGTAAGCACAGGCATGCTGCCAGGCCAGGTTGGTGTTCTGCAGGATATCGTTGCTGGCCAGATCAATACTCTGGAAGGTTCCAATCCTACTACCCCACCAGCTGCAGAAACTGCAGATACCTTCACAGCCGGTTTCGTATGGACGCCTGACTTCGGTGGCGACCTGATCGAGAATGTGATGATCAACCTCGATTACTACGATATCGACGTACAAGACATCATCGGTGCATTCACTGCCCAGGAAATCATGGACCAGTGCTACGTGCTGGGTGATGCGTCTGCCTGTTCCAACATCGTGCGAGTTGACGGTGACCTGACGTCCCCAGCTTCTGGTGTACGTCGTTACACTACCAACCTGTCTTACCAGCGTGCTGAAGGCTACGAGCTTGGTTTCAACTTCGGTGTTGACCTGGGCGGCCTTGGTGACCTGCAGTTCTCTGGTAACATCAACAAGTACATCACTCAGGAGAGCCTGAGCTCCCCGACTGTACCTGTTATCGATTGTAAGGGTTTCTTCGGAACTTCCTGTGATCCTATTTCAGACATGCGTTGGACTCAGCGCACTACCTGGAACTGGAACGACCTGTCTGCCTCTCTGCAATGGCGCCACATCGGCTCCGTTGACCGTGAGCTGCCAGAAGTCGCGACGTCTTTCGCAGCTTTCCGCACAATCGACGACTACGATTACCTCGACCTGTATGTCGGCTACAACCTCTGGGATGACCGCATCCGCCTGAGCGTTGGTATCGACAACATAACTGACGAAGATCCACCTGTTTTGGGTAACGAAGCTGGTGATACTTCTTCCAACAGTGGTAATACCTTCCCAAGTAACTACGATACTCTGGGTCGTATCTACACTGCAGGTTTCCGTCTGACTTTCTAAGTCTCTTTAGACGAAATCCAAACAAAAGCCCGGCTACCCAGGTAGCCGGGCTTTTTTATTGGATTTCTGGTCGCGAATGGCCATCCCTGGCCTTTCGCTCCCTCGTCGGCAATCAAGGGTGCAGACGCGCGGTTCTGCTGAGAGAAAATAGGGACAGATTTATTTTTTTTAAAAAAATAAATCCGCCCCTATTTTCTCTTTACGCCTGTAATCCAGTAGTCAAAATATTCCGGCTAAATCGTTATGCAGTCATTCTTTCTGAATCAATACCGGCGGCTTCGCGGTCTAAACAAGGGAGGAGTACCTGATTTTGAGCCAATACCCGAGAGCAATCCCATGATTACCAGGCCCGGACACATCCTGATCGCAGTGCTATGTCTATGCGGTTCCCAACTCAGCGCCCAGGAGGAGTGGGAGTTGAAGCGGGACCGGGACGGCATTCAGGTGTATACCCGCTCCGTATCCGGCTCCCCCTATGATGAAGTGCGGGCCGAGGCGGTGGTGCAGGGCGTGCGACTGTCTGCCCTGGTCGCGCTGGTCATGGATGCGGAGGCCTGTGCCGAATGGGCGGACCGCTGTGCGGAATCCTATGTCATAGACGAACTCAGCGATACAGAAGTGCTGGTGTATACCCACAATGACCTGCCGTTTCCGGTGAAGGACCGGGATGTGGTTTCTCTCGCACGCTGGGAACAGGATCCGGAGACTTTCACCGTGCGCATGGTGAGTGAAGCCGTGGCTGGGCACGTGGAAGAGAAGAGCGGGCGGCAGCGGCTAACGGAGGCCGATGTATCCTGGCATTTTGAACCGCTGGCCGATGGCAGTGTCCGGGTGATAAACCAGGCCCATATCAATCCCGGCTCTAGCCTCCCGGGTTGGGTGACCAATATGCTGTTGGTAGATACGCCCTTCGAAACCATGAAGGCTTTCCTCGAGGAAGTGCGGGCGCCTCATTATGCACGGGCGTCGATCAGCTTCGTGACCGAACCTCTCTGAAACAACTCACTTACCTTGCCACGATTGATCCTGTGTGACACATTGCGTGCAGATTCTGTCGGGATTTCCCCATGTCACATGACCATGACCACGAGCACACGGAACCACCAGGTGAACTGGAACTCCGGGTCAAGGCGCTGGAGAGCTTGCTGGTCGAGAAGGGGCTGGTGAATCCCCAAACCCTGAATACCATCATCGAAACCTACGAGCACAGGGTCGGGCCACGCAATGGTGCCCAGGTCGTCGCCAGGGCCTGGTCAGATGATGAATTCAGAACGGCACTCCTCGAAGATGGTGCGGCGACCGTGGCCACGCTCGGTTTTACCGGGCGCCAGGGTGAACACCTCACCGTGGTCGAGAACACTCCCGCAGTACACAACCTCGTGGTATGCACCCTGTGCTCCTGCTATCCGTGGACATTGTTGGGCTTGCCCCCGGTCTGGTACAAGTCCGCACCCTATAGAGCGAGGGCGGTGAGCGAGCCGCGCTCGGTGCTGGCCGAGTTCGGAACACGCCTGGCGGATGACACGGAGATTCGGGTCTGGGATTCCACGTCCGAGATGCGCTACCTCGTATTGCCCATGCGGCCGGAAGGAACAGCAGGCTGGAGTCTGGAAGACCTTCAGCAACTCGTTACCCGCAACTCGATGATTGGCGTGGAACAGATAGCTACACCTGATCAGCGAGCCGCTGAGCGTGCACCATGAACGGTGCACATGACCTCGGCGGCAAACAGGGCTTCGGCCCAATTGATCCGGAGCCTGAATCCGGGGAGCCCCTGTTTCATGCAGACTGGGAACGCAGGGTTTTTGCCCTGACATTGGCCACCGGCATGCTGGGGCAGTGGAACCTGGATGAATCCCGGTTTGCCCGCGAGCGACAACACCCCGTGGATTACCTGCGGCACTCCTACTATGAGAACTGGTTGGCAGGGGTAGAGAAATTGCTACAGGAAAAGGGCTTGCTCGACCTTGACCCGGCAATGCTGAGCAGGTTAACCGTGCCGGATGCTGCTAGCGCTGAAAAGATTCTCTTTAGTGGGGGTCCTACCCTGATGGCGGATGTTAATCCGCCACAATTTTCTCCAGGAGACAGAGTGCGGGTGACTCGTCGCCGGGAGTCCGGTCACACCAGGATGCCCACCTATGTGCAGGGCGCGGAGGGACGCATCGAGACGCACTACGGTAGCCATGTCTTCCCCGATGCCAACACCCGGGGTGAGCGCAGGGGAGAGCACCTCTATTCCGTCAGCTTTAGCGGTGAGCAGCTCTGGGGAGCAGGAGCCGAGGTCGATCTCGTCTTCGTCGATCTATGGGAGCCCTACCTGCAAGTACTCGCTTGAGTTCATAAGAACCCTCGTATGTCCAAACCCACGCCAATAGCCAACGATCTGGAAGAGCCTGTATTCACCGAGCCCTGGCAGGCACAGGCCTTCGCCCTGGCCCTGGCTTTACAGCAGGAAGGCTTAATTGCGCCTGGAGAATGGACCGAGGCGTTGGCCGCTGCGATAAAGCGCGCCCAGGCGAAAGGCGATCCGGATCTTGGAGACTCCTACTATGAACACTGGCTGTGTGCGCTGGAAGAACTGGTGCGACTTAAGGAGATTTCCGACTCGGAAGAAATGGCGCAAAGGGTAGAGGCATGGAGAAGATCGTATCTTGCGACACCTCATGGTAGCCCAGTTGAACTAATTGCGGACGATTCCTGAAACGAATTCAGTGCAGGGGCTTTGGAGGATGTGGCAGGTGCTACTTTCCCTGGTTCCTGCGAGCAGGGCGGTCTCTTTCTTGTCGCAATACTGCATATGGTGTGTCGCCTTTGTACGCAGGTCATTCAATTCAACTCGTGCAGCCAGATTGGCCTGGGTGGCGCACAGAAGTTATAGTCGCTGAATGGTTAACGAGCAGTCGTCCACGTGAAAATAGTTAAGCAGCTTAGAAACAGGTTTTTCCCAGCAGGGCTTGCGAAGAAAAAACCGCTGGACACTGTGCTCGATCGGGGTGAGGAAGCAAGTGAATCCAGCGCAATGCAAAAAGCCAGTAGCTGGTGGGGGAACAAGGCTATGGAGGCCCAGCAGCAGGCTCTCCCCAGTTCCTGGGCGGAGTGTCCGATCATTCTGAGTGAGTACATCGCTCCCCTGATATCCGGTCCCGCCAGGCAAGGATGGTTGGAAACAATTGCCATGGAATATTTTAGCCAGCCGGTCGATCAGGCCTTGAGTCTTGGTTGTGGAAGCGGAGGATTGGAGCGCCACGCACTGAAACTGAATATAGCCAGAAACATCGGTGGCCTGGATATATCTGCAGAAGCGATCGAGATAGCCAGTACACTCGCGAAGGATTCCAGACAGGACGAGCATATTCGCTATGCTGTAGCTAACCTGAATGAATTGGAGTTCAAGCCGGATGTTTATGATGCAGCCTTTGCTTCGCAGTCTGTTCATCATATAGAGTCATTGGATCACTACATGCTGCAGGTCAGAAAGGCGTTGAAGCCAGGCGCGCTGTTCGTAATCAATGATTTTGTTGGACCGAACCAGTTTCAATGGACTGATACCCAGGTCGAATTGGCGCAGCAGTTACTCGATACGATTCCGGAAAAATTGAAATCTTCTATCCGCGGTGAAGGCCTCAAAGTAACGATTCATAGCCCCAGCATCGAAGAGATGAATGCATACGACCCAACCGAGGCGATCTGCTCGGAACAGATAGTCGAGCATCTGGAGAAGCAATTTGCCTTGATCGACAGGCGGGATTTTGGTGGCACTCTGTTGCATCTGGTGTTGGATGATATTGCCGGCAATCTGAGCTTCTGTGAGGAAGGTATAGAAATCATTCGTAGCCTGTATCGGGAAGAGGCGCGGCTCATAAAGGAAAACGTAATAGGCAGCGATTTCACCTTGCTGGTTGCCCGCAAGGAGACTTTCGCGGCGTGAAGAAGTTTGCAGACATCCGATGCCGTGCTGAGGAGCGGAAAGGCGCGGCAGAATTAAAGAAATTACTACCAGCGGTAGCTTCCAATCGGAAACTGAAAGCCATCTCCGACGACCGCTATCTATCCATGATGACCCGATGTATCAACCAGGCGGGTTTCAGCTGGAAGGTTATCGAAAACAAGTGGCCGGAGTTTGAAGAGGCCTTCTTCGGGTTTGATCCACGTATACTCTCCCTGCTCTCTCCGGAGCAATGGGAGGCCTACACCAGCGATCGTCGGGTTGTGCGGAACTGGCAGAAGATCAAGGCGCTGCAGGAAAATGTCTTCTTTGTGCAGGAGGTTGCGCGCAAGCATGGCTCCTTCGGTGCCTTGCTCGCCAACTGGCCCGCATCGGATCAGGTGGAGTTGATGCGCTATCTGAAACAGCATGGATCCCGTCTCGGTGGGCAGAGTGCGCTATGGTTTCTCAGGCGCATGGGCAAGGATTGTTTCATCCTGTCTCGGGATGTGGTCACTGTGCTCAACTCCATCGGACTCGATATCGCCAGCAATCCCACCTCTCAGCGCGACCTGAAGAAGGCGCAGGCGCAGTTCAACGCATGGCATGAAGAGACCGGGCTTCCCTATAGCCACATCAGTCGTATCGTGTCCTGTTCCACCGGGGAAAATTATCTCTAGCCATGCGCCATTCGACGATGTGCTTACCAGCAAGCTGCAGAGGCTGCCCTTGACTGACCATCTGGTAGACGTCGTGGAAACCGATCAGGGTCCCATGCTGTTGCTCAGGACCGACACGGTAATCAGCAAGGCGATCAGGGAAGATGGCGATTATGCGCGGGAGGAAAAAGCCCTGCTTGCCGATTTCATCGCTGAGGGCGACACAGTAATAGACGTGGGCGCGAACATCGGCTGTCATACCCTTTTCTTCGCGCGGCAGGTAGGGGGCGACGGGCGAGTGTACAGCTTCGAGGCCCAGCGCTTCCTGTTCCAGATCCTCTGCGGCAATGTGGCCATCAACAGCCTGCGCAATGTATGGAGCATACCTGCGGCACTGGGCAATAAACAGGGAAGGGTAGACGTCCCGGTTCCGGACTACGGCAGGGACAACAACTACGGTGGCTATTCACTGGACTTCGCCACCTTCAAGGAATCAGGCTACATGCTGCGACTGGACGATTTGCCGTTGGAGAGTTGCCAGTTGATTAAGATCGACGTGGAAGGCATGGAGCTGGATGTACTGCAGGGTTCCCGCAAGACCATCGCTACCTTTCAACCTGTGCTGTACCTTGAGAACAACCGGCCCGATAAGGGTAAAGCCCTGCTGGACTTCATTGCCAATGAACTCGATTACCAGGCCCTTCGCCACGGCCAGAACATCCTGTGTTTACCCAGCGTGATCGATGCTCTGCCACTGAGCGCCACCAGGCTTGGCCGGCTTGCCTGACAACCCGGCGCCATCCGGGCCATCAAATCACGTATAAGTACCTGAAATAGAAGGACAAAGAATAGAAGACGCGGCGTTGACTCCGACCAGTATAGTCTTTACCCTCATTGCTATACCTTTAAGCAGCTACATAATAAAAAAGGAGAGGATCGCTGTGCTTCATCCCATTCGTTTAATCGCCTGCAGACTTAAAGTCTGCACCCACTGGCGCAGTTCAGCGCTTCTCGCCCTGGGCTTACTCGTGGCTCCCCTGTTCACGTCGAGCCTGTCGGCACACCACGCCAGCGCCCCGTTCTACGATCCGGAAGATCGGGTCGAAATCCAGGGAACGATTACCCGGTTTGTGTTCCGCAATCCCCATGCCTTCCTGTTCCTCGATGTCACGGGCGACAGCGGAGAAACCGTGGAATGGCAGATTGAGTTGGGCGCACCCGTCAGCCTGCGCCGCACGGGTTGGACACCCGAGACACTGACAGTCGGCATGGAGGTGAAGGCGGTGGGGAATCGCTCCCGCGCCGAAGGCTCCACTGGTCTATGCTGCGTACGCATGACACGGGCCGATGGGCGACCCGTTCTTGAAGGTGGCCGTGTGTCCGAAGAGCGCCAGGAGTAGGAGAGGCTAATATGAATAGGAAATCTCTTGTCGCGATGTATTCATCTTCCTTGTTGGCTCTGTTTGTCAGTGGCTCAGTGCTGAACGCCCAGGACGATGCTGACATCCCCGTCCTGGATGGTACCTGGGATGGTGGCTTCAGTGCGCGTCCTGTGAACGGCGAGAACGTTCCCTGGGGTGAGGACAATTTTCCGAAGTTGAATGCGCGGGCGCTGGCCTACCAGGAGACATGGGAAGAGATCATGGCACCCAAGTACGATTGTCAGCCTGCATCTTCCCCGGCAATACAGTACGATCCTTACGCCATGAAGGTGACCCAGTGGCCTGACAGGGTGCTGTTTCGCTACGAGAAAGATGATCAATTGCGCACGGTGTGGCTGGATGGCAGGGAACCCAATGCTACAGACTTCAGTATCCAGGGATTTTCTACTGGCTACTATGAAGACGGTTCGCTCTATGTAACCACGACACATTTCGTCTTCGACATTGCGGGATTCGATGACTACAACGGCATTCCCTCATCGGCCCAGAAAGTTGTTACCGAACGCTACTGGCGGGAAGGAGATGAATTACGCATGACCTTAACGGTCGAAGACCCCATGTTCCTGCTCGAGCCAACGTCCTATACCACGCGCTGGCTGCCGGCGGCCGAGGGCTATGTGTTACAGCCCTATGACTGCGACCCGGAGGCATCTCGCGCCTCGGTGCGTTTTTATCCTTCGAAGTATGATTAGGTCTAGCTAGCCAGTCCCCACGTAGGGGATCAGTCGACCGGTGAGCAACACGCCGGTCCACATGGCCAGCGACGTATAGGCCGTGCATCGAGCCAACAGGGGCGAGCTGGAATCCTCGGTGAGTCCCTCCATCAGTGGGCTCACCTTCCAGTGATAGAGCAGGGCGTTCAGCCCAGCGATTAGCACCAACACCATCTTCACCTGAAAGCCGATATTGATCGAATAGCGGCCCGGGTCGCCGAAGAAGAACAACACTCCCGTCACCAGATTCAATGCAAAGCCGAAGATCACGAAGGGCAGCAACTGGTGGGTCACGGCAGGCTTAACTACCCGAATATGTCCCGCCATCCTGAGATCGATAATCAGTAGTCCACCGAGTAACAGGGTCAGGCCAATGAAGTGGATGATCTCCAGCACAGGCCACAGCCAGTAAGTCTCGGCGATCCAGAGATTGAGGCTGCTGTCTGCAGCGAATTGTGCCAGGTATCCCCACATAATCAGAAGATATAGGCGATCAGGCGGCCGGCGATGATTGCGCCGATCCAGATAGCCAGTGACAGGCCAGCCTTCATGGTGAGTCCCGGACTGGCGAGTTGTTGGCCGCCGGATACGGTGGCCGCGAGCAGCACGGCTGGGCGCAACTGGTAGGCCAGGCTCATGCCTGCCGTGATGCAGGCTATCTTTGTGAGGAAAGGCACGCTGGTAGCCAGGTAGCTGGCCTGGGAGCTGAACAGCAGGAGTCCGGAGATAGCGTTGATGGTGAAGCCAGCCAGCGCCAGCCGATTCAGGCTGCTAAAGACCCGGATATCCAGGTCCGGAAAGAAACCGAGTAACTTGAGGTCTCGCATGGAGAAGATGCCAACCACGATTGCCAGACCGATGATGTGGCAGGCCAGCAGGCCAGGATAGGCATAGAATGATTCACCCACCCAGCGGGCGAGGGCGGTGCTCTCGAGGGTGACCAGCAAGTCCTCTCTCCTGAAGTATTACACTTTGTTATTTTTCTTGGCCGGACGGGCAGTTGATGCCTGCTTATCCGCCAGCTGCAGTATTATGGGCCGCTATTATGCGGAGTTAATGATCGGCGGTAAACCGCATCTTCACCGACCCTTTCCAGGGAGCCTCCGAGGCTCCTTAAGCGTAGATTCATCATATAGGCGATAAAATGATCAAGAGAGTACTACCGGGACTTTTCCTGTGCCTGTCGTGGGCCGGCCTGGTAAGCGCGCAATCAGAGGTAGTTCGAAACGGGATTAATCGAGGCGATTTCGAGGCATGCCTTCTGCAGGCGCTGGCAGATCCCGGCAATGACCAGTTGTTGGTATCCCAGCTTAAGGCTGGCTGCGCAGCGTCTGCTGAAGACGCAAATTCGCCTGTAGCGATTGACGCAGAGGAAATCGAGGCCGAAGTCGTCCAGCCAGAGAGTCCGGCTCGAGACTTCATCATGCCGGCAGGCTTCCGTGAATTCTTCACGCCCTACAAGCGTAACTACATTCTGCTTGGCTCCATGCAGAACAAGGATGGTGGCGAGCCCTTCAGCGGCAAGACTCTCGATATCCGCTACGAGATCGGTATGAAGTTCCGGGTGTTCCAGAACCAGGAGAGCCTGCAAGGATTGAGCCCGCTCTATTTCGGTTACTCGCAGCGCTCCTGGTGGGATATTGCGGAGTCGTCGGCGCCGTTCAAGGAACATAACTACAATCCCGAGTTCTTCTGGGACTTCAGGGATGAGGGCGCAGATGAAGCCTGGCTGCCCTACGAATTTGGTACTTTCGTGGATCGCTTCGGCTTCGAACATCAGTCCAATGGGCGGGATGGTCCGGAGTCCCGATCCTGGGACAGGCTCTACGCCCAGAAGTCCTTGCGGCTGCGCGATGACCTGTCGGTACGCCTCAAGGCTTTTGTGGCCATGAATGAGGGTGATCAGAATGCGGACATTACAGACTATCTCGGTAACGGCGAAGTGCAACTCACCTTCGAACCGAACCGGGATATGGACGTGGTACTGACCTCGACGAAAGGCCACAGCCGCAGCAAGTACAACTACCAATTGGACCTGGTGTACACCATGGGGAGCTGGCTCAACACGAAGTTCATGCTGAGTTACTACGACGGATACGGTGAGGCACTGGCGAGCTACGATGAGAAGACGAAGAGCTTGCGTGCGGGCATATTTATTCCTGTTAATTTTGACAGGTAGACAATTAATACTTTGAAACTGAGATGGTTAGACAGAGAAGCAACAGGATGAAGAGACTCAGACTGCTGACAGGCGCGTTGTCCTGCTTTGCTCTGTTGCTGCCTGGCTATGCTTTTTCCCAATCCGTGCAACTCACCATAAGCGGAGCGGGTGAGGAACTGAGCCGAAATATTCGGGCCCACGTCCGTCTCACGAGCCTCAGCTGTGATGCGTCGCAATCACGCGTGTCCAATGCACTGCCCAGGGTTCGCCAGCAGATCGTGCGTGCCGCCAGGGCGCTCGGTTACTACCAGCTTCGGCATCTCGTTTCCGCCAGCATGGTAGAAGGTTGCTGGGTGATCAATACCGAGATCGAGTCAGGTGAACCAGTCACTGTGAATTCGGTAGACATCGAAGTCCTGAATAATGAGGCTTTCTTTGCTTCCGCGGTAAGCAACGCACCGTTGCAGGTTGGCCAACAACTCAATCAGCAGAGCTACGAGCGGATCAAGGGTCAGCTCAACAGCATGGCGGTAGAGCAGGGTTTCTTCGATGCACGACTGATTGAATCATCACTCGAGCTGGATCTGGAATCCAATACTGCGGCTGCCACGGTGCGTTTCGACCCGGGTGAACGCTATCGCTTCGGTGCGTTCCGGATCCAGGAACAGACAGAACTGGATACAGCATTCATCAGCCGATATATGGAAACGGAGAGTGACGACTATTTCTCCTCCGAAGCCCTGCTTGAGCTACGTCGCTCACTGGATGAGTCGCTGTACTTCAGTCGGGTACAGATTGTTCCACTGCACGACCAGACGGTCGATCATCGCGTACCCCTGGACGTATTGCTGTCACTGCGTCCACAGCACGCCTTCACACTGGGTGGTGGAGCGACCACAGATATCGGGCCCAGGCTTCGGGCTAACTATGAGAATCGGTATTTTACTCCCGACGGCCATCGCTTTACAGTCAACTCCAGTGCCTCCCCCGTGCGGCAGCAACTGGATTTCGGTTATGAGATTCCATTGGCCGATCCGCGTACGCAGCGCCTGTCATTCGACCTGGGTGGGATGCGCGAAGACGTAGATGCTTTTACAACCCGTACTGGCAAGTTAGGTGCCAGTTACACCTTTATCGACAGCCACGGCTGGCGTCGCGATTACTCACTGAACTTCCAGCACGATGAGTACCAATTGAATGATGACCAGGAGGAAACTTCCGATCTGTTGATACCGGGTATCAGTTTCACTCGCACGGAAGCCGATGACACCTTGTATCCGACTCGTGGTTGGCGCTTGTACGGAAAACTTCATGGCGCACAGCAAGACATACTCTCCACAGAGTCTTTCCTGCAACTCAATGTGGTGGGCAAGCTCGTGCATTCCTTTGGTCCCGGTCGCTTCCTGCTCAAGTTCGAAGCCGGCACGACACTAGTGGATGATGTGCTGGATCTGCCCGTGTCCCTGCAATATTTCAGTGGTGGTGACCAGAGCGTACGAGGTTATAAATACCAGTCTCTGGGCCCTATCAACGAGCTGGGTGAAGTCACCGGCGGTAAACACCAGCTGGTGACCGGTATCGAGTATGACTTCGGCATCCGGCCGAACTGGAAACTGGCGGTATTTGCCGACGCGGGCAATGCCTTCAATGATTTCGCGGACATGGACTTCAAGAAGAGTGCCGGTGTTGGCGTGCGCTGGCTCTCTCCTATCGGCCCCATCCGGGTCGATCTGGCCTCCGCGCTGGATAACGACAACAAGTTCCGCATTCATATCAGCATGGGGCCGGATCTGTGAGCCCTGGGAATTCGACACCGCTGCATCGCCTGGCAAGGGGCTTCGGCTATCTCCTGGGCGCCGTGGTATTCCTGTCGGCTGTCGTGCTGTCTTTCGCACTGACGGAAACCGGTAGCGGCACTGTTGCGCGCTACATACTGGATGTCCTTGACCGGGACAATCAATTCAGGATCGATGCGGGAGAAATTGGCGGTAGCCTCATTTCCGGGCTACGGATGTCGAATGTTGAGTTCGATCATCCGGCGGTAAACCTGAAAGCCAGCGAGTTGCGCTCCACCTGGAGCCTTGGTGATTTTATGAGTGGCAGCTGGCGTATCGAAGACATCGTTATCGAAAGCCTTGTTCTCACTCTACCGGAGCAGGCGGAGCCTGATTCTGTCGATGAGTCTGTGGATTCGGCTCCCCTGGATATGGTGCCGGTGGAATTCAGCCACGTGACCATAAACGGATTTACTTCAAATATCGATCCGTTGCTTGATACACAGAGGCTGGTAGGAACAGTGCGTTTATCAGGCTCCGAGGTAATTCTTGACGCACTGACCTTGGTAAGCGAACTGGGTCAGGTCAGCGGTGACCTGACGATCGATATCGCGACTGAGCTCGGTCTCGATTCCAGCCTGCAATGGCAGCTATCCGACACGGCTTTTCCGCCACTGCCTGGTAATTCGGGGCAACTGCGAGTAGACGGTAGCCTGGCTTCTCTCAATGTCGATTGGACCCTGCAGTCACCCTACCAGGTTCAGAGTCGTGGTGTGGTCACGAACCTGGATGACATGGCTGAGCTGCAACTGGATCTGCAACATGAGGCAGCGGATCTGGATCTGTCGGGCTTTATGGACGGCCAGGTGCTTTCAGTTTCCAATCTGCAACTTACAACTCGCGGTACCCTGCAGCGGCTGCAAGTGGCGGCGACGGGAAGCGCGCAGGTGCAGGCACTGCCTTTCCATGAGTTCGATATCGCCGGTGTTTTGAGCAGCGATAATCTGCAGCTGGATAACTATCGATTGCAAAGGGGAGATTCCATAGTCTCAGGATCACTGGGCATCGACTGGCAGGAGCAGCTCTCCCTGGCAGGCACCTATCGGCTGCAGGATTTCAATGTGGCGGAGTACCTCAGTGCACAGCAGAGCGTCGAGTTGATGCCGACAGCCATCTCGGCCAACGGCAGTTTCGATCTGACCAATAGTGATACGGGATTACGAGTCAATGGGGACATTGATCAGGTATCGGGACTACTGGGAGAGAGCAGGATTAACGGCGCGGGTCAGTTGTCTTTTGCCGACCAGATGCTGGAGATTCCGCAGTTGTTCCTCGAGAGTGATGAATTACAGCTCTCTGTCAGTGGCACGGTAGGAGCCAGTAACACATTGAACTGGAGTATCACCCTGGATGACCTGGGCAGCCTGTTGGCCAATGCCAATGGCAGCCTGGTGGGCGGTGGTCAGCTGCTGGGAACTTTGGAAGAGCCCTTCATCAATGGATCAGTGCAAGGCCAGAACCTTAGGCTGGAAGACATCCGACTCGGAAGTCTTTCTGCCAGAATCGAAGGATCGCCACAACGCTATGAAGCACTGGTAGAACTGGAGCAGTTTCTCTACGCTACGGAAAGCAGCAGGGAAGAATTTGAAACGGCAATCATTCAGTTACAGGGTTCCGATGCGGCATTGTCGATGTCATTTGTTTCAGCGTCACCCTCAGGATCCATTGAGCTTGCCTTGTCCGGTGGCCAACTCCGGCAGAATCCCTGGGGCTGGAACGGTCGACTGGAAAGGCTGAATCTGCAGGCCGCCATGGACTGGAGCCTGGTATCCCCGACCAGTATTGAGCTGTCTGAATCGCTCATCGAGTTGGAAAACAGTTGCCTGCAATCGGCTTCCACGAGCCTGTGCTTCGCCCTGCGATCCCAACCAGCTGCGGGCGGTGGGCAGTATAGCGCTTCTCTGGAAGGCTTCCCCCTGGCGCAAATAGAACAGATTCCCAGGGCATTCCCGTTTGCCACACTGGGGCGAGAGGTGTTTCCAGTCTTGCCAGCGGGCCTGAGTTTTTCCGGTACCCTGGACGCGTCTGCTTCCGGTAGCTTCAGCGCGGATGGAGATCCGGCCCTCGATTTCTCACTGGTATCCAGCAATCCGGTCATGTCATTGTCGCGCGCGAGGGATGTTGACCCGGCGGATATGGTAACTGCTGAAGCCGAGGAGCGACGGGACTACTACTGGCGCGATGTTGCTCTCAGTGGTGGCTTGCAAGACCGGCGCTGGACAATGTCGGTAGGTGGTGTGCTGGAGCAGCAGCTGATAGACAACAACAGCTTTCCCCTGCAAGGGGAGGTCGACGTCAATCTCTCTATCAATGCCGATGGCAGCCTGAATGGTTTCAGCAATGCGCAATTCGATGACCTGGGTTGGCTGGAAGTATATATCGCCGATGTGTCGAATATCAGGGGCGAGCTAGACAGTGAGTTTGCTATCAGCGGCACTCTCGACTTGCCCCGGGTAAATGGTTATGTGTCTGTGACCGACAGCAGCTTCCTGCTGGACACATGGGGTCTGGAAATACAGAATTTTGAGGGAGAGATGACTGCAACAGAGGATGGCCAGGCGGCGATCGAAGCCAATGTGGCTACGGAAGAGGGATACCTGGCCCTTACCGGTAGTGCAGAAAACATGCTTTCTGGCGCAGGTGAGATGACCTTGCGATTACAGGGAGAGGATTTCAGTCTCATGGACACCCCCGAACTGAGCGCCAGCATTACTCCGAATCTGGAGTTAAGGTCGACTACCGAATCCATTCACATACAGGGTAGCCTGGAACTGCCGCAGGTCAGGATTGCGCTGTCAGCACTGCCGGAGACGGCTATCGACGTGTCCAGCGACGTCGTGATCACCCGCGCACCGGTGGATCGTCCTGACCTGGAGTTTTCGCTGGCGGCGGAACAGTCGCGTTTCATGAACCGACCACTTACGGCCGAGCTGTATATTGAGTTGGGTGAATCCGTGAGTTTCTCCGGCTTTGGATTGAGCACGGAGCTGTCTGGTAGCCTCTCCACGGAAGTACTGCCCAACGGCAGCAACAGGACCTTCGGGGAACTCACTATCGAGGACGGTAGTTACAGTCTCTATGGTCAAACGCTGCAATTGCAGGATGGCAGTCTGTTATTCATAGGCCCCTATGACAACCCAGGCCTGAATGTCCGCGCGATACGAGAGGTCAATGGCACAGAGGTGGGTGTATTGATGAATGGCACCCTGCGCAATATCCAGAGTGAACTGTTTTCCACGCCGCCGCTGGCAGAGGCCGACATTGTCGCCCTGTTGGTTACCGGCAGACCGATCAGTGAGATGGGTACGTCAGACGAGTCGGCGTTACTGGGTTCCATAGCACGGCTTGGACTGGAGCGCGGTCGCTCCATATCCGAACGGGTTAGGGGCACCCTGGGTCTCGATACCTTCGCCATCACCAATACCGGGGATATCAATAACACCCTGCTGACTGTGGGTAAGTACCTGACTCCATCGATCTTCGTGCGCTATGGCGTGGGTCTGTTCGACAGTCAGTCCAAGGTGGCCGTGGACTATGAGTTGACCGAGACCCTGAAACTGCAGGCGGAATCCGGTGAACACCAGAGTCTGGACCTGACTTACTCTATAGAGCGCTAGTGGTTAGCAGGCAGGCATCGCTATTAGCTTCGCCGGTCGTCATTTCCTCTGTTAACCATTTCAGTCTTGATGACGTCTTCGCTGGAATGAAGGTGCAAATCCCGCTGCGGAAAAGGAATCTCGATATTGTTGGCGGCGAACTTCTCCCAGATGGCAAACATGACATCGCTCTTGGGCCCCCAGCGTCTATCGGTTCACCGGCAACCCCCGGTGTAGGCATCGTGATCCTGGCCATGGTGCTGGAAACCGTGGGCATTCCGGCGGCCGGCATCGCCTTGATCATGGGCGTGGATCGCATACTGGATATGAGCAGAACCGCGATAAACGTCACTGGTGACCTGGTGACCTGCGCACTCATGGAAAAATGGGTCGGCGGCGGTTCGGAGGGGAGTCACGGTTCCGCTGAGCCACCAAGGGACGCCGCGCAAGTCGTGTCCTAGACCTTCGCCCGCACTAGGGCTGAATCAACCCGAGGCTCATCAAGGTCTGGAACAACAGCAGAATCGCCGTAGTTGCCGCGCCTGCTATGGGTACCGCCAGTGGAATCTGGAAACCGCCATAAATAATTGTCGCCTTGCGCTTGATCTTGATGAGCGCGAGATTTACGAGGCTGAAAATCAGCAGCATGATGAAGCTGGTGAGCTGTGCCAGTTGCGTAATCGGCATTGACAAGGCGAATACCAGGATCAGGCCGATGATGATCAGGGTCGAGTTGATGGGTGTGTGGGTGACAGGATTCACCCGGGCAAAGAAGTCCGCGATCATCGCGCTAGTGGCCATACCATAGAGCACCCTCGAGGCCATGATGATCTGCACCAGAGCAACATTTATCACTGCAATCAGGCTGATCATCGCGATGATGCGCCTGGAGCCGCCGCTCGCTGCCATCAGAGCCGACAAGGGTGCATCGCTGACGGCGAGTTGCTCTGCGGGTAGCACGCGTAACGCGGAGACCGCTACCAGCATATAGAGCATGGTTGCACTCGCCACCGCTACAAGTATGGCAACAGGCAGGTTTTGCCGGGGGTTTTTAACCTCCTCGACGATGTTTACCATGTCTTCGAAGCCGATGAACGCATAGAAGGCCACGAAGCTTCCCAGCAGCACACCAAACGCTACACTGCTGTCGATGGGCTGCGTGTCGACCATGGGCAGGGCAGCAGTGAGCTCCGCATTCCAGGCATAGAACACCACCAGTACCAGGCCGAATACTTCCAGTATGGTGACGGCGAACACCAGGATCGCTGAGGCCTTCATATTCAGGATGGCGATGATGCCCAGTATCAATATGAGGCTGCCGATGGCGATAACCCTGTTTACTGTGACGAACTCATTCAGGTAACCCACGAAGCCGTTGGCGATGGCGGATGCGGAGACGATGCCTGTGAGCACCAACAACCAGCCGATCGTGGCAGACAACTTCGGGTGGTGCCATGCTGCCTCGATATAGACTGCGGCGCCCGCACACTCGGGAAGCCTGGCGGAGAGTTCAGCGTAGCTCAGCGCGGTGAGGGCGGCGATCAGCCCGGCAATCAGGAAGGAATAAGGGAGGTAGCTTCCAGCCAGGCCGGCGACACTGCCCAGCAGCACATAGATGCCTGCACCCACGATGGTACCGAGACCGTAGAAGGTGACGGTCAGCGGGCCCAGGGTGCGGGACAGGTGTGGGGGAGCTGTGTCATTCATTGGCAGTGCATAATCATTCCATAGTAGTGCGACTATTTTAAGACCAAATGGGGTGCCGGATTAGATCGTGACCCATTGCCGGAGATACAGAAGTGAGTTGTCGGCCGGGCTGGCGGTTTATACAACACTACACAGTTGCCCGAACTCCTGATTTAATTGGGTTGCAACCCGGAGAATAACAATGCGTAAAAGATTTCAATCCGCCCGCCAGACCCGTCGGGATTTCCTCAAGAAAACAGCGGTATCTGCCGCCATGCTCGCCAGTGGGCTGGGCAGTAGCGTGAACGCCCAGATACGCAGGGTCGACAGGATCGGTCTGCAACTCTACTCCCTGCGCCGGGAGATGGCGGCGGATTTCGAAGGCACCCTCGAGCAGTTGGCGGAGATCGGCTTCACCGAGATGGAGTTTGCCGGTTATCACGGCAAGACGCCGGCGGAGGTGCGCAACATTCTGGATAGCTTGGGGCTCACCTCGCCGGCCGCGCATATTCAACTAAGCGCAATTCGTGAAGACCTGGATCGAGAGATTGAAACAGCGGCGACCATTGGCCAGCAATACATTGTGGTGCCGATTTTGCCGCCGGATGAACGCTCCCTGGATGACTACGCACGTCATGCCGAGGCCCTGAACCGGGCCGGCGAGAAATGTCGTGAGGCTGGTATCACTATGGGTTATCACAATCACGATTTCGAGTTTGCAATTCAGGAAGGTGGCAAGATTGGCTACGACATCCTGACGTCTCAGACGGATCCTGATTTGGTTGTGTTCGAGATGGATCTGTTCTGGGCTGAACAGGCTGGGTACGATGCCAAGTTTTATTTTCTGAAATACCCTGGCCGGTTCCCAATGCTGCACGTGAAGGACCGGACTGCCGCCGGGCAGATGGCTGATGTGGGTCGAGGTTATATTAATTTTTCTGACATATTCAGTTATGGCAGGAAAGCCGGATTCCAGCACTATTTTGTTGAGCATGATAATCCGTCTGACGGGATCAATTCTGTTGCCTATAGCTACAACACGGTGAGAGATTTGCGCTTCAATTCC
Source organism: Pseudomonadota bacterium (assembly GCA_027621405.1). Lineage (GTDB taxonomy): Bacteria > Pseudomonadota > Gammaproteobacteria > Pseudomonadales > Pseudohongiellaceae > UBA9145. The sequence goes on along the minus strand of JAQCBT010000015.1, from coordinate 58,644 downwards.
AGCTACGAGCTACCGTTTTAAACTTCCCGGTCTGGATCTACCGGATAGAAGACTCTCGCGAACGATTGCGCAGCAAAAAGCGCAAGTCAGCGCGATGCGCCTGCTGCTCTCTAGCTATTTGCCGTGCGACCTTAAATACCAGTAATAGCTCTGAAGAAGCCCTTTCATTCGAATCAGTCAGGAAGTCACCTTCATGGACAAGAAAGTAATGCAGGAACTGGCGCAGAGGCTCGCCATACCCAGTGAGGACCTGCGCTGGCAATGTAATGAAGCGTGGCTGGACTTCGAGACCACGGCGGACGTGGAACCCATCGCCACGGTAGTGGGGCAGGACGATGCCCTGGCAGCACTGCAGTTTGGATTGGAAACCGCAGCTCCAGGACAGAACATCTATGTGCGGGGCCTCACCGGCACAGGGCGTGCCACCCTCGTGGAGCAGCTACTCACCGATATCGGGCCACCCTGTCCGCAGACGCCGGACCGCTGCTATGTGCACAACTTCGAGCAGCCCGATCAGCCGCGGCTGTTGACCGTGGCCCGGGGCCAGGGTGTGAAGCTGGCTGAACGCATGGATCGATTCATCCAGTTTATTGAGGAACAGCTAGGGCCCCAACTGTCGTCCGACGCCGTGCGTTCCCGCCGCTGGGCGCTGGACGAGAAAGTACAGGCATCGATTCGGGAAGTGGGTAAACCCTTCGAGGAGGAACTGCGCGCTGCGGAGCTTGCGCTCGTGCCTGTCCAGGTTGGCCAGGTGATTCAACCGACGATCCTGCCCTTGGTGAAGGGTGAGCCGATCTCCCTGGATAAGCTGGACGAAATGGTGCAGCAGGGCAGCATGGAGGCGGCGAAACTGGATGAGATCCGTCGCCGGATATCTGATTTTGCCCGCCGCTTCGAAGACCTGAACCTGAAAGTCAATGAGATACAACAGCAACACAGCGACTCCCTCAATACACTTTACGAAGAGGAAGCCCGGCGCATCCTGCGCTTTCAGGTGGAACGCATCACCAATGAGTTCAGGGAAGCGGAAGTCGATTCCTTTCTGCAGTGGGTAGTGGATGACCTGATTACCCATCGCCTGCACCTGCTGGGCAGCGACAGTAATTTCACCTCCCTGTACCGGATCAACCCGCTGCTATCCAGACCTGATTCGCAGGACTGTCCGGTCATCAGGGAAACCTCCCCCTCGCTGCAAAATCTGCTCGGGAATGTGGATCGTGAATTCAGTTCCATGGGTACCTACCATTCCGACCACATGATGATTCATGCTGGATCCTTGCTGCGTGCCGATGGTGGCTACCTCGTTCTCGAAGTGAGGGATGTGCTCGCTGAACCCGGTTCCTGGAAGGTCCTGTTACGGGCGCTGAAAACCGGTTTGCTGGACATCGTTCCTTCCGAATTGGCTTATTACTTAATGGGTCCGATGCTCACACCGGAGCCGGTGCCGCTGAACGTGAAAGTCATCCTGATCGGGGATCCCGGCTTGTATCAGATGCTGGACTATTACGACCCGGATTTCCCGCACCTGTTCAAGGTACTGGCGGACTTTGACAATGCGATCCCCCGTGACCAGCAGGGCGTGCTTTGTTACGCGGGTGTGCTGGCCAAGATCATCAGTGCCGAGGACCTCCTGCCTTTCGACCGCTGCGCGGTCATGGCTATGTCAGAACATGGTGCGCGCATTGCTGGAGAAAGAAACAAGCTGACCATGCGTTTTGGCCGGGTAGCTGATGTGGCAAGAGAGGCCAGTCACATCGCGGCGAAGAACGGTTTGTCGGTAGTCAGCCGCGAGCAGGTCTATGAGGCCGTGAGGCGCGGCAGGCATCGTGCCGATCTGCCTGCCCGTAAGTACCGAGCGCGCATGGTGGATGGCACCATTCGTATCAACACCGAAGGCAAAGCGCCCGGCCAGATCAACGGTCTGGCAGTTATACAGTCCGGGCCATTAACCTATGGCTTCCCTTCGCGCATTACAGCCAGTATAGGGCCAGGGTCGGCTGGTACAGTAAGTATCGAACGCGAATCCGATCTGTCCGGGGCTATTCACACCAAGGGCTTTTATATTCTCGGGGGATTGTTGCGCAATCTTCTGCAGACCGAGCATCCCCTGGCTTTCTCGGCCTCCATTGCCTTCGAGCAGAGTTACGGCGGTATTGATGGTGATTCGGCATCGGGTGCGGAGATGGTCTGCTTGCTCAGCGCCCTGGCTCAGGTGCCGTTGCGGCAGGATCTTGCCATGACTGGTGCCATCGACCAGGTGGGCAATGTCCAGCCTGTCGGTGCGGTCTCGGAAAAAGTGGAAGGCTTTTACGAGTTGTGTCGGGACAAGGGTCTTACTGGTGATCAGGGCGTGGTGATACCTCAGGCTAATGCCGCTGACCTGATGTTGAACCCCGAGCTGTTACAGGTCTGTGCGGAGGGTAAGTTTCATGTGTATGCCGTATCGACTATACACGAGGCGCTGGAGTTGTTTACCGGGTTCGAGGCGGGTGTGTCAGATGATCTGGGAAACTACAAAGCCGGTAGCTTGCTGCATCTGGCCAAGAACAGAGCGTATGAGTTCTGGAAGAAGGGTCGGCGGGGGAATCGATTGCCACCGGGGCATAAGGCAGAATAGGGCATGGAACTGTCACGGATACTTTGACTGAAAAATCTGGTGATTTTCAGGGGATGTAAAACGGGAGAGCCGGGAGATGCTCAGTCCAATCCCACCCGTACACAAGGTGCTATACCTTGGTGTGGGCTAAGACGGTGCCGCCAGCTATCTCGCCGAGGAGTAGGGTCTTCGCGTGGATCGCATTTGCCTCGATAGTCTCCTGCTTCACTTGGCTTCTATCTTGGACAGGCCAAGGAATTGGGGTGGCAGGAACGGGCGGTAGAGATCAGGACAGCAACTTTGGCTAAACATCGTTTCCGGGTCTGACAGGGATTGATCAAGCACAGGGAAGAACTTTCTGGGGAGTGCTAGTGTTTGAAAAACCGCATTAAGCTGCGAAGGAATAAGCAGCAGTGCAGGATTCTGTCATACTTCTCCGGCCCTGATTGCAAGCCCCTGCTAGCTTGACTATCATTTCCAGCATCTTTTCCGACCATTAGTTGTTTCTTTTTCGGTGGTCTCGCATAAATCCGGCTATTACAGAATGGCATCTGGACGAATCTCAATGCTGTTGACCATGATCAGGAACCTGTCGCTGATTGCAGCCTTCGCCTTCTGGCCCAGCCTGTTATCGGCTCAGCACAGCCATGGCTCCACATCGCTGACACCTTCAGTTACCTTTCCCCAGGACGATGCGGTGTTGCTCGAGCAGCCTCGTATGCTCGTCATCAGTTTTCGGGTCAATGTGCAATTGCTCAAGCTCGCGCTGTACACAGACAAGAACGACTGGATAGACATGGGCTTCCAATGGGATCCGGGGCAGAGCGATAACAATTTCGTGTTTCCCATTCCTTCCGAATTGCCTGCGGCCGAGTACTATAGTGCCCAGTGGTCAGTGGTCGATGAAAACCAGCGCTTTATGAAAGGGGAATTTAAATTTGCATTCGGTCCCGAAGCAATAGCACCTTCCGAGACTATTGAAGCGTCCATTACACGCCGCGAAGACAGCGAGTACGGAACGCCTTTCGAGGAGTTTCAAAAGCGGGAGCGGGAGCGGGGCAACCCTGATCCCTAGTCCCGGACAGCGGGTCTTACCCGGGACAGGTAACCCAGTATCTGCCAATTTCTGCCGGCCGCCGTAGCGTCAATCCTGAGCAGTCCACAGGGATAGGCTGCTCCCCTGGATACACGCTGCTTCGTGCTGCCGACAGCTAGCCAAACAGGCCAGGCGATCCCACTTGTTTCCTGAATATTGATGCAGATCAGCAGCTACATGCGCTTGCCAGAGTAGTGTGGGCAACTGGAGGCATCCGCGATGGATATGCCTGCCGACCCTTATTGGCGGCATGGAAATCGGGATGTTGGGCGAGCAAGAGCACGCTGGAACCGGTGGATACCGGGCCTCAGCAGGCGTCCCCGGTGAGAGTGTGCTCGCAAGCCGGGGGTGTATCCCGTAAACTTGGCGGGAAGCGCGGCTCTCCAGGCAAGTCTCCCGGGTTTTCGGGATTTTTTATAGTTATCAATAAGGTAGATCTGTTACGGGACGCCATATCAGGAATTCAACACTGTAGTAACTAATTAGAAACCCATAGAATCAGAAATCACACAGCGTTTTTCACTTTTCAGACAGCGAAATCATCGGTAAATACTCTAGACTTCACAGGTTTTGAGTATTCCCGATAGATTTTTAGCTTGAGATCGTCAGTGACAGCCAGTCTGTACCTGATATTGCATGGTCAAATAAGGAGACAAGAATGCGACTAATTAAACTGATGGGATTGGTTGTTGGGGGTATTGGCCTGATTCCACTCGCCAGTGCCCAGGATGATCAAATTACCTTCCACAAGGATATTGAGCCGATCCTGCAGCGAAGCTGCCAGACCTGCCACCGCGATGGTGGAGCGGGTCCCATGCCATTGGTCACTTACGAGGAAGTGGCGCCTTTCGCAGGCCTGATTGAATACAAGACGGGCCTGAGAGACCGTGCTGGCGCAATGCCTCCCTGGTACGCTGAGAAAGACGTTGGTATCCAGGAATTCAAGAACGACCCCTCTCTCAGCGATGAAGAGCTGGCGGCGATTTCCACCTGGGCCCGGTCCGGTACCCCGAAGGGAGACCCAGCCGACGCGCCGGAGCCCCTGGAGTTCGATGACAGCATTAAGTGGAAACTGGGTGAACCAGATCTGGTAGTGAGCACCGAAGACTTCTTCATGGAAGGTGGCCGCCCGGACTGGTGGGGTGACCTGAAGGCTGTGCCTACTGGCTTGACCGAAGATCGTTACGTGAAGTCCGTGGAAATCGTGGAAGTGAATGATGTGGGCAGCGGTGAAGATATCTCCGACACCGTGGGTGGCCTGTATATCTTCCACCACATGATCTGGCGAACTGAAGTGCTGGACGAAAACGGCCAGGCTGTTCCCGGAGAAGCGGTTTCCTGGCCTGTGCACGAAGTGGCCAGAAACGGCGATATCTTTGACCCGGAAGCCGGCCCATTGCTGAAGGCAAACTCGGCATTCTTTACTGACTCGGTGCACATGCACTCGAACGGTCGGGATACAACCGGGCATCTGGAAATCGGTTTCCGCTTCCACGATGAGGACTACGTGCCCAAGTACAAGTCAGGCATCAGCATCCTGGGCAATGGTTCCGACATCAGTGTTGAAGGTGATGCGGACAATCAAACCATTCACGCTTATCAAGTACTGAACCAGCACACCAAGGTGATTACTTTCGAGCCGCATTTGCATGCACCTGGCGAGCGTATGTGCCTGGAGGCAATCTGGGGCTACTCCAAGGAAACCCTGTCCTGCGTGGGCTATGACCACAACTGGGTGCGAGGCTATCCTTTCGCTGACGACTATACCCCGCTGCTGCCGAAAGGAACGATCCTGCACATTACCGGTTACTTCGATAACACGGCATCGAATCCGAACGTACCCGATGCCCGCAACTGGCAGGGTTCGGGCAACCGCTCTGTGACCAATATGTTCATCGACCTGGGCATCCGCGTCACCATGACAGATGAGCAGTTCCTTGAAGAAATGGAAACCCGACGCAAGAACCTGAACCTCGGTCCAAATGATCACGTAATTGGTTGTCCTCTGTGCCTGACTCCTTTGGTATGGCCTCTGCAATCAGATGCGGATACGGACCTGGACGGCAACGTAGCTTCAAACTAGAAGTTAACCGACAGCGAGCGGCCGACCAAGGGCCGCTCGCTTTTTAATCCCTTTAGACTTTTGTAAATAGATTATCTTGCTATCAGTAAGAGGCTGGACATGACCATTCTTAACAAGAATTTTATTACTGCTTTTGCAACGTCCATCGCGCTGGGAAGTTGTTTGCTGGTAAATTCTGCCGCTGCTCAACTTCCCTACGAGTATGCGCAAAACACCTACCAGCGCGGACAACACACCGAAGTCGCCTATGAGGGCTGGAGAATCAATGAGGCGGGTGAGACGGTCCTGACCTTTGGTTACTTCAACCACAATTGGGAAGAGGAGCTTGACATCCCGGTGGGTGATAATAATTTCTTCTTTCCAGGTGAAAGGGATCGCGGCCAGCCAACCCACTTCCTGCCCCGCAGAAACCGCTTCACTTTCGATGTGGTTGTGGGACCCGGATTCGATGAAGACGACGAACTGGTCTGGGAAGTCACCTCCCCCAATGGCCTGACCAGGAAGGCCTACGGTACCCTGAGGGAAGATTACAAACTGGACAACGTTGTCATCATGTCTGAAACCGGCGCGCTGGGCGCAGGTTCCTCTGATGAGAAGACCCGCGCCAATATTCCACCCAGCGTTGAGCTGATTGGCGACACGATTCGCACAGTCTCTGTAGGTGAACCGCTTCAGCTGCAGGCGCGGATCTCGGATGATGGTGTGCCGGAACCCCATGACCCCATGCGTACCCTGCGATTGGTGGGTGGCGCGGCTGCTGCGTTTGCCAGTCCGGAGATGGTCAGGCAGCGCATGATGATGACGCCACCGCCCCGTCCGACGGTGACCAAGCACAACGGTTTGTTCCTGTCCTGGAATGTGTACCGCGCGCCGGAGACGGCCACAGCCGTGCAGGATCTCGTGCAGTTCGATCCTCCCCAGTCGAAGCCCTGGGAAGATACCCGCCCCTCTGCGAACTCGCCATGGAGCTGGCTCTGGGTTCCGCCTGAAATTCCCGAAGACGGTGTGATCGATACCTCGGTGACCTTTGACGAGCCGGGCACCTATCTGCTGTGGGGAAGGGCCGATGATGGTGGTCTCTATAGCGACACCTATGTCACTGTGAATGTGGTGCCTTAACCATTCTGTGTTATGAAATGCATTTGGTGTGAGCGGATGGTTACGCAGCACCAAATGCACTCCACCCATAAACAGCTCCAGACAGGCATCCAGTCGCCCCCCGACTTGCCTTCTCTCGATTGTCCTGCGGTAGAATAGACGGCACTCAGTTAAAGGGGTGAGACATCTTGAAGCTCATTCTGAAAACAAGCTCGCGTGCCCTTAAGTCCGATTTCATGCTATCGGGAAATATTGGAATGAATAGCTCTGAAAATGTCACCGGATTGTCTATTTCCATGATCGCGCGTTTCGTGCTTCTCGCAAGCATCGCCGGATTGTCCTTGTCATCCTGTGGCAATGATGACGGGGCAGCGAGTGCTGTGGACAGCGAAGCGGCGAGCCCCCTGGCACTGGAAAACACTACCTGGCAACTCGTTGAGCTGGTAGCCCTGGGAGGACACAGCTTCATTCCTGAAGACCCGGCGGACTATACATTGTCCTTCAGGCCTGAGAGCCGCCTGACCGGGAAATCTGATTGCAATACCTTCACCGCCCAATGGGCCCTCGAGGGCGGTTCTCTTACTTTTGCCGATTACAGATCAACCCGGTCGCTGTGCATTCGCGGTAGCCTGCATAACTACTACTCCCTGTATCTGCGTGAAGTCACAAGCGCTGTTGCCGAGGCAGGTGGCTTGGCACTCGAGACCCCTACACCAGGTGTGCGTCTGGCGTTCAAAGCTGCGGATTAGCGCCGATTCACCGGCCTCTTCAGTTCCCACACTGGCACCGTAGCAATCAGCAACCGGCACGATACTCCGGCCGCTATGGCTTTCTGCACGGTGCAAATTGGCTATAATCATCAGCCTGCGAGCGTGGATGATGACCATTCCAAACCTATCTCCGTCTGACCTGTTGGCCATGCCAGCCATTGTCCTGGCATTTCTGCAGGGCACTCATTTTGCATTGCACCACGCCACGAAAATATCGGCGATGGTCAGCCTGATCCTTTTTCTGCTATCCGCATTCTTGCTGCTGTCCCTGAGTGAGGCTTTCCAGTACCCACCCTTTCTGTCTTTCCTGCTACTCAGGCTGGCCATCCTGATTCCGGGCATCCTGTGGCTGCTTGCGTACTACCTGTTTTCCGATGAGGCCAGGGTCAGCAATCTCACCTGGGGATTTTTAATTGGCTACTTTGTCCTCAGCACCACCGGCTCTTCGCTAGAGCTGATTGGCGTGATGGAGATCGAGCCGCCATCGACTGCTTACACTATATTTTCTCTCGTGCCCCAGCTCTGCATGCTTTGCTTCGGACTGCATGCCTTATACCTGGCTGTGAGAGGTTATTACTCAGACCTGATCGAGCTGCGCCGAACGGTGCGCGTCGCCTTCGTTGGGAGCATGGCCATACTGGTAATCATCGTGCTGGGTAATGGGCTGGGTGAGTATTTCCAGAGTGTGGCTTCAAACAATGACTCGGTCGCTCAGGTATTGGTGCCGCAGGTCGTTATCGCTCTCTATATCCTGATCTTGTTGCTTGCACTGCATTTTTATACCTTCACCTTGCGCGCAGATATACGTGTCCTGTTGGATACGGCGGTACCCGAGAAGCCTAGTGAGCCGCAAGTTGCTGAGACGCTTTCCCGGTCGGAGAAGGAGCTGATCGGCAGGCTGGTCAGGGCGATGGAGGAGGAGAAGCTGTATGCCCAGCACGGGTATACGATTGCGCAGCTTGCGGCTCATCTGAATGCGTCTGAGCACAAGCTGCGGGGAGCTATTAACCGGCATCTTGGATACAAGAATTTTAACCAATTCCTGAATTCTTATCGTTTGGCTGAGGCGGCTTCAAGGTTGGTGAACAGTGATGCGCCGATTACTACTATTGCGATTGAGGTGGGGTTTTCTTCGTTGTCGGTTTTTAATACGGCGTTTCGGGGGAGGTTTGGGGTTACGCCTACGGGGTATCGGGTTGGGGGCTCTGATAACATAGTGATTTAGCGTTGATTTCTTTAGCTATTCGGTTTCTGGTATTCCCTGCTTGTAACCGTATTTAAGAACTCAATAGTTGTGTTATTTTTGATAATTGCTAATAGGGGCATGTCCATGACCAATCTGGAGTATTCGCGCATATTCTGAAGTTTTCGATAACCTGATCAACTGTTGTTAGTGGAAGCTTTTCTACGAGATAGTTACCTCGAATCAGGCCTACATCACCTGCGCGGAAAATGCCATCTTCTGCGATGTTCCAGAAGGCAGGCCTGTAATAATTTCCGACTTCCATGTATAGGACATCAAGTGTGCCGTTGTTTCGCAAAGGCCAGAATAGATGCATGTTATTACCAACGGATGTCCTTGGGATAGATGGGAGTATTAAGCTTGTGTCAATTCTTTTAAGAGTTCCAGAACCATTGTTTAAGTATGCGCTACCCTGAATCTTCATGCCCGTTATTGTCACCAGGTCGTCTAATCCATCTTTGTCAAAGTCTCGGAAATACATGCCCGGACTATTAAACATGACGTTGCCGTCGACTATGGGCTGCTCTCGCTGGGTGATTTTACCGTCTTTTATTATAAAGCCCTCCAGAACTGAAGATGGATACACAGAATCAGGCACATGCTTGTCGTTCACAGATTGTAGTTGAAAACCAATTGGCATTGTTCTTCTAATATCTTCTATAAAGCCATAAGATTCTCCTGTGGCGACCAGGATCGGTCCTTCAGCAGAGTTGAGCAGAACTTGTTTCATGAAAAGATATTGGCCGCCTCCAAATAACGGAACTCCTTTTTGGTAGAGCCCGGTCTTTTCAACGCCATATTCATCTATGTACTTAAAAAAATCAGTAGCTGGGGGAATGTAGTAATCTGAAAATACAAATCCTTCACCTGGTAACCATTTCCAAACAGAAATGCCGATGACTTTTCCAAAAAAACCCGTGTCAATGTCAAAGTTCGAGTATTCAGAGATTCGATCTACTCTTTCGGGTGCAACACTGTTTGATATCCAGTAGTCCGTGCCTTCGAATCTAAAATGCCCGCCAACGTAGGGCTTTACCTTCGTGATCTCGTCGAAGTTTTCAAGATCCTCATATTGGGAAGTTACATCTGTTACGGAAATCCCATTAATTCTAGCGACGTAGGGTTTGTAATAGCCAATCGAAATGATATCAAAGCCGCCCTCTTCGTTAGGTAGCGACCTTACAGCATGTGCCCAATGCGCGGGCCATGGTACTTGAACGCTTTGATAAGTTCCGTCACCTTTGCTCAAGAATACATACTGGTCGGAGAAATAAGCACAAAGACCTATATCTTCCCTTGGGTAGAGCTCTACTATTTCTGGGTCATCTGCGAAGCACTCATCGATTGCAGCTTGATACCCTTCAGCAGAAAAAGAGTCGAATTTTTGCCGGCCGATACCATCATCACGATTAAGTGTAATGACGAAATCGACATAACCATCGCCGTTTAAGTCCCGCGGTTCTTCAGTATTTTGAACGTAGGGGGTTCCGCCTTTCCCGCCGTTCTTTGAAGTATCAATAAATTTCTCGCCAAAAATACTTTCCGAGCAATTCTCATAACTTGCATTTGGATGAGAGCAAAAGAAGAACCATCCAGATTTTACGGGAACATCATCTATGCCCCCCAATTCAGGTGGTGGCCCTTGATAGCACACAATGGGAATAAAGAAATCTTCAATGCCATCGTTATTAAAATCACCAAAAGGTAAAGGCGTACCCCACCTTGATGATGACTCATGGCAGAATTCATAGTCTGCTTCAAGCTCGTCAGCTGTCCAGTTTTGTCTATCAACGTTGCTGAAATAAGGTGCTATCTCAGCATCCATAACAGAGAAAAAAATGCTCTCAGAGTATTGGGATAAAAATTTAAAGCTCCCTTCATACAAATCCTCCCCAATCGCGACCCTGGGTGTAAGGAACACTGAACCATTGAAGGTTGGTGGGTTGCGAGGGCTATCTAGACTACTAGGACCTGCGTAGATTAGTTCGAGACAAAGAATTGGACAGTCGGAGTTCGAAAGCAACGGATTATTAGATGGTGCTAGCTTGATTTCATAAGCTTCGCCATCTGATTCAACATGAGGCACGGTAAGCACAGAGCCATCAAAAAGCACATCCTCAGGCTCAATGCCTTGCGATCCATTGGCAGAGATAAGTGATATAACCGCGATGACTTTAATGAATGGTTTCGATAGCACTGCGCAACTTTTATGCCACTTAGGATCAATGCTTCTCATAGTTCGATTTACTATGATCGCTTTCTTGCTTCTCATGTTGGAGATGTTTTCTAATGTTTATTTGATCTCTCGGTTACCTTCTGTTTCCAGAATAAGCCACACAGAATTTGTATCAGAGAGTATCAAAGCGGCATCCATTCTCATTTAAAAGCGGACCTTTCTAAGAACTGGTTGGTATTCAAAACTAGGGGTAGGTCACTAACACGTCCTATACTCACTCAGCTTATCTTTCAAAGTTACTTCATAATATGCTAGTGTACAGTGAATTGGTCAGTTATCGCGCTAAGCCTTGTTTCCCATGTATTTTCCCGAAATCAGCTGTGAAAGGTGGTGTTAAACCCCTCGTAACCAATCAAGCTGCAAATTGGTGCCAGCAGACTCCGGAGCAGAGTCAGGATGAGCAACACAGTATCTGGCACGATTGCCAGTGATCAAACCTGGAGTGGTGAGGTATTCGCCTCGGGACCGATTTATGTGCCTGAAGGGGTAACCCTGACCATCCTGCCCGGCACCACGGTCAGATTCACCGCCATTGAGGATTACCGTGGAGAGCAGATCGCCATGGAGCTCGATGGTCGGCTTTTGGCCGAGGGAACTGCAGAGCAACCCATCTGGTTTACTTCGGCTGCCGCGCAGCCTCGTAATGGCGATTGGGCGATGCTGCGCCTCAACGGCAATACCGACAGCAGAATCGATTACGCGATCATCGAATTCGCACAACAGGGAATCAACCTCTGGGGTTCCGATGTCACAATTACCAATACCGTGGTGCGTTGGAACAACTGGGAAGGTATCTACCTTGAGAATCAAAGCACAGCCACCATCGAAAACTCCCTGATTTATCAGAATGGTTACAACGGCGTCGCCATGGAGCAGTTCAACAATGTGACGCTGCGTAACAATATAATTGAGAACAACGGCTCCCATGGTATCCATGTGGACGCCTCCACCGCTCTGCTTGAAGGAAATATTGTCAGTCGCAACGGCTTTTCCGGTATTTCCGTTGATAATGATGCCGTGCTCATCGCACGCGATAATGCCACTACTGACAATAAAGACCAGGGCTTTGCTTTTGGTGAAGGGCAATTTGACCTCACTCTGTCAGGCAATTCACTGTCTGGCAATGTTGAGGGCGGCGGTCTCAGCTCGTCCCTGCAGAATCAGAACGGGCAGGGCAATGGCCCGAGTGATATTGCCAGTGTGCGGGCCTTGGACCGTCGGCCTTATGAGCTCGGTTACACACCCAGCGACCAGCAATTGGACACTTATCCCTATGTCTTCCCGGACAGCAGCAGCCGTACTATTGAGCATGTTTTCGGTCAGGAATTGGGTCTGACCTGGTCGCTAGCTGTCGATGGCGACACGCTCTGGACCTCGACTCTCTCCGGCGCTATTTACCAATTGGATGCCAGTAATGGAGAAGTCCTCAAGACATTGACAGCACCGAGTGTACAGCCCTGGGGAATGACTCATGACGGCGAAAACCTCTGGATAACCGACTTTGCGGAAAAGCGTACCTACAAAATAGACACCGAATCCGGTGAGGAACTGTTCTCGTTTGACAATCCAGCACAGGATGCAGGTGCCAAGGGGCTGGCTTGGGATGGCAGCCATTTATATATTATGGGTTGGGGCGACCAGACCATTTACAGAGTCACAACCCAGGGAGAGCTGCTGTCCACCATTGCCCTGCAGGGCGATGGTGGAGGTGGCCTAACCTGGGACGGCAACAGCTTCTGGGTGCCCGCTGGGGAAAAGCTTGTGCAGTACTCGGCGGAGGGGCAGCAGCTGCGGGAGATCTATGGCGGCAGTGAAGGAAATTGGGACCTGGCCTGGGATGCTTCGAGAGAATTGTTGTGGGCCAGTCAGCGCAGTAACGAAAACTGGTTCGATGTGGGCCGTATCTTCGGACTGCGCGTGTATGAACAGGTCGATGGCAGCAACGGAATCGACCGCGTGCAATTCAGCGGTGCCAGCACTGACTATTCGCTGCGCATGATCGACGGGGCTATGCTGGTCAGTGACAGCAATGCTGGCCGTGATGGAGCGAAGAGCCTCAACAGCATCGAGCGACTCGAATTCGCCGATCTCGGCAAGGCCTTCGATCTGGATGGCCATGCCGGCATGGTGGCGAAGACATTGGGCAGCGTTGCAGGCGCAGCTGCGCTGAGTAATGGCAGTTATGTAAGCCTTGGCCTGCAGCAACTGGATGCCGGGCTCAGCTACGAGGGATTAATGCAGCTCGCTATTGATGCCCTGCTGGGTAACAGGGCGGACAACAATGAGGCTGTAGTTGAACTGCTTTTTTCAAATGTGGCGGGACGGAGCCCTACTGCCGCAGAAGTCGAAGAATTTGTCGGACTGTTGAACGATGGGATCTACACGCCAAGCAGTCTTGGCGTGCTGGCAGCAGAGTCAGATATCAATGCGAGCAATATTGATCTGATTGGGTTGGCTGAAAGGGGGCTCGACTACATCCTCTGAATCCCTGTCTCTCTCGAATCGAATACCTAATGACCTTCACTGCACATAAAAATTGGTTCAGACTGATTTAAATAAGTTGGATCAGAAGATCATTAGAAATCTTACTCTCACCACATTTTCCACCGATTACCACGATTGCTATCGAGGGTGGGGTTTTCTTCGTTGTCGGTTTTTAATACGGCGTTTCGGGGGAGGTTTGGGGTTACGCCTACGGGGTATCGGGTTGGAGGGACTAATAATCCGGTGTGTCAGGAAATGGACTAGGCCGAGGAAACAAAGGTGAAGAAAGTTCTCCGGGGGCTTATCGCAATCGTTCTTTTCGCCCTACTGGTAGGCCCGCTCCTGATTCCGATTCCGGAATTGAAGGATACACTACCCGTTACCAAACTAGCCTACCCGGACAGCCATTTTGCCGCAGTCAATGGTGTGCAGATTCATTACCAATCACGCGGTGCTGGAGAACCTGCATATGTGCTGCTCCATGGGTTTGCTGCCAGCACGTTTTCCTGGCGGGAGCTAATGGGCCCGCTATCTGCTCGGGGTCAGGTGTTAGCCTATGACCGGCCCGCATTCGGCCTGACTGAACGTCCGATGAAGTGGAGCGATTGGAATCCCTATGGTGCGGCAGAGCAGGTGGACATTGTGTTATCTCTGCTGGATTCACTGGGTATCGGTCGCGCCATCGTGATCGGCAATTCAGCAGGAGGTACCGTTGCCGCACAATTGGCCTTGCGGGCTCCTGAACGCGTTGATGCGCTGGTGCTCGTTAGCCCCGCAATCGGCGGACGCAGTAACCGCTCTGGCTGGTTGCGCCCTGTGTTGCGTCTACCACAGCTACAACGTATTGGCCCCTTACTGATACGATCGTTCGGCGATACCGGCATGGAGCTAGGAAAGCTGGCCTGGCACGATCCGAACCTAATCACTCCCGAAATCGAGGCGGGTTATGCGCTACCGTTGCAGGCTCAGAACTGGGATAGAGCTCTTTGGCATTTTGTCGCCAGCAGCGAATCTGATCCTGCGCTGTCCGCGCAGCTAGCGACGCTCAAGGTACCCAAATTGGTGATCACAGGCGACGACGACCGGGTAGTGCCGACCGCACAAAGTGTCGCGCTTGCGAATGAGATCGGCGCAGAATTGGTCGTCATTACTGCATGTGGCCATGTTCCCCAGGAGGAATGCCCGCAGCAGTTTATTGACGCTCTCGACTCCTTGGAGTAATAGGGGGCACCAATAGTATAAGAACTGAACGTATGTTTGGTTGGGGCGGTCAAAAATTGCTCCTGCATTTTTGACACACCCTCCTTCCATGGAGGGCGACCCCCGGGACTGAAAGAGTCCAGAATTTCTCGAACTACCAAACAAGAAAAGGCCCAACGCTTTCGCGATGGGCCTTTTCATTTATTGGTGGAGGCGGGGGGATTTGAACCCCCGTCCGTCAGTTCGCAGCCTGAAGCTCTACATGTGTAGCGTCGTCTATTGAGTTAGCCCACGTCTACCCGACGGGCAGGGCGAGTAGGGCGAGTCTGGTAATTTTTTAACGATCCAGCCCCAGACGGCCTTCACGCGATCCTGTTCTATATGACAATTGCAAAACTCTGGTTTACAGGCATCCCTGAGGCAATCGCTAGCGAGCTATATTAAGCTGCTAGAGCGTATCGATCGTCGTTGGCAACTATATAAGTTGCAGTAATTGATTAACGAGAGTTACTACCCTCTCGACATGCACCCCAGGGATTGATACCGGCGTCGAATCCGAATCGCCCCCAAAAGTTGAGTTGCAATACTAGCACATTGGCCACGTCCGCACCCTATTTCTTCCGGGTGAGTCAGGAGGGCCTTGTTGGGCTGTTACGACCATATATGGGGGCTTGTAGCGGTATTTCAAGTGTCCCGGGAGAGGCCGGGGCGCGCCCTTGCCTGCTTGTTGCCCTTACCTTCCCGCCAGAGTGGCGGTACACTGTTTGTCCTGCCTCTTACCTCTTTTTACACCGGGAGACCGCCATGCCACGCCAGATGAGCTTGCTGCAACGCCGCATCATGGATCAGGGACTGACCAACGATCCGGGTGTGTTTACCTGGGCCATTTCCCGTACCGCGGGCCGTATCAATATTGTCGGTGAAGGCGATTCCTGGTTCGCCTACCCGAAGAAACACCTGGTGCTGGGCAAACCGGCCAACATTCTGGAATGGGTGGCCAGGGCGATTCGCGGCAAGGGCAAGGCCAATCTGCTGCACCTCGCCTGCAATGGCGACGAGGCGGTGGAGATGCTTGCCGGTAAACAGAAGCGGGATCTGGCCGAGGTATTGAAGGAAAGCAAGGACAGCATCCATTTCATCCTGTTTTCCGGCGGTGGCAACGATGTAGTCGGTAAGTGGGACATGGAGCGTCTGCTCAATGTCTATCAGCCGGGCTTTTCCGCACGGGCCTGTATCAATGCCAATCGCTTCAAGCGCAAACTGCTGCAGATCCGGCTGGCCTTTGAAGAACTGATCGAACTGCGTAATGAGTACGCACCCAGTGCCTGCATCATCACCCACACCTATGACTTCCTGAAACCGGGCAATATCCCCGCTCGCTTCCTGGCTGGACGCTTTGCCGTGGGTCCGTGGATCTATCCTTACCTCGTGGAAAAAGGGATACCGGATACCTTGCACGAAACTGTGGTGAAGCACTTGCTACGGGACATGCGCAAGGTGCTGGAAGACCTGGCGGCCAAGCCTGCGAACAAGGACAAGCTGATCGTGGTCAATACCCAGGGATTGTTGGAGCCAGGCAATCGCCGTTACTGGAAAGACGAGATGCACCCCACCTCGACTGGATTCAAGAAGATAAGCGGCAAGATATACGACGAGATGCGCCGCCTGCAGCCCGGTCTGCCTGCATTTCCACGTTGAAAAAGGCCTTCAGGTGCTGCGCAGGCGGCGAGCTATGTCTGGGCAGCAGTAATTAATCCAGTTTATGCGGGCCATAGAGCGCTCATCCATTGATTCTGATCAACGCCTATCTAATTGAACTGTCCAATGATAGGCTCATAGTGACTCCACGAGAGTCGTTCCTATGCTGCGAACTGATCGTACCAGATTGTCGAGAAGCCGCATCGTGCTCGGTGCTGTCGTGTTGTGTCTGCTGGGCGTCGTCTCTCCAATACTAACAGCTGCCGAGGTGCATCTGGTGCCACTCACTGGTGCCGTCGGCCCTGCGAGTTCCGACTTTGTGATTCGTTCGCTGGAAGACGCGGCCGATGCGGGTGCCGATCTTGTAGTCATTCAGCTCGATACTCCCGGCGGTCTCGATGCCGCCATGCGCGATATTATCCAGCAGATACTGGGATCTCCCGTTCCGGTAGCTGTCTGGGTCGCGCCCAATGGAGCCCGGGCCGCCAGTGCCGGCACCTATATCCTCTATGCCAGTCACTTCGCGGCAATGGCCCCAGCCACCAATGTAGGTTCTTCCACCCCGGTGAGCATCGGTGCCAATCCGCTTCCCCTGCCCACATCTCCCGCGCCGGAGGAAGAGACACCTGAAGACGAATCGATACCCATCGGCGATACCATGGAACGCAAGGTGATTAACGACGCCGTGGCCTATATCAAAAGCCTTGCGGAGTTGCGTGGCCGCAACCAGGAGTGGGCGGAATTAACCGTGCTGGAAGCGGCTAACCTCACGGCGTCCGAAGCGCTAGAGATGAATGTCATCGAAATCATTGCCGAGAATCTGGACAGCCTGTTGGAGCAGCTGAGCGGGCGCAGTACCGTAATCGATGGCCAGCAGGTCACACTCGAGCTGGATACCTATAACGTGACTAATGTGGAGCCAGACTGGCGACATGAATTCCTGTCACTGATTACCGATCCCAACGTAGCGTACATTCTGCTGATGATCGGTATCTATGGGCTGATCCTGGAGTTTTACAACCCAGGCTTGGGACTGCCGGGTATTACCGGTGTGATCTGTCTGTTGTTGGGAGCGTACGCCCTGCAGATGCTGCCCATCAATTATGTTGGCCTGGCCCTGATCGTCGTGGGCATTGGGCTCATGGTCGTGGAAGCCATGTCCCCGAGCTTCGGTGTGTTCGGTCTCGGTGGCATGGTGGCATTCGTGTTGGGGTCTGTGATTCTGATGGACACCGAACTGGAGGCGTTCCGTATCTCACTGTCAATCATTGCAGCCTTTGCGGTGGCCTCGACCGCCGTGTTTGTCTTCGCGCTCAGCATGCTGCTGCGTGCTCGCCGCCAGAAGGTGGTGAGCGGTGTTGAGGCCATGGTGGGCGGTAAGGCTATAGCATTGCAGGCTTTTGACCACGCCGGTCATGTGCGCGCATTTTCCGAGAACTGGAAGGCCGAGTCGGATGAGCCCATCGCCAAAGGCGATACGGTTGAGATCATCGGCATCGACGGTCTGACCCTCAAAGTGAAAAAACAGGAGTAAGAGCATGGAACCATTTACGATCTCACTGATTGCGATACTGCTGGCCCTGGTGCTCACCATCTTCCGTATTCTCAGGGAGTATGAGCGCGGCGTGATCTTCATGTTGGGCAGGTTTTACAAGGTGAAGGGGCCAGGCCTAATTATTGTCATACCGTTCATTCAGCAGATGGTGAAGGTAAGTCTGCGCATACTGGTCTGGGATATCCCCACCCAGGACCTGATTACCCGCGATAATGTGTCGGTAAAGGTGAACGCTGTGCTGTATTTTCGGGTGGTCGACCCGGAGAAGGCGATAATCAATGTGGAGGACTTCATGGAAGCTACGGGCCAGTTAGCGCAGACAACGCTCCGATCGGTGCTGGGCCAGCATGAGCTGGATGAGTTGCTTGCAGAGCGGGAACGCCTCAATGCGGATGTGCAGGAAATACTCGATGCCCAGACCGACTATTGGGGCATCAAGGTATCCAATGTGGAGATCAAACACGTGGATCTGGACGAAAGCATGATCCGGGCCATCGCCAAGCAGGCGGAAGCCGAACGAATTCGTCGGGCCAAGGTGATTCATGCAGCGGGTGAGTTTGAGGCGTCGGAAAAACTGGTGGCGGCAGCCGCACAACTTGCAACCCAGTCTGAGTCAATGCAGCTGCGTTACCTGCAGACACTCACGGAGATTGCCGGTGAGAAGAGTTCCACTATCGTCTTCCCTCTGCCCATGCAGTTGATCGAAAATTTCTCCAGGATGATGGGCAAGCAGGCGGACAGTGACCCGCAAGAAGAGCCCGCCTAGTCGGAAATGAGACGGGCGCGTAACAGCCCGAGAATTACGGGTAGCTGGCGCGCCAGCCGTCACAGTCGCGGTCGATGGCTTTCTCCATGTTCACCAGCAGCTCTTCACGCATTCTCAGCTTGGAGTCGCGATGAGCGTCGGCATCCAGGGTCAGCGCCGTCTTCGCGCGTTCCATGGCGGTATCCATGAGTTGCTCGGCCGTTGCTAGCTCATCAAGGATGCCGGCACCCAGGGCATCCTTGGCGGAGAAGTAGTAGGCGAAGCTCACGGCCTTATTCAGTTGTGCAGGCGTCAGGCGCTGGCGCAGGGTTTCGATGGCGAAGTGAGGCACGGTGAGACCGATGGCCACTTCGTTGGCGGCGAACTTCGATTCACCTTCCACGCCGATGCGATAGTCAGTGGACAGCAACACGAACAAGCCCATGGCCACGGCATGGCCGCTGCAGGCACAGATCGTGGGCAGGGGGAAGCTTAACAGACGCTGGGCCAGGCGGGCGCCGCTGCTCAGCATGGTGTAGATCTCGTCGGGGCTGCCGTCCTTGAAGACCCCCAGGTCGAAGCCGCCAGAGAGTAATTTGCCATTGCCGGTGATGATCACGACACCACCATTGTTCTCGGCCTGATCCAGGGCGGCGTTGAATTCACTCAACATCTTGATGGACATGACATTGGCTTTGCCATCGTCCAGCTTGATAGTGGATATACCTTCACTGAATTGATAGTCGAGTAATTGAAATGATTCTGCCATCTGTGTTCTCCCTTGTATCCGAGCACGCAAATGCTCTTCCTGTCTTCGCCCTGTTATGGAAACTTGCCAGCTAGTTGTGATTTCCCATGGCGAAGGCTGGATCAAAAGGTATCACAACGTGGGGCGAATGTGAGTGCTATTGTGTGCGCAATCCTTAGAGGAACTCAGGATCTTATTCAGCCCGGCTACCTGGAGTTGCCGAGGTCGGCATTCAAGCACTGGCAGGAGCTGTTATCATGCGTGGAATACAGCAAGGGCAGCCCGCTGTTGTACCCGGCGCCATAAATGAGAGAAGGGTGTGATGACGATTAAAACACAGCTATTTTTCTGGCTTACCTGCATCGGCATGCTTGCCCTGTTTGTTTTTCTGTTCAACGATGTGCTGGCACCCTTCGTCATTGGTATTGCAGTTGCCTATCTGCTAAATCCGCTGGTGATAAGCCTGGAAAGGCTTGGCCTTACCAGGACCCTGGCAACACTCCTCATTCTTGCGATATTTGTTCTGCTGGTATTTGGAATGCTGTTGCTCGTTGTTCCGCCTCTCTACAGGGAACTGGCGCAGCTTGCGGCGTCGCTGCCGGAGTATTTCCAGACCCTGGGTGAGAGGCTGCAGCCCTATCTCAATAGCGTTGAAGCCGAAGTAGATCGTGCAAACCTCGATCAGAGCATCCAGGATGCTGTACAGAACAATCTCTCCAACGCCTTTACTTTCAGCTCATCGGTGCTCGGAAGCTTGCTAAGCGGTGGGCGAGCATTGGTTGGGTTTCTATCGTTGTTGTTTATTACGCCTCTTGTTGCATTCTTCATGATGCGCGAGTGGGCTTCGATCACGGCTGCCGTGGATGATCTCATTCCCCGGCACAATCACGACAAGATCAAGGAATTGCTGGGCAGGATTGATGGAAAGATCGCGGGCTTCATTCGGGGGCAATTACTGGTGGCTCTATCATTGGGCTTGCTCTATGCCCTGGCACTCAGTATCGCTGGGCTGGAATACGGCATTCTGGTTGGCCTGTTGTCTGGTTTGCTGTCCATCATTCCCCTGTTTGGGTCGATCTTGGGTCTCGTGACCAGCGTCGTACTGGCATGGCTGCAATCGTCGGACCTGTTGTTTGTCGCCATTGTCGCTTTCATATTTGTCGTCGGACAGCTGCTCGAGGGCAATGTAATCTCGCCGAAACTGCTGGGCGGAAGTGTCGGGCTGCATCCCCTGTGGATACTGTTTTCGATCATGGCGGGGGCTTCGCTGTTTGGCATCGTGGGAATGATGATCTCGGTTCCGGTGGCAGCTACTGTTGGCGTATTACTGCAATTCGCCATAGAGAGATACCAGGATAGCCCTTACTACAAGGCAGGCGACGATAAAGAGTAAGCAAGAAGCGAACGCTGTGACGGTGTGCGTGTAAACGGAAGATTCAAGAGAGCAGATTATGAGTGCAAAAATTACAGAGTTAGCTGACAAGATTGCCAAGCTGGAATTCCAGCTATTGGAAGAACTGAAGAATCAACAGGAAGAGTTCAAGTACAAACTGGAAGGCAAGAGAGTACGCTTCGAGCAAAACGTACTCGAGGCTCACCGCGCACTGAAGGTGGCTGTTCTCCCCTGGCTGCTTAACTCCACGATTCGCAGCGTGCTCTCCATCCCTTTCATCTACAGCATGGTGATTCCGTTAGCGTTTCTGGATATCACGGTTACCATCTATCAGCATATCTGTTTCAGGCTCTACAATATTGCGCGTGTTGACCGTTCACGCTATGTCGTAATCGATCGTCACCAGTTGGCCTATCTCAATGGCATCGAAAAATTCAACTGCATGTACTGCGGTTACGGGAATGGCGTGATCGCCTATACACGCGAAATCGTTGCGCGGACCGAGCAGTACTGGTGCCCGATCAAACACGCGCGCAAGGTACTGGGCACTCATGCGCGCTACAACAAGTTCCCTGCCTATGGTGATGCTGAAGCCTACAAGACGGATCGTATCAAGCTTCGGGAAAGCCTGCGGGATACGGATTAATTGCAGTTTTTCCAGTGCAAGCCCAGGAGCGTCCGGTGTCAGAGTCCAGGAAGAGGTGTGATTGCTATCGATTGGCTTGCCGGACTATGCGTTGCTTGTCGATATTCCATTCGCGATCTTTGGCCGTGGCTCGCTTGTCATGCGCCTGCTTGCCCTTGGCCAGCGCTATCTCAGCTTTCACCAGATGCCCCTTCCAGTACAGCTTCGTACAGACGCAGGTATGACCCTTCTGTTGGGTCGCCGAGAACAGGCGGGCCAGTTCCTTCCTGTGCAGCAATAGTTTCTTGGTGCGACCCGGATCGGCAATCACATGGGTGCTTGCCGTATCCAGTGGGGTGATGTTGCAGCCAAGCAGAAACGCCTCGCCCTCTTTAATCAGGACATAACTATCCATTAGCTGTACCTTCTTCAGACGCAGACTCTTGACTTCCCATCCCTGCAATTCAAAACCAGCCTCAAACTTGTCCTCAAGAAAGTAGTCATGTCGTGCCTTCTTGTTGACGATGATGGTGTTGTCAGGGGTCTTTGATTTGCAGGATTTTGCCATGGGGCGGAATTATAGCCCTTTAGCAGGAGGGAAATCGCCAAGGAGTTTCCCGGGCTGTCATGAACCGCTGCCAGCGCAAATTGAGTTGATCTGGGGGCGCTGATAGAATCCCTTGACGCTCACCCGCAATAATAAGCTAATCTATTGAGAAATAAGGGGTTTTGATGGCACAGGACAGGGGTCAGTTCAGCTCGAAATTAGGATTCATACTGGCCGCTGCCGGTTCCGCGGTAGGACTGGGAAACCTGGTGGCTTTCCCGGTGATGGCGTCCAAGAATGGTGGCGCCGCCTTTCTCATCATCTATCTATTCTTCGTCGCCTTCATCTGTTACCCGGTCATGATGGCCGAGATAGCCATGGGCCGAAACACGACCCGCAATCCCGTAGGTGCCTTCTCAACCCTGTCTGGTGGCAAGACCATCTGGCGCCTTGCGGGCATGCTTGCCATTCTCACGCCATTTATGATCGCCGTTTTCTACACGGTGATCACCGTATGGCTGGTGGTGTATATCAAGGAAATATTCTTTGGCAATCTGGATGTGCTGTCGCAACCCGGCAACTTTGGCGAAGTGGTGGCGCGGCCTTCGTTGTTCGGCTACCTGATCGGTCTGCTGTTCCTCATGTTCTTTATCCTGTTGGGAGGGGTGAAGGGTGGCATCGAGCGATTGGCCCGGGTGTTGATGCCAACCCTGGCCATCATGCTGGTATTGCTGGTTGCCTTCGTGTTGACCCTGGACAACGCCGGGGTCGGCGTCAGCTACTATCTGGTCCCGGATTTTGGACGTGTCGATCTGGCGGTTATCAATGGTGCACTGTCCCAGGCCTTTTTCTCCCTGTCCCTGGGCATGGGTATTCTCATCACCTATGGTTCCTACTTTAGCCGCGAAGACAATATCGGTGAATCCGCGCGCATGGTGGCTATTGCCGATACCAGCATCGCCTTCTTCGCCGGCATGCTGATACTGCCAGCCATCTTCGCCTTCGATCCCAATACCAACACCGACGACCTCTCTACCAGCAGCGTGGGCCTGATCTTCGACTTCCTGCCGCAGATATTCCTGTCCATGCAGGACACGGTGGGATATGGGGGAGCCAGCTTCGTGGCAGCGGTGTTCTTTATCCTCGTCTTCTTCGCCGCTTTGACGTCCATGGTTTCCATAATCGAGATACCCATCGCCTGCTGGATCGACGAGTTGGGTTTCTCTCGCAAGAAGGCTGTGTTGTTTCAGGCGGTCTTGCTGACCGTGTTCACTATACCCGCCACCATGTCCCTGGGTATCTCTGACTTCTTCACCAACTTCACCAGTTACGGTGGTGTGAACAAGTCATTCTTCGACCTGGTGTCAGACGTGTTCTACGAAACCATCCTGCCGTTTGTGGGGTTCACGGTGTGCATCTTCTGCGCCTATAACTGGAAGGTGAGTGGCCTTAAGGAAGAACTGGTGATCGGTGACAACAGCTATAGTGGTTCGCTGGTGGAGAAATACATCAACTTCTCACTGGGCACCGTGATCCCTGCGGTACTGCTGATCGTGTTCATCAGCACCGTGAACCAGATCTATCTCTGATTCCCCGGTGACGACTGAGCTGTGCCCCATATAGAACGAAGTGCCCTGGTCAATCATTCTGCGCAGCAGATGTTCGACCTGGTTAACGATGTGGCCAGTTATCCGAACTACATGTCGGGCTGCAATGCAGCCAGGGTAATCAAGGAAGACGAGTCCTGCCTGGTAGGCGAATTGACCCTCGGCAAGGCGGGCATCGAATTCACCTTCACGACCCGCAACCGCCTGCAGCCTCCTGTACGCATCGACATGGAACTGGAGTCCGGTAAATTCAAGGAGTTTGAAGCAAGTTGGCAGTTCCAGAGCCTTGGGGACAATGCCTGCAAGGTCAGTCTCACCATGGACTTCGAGTTCGACAGTGGTCTCGTCGGTTTTGCCGCCGAGAAACTGTTTGCATCGGTAGCCAATGCTCAGGTAGACGCCCTGGTGAACAGGGCCAATGACTTGTATGGATGATGACGACGACGAAAAAGAGCTGATCTCGGTGGAGGTTGCCTACGGCACCCCCGAGAAGCAACGCATCCATACCCTGACAGTTCCCCGGGGGACGAGTGCGTTCGAGGCGGTCCTGAAGTCTGGCATAACTCGCGAATTCCCGGGCATCAACGTCAATAGCGATGCCATGGGCATCTTCTCCACCCCCATGGATGGCAAGTCACTTCCCTTGCCGGCGGAATACGAACTGCAACACAAGGACAGGGTAGAGATCTATCGCCCCCTGCTCATCGATCCCAAGAAGGCGCGCCTGGAGCGGGCAGAGAAGCGGGCTGAAAAGACGGCAGAGGGCAAGGCAAGTAACAAGGAATAGCCGCAGCAGGTGGCCGCGACTCCGCACTGGTTCTTTCATAGCTGAAGTCGCATAATGGAAGAAATACCTATCAAATTTGAATCGGCATGAGCAAAGACGAATCACCCTTCTCTAAAATCGGGCAGAAGAAACAGGAAAAGAAAGTGGGCTTCCTGAAGAAGCTGGAGGCCGGGCTGCATGAGTATTATGTGGCGCCTTATCGCCGGTCCTTCGCTCGCGCCGAGCGCGACGAGGATGATTTGTTCATGCTGTTGGTATTCGCCGAAGCCATGGGCGTCCCTAATCCGGCTTCCTTTTATACACTCGAACTTCTCCCCGTAGTCTACGATCGTTTCCACGAATGGCATCTGCGCATGGGCATGGAGAAGTCGCCACTGGATCATATTGGGTGCTGCTAGAACTCGCGCGTAAACGCAGGATTCTTTTCTTCGGAGGCAAGGGTGGTGTAGGCAAGACCACAGTCTCCTCAGCCACGGCACTCGCCCGCGCCAACGAAGGCGCTCGGGTCTTGCTGGTGTCTACCGACCCGGCCCACAATCTTGGTCACCTGTTTGATCGCCGCATCGGCCCGCAACCCGTACGCCTCAGTCCAGGCCTGGACGCCGTGGAGATGGATCCGGAAGAAACCGTGGCGACCCACCTGAAAGAAGTGCGTAGTGCGCTGCATTCTCTGATGCCTGTCACCCAGCACAGGGATATCGACAAGCATATTGAGCTTTCCCGCGATGCCCCGGGCATGCACGAGGCGGCCATTCTCGAACGAATAGCCGACGTGGTGGCAACCGGTAGCGAGGACTACGACCTCATCATATTCGATACCGCACCGTCCGGGCACACGGCGCGACTCATGGTATTGCCCGAGATGATGTCTGCCTGGACCGAAGGCTTGATCAAGCGCCGCGAGAAGGCGGACCGTTTCGGCGAGTTCGTGCGGGAACTGGGTTCCGACAGGTCCATCGAAGACCAGACCATCGGCGATTCAGAGAAGAGTGAGCGGGAGAAAGAGAGCAAGATACGCCAGATTCTGCTGCGTCGCCGCCGCAAGTTCTCCCAGCTGCGGGATGTGCTGGCGGATAAGGATCAGACCTCCTTCGTTATCGTGCTAGCCGCTGAACGCCTGCCGGTTCTCGAAACCATTGAACTACACGCCCAGCTCGGGCGCGCCGGCATCAATGTGGAAGCGCTGGTCGTCAACAAGCGCGCACCCGAAGGCATGGGCGAATTCCTCGACAAACGGCACCAGCAGGAGGAGCAGCACCTGGCCCTGCTGGAAGAAAAACTGGGACAGATTTCACGGCAGGACATCTTCCTGCAGGCCAGTGATGTGCTGGGTCTGGCAGGACTGGAAGCCCTGGCTGCATCACTCTAGCATTCGCGCGTAGTCCGTAATATCTGCTACAGCCTTCTGCTTATAGTTCTTGACCCCTTTGAACGAATTTTCAATAATCCGGGGTCACTATTCTCTATCACCCTGAGGCTGAAGAAAGCACACATGGATTTATCCATCAGAAAAGTAGGGAAATTTTTTAAGAACCGTCGCCTCTCAATGGCTCTGGTTTCAGTGTTGGCTGCCTTCCTCTTGCTGGCACAGGGCGCCGATCTGGTTCATACCCATGACGGTGATTTACGGGCCCAGGTTGACTGCGAAATCTGTCTCAAGTTTGGCAATGATGATGAAATCATCGTGGACAGCCAAACCGGGCCAGGCCTGATCGCCGCTGATCAATCCTATTTTCAATCTACTCCAGCTATTCCTTTCCAGGCAGTTATCGCTGCCAATCCCCGCGCTCCACCTCGCGCCTAGCACTTAATCAATCCTGCTAAACAAGGCCCGCTTTCCGCGCAGTGCAGCATTGCTAGCTGTGGGCGCTGGTGGGTACCGTTAACAACGTTTAAATGCTAGTTACCATGGGGAATGTCATGGACATCTGTTACAAGAAAAATTTGTTACGCCTCGGAATCATGATAGCAACAGCGCATGCTGGAGCAGTTTCTGCGCAGAGCACACGGGAAACACACACCGAAGAAAGTCTGCAGGAAATTGTAGTGACCGCCGCATTTGCGGAGTCGGAGGCGGAGACCGCGCTGCCCATCGGCGTACTCACCGGAGAGGAACTCGCGGAAAAGGTAAGCAATAGTCTCGGCGACACACTCAAGAATGAGATCGGCGTAAACAGTGCCTCGTTTGGCACCGGTGTCGGGCAACCCATTATTCGGGGTCAGACTGGCAACAGGGTAACCATTCTGCAGAACGGTGTAGGAGTTACAGACGCATCAAATGTGAGTCCCGACCACGCCAATGGGGTCGAGGCGGTGTTGGCCAATCGTCTGGAAGTTGTGCGTGGTCCCTCTACATTGCTCTACGGTAGTGGCGCTGTGGGCGGCGTGGTCAATGTGATCGATAACCGTGTACCCGAGTCTCTGGTGGACGCACCTGAGTTTATCATCCAGCAGAGCCGTAACTCGGTGAACGACGAGGACAAGACAATTTTCCGTCTGGACGCTTCTGCCGGCAATTTCGCCTTCCATCTGGATGCCTACACTCGTGAGAACGACAATGTTGAGATTCCCGGATTCGCCGTGGATGAATTTGCCGTGGAACGGCTGGAAGAACTGGTTGCCGAGCATCTGGAGCACGAACATGGAGAGGACCATGAGGACGAGCACGAGGAAGACCATGGTCATGAAGACGAGGAATTCGAGAATACCAATGGCTTCATCGGAAATTCTGATTCGGAAGCTGATGCCGGCACCATAGGTTTCTCCTACGTCAACGATAACGGCTTTATTGGCTTTTCAGCTAACCGCCTGGAAAGCAATTATGGCTTGCCTCCTGGTACCCATTCCCATGCACATGGTGAGGAGGAACACGAAGAGGAGCATGAGGAAGACGATCATGATGATGAAGACCATGATGAAGAGTACGAAGACGTCGATTTCGTGCGCATCGACATGGAAAGCACCCGCTATGACCTCCGTGGCATGTACTCCTTTACCGATAGCTGGGTAGATAATATTCGCGGCTCAATCGGTATTGCCGACTATCAACATGCAGAAGTGGAGTACTTCGAAGCGGGGGGTTCCGAGATCGGTACGCTGTATTCCAATGAAGGTACTGAAGGACGTTTCACGCTTGAGCATGTCCCCGTAGGAAACTGGTCAGGAGTCTGGGGCCTTCAGTTTACCGATAGCGATTTCAGTGCTATCGGCGAAGAGGCCTTTATTCCGCGCTCCGAGATAGGGTCCCTTGGCCTGTTTGCGGTAGAGCGCTATACCCAGGGCAATCTGACTGCCGAGCTCGGTTTTCGCTTCGAAGACAACGACATCGACCCGGTGGGACGCTGTGGTTTCGATGGCTCGGCCACCAGCCTCAGCGGCAGTGTGCTTTATGACATGAACGCGGAATCCAATGTACTGTTTGGTCTCTCGCGTTCCGAGCGCGCACCTACGGTGGAAGAGTTGTATTCCAATACCGATGCTGCCACCTGTGCAGCCTATGCGGATGCTGAAAACTTTGTGCTACATGCCGCGACCAATTTGCTTGAAATCGGCAATCCCAATCTTTCCGAAGAGACTTCCCAGAATTTCGAGTTTGGTTACCGCAAGCACAGCGGGGCATGGACCGGTGAGTTCAGTGCCTACTACAACAAGATTGATGACTTCGTCTTCCTTGACTTGAACGGTGAAGAACACGAAGAGCAGGCAATCGCCTCCTATCTGGCCAAAGACGCTACCTTCCGTGGCCTGGAAGCGGAAATTTCCTTCACTGTGATGCAGCGCGGAGCAAACTCGCTGGTGCTGGGCCTGTTTGGTGACCTGGTAGATGCAGAGTTCGACAGCGGTGGCAATGTGCCCCGGATACCTGCGGCGAAAGTCGGTGGTGAACTGCGCTATTTCGGCCCGAACTGGACCATGCACCTGCACCTGACACGGGTCAATGACCAGGATGATACAGGCGAGTTGGAGCTTGGTACTGATGGCTACTCACTGCTGTCGCTGTACGCGGACTACCACTGGGACTTCGGCGCAGACAGCGAGTTGAAGCTCTTCGTCCGGGGTGACAACCTGCTGGATGACGAGGTGCGCAACCATGCATCCTTCCTCAAGAACTACGCGCCTGAACCGGGGCGCGGCGTCACCATGGGCTTGCGTTTCGAGTATTGATCGCGGGTAGTCAATGCAGTTATCAGTTTCAGCCAGCCTTGCAAGTGCCAGGCTGGCTGAAACTAAATAGCCAGAAGACGTACTCAGAAGGAGTAAATAGACACGCCTTCGGCTTCAAGCTTGTAGGCAGAGTTCGCGATATCGGTATTGATCACTTCGCTGGTGAGCAAGCCATGTACCACATGGGCGTCGTAGAAATTGTCCAGGGTTACGCCGCGTTCATAGCTAACATGGATTATCTGGTTCGGGGGTGGTGGCGGTAGATGGATACAGGCGCCGAAGAAGGGGACCAGGAAAAATTCCGTCACCTTGCGTTCTTCATTGTAAGCCGTGGGCACGATAAAGCCCGGAATCATGATTCGTTTATTCACCAGATCGGGGTTAACATCATAGGACTGCAGGGCTTCGCTGTAAGCCGCGGCTTCCGGGTTGTTTTCCAACTGCTCCTGCCAGCCGTAGAGATCATGGGTCATCTCCGGGGGATTGAGAATGGCATCCAGGTCTGATTGACTGAGCAGGTCGGTCCATTCCACAGCCAGGACCGGGTCCTGACTATCCTGGCCATAGGCTCCCTGGGACAGTAAGCCCAGTGAGACCAGCATCAGTGTCAGCAATCTGTGGAGCATAGGGTTTCGCCCTCGTGGATACGGTAATTTCAGGCTTTAGTGAACGCTGAGCATTGTACAACAGAATCATGTCGACCATCAGCATAGAGAATTTGCGCTATACCTGGCCCGGATCAGACGATCCGGTGCTGGACATCGCCGAGTTTCGGGTAGCACAGGCCGAGACGGTATTCCTGCGCGGCGCCTCCGGCAGCGGCAAATCCACCTTGCTCGGTCTGTTGGCGGGAACCTTGACCGCCCAGTCAGGCAGCCTGCAAATTCTGGGCACCGAGCTGGCTACGCTTAGCCCACGCAAGCGGGATCGCTTCCGGGCCGATCACATCGGCATCGTATTCCAGCAATTCAACCTGATTCCCTTTCTCACCGTGGCAGGCAACCTGCGACTGGTGGCGCGATTCTCCGGGCGGCCGCGGCGCGATATCACCGAAAAGTCGGAACACCTGCTCGAGTCGCTCAATCTGGATCCGGCGCTGCTGCATCGGCGGGCGGATCGGCTTAGTGTTGGCCAGCAACAGCGAGTGGCTATCGCACGGGCGCTGATCAATGAACCCGAGCTGTTACTGGCTGATGAGCCTACCTCGGCACTGGATACGGACGCACGTGACTCCTTCATGAGTCTGTTATTGTCGATTCGGGATATCAGTAACTGCACGATGCTCTTTGCCAGCCATGATCGCTCCCTAGCAAAGTATTTTGATACCGAGGTGGAACTGGCCAATCTTAACAAGGCACAGGCCAGGCAGGTTAGCCATGTTTGAGGTGGCCTTCAGCAGCCTGTGGAGCAGGCGCGGCAGTGTGCTGTTAACTCTGGCCTCCCTCACCATCAGCATGGCTATTGTGATCGGTGTCGA
This sequence comes from Pseudomonadota bacterium, assembly GCA_027621405.1. GTDB lineage: Bacteria > Pseudomonadota > Gammaproteobacteria > Pseudomonadales > Pseudohongiellaceae > UBA9145. The sequence goes on along the minus strand of JAQCBT010000015.1, from coordinate 28,492 downwards.
ACACGTCAGGGCCCAGGCTGAGAGCAGTTTCGTCCGTACCGTGTCTGGAGTCGACCTGCTGGTTGGCGCGCGCACCAGCCAGATCAACCTCCTGCTCTATTCCGTATTCAGGATCGGCAACGCGACCAACAATATCAGCTGGCAAAGCTATGAGGACATTTCCGCCCGCCCGGAAGTGAGCTGGAGTATTCCCTTCTCCCTCGGCGATTCCCATCGGGGTTTTCGAGTACTAGGCACGAACTCGCAGTATTTCGAACATTTTCATTATGGCGACTCCGAGGCGCTGCGTTTTGCCGAAGGCGAGGCGTTCTCCGATGTTCTGCATGCGGTGCTGGGCAGTGAAGTGGCGAATGCGCTGGGGTATGAACTGGGGCAGGAGATAGTGCTCTCCCATGGCATCGGAAACACGAGCTTCGTTAACCATGAGAACCTGCCGTTCATCGTGTCAGGCATTCTGGCTCCCACCGGTACCCCGGTGGACCGGACTATTCATGTGAGCCTGCAGGGTATCGAGGCGATTCACCTCGGTTGGCAGAACGGTGTACAGGTCGCGGCCTTGAGCCCGGAGCGCGAAGACCCGCGCCTTTCAGAGCTGCAACCCACCCAGATTACCGCCCTGTTGCTCGGTCTGGACACTCCCATGGCCGTGTTCGGCCTGCAGCGTGCGATCAATAACTATCCCCGGGAACCGCTCACCGCCATCCTGCCTGCGGTTGCGCTGGGTGAACTCTGGCAGATCATCGGCACTCTCGAGAGCCTGCTAAGCGTCATATCCATACTGGTGTTAACTGCTTCACTGCTGGGCCTGAGTACCATGTTGCTGTCATCACTGCGCGAGAGAAGACGTGAGTTGGCACTCTATCGGGCGATTGGCGCGCGACCATTTTTCATATTGTGGATCATTGAACTGGAAGCGCTGAGCCTGACGGTCATGGCGGCGGTCATGGGATACCTGGTGGTCACCGCCGGCTTCGCTGTTACCCAGTCCTGGCTGAGTGAAAACTTCGCCCTGGTGATCGATGTGTGGCCCTCTACAGCTGGAATCTGGCTCTATATGGGAGGAGCCATAGCAGCCTCCGTGCTGCTCACCCTCATTCCTGCAGGTATTGCGTATTCCCGGTCCCTCGGGCATGCGCTGCAATCATCCTAGAATTGTCTGCAAACTTACGCTGCTTGCCGGGTAGCGGGGATTATTAGTCCTCATCTTCCGTATCGGCACCGTCCAGCCATTCGTCGCGCAGCAGCGCAGCCTGTGAGCCAGCCGTTTCGTCTACATGGACCTCGTAGTCTCCCAATACAGGGTCAAGAGTCACATTAATGGTTTCGAGCATGCCATCACGGAACAGGGTGAGTTCTATATTGTCACCCGGCGCATAGCGTCGTAACAGGGTATTCACGCCACCGGATATACGTCGGCCGTCGATGGCCAGTAGTTCGTCTCCCGCGTTAACGCCGGCGCGCCAGGCCGCGCTATCCAGTCGTGCATAGCGCACGGTAGGTGGATCGCCACTCAGTGCGGCACCGAGTGCAACCTGCACGGGAGCATCGCTGGTGTCTTCTCGTTCCAGCAGCCAGCCGACCGATGCCAGCGCCTCGGCAACTGGCATGGGCTCGGTCTCGTACACCCAGGTATCCAGCTTCCTGGCAAGGCTGTCGCCACCCGCCGCGGCCAGGCGATCGCGGAAATCTGCATAGGTAAAACCGCCTTCGCCCAGGGGGAAGTCATCGTAGAGTGCTGTCATTACCGAATCCAGGCTGCGCTGGCCGTTGCTGGCGCGGCGTATCTCCAAATCCAGTACCAGGCCCAGCACACCACCCTGGCTATAGAAGGAGATCGTGCGGTTAGGCTTGTCCGCTGCCCGGTCGGCACCACGGTGGTAGCCCTTGGTCCAGGCCTCGAAACTGGCGCGGGCGAGGGTGTCCTGACCGTAGCCCGGATTATCGATGACACTGCCGATAGCATCGGCCAGTTGCTCTCGATAGTCATCCACTGACACCAGCCCCGCGCGCACCGGGATCAACTGGTCGTAATAACTGGTAAGACCTTCAGCGACCCACAATAATTCGGTGTAGTTTACGTTCTGGTAGTCATAGCGATCGATATCGGCCGGGCGGAAGCGCTTGACGTTCCAGGTATGGAAAAACTCATGAGCCATGAGTCCGAGGAAACCCTGCCAGCGGTCTTCATCCCAGAAGACGCGGGGATCGGTGTGGACGACGGTACTGTTGTAGTACTCGGTACCGCCACCAAGTCCCGGGCCACTATTTAACATGAACAGGTAGCGATCAGTTGGCAGTGGACGCTCTGCTGTTTCAAATATCTTGACCGTGGTTTCGACGATGGCGCCGATGTCATGGGCAAGCCGTTCTTCGTCGCCGTCCCAGGTGCCTTCGATCAGGAAGTCGATGGTCATGCCGCCGGCTTCAAAGGTCACCAGATCGAAGGTTCCAGCCTCGATAGGTGAGTCGACGAGGCGGTCGTAATGGGGCGCGACAAATCGGCCCGGCTCGGGCTGCTCCATACCACTGGCTGCTCGCCAGCCGTCGGGTAAGTCGATCGCGACCGAGACTGGTTCGTCACGGTGAGTGTCGGAATAGACAAACACGGCGGCAGGATTGAGAAACGCGTGTCCGGAATCCACATGCCGCGTACGATCGGAGAGGCTGTCTGCGAACAAGCGGTAACGAACTACCACCTCGCCAGGTCTTGAATCAGGCCGCTGAACCTGCCAGGACGATTTGGCGGTCTGTTCGAATGCCAGTGCCCGTCCATTGCCATCGGTCACCTCCAATCCGGATAGCGTGCCGACGAAATCGAGCACGAGATAGAGGCCTGACCGCCACACAGGTAAATGGAAGTTCAGGGACTCACCAACCACCTCCGTAAAGCGGGCCTCAATAGTCACCTGCTGCATATGGCGCTCATTGAGTTCTACGCGATACTGGGTTTCATTTCCCCAGGCAGAACCGGGCAGGCCCAGCATCAGTGTCGCCAGGATTGGCAGCAAAGGCCTGGACAAGCCTAGCACGTAATTGATTCGCTTCATTGGTATCGGTACTCCTGTGATAACCCGGATGAATTGAAGAAAAGCGGGCCGAGTCACGATTCTACACCAAAGCCGGCTCAGTTCTGTCCGCGGTGGCGTACCTGTACTTCCAGATGGGGACTGTATGGAATGCCCTGTTCGAGCAGGTGCCTGCCACAAGGGACTGATGGATGCAGGCAGAGAGTAGCGGCAGGAATCAGGACGAGTGCACTATGCCGGTGCACCTGCCCTGAGCTGATTGATCAGGAAGTGCTGACTCGCAGGCCGGCAATCTCCGAGGGTGATGCCTGCAGGGAATTGGCAACATGATTGAAAAAATCCAGTTCCGGATCCCGTATCAGGCCATCGGCTCGAATCAGATTCGCGAGACAATCCAGTATGGAAATTTTGTGTGTCTCGTCGAGTTTGCGAGATGCGTTTGCCAGGGTGCGCTCCAGGGACTTGGATTCGAAAATCTCCGACGATGCAGCGGTCAAGATGTCGGCTTCGGAGAATTCCTCCCCCGTCATCTCTTTCATCGCCTTCTGCACGTGTTGCACCTCGATGGATTCAACGTTGGCATCGGCGTGGGTAGCCCTGGCCAAAACCAGAAGTAGCATCTCCTTGAAGAGTTCTTCCTGGTTCCTGCTTGCATCCCCACCGCTGAGAAATTCTTTTATGATGCTGAAATCGATCAGGGCCATGTTTGTTCCTCTTTTCCTTGATATTGTTTTTTATTTTTATTTAGTAGCTATTCTGGCGTGAATAGTCCTGATTGCTTATTTTCAATAATCGTTGCTCAGGACTGGCTCGCTAACACCCTGAACCCCTACCAGGGTCAGTATATTGAGCAGGACCGCCTGTGGACCCAACCAGGAGTCTACCGGTTCGAACCACTCGGCCGGTGAGTGAGCACCGCCGCCTTCGCCGCCACCCGAAATGGTGATTGCCGGAATTCCGAGTGCCATGGGTACATTGGAGTCGGTGCTGGAGATGGTAATGCCATCGATGGTGACCCCGAGTTTCGCGTAAGCTCCGGCAGCGACCTGCACGATGGGACTGTCCACGGACGTGCTGCCCACTGGCCTGTCGCCGATCAGCTTGAACTCAACGCTGATGGCGTCGCTGTCCCAGCGCGAGTTTTCCTCCATGACTGCAGTCAGTGCCGCCTGTTTTGCCTGCTGCTCGAATATGGCGAGAGATTCGCTGTTGTTGGAACGCATGTCGATGGCAAAGGTGGCGTCAGCGGCGATGGAATTCACCGAAGTGCCGCCGCTCACAGTGCCGACGGTAAAGGTTGTCTTGGGAAATTGTGGAGTCTGCAATTCGGCAATATAGGCGATGGCCCTGCCCATGGCGTGAATCGCAGAGGGCAGGCCGAATGCGCCGAAGGAATGCCCCCCGGGGCCCGAGAAGATGAATTCGAAGCGGCGGCTACCGGTGCCGCCAGCGGTGATGCGACTCAGGCGCACACCATCCACTGAGATAAATCCATCCACGCCCTCCAGGTCCCTGAAAAGAGCCTTGATGCCACGCAGATCGCCACGGCCTTCTTCACCCACATTGCCGCTGAAAATGATATCGCCGACAGTTTCTATCTCGTATTGATTGAGCACATCGATAACGGAGAGTAGTGCGGCGAGCCCGCGTGTGTCGTCACCGATCCCGGGCGCATAGTAGCGGCCGTCCCTTAGCTCAACGGTGGTATCAACCGAATCCGGAAAGACCGTGTCCAGGTGCGCGGCAATCAGGAGGGTAGGGCCTTCGCCTGAACCTCGTCGAAAGGCGACTACATTGCCTTCATCATCTATGTAGGCATCTGAGAGACCAAGCTCCTGAAATCGTTGCAGGTAGTCAGCGGCGCGCCGCTCTTCCTGGAAAGGAGGTGCTGGAATTTCGGTGATCTGCAGCTGTTCCTCAACGGTGAGAGGCTCTCTCTCCTGAATCCGCTGCAATGCGGCCTGTATGGTTGGATTTGCCAACACCGCTTGTAGTTGCCGGGAGATCGGTTCGTCCACCGGAACCAGCGGTTCCAGCTCCTGGGCGGAGGCGGCCACGAGAGGTTGCAGGAGCAGGGTCAGGCCAAGTACCAGATTTTTCATAATTGAGAAAAGTGTTGAAAAAATTTTGGAGAAAATAATGAGTGAATAGTTACGCAAAATCCATGTTCGCCTGGATCCCGAAGGCGAGTTCCTGCGGTGGTTTCGCAGGCGAACAAGTCAGTGTGGCCAGTCTATGCCTCGTTCTGAATTTCCTGGGCGATGCGCTGGACGTCATCCAACACGCGCAGCAGGTTGCCAGACCACATCATCCCGATCTGTTCTTCGGTATATCCGCGGCGCACCAACTCCTTGGTTACATTGAAGGTTTCGGAGGCGTCATTCCAACCGGTCAGTCCGCCCCCACCATCGAAGTCTGAACTGATACCTACGTGCTCGATGCCGATGAGGTTCACCATATAGTCGATGTGATCCACGAAATCAGAAACCGTTGCGGGAGGTGCATCGGCGAAGTCGCCGCCGGATGCCCAGTGGGCTCGACGCAATTCACTGACATAGGTGCCGAATGCCACAGTCTGTATGACACCGCCGTTGTCTTTCAATGCCAGCAGCATCTCATCATCGAGGTTTCGGGAATGGTCTGTCAGCGCACGTGCAGAGGAATGGGAGGCAATAACCGGTGCACGGCTCAACTCCAGTGTCTGCATGATGGAGTCCCTGGACGGGTGGGAGATGTCGATCATGATGCCGAGGCGATTCATCTCCTTGATCGCGAACCGGCCCATCTCGCTCAGGCCGCCATGCCAGTAGACGCCATCGGCTTCGCCGGTATTGGAATCGGAAAACTGGTTGTGGCCGTTGTGAGCGAGGGACATATAGCGTCCGCCCATGTCATAGAACTTCTCGATATTGGAGAGGTCGGGGCCCACTGGATAGGCGTTCTCGATGCCGATCATCGCTACCTTCTTGCCGGAGGCGATGATGCGTCTCACGTCATCTGAGTTGTAGGCCAGTTCGATCTGGTCTGGCGCAATCTCTTCAGCCAGGCGGTGAATCGCTTCGAACTTGTCGATGGCATTGTCGTAGGCCGCCTTATAGCCTTCCGGGCCCAACTCGCCCTGGCCGGTGTAGACAATGAAGAAGGCCACGTCCAGACCACCGGCGTCCATCTTCGGCAGGTTCACCTGGGTATCCAGGTTCTGGGTGTAATTGGTCTCGTGGGTAAAGTTACTCGTGTTGATGTCGGCGTGGGTATCCAGTGTGATGACCCGCTCATGGATGCCTTGTGCGATCTCGGCAATTTCTTCTTCGGTAGGTGGCGTCTGGGGTTCGGTTGATTCGCTGCAGCCCAGTACCAATAATGATACAAGTGCGAGAAGCGAGATTCTGCCTGGTTTCAACATGATAAGTTTGGCTCCATGTGGTCTATTGCATAAATGATCTGTCGAAGGACAATGGGCAGCCTGAATCGCCAGCCATCGTCCTTCAACGAGTAAACGGTCATTGCGCCGGATCTGGTGCAGTTACTAAATGCAGCAAATCACAGGTAACCATGTGCATAGCGACCCTAACGTTCGAACCAGGGGCGGGGCACAATGTGATCGGGATCGGCATCGGCGCGTGGCACCATCTTCTGGGGTCGTCCAGCCTGGTTGTCCGTGCCATACAGGTTGCCATCCTCATCGGCAGCCAGGGAATGCATCTCGATCCACATATGGGGGCCTTCTACAGGTAGTCTCCAGACATAGTCCTGGGTGCCGTCAAGATTGTATTTCACGATCTTGGGTGGACGGATGTCGGTGACCCAGGCGGCATCATCACCCAGCGTAATATCCAGTGGCAGATCGAGACCGGTCCAGGTGGTTTCGTATTCGTAATTCGGATAGTCGGCTGAATCCAGGGCTGCGGTCTGGCGAAACACCTTCACGTCGCGTTTGTCACGATCCAGCGCATAGAGTTTCTGGTCCGGTCCCATGGCCAGAGAATGCACCGACGCAAACTGGTGGGCAGCGTCACCGCCTTCACCGAATTCCGAACGATAGGATCCGTCGGCATTACGCACAACGATGCGATTGTTGCCGCCGAGGCCATCACCCACGAGGAACATGCCGTTGGGGAGGAAGGCTACATCCTGGGGCAGGCGATAATGGGTCTCGTCTTTACCCGGAATCCCTTTCTCGCCCAGGGTCATTTCCAGGCGCCCGCCATCGTTGGAGAACACATAGATGATGTGGTTTGTTTCATCCACCAGCCACAGTCGGTTCTGCGGATCGTAGGGGTTCATGCGCAGCCGATGTGGACCGGGACCATTGGTTCCCTTGAACAAGTGATCCCACTGATTCCAGATCTCCAGTACCTCACCCTCGCTGTTCACCACATAGATCACGTTCTGCCAGACGCGGCCCCGGCCTTGCAAAACGTTCCAGCCCAGTGAGGCGGGGAAACCCGCGTAGCTCTGTGGAACTGGATTGGGCAGGCGGGTTTCGCCGCGCTGCAAGAAGAAGATGCGGCCCTTGTTCTGCACATAAACCCCTGATGTACCGCCGAACGTCATGCCTTCTTCCGCGAAGGTTTGCATCCAGCTGTCGGTGACGTAGTCATAGGGGCTGGGGCCGACGATGTCGGAATTCTGGCCATATGCGGAGAGGGATACAAATGTGGTGATGGTGCTCAGCGCCATCCTGCTCAAAAGCGATCTCATTAGGTTTCCTTAATTGCTCTTTCAGTTCTTATTGTGGATAGGTTGTGGCTTTGCAATCTAGCATTTTGCACCGGCCAACTGAAGTTAATTACAGTCGTGACTGGCGCCAGCCACGTTCCGAAACAGCTGCGTACCAGGCATTGGTTGGACTGTAAATACTGTAAAGGAATAGGAATAAATGACAATAATATCAATTATTTAATAGATTTCTGTTGGCGAGATAATTTGCTTCCAACGGCCGACAGCGGGGCTACCACGATATGCCCAACAATACCTCTGGGTTATACTCGAGTGACTTTGACTATTCGGCGCAATTCAGAAAGAGGCACCCATGTTTGCCAGATTACTCAAATCGCTGCCCCTGATTGTTCTGGGAACTGGCCTGTTCGGCGGCGTGGCCGTGGGCCAGGACTATCAGCTCAAATTCAAACCTGATAACCCGGATGACATCCTGGCATTGAAGTGGGAAGACCTGATGAGCCGGGCGGACCTGGATGCTATCCTCAATGCACCGCCGGTTTCCCATGACGGCTTCGGCTGGGAAGACCAGTTGAGTGAGAGTAGCCCTGAAAACGATGCCTTCCAGAAGGCACTGCAGTCATTTGATGTAAATCCCGACTTACTGGACGAAAGAGTCCTGCTGCCTGGGTTTATCGTGCCTACTGCTTACAATGACGAGCGCAAGGTTACCGAGTTTTTCCTGGTGCCCTTCTTCGGCGCCTGTATCCACGTTCCACCACCTCCGCCTAACCAGATTATCCATGTGACTTACGAGCCAGGTCTGGAGCAGTACAACATGTATGATGCCTACTATGTATTAGGTTTCCTGAGTAGTCAGGTAGTACGACACGAATTGGCGAATTCTGCTTACAGCCTGCAGGCGGAACACGTAGAGTTGTATGACTACTAGGCAGCGAAATTGCTGAATAGCGCTGTTTCGTTTTTGGCAGTCCGCCAATACCGTTCAGATAAATCCCAGACCGGTTGCCGGCATCAGTTAATCGAAGGTCAGTACCGGGTTGCTGGGGGTCAACTTTGCGAAGCCTTGTTTCTGCCCGGCGATCCACTGCACGGTTATAGACTCAATACCCTTGTAACGATCGAAAGCAACTATCAATAACCTATCTGGTGGCGCGGCCGGGCAGTCATAAAGATATTGCACGTGAAAATTGCTGTGCGCTTCCACATCGCCTGCATGGCCGGAGTGATCATGATCGTCATCTTGCTCATGAATATGCTCTTCGGCAGCAGGGGTTTCGATCGTGTTAGTCGTAAGCTGGCAATCTGGGAGCGCATCTCCGAGCAGCCAATCATCATCCTGCAGTTGTGTTGAGGTTTCATTGAGCATTGCCGTTTCTTCTTCATTGTTGGGGGCCGTCTCAAAACCGAGCAGGTTGATGGCGGGGCTGAAGAATTCGATCTGTAGTTGTTGGCCGATTGAAACCACATTGAGTTCGGCACTGCCGTGCACATGACTATCCAGCCCCTGTGCCCGCACGACACCGGCTGCTGCTAGCAGGGCAAGCAGCCAGATAGCTCGAGCCTTGCTTCTGGTGAATGTCATTACTCAACGTCTCTCATGGAATAACGCCCATCCTTCCGACAGGCGAAATCATCTGGAAGAACATGAAAGTGAACGAGGGTTGCAGCGAGCTGGATCGGGGCCACCGCGAGAACAGATTAGTCGCTGGGTTCTTCTGCAGTTGCAGCCTGCGCCTGGCTGGGAACGAAATCGCCGGTCATGCTGACGAGACGGTCATCAACGAAGGTGACCGAGATGCGTTCCTGTCCGCGCACTCCGCCGCCGGGCTGATAGCTGTAGATGTAGTCCCAGCGATCCTGGTGATAGGGGTCACGCACCAGCGGTGTGCCCATCACGAATATGACCTGTCGCTTGGTCATGCCCGGGCGGAGCTGATCCACCATATCCTGGGTAATGATGTTGCCCTGGGGAATGCCGATCTTGTAGACCCCGGGAAAATCCAGCGCGCCCACGCCACCGCAAGCCACCAGTAACAGGCTGCTCGTCAACAGTAGTGATTTCATCAAGGACTTCATGGACTTATCGAGTATCTTCCGTGGTCGTTCATGCAAACTTTCCACCGCAGCGGTGAGCGGGCATAATAACCGAATTGTCGCCGCTGCGCACTTTGCTGCCAGATGCGATCTCCAAGGCTTTGACAGTCAGGCTTGATGATAGTTCTGACTGCGCCATGGCGGGATTGGAAAGTCTGAACCGTCAATACACCAGTTTTTTTTAGCCAGATAATCATAAACAAGGACGATACAGAAGAAGCCAGCTCTCTTCGATGACAGCTCAGGCCACGAAGGCCAACACCAAGAAACCTGCGAAATTGAGAATCCATTATGCCCAGCGAAAATCAGGAACTGCGTGATGCAGGCCTAAAAGTCACCTTACCGCGAGTCAAAATTCTGCAGATCCTGGAGAGTTCCGATACCAAGCATCTCAGTGCGGAAGATGTTTATAAGGCCCTGTTGGAAGCAGAAGAAGATGTGGGTCTGGCCACGGTCTACCGGGTATTGACCCAGTTCGAAGCGGCCGGCCTGGTATCTCGACATCACTTCGAGGGTGGACATTCCGTGTTTGAACTCATGTCAGATGATCATCATGATCACATCGTCTGCGACAGCTGCGGAAAGGTGGAAGAGTTCTACGACGATATCATTGAAGAACAGCAGGAAAAGATCGCGAAGAAATATGGCTTCAAGATCATCGATCACAGCATGTATCTGTACGGCATCTGCAAGGACTGCCAGGGAGATAAATAGTCACTGGCCCGGGACCCTAACCCAGGTTAGCCACCAATTGCTGTGCGTGGGCCAATGATTCCTCGCTGAACTCCTCGCCGCCCAGCATTCGCGCCACTTCTTTAACGATTTCCTCGCCTTTCAGTGGTTTGATCGCGGTGAGGGTTTCCTTCTTGTTGCTGCTCTTGCTGACGAAGAAATGCTGATGACCCTGGCTGGCCACTTGCGCCTGGTGGGTAACACACAGGATCTGGGTGCGTTCGCCCAGCTTGCGTAACAACTCGCCGACAGCAATGGCGACACCGCCACCGATACCCACATCGACTTCGTCGAACACCAGGCAGGGCGTCTGCGAGGTCTGGGCTGTAATGACCTGGATGGCCAGGCTGATACGGGAAAGCTCACCTCCGGATGCGATCTTCGCCAGCGGTTTTGCGGGCTGGCCCGGGTTGGTGCTGACCAGGAACTCAATGGTCTCCAGGCCATGCTGCGAAGGCTCGCCGCTAGTATTCTCCTTTAGCGAGACGTCCAGGGAGGCATGGGGCATGCCGAGCGTTTTAAGCTGTGCATTCACTGCCTTCGCCAGTTTGCTGCTCCCGCTTCGCCTTTGCTTGCTCAATTCCTTCGCCAACTGCAGGTACTGCTGTCTCAGCAATTCATCGTTGGCCTGCAGCTTCTCCAACTCCTCATCGCTGTTGGCAAAACGCTGCAGTTGGGATTGCAGGTCCGCCACCAGCTGTGGCAGGTCCCTGGCCGCAATCTTGTGCTTGCGGGCGACGCTATGCAGCAGACTCAGGCGGGCATTAATCTGTTCCAGCCGCTCTGGATCGGCTTCGAAACCATCGGTGAAATTGCGTAGTTCCGCGCTGGCTTCGCTCAGTTGAATCTCGGCATCCTGCAAGAGCTGCACGATGGTCTGGATCTTCGGGGAGTTCTCGGACAGCTCCCGCAGTTCACCCAGGACATGACTCAGGGTTGAGAGCACATTTTGCTCATCGCTCTCGCTCAGGGCATCGCGCGCGCCCTGGGCACAGGACAGGATGTCATCGGCATGATTCAGGGTCTTGAATTCGGCTTCCAGTTCCTCGACTTCATTGTCCGCGATAGCCAGCTCCTCGAGTTCACTGAGCTGGTAAGACAGTAGCTGGGATTGGGCCGAATCTTCCTGGGATTGCTGGCTCAATTCGATGAGCTGATGATGGTTCTGCTGCCACTGTTTCCAGGTGGAATGCAGCTTGCTGCGCAGTTTGGAGTCGGTGCCGAAATCGTCCAGCAGGCGTTGATGGGTGCTGCGCTTGAGCAGGGACTGGTGCTCGTGCTGCCCATGGATATCGATCATCAACTCTCCCAGGGTCTGCAGGTTTGCCATAGTGACCGGCGAGCCATTGATATATCCCCGGGAGCGGCCATCGTTGTTGATCACGCGGCGCAGGATGCACACATTGGCCTCGGTATCTTCGGCCAGGTCATTCTCGACCAGCCAGTTGCGCGCCCGGTCGATCCTGCTGGTGTCGAACTCGGCGCAGATGTCTGCCTTGCTGGCCTGGGGACGAACCACAGCCTTGTCAGCCCGGTCACCGAGGGCCAGCCCGAGGGCTCCCAGGATGATGGATTTTCCGGCACCGGTTTCACCGGTGATGACTGACATTCCGCGCTGGAATTCGATCTCCAGCTTGTCGACAGTGGCGAAGTTCTTGATGGTGAGATGAGTGAGCATGGATGCCGGCTAGTTTGTACCGAGTATTCGGAAAACGCCAGTCCTGCCAGAGCTTGAATCCACGGGCTTAGACCCCATATTTCGGCAGTAGCAACCAGGGTGTCTCCAGCACACACCAGGGTCTTGGTTAAGTCCCTGAAAATAAAAGAATTAGTCTTATTTCAGACGAAAGGAGCGAGGATGAGCGAGCAGCCTCACCCGGATGATCAGGATTCCGGGAAATCAGAAACTTCCAACCAGGATGATGCGGTGTCCAGCATGGCCGACAGCGGCTCGGGACAGGCGGAAAATAGCACCTCGACTGACATGGACCTGGAACAGGCGCTGATGAAACTGGCGGAAGCCGAGCAGCGTGCCGACCAGGCGCGTGACGATCTGTTGCGGGTGCAGGCGGAGATGCAGAACCTGCGTCGCCGTACCCAGCAGGATGTGGAGAAAGCGCACAAGTTTGGACAGGAGAAATTCAGCGCCGAGCTGTTGAGCGTCATCGATAACCTGGAGCGGGCCCTGGCTGCCGCGTCGGCGCATGAGGATGAGTCGGTCAAGGCCATCTATGAAGGCGTGGATCTCACCCTCAAGAGCTTCATGGACTGCTTCAGCAAATTCAATATCGAGACTGTGGACCCGCTGGGCGAGCCCTTCGATCCGGCGCTGCACCAGGCGATGTCTATCCAGGAAAACCCTGACGTTGAACCCAATACCGTGATTGCCGTGATGCAGAAGGGCTACACCCTGCACGGCCGGGTACTGCGCCCCGCCATGGTGATGGTTTCCAAGGCTTCCGGTGGCGGTGCAACAGGCGGAAACATTGACGAGCAGGCCTGATTGCAAGCCGCAGGAACAAGGTCACAGACAGGGATTTTTGGCGCTGTTTGCGCCACATCAATATATCCCTGTCCAAATTAAGGAATTTCGGCCCAAATCCTTGAAATATCACGGAGCGGGCCAATATTTGAGGCATCAGCGAGCGGTCTGAAAACCAGGCCAGCATGCAAGTACTTATCGGAGAACTAGAGAATGGCCAAGATTATTGGTATCGATTTGGGAACCACCAACTCCTGCGTTGCAGTACTGGACGGCGGCGAGCCCAAAGTGATTGAAAACGCGGAAGGGGATCGAACCACGCCTTCCATTATTGCCTACACCAAGGAAGGCGAGACTCTCGTTGGCCAGCCAGCGAAACGCCAGGCTGTTACCAATCCGGATAACACGCTGTTTGCCATCAAGCGCTTGATCGGTCGCCAGTTCAAGGACGATGTCGTACAGAAAGACATCAAGATGGTGCCTTACAAGATCGTCGAGGCAGACAATGGTGATGCCTGGGTGTCCGTGAATGGCGACAAGATGTCACCCCCGCAGATTTCTGCTCAGGTGCTGAAGAAGATGAAGAAGACCGCTGAGGATTACCTCGGCGAGGAAGTGAAGGAAGCGGTTGTGACTGTTCCCGCCTACTTCAATGATTCCCAGCGCCAGGCAACCAAGGACGCCGGCAGGATTGCCGGCCTTGAAGTGAAGCGCATCATCAACGAGCCCACTGCAGCGGCCCTGGCCTATGGCATGGACAAGAAGTCCGGTGACGCCACGATTGCTGTGTATGACCTCGGTGGCGGTACTTTCGATATCTCCATCATTGAGATAGCCGAGACTGATGGCGAGCACACCTTCGAAGTGCTTTCGACCAATGGTGACACCTTCCTCGGTGGTGAAGACTTCGACCTGCGCCTGATCGATTACCTCGCGGACGAGTTCAAGAAACAGAGCGGCATGGATCTGCACAACGATCCATTGGCACTGCAGCGCCTTAAGGAAGCTGCGGAAAAGGCCAAGATTGAGCTTTCTTCTTCACAGCAGACTGAAGTGAACCTGCCCTATATCACGGCAGATGCCAGCGGTCCCAAGCACCTCGTGCAGAAGCTGACTCGCGCCAAGTTTGAATCCCTCGTGGAAGACCTGGTTGAGCGTACCCTTGGTCCGGTGAAGACTGCCCTGCAGGACGCAGGTCTGGATACCAAGAGCATCAACGATGTCATCCTGGTGGGTGGCCAGACTCGTATGCCACTGGTACAGAAGAAGGTTGCAGAGTTCTTCGGCAAAGAAGCGCGCAAGGATGTGAACCCTGACGAAGCCGTTGCCATGGGTGCGGCGATTCAGGCGGCGGTACTGTCTGGCGACGTAAACGATGTTCTGTTGCTGGACGTGACACCTTTGACCCTGGGTATTGAAACTCTGGGTGGTGTAGCCAGCCCATTGATTGAGAAGAACACCACTATTCCTACCAAGAAGAGCCAGGTGTTCTCTACTGCGGATGACAACCAGACAGCGGTAACCATTCACGTTGTCCAGGGTGAGCGTAAGCAGGCGTCGGAGAACAAGTCTCTCGGTCGATTCGACCTGTCAGACATTCCTCCAGCTCCTCGCGGCATGCCACAGATTGAAGTGTCTTTCGACCTGGATGCCAATGGCATCCTGAACGTGTCAGCCAAGGACAAGGCGACAGGCAAGGAACAGTCCATCGTGATCAAGGCCTCCAGTGGATTATCTGATGAAGAGATCGATCAGATGATCAAGGATGCCGAAGCGCACTCCGCTGATGACAAGAAGTTTGAGCAACTCATCACGGCACGCAATACGGCGGATGGACTTGTTCACGCCACCAGGAAGACACTGAAAGAAGCCGGCGACAAGGCCAGTGACCAGGAGAAGGAAGCGATCAACAACGCAATCTCAGCTTTGGAAGAAGCCCTCAAGGGCGACGATATTGCCGAGATCGAAGCCAAGACCAAGGAATTGACCGACGCGTCCTCGAACCTGGCACAGAAGCTCTATGCAGAGCAGCAGGCTGCCAGTGCCGAAGCGGGTGCTGAGGCCTCAGATGCTGCTGGTGGAGCCGACGATGCAGTTGATGCCGAGTTCGAGGAAGTTAAGGAAGAAGATAAGTAAGAAGACAAGTAAGAAAGCTTCAGCTTTCTGCAGGATGAAAGGGGTCAGAGAAAGTCAGCTGACCCCTTTTAGTGTATATAGGGTTTAAATCGAGGAAGGGTCACTAATAGTTTAATAGCTTCAGGTTTGTGAGCTTTAACTTCACAGAAAATCCTGTTCTTAAGCTATTAAACTATTAGTGTCCCGCAAGAAACTATGTCCAAGCGGGATTATTACGAAATACTGGGTGTTGAGAGGGATGCTTCGGAAGCCGAAATAAAGAAGGCTTATCGTCGCGTCGCCATGAAGAACCACCCAGACCGCAATCCCGATAACAAGGAAGCCGAGGATAAATTCAAGGAAGCCAACGAGGCTTTCGAGGTGCTGTCCGACAAGAGCAAGCGCGCTCGCTATGACCAGTATGGCCATGCCGGTGTTGAAGGCCAGACCAGCGCCGGCTCCGCAGATTTCGGCGACATCTTTGGCGACATCTTCGGCGACATATTTGGTGGTGGCCGAGGTGGTGCTCGTAGCCATGTGCGCAAGGGTGCAGACCTCAAGTACAACCTGGAGCTTTCACTGGAAGATGCAGTAAAGGGAACCACGGTTCAGATTCGAATTCCCACCAGCGTAAGCTGTTCTAACTGTGAGGGCACTGGTGCCAAGCCGGGCACTCACCCGATCGACTGCAGCACTTGCGGTGGCCATGGTCAGGTGCGCATGCAACAGGGTTTCTTCTCAGTACAGCAGACCTGTCCGCGGTGCCAGGGAACTGGCAAGCAGATCAAGGATCCCTGCCATGTCTGTCACGGTCGCGGAGCCGTTGATGAAACCAAGACCCTGTCGGTGAAGGTGCCAGCCGGTGTCGATAACGGTGATCGCATTCGTCTCACTGGTGAGGGCCAGGCCGGTATCCATGGCGGTCCTTCCGGTGATCTGTATGTCGAGATGCACATCCAGCCCCACAAGATTTTCGAGCGAGACGGACGCAATCTGCATTGCGAGATACCAATCAGCTTTGTCGACGCCGCGCTCGGTGGTGAACTGGAAGTGCCAACCCTCGATGGCAAGGTGAAGCTGAAGATTCCACCGGAGACCCAGACCGGCAAGTTGTTCCGTCTACGCGGCAAGGGAGTGACGCCAATCCGAGGCGGAAGCGCGGGAGACCTGCTGTGCCGTGTGACCGTGGAGACGCCGGTTAACCTCACCACGCGCCAGAGGGAAATACTGAAAGAGTTCCAGGACATCCAGGAAGAAGAGGGCAGTCAATCGCCCCGCAAGACTTCCTGGTTCGATGGCGTCAAGAAATTCGTCGACGATCTGCG
Source organism: Pseudomonadota bacterium (assembly GCA_027621405.1). Lineage (GTDB taxonomy): Bacteria > Pseudomonadota > Gammaproteobacteria > Pseudomonadales > Pseudohongiellaceae > UBA9145. The sequence continues at coordinate 12,035 of JAQCBT010000015.1, read as the reverse complement.
CGCTTGAAAGCAGGGACACTAATAGTTTAATAGCTTAAGGCTGAGCTTTAAGCTATTAAACTATTAGTGTCCCTTTAAAAATTAATTACTGCTGAGTAATCCTGCTTCTTCAAGGATGTCTGCGTGCTCCGCAGACTTCAGGCGTGGACCAAATTTGGATACGACCTTGGAGGCAGCGAGGCTTGCCAGTTTGCCTGCGGTTGTGAAATCCATACCCTGGGTAATGGCATACATGAAGGCTCCAGCGAACATGTCACCAGCGCCATTGGTATCGACAGCCTCGACCTTGTTACCCTCGATTTCGATGAATCTCGCACCATCGAACAATAGAGCCCCTTTGGGTCCAAGGGTAAGCGCGAAGCGGCGGGCCTTGGTCTTGAGTGCCTCGCAAACGTCCTCGATGGATTCCTTGCCGGACCACAGCTGAGCTTCCCGCAGATTACAGAACAACATGTCCACGCCTGCTCCGAGTACGTCGTTGATGTGGTCCTTGAAATATTCGAGCATGGCCGGATCGGAGAAGGTCATTGCTGTCTTTACCTGGTTTTCCTCGGCGTAACTCTTCAGCTTCATGATGGCCAACTTGGCTGGTGGTGAAGTGACCAAATAGCCTTCTATATAGATATACTCTGAGCGGGCGACTGCGTCGAAGTCCAGTTCTTCCAGGGAGAAGTTCACCGATACACCCAGATAGGTATGCATCGTGCGTTCGGCGTCGGGGCTAATCATGACCACGCAGCGTCCGGATGTTCCCTCTTCCCTGGAACCGATATTGGTATCGATATTGTGGTGGCCCAGCTCGTTGAGGTAGAAGTCACCGGTATCGTCGCTGGCGATCTTGCAGGCGAAATAAGCTTCGCCGCCGAACTGGCTGAGAGCATAGAGGGTATTTCCCGCAGAGCCTCCGCCAGATTGTTTCCTCAGGTCTCCCTGTTCGCGAAGTGCCGCCAGCAATGTTTCCTGCTGTTCCAGCTCAACCAGTGTCATAACACCTTTTTCTATATTGTTTTCTTCGAAAAAGCTGTCTTCGACCTCAAATTCCTGGTCGACCAGGGCGTTGCCTACGCCGTATACGTCATATCTGGCCATGTTAATTCTGTCTCTTCGTTATCCTGGCTCTTTGCCAATTAAAGTTTTGCGATCGCTGCGAACGCCTTCTCAGCCGCATCCAGCGTGTGATTGATTTCCGTGTCGCCGTGAGCGCTGGACACGAACCCTGCTTCATAGGCTGAAGGAGCCAGGTACACTCCATTGTCCAGCATCTGGTGAAAATAATTCTGGAAGCGCGGAATATTGCAGGCAGTAACCTGTGAGAATTGCGAGATCTCTTCTTCGTCACTGAAGAAACAGCCGAACATGCCTCCCACCTGGTTCGTCGTGAATGGAATGCCGGCAGCTCGCGCGCGTTCCTTCAATCCAGTCATTAGTATAGTCGCCTTATTGCCCAGCTCATCGTAGAAGCCGGGCCTGGTGATCTCCTCCAGCATGGCCAGTCCTGCTGCCACCGCCAGTGGGCTTCCGGACAGCGTTCCTGCCTGGTAGACGGCGCCATTAGGAGCGATGCAGTCCATGATTTCCCTGCGCCCACCGAAGGCGCCCACGGGAAGCGCTCCACCGATTACCTTGCCCAGTGTGGTGAGGTCGGGGGTGACGCCAAATTTTTCCTGTGCTCCACCCAGCGCCACCCGAAACCCGGTCATGACTTCGTCAAAAATGAGCACTGCGCCAGATTCGGTGCAGACTTCGCGCAGGGTTTCCAGGAATCCTGGTACGGGTGGCACACAATTCATGTTGCCAGCGACCGGTTCTACGATGACGCAGGCGACATCCTTCCCATGTTGTTCGAAGAATCTACGGACACCGTCGCTGTCGTTGAAATCCAGTACATGGGTGAGATCGGTATAGGCTTTAGGTACACCGAGAGAGTCAGGTTCACCCAGGGTCAGGGCACCAGAACCCGCCTTGACCAGCAGGCCATCTACGTGGCCGTGATAGCAACCCTCAAACTTGACCACCAGATCCCGTCGGGTGAAGCCGCGCGCCAGGCGTATTGCACTCATGGTGGCCTCGGTTCCCGAAGTCACCAGGCGAACCTGCTCCAATGATGGCACCAACTCGCAAATCTTGCGGGCGATTTCTATTTCGGCTTCGGTTGAGGCGCCATAGCCGAGACCCTGCTCAAGTTGCTTCTGCAGGGCAGCAATCACCGACGCGTGTCGGTGACCAAGAATCAACGGACCCCAGGCGCCAACGTAGTCGACATAGCGATTGTTATCGCTGTCGATAAGATACGCACCGTCGCCCCCTTTGAAGAATAGTGGATTGCCACCGACGCCCTTGAATGCCCGTACCGGGGAATTTACGCCACCGGGTATAAACTGCAGCGCCAGCTCGTAGAGCTTTTTTGAGTTTTCGTGATTCATTAATCCACTGTGTGATTTGTTATTGATTGTTTCGAAACAGGCTTACTAGCCTGGCGGCATTGGCGCTGACATCGGATTCTCCGAACAGGGAGTGGATGACAGCCAGCATATCTGCGCCTGCTGCTATCGCAGAGGCGCCATTTTCAGGGTTGATGCCGCCGATAGCAACTATTGGAAGTGTTAGTTTTTGTTTCGCTTCCCCAAGCAGTGTCAGTTCTGCCGGTGGCGCCTCGGGTTTGGTCGAGGAGGGGAAGAAGCGCCCGAAGGCCACATAGTCCGCGCCCACGGCTTCTGCGATCTGTGCCTTTTCCAGGCTGGCATGGCAGGTGACACCGATGATTGCATCAGAGCCCAGTAGTTTTCTCGTGGCTTTGATATCGCCATCGCTCTGGCCCAGGTGGACCCCCTGGGCTCCGGATTCCAGAGCCAGCTGCGGATCATCATTTATCAGCAGAGGCACCTGATAGGAGGCGCATAAAAGGGCGAGTTCAGAAGCGATATGTTGCTTGGACTCCCGGGTTGCTGTCTTACTGCGGTACTGCAACAAGGCAATACCCGCCCGCAGAGCCAGCTCGACCTTGTGTAATAACTGCTCCGCCGGTAACAGAGCATCATCTGTAATGGCATAGATTCCTGAAAATTTCATGCTGGTTACTTTTGATTTTTCCAGAAACTGCGGTCGGGAATATGCTGACCAAAGCCACTGCGATAGCCATGGCTCAGTGCTTCCCAGGTGAATCGCTGCGCCTGCTGAATGGCTTCCCTCACAGTCAGGTGATGAGCGAGGTTTGCCGCGATGGCTGCTGCGAGGGTACAACCGGATCCATGGAAGCTGGGTTCCAATCTGGGCCAGTTAAACACGGTTGCTTCCTGGTGCAGAGAGTACAGTTTGTTTTCCACACCGGGTGTCTGCGCATGGGTGCCTGTCAGCAGGATATGGTCTGCTCCTACTTCCAGAAGTTCATTCGCACAGGCATCCACATTGTCCGAGGTGGGTGCAAGCTTCATTATCTCCTCGGTATTGGGTGTGAGGATGGTAGTAAGCGGTATCAGTAGCTGTTTAATGGCATCCAATACCTCCTCGTCATTGAACGCATAGCCACCGCCGGCGCTGAGAACAGGATCCAGCACGACCGGGATCGAAGAGTAGTCTTTGAGTATGGTGTGGATGACTTCGATGGCTTCGACGCTGCTTACCAGTCCGATCTTGAAGCACTGTACCGGCGTGTCCTCCAGCACAGCTCGAGCCTGCTGCACCAGCAATGCAGCATCAGTCGGTGACTGACTCAGGGCATTCTGTGTGTTCTGGGCGGTTAGCACCGTAATGATTGGGGCACAGTGACAACCCAGGCTGAACACGGTTTCAATGTCCGCCTGAATACCTGCGCCGCCGGTGGGATCCAGCCCGGAAAAGCACATGACTGTAGGTTTTCCGGGATTCACAGGACAGGCTTTACGACGATGAGGATGACAATGCCGATGAGAAGGAAAACAGGCAATTCATTGAACACGCGGAAGAACACGTGGGTCTTCTGGCTGCTGTCTTCCCTGAGCTTCTTCATATACCACCAGCAGTAGCCGTGGTAAACGAGAAGCAAGACTACCAGCCCCAGTTTAACGTGCATCCACCACCAGGCCATGAAATAGCCCCAGTTGCCAATAAGCAGCCAGCTGCCAAAAGCGATCGTGGCAATGGCGGACGGGGTGGTGATACCCCAGAACAGTTTGCGTTCCATGATGACGAAGCGATCCTTGCTGACCTGATCTTCACTCATGGCGTGATAGACGAAGAGTCGCGGCAGGTAAAACAGGCCGGCGAACCAACAGACGACAAAGACGATGTGGAAGGCTTTAACCCAGAGCATGGAACTGACGTTGTTTCCCGATGGCGAGCCATCGGCGTTTTGATAAGGAAGAGAGAAGCTACCACAGCTCTCCAATGATGTCTTGATGCTGTCGAACTTCCGGTGAAATTGACTTAACGCATTGATTTGATAGTTGAATTCCCCTCGATTGTTGGAATTCCGGGCGTCGCCGTGTAAGATTGCGCTCCCGTTTTAGGGCTCGCGCTACAGTCTCGGTTGCTAGCTCACTCACTGGCAAGCGAGTCTGCCAATCCCAACAACCCACACAGATGAAAAGGAGAGAGCGATGATCAAAGTAGGCATTATCGGTGCAACGGGCTATACCGGCGTCGAACTGCTGCGCCTGCTCGCTCCTCGCAAAGATGTGGAGCTGAAGGTGGTGACCTCGCGAGAGATGCAGGGCAAGGCTGTGTCCAGCCATTTTCCCAACCTGCGCGGTCATGTGGACCTTGAGTTCAGCGCCCCCGATACGAATGATCTCGAGGCCTGCGACTTTGTGTTCTATGCCACGCCGCATACGGTTGCCATGAATACCGCCGCCGAATTGCTGGAGAAGGGAGTGAGAGTCATCGATCTCTCGGCCGATTTTCGGATCAAGGACGTCGCCCTGTGGGAGAAGTGGTACAAGACTCCCCATACCAGCCCCGAATTGGTGGAAATGGCAGTCTATGGATTACCCGAGGTTAATCGGGAAGCGATTAGAGACGCACAGCTTATCGCCGTACCCGGCTGTTACCCGACCGCCGTGCAACTGGGCATGTTGCCACTACTGGAAAATGGCCTGGTGGACAGCACGCGCCTGATCGCCGATGCCAAGTCTGGGGTCAGTGGAGCAGGGCGCAAGGCCGTGGAAGATTATCTCTTGTGCGAAGCGACGGAATCGATTCGCGCTTACGGCGTGGCCGGTCACCGGCATCATCCGGAAATCTGCCAGGGCCTGGCCAATGCTGCCGGGGAGAAGGTTGGCCTTACCTTCATTCCCCATCTTACTCCCATGGTGCGCGGCATCCTGGCCACGCTCTACGCGCCGGTAAGAACTGGAATCTCTGTCACAATTGAACAGTTGCAATCAATTTTTGACGACCGCTATGCTAAAGAACCCTTTGTCGACGTGCTTGCGCAGGGTGAACTCCCCGCCACCCGCGATGTCAAAGGATCAAATAAGTGCACAATTTCAGTCACTTACTCGGCTGAGACGGACACGGTAGTGGTGCTGGCCGCTGAGGACAATCTGGTCAAGGGCGCTTCCGGACAAGCTATCCAGAACCTCAATATCATGTGTGGTATCGATGAAACCAGCGGTCTGGAGACCATTGCATTACTACCCTGATGCTGGGTTCAGCCGTTTAACGGAGATCTCTGGATGCCAAACGTAGTGAAAGGCAGTAAGCAGGAACGAATGATCGTGGTGCCCCACCGCCCACGGCGCCGTGCCCTATTTACCGCCGCGGTGCTGCTGGGAGTATTGGCGAGTGCACTGGGTGGTTGGGCCTACGGCTATTACAAGACCATGTTGTCCCAGGAGACTATACAGGCGGACCGTGCCGAATTACTGGCCGATCTGCAAACCGTGCAGACAGAGAATGCGGAACTGAAACGGCAGATCGCAATTCTGGATCGTTCGTCGATGATGGACCAGCGCGCGACGGAGGAAGTGCAGTCGACGATTCGCACCCTACGTGAACGGGTTGCGCAGCTCGAGGAAGACATCGTCTTCTATCGCCAGGTGGTGTCGGAAGAAACCGAAGATACTGGCCTCGTGATCGGCCAGTTTGATATTTCGGCCACGGCCCAGGCGGGGCGCTTTCGCTACAAGCTGGTCATGCGCCAGGAAGACGCCGATGGTGATACTTTCTTGTTAGGCCATGTGAACATAAACATCGTCGGCCAACAGGATAATGAGCAGGTTGTGTATTCACTGCGGGATGTTTCCAGTGACGAAGATGAACTGGACATCCGCCTGCGCTTCAAGTTTTTCCAGAATATAGAAGGGGTATTGGAACTCCCGGAAGGCTTTACGCCGGATCGTATCCAGATCGCGGCAGCGTCCATGGAACCGGTAGTGAAAACCCTGAACCAGGATTTCAGCTGGGTTGTTGAAGGTGAATAGTGCGGGATTACACTCCAATTCCATCGCGCATTGACTCCTCAATCCGATTCATTGAAACAAGAACAGACCATCAGGAGAACCAGGGATGTTTGGCAAGAGCAGCGACACGGTCGCGACATCTTCATCCAATGCACATACACTCGTTTCCCGTTCGACGGAAATCGTCGGCGATATCCATTTCAGCGGTGAGCTGATTATCGAAGGGCGGGTTAAAGGCAACATCTACGCCGAAGACGATTCCAAGGCCTTGATTCGGGTGGCAGAGAAAGGTGCTGTGGAGGGTGAAATCTGTGTGCCTTCGGTCATTATCAATGGGCTTGTACAGGGTGACGTGCGCTCCGCAACTCACATCGAACTCGCCGCCAAGGCAACTGTGATGGGTAACGTCTACTACAACTTAATCGAAATGGTCATGGGTTCCGAGGTGAACGGCAACCTGATGCATATCGGTTCCAACCAGTCCGAGACCAAGCGCCTCGCCAATAGCGACAAACACAAACTGGCCTTCGAGAGTAGCTCAGTCGAGCAGGACTAACCCAGCAGGGCCTGCGGCAGGATAGCCGGTATTTACCGGTTCCTGGCGAATTGGGGTATAATACCCGACTGTTTTCCTGTGTTATTATTTAAATTCTGGACACAGGCCCCATATCTTGCGGGCCAGCCACTCATAGGATTTATTCGAGAAGCCCATGTCAGTAGTTCAAACCGTAGACCCTGTCGCCATGACCTTCACCGACAATGCGGCGAACAAGGTACATAGCCTGATCACCGAGGAAGGGAACGACAAGCTGAAGTTACGCGTGTTCGTGACCGGCGGCGGTTGCTCCGGTTTCCAGTACGGCTTCGCCTTCGAGGAAGACGTGAAAGAAGACGACACGGTGATCGAGAACAAGGGAGCTGCCCTCGTGGTGGATCCGCTGAGTTACCAATACCTGGTGGGTTCTAAAATCGATTATGTGGAAGGCCTGGAAGGATCCCGCTTCATCGTCAATAACCCAATGGCTACCACGACCTGCGGTTGTGGTTCGTCCTTCTCTATCTAACCAAGGTAGATTCCGCCCAGGATGACCGGCCTGGTAGCGCCAGTGAAGTCACCGGTGTCGATGGGCTTTCCTGCGAGAGTCTGTTGCGCCATCCAGGCGAAGGCGATGGCTTCCACCCAATCCGGGCTCATACCCAGTTTTTCGGTGCTGTGCACCGAGATATCGCTGGCCAGCTTGCTGATCTCTTCCATCAACCTGCCGTTGTGGGCGCCACCACCACACACATAGACCTCCTGCGCCGCTGCATAGCGTGCAAGGTCGCTCACGATCGTGCTCGCTGTGAAGGTGACCAGGGTAGCTTGCACATCCTCCGCGGCGAGTGGCGTGCTTAACTGCGACAGTCGTGCTTCCAGCCAGTTACCGTTAAACAATTCCCGACCGGTGCTCTTCGGAGGTGGTCGGGTAAAGTAATCCTCGGCCAGCAGAAGATTCAGAAGCTCCAGGCTGAGCAGCCCGCTTGCGGCCCATTCGCCATTGCGATCGAAATTCTCCTGCCTGTTCTTCTCTATCCAGTAATCCATCAGCACATTGCCCGGACCGGTGTCGAAGGCCAGGCAAGCCCCGGTTCTGGGCAGGGCGGTGATATTGCCGAAGCCGCCTATATTAACGATGGCGCGATCAACATCCGGCGAATGGAAGACATTGCGATGTAGAAGCGGGGCGAGGGGTGCGCCCTGTCCACCCGCCGCCATGTCGCGGCCACGTAAGTCAGCGATGGTTGTGATACCAGTGCGCTGGGCGATGGTGTTGGGGTCGCCTATCTGCAGGGTAAATGGGTGCTCGCTGTTCGGCTCATGCCACACGGTCTGGCCATGACTGCCAATGGCAGTGACTTCTTCGGCCTTGTGACCGGATTCTGCCAGCACCGCATTTGCCGCATCGGCAAATAATTCACCCAGTTGCTGGCTTACCGTTCCCAGCTGTCGAAGATTTCCGGATTCGTCCTTGCACAGCTCGAGTATGGAAGTTCTTAGCTGGCCGGGAATAGGGTGGGAGTGAGTGGCAATAAGCTCCGGCATCGCGTTATTGAAATGAACCAACACACAATCGACGCCGTCCACACTGGTGCCGGATATCAGCCCAATGTATAGCTCGTTGTTACTCTTCATGCTTAATCGGCGCTGGGCTGATTGATAGTAAGAAACAGGGAATTATTCAGGTTACTGAATTGCTGTAGCAGGCCAGCAGTCTGGCTGCGGAAGCGGTCCATTTCGGCGGACTCGATGGATTCAGCCTTGGGAAGCCTGTCATGCACGGTGCGGGGGTTCTGGTGTACACCGCTCATGAGGAATTCGTAATGCAGATGTGGGCCGGTAGCTCCGCCGGTGGCGCCCACGTAGCCGATGACTTCACCCTGTCGTACCCGGTCGCCCTTGCGGACGGCGTATCGGGATAGGTGGGCGTACTTGGTTTCGAAACCGCCGGTGTGCTTGAGCACGACCAGGTTACCGAAGGAGCCGTTGCGCGCGGCCCAGGTCACACGTCCATCGCTGGTAGCGCGAACTGGTGTGCCGGTGGGTGCAGCGTAGTCGGTGCCCTTGTGAGCGCGGATGGTATTGAGGATCGGGTGGCGGCGGTTGGGATTGAAGTTGGAGCTGATGCGGAAGACGTCGAGAGGGTTGCGCAGGAATGCCTTGCGCATGCTCTCGCCCTCGGGGTTGTAGAACCCAACTTCGCCTTCTTCATCTGTATAACGTACCGCGGTGTAGGTAGTGCCCTGGTTAGTGTACTGGGTGGCCAGGATTTCACCGGTACCGATGAACTCGCCATCCAGATATTGCTCTTCATAGAGAATGCTGAACTGATCACCGGCGCGAGGGTCGAGAATGAAATCGATAACACCGCCGAAGATGTTGGCCATCTCCATTATGTGTACAGCCGGGATGTTTTCTGCCTGTCCCGCCATGAACAGGCTGTCGGCGATGGTACCTACCTTGAACGATTGGCGCAGCTCGGCTTCCTTGAGAATGGTCTCAACGGCATAGCCGGTGTCGCTGCGGGTGAACAGGTAGCCTTCCAGCGGTGACTTGAAGACTCGTAACTGCTCCAGTTCGCCCTGTTCGGGAATCATGAAGTCCAGTTGATAGCCAGGATAGAGCCGATTGAGTACGGAAGCCTCTTCGCTACTATTCAGAACCCGAAACAAATCCTGGTCCGAGAGGCCTACCTTGCTGAAAATGGCGGAGAGATTGTCACCACTCTTCACTTCCACGTTCTGCCACTGCGCAGCGGGAACGATGGTGTCGGCGATCGGCGCACTTTGAGGTTGCGACGGAACCACGAAATCATCGATTTCATAATCTGGCGGGGTGTCGGCCCTGCTTTCTGTCAACTGCACCGGTATCGCAATCTGGGTCTGAGAAGTGACAGTTGCCCCCTTCTCGTCGTTATCGGGCAGGAATAGAAGAAGCACGACTACGCCAAGCATGCCTCCCGCTAGATACAGGTGGTCCTGAGGATAGTACTTCCTCACAAAGTGCCTGATGTATTCGATTAACGCCACGACTATTAAACAACGATTTTCTTATTTAGTTCCGGTTTCTTTTTTTACCGACGTCGGTTCCGAACGCGCGAGAATATAGCATGAGACTTTCGCTTTCCAGCAACGATAATTTTCGGTCTCAAGGCCACAACTGGAAGCTGCCAGTCGTTTTTTCACGCTGGCCGGCGCATTAGTGTAAAATCTGCGTCCGTTATCAATCGATAACTCCGGCCCTCTTGCTTGGGTCGGCAAAAATTAGAATATTCTTAGGTTATTTGTGGAAATGGCGGCGTCGACTACCGATATTGTGGAAGACCTGGATGCCCGTGGCTTGCTTGTGCAGCTCGCGGGTGGGGATGAATTGCGTGAACATCTGAAAACTGGTTCGCGCACGGTCTATTGTGGCTTCGATCCCACCGCCGAGAGCCTGCATGTGGGCAGCATGGTGCCTCTACTGGTGCTCAAGCGATTCCAGATGGCGGGCCACAAGCCAATCGCCCTGGTGGGTGGCGCCACAGGTCTAATCGGTGATCCCAGCTTCAAGGCCAGCGAGCGCAGCCTCAATTCCGAAGATATTGTGCGGGAATGGGTGGAGCGGCTGAAACCCCAGCTGAGCCAGTTCCTGGACTTCGAATGCGGCGATAACTCGGCGATTCTGGCCAATAACCTGGACTGGACCGAGAACTACAGCGTCCTGGGCTTCTTACGAGACGTAGGCAAGCATTTCGCCGTCAATGCCATGATCCAGAAAGAATCGGTGAAACAACGGCTGGAGCGGGAAGGGGAAGGCATCTCCTTTACCGAATTCAGCTACATGTTGCTGCAATCTTACGATTTCGCCGAATTGCACCGGCGCTACAACTGCACCCTGCAGGTGGGTGGCAGTGACCAGTGGGGCAATATCACAGGGGGCATCGATCTGACCCGGCGCCTGCACCAGGCACAGGTATACGGGCTCACCACGCCCCTGATCACCAAGGCCGATGGTTCCAAATTCGGCAAGTCCGAGAGTGGCACGATCTGGCTATCCCCCACCAAGACCTCGCCCTATGCCTTCTACCAGTTCTGGCTGAATGTGGCGGATGCCGATGCCTATAATTTCCTGCGTTTCTTTACCTTCCTGTCTCCGGCGGAAATCAAGGATATCGAAGAAAGCGACAGGCAGGCCCAGGGCCGGCCCGAGGCCCAGGGTATCCTGGCACGGGAAGTCACCGAGCTGTTACACGGCAAGGCCGGCCTCGATGCCGCAGTCAGGATCAGTGAAGCCCTGTTTTCCGGGGAGTTATCCCGGCTTACCGAGGCCGATCTGCAGCAGTTGGAGCTGGACGGACTACCCTGTACCATCCTGGAATCGGGGGCTTCAGGCATAGTGGAGGCGCTGGTATCGACGGAGCTGGCCCGCTCCAACAAGATGGCCAGAGAATTTATTGGAAATAATGCAGTAAATGTTAACGGCCAGACAATTAATGATGTAGAATTCGCGCTCGCTTCGGCAGGGGCCCTTCATGGCAAATACTTTATCCTGCGGCGCGGCAAGAAGATGTTTCATCTTCTGAAGATTGGTTGAGATAAGTGGTTAAAATTCAACCAATTTCTCCCGGCAAGATCGTGAGTTTTTTGACTATTTCAAAATAGTAAAAAAAATCTTCACAACCGCTTGCCAAACCACTGATCGCGCGTATAATACGCGTCCTCTGTGTCGAGGGGCACGGGGGTTTTTTGGCTCTTTAAAAAGTAAATCAAGCAATAGAAGTGGGTGCTTGCTGAGGTGGTATCAGGGATCTAAGCAATTAGGTTCACAGCCTCTGGCATTTCGCTGGGGGTGGTTACGAACCACTCAAAGTAAGCAACTGCGTTAATTTATTTATTAAGCTTATCTATAGTGTTCGGCTCTTTTTCGGAAGAGTTGAGCAAGATAGTCAGCAGTAGTTTCTTAATCTTTGAGCACTATTTTAGTGGTCGTTCTCCTTATCAGGTTTTGTTGTACTGATAGCAGTAGGAAGATGGCCACTTTTAAGATTGAACTGAAGAGTTTGATCATGGCTCAGATTGAACGCTGGCGGCAGGCTTAACACATGCAAGTCGAGCGGAAACGATGGAGCTTGCTCCAGG
>JAQCBT010000014.1 GCA_027621405.1 Pseudomonadota bacterium | reverse complement strand
TGGCATATTCGTAAGGTATCGGGACGCAACAGGATCAGGCGGATCCTGCAGGATGCCGCGCATGGCCTCACCCAATTCCCCGCCCTCAATATTTGCAGTACGTTCGAAATAGGTACGTGTAACCTCATTGAGCTGAACGGGGAAATCGTAATCCCGGATACTGCTCAGTGCATCTGCCAGGTGATAGATCGCATTGTCCTTCATCGGCAAGGAGCTATGACCGCCTGGATTGGTGACCTCCAGGGTATAGGTCTGGTACACCTTCTCGCTGGCCTGCACGTTATTGGAGATATGGATGCCGTCCCTGATGGAGCCGCCTCCGCCTTCGTTGAGCGCATACTCTGCATCGATAAGCTCGCGATGATTCTGAAGCAGATACTGCACGCCGTTGTGAGGACCACCCTCCTCGTCGGCCGTGAGCGCGATGATGATGTCGCGGTCCGGCACGAAGCCTTCCTGCTTCATGCGAATGAAGTTGGCCACATGGATGGCGGCCTCATCCTTGTCGTCGGTGGTGCCGCGGCCATAGTAGTAACCGTCCTGCTCAATGAAGGTAAACGGATCCAGGGTCCAGTCGGCCGGGTCTGCTTCCACCACATCGATATGGGCCAGTAACAGGAGAGGCTTGAGCCCGAGTTCGCGGCCCCGATAGCGAGCTACCAGGTTTCCCTTGCGTGGTGCCGGCTCAATAATCTGCACGTCGTCTTCATGAAAGCCCGCCGCCAGCAGCCTGTCGGCCATGGCCTGGGCTGCCGCTGTGTTGTCACCACTGCTATTCGTGGTGTTGATGTTGACCAGCTCTTCCAGGAAGTCCCGGGCCATTTGCTGGTAAGGACTTAACTCCTGTGAATCGTTCCCGGCCACTGTTGCGACCACGCTTCCAGCGTCAGCAACAGTTGTGTTCACGGTCTCCTGTTGCTCGCCGTTGTCGCAGGCGCCAAGTAGTAAAAGCAAGGCAGCAGTTAAAGTCGCAACTTTCATTGTGTTTGGCTGAAGCATGGCTCTCTCCTGAATCGGGGAAACAGAATACCACACAGCGCGGGCAATACTGGGAGTTCAATACACGTTGACGGAGTCCAACACAGTATTCAGATGAACATGGTCAGAGAATCAACGCTGGTAAGCTTTGTGGTGTGTAACGCGACGCTGCTGTAGCCACAGGTACAGCGGCAATGCGCTCAGGCCGCGCAGGATCAGGGCAGCCTGAACACATAGAGCATATTGCCGCCGCGCTTTTGCCTGATCTCCGGGGTCAGTACGCGGTACTCAACGCCTCCGCCTGCTGCGATGGCTAGGTATTGCACGCCATCCAGGCTGTAGGTCACGGGAAAGCCCCCGGCCGAGGAATTCAGAATCTGCTCCCAGAGTATGTCTCCGGTATCCGCGTCGAAGGCGCGGAAGCGGCGGGCATCATCGGATACGAATACCAGGCCACCGCCGGTGGTTAGAACCGACCCTGCCACCCCGGCACGCTGTTTGTATTGCCATTTCTGGGCACCGGTCGCGACATCGATAGCCGTAAACAGACCCACGTCTCCATCTGAATTCTCCGGTGGAAGTTTTCGCTGGGTCGCCGAACTGTGATAACCGCCCAGGGTGGGGTTTACTGGATTCAGGTAGAAGTCCATGCACACATTATTGGTTGGCGCATACAGGGCATTGGTATCGGGGCTGTAGCCCACTGAGTTCCAGTTGATGCCGCCTGTTGTGGAAGGGCAGACAAACTTGCGTTGCCGAATCTCGGTGATTTCCAGCTCCGGGTTAGTGATGCCTTTGCGGTTGGGAATATCCACACCCACAATCACGTTCTGGAAATTGGTTTCAGTTGCCCAGAGGAACTCACCGGTCGCCGCGTCGAGTGTCCACACAATGCCGGGTTTACCGGGAATGCCGGTGATGACCTTGCGGCGCTCATTGGAAGTGATATTCGGATTGATCCACGACACTGCGTCAGGGTCAGGTGTCACTTCTGTCTCTACCACGATGCGCTCATAGGGATGATCCTGGTCCCAATTACCACCGGGTACATACTGGAAATACCAGGCGATCTCGCCGGTGTCGGCATGCAGGGCCAGAGTCGAGTTGGTATAGAGCACATCGCCGCCGCGGGTATCGCGCTGGATGGAGCCCCAGGGAATGGGCACCGCAATACCCATGTAAATCAGGTCCAGGTCTGGATCATAGCTGGCAGGCATCCAGGCCGAACCACCGCGGCGTTGTTCATTGGGCACGTCGCCCCAGGTCTCGCCGCCTGGCTCACCTATCCTGGGTACCGTGTTGCGGCGCCAGATTTCCTCGCCAGTATCCGGATCATGTGCGGTAATCCAGCAGCCGGTATTGATGTAATAGCAACCGGACATGCCGACGATGATCTTGCCGTCGAGAATCTGTGGTCCGCCGGAATAGTGTTGGCCGATGGTCCAGTCTCCGATTTCCCTCTCCCAGGTAAGCTCGCCTGTCTTGGCGTTCAGGGAAATCAGGTAGGCATCGCGCGTCGCCAGGATGAGCTGGTCCTTGTACAGGGTCGCGTTGCGGTTGGCACAAGCCAGGGGTGCCACATGATCCACCTCGGGACGTCGGTATTCCCACAGGGGAGATCCATCACGGGCATCGACCGCCTCGATATAGTCGCAGGCCTGGGGTAGAAACATGACCCCGTCGTGAACCAGCGGTGTGGTCTCCTGCAGTCCGGGCTCCATGGTCCACGACCAGGCCAGGCGCAGGCTGCCCACATTGTCCTTGTTGATCTGGTCCAGCGGGCTGTAGCCCCAGTGATTCGCAGTGCGCCGCCACATCAGCCACTCGTTGGGATCAGGATCGGCCAGATCCTCCAGGGTGACATCGGTGTAGTTATCGAAGATGGATTGTGCGGCCACGCTGCCGGAGAACAGCAGCAGGCTCAGGAAACTGGCGCTGAGGGTTGCTAGGGGATTCGATAGGCGCATCCGGGACTCCTTCTTGTTATGCTCTTAAGGATACGGGCTTGAAGGAGCCCAGTCTATCCTCCGAGCCCCCTGCCCTAAACCTGGAACAGCCACTGATGCAAGACGATACCGAGACCGCAGGCCCGAATGTAAAACTGCTTCTGGGGTTCGTTCTGGCATTCCTGATCGGGGGCGGCTGTCGTCTGCTAGCCATCCCCCTGCCTGCCCCCACTGCCCTGCTGGGCGCCTTGATCGTGATGTCCCTGACATCGGGTTACCTGCTGTGCGACCGCTTCATGCCGGCACCGGATGAGAGGCGGGCAGATGATTCTTGATGCGCTATTGGGTCTGGGGCTGGCCTTCGGTATTGGCGCTGGCTGTCGCTACTACGACCTGCCCTTGCCAGCGCCGCCGAAACTCATGGGGGCCCTGCTGGTACTCACCATGACCCTTGGTTTCGTATTGACCGACCTGTGGCTGGCCTGATCAAAAGTCGACTCAGGCTTTTTTCGGTACCCGGATTATCACACCACCCTCGGTGGCTTCGGTAAACACGCCCAACTCATCCACCGGTTTCGGCAAATCGAAACTGCGGGTGAACTGGCTACGGGAAACGAAATTAGAAGCCATGCCTGGACCGCCATTCCTCTGGTTCTGGGTAATCGCTCCAGTCACTGTCAGCAGATTGGCCTCCAGGTCAGAGTTGAGGGTCAGCTCATGATCAGGAGGGGTTTGCACCCGCACCTGGTACTCGTCTGCCGTTTCTGTGAGCTCCAGTTCTGGCATGGCCTGACTGAGTCGAAATTGCTGGCTTGTGGAGAATGGGCCCGCACCAAGGGGGCTCGCTGGCATGGCGAAGCCCGAGAAGGAACCGAACAGGGAATCCATCTGCTGTCGCATCTGCTGCATGCGGGCGAATGGATCCATAACAGTGGGATTAGTCGGCGAGACACTCGCCACGGCCGGGCCAGATTGGCCTGCCCGCTTGTCGAGCTGGGCTTCCAGGCGACGCTGGATGCTCCTGGGAATTGAATCTTCTTCTACTGCCGCCAGTTGCTCATCCATGCGCCACAGGAGGTAGCCCTGGAAGCCAAGGCCCAAAACGCACAGTATGAGAAAGCCAGCGAGCACCCTGATTTTGATATCAGTACTCATCATTTTTCTTACACCTCTTCGTCCACCTCGCGAAATCACTGCCTGGAATTCGCCAAGGGGTCTCTTCAATAACAGCCTGAGATCACGAAAGGCTCGATAGCCGCGCACTCAGGCCACCTTGATACGTTTCGACTGTTTTTATTGGTGTCGGGCCGTGAAAATTCAACCGCGGCGAGCAAAATTTTTGGCTGGTATGCGCCCAGATCTCGGCAGATACCTGGTTTTTGCTCGGCCCGGTGAATGTGCGATGATGTGGCCCCGGTGACAGCGTTGAATCAGGGGGAGACTCGCCGTGTCCGAAGCAACCAGGTCCTATCCAAAACCACGAGCCCTGGCCATTATTCTCGGCCTCTGCGGGCTGCTTCTGAGCAGCCAGGGAGCTGAGCTTATTGGGGTCGGCGGCTCTTTCTACTATCTACTGGCCGGGATAATTCTCCTGGCAGTCGCTGTATTGTTGTTCATAGGCGACAAACGCGGTGCCCAACTCTATGGCGGCTTTCTGCTGTTCACCTATCTTTGGGCATTCTATGAAGTGGGCCTCGATGCCTGGCAACTGATGCCTCGAGTCGCCATGTTCACAGTGCTGGGCCTGTGGTTTCTGCTGCCCAGAGTGCGCCGGGGTCTGTGGAAGACTGAACCACAGCCATTGCTTCAGCAAAGAGCTTCCCAGGTTGTATTGGGAACATTTGCGGTTTTCGTGATTAGCCTCTTTTTCGCCAACGGCAATTACGATGTCGGCACTCCCAGCGCCGCCGGCACTGGCCAGGCCTTCAGTGAGACCGGGGAATGGATGCACTATGGTGCCAGCAAGCGCGGCACCCGTTATGCACCAGCGCAGCAGATCAATGCCAGCAACGTGGACCAACTGGAAGTAGCCTGGCAGATTCGCACCGGCGTGCCCGGTGAGTTCAAAGGAACACCTATACAGGTCGATGACGCACTCTACCTGTGTACCGGCCGCAACGTCATCCTCTCTCTCGACCCGGACAGTGGAGAAGAGTTGTGGCGCTACGATCCTGAAATAGAGACCGCGCGTATCGGCTTCTGGGACACCTGCCGAGGGGTGACTCATTACGATGTTGCCGCCTTCGATGTGCCCACAGAATGTGCGGAAAGGATATTTACTGCAACCACCGATGCCCGCCTCATTGCTGTGGACAAGGAGAATGGGCAGCCCTGCTCTACCTTTGGTGACAATGGTGAAGTAGATCTGTTGGAAGGCATGGGTGAGGTTAAACCCGGGTACTACTTTGTCACCTCGCCCCCCACCATCGCCAACGACGTGTTGGTGCTCGGTGGCTGGGTAATGGACAACCAGGAAACCCAGGAGCCCTCCGGGGTGGTGCGCGGTTTCGATCCAGTGACAGGTAAGCTGTTATGGGCCTGGGACATGGGCCGGGAAGATCGCCCAGAACTGCCTCCTGCGGGTGAGACCTATACTCGGGGCACTCCCAATGTCTGGAGCCTGACCAGCGCCGACGAAGAGCTGGGGCTGATCTATGTACCTACCGGCAATGCGACACCGGATTATTTCGGGGGCCATCGCAGCGAGGCCATGGAGCGCTACGCCAGTTCGGTTGTGGCCCTGGAAGCGCGCACCGGTCGTGTACGCTGGCACTTCCAGACCACTCATCATGACATCTGGGACTATGACGTTCCCTCCCAGCCCAGCCTGGTGGACATTCCCATCGATGGTGTTGTGCGCAAGGCCGTGGTGGTACCAACCAAGCGCGCACAGATCTTCCTGCTGGACCGGGAAACCGGGAAACCGCTGGCTGAGGTGGCTGAATTGCCCACACCACAGACTGATATTCCCGAAGAGAACACCGTTCCCACCCAACCCTTCTCGGTAGGCATGCCCAGGTTCGACCACGAGATGCTCACCGAAGCGGACATGTGGGGCATCACACCTTTCGACCACGCGTCCTGCCGCATACAATTCAAGCGCATGCGCTATGAGGGACCCCTGACCCCTCCAACAACGGGGGATGGAACTCTCTACTATCCGGGAGTTGCCGGCGGCATGAATTGGGGTAGCGTAGCCATCGATGAGGTAAACCAGTTGATGGTCGTGAACTCCCTGCACAATCCCTCGGTTGTGCGTTTGATTCCGCGGGCAGAGACAACTCCCCGGTACAATTACGGCATTGGAGGCACTCAGACTGGTACCCCCTACGCCGTCTACTCCTTCTTCTTCCTGTCGCCCATCTTTGCGCCTTGCCTGCGCCCACCCTATGGAGAGATAGCTGTAGTCGACCTGGCAAACCAGCAGACCCTGTGGCGACGTCCACTGGGCACAGCCACAGACATGGGCCCTCTGGGGATTCCAACCCGCTTGCCCCTGCCAATGGGCATGTTCTACTCCGCGGGTTCCTTCGTGACTGGCGGAGGACTGATCTTCAATGCTGGCGTTACCGACAGCTCGGTACGTGCGATCGACGTGATGAATGGTGAGGAATTGTGGAAAGCGCCGCTGCCAGCCTCATCCACGGCCACACCCATGAGCTATGTCAGCCCGTCGACGGATAAGCAATACATACTGGTGACCGTGCCCGATGGCGGAGGCCTGTTGCAGCTGGAAACCCAGGTCAATGAAGGGGCCGAGGAAGAAGCAGTGCCAGGCGGTTACATCATCGCCTACGCGCTGCCGGATTAGCAGAATCCGCGATTGAGGCAGTTACCACCCTCCACCCATTGGATGGGGGGTGTGACATTCTGGGCGGTGAGTGTGTAGTTGGTTCCAGCGAGAGCCGATCCGTCGTCACGCCAGGTTACCCGAATCACGCCATCGAACACGTGCACACCGTGGGTAGTGGCAGTGCGCTGAATGCCCGCAGGAATGCCGTTCGTTTCCTCGTCCATGTCATCGACAGTGACGAAGCGATTGGATTCAGCCCCCACCACGATGAAATTGCGGTAAGGACTCACGGCGAGGACGGCCTCAGCAAAGCGGGCCCGGTTGCTGTACATCTGGTAGGCTGGCAAAGCCACACTGGCCAGGATGCCAATGATAGCCACACTGATCATTAGCTCGATGAGGGTAAAGCCCTGTTGTTGAGAACGCTTCATCATCACTTGCTGCCGCTCGAACCCTGTCCCACGAGGAACACCTGGTGTGACTGGTTGGTCACATATAATTCATCCAGACCATAAGCTCCTGGATTCGGATGCTCTACCCGCACCGTATCGCCACTTCGGCGCACCACGTTCGGCACGCTGGTGTCGGCACAGGACATGGAAGCATCCGGCGTTCCGCCTGCACGTAATATATAGGTAATCTCCTCGAACACCAGTCGGCAGTCTTCCAGGCGTTGTTCTTCTGCCTGTGCGGCAAGCACCACATCGTCAACAAAGAGATTGGGAAAGGCGTAGATGGCCATGGCTGCAAACATCATGAACGAGGAACCACCGATGCCGAGCCAAATGAAGAGCTTGTCCTGATCCTCTTTCTTCTCTGCCCGAGTGGGCTCTGTATCAGCCGCCTCTTGTATCAGGGGCTTGGGCGCTGGCTTGTTTAACACCTCGCTGCGTGCAGCCACGAATGCTTCGCTCTGCACCTTCTCCGCACAGCTTTCGCAGTACTCACCATCGTCCAGATAAGTAGTGCACATGCCACAGAGCTGAATCTCGCAGCGGTTGCAGATCGCAGTCGTGGTGGCGTTTGGGTGGTTATAACAGGGCAAGGTTCAGCTACTTTCTATCTATCAGTCAACACTATCAGTTAACAAGCTTTAGGGGCGTCCAGAGGATGTTTCAATTGCAATCCACCCTGGTCAGCTCAATTCCATCAGCATCGAGGGTTCAGATTATATGCTTGGCTTTGCGCCTGAAGCACTCTTTATAAGAAGAATTATATGTCACGTACCCAAATCTTTCTGCTTGGTCTTTCACAAAATTTAATTGCACAGGTGACTACGATCACAAAACAGAAATTGGCCGCTTGCACTCACCAATCGCGCGGAAAATATAGCAAATCCTGATGCTGAAATTTATTCCCTTCACTCTCGTGGCTGGGGAATTCCACAGCCTAGAACCTGATCGACAGGTTTACAGTGTGCAGATTGAGTGTCTGCGACGTGTTGTCATATTCGCCTCCCAGCAGAGCGCTGTCCCCCACGTTGAAACGATCTGAATCACTGTAGCGATAGGCGAGGTCGATGTCTCTCCCAGCCAGTTGAATAGAAGCCCCCACCGTTATCGCACGGTCGAGAGTCGCCGCCGTCATGGGAGTAATGGTAGCCGATGGCACGGGGACCTCGCTGTCCTCATAGCCAAAGCGCAACAAGGTGCCCGACGGCAATAGATACTGGAGCCCGAAATGCCAGGTATCCTGGTTACGCCAGTTCAATGGTGCCACATCGGTGATCAAATTTTCACCAAGGAAGGCATTGAGATCGCCATTGCTACCTTCTGTCAGCATGATTGGCAGGTCCCTGAACACGCTACTCCACTGGATGCGATCATATTGCAGGCCGAGCAAAACTCGGTCAGCCACTTGCCAGCTTGCACCGAGGATAAGTTTCTCGGGTTTGCCCGTTTCCACGCGCGCCTTATAGTTAAAGGTTTCCTGAATACCCAGGCCCAACTGAGCGAGGTTGCCACTGATATCACCATCGGCCGAGAAGTCGATCTCGGGCGACCAGGCCAGGTTGAAAGACCAGTCACCTTGCGGGGTAAAAACCAGACCAACACTCGTACCCAGTTGCAGATCATCGGCATCCAGATCCACCAACACCTTCAGGCCTGCAAGGACAGGGTGGGACTGAAAAATATAGGGTGCCTGTAACTGATTGCGGTTGTAGTGGGCTTCTAAACTGATACCGACAGCCAGCTCCGGAGTGACCTGGTAGGACAAGGCCCCGCTGGCCTTGGCAATCAGGAACTCCGAGCGGTGAGTCTGACGCCCATAGCTAACACCTAGGGTTCCCGCCGGATCAACAAAGCTGAAATCAGCCTGCATGGCAGACTGCACCGAGAATCCTGCCCCCCAGGACCAGTTGTCATCACTCACTTGCCGTTTCAGCGCAAATTGCGGCATCAAACCCGGGCCCTCATCTGCCTTGGACACTTCCCCGTTGCCACTGGTGAAGACGGAATCGACCGTGAGTATGGACAGGCTCAATACCTGGCCATCCTCCAAACCACGTAGCAGTGCCGGATTGCCATTGATCCCGGAGAGCGCATCGCTGGACAAGCCCAACACGCCGGCTACCCCCTCGTTGCCGGCACCACCGCCAGACCGGATCAGGTCCGTCGCATTGAGTGCCGGAGTGAAGAAGAGAACCAAAATCGCCGCCAGTAGTATTCGCATGATTTGTTTCCGTGTGCAGGGATAAAGATTTCTCGCGGCTGACTATTTTGAGCGCGGAAGGAATTCACTTCGCATAAGAACATTGCAAGTGGCTGGGATTGGACCGATCTAGTCTTCGGTAATTCACGCCGCGGGAATCTGTAAGCTTCTGCTGTGTAATCAGGGCAGGATTTCAAACAGGGGAACGTCTTTGTCCAGTCCCCGAACTGATTGCTCTCCCCGATACTTCACGTTGAAATGGTTGGCGGGCAGTTTACCCACAAAATCCTGGGTAACCAGAATGTTGGACTTCAGTCGTTTGTTCAGGCCTTCGAGCCGGGAAGTGAGATTCACCTCAGCACCGATGCCGGTGAACTCACAGCGCCCGCTGGAACCCATCTCGCCAGTGATAATCTTGCCGAAGTTTGCCGCCGCACCCGTACTCAGGCCATGTGGTTCCAACAGGGCAGCAGTTTCTTTCTTGATTCTGAGTACGGCCCTGGCCGCCGATTCACAGGGTGAATCGTCATTGCTGTACAGGCCAAAGAAGGCCAGGTAGCCGTCACCGAGAAACTTGTTCACCATGCCTTTCTCTTCTTCGACAATATTACACACAATCTCGAAGTAGGCGTTTAACATTTCTGTCACTTCCCGCGATGAAACTTTGGAAGAGAAGTTGGTAAACCCTCTGATGTCACCGAAAACGATCGCTGCTTCCTGCTCGGTCGAGGTGAGCATGCCATCTTCACTGTTCTCGATCTGGCTGACGATCTCCGGTGAGACGAAGCGACCGAAATTGCGCTGCAGCCGGTTTCGCACTTCCATGGATTCGGTGAAGTTCTCGAAATAGTTCTTCAGTGATCGTGCCGCCAGGGAACTCGCAACACCGAGGGCGAACAGCACAACCACCTTCATCATGGTGACTTCGAAACTCAGGCTGGGAATCTCTGTGATGAGTTCCGGAGTAGGCTTCAAGACCAGGAGATATATCAGCAGAAACTGAATACTGGACACGGCTCCCGCAAACAATCCCAACCAAGGCTGCAAACGAAACGCGGTGATCATGGGCACCAGGGCGTAAGCCATAGGTGGCATGGAGCTCAGTGCATAGGCAGTACCCTGCGCCATGCCATCGAAAAGTATCGCAGCAGAGACCAGGGACACCTGCAGAAAGGTGTTGATGTATTTGATGATACTTGAGTAATAACCAGCGCTGATCAGGAGCGCGATGATGGCAAAGGCAGGCATCATCACCAGCACGAGTATGGTTATGTTGGACGCCAGCGACTCATCGACCGTGTCCCGAAAACTGAAATTGAAAAACGTATAGGTGAAGGCGATGACGACGAGCCAGACGAGACAGGTAATCTTCTCTGCCTGGGCTTCGCGGTCATAAAAACTTACACTGGAGAACTGGGCACCTGTGCTCATTCCTGGCTTCTTGTTTGTTTTGCCTTTAAAGCTGAACAATTTGGCTGATCCTGAAAAACCGGACCAGTGCAGACCCGGTAAATTTATCACCGACATTTTTGACTCAGGGGAACTACATCACATTCCCGACTGTTTTTGTAAGCTTTATAACTGGAATCCCACAGCTATAGTGATTAAACAGTTGGTTTTAGCGCTTGCTTACAAAAATCACGGAAAAACTGGCGTTTAATCCACAATAAAATCAGGGAAATAAACTTTTATTAATGAGTCGTATAGCCCTACATTATGCAGGGCTATAGAGAATGGATTAACTTTTGACCGATGTGCAGGTCGATGCTTCCGACAGCGATTAGCACAGAATCTGCAGCCGTTCGGAATGGCTATTTGAGATTGGAATAGTTCGTCGCACTCATCATGTAAACCTCGGCGGAAATCGGCACAGGATATTTCTCTCGCAGCGCTACCCACGCTGGATCAGCGGCGAAGGCGGCCCAGACTTCCTGGCGATGCGCGCGATCCCGATAAGCCAGCATCCACACCAGTGTATTGGGATCATCGAGACGCTGCCATACAGCAATAACCTCAGCACCAAGTCTTTCGAAAATAGCTACCTCTTCCTCACGAAAACGTTGATGCAGGTTGTTGATGCCACCCACGCCGTCTACTTCCGGTTCTGCTGTATACATGCGGAGTTCAAAGCATCGGGAATCAGCAGCCACGTTTGCGGAGAACTCATCCTCCAGTTGACCTGCCGGACCACAGGGCGCCATATTGCCCTGGGCGTTAGCGAGATTCGCGCCGTAGAGGCCGATGACCAGCAGACCTAAAATTAGCTTGTGCATAGTGTGTTCTCCTTCTACTTATCAGGTTGTATTGCTTTATCTCGAGTTTTTTCTATCTGTTGATCTGGAATTTTCCGTTATTGATGCTGCCAACAAATCATGGCGTATCAATTACGGTTTACTGATCAGGTTCCATTACGCCTGTGGTGCCAAGTTTGTAGCCTCTCATATTGTGCTGTATTTTGTCCCCTGTCCACATTCACAAATCCGGGAACCCGGCACGCACTTCGCGGCGGGGCATTGATGGAGAGTTACAGAAGTATGTTTTCAAACCCAGGAATATTGCAAAAGCCCTTTTCGGCAATCCTGCTTTGCTCATTGCTGATCGCCTGTTCCGATTCAGACCAGCAATCCACATCCGTAACAGCGAGCGCTGACAGCAATGACCCAGAGACCTGCCTGCCCGCTGACCTGGTTCTACACAACACGACAGTCTATACATCCAATGACAATCAATGGCAGGCCGAAGCCGTGGTTGCCTCAGGCGATCGCATTGTCTATGTGGGTGATAACGACGGGGCCCAGGCGTATATATGTGGATCGGCCACCGTTCTGGATCTTGCCGACAGCGTCGTTTATCCGGGCTTCACCGACAGTCACCAGCATCTGGAAGGCGTCGGCAGGCGCACCAAGACCCTGAGCCTGTTTGGTATTCCCACGCTTCGTGAAACCGTTGCTGCGATCGAGGAGTTTGCCGGGACTGTGCCCACTGGCGAATGGGTGCAGGGTCGCGGCTGGATCGAACGTGAATGGACCGATGAGCAGCGATTTCTCAACAGGTTCGACGTCGATCCTTTTACCCAGGATAAACCGCTGTTCCTGCCCCGGGCCGATGGCGTGTCCGCATTGGTCAATACGAGAGCTTTGGAACTCGCCGGCATCACCCGTGACACGCCCGACCCTGAGGGCGGTCGCTTCGAGCGGGATATTGACGGCGAGCCCACCGGCTACGTTCTGGCCAATGCCATGAACGCGTTCCGGGAATTGATTCCGGAAGACTCGGCAGAATACCTGAAAGACAACCTGCTGCGGGGGCTGCGTGCCAATGCTGCCATGGGTTGGACCCAGACCCAGGATGCCGGCATGTCCTACCAGTTGGTGGACCTCATGAAAGAGATCCACGAGGAAAACAATATGGCACACCGGGTCTATGCAGCTATACCGGTGGACGAAGCCCAGACCATGTTGCAACGCGGTCGGGAAGTGACCGACGACCTCATGTTTGATGTGCGCGGCATCAAGGTCTTCATCGATGGCACACTTGGCTCCCGCGGTGCCGCGCTTATCGAGAACTATTCCGATGCTGACCACAATGGCTTCATGAATCGCACTACCAAGGAAGAGTTGATGCCGATTCTTTATGAATCCCTGCGCAAGGACGTGCAGATCTGGACCCATGTTATCGGCGACCGGGCCGTGCGCTCACTGCTGGACTGGTATGAAGAGGCTTACAACGAGGTACCGCGTAGCGAGTGGGCCAGCGAAGACTTGCGCTGGCGCATGGAACACGCTCAGATAATCCCACCTTCCGATCAGCAGCGCTTCGTGGATCTTGCGGTGCTGCCGTCCATGCAACCCAGCCATGGCATCGGCGACCTGAACTTTGCGCCAGACCGACTGGGACCAGATCGCCTCGGTTATGCATACCCCTGGCAGCAGCTCATCGACAGGGGCCTGATGATTATTGCCGGGTCCGATGCCCCGGTCGAAGCTGGCGATCCGCGCATCGAATACTATGCGGCGGTAGCCAGGAAGCGCCTGGACGGAAGTTCCGGTCCCGGCTGGCATCCTGAGTTGGCAGTTTCCCGCGAGGACGCATTGCGCATGCTGACTATCTGGCCAGCCCACGGCGCATTCCACGAGGACGAGCGGGGCTCGATCGAAGTGGGCAAACTGGCGGACTTCACCATATTTGATCGTGACCTGCTCACCGTACCGGAACAGGAAATACTGGAAGCCCAGGTGGACTACACCATCGTCGGCGGCAGGATTACTTACCAGCGAAACTAGTGCGATACCAAATCAGGTAGCGGGTCTGGGTCATGGAGAATCGATTCCGCTGCCTATTGCGGGGGCTTGAGTAGACTCTGGATCTCGGTGCCCTTGGCCATCTGTCCCAACCAATCGAAGGAGCCCTTCTCCAGCATCTCCTTGCCTGCCATCAGCAGGGGATTGAGTGAGGCCCAGGTCAAGGCACCACCGGTGCTGATGCGGGTCGCACCGGCCTCCGATAACTGGGCGACGCTCGCATTGCGAATGAACGGAGCCAGCACGTTCAAAGGTAAACTCACTTCGGCTGCCACTTCACGAACCTGGCGCAGCGCCATCAAACCTGGCGCATAGAGGACATCAGCCCCAGCTGCTTCATAGGCCTGTAATCGTTTCACCGTGTCTTCCAGGTCATCACTGCCCCGAATAAGGTTCTCCGCTCTCGCCGTCAAAAGTACTGGAATGCCCGAACCCTTGACTGCTTCTACAGCCGCTGCGATGCGGTCAGTCGCCTCGGCGAAATCATAGAGCCGCTTCTCGTCACGACTGAAGTCTTCAATAGACAGCCCGGCGATGCCCGTTTCCAGCAGACGCTGGATATTGGCCTGCATGATTTGCCTGTCATCGGAGAATCCGTTCTCGAAATCGGCATTTACGGGAATAGTGACTGCCGCGGAGAGTTCGCGGCAATGTTGCAGTTTCTCATCCAGGGTGACCGTGCCATCGGCCCGGCCGAGAGTAAAGGCGAAGCCAGAGCTGGTGGTGGCCAGAGCCTGGAATCCCAGGCCCTGGAGAACACGCGCCGAACCGATATCCCAGGGATTGGGTATCAGCCAGGCTTCGTCTCTGAGGTGTAGATCAGCGAAGACCGCGCACTTTTGCAGCTGATCAGGCACTCGCTATTTCTCGTAGACAAGTACGAACTTGCTGGTCTTGCCCTGTATCGATGGATCGAATACACCGTTGTCCAGTGGGTCTTCCGGATTCAGGTGCATGGCAGAGCTTCGAATCAGGGATAGCCCGGCATCTTCTGCGTAATTATTGACGATGGATTCGCCAATACGGTGCAGAGTGCCACCAACTTCCGGTCCCGCACTGGCAGCGGCGTGGTGATCCACAGCCAGGAAACGACCGCCAGGTTTCAATACTCGGGCAATCTCGGCAAAGGTTCCAGCCGGATCACCCAGTGATACTCCACCCGGCTCGAACCAGAGTTCGTGGGGACCGAGAATCCAGGTCACCAGATCAATGGAACCATCGGCGGCATCCAGCTCGTCAAAATTCGTGGTAGACAGGGTCACGTTCGCCAACTTCGCTGCCCTGTTGTCATCTGCATCACCGGTGAAGCTCTCAAACGGTCCGGGGTTCTGCATGATGACGCTGCCGTTTGGCCCTACGGTGCGGGAGATGATCTCGGTGTACCAGCCACCGCCTGCTTCCATTTCCAGCACGTCCATGCCAGCCGCAATACCGGCGAATGACAGCACTTCGATGGGCATACGACGGGCATCATCCGCGGCTTCTTCGGCAGGTCGGTCCGGATGGTTCAATGCCGCGGCAACCAGATCGGCTGAAGACTGCGCATTGGCAAAAGCGCTCAATAGCAGCCCGGCACCCAGCGCACCACTCAATACTTTCTTCAATTCATTTCTCATTCTTACTACCTCGCTCTCGATTACTCTATTTCAGTTATTTTAGTTTCAGCACATTACTACAAAATTACGAACCCCAGCGCGCAGCTCCATCGACCACCAGCTCCGTTCCGGACACATAGGCGCCGGTTTCGCCTGCCAGGAATACCACCGCATTGGCAATATCTTCTCCCTGGCCAAATGTGCCAAGTGGAATTCTATTCAGTACTTCCCTGGCCTTGCCCTGGGCAATGATTAGTCGATCGACTCCCTCAGTACCTTCGATTGGCCCGGGAGACACCCAGTTCGCGCGAATACCGTACTTGCCCCACTCTGCAGACAGGCTCTTCATCAGGTTCTGTATGCCTGCCTTGGCTGCACCGGCATGAGCGGCGGTGGGCCACCCTGAGTCAGCGTGAGTGGAACTAATGGAAATGATGCGTCCTCCGCTGGCAGCGTTTTTCAGGAACGGCAGGGCGGCCTGGCAACAATTGAACGTACCATTGAGATCGATGTCGATCACCGTGCGCCAGCCGTTGCTGGAAAGGTCTTCGGTGGGGCAAATGAAATTGCCGGCCGCGTTGCAGACCAGGATATCCAGTCCACCGAGCTGCGATCCAATGTCAGAGATAACAGCCGCGATTCCGTCGCTATCTCGCACGTCACCTACGCGGTAAATCACCTCGATGCCATCTTCTTCGGCAAAACCCTGTACAGCAGCCTTGAGATTGTCTTCCTTGCGACTGGTGATCGCCACCCGTGCACCCAACTTGCCCAGTTTGCGCACGATAGCCGCGCCGATACCGGTAGCACCGCCAGTGACCAGCGCCGTCTTACCCGCCAGTGCATTTTCCGCGAAACTCAAGTCTTACTCCTTCTCTCCCATCAGGGCCTGACCCTGACATACTTCTCAAAGCGCTGTCGCCCTACCTGGCCCGCATAGATGTTGCCGTCGTCATCCGCGGCGAGAAATTCGATGCCACTACCATTAGGTACTTCATAGTCCGGGATGAATTCGGTGACATAACCACTCTGGGCATCGCCAATGCGTATTCCACGCTCCCAGCCCCGGTTCCATTGCTCACCGGACATGCCGTCCGCCGCATACAGCACATCATTGTCATCTATCCATAGACCACTCGGACGTCCAAATTGTGTCCAGATGTCCAGCAACTCGCCTTCCTGGTTGAATATCTGGATGCGGTTATTGCCCCGATCGGCGACGAACAGGCGTCCCCGGGAATCCATCTTGAGGTCGTGAGGATCATTGAAGCGCGCACTCTCCCTACTGGTGGCATCCACACCACCACCCAGTTGCAGGAGCAATTCGCCGTCAGGGGAAAACTTCATGACCCTGTTGTTGCCACCGCGATGCCCGTCCGCGATCCAGATCTCGCCGCTGGGTGCCACCAGCACCGCAGCCGGGCCATTAAAGTGGGTCGCATCGTCTCCAGCCACCCCGGCTTCACCGAGTCGCATGAGCACCTCACCTTCCTGGCTGAGCTTGATTACCTGATGACCCATGCCCCGCTCCATGCCGGGTTGACCCCTGGCATCACCCAGCGGTGCCCCTTCTGTTACCCACAGGTTGCCCTCCGCATCCATCGCGAAGCCGTGAGGCCAGGCAAATAGCCCGGCACCGATGCTCTTCACCGTATTGCCCTCACTATCCAGCTTGTGAATAGGGGGCAAGTCAGATCCGGCACACTGGTTCGCGCTGCAGCGCTCAACAATCCATATATGTTCACCATCGGGATCGGGTTGCACACCAGTGACGATTCCCATGGGACGGTCTCCCGGCAGGGTTCCCCAGTGATAGACCACCTGGTAGGGATTGGGCTGGGACCGGGCGACCGGCACCATGAGCAGTGACACAGTTAACAGGGAAATCTGCAGGATGTTTGTTGTAATTCTTGTTAGCGAATGTGTTTCCATTGCTCTCTCCTGGCTCCAAAGACGGGCGAAGTGGCCACATCGCCTGCTGCTAAAACGACGATCGGCTCGTGTCTAACCGTTCTTGTTCATTCTATTACCATCGCGGCTGGAAATCCCACAGCGGGCGGCGTCGCTCTGGCATTCACGGTTAGCCTGCATTATTCTCGTTGCATGACTTCTCTGCTCTATCCGACAACGAACCTCACCCAGGTTGAACAACTCAACATCGTCCGCGGTGAAGGCATCTATGTCTATGACGATAAGGGTAAGCGCTATCTCGAAGGGCTCGCCGCACTTTGGTGCTCCGCGCTGGGCTACGGCAATGAGGAAATGATCGAGGCCATCACCAGGCAGCTCAGGACGCTTCCCTATAGTCACATGTTTGGCGGCAGAACACACCAGGTCGCCATGGACCTTGCAGACCGGCTGGCAGAGATGGTGCCAGTACCCGAGGCAAAGATATTCTTTGCCAACTCCGGCAGCGAAGCCAATGACTCCCACGTGAAGATGCTTCACTACTACTTCAACGTCACCGGCAGACCCGAAAAGAAAAAAATCATCGCCTTCGACCGCTCCTACCATGGTGTAACTATGGCGGCCGCTGCCCTCACCGGGCTCCCGGTCATGCACACCCATTTCGATGTGCCGGTGGATGCGCTCGGCATACTGCGGGCCGAGTGTCCGCACTTCTATCACGGACAGAAAGATGGCGAGTCAGAAGACAATTACGTCACCAGGCTAATCGCCGACGTGGAGGCACTCATCGAGCGCGAAGGCGCCGATACCATTGCCGCGTTTATCGCCGAGCCGATAGGCGGCGCAGCCGGTGTCGTGGTGGCACCGGACAGCTATTTCCCCGCGCTGCAGAAAGTTCTGGAGCGACACGACATCCTGTTCTGGGCCGATGAAGTGATCTGCGGATTCGGTCGTACCGGAAACGACTTCGGTTCCACCACCATGCACATCAAGCCGCAGCTGATGAGCCTGGCGAAACAGCTGTCTTCCGCCTACATCCCCATCAGTGCCGCCATTATTCCCGGCTTCATGTATGAGGCGATGCGGGAGCCGAGTAACCAGCTTGGTATCTTCGGCCATGGTTATACCTACACCGGGCATCCCGTGGCTGCCGCTGCAGCCCTGAAAGCCATCGAGATCTACCAGCGGGAAAAAATCTTCGATCACGCCGCGAGGGTTGGTACCTACATGCAGTCCCGACTGCGGGAATTCACAGATCATCCACTGGTAGGTGAAGTGCGTGGCAAGGGACTGATCGCCGCGGTAGAGCTGGTTGCCAATAAGGATCGAAGAGAAAGTTTTGCCGATGGCAAGGTAGGCGCGGCTGCCAAACAATACTGCCAGGATCAGGGGCTGCTGATTCGCGCGGTGAGTGGCAACTGCCTGGCATTTTGCCCACCACTGGTTATCACCGAATCCCAGATCGATGAGATGATCGATCTGTTCGCCAGGGGGCTGGACCAGACACTGGATTTTGTGAACAAGAATTCCCTACTACGCTAATCACTCTTTCAAATAAACTCTGCGAGCATCGACATGAAAACAAGATCAGGATCGTTTAATAGTGTGAGACCCGCTGCTGTAATTACCATTCTGGCCAGTATTCTCCTCACCTCCTGCGGTCAGCAGGAACAATCAACAACTGCCGGCTCCGCCGACAATGCACCCTCCATTTCCTCGACTGCTGTTGACCTGGTTATCACCAATGCCAAAGTACTGACTGTAGACGACAACTTCAGCATTCATAACACTGTGGTGGTCAATGACGGCCTGATTGTTGAAACGGGTGATGCAAGCCTGGCATCGAGGTATGACGGCGCCGAGGAAATCGATCTTGGTGGCAAGTTGCTGATGCCAGGGTTTATCGATTCCCACATCCACATTCGTGGCCGACCACAACGCTACATCGAATTAAGTGAAGCCACTTCTATCGTCGAGATACAGGATCTCATTCGCGCCAAGATTGAAGAGATCGGCGAGGGTGAATGGATCACCGGCTACGGCTGGTCTGAAGACGAACTGGACGAAGGCCGCCGGCCACTGCGCGCAGACCTCGATGCGGCGGCTCCCAATAACCCGGTCATCCTGACCAGGGCCGGGGGACATAGCGCGGTCGCCAACTCCCTGGCTCTGGAACTGGCCGAAGTTACCGTCGATACACCACAGCCCGATGGCGGTGTGATCGAAAAGGGGGAAGATGGTGAACTCAATGGGGTTATCCGTGAGCGGCAGGAGATTGTTGGTCGACTGGTGCCAGATTCCACCTATGAGGAAATCATCGCCAGCCTGGAGGTCAATCTCAATGCGCTGCTGGCAAAGGGTATTACATCGATCACCGACGCCTCCAAGTCGGTGAGCGACTACATGATGTTCGAGGAACTCTATGACAACCACGACCTGCCGCTTCCGCGGTCCGCGTTGCAGTTCCAGTGGTACGACCCTGAGGCAATCAATCAATTGAACGCGCGGGTAGCTGGTGGCAATGAATTCCTGAAACCGGGCCCGATCAAGGTCTTTGCCGATGGCGGATTTACCGGACCTGCTGCCTATACACTTGAGCCCTACGTGAACCAGGGTGAATACCGGGGCTACCTGAACATGGCAGAATCAGAACTGGTGGCGCTATTGAATGAAGTACATGATGCTGGTTACCAGATGGGCATTCACACCATCGGTGATGCTGCTATTGTCCTGGTAGTGAATACGCTGGCTGATGCGCTGGAACGAAATCCGCGCGCAGACCACCGCCACTACCTCAACCATTTTTCCATGCGCCCACCGGAGCTCACCATGGAGCTAATGGCTGAGCATGAGATCCATATTACCCAGCAACCGAATTTCACCTACACCCTGGAAGGTCGCTACGCAGAGAATCTCGATGGCTGGCGCTTGCAGCACAACAATCCAATTCGCTCACCCATGGATCACGGCATAACCGTGGCCATATCCAGCGATATCCTGCCCATCGGTCCCATGGTCGGTATCTACGCTGCCGTTACTCGCAAGGGCATGACCGGTACCGTCTACGGACCCGATGAGGCCATCACCATGGCGGAAGCAATTCGTGCCTATACCCTGCTGGGCGCCTACCTGAATTTCGAGGAAGATGTGAAGGGCTCACTGGAGCCTGGCAAGTATGCCGACATGATCGTGCTGTCCGATGACCTGATGACCATCGATCCCGAGCGCATCATGGATGTGGAAGTAGAGAAGACGTGGGTCGCCGGTGAGCTGGTGTACGATGCCAGCCAGCTCTGATCCAGGTAGTCGTTTCTGGAGAATTGGCAAAGCTAACAATCCCTGACGGGATTGTTAGCTAGTTACCATCGGTTTGTGCATAACCAGGGATACTGTTCAGCACTCCCAGTTGGGAAGCTTCCCGCTCCGAGCCATACATAGCTTCAACCGTCATGCAGCGACGTCGACGCACGCGACTGAAGGAACGGTCCTCATCAGAACAGACGATCATTTGTGATATTGGCTTGCCATTATTATAGGAAGCCAATTCGTCTTCGTTCATTCTCTCGAAATTGGGAATGTCGGAGACGTTGCATGCAACGAGGAAAAAACTGATTGCGGTGGTTAAAAATACCTTGTTCACACCTTAACTCCTGCATCGTATTCGGGATACGAGCCCATTTTTTATTATTGCTGGTGTATAGTCTCGGAAACTTCGAATATCAATCCAATAGAGAAGCCGATCATTCCAGCCAAAACTATCCTATAACCAGTTAACGAAAAAGCGTTCGAACTACTCTTCGCGGAAGGCGACCCACCAATTCTGGGACCTGGCGATCCGGAAGCGATTCAAGAATAGGCGCGCTAATAAAAAAAATACAGAACTATTAATAACAAAAAGATCAGTATCCTATGAATCAAGATAACTCCACATCCAGCTTTCTCCGTGTCCTCAGCCGCAAAGATGTTGTAGCGCTCGCTTTCGGTGCAATGATCGGCTGGAGTTGGGTGGTTCTCACCGGAACCTGGATCACCTCCGCCGGTGTGGCAGGAGCCATCATCGCCTTCCTGGTAGGCGGAGGAGCCATCGCCATCGTCGGACTCACCTATGCGGAGCTGGCGTCAGCCCTGCCCTTCGCCGGGGGCGAACACGTCTACAGTGAGCGGGCTCTGGGATATCGTGCCTCCTTTATATGTACCTGGGCCATTATTCTCGGCTACATGTCAGTTATCGCCTTCGAGGCCGTAGCCTTGCCCACGGTGATGAGTTCACTGGTGCCAGGCCTGGATATCGGTTACCTGTGGACCATTGCTGGCTGGGAGGTTCACGCAACGTGGGTTGGGGTAGGCATCCTCGGTGCCGTCGTGATGACCACGCTCAACGTACTGGGGGTCAAAATGGTTGCCATAGTCCAGACCACCGTAGTGATGCTGATTCTTGTCGTTGGTTTCTTTTTCTTTACCGGCTCAACCCTCTCTGGCAATACCTCCAACCTCGACCCACTCTTCATCGATGGCCTCAACGGCATCGCTATAGTGTTAGTCATGGTACCTTTCATGTTCGTTGGCTTCGACATCATTCCCCAGGCCGCAGAAGAGATCGACCTGCCGTTTCGCGATATAGGCACCGCCCTCATCCTGTCTGTGGTCATGGCTATCGCCTGGTACGCCCTGGTGATTCTGGGAGTTGGCATGGTCATGAATGGTGAGCAGCTAGCCGGCGCAGACCTGGTCACTGCCGAAGCCAATGCCATCATCTACGGCGATCTGGGTGGCACGATCCTGCTGTTAACCGGGCTGGCCGGAATCATCACCAGCTGGAATGCACTCATTGTAGGTGCCAGCCGCGCCATCTACGCCATGGCGAAGGACGGAATGCTGCCTCACTTCCTGGGGGAGATTCACCCTCGCTACCACACGCCGAGAAACGCCATTCTCCTGATCGGGCTGCTGTCGGTGATCAGCCCATTCTTTGGGCGGCCGGCGCTGGTGTGGCTGGTGAATGCGGGTGGCCTCGGTATCGTGGTGGCCTATGCCTTCGTCGCCTTGTCCTTTATTGCCCTGCGCAAGAATGAACCCGAACTGGCTCGGCCCTATACCGCTCCCGGCGGTATAGCCACGGGCTATCTGGCGCTGGTGCTGTCCATCGGCATTGGCACCCTCTACTTCCCGGGAAGCCCGTCAGCGTTGGTGTGGCCACATGAGTGGGGGATCATCTTCTTCTGGATCATTCTGGGCGCGCTGTTATTTGGCCTGTCCAGACTCAATCCACAGCCACAGGAAGCCTGAATCGGCGACAAGCTAACTTGCCAAAGTCGCATAACTGGCCGAAACTAGGACTCCCTCACTACGAACATGCGAAGAGGCCTGCACGATGATTAAACCAATAAATGTATGCAGCTCACTGATTTCCCTGATTTTTCTCACGGCGGCGCCGACTGTGTTCGGACAGGGTTCCACGGACTATGAAGTGCCCCGCACCCCGGACGGCCACCCGGATCTGCAGGGCGTGTGGGAAAACAACACCATCACGCCGGTAGAGCGCCCGGATGTATTCGGCGACAAGGAATTACTCACCGACGAGGACATTGCTTTTATTAACCAGCGCATCGGCGAGATCATGGCCGCTGGGGAAGATGCCCTGTTTGGCGGCGGTGTGCTGGAGGCGGTGTTCAGTGGGGAGATCACTTCCTATGACCCGAGCACTGGCAACTATGATTCCCAGTGGATGGCGGAACGCACCGTTCATCGCCGCACATCCCAGATTATCGATCCACCCAACGGAAAATTTCCGCCCCGCACCGAGCAGGCGATTCAGGCAGCAAGGGAGCTTCGGGAATGGCGTGAAGCACATCCCGCTGACTCCTGGACAGATCGCCCACTAGGCGAACGCTGCCTCTCCTTCGGCGCTCCACGACTCGGCTCCGGCTACAACAGCTACTGGCAGATCGTGCAAGCCAGGGACACCGTGGTGATCTACCAGGAGATGGCGCACGATGCGCGTATCATTCCTATAGTGGAAAAGCCTCATGCCCATGAGAACATCAAGTTGTGGCACGGAGATTCGAGAGGCTGGTGGGAAGGCGACACCCTGGTCATTGAAACTACAAACTATTCAGACGCCAGCAGCACCACCCCGGAAACGGACAGGCTGGTCAATGTCGAGCGGCTAACTCGAATCGCCGATAACGCGCTGCAATACCAGCTTACCTCCCATGACCCCGGGCAGTTCACGGCTCCCTATACACGCGAGATTATCTTCGACTACACCGATGACAAGATTTATGAATATGCCTGCCATGAAGGCAACTATGGCATGTACAACATCCTGTCCGGTCATCGTGCTGAAGAGCGTATGGCTGCGCAGAATCAGGATGACTGATTCCGCAACATACGAGTCCATCAGCAGTTAAAGATGAGGCCGGTTTGTCCGGCCTCATCTGTTTCTGCATTACTAATTCTGAACTGCGAAAATACTTATCGGTAGCAACCCAATAGTGAGCGTTATGAGAATTTCTGCAATCGTCCTGCTGACAACAATCATGGCATCCTCCGTAACTGCCCAGGAAGCCTTCTACATGGCCAATGAGGGAGTGATGGTGAGTGACGGCGATACCAGGATTCTGTTCGATCCACTCTATCCGGAAAGCTTCGGCCAGTACCTGCTGGTTCCAGAGGAGATGCGCAGGGCATTATTTGCGGGAGAGGCACCTTTCGATGGCGTCGACGCTATCTTCATCAGCCATTTTCACGGTGATCATTTCTCTCCCGAGGACGTACTGGCACTGATGCAGGCACAAACTGGCATCGCACTCTACGCGCCGCAACAGGCAGTGCTGGCTATGCGCAGCATCGCGGACGGTGACCAGCAGTCGGTTTTCAGCAGGGTACACGCCGTGAGCCTGGAGTACGGCGATGCGCCGGTCACGCTGGAGATGGACGGCTTACTGGTCGAGGCAGTGCGTATTCCCCATTCTGGTTGGCCCACCGGTCGGGTCGATGTCGAGAACATCGTCTGGCGGGTAACGCTCAATGCCAACAGCACGGTGGTTCACATGGGAGACGCCGATCCCAATGACGAACATTTCGCCCTCGACCCGGAATACTGGAATCGGGTCAATCCGGATATGGCGTTCCCACCCTACTGGTTCTTCTCGTCTCAAGCCGGTCGATCCATTCTCGAAAACAGGGTAAG
Source organism: Pseudomonadota bacterium (assembly GCA_027621405.1). Taxonomy (GTDB): domain Bacteria; phylum Pseudomonadota; class Gammaproteobacteria; order Pseudomonadales; family Pseudohongiellaceae; genus UBA9145. The sequence goes on along the minus strand of JAQCBT010000014.1, from coordinate 73,010 downwards.
CGCAAAACGCAATGTGGGAATCCATGTGCCGCAGCAGATACCAGCCGATCCCCTGCAACGCCCGGTTGAACTGCGCGGGGCTGACCTGTTCACCATTCCGGGTGAAACCAGACGATTGCGCTAGAGCTTTATGACGGACAACTGATCCGCCAGTTGCATTTGGCGTTTATGTACGCCGCCGGCGAGCGATACAGCAATCATTAAACTGCAATTAGATTGAAGCCAGGACCATATCAAACAGGGAATAGCCCCATCCCATGAAAGCAAGCATTCTGGAAATCTGTGTCGGCAAGCCCAGGGAAATTGAAGTGAGCGGTGAGCGAGTTAGCTCCGGCATCTTCAAGCAAGCAGTGCGGGGAACAGTCCCGCTTTCCCTCCTCAACCTGCAAGGCGACGAGCAGGCAAACCTCAAGTTCCATGGCGGCCGGGAAAAGGCGGTGTACGCCTATTCCGCCAGCTATTACCCGTATTGGCTGGCAGCCCTGGGCAGAGAAACGCTTGAGCCTTCCCAGTTTGGACAGAACATCACCGTAGACGGCCTCCCCGATGACGAGGTTCGCATAGGCGACATCCTCCAGCTGGGCACCGCTACCGTAGCAGTCGCCCAGCCGCGCATTCCCTGCGCGAAACTTGGCGTGCGACTCGGCAACAGGGATTTCGCCACCCAATTCCTGCTGGCCGGCAGGCTCGGCTACTACCTCTACGTGATCGAACCCGGGGAACTCAGCTCCGGCGACGAGATGTGTGTCATCGAAAGACCGGCGCATGAAATTACCATCGCCGATCTGTGGCGGACTGCGTTTACCCAGGAACGGGATCTCGATGTGGCGCGCCAGGCAATGGACTTTCCCCATATCGACGAGGGCTGGAAGAAACGCTTGCGCGCCCTGTTGAAGGCCGCCGATTCCTGACAGCCCCTTTCCCGAACCACTCCACATTCTTGCGCTCCAAAATCAAATTCCACTGACATGGACGGCAGTGGGGACGCCAGCCTGATCGGCTAACAATTTAGCGAACCCCCGGGCCAGCAATGGCTGCGACATTATGTCGCAGCAGCATCACCCGCTTTCCATGCCAGAGAATACGTGGCATTGCGAGCGGATCTGGCTGCTAACCCCCACCCGCGACACTATGTCGCATCCTGGCAAGTACGCTTCTCATTACAATTGCGCGCAATTACTAACAAAGCAGGCACCATCCGGTTGGTTTTCAAAGGAGCATCGCAATGAGAAACGAAGGGAAGCATCTGGCATCCGCTATTAGTCTGGCCTGTGCAATGTTGGCAGCGACAGCCACCGCCCAGGAAGCGCAAATCGAAGAGATAGTCGTCTGGGGAAGTGACCTGGACCAGCGCTTTGGCAATGTAAGCCCAACGAGTTTGCTAACCCCGGAAGACTTTCGGAGCATTAACGTGGCGACTACCGAAGACGTAGTCAAATTTGAGCCTTCCGTTATCATCCGTCGGCGATTCATCGGAGACTCGAATGGCGTGATGGGGATGCGCGGTTCCAATATGTTCCAGACTTCACGCTCTATGGTGTTCGCCGACGGTGTACCACTTCACTACCTGCTGCAGTCACGCTGGAACGGTGCTCCGCGGTGGACAATGGTGTCTTCCAGCGAGATTGCCGAGGTTGAAGTCCTATACGGCCCATTCTCCGCAGAGTACAGCGGAAACGCCATGGGTGGCGTTATAGAAATCGAAACCGCGATTCCCCAGCAACAGGAATTCCACTTCGATAGCTCCTACTATGTGCAGAACTTCGATGCCTATGGTTTTGATGATTCAGTCGATGGCTACAAGTCGTTCCTGTCCTACGGCAACAAATTTGGCGATACCAGCGTCTATTTCTCCATCAATCGTCTGGACAACGAAGCCCAACCGCAAACCTTCCGCGCTGGCAGCCGTAGCACCAGCACCACACCGATAGCAGTCACTGGCACAATTGTTGGCCCGGACGAGTTGGGTCGCACCCAGGACTGGTTTATGGATACAGGCGTGGTCGATTCGGAAACCAACAACTACAAATTCAAATTGGGGCATGATTTCGGTAACTGGAGCACCTTGCTCAATATCGCCTATGAAGACAGGAGCACAGTCTCAGATTCTGCGAATACTTACCTGAGGGACTCTTCAAATAACCCTGTATACAGCGGCCATGTGATTGACAACGGTAGGCAGTATTTCGTCCCCGCCAGCCGTTTTGCCACTAGTGACCTAGAGCGCAACAGTCTCAATCTGGGCCTGAGAGTGCGCGGTCAACTAAGCGACAATGTGGAACTGGAAGCCAACCTGAGCCGATTCGATGTGCTGCTGGATGAAACGAGAAGTTCCTCCACCCACCCGGACGATCCTAATCACACCCTGTCCGGACAGGTGAGCGACTTTGGCGACACAGGCTGGGATACAGCCGAGGCCAAACTCTACTTCGATGAATTCGTCTTGGAAGGATTGAGCCTTGTTACTGGTCTGCGCAAGGAATCCTATGAATTGAATCTTGATATCTTTGATTCTGATAACTATCTCGCCGGTGCGAAGACATCTTTTGCCGCCCGCAGTGGTGGTGAGACGGAAATCTTCGCTGCATTCGCCCAATTCAGCTATCAAATAAATGATCGGTGGGATGCGGGATTCGGCTTGCGCTGGGAAGACTTTGAAAGTAGCAATGGCTACTTCGATAACGACGATCCTTCGACAGCCGGGTTCGATATCACTCGAGTACCAACCCATAAAGACGACGCTGTATCACCGAAATTCTCGCTGGGCTACACACCCAATAACGACTGGGGATTTCGCTATTCGGTTGCGAAGGCCTATCGCTTTCCAATCGTTGAGGAACTTTTCAGCCAGTATCAGGCATTCAACACTATCAGTATCTCCAATCCCGATCTGAAACCGGAGGATGGGCTGCATCACAACTTTATGATAGAGCGAGCCCTGAATAGCGGCTATGTTCGGCTCAACTTCTTCACCGAGGAGATCTCGGACGTCATCGAATCTCAGACCGGGACGATCAATGGTGGCACGTCAATTCGTACATTCCTGCCAGTAGATGAGATACAGACCAACGGCATCGAATTCATTACCAATGCCAATGACCTCTTCTTCAACAACTTCGATTTGCGTTTCAATCTGGTTTACACTGATTCCGAAATAGTCAAGAACGCGCCCGACCCTTCCATTGAAGGAAATGCCTATCCAAGAATGCCAGAGTGGCGCGGAAATATATTGGCTACCTACAACATTTTCGAGAACTGGGACGTCGGCCTGAACTTCCAGTATGCTACTGACAGCTTCGGTCGCACCGACAATGCCGATTTCCAGCACAATGTGTATGGTGCACAGGATGGCTACGAGCGGGTCGGAATGAAGTCGACTTACAGAATGGACAACGGACTAGCGCTTGGCTTCGGCATTGATAATATGACCGATGAAGTCGCCTATGTAGCCCACCCATGGCCGGGTCGCAGCTACTACTTCAACCTGTCCTACGACCTATAGGATTGATCGCGTGATGAAACAGTCAACACGGCTGGCACATATTATGGGAACCTTGCTATGGCTTCTAACTGCCATGGAAGCCGCTGCCTTGCCGGCGCTGTGTGAGTCTGAAGATACCGTTTCTGTGCATTGTGGCAGCACACCCAGCGCGGTTTTTGATAGCGACAACCGCCATTGGGTGGCCTTTGTGCAGAACCAGCATGTCTATGTGAGCTATTCAGACAATCGCGGGCTGAGCTACAGCAAACCCGTTGCAGTAAACTCTGTAGCGGAGGATGCGGAGCACAATGGCGAGAACCGACCGAAGATACTGGTCGATGACACGGGTGTGATCTATGTTTCCTGGACCCTGAAAACTTCACCTCGCTTCACCGGAGAGATTCGTTTCAGTCGTTCACTGGATAACGGTGCCAGTTTCGAAGCACCTCGCACCATCAATGACGACAAGCTGTTCGCAGGGCATCGCTTCGAAAGCCTGTTCCTCACCGAATCCGGCCACCTCTATCTGGTCTGGATCGACAAACGGGACCTGGAGGCACATCTTGCAAGAGACGAAGAGTATGGGGGTGCAGCGATCTACTATGCCGTATCCGAAGACCGGGGTGCCACATTCTCGACAAACAGTCGGGTCGCCGACCACAGCTGCGAATGCTGTCGAATCGCAATCGCACCCAATGGCACTGAGAACATCGCTATATTGTGGCGACAGATCTTTGGCGAAACCACGCGCGACCATGCTATCGCCATACTGACGCCCGAAGGCAACACCGCGGAGATGCATCGAGCCAGCTACGATGAATGGCAGATCAACGCCTGCCCCCACCATGGTCCAACCATGGTGCAATCAGCAAAATCTGGTGACTACCATATGAGTTGGTTCAGCAATGGCGATCGTCATCAGGGCACCTACTATGGACGCTTCTCATTCGCTGACAAGCAAGCTCATGATGTCTTTCGGGTAGATGGTAATCCTGGCGCTGGGCACCCATTTCTTGCCGAGAGTGGCAATAAGTTGTACCTGGTATGGAAGGGATTTGATGGTAGCCAGTCGCTGATCAATCTGATCACTTCCACCGATGATGGCCGAACCTGGTCACAAGCCCAGACTCTCTTTACCACTGTTGCCGCTTCCGACTATCCATTGATTGTGCAGCATGAAGAAGGCCTGTACCTGTCCTGGCACAGCGATGAGTTCGGCTATGTGTTCACCGGCTTCTCTGATGAACTGCGGAGTACCGCCAGTGATTAGACTCAGGGCAACAGCTGGGCCCGCCTTGCTCAGTCTCGCATTGGCGCTGACGTTTACCGCTCAAGTCCAGGCGGACAGCTTTAAGCCCTTTACTGCGGACACCTTTGCTGCCATCAAGCAGGAGTTTGCGGGCCGTGAATTCCTGTTAGGGCTGTGGTCTGTCGACTGCCCTCCCTGTCTGGTCGAACTGGAGATGATGGGTTCTATCCTGCAAGCCAATCCCGACCTGCCATTCGTGCTGATATCTACGGACCCACTACAGGACAGAGAGAGCGCTTACGAGTTTCTCGAAGATTTTGGCCTGCAGGATTTCCCTTCCTACATGTTTGCCGACAGCTTCACGGAGAGACTGAGGTTCTCAATCGACCCGGCCTGGTTCGGTGAGCTACCACGCAGCTATTTCTTCGATACACAGCACAGCATGCAATCTCATTCCGGCATCATGACCCGGGAATTACTGCAAGACTGGTTCCAGCGAGAATTAAAGAACCTCTGATTAGTCACAAACGGCAGATCGCTGCGACTGATCGATCCAGCCTTGCTCTGCCCCAACAAAATCTATGCCGCGGTGGTCATTGCTCACTATAATGCGCCGATGTCCGCCGACAAGTTTCGATTTCCCACCCTCACTGCCGTTGTTATAGCCAATATGGTCGGCACCGGGGTATTCACGTCCCTGGGCTTTCAACTGCTGGATATTCGGTCCGGGTTCGCCCTGCTTGCCCTTTGGGCAATAGGTGGCGTCGCCGCCCTCTGCGGCGCCATGACCTATGCGGAACTGGGTGCGGCCCTGCCTCGCTCCGGTGGCGAATACAATCTCTTGCGCCGAATCTATCATCCGGCTGCCGGCTTCGTTTCGGGCTGGGTCTCGTCCACGGTGGGTTTCGCCGGACCGGTGGCCCTGGCAGCCATGACTTTCGCCGCCTATGCCGCGTCGGTGATCGATCCTGGCCTGGGTGATATGACTCGCAAGTTCATGGCTGCGTCACTGCTGATTGTTCTCACCGCGATCCATGCCACAAACCACCGCAACAGCAGCGGCACCCAGGTGATTTTCACCGTGGTGAAGATTGCCGTCATCGTTGGCTTCGTGCTCGGTACAGTACTGCTGGCTTCGTCACCGCAGCCGGTGATTTTCACGCCACAAGCAGGAGACGGAGGCATCATCAGCAGTGGCGTGTTTGCCGTAGCCCTCATCTATGTGAGCTTTGCCTACACCGGCTGGAATGCCGCCACCTATCTTTCCGGCGAACTGGAAAATCCGCAGAAGACCCTGCCGTGGATCCTGATCACAGGTACCTCGGTGGTAACCCTGCTCTACCTGGGACTGAACTACGCGTTCCTCTACGCCACACCCATGGACGCCATGGCGGGCCAGGTAGAAGTGGGCGCAATCGCCGCCCAGGCCACTTTCGGTGATTCTATTGGACGGTTCACCGGCCTGATATTGGCCTTACTACTGGTCTCCACGGTAAGCGCCATGACCATGGCTGGCCCCCGGGTCATCCAGGTTATCGGCGAAGACTATCCGGCGCTGGGAGTGCTGGGGCGCAAGAACAAGGACGGAATCCCCGCCCTCGCCATCTGCATTCAATCCTTCGTCGCGTTGTTATTCATATTCTCTTCCACCTTCGAATCCATTCTGGTGTTCTCCGGATTCACCCTGGGACTGAACAGTTTCGTGACCGTGTTCGGCATCTTCGTCTTGCGCTGGCGGCAACCAGACCTCGAACGACCGTACCGGACGTTCCTCTACCCACTGCCACCCATTCTGTATTTGTTACTAACCGGATGGACCCTGTGGTTTACCCTGATCAATCGCCCGGTGGAAGGACTCTTCAGCCTCGGCATCATCGGCAGCGGCCTGTTGGTTTACTATCTGGCAGTAGCGCTTCGCAAGAAATAGCCTTCTTCCCACTGGCACTGGTCGCCCCGTTTCAATTCCAATAGACTGTGGTCACGCTCTGAAGGAACCATTTCATGAAAATTTTACAGGCGCTTCCCAGGCTCATCACAATCCTCGGCTGTATCGCATTCATCCAGGCATCGGCCCTGGGGCAAACTGCACGTTATGTAGATCCTGCCCTGGATACAGCCCTGTTACCCGCTGGCGATCCTTCCAGTGTGTTGAGCGATTCGGGAGACACCCAGATCGTGCGCTTTCGCAACTGGTGGCGCCTGTACCCCGGACGCACCATTCACGCCGGCGACGATGTCCGCGAGCTTCCGGTTTCCCTGACGGACCTGAGCGCGTTGCGATATGAAGTAGATGGCCAGAGTTATTCCCTGGACGACTACAAGCTTAATTACCACGCCGCGGGATTATTGGTAATCAAGGATGGTGAAATCAAACATGAGTTCTATGGCATGGGCAATGATGAGGACACCCGCTGGATTTCCTTTTCCATGTCCAAGTCAGTCACCTCAATGCTACTGGGCGCAGCGATCAAGGATGGTTACATAAGCAGCGTCGACGACAAGGTATCCGACTACCTGCCGCTGCTGAAGAACAGCTCCTACGACGACGCGACCCTGCGCGACGTGCTGCAGATGGCCTCCGGAGTGGCCTGGAACGAAGACTACACCGACATGAATTCCGATGTTGCCAGCTATCCCGACATGGATCTGGTTGCCATGATGAATTATCTCGGCAGCAAGGAGCGGGTCGCGGAACCCGGACAGGTATTCAACTACAATACGGGGGAGACCGACCTCGTTGGCGCCATCGTACGTGCCGCCATCGGCAACAATCTTTCCAGCTACCTGCAATACAAGATCTGGCAACCCTACGGCATGGAAGCGGATGCCGTTTGGTCGACCCACGGTCCGGCTGGGGAACGGGGCGGCTGCTGCCTCAACGTGACCCTGCGTGACTATGGACGCATCGGCTTGTTTGCATTGAACGACGGCGTACTACCCGACGGGACTCGCGTATTGCCGGATGGCTGGATGGAAGAATCCACCACTCCTTCGCCTGCATCGGACGGCTACGGCTACCTGTGGTGGTTACCTGGAGACGGAACCTATGACGCCCGCGGTATCTTCGGCCAGGGCATCCACATCAATCCGGAAACCAATCTCGTCATCGTGGTATTGAGCGCATGGACTCACGCCGCGGCCGGTGGTTCCATTTCCCAGGCACACCGCGTTGCCATGTACAACGCCATCGACGACTTCCTCGAAAAATAGGGACAGATTTATTTTTTAAAAAAATAAATCTGTCCCTATTTTTTGACTTGACCCGCGGGGCAGAAACCCTGCCGCCCCACTGCCGCCTAGTCAGTGACAGCCGAGATATCTAAACCTTCTTTGTGCTTCCACCCTAAGGTACTTTCGCGACCCCGAACCACTGCAGCCCTAATCAAAGGGAAACCAAGCCAGCAATCAACGTTACACACGGGAAAATAGGGACAGATTTATTTTTTTAAAAAAAAATAAATCTGTCCCTATTTTCCCGGAGGCAGAGGCAGCCCCCGTTCCTGCATGACTTCCCGCAAGCGATCAGGGTAATTGGTGATGATGCCATCCACCCCCAGATCCATCAGATAGTGCATCGTATCGCGGTCATCCACCGTCCAGGGAATGACCCTGAGGCCTGCGCTGCGGGCCCGCTCGACCATCGCCGCTGTCACGAAGGGCTCGTAGTCAACATCACCGATCCTGCCGTCCTGCGGTGACCCATGCACCGGTGAAATAGCACTTGCCCCGAAAGAAGCTGCGGCGGCGACCACATCACAATCGAAGTCATCCATGTCAATACCACCCAACCATGGGGAGGCACCGGGTTCTCCACAAGCCAGGAATGACTGCCCATTGGTGAGAGCCACAAGGGGAATATCAGGCGCAACACTTCCCAGCGCCATCAGAGTGCCCCAGTCAAAACTCTGGATCGTGACCCGATCCTGAACACCTGCTCTCTCGATCTCTTCCAGAACCACGCGAATGAAGCTGGCACGAGGCGCAGTTTCCTCCGGCGCCCCGGCTTCCACCTTGGTCTCGATGTTCAGCCACACAGATTCTGCAGGATAGGTCTCCAACAAGGCGAAAACATCGGCGAGCATCGGCATAGAGGCGCCAGCTATCACTTTTTGTTCAGGGTAACCCGGGAGTTGCTGATAACCACAATTGAGGGTATGGATCTGTGCCATGGATAGATCTTTGATGTATTTACCCACATAGGGATATTCAGGATCGTTGGCCACGAGCATCTGTGCATCGCGGCACTTTTGAGGCTGAATCTGGCGATCGTGGGTGACCACGGCAACGCCGTCTTCCGTAATCTGGATATCCATCTCCAGGGTAGTGACACCAAGTTCCAGGGCATTGGTGAAGGCTTCAAGGGTGCTCTCGGTCATCAGGCCAAGCCCGCCACGGTGGGCTTGCAGGTCGAAGGTCTGCTGGGCCTGTGCGCCTGTGTACAAAAACTGCAGGCTCGATACCAGCAAGTACATACAGATGTTTCTCGAACCTGTTGCGAACACAAAAACCCCGGTGCAATAGAAGTGCTGGAGACTGTAATAATAGGGACAGATTTATTTTTTTCAAAAAATAAATCTGTCCCTATTATTACTGCAGGCGTTCGTTACCGATCACCTCAATACCGAGGGCACGTAACTGGCTGGCAATCACAGGATCCCGATTCATGGTCCACCGCTGGTACAGGCCAAGCACATCCTCGGCACTCATTCGCTGTTCTTTCGAACAGGCGTTAGCCACCATTTCCAGCATGCGGGTGAAAGTATTGGCCAGCTCGGCGAAGATATGGTTGTTGGTCCGGGCGTTACCGGCGAGATAGTCATAGGCACCACCGCCCATACCCACAAAGTAATCCTGTCCGATACCGCGGCGGGCCCATTTCTCTGGAAACAGGGCGCCCAGGAACAGGGCCATATCACCCAGTTGCTGTAACAGGAGACAGCGCTGGCGTTCATTCTCGGCCTCCGCCGCATCACCATAGAGCAGGGCCAGAGGGCGCAGGGAGATTCTGCCCTCATCATAGGAGAATAGTTGCTCGCTATACGCGAGGCGTTCCAGCAGCTTACTTAGATAGAGACAGGTTTCTTCCTGGGGTGGCGGTCGAAATCGCCTTGCGTACTCGTTGAGACGACCACAAAAATATCGAGAGAGAGAGGTTTCCCTGATAGGTATTGAGACTACTTCCGAAGACATGCCCAGCTCCAGTCAACCAGTCGTGTGCTAAATCGAACTTCGTCCTGAATTTTGTCGGCATGATTGCATTTGAAATTAATCGACAGGCTTGAATCGAACCCCATATAAGAAGCAAGAAGTGCGGCAAATTGCGCTTATGCCTGCTAAAAAAGCGATCCAATCATACCAATCAACGCGTATAGACTTTAATACGCCCGCAAGCCGCGCAAATTCTGATAACTTTAGCCAGACCCTAGCGTCTAAATCACCACAACACCAACAACTGGCCGTATAATCCACCACTATGCCCCGTATTCTTGTCCTGATTGCCATTTTTCTACTCTGCACGGCCCCCACTAGTGGGCCTGCCTGGGCCCAATCCCCGGAAGAATCTGCGTCCGAAGTGGATGATTCCACCGTAGTCTACGAGGCGTCATTCTTCAGCCAGTACAACCCCATCACAGCCAATGACATGCTGGAACGCATTCCCGGCATCAATATTGGCCGGGGTGGGCCCGGTGGAAGAGGTGGTCGCGGACTCGGAACCGGCGGCAACCTGCTGATCAATGGGCAGCGCATCGCCGGCAAGGACAACTCGCTACAGGATCAGCTCGATCGTATCTCGGCAGATGAAGTAGTACGCATCGAGATCATCCGTAATACGTCCGGAGAACTCAATGTGCGCGGCAGCAGCGAGGTAATCAATATCATCCTTGTCGAGTCCAACAGTCGCTCCACTACGACCGTGGAGTTGGTGAATCGCCTCAATCATGATGATACCTATGAGGCCGGCGGCTCCGTCGCATGGTCCCAACAGATAGGGAATTTCCAGGCACTGCTAAATCTTGAGGCCCGCCCCAACTATGAGAACCGCGATAACCGGGAGCGGCGACTGGGTCCTACAGGTGAACTACTCGGTACATTGTTTGAGACCAATATCCGCGATCAGGATGAGCATTCAGTCTCTGCCAACATGAGTTACAGCACAGGCCCGCACCGCATGCAGTTCAATGTGCTCGCCAGTGAAGGCGATTTCCTGCGGCCAATCCGGCGCGACTTCGTCAACTTCACAGATGCAGGAGTAGTGAACAGCATCCAGGAAGAAATGATAGATAACAAGGAGCGTAACTGGGAGATCGGCGGAGACTACGAGTACCGTTTCGATGGTGGCTCACGCCTCTCGCTGCTGTTTGTCCGGAACAATGAGATCAGGGATTTCGTCCGTGAACGTTTCCAGGCCGACCCTGCGGAAGAGCCACTGGAGAAGAATCTGTTCATCGATTCCATGCGCGAGACCAATGAGTTCATCGTACAGGGCAACTATAACTTCTCCCTTACCGACAGCCAGTCGCTGCGCATCGGATTGGAGAGCGCGATTACCGAACTGGATTCCAGTCTCTTTATTGGCACCAGATTCGGCAGCGAGCCGCCCTCGGAACGATTCGGCGGGCTGTCCCCGGCGCTCTCCATCTCCAATGCCGGTACCCATGTTGAGGAAAACCGCTATGAAGCATTCGCATTTCACAACTGGACTTTGAGTGCCCGCAGCTCACTGGAGACCAGTGTGGTGTTCGAGACTTCCGAGATTGCCCAGACCGGGGTTGTGCGCAAGACCCGGGACTTCCAGTTCTGGCGCCCTTCCCTGGACTACCGCTACAACTTCACCGACAACTTCCAGTTCCGTGGCACGGTGCGCCGCAACGTGTCCCAGCTGAGTTTTTCGTCTTTCGCTGCCACTACCGATGAGGACGATCGTGACCGTGACGCCAATGCGGGCAACCCGGAACTGGAACCGGAGACTTCCTGGAACTATTCCGCCGCACTGGAGTATCGCCTGCCCAATGACGCCGGGGTTCTTTCTACCAACGCAAACTACGAAGAGGTCGACAATTATATAGGGCGCATCAATGCCACCGTGGATCCGGATGAACCCCTGTCAGCCACTGGCAATGTTGGCCCTGCCAAGCGCTGGGGCATGTTCAACCGGGCCAGCGTCAGGCTCAACCAGTTCAACCTTCCCAATGCCATCGTGTCTGCGACCGTCGGCATTTTCGACTCAGAGATCATCGATCCCTTCCTGCAACGCAAGGTACGCATCGGTGGACGCGGCTTTGCCAATCTGGGTTTTAGACAGGACATCACCAGTCTGGGCCTCAGCTACGGCTTCGATTACCGCTATCCATTCTATGATGGCCGCTATGACATCGATATCGTCACCATCACCCGTAACGATGGGCTCCGCTCTCTCGACCTCTTCGTGCAGAAGGTCTGGTTCGAGGACTGGACCTTTCGTCTGGAAGCGGACAACTTCACAGATGGCTCGGACTGTCGCTACCGCGAACGCTATGACGGCACCACCATCGATGGCCAGATTGAATTGATCCAGGATTCCTGCTCCAGCCGCTACCGCCGTCTCACGCTCTCTATCCAGACCACCTTCTAGTTTAAATACATTCGCAGACTCCGCCAGGGCTCGCTTAAAGCCTGTCTCGCAGCCCTTCATGACACCTTTGGAACAATTGATATAAATCAATAAGGTGCATCGCTGGGTGAAAAATACTTTCCCCGGACACTTGAAAGTCCGCTCGGAGCCCTAAGGTAGGACTCATGAGTAAATACAATGTCTGCGCTGATGCAGCATTGAGATTGATATTGCGATTATTCAAGTCAAGAGGTGACTGCAATGAACCTGGTTCCCAGAAATCAAATTTTTGACGTCGATTCATTCTTCAACGACTTTTTCCATGGCTTCGGCAAGCCATCCCTGCGGGAAAAGCAGCCCGACAGCCTGGCTGGCATGCGTGTCGACGTGCATGAAACCGATGATGCTTATGAAATCCATGCCGATCTTCCCGGAGTCAAGAAGGAAGATATCGATGTCAGACTGGAAAACGACGTCCTGACAGTATCTGCCAGCAAAAACACGGAAAAAGAAGAGAAAAAGAAGGGTAAGGTAATCTACCGGGAGCGCAGCAGTGGTATGCTAAGCAGAAGCTTCCACGTGAACCCCGGCACTACCCATAATGACATTCAGGCGAATTTCGTGGACGGCGTACTGACTCTTAGCGTACCCAAGAAAGCCGCAGCACCGGAAGAGGAAGCCAGCAAGCGCATAGAAATCCGCTAAGCGTTGCCAAGTAAACAGACAGCGGGTCGGGTGCACTCGTGAGTGCAGCCGACCCGCTCTATTTATAGCGAGGGCGAGGAGCAACAATGGAGCAGATTAACAAGATACTTGTCGTGGTCGATCCTACAGTCGAACGAGACTTTGTTCTGGACAAGGCGAAACTCGTCGCCAGGGCTACGGGAGCTTCCCTGCATCTATTCATCAACAACGAGAATACCCTGAGCGAGCAGTCCTATTTCTATGAAGGCATAGGCAAGGATTTCTTCAAGACCCAGAGCAAGCTGTTCCGGGACCATTACAAGAAGCTCCTGTCGGAGATTGAAGGCGAACTGAAGGATGAAGGCTTCACAGTTACCAGTGAATTCGCAGAAAATAACCATCTCGCCGAATCCATCATCGAGCATGCCGATGCCTTGCAGGCGAATCTGGTCATCAAGAGTACCCACCACCATGACGTGCTCGAACGCAGCATTATCACTAACACAGACTGGCGCCTGATCAGGAAATGCCCTTTACCTGTGATGCTGGTGAAGCCGGGCGAATGGCATGATGACGGCAAGATCGTAACCGCGATCGATCCGCTACACGTCAAGGCCTCGCAGTCCAGGCTCGATCATGTACTGCTCGAGTCCGCTGCGAAGATTGCAGCTCTATTCAAGCAGTCCGTGCGCGTGTTTCACTCCTATTTCCCGTTTGTAAGCGCCCTCTTCCCACTGGGCGGAGAGTCTGAGGAATACCTGCGGCGCATAGGTGATCAGCATCGCAAGAAGGTTCTGGAAGTAATGGCAGAACACGGCCTTGCCGAGGACAAGCTGGAATTAAGCCGTGGTGAACTGGCACCGGACCTCGTGCGTTACCTGAAGAGCAGCAATGCGAACTTGCTGGTGATCGGCGCTCTGTCCAGAAATTTTCTCGAACGCGCTATCGTGGGTAACACCGCCGAGAAGATCCTCGAAGATTGCCCCTGCGATGTGCTGGTGATGAAAGCCGGCTAGTAACACGCTGGCTTCCGACTATCCGGACTCATGTCGCGGGAGGTTTTCTAGTTTGCGCAGTCGATGCAATAGGCTGCGTAGGGAATAGCCTGCAGGCGAGCCTCATCGATCGCTTCCCCGCAGCGTTGGCATTGACCGTAGGTGCCTGCCTCTATGCGATGCAGGGCTTTATCAATCAGCGCTAGCTCTTCCTTTCCCTCGGCCTCCAGCGCCATCACCAGGCTGTCGTTTTCAGTTTCAACTACCTGCTCATCGAACTTGGCACTAACTGGCTGGTCTTTCTGGTAGGTGTGCTTGTGAGTGCGTTGAACCCGCGCCTCCAATTCTGCCTTCAACTCATTAAGCTTGGCTGCAATCTGCTTTGTATCCATGGCGACCTCCTGACACTTCTCCAACAACGCCCTATATTCACCCTTATACTACACGGATTTATCCTATCGTGGTTTTTAATATGCCCTCTTGACGCAGGTCAACGGCACCCTCCAAATGCCGCCGCTTCTGGACCCAGACTCAACAGGCCATGTATTCTCTTTGCCAGGTTTTAATTTTGATTGGGGATTCAAAATGGTCAGACAGCTTCTATTCCTGGCCCTGGCTGGATCAGGCATGTTGACTTCCAGTACCGCGCAGAACCCTTTTGGTGATGTGCCCATGGAAGACCGACCCGCCGAGTACCTGTTATGGGATTCTGATTTTGTAGCTGGCGTAAAGGGTGAACTGCAACAGTCACTCGCCGAGGGTAATGGCATCTGGGACACCAATTTCGTGTTCAAGCGCATACTGGACGATGCCGAGCACCGCCGCCATAGCGTGTCTATAGTCCAACGTTCGGGTTACACTCAGCCAGAGATTCACGAATTCAAGTGGGACATCTATGTGATCCTGCAGGGCTCCGGGCTTGCCAGAATCGGCGGCGAACGCACCGGCTGGGTCGAAGGCCGCCCACCGGAGGAACAGCGCCCTGACCTCGAGGGCTACCAGGAATTCAGCGTCACCCAAGGCGACATCCTGCATGTCCCGGCACGAGTCTGGCACCAGTTGCTAACCGATGCTGGAAGCGACATTACCTACGCGCTGATTAATATTTACGAGAACTAGCGTCTGCGATCAGCCTGGGGGGCTGATTGCTGGGCTTTGATTTCTGCTGCCAATAGGAATATGGTGGCGAGATGATCGTTGCCAGTCTTCATACAGGAGAAGACCACTATGCATAAGAACAGTCGACTCAACATTGCCCTCTCCGCCCTGCTCTGCGGCGCCTTCGGCAGCATTGGCTCCGTGGACGAGGCCCAGGCTCAGTCGCAGGTCCGACCTGACCTTGAAGGCACCTGGACCAACAAATCCCTCACCAACCTGCAACGCCCCGAAGGGGTCGAAAGCCTGGTGGTTACGACAGAACAGGCGGTCATTATCGCCGCCCGGACGCCCATCGCTGGCATCGAGGGTGGCCTCGATGAGGGTGATGGTGTCAACGACCTGCCCGAGGAGGGAGCCGATGATTTCGGCGTTCGCGCCTACAATAATTTCTGGGTAGAGCCGGGTAATAACCTGGCCCTGGTCAAGGGCGAGTACAGAACGTCCTATATTATCGATCCAGCAAACGGCCGGGTTCCTGGCCGGGAAGACCCCCAATACGATTTTCAGCGTTCCAGTTTCGGCGCACGCTATGCCACAGGCATCGCTGACTATAGCGGTCCCGAAGCATTCCCCAACTCCGAGCGCTGCCTGATAGGCTTCGGCAACAAGGCCGGACCGGGCATGATGGGCGCTCTGTACAACAACACCTACCAGTTCGTGCAGACCGATGACTACGTCATGATCCTGGTGGAGATGGTGCATGACGCCCGCATCGTTCCCGTCTATGACACCCCTGCCGAGGCACGCGCCAATCGGCGGCCTGCGGTTCATGAACCCTGGTTCGGTGATTCCGTCGGCTGGTATGAGGGGGACGAACTGGTTATCGAGACCGTGAACATCAATCCCCAGCAGCTAAGCCAGAGTTCCGTCCCAATTACCAAGCAGGGCAGGATTACCGAACGCTTCGCCCGCTACTCCGAAGACGAGATCGTATACCAGTTCATCGTCGATGATAGCAATCTCTACCTGCAGCCATGGACCGCGGAACTCAGCTTCTACGCCACCGAAGACCGCCTCTACGAATATGCATGCCATGAAGGAAACTACTCCATGCCGGGCTCCCTGGCTGGCGCGCGCACACTGGAAGTGCATGAAGAACTGGGCATTACAGACAGGTAAGACAGGTCGAGAGGATGAAGCAACGCGCGTTCACAGTGATCGAACGCGCTCGCTTATCAGAAGCACCCCCCTCCTGCTGGCACTGCTGCTGAACGCCTGTTTCTCACTGCAAGTTGAGGACTGGCCCGACAATATTCCTCCCAGCCGGCTGTTTGTGCGTGCCTGGCAGGAAGACCCGGCCAACCAACTGGTTCAGCCCATGGATGAGTATCTTTACTGGGTAAAGAGCTTCTATGTGGGCACCGTTGTCTATCCCCGTGGCTGGCTGGACATCAAGAGCGAACTGCTGACCCTTACCAACAATGACGAGCAATCTTCCCTGGCGCGAGAGATCGACTCTCTGGGCATCACCATCGGTGCGGAATGGGCCAAGCTCAACGAAGGTCGCCTGATCGACAACCGCATGCTGGCCTTGTGGGGATCCGTGCTGCAACTCTCCCTGGCGGAGAACAAGGAGCGACAGGCGATAGACTTTATCGCCAGCGACGTGGCGCGACTACTGGCTGGGGAAATCCAGAAAGAGGGTGTAGTCGAACTCCGTTACGCCGACGCACTCGGCTATGAGCTATTCGGTGATTTCGGGGATTTCTAACAGTATAAAGCCCCAGTGAGAATGGGAAAAACCAGGGCAATCCAGTACAAAGCCCATCCAATAAGGCCACTGATTCCCGGCCATTAAACAAAGCTGCCGCCCAGTAATTCACGCCACCGCGCAAGCATTGGTAAGTTTCCGTATTGCTGATTGAACCGTGGACTGTTGGATGGCGTAAGCAAGGTTACCTAAGAGACCAACCCTGTTATTCATGCAACATCACTATCGATGCATTCGCTGGATCCTCGGCGACCAACTCAATGAAAACCATAGCTGGTTTTCGCAGGTAGACGATACTGTATTGTACGTGATCGCCGAGCTGCAGCAGGAAACACGCTATACCAGGCATCATGTGCAGAAACTCTGTGCATTCTTCGCCGCCATGGAGCGCTTCGCCGACGTATTGGTCGAGCGCGGTCATCGGGTCTTGCACCTGGATCTTGCAGCTACCGCTACACATGAAGATCTGTGCAGCCTGATGAGCGCAGTCTGTGAACAGTACGGTGCGAGCGAGCTACACTATCAAAGGCCTGATGAATATCGTCTGTTGACCCAACTACGTAACTTCAAAGACAGCAGCGCCATACCTGTCACGGAATACGATACCGAGCATTTTATCCTGCCATTCACCGAGATTGAGCAGTACTTCCCTGCAGCCAGACACCAGCGCATGGAGACCTTCTACAGGAAGATGCGCAGCCGGTTCAGGATTCTCATGGAAGATGATGAGCCCGTGGCCGGACGCTGGAACTTCGATGCGGAGAATCGCAATAAACTCAGGGCTGATGACATAGCCGCAATTCCACAGCCACTGATCTTCGCTACCGATGTCTCAGACATACTCGCCAGGCTGGATGAGTTTGATATCGATTACTTCGGTAAGATCAGCAACCCCCTTCCCTGGCCGATCAGCCGGCAGGATTCATTACAGCTGCTTGATCACTTCTGTGAGGTCTGCCTCCCCTGCTTCGGTCGCTTCCAGGACGCGCTTACCGGACGATCTCCCCATAGCTGGAGCCTTTATCACTCCCGGCTCTCATTTGCCCTTAACAGCAAATTGATCAGTCCCATGGAGGTCATCGACAAGGCCATAAGCCAGTTCCATAAATCCGATACGGTAGATATTGCGGCCGTGGAAGGGTTCGTTCGACAGATACTGGGGTGGCGAGAATTCGTGCGTGGCATCTACTGGCGCAATATGCCCAACTATGCAACGCGGAATCACTATAACGCCGACCGCTCGCTACCGGACTTCTTCTGGAGTGGCCAAACCCGTATGCGATGCCTGCACAGGGCCATCAGCGAATCCCTCGAACACGCCTACGCACATCACATTCAACGGCTCATGGTCACAGGAAACTTCTGCCTCATCACCGGCATCGATCCCGATCAGGTAGATGCCTGGTACCTTGGCATCTACATTGATGCTATCGAATGGGTGGAGATGCCTAACACGCGTGGCATGGCATTGTATGGCGATGGCGGGCTGCTGGGAACGAAGCCCTACGCGGCCGGTGGCAACTACATCAACAAGATGAGCGACTACTGCAGCGATTGTTTTTATAAGGTCTCGGAGAAAACGGGAGACCGAGCTTGCCCACTTAACAGCCTGTATTGGCACTTCATGTACCGACATCGGGAAGAGCTCATGAACAACCAGCGCCTGCGCATGATCTATGGCAGCTGGAACAGGATGGGCGAAGAGCAGCAGCAGGCGATTCTGGAACAGGCCGAGAGACATCTGGCGGCACTGGATAAATTGTAGAGGACCCCTAGGGGCGGAACAGGTTCGCAACACTGTCCATCTCGGCATTGGCCTCGCGCGCGCGGGATGCTCGGAGCATATTACCCATCCCGTAGTTACCCTCGTGACAAGCATACTCATAGAGTTCCGCAGGGACCCGGGTAATCGGCAGCAGTACCGTGATATGGTCGGTGAACGTTGCCGGGTCTTCGATGGTGAATTGATAGTCCATGGAATTGGGGCCACGACGGGTAAAGCGTTCGGTCAGACTCTTTTCCTTGGAGCTGCCGTAACTCTCGAAACTCTGGGTGAGACCATTGAAGTTTTTGGTAACCACAACCAGGGTATCCCCTTCCCAATAGCCGCGGGAATCCCCGGACCACAGACCGATGTCTTCATGCAGATCGGGCTTGTTGCCGAGCCTTACAAGTCGCGCGTCATGAACCATCTCAGTCAGTATCACCATATGGTCCCGATTCTGAACGATGCGTACATTATTGTTATACACCCCTGGGGTAAACTGAGGGCCGGCATTGAAGCCGACCAGGCAACGTTCTGAAAGACCACGATCCTCAGGTCCGTCCCGGCCGATGCCGCCTACTGTGAAGCGCACCGGTCGCTGACCGGTGACATCACGTTCGCCGCCCGGCTGATACAGTACTCCCGGCTGCAGCAATGGCAGGCGGCCGTTAGCTGGATACACGATCAGCGACGTGCGCTCGGCATCCTCCCGACCACGGTTCTCTGCCCAGATGTTGTCGTTGTAGAACGCTTCCACGCCGTTAGCGGAACGGATGGGTTGTCGGCGGCCGATCAATTGCAGCGGTTGTGACTGTGCAGCGATTTCTGTGGGAGTCAGGAATTCCCGGTCTCCGAAATGCTCGGGACGCTGCATGGGCACCTCAGATGAGAAATTCCAAACCCCCTGTAAATCGGGCTGCCCCCACTGTGTCCTGGGCACCGTGTAATCCTCAGCCGCCAAGCCAGGCCGCGTAATTGCGACCAGCAGGACAGCGAGCACAGGCAGTTTGAATGGTTTCATGACAAGCAGGGTACCACGATTGCAATCCGTCCCCTAAAACCCCTGAATTCATCGGCTTCGGGACTCGACAGCCCGCAGCATTCTGCTTATTCTGGGCCTCCGGATTTCTGAACGAATACAGGAACCGTGCAACCCAAGCGGAGAGATCCAATGACAAGAATAAGAACGTTGATTCATTCACTTGCGGCGGTCATGGGGGTACTGGCACTGGGCTCAGCAGCGCATGCCCAACCCGGCACCACGGTAGACGCCGGCGACTGGCCCAATATCCATGGCAGCCATACCGCGGACCGCTATTCGCCCCTGGACCAGATCAACGCCGACAACGTAGCCGATCTGGAAATCGCCTGGCGCTTCAATACCTCAAATTTTGGTACCAGCACCGACTTCAACAACCCGTCCACACCGCTGGAAATCAATGGCGTACTCTACGCCAATATCGCCAACACCCGTAACGTAGTCGCTCTGGATGCGACAACGGGCCAGGTGCTGTGGCTGTATCGCTACAATGAGGGCGATCGCTTCGACGAAGCTCCACGCAAGGGTGCTGGCCGCGGCGTCGCATTCTGGAGCGATGGCAATGAATCGCGAGTGCTGGATGTCTCACCGGGCTATCAACTGGTTTCACTCGATGCCGAAACCGGCATTCCGGATCCAGAGTTCGGCAACAATGGCAAAGTAGACCTCTACCAGGGCCTGAGGAACGCCGACGACCCTCGCTACAAATACCCGGACATCGGCATCTCCGCCCCGCCCTTCGTCATGAACGATGTGATCGTGGTGGGAGCTGCTCACCGCACCGGTGGACGCCCACGCTCAAAATTCAATACCAAGGGTGACGTGCGCGGTTTCGATGTACGCACGGGTGAGTTGTTATGGACGTTTCATACCATTCCCGAAGCAGGCGAAATTGGTTACGAGTCCTGGCTCACCGGCAATGACATAACCGGCAACTCCGGTGTATGGGCAGCCATCTCGGGTGACCCAGAAAGGGGTCATGTGTACCTTCCCGTGGAAGATCCCACTGGCGATTACTACGGCGGGGATCGCCATGGCGATAATCTTTTCTCCAGTGGCATCGTGGCCCTGGATATCCGCACCGGTGAGCGGCAATGGCACTATCAGTTCATACATCATGATATCTGGGACTGGGACGTACCTTCCCCGGCCATCATCACCGACCTGCCCAACGGCCGCGAAGTCGTGATGTCCATCACCAAGCAGTCCTGGGTCTACGCCTTCGATCGCGATACCGGCGAGCCAATCTGGCCCATCGTGGAACAGCCAGTGCCCCAGGGTGATGTGCCCGGCGAATGGTATTCGCCAACCCAGCCCTTCCCCACACGGCCTGCCGCATTCGATCGCCAGGGCTTCACGGAAGCCGATCTCATCGACTGGACTCCGGAAATACGCGCCCTTGCGCTGGAATCGATCCAGGGCTACCGCCTGAGTGAGAACATCTTCGAGCCACCGTCACTGGCGGAGGCGGACGATGGCACCATAGGGCGACTGGGACTGCCCTCCTCTACGGGCGGCTCCAACTGGGAGAGCTCGGCACTGGATCCGGAAACCGGCATCCTCTACGTGCCCTCAAGGACCCAACTGCAGGTCCTCTCGCTGGCCAAGAATCCGGACTCTGACATCGACTACAGCCAGGCCTTCGGCGTCCGCTCACCCCGTGTGCAGGGTCTCGAAGTGGTCAAGCCGCCCTATGGACGGATCACTGCCATCGACATGAATTCCGGCGACCACCTGTGGTGGATTCCCAATGCCGATACCCCGGAACGCATTCGCAACCACCCGCTGCTGGAAGGTGTAGATGTGGGTAGAACCGGCATACCAACCCGAGCCGGCATCCTCCTCACCAAGTCACTGCTGTTTGTGGGTGAAGGTTCCGGTGGGCCCGGTGCCAGCCCTATCTTCCGCGCAGTTAACAAAGAGACTGGCGATATCGTTGCCGAGATTGACTTGCCGGACAACCAGACAGGTCTGCCATTCACCTATGAACACGATGGCAAACAGTACCTGGCGATGTTTGTAGGTGGGACCGGCAAACCAGCAGAGCTCATTGTCTACTCGCTGCCCTAGTGGCTTACCACTAGTCTAAAAATAAACAGGCGCCAAATCTTCCCCGATACGGCGCCTGTTTTCCCTCTCCACTGAATCGCTGCATAATCTTCGCAGCGTGTTCAATGTTGATCACAAAACCTTGATCAGAACGAACTGCTTACCTTCAGTGACATGACCGTGCCGCGAATGGTGCAGCGGTCCTCGATTTCTTCCAGAATGTTCGCCGATATGCGTCCGACGAAGCGCCTGCGTTCCCTACACTGCAGGTTGTTGGTTACGTCTCTTGCATCGAAACGAAAGCTGATGCCGCCATCGGTAATGTATTGTGCAAACACACTGACATTGGGCTCACCCAGTGAATAGGTGTAGTCATCGATGTCGTAGACATACTGGTTATGGTCGAACCGGTTGCTCCAGCTACCGCCCCAGTTCAGGTTCCACTGGGGAATGTCATGCCGGAAACTCAATGTCCAGCGACCGCGCCCGAAATTGGCAAATCGGCGTTGAATACCCAGGAAAGGATCGGTAATTTCCGAGTCCGCCACGCTCCAATTGGACGTCACCAGCAGGTTTGGCAGATTGAACCAGGTGCCTCGCACACTGGCGTTTACTGAGAGCCCACTCATCCAGCCATCGCCGATGTTGCCATTCGCAGACTGCAGGTTGTCTTCGGACGGAGACACATCGATGCGTTCGATTCGATCGAAATGCTCGTGATAGAAAACACTGGTGTCGATCACGCCGATATCATCAGGCAGCCGGTATTGGGCATTGAACGTATAAGCCCAGAGCCATTCCTGGCGCAGATTCTCATTACCGAACAGGGTCTCAGAGTCATCGTCCTGGCTATCGGTTGAGGCAACAAAATCTGCAAAGCTCAGTTGCTGCACCCTCTTCTCAATGGTCCCGCGCAACTGAATCGTCGGAGTCATATCGAAACGCAGGTCCGCTTTTGGTTTGATAAAATCAAAGTCACGCTTCTTGTTCACATCACCGGACTGGGCAATTTCGGAATACTCGTAGAGCAAGGTGCTCTCCAGGGTCATGCGTGGATTGATGGTCCAGTTATGGATGGCGAAGGGCTCGTAGCGGGTTTCTTCCACAACCGAGTTCGCGTTCGACAGGCTCACGGGTACCAGGCCACCTACCGCATCAGACGGGGTTCCAGTACTGCGGAGCACGCCATAAGCAAGACTGGAATCGAGTGTCGTTACAGCACGTTCCACGCCCATCTCGATATCCATACTCTCTCCAATATCGAAGGTATAAGATCCGCGAATGATGCTCTCTTCCGTGGTGCTGGTGTTGCGTAGATAGATGTCTTTCTGTTCAGTCGTCGGGGTCAGCAGTCTGAACCGCTCACGAGTATTGTCGCTGTTGTCCTGGTTGAGGACGAACAGGACCTTGAAGCGTGAACCGCCGGCAAAAAATTGTTCATAGTCGCCCCCGATTTCCCAGTTATCCTGCTTGCCGGGAATGTCTTCGCGCTCGATCTTGAGCAGATTGGGAGTCACAGTCAGGTCGGTGATGGTTCGAAACACATCGGTGGGGTTGTCATTCTGGGACCACAGGCCATTGATGCGGGCACTGCTGCTGCCGCTGAGCTGATAGGACAGGTTGGCAGAAAGCTCGTAGGTGGTCTGTTCACGAATGCGATCTTCGGTGATGAAGTCATTCGGCGAGAAATCACCCAGCACACTGCGTTCCGTGGTCTCCTGATGATCGTAGCGTGGTTCGGCGGCTGCGCTTAGCACCATCTCCAGGTCACCGATCCGGTCGGTGTAGGAGACGTTCGCACCGGGCTGAACATGGCCATCTTTGTAGTAGTCAGAGTTGACCTCCCAGGTAGTAGCGGAATTGTCCAGTTCCTCAAACAGCACCACGTTTACAACCTGGCCGGAACCGCGCACATCCAGTTCACCCGATGTGCCCCGGATAAGCTGAATGTAGTTAACCTGGTCGGCATTGATACGGCCAAGCACCGCGCTGGTCTGATTGTTCTTGCCCGCGGTGCGCTTGCCGTTGATCAGGATCTCGATACCACCGGAGCCACTGCCGAAGCCGCGGCCACCGCGACCGCCACCACCACCACTGAAGCCACCTCCACCGGTGGGAGGGCCGCCGCCGGTTGTATTTCCCACGCCGGGAATCCGGTCCACCATATCACCGGCGTCGACGGGCCCGTATTGCGCGAAATAGCTCGCCTCGTAGGTCACCGTGGTTTCATCTTCAGAGATGTTCTGGGCCAGGATGTTGCTTGCAGGCCACAGGACGGCACCGCACAGCAAGGCGGATTGAGACATGGCCAGGGACAGGCGTGGAAGCCGTTTTAAAAATGACTGGGTCGAATCTGGGCGGGAGTTCATGGATTATTATTCTCTCACTCTCGGTGTATCTCGCCCCAGACGACGGAATTGGGGCACTTGTTTGAATTCTGGTTCTGCTGCTTCAAGCGGCGAATTATGCCTGTTTCCCGCTACCCGGCACTACACCCTGCCACAACTCGTCACAATTGCCCGGGCAAGACGAAACGAACGCTTTAGCGCCCCGATCTCCCTGTATTTTCTGGGGGCAGCCCTTTATTCTAGGACCCAATAAAAACCCCCATCGAGGACGTATCAATGACACGCAATCTCCACAAGTCAGTACTGACAGCTTTCTTCCTGCTTGCTTCCACTTTTTCTCTCGCCCAGGACAGTGAGTCCCTCATGACCTATGACCTGGCCACCCAGGCCATGGAGGCCGCCGAGGCCTATGCCCGTGAGCAAGGCTGGAACGTCACGATTCTGATCACCGACCAGAACAACAACCCGGTAAAACTACATCGCATCGACGGCGCGGGAGAGCGCACCTTTGGCTTTGCCACAGCGAAGGCCCTGGTTGTAAATGCCACCGGACTCACCTCCGGTGAGTATGGCCAACGGGTGCAGGCCGGTGACATGGAAGAGATCGAAGGCGGCGTGACATTTGCGGGTGGCGTACCAGTCTTCCGCAATGGTCAGCACATCGGTGCCATTGCCACCAGCGGTGTACGTGCGGCGCAGGATGAAGAAGTGTCTATCGCAGGCGCGCAGGTTATCGGCAGCATCAGCAACTAGCACCCGCGTCCGAGCCCCTGTGCGGCTACGAATCCCGCACAGGACTCACTCTCAGATTATTCGAAGGAGTTCCCATGTTTGCGCACCGACTCTTCAGGCTTGCATTGCTAGCCTTGCTAACACTGGCCACATCCCCCGTGCTGGCCCAGGCTTCCCCACCCCATTCGCCTCCGGCGGATTGGGGACCGGTGGGTATTAACCTGGAAGAATTCGAATATCCCTTCCCGGTGAGCTACCTGAACTTCCGCATTTATAATCAGGATGTACGGCTCGCCTATATGGATGTGGCTCCCAGCGGCCGCCCCAACGGACGCACGGTGATCTTTCACCATGGTGGCCTCTACTATGGCTGGTATTGGGAAGAACAGATCAAGGCACTCACCGCCGAAGGCTATCGTGTGGTGGTGAAGGACCGCCTCGGCTGGGGCAAATCATCCAAGCCCGACATCCCCTACAGTATTAACCTGTGGGCTTCCAACACGGCCCGACTCATGGATCACCTGGGCATAGAGCAGGCAGCGGTAGTCGGCCACTCCATCGGCGGCCAGATGGTGACCCGCTTCGCCTTCCTCTATCCTGAACGAACCACACACCTGGTCACCGTGAACCAGGTTGGACTGACTGACCGCCGCATGGGTCGGGGTTTTACACCACTCACCGGCGAGGCAGATACCAATCCGGACATGGACGAAGTGTTCTCCGATCTCCTGGCATGGGCGGAAGAAAATTACGTCACCTGGAAGCCGGAGTTTGTCGAGCACATGCGCATTCGCTATGGGCAGAGGCTCAGCGGTGGCTGGCCGCAGATGGCCTATGTCAGCCGCCTGACCGGCCAGATGCGCGGCATGGACACCGTCGTCAATGACTGGCAGCACATCGAGACTAAAACCCTGATCATGGGGGGAGAGGAAGACTATCCTAGCTTCGCCGACGAGGCACGCCACGCGGTGACCCAGTTCCCCAACGCCGAGCTGTTCCTGATCCCGAACGTGGGTCATAACCCCCACGAGGAAGTACCTGAGGTTGTGAATGCCGAGCTGATTCGCTTCCTGGCGAATTGAGCAGTTTGACAGCGAAAGCAAGATGATCGCGCTGAACGCGAGTGAGCGGGAATCCGGGTTTAGAGGACTCTCTTACCCGCAATCCTTAGTCCTGCCCAACATCATGTTTCACGCTACCGCGGTCTTCAATATCTTGCGGCACAACGGTGTGGCGATTGGAAAGTTGGATCGCCTGGGAGCAGAGTGAAATAGTTTCTTGCAAAAAAAAATGGCGAAGAGATAAAAACCTCTCCGCCATATTTTTTAACTACTGCCTTCAGGATTGGCTCGATTGCAGAGCCCCAACCATCTACAGCAGATAGTGAGCGGTGTCTGCTTGTGTCAAGGTGACACCGACGAGAGTGACTGTGTCGATATACCCATTACCGCCGCCATCGGGATCAATCTGGACAACAGTGTTACCACCAGTGTGATGGAAGTTCAGGAATCCACCACTAAACGCTGTCGCGTTCTGTGGCGCATTAACAGATTGCAGTGCCTGGCTCAGGTTCAGGATGTCTCCGCCCAGACCCATATCGAAATCGGCGATACTGTTATTGGCAAAGGCTACGACTTCATCTATTGCCGGTCCCCACGCATCTTGAGATGCCAAAGGAATGCCAAACAAGTAGAATGTATTTTGATCTGCACCAGCAAACTCCAATACAGTTGAGCCACTACTCGCCGTAAAGGTAAACACTTTTTCCTGCCACAACATATCGTTCACACTGTTATTCAGCCCAAATGCGTAATTCTGGGACTGAGCAGCAGCTGAGACGATCAGGGTTTCTGTAGTAGTAGAACCCGGGTTCTTCGACAGGGAGAAACCAACTGAGTAAGTCAGACCTGGCGTGGTAGCGAGTGTCTGGCTAACGGAGCCGCCACCAGCCTCGGCGTTCATATCAATTGTGCGCGTGCCGTCGGAAGCCTGCCAATCTCCCACCAGGTTAACCTGTTCATAGGTCCAGCCGGACAATACGCCTGACTCGAAGGAGCCGTTGGTCACGAGATTGTTCACCGGATAGACGTCTGGAACCGGGTTTACCAGGACATTAACCGTCGCGGTGCTGGTGGCACCACCCGAATCCTGCATGGTGTAAGTGAAACTTGCATCACCATTAAAGTTTGCAGCCGGCGTGAAGACGACTTGCGACCCAACAACAGACACAGAACCGTTCACTGCATCCTGCACAGAAACGATAGCCTTGGTATCCCCATTATCGATATCGGTATCGTTGCCCAGCAATTGCGCGACTCCGATAGAAAGCGGAATGTCCTCGCCAGTAATTGCGGAATCGTCATTGGCTTCGGGGGCGTCGTTGGCACCATTGACGGTTACGCTCAAGGTGGCGCTATCAGTATTACCGACTGAATCTGCGATCGTGTAAGTCACAGTGTCGGTATGTGATTGGCCCAAGCCTAGTGCGGCGAAGGCATTGTTATCGTCATAGAGATAGCCGCCATCCTTGTCTACCCGCAGAATCGCACCGGAAGTGAGATTCAGAGTGACGGAATTGCCCACCATCGCTGTACCGCTGACATCGCTTACCTCGGCAGGTGGCTTGTTACCCTGATCATCATTGCTGATGACATTACCCGCCACGGTGGCCGAAGTAGCCACACCATAAGTACCAACCGTAAAGCCTTGCCAGTATTCAACGGACTGGCTCACCCAGGTGAGCGAGTCGACGGCATTGTTAATAGCCAGCACGCCGTGGAATTCATTCGGGCTAAAGCCTGCAGTGGATATACCGTGCTGACCGTTGTTCTCAGACAGGGTAATGCCAGAGGTGTAACCCCATTCACCCCTATCGTTGATCCCTTCTGCACTGCTAACCACAGTAAATGGCTGGTCAAACAGGTAGCCATTGTTGTTCATGCTCGCTACCGCGAAGAACAGGTTGTCAACGGGCTCACTGAAGGTCAGATTCCTGGGCGTATCCGCCAGTGCCAGGGCAATGAAGTCGAGATTACTGGCTCCGGGTCCATTGGCCACTTCGGCGCTGGTGTAGACACCATCACCGTTGTCTAACCATGTTGAGCCATTGAAGCTATCCCAGCGTTGAATCGTATTGCTCGGAGAAACAAAGGTCTGGCTGGGGTAAATCTGGCCAGTATAGGTCACGCCAATTGTCCGGTCGGGCAAGGTGATCGTGCCGTCTATGGTTACCTCATCAGTAACCCCGCTAGCGGTTGGCGTGATGGTATGCCAGTCCACCCAATTCACGGTGTTTCCTGTAGACAGGGCGGGGCCGCTGGCCGTCAGTGAATTGGTATCCGCCACGGCAATAGGTCCATCAGCCGTGCCGGTAATATTGATCGTTACGCTGGATGTGCTGCCATCAATGCTGGATACCTGGAAAGACTCGGAGACCTGCTCGCCATCTTCCAGATAATCCAGTGCGCCATCAGTGGTGAAGCTCCAGTTGCCGGCGGCATCAATGGAGAAGCTGCCGTAGTTGCCAACTGTGCCTGTCTGCACATTGAACGCCTCTTCGCCCGCATCCGGATCGGAGATGCTTAGTACACCACTGATTGTTTGCTGCTCATCGGTTTCTGTCAGGTTTTCTTCGGCTGATCCCAACACCGCAGGATCTGCGACTGGATTAACCGTTACGCTGACTGAAGCTGTTCGGCTGACACCACTGGAATCTTCCATGGTGTAGCTGAACGTGTCGCTGCCATTAAAGTTAGCGTTTGGCGTGTACACCAGTTCGTTGTTAACTATCGATACAGTGCCGTTGTCGCCATCGGAAGCAGACACCACACTCAGGGAATCGTTGGCATCGGGGTCCGTGTCGTTGGCAAGCACATTGATTGTTATCGCCGTGTCTTCGTCGGTAGTCGCAGAATCGGCGTTAGCCTCTGGCGCATCGTTGGCGCCATTGATGGTGACGGTGACTGTTTCCTGTGCGGTGCCACCATTACCGTCGTCTACAGTAACGATAAAGCTTTCGGTTGTTGACTCCCCAGCACCAAGTTCCTGATAGGCACCGTTTTCGATCTGGAATTCCCAATTCACAACACCACCATTACCGGAACCCGTGGTGTCCGTTGCAACCACTGCTGTAAGGCTGCCTTGTACGGTACCTACAGGCGCAACACTGACGCTGTGACTATCGCTGAGGTCCACGTCAGAGAACTGCAGGCTGCCACTGGAAGTGGCGTCGGATGTATCTACATGCTGGAAGACACCGGCCGAGTCACTGAAGCTCAACTCCAGCGAGGCTTCTCCACCATTCTCGAAGAAATATAACTCGAGAGGATAGATACCTGGCTCGAGGTCGATAGTGCCAGTGAACTTCTGTTCGGGATGTATTCCAGGGTCATTGATAATGAGCTGGTTATTGACAGTCAGATAGACGCCATCATCATTGAAAGTGCGGAACGTGTAAGTATCTGACGCTGTAATCAGGATATTTGCCGTGATCCTGGCAAAGAAATGATTGTTGATCGGGTGACTGGTGCCTGTAGCACCATTCGCCGCGGCCGCCGGCCAGGGAGAACTACCCGGTAGTTCTCCGGAGAATCCTGCGGGATCATCGGTGAAATCAATGATGTTAGTAGTAATGGTGTAGTTCGCAGATCGGCTGGCAGCTTCCGCCACCAGGCTTGCGCGATCATAGGGACCTGAATAACCAGTCCACTGTTCGACCGTGAACGGTGTCTGCCCTGGCACCAGGGTGACTGCACCGCTGGTACTGCCGCTCTCGATAACCGGTGCATCATTGACGCCATCTACCGTTATAACGACGCTGTTCGCCGCCGTCGCTCCGTGAGCATCTTCCGCCGTGACGTCGAGACTTACGGTTGTTGATTCACCGGCGGCAAGGTATTGGAACGCATTGCCAGTCGAGAACTCGAGAGTCGTGCCGGAAACGCTCGCGCTACCGGCTGTCGCCGCACCAACGCTGTAGGAGAGGTCAGAGCCATCGTTGTCACTGTCGACGTCATCACCCAGTGCAGACAGGTCGATGGAAACATTCGGTCCCTCTTCGCTTGTCGATGCGGAAGCACCCTCAAGGGTAGGAGCATCGTTAACACCGGTCACGCTTACTGATACAGCGTTGGTTGCGGTGGCCAGATGACTGTCTTTCGCTTCTACATTGATATTGAAATCAGCGACTTCGCCTTCAGCCAGTCCCTGGAAGTCCGAACCTGGATCGAACACCAGTTCTTTGGCAGCATTGATGGTGGCACTGCCTCCGGGCGTGCTGTTCAGGATGCTGTAATCCAGTGAACCGCCATCATCATCGCTGTCGATGTCTGCACCCAATGTTGTGAGATCTATGCTGACCGCTGAACCATCTTCAGCAGTTGCAAGGTTTCCTGCTGCCAGAGTCGGTGCGTCATTTACACCGGTCACAGTCACGGACACGGAATTTGAAGCCGTCTCACCGTGGGAGTCTTCGGCCAGGATATCGAGATCGAACCCGGTTGTTTCGCCCTCTGCCAATTGCTGGAAGTCCGATCCCACGTCGAACTGCAAGATACCGTTATTTATGGCTGCCGAACCAGAAGGCGCAGCATTCAGCAAGGTATAGCTTAATGAAGAGCCGTCGTCGTCGCTGTCTACGTCGTCACCAAGGCCCGTGAGGTCCACGTTCACTGCGGGGCCATCCTCGCTAGCGTCAATGCTGCCGGCAGCCAGGGTCGGCGCATCATTCACGCCGGTCACAGTCACGGCAATGGAGTTGGACGCCGTGGCCAGGTGGGTATCAGTGGCTTGTATATCAATATTGAAACCTGTGGTTTCTCCAGCGGCCAAGCCCTGGAAGTCTGCGCCTGGATCGAACGCCAGCTCTTTGGCCGCATTGATCGTAGCACTGCCTCCGGGCGTGCTGTTCAGGATGCTGTAATTCAGAGAGTTGCCATCGTCGTCGCTATCGATGTCTGCGCCGAGAGCGGTGAGGTCAATGCTCGCTGCTGAACCGTCTTCTACTACCCCAAGGCTTCCACCCTGCAGTGTCGGCGCATCATTAACACCCACTACGGTGACATTGATCACGGCGTCAGCGGTGGCGCCGTGGGAATCCTCTGCCTGTACGCCTACAGCGAAACTATCAAGAGCACCCACCGCCAGGGTTTCAAAGGCGCCATTTGGATCGAATACGAAGTCCGTACCAAAGATAGAAGCGATACCCGCGGACGGGCCGAAAGTAATCGTATAGGTCAGGGTTGAACCATCGTCATCGCTGTCGACATCGTCGCCCAGCGCCGAGAGATCTACGGTAGCGGCGACAGTATCCTCGTCAGTGGTAACGGAACCATCGGCCATGGTGGGCGCGTCGTTGATACCCACAATAGAGAATGAGGCACCGGCCCAGCTCAATGTGCCATTACCCATGCGGATGGCGTAGATGAAATCGTTGGTGAGGACAGTACCCTCGGGTAGCGCGATGATTTCACTCTCAATCCCCGCTGCATCATAGGCAATCATGCCGTCGCTGGTGAGAGAGAGCATGACCCCATTCTGTCCGGATTCCACATCACCGGCAAAGTCCTGGGTGAGCAGGTCGCCCGCGACATAGCCATCCATTGCGCCGGAGTCGTTTACACCATCATCAACCGACCACAGTGATTTCCCATTCCCGCCAAGATCATTGGCGAGGATATCCAGCACGAATACCAGGTTGCCGTAATCCAGCGAACCGAGGGACTGGTTGCTGATCAGGTCGTCTTTCGCCTGGGGAGTCTTGGTGAAGGAGGTTTCTGTGCCGCCATTTGTGTTTCCAGAGTTACCTTTCTTGTTTTCGGTTTCGGTAGTGGTATCAGCGTTGTTATTTTGGGCACTATTCTTGTCGTTGCCTTTGCCAGCCATTGCAGACTCCTGCTTCGTGAGAAAGCTGAGGGGGGGTTGAATTTCAGATACGAGTAATCTCCCACGAATATTAAGTGAGAGTACTTATAACCGAACATAATGTACGGGTGTTGGCAGCACTTTTGTATCAACCTAAAGGTTGATATTTCAGGCGGGGATCGCCTTACTCCATCATTGTGACGGGACAAACCTGTGTAAAATGCTGAATTTACGCACTTTTCACTCACAACTCGTCATTCTCGAGCATTAGCAAGCAGGCGGATTCTGGTGGCACTTTTGTATCAATCCACAGGATAATCGCACAGTCACAAATGCGCCTTATCCCACATTTGTGGCGGGTAGCACTCTAGTGTGACAGAAAATGGTTATACCTAGCCCTCGGAATTTTCCATTTTCCTGTATCGCCTACCCTGGCATTGCCGGGATAGCGCCTGGTTCCGCCAGCCCCTTGCGTGAACCAATATCCTGAAGTTGAGGATATGGCACACCGAACACTTAAGCAGACACCTTGAGCATAATGGGCGGCCATCAAGTTGGGCGACTAGAGGTTTTCATTTGAAGCAGTCTTTCTTATGCACCGCCTGCAAGGCACCACCAGAGTTTGCGATTACCCGGAAGCTCTGGGTTGAGATTTACCCGAATTCCAAGAAAAGTGATGCGTCTTATTGCGTGGACTTTCATCATCCGGTAAACAGTTGTCTTCCGGCTATCATCCACATGAGCAAATGTACAACTTAGGCCCAGCAGTCATTCAATCAGCAAAGCGTTTCCAGTTGCTGCTGGAACATTTCTACGTGGCTTTTGTGTTCATTAGCCTGCTTATGGTTTCAGCGACGGCAGCAGCAGAAGAAGCTGTTTTCGATATCGCCAGCCTGCAGGAGAATCTCCCCGTCAATCAGTATGTCTACACGGCTGGATTTACAGATGAGCATCTCGCTGCATTCGAATCATCACCCATCGAGTTCATAGAGCAACAGCTTATACCTGATGCTGCCAAAAACAGTACAACTTCAGCGAGTAACTTTGGCTGGCTTCTCAGCACAGAAAATCGAATCTCTATTGAATCAGACAGCGGGCTGAGTTGGTTCTACATCAATCTTGAGAATTCTGCCGATGCCTCAAAAGGTACACTGCTGGAATTTGTTAATGTCGACGGAGTTGGCTGGGTAAAACAACTACCAACTGGAGAAATTCAGTTGGTACTACCGGAGTATGATGCGTATATAGGTGGAAGAATCATCTACGACACCCAATTCGTAGTCCCTGTAGAATTGGATGCAAATAGCCAGACTCAACTTGTCGGTTTTACCTACAACGTTTCCAGCCCCAGAATTGTAAGCATATTTGCCTGGGAGCCTGAAGCTTTCCGGACACAACGGACCAAACAACACTTCAGTGATGGCATCTACTATGGCTTCCTGCTCGCGCTTGTAATTTACAACCTCACCCTTGGTATGGTGCTGAAGCAGTATTCGTATCTGTATGCAGGCGCATTTCAACTTTTTGTTGGCGCAATAGTTTTTGTAAGCACTGGCTATTCGACATTATTCGTACTGCAAAACAACCAGACTCTTACGATTCCGATTTTTGGGCTGCTCTTCTTGCTGGCGGGCATATCAAGTAGTTTGTTCAGCCTGTCGATCCTGCAGATCAAACAACACAGCCTTACTCTCTATAGATTGTGGGCCGGCTTAATCATCTGGGGCTTGATTCAGGTGCCGCTGGTGTTGATGACTGCCATTCCTGCAGGCGTAGAAACCAATAGCAATCGACTGCTACTATCAATGAATGCTCTGACTTTCCTGTTCTCTCAAGGTGTTCATGTCTACACCCTGGTCTTCGTCTGGCACCGAATCAGTATTGCCAAATACTGGTTTGTGGCTATTACTCTGCAGGTGTGGCTGATTATGGCCTGGCAACTCACAGCAAATTTCGGCGTGGGCTTTAGTACCCAGATCAAATATTTTGTTCAATTATTTACCTTGATCAACGGCGGAGTACTTACCTGGCTCATTGGTCATACCCTTAGCGAAGAACTGGAAGCAAAGGAACTAGCGCAACAGGAAGCCTTATCCAACCTACGGATGGCGAATGATATTCAGCAGAGCAAGGCTAATTTCATCAGTACAGCAGGACATGATCTCAGACAACCTTTACAGGCGATTCGTCTGCATATAACCGCTCTAAAAGAAACCGCTTCAGCGTCAACCGGAGAAGTGCTGAGAAAAGTCGAAGGCAACATATTCGAGTTGTCGGCGTTGTTGAACAGCCTTATGAACCTCTCCAGATCAACCAGCTATATTGAACAAGATGCAAACGATGAGGTATTTCTTGAAGACGTATTGAATAATTTAAAAGATGAAATCGGCCCATTTGCAGCTCAGAAAGGAATAGCCCTGGAGTTTCAGGAAGCACCCTATCTGGTTAAAACTAGCAAGGTCGGACTAACCCAGATTCTCCGAAATCTCCTGAACAACGCAGTAAAGTTTACCCGCTCGGGATCTGTAAAAGTGCTAATTGAAC
Source organism: Pseudomonadota bacterium (assembly GCA_027621405.1). Lineage (GTDB taxonomy): Bacteria > Pseudomonadota > Gammaproteobacteria > Pseudomonadales > Pseudohongiellaceae > UBA9145. The sequence continues at coordinate 38,803 of JAQCBT010000014.1, read as the reverse complement.
CGGCCGGTGATGTGATCTGCGTATCAGTAGCCGACACTGGACCTGGTATCCCCAGCGAAGAGTTGGAGGATATATTCACTGAGTTCTACCAGGTAAAGGGCGACGCTGCAGCAAATAAAGCGGGCATGGGAATTGGATTGTCAATCGTCAGAAGACTATCCGATGCTCTCAAGATTCCACTGAATGTGGAATCGCGAGTGGGTCATGGCACAGAGTTTCATCTTGAAATCCCAGTTTCCAGCGCCAACAAGATTACCCGAATGGTTGTATCGGATCCTACCTCACTGAACGGGCTCAAAGTCAGCATCGTACATCGCTCTGCGGAAAGGCGTAATGAACTGAAGACAACGCTGGAGCAATGGGGTGCGATGGCACTTACATGGCCCACACTATGCGATATGTTTGACTACGTTAAGAAACACAACTGGCAAGCGAATCTGGTAATTCTGGATCAGGTATTCCTTGAGGAATTGACTGAAACCGGGGCCAGCAAGCAGCACACGCTCGATGACGAGCAATTCCAACTCTTATCTACGAGAACCCAGACTATTGTCCTGGATCCTGAAATCAGGGCATCGAACGACGAAGAGATTTTGTCAAAGGCTTCACGATTCTGGAAATCGGATACCGAATACTTTCACTGGTTCAAAGATCCGATACCACCTGGCGTTTTGAGGTCTTTTATTCAACGAGTGGTTATAAATCCAGCAAAGCAGGCATCTTGATCGAAGATCGCTAGCGTAATTTTACGCTCTTTGCTGCACGGAGACAGTTAACCCGGTTGTTGACATTGAAAATTTTGTAGAGATGGTGGATATGAGTTTTCACCGTGGCCAGGCTGATATGGAGGACCCTCGCCATTTCCTGGTTACTGAGCCCCCGGTCCATGAGACTGAGTATTTCGATCTGCCGCTTGGTAAGCTTTAGTTTTCCACTTGAAGTATCGGCTTCACCATTGGAATCACAGGAGGAGCGATCTACCTGCCTCCTTTCCACTGATTGTTGGGGCAGCCTTATGTGGTTTCGAAATTCGTCCGGCAGATGCATCTCGCCCCAACTACTTTTTTCGATAACTTCGATGATCTTCTCCACACTATAGTACTTCGGGATAAAACCGAGGACTCCGAGAGAAAACATCTCCTGCACTGTCTCTGCTTCGTCGATTGAAGACATAACCAGTATAGGGATAAAACTTCCCATTGCGTTTAAATGCCTGACCAGTTCGACTCCTCCAAGGCCTGGCATCATAACGTCAATAATTATGAGATCTAAATCTGTATCCCTGAATAAAGCGGGTGGAACGAGTTCGGCTTCAGATTCGAATATGACTTCGATCTCTGGCCGTTTAACCGATATTGCAGCGATGAGGCCCTCACAGAATGAGGTATGGTCATCAACAAGAAGGACTTTCATCTACGCAGGGAAGCTCCAGCCACCCAAATAAGTCTGTAAATATTACCTGAACTGCCGTGCTGGATCCCAGACGACCTACCCGGATTCCACTGCGTGTGATCTTACACGTACCCGCAGCGAGCAATGGTTTTAACTGCACTTAGCCTTAGCTGTAGCAGCCAGAACTTGCCTGGCTGATTATATTACTAAGCAATAGTGTTCTATCAAGCGTTGGTAGGACCGATCTCCAGAACAAATGTATCAGCCCTGGCCCTCCGGCTCTTCGCCTGCCAGCAGACTGACCAGGCCTGCGATGGCAAGCAGCAAAAGAAGTGCCGGCTTTACGGTCCAGAGAGCAGGTAAATTTCCTATATCAACCTGAAGATCAAGCAGTGCTCCGCATTCCCGGGCTAAGCGAACCGATGTCCCACAGCAAAGTAAATGAGCATACCTGCAAGCAGGTAGCAGGCGCATACTACCCAGAACTGGAATGGCTCTTCAGCCCTGTAGATAGCGCGTGCCGATATCCCGTCTTTGGCATGGATGCGGCCTGTCGCCATTCCATGCAGCCCGTAAATTGAAAGTAGAACTCCTGCCCATTGCATAATCTCCATCACCATCGCACTCCGTTGTATCTGTGCCCTAATCTTAGGCCAAGTCCCGCCGCAGCCCGTAGTTACTGGCCTGATTTCCCCAAAAATAGCTGAGTACACTGTCGTTAATTGTGCTATTATTCGGGCCCTTGATTCCTGTAAACAGGTGTCAAGCGTGCATGACTTATGCTCCTTTGGTCCTTTTGATCTGATCGATCTTCTAGCAGCCCTCACTGGTCTGACTAGACTTTCCTAAAGTCCCTCTAGTCCCGAACCTGCCTTCTGACTGCACACCCGTGCAACCGGCTGTCTGTGCGCGCCGGATTCACACAAAATCCCAGGCTGCACCTAACAGCAAATGCTGATTGGTGGCGCCTTACAGTACTGTTAATGCTCCAGTCTCGCCCAAGGGCGTGATTGCTAATGAGCCAATTTTTCGCCTTGTTGGCGAATTGAGAAATCTATGACTTTTGCAACACTCGGACTTTCCGACTCTCTACTGCGTGCGGTAGAACAAACTGGCTATACCATGCCTACACCTATTCAAGCTCAGGCCATACCCGCAATCCTCAGTGGCGGCGATGTGATGGCGGCAGCACAAACCGGCACCGGCAAGACTGCCGGCTTTGTATTACCAACCCTGCAACGACTCGGTCCGCAAACCCATAAGCGTCCGGGTAGTGTGCGGGCGCTCATCCTCACACCTACTCGTGAACTGGCCGCCCAGGTTCACGAGAGCATCACCACCTATGGCAAGTATGAAAACCTGAAGTCGACTGTGGTGTTTGGCGGTGTAAACATCAATCCGCAGATACGCGCATTGAAACAGGGTGTTGACCTCCTGGTAGCTACTCCCGGTCGCCTTCTGGATCTGCATCAGCAGGGAGCCGTTAACTTCAAGGACATTGCACTGCTGGTGCTCGACGAGGCCGATCGCATGCTGGATATGGGCTTTATTCGCGACATCCGCAAGATCATCGCCCTGATCCCGGCGAAGCGGCAGAATCTCATGTTCTCAGCCACCTTCTCCCAAGAGATCCGGAAACTGGCGAATACCATCTGCAAGAACCCCATTGAAATTGACGTGGCACCCAGAAACTCAACTGTCGAGGCAATCGCACAGGGCTTATGGAAAGTTGAAAAGCTCTTCAAGGCGGACCTTCTCTCCGAGCTCATACAGGAAACTACCGATCAGGTTCTGGTATTTTCTCGCACGAAACATGGCGCCAATAAGCTGGTAAAACGACTGGCGAAAGACAAGATTCAAGCGGCGGCCATTCATGGTAATCGCAGTCAATCGCAACGCACCAAGGCCCTGGCTGACTTCAAAGCCAACAAGGTTCAGGTACTCGTGGCAACCGACATCGCGGCCCGCGGTATTGATATCGAGTTGCTGGCCATGGTTATCAATTTCGATCTTCCCCATGTGCCCGAAGACTATGTGCACCGAATTGGTCGCACCGGTCGGGCAGGCGCTACCGGAAAAGCAATCTCCCTCGTAAGCTCGGATGAGGTCAAGCAACTCAAGAGTATTGAGCGCCTCATCAACCGCAAGATCGATTATCTCGGGGATTATTATTAGCGCAGGCGGCAAGCCTCCAAAAACCCCGCATCGAGAATCATCGTTGCGTTACCGATTTCAGACTCGTGAAATCGGCGAATTTGATATTCACTTCCGCACCTTGCGTGATCGGCAACAGTTTGAAGATGTCAATAATGTTGCCGAATCAATGGGAGTCTCACCCGCGAGCTGGCCGATGTTTGGCGTAGTCTGGCAAGCGGGTGAGGTTCTGGCGCAGTTGATGGCCGTCTACGACATCGACAGCCGACGCATTCTCGAAGTCGGGTGTGGCGTAGGCCTGGCGAGTCTGGTTCTTAACAGGCGGCACGCCAACATCTCCGCAACAGACTTTCACCCAAGCGCGCAACAGCACCTGGATTACAACACTGATCTCAACGGCGACCCACGCATTCCGTTCCTGCGTTCTGACTGGCGAGACACCCAGGACCCTGGTTTCGGTCTATTTGACGTGATCATCGGCAGCGATGTCATTTTTGAGCCGGATCACACCGAAATCCTCGTGAATTTTATTGAGCAGCATGCAAAGCCCAGATGCGAATTCGTGCTGGTTGAAGCCGGGCGTGGTTATATGCCGGAACTCTCGCGCCGAATGGCTGAGCTGGAATTTCAGCATGAACAGCTCGAGCACATCGCACCCTTCACCAACGGCGACTCCTACAGAGGCAAGATCCATCGATTTCGACGTGGATTTAGCTAAGACCGCCGTCCAATGACGATGGCAAATCGAGACTCAGCATCAACAGCCCGACTCTTGCCTAGATTGGATCTCCAGGCGGCAGCCGCAAGGCAGGAGTCGGCGTAAAGTCTGCCGGGTTCTGTTGCCAGCGCCGGATGTCTGCCGCAACTGTTGTCTCATGGGCACTGGCATTGCGCTGTCCCTCGAGGCGTGATGCCAGATCGCCCAGACGATCACTTAGTACGGCGCGCACTTCACCGGAACTGTCTTCGCTCACCGCTTGTCGCATCATCTCGTCCACGGTGACTCGCTGAATTACCCTGAGCAATTGGGTGCCGTACTCGGTATCTGGCGAATCTGCCTCCCAGCTTACCTCCAACAGGCGATCGATCACTTCTTCCAGGTCAGGGTAGTCACCCATGGCGCCATAAGCGACAAGCCGCGCCATGCGGGCCGGATGCAAAAGTTGTTGTACCGTCAGGCTCGCTGAGCCCTCCGCCGCACCGAGCGGGTCAAACAATAGCCCGGTACGACCGGGGAACGGTTCATGCTGTGTATGGCGATACGCGGCCGGCGGCAGATTCTGCAGAATGCTTTCCGGTAGTGTCAGGAAATCCACAGTCAAGGTGGACAACACAGTTTCCAGTGCGTCCCTCTGCTCCTCACCATCGATGATCGTAAACGGTACCTGTCCATCGCCGCGCAGCGCATAGCGGTAATCAGCACCACCGATGCTCTGCGCCGCCGAGTTCAGTTGAAAACGGTGATGCATATATAAAGGAAGCAAGACACTCTCGAGGTCGGACAGCGGCTCGCCATTGCGAATCACGGCTTCGCCGAACGTTTCCAGGCCGATACGGCGCACCTCAATCTCATGCTTGAGATGATCGACGAGATTGGAGCCGTTATCCCACACGCTGGCGAACTGATGGCCTGCGCCAACAAAACTATTGTTGTTATGGGCCATGAATATCAGGCCGCTATCGAGACTCTCCTGAACAATGCGCGCCAGCTCCTCGGCTTCGTTCGCACCTTCGGGAAACTGCTCATAGGCATAGCGCACTGCCAGCTTGTCGTATTCGCCAATGCGTTGCAGGTAGGCATTGGAGAGATCCAGCTCACCGTCTTCAGTTATCTCCACCAGCGGTGCGGGATAGTCCATGACGCTCTCGCGACCATAGGCACTGGCCAGGTAGTTGTGTGGGAACCCTATGGTGTGGCCCACTTCGTGGGCAGACAACTGCCGCACCCGATCCAGAGCCATATTGATCGACGCGCTCGAGCCCAGGGTCACTTCCGAGAGGTAATCGAAGGCTGGCAACAGACCCTGCCCATGCAGGTAGTCCTGACGCAAGCGCAGGCTGCCCAGGTTTACATTACCCTTGATGATTTCGCCGGTGCGTGGATCCATGACTGAGCCTCCATAGGAATAGCCACGGGTGCGCCTGTGGGTCCAGTGGATCATGTTGTAACGCACGTCCTGTGGATCGGCGCCGGCCGGTAATTCGCGTACCTGAAAGGCATCGATGAAACCGGCCGCCTCAAAGGCCTGGTTCCACCAGGACGCCCCTTCTATCAAGGCACTCTTGATGGGTTCCGGCGTACCGGAATCCACGTAATAGATGATTGGTTCTAACGCCTCCGAACGCGCTGCATCCGGGTTTCTCTTCTCCAGTCGATGACGCCCGACGAGGTGTATGGACATACCCTGGTCGATATCGGTGCCATAATCCTGGATCGTGGGACCGATAGTGCCGATGCGCGGATCGGCGAGACGCGGCCTGTAGTTGTCATCGGGAAGCTTCACGATGGAATGATGTTGGCGCAGGGTTACCGCATTGCCAGAGGCGGCCACACCATTGACCAGATTACCCGGGTTGTTGCTGGTGAAGGTGAGCATGGCCTCGACCTCGACGTTCTCGGGAAAAGACCTTGTGTTTTCCAGGTACAGGGCACTGCGGGATTTATCGAGGGTGAAGTTGCCCTGATTGCTGCCAGCCAGGGTACCGATAACATCGCGGGCATCCCTGAGGAAGAAATCCGTGGCATCGATTAACACACTGCTTCCCTCCACTGCTACGATGTTGAATCCCCAGAGTACCGAGGGCGCGAAAGCATCTTCCACAGCCTGCCGTTCCAGCTCGTTGTCACTGCTAGCGCGATAACGGTAGTTGGGCTCCACCAGCAACACTCTCGGACCGATACGCTGTGCCGACAACACGTAAGTGCCTCTTAGCTGACCCCGGTCGATACCGACTGGATTGGAGCCAAGCCCGGAACCCATGGAGACCTGGTAGAGGAATTCGGTGTCGAGCTTGTCGATCTCCCAGTAGAGCTTGCCGGAGTTGTCATCCCAGTACAGGTTGAAATAACCTTCCATCTGGGTAGTGTCGGCGATGGTTTCCGCGATTGCCGGCAGTTCCTGCGCCGTTGCTGGTATGCACAATAACAGTGCCAGGCAGGCAACGATCACGCTGCCTGCTCTATTCGTTCCCGGTCTCACTCTGCTTGAATCTTTCACAGCCTGCATGGCTTACCCCTTGATCTCGATGGTGATTGGTCTCCCTTCCGGGATTCTCCTACGCTAACTATCCAGTGACAACCGCGAGGGAACTTCTGATCAACTATTTTGGTGTAGACTGCTATCGCAAAGCTGAGATATGGTGTTTTTCCCATCGAACAAGAAAAATATCAAACAAGATCAACACATCAGGAATTGTCATCATGATCCCTACTGTCCCGAAAGCCCAGCCATCGGCCTCACTATTGAGCACCATCTCCTTCCTGCTGGCGTGCCTGTTTAGCGCCAGCGTTATCGCTGCGGATTCCTGGCCACAACAGGAAGATGGCGCCAGCGCCGCCGGATTCAGCCAGGCCGGTATCGACCAGCTGGACGCCGCCATGCAGCAAGCCGTGGCAAACCAGGATGTGGCTGGCATGGTGTGGCTATTGGCCAAAGACGGCAAGGTAGCCACCTTCAAGCATGCGGGCATTGCGCGCCTCGAAGATCAGGCCGAGATGACCCAGGATTCCCTGTTCCGCATTTATTCCATGACCAAGCCCGTCACCGGGGTCGCCCTGATGAAGCTCTGGGAAGAGGGGCACTGGGAATTCGATGACCCTATCAGCAAATTCATTCCAGAATTTTCCAATCTGCAGGTGATGGTGGACTACGACGATGATGGCAGCGTTGAACTGGAAGCCCTTGACCGTCAGCCCACTATGCGCGAACTGCTGAACCACACGGCAGGGTTTGGCTACGGCCTCAGCGGCAGCGACCCGGTGAACACGGCATTCCGCGACCAGGGTGTACTGGCATCCAGCAATCTCGAAGAACTCGTTGAAAAAGTAGCAGGTATCCCTCTTATGAGCCAGCCCGGCGGGTATTGGTACTACTCTATCGCGGTGGATATACAGGGTTATATCGTGCAGAAGATTTCCGGCATGCCGTTCGGCGAATACCTGCGCACCCAGATATTCGAGCCACTGGACATGATGGACACCCGTTTCTACGTTGCCGCAGAGGATCGAGAGCGCTTCGCGGAAGTACACTACTGGGATCGGGAGCGGCAACGACTGGCACAACAGCCGCATCGCACCGACCGCCCAAGCTATCTAGACCCGACCCGGCTGGAGTCCGGCGGTGGCGGTCTGGTGTCTTCCACCCATGACTATGCCCGCTTTGCCCAGATGCTGGTCAATGAGGGTGAACTGGAAGGCGCGCGCATACTCACCCCGGAATCGATACGAATCATGCGCACCGACAGCCTGACCGGCGAGGAAGACATGAGCCGCGCGCTCGGCGGCGTGGGCAATCCCGGGGTGGGCTTCGGTGTGGATTTCGCCGTCACTTATGACCCGGCTGCCAGCGGCTCGCCGGCAGCGCCAGGGGTCTACAACTGGGCCGGCGCCGCGGGCACGACGTTCTGGGTGGACCCGGTAAACAACATGTTCTGGCTCAGCATGATTCAGGCCCAGGGGCCACGCCGTCCCGGTGCATCAAACTACAATGAGACGGCGCGGGATCTTATTAACGAGAGCCTGCAATAAGGAAAGCTACACAGATTTTTGAAACCTGAAGGGTTGGAGAGATCAGTTTCTCCAACCCTTTTTCCAATCAGGACTAATGCCATGGACCAGAATGCAATCGCGGTAGTGACAGGCGCCAATACCGGGCTTGGTTTCGAGACTGCTCGGGGCCTTGCGGGTGAAGGCTTCACCGTGGTGCTGGCCTGCCGTAGTGAGGCGAAAGCGAAGGCAGCCATGGACAAGATCAAGGCCAGGAACCCCGGGGCGAAACTGGACTTCATTCCGCTGGATCTGGTCGATCGCCAGAGCATCAGGGATTTTGCCGAAGCATTCGGCAATCGTTATCGCTACCTGAACTTGCTGGTGAATAACGCCGGCGTGATGGGACCGCCCTACACCATCACCGCGAACGGATTGGAACTGCAGTTCGACGCCAATCACATCGGGCATTTCTACCTGACATCCTTACTCATCGACAAGCTGGATCAGGAGGTCGAGACGCGCATCATCAATGTGTCGAGCCTGGCGGGCAAGCGGGAATGGGCAGACATCTACTTCGACAACCTCAACTTCGAGGGCAATTATGAAGAAGGCTTCAAGCTGTTCGGCCTGACTGGCATGGTGGCCTACAGCCAGAGCAAATTCGCCAACATCCTGTTTACCATGGAACTGAAGGATCGGCTGGAGCAAGCCGGCAGGAAAATCAAGGCCGTGGTCGTGCATCCGGGGATATCCCACACCGACCTCGGTCGCTATGTGCCCTTTCCCATGAGCCTGCTGGCACCCATCGTCGCGCCCATCATGGGTATGTCGAAACCATCGAAGGGTGCAGAACCCACTCTCTATGGCGCACTGCATCCCGATGTGAATGCCGGCGACTTCATTGGCCCTACCGGCAAGGAAGAACGCGGCGGACCGCCGGGTCTCGTCCCCCTGCCGGACAAGGCGTTCGACAAGGCTCTCTGTGAAAGGCTCTGGGCCCTGTCAGAAGACAAGCTGGGTATTTCCTTCCAGACTAACTAGCCAGATCAATCAGGCATCTACCACGCAGCGTCCAGGGTCGGATTCCTCCAACACAGTAGTCATCTGACCGGTACGGATAAAGTCGGCGGTCAGCTTGCCCGCCATGGGACCGCGCCCGAAGCCGGAAGAGGATAATCCACTCACGATAAACAGGTTCTCGCGAATCGGTATCTTGCCGATGATCGGCGCACCATCCAGTGAGAAGGGCATCAAGCCGGACCAGGTGCGGGCGATGGGCAAACTGGCAACCAGGGGAATCACCTCGGCAGCGTGACCACGATTCACCTCGATACCCGACGGGTTGATCGACTTGTCATAGGCGAGACTCTCGCGATCGCCACCGAAGATGATCTCGCCATTCTTGCGCTGGCGTCCGTACAGATGCCGGATCGTGCGACGTCCGTTCTTGTGCGTGAGGTTAGGCGGTGTCACATCGTCGCTGCCGTTGTCGCTGCTCCAGGCATAACTTGATTCGGCAGAGCCTATGGTCTGAAACACACTGGGCGGCATGCTGGCGGTGGCCCACATCATGCCTCTTACTGGAACAACTGGTATTTTAAGCCCAAGCATGTTTCCGACAGGATCACACCAGGCCCCCGTTGCCAGTACCAGGGTCTGGCAGCGAAACTCACCGGACTCGGTGCGAACGGCATAGCCGCCCTGGCTCTGTGGGGTAATGCCAATCACGTTTTCGCCGGTGCGAATCGTTGCCCCGGCAACTTCCGCAGCATGGGCGAAGGCGCGGGTAGTCTTGACCGGATCCGCCTGCCCCCTTTGCGGCCGGTAGACATACCCTGGCAGCGCAGCATTTGCCTCCGGCTCCAGTGCCAGGGCTTCACGAGCCGATAACAGTTCCTCCTCGTAACCCTTGGAGCGCTGACTGATCACCTCGTCCTGGCAATACTCGTATTGTGCAGCGGTGTGAATCGCGGTGAGTGTTCCCGACAGGCGAAACTCGATGTCGTAGCCGAGGTCTATCTGCATGCGTTTGAAGATTTCCACGCTGCCTGCGGTGAGATAGGAAAGCAGGTTGGGATTGTGGCCCCAGCCGCTGCCGCCGAGGCCACCCATGTTGACCCCGGACGCTTCCGAGGCGATCTCTCCACGCTCAAGCAGCAGCACGTCGCCACCCTGCTCCGCCAGGTGGAAGGCAGTGGATGCACCGGCGATGCCACCCCCGATGATGAGCACTTCTGCTTCGCGGACATTGCCCTGGGCGGACAATCGCCCCGGCATGAAGCCGGCGGCTGCGGCAGCTCCAAGGCCAGCGCCCAGTCCCGCCACGACACGGCGACGACCGGTATTGGTTTGTTCTGGCCTGTCTTCGTGAGTCGTTTTCCTGTCCGCCATGATCGATGCGCTCCCCCGGAATATGTTGCCCAATCAGGCTCAGGGTAGTTTGATCATCGGTGTTTGGCAATTCGGTCAGGGTTGAGGGGGCAGACAGGGTCTGGCAGTCCCTCTACAATGCCGGTTGAACAAGAATAGCGATTCCCGGAAAATTCGACACAACACCATGAAAATACTAAAAATACTCCCGGTTCTTTGTTGTTTACTCGTATTACCCGACCTCAGTCTGCACGCTGCAGAAACTCCAGCTGTGGCGGTCAACCGACTCGCAGGCGGACCCATCATCACGCTGCAGATGGACACTCGCATGGGTGGCAATATTCAGGGACCCTCCCTGATCAAGGTGCCTGAATGGGTGGAGAATCCCCTGGGCCAGTACTATCTCTATTTCGCCGATCATCGCGGCGAATACATCCGCATGGCCTATGCCGATGCGGTGACCGGACCCTGGACTGTGCATACTCCCGGTACCCTGACCCTCGAACAATCTTTCTTTCCCACCACCTGCCCTCCCTGTTCACTGGCGCCGGGACAGTCGGCGGCGCTGTATGCCCACATCGCATCCCCCGATGTGCATGTACGTGAAGACCTGCAACAGATCGTGATGTATCTCCATGGTCGGGGCGAGGGCCGTCAATTCACCCGCCATGCCGTTTCCAGCGACGGCATTCACTTCGAGGGCCGGGAAGAAGACCTGGGACGCCCTTATTTCCGGGTTATCAAACACGACAACGCCTGGTTCGCCATGGCCATGCCGGGCTATCTCTATCGCTCTCAGGATGGCCTGACAGATTTCGAGGAAGGACCGCAATTATTTAGCGACGATATGCGCCATTCCGCCCTGATGATTCGTAACAATCAACTGTATGTGTTCTACACCCAGGCCGGCCATGCACCGGAACGTATTTTCCTCTCCACCATCGACATGAACGGCGACTGGAAGCAATGGACCGCATCGGAACCGGTAGAGATACTGCGTCCTGAAATGGAGTGGGAGGGAGCCGGTTTACCCGTGGAACCCTCCCGCCGTGGCCACATCGATGAACGGGTGAACCAGTTACGGGATCCGGCTATCTACCAGGAAGACGGAAAGACCTACCTGCTGTACTCCTTTGCAGGAGAGAGCGGACTCGCCATTGCCGAGTTGCAGTTTTCCGATTGAGTGGAACAGATCCGAAACGTATAAATAGAGGAAGGATCGACTCATGAAACTCCTCATGAAACTTTTCATGAATTTTCGCCTGCCCACACTGTTTGTCGCTCTACTCGGTGCGACCCTGCATCCGGTAAGCCTGGCACAGACGGTACTGTCGCCCACCGACCATTGCCGCGACTTTTCGGCGGACGCCATCGTCAGCTTCGCCGATCCCGATCTCGCAGAAGTGGTTCATGAAGCGATCGGAATCGGCCCACAAGACAGCTTGAGCTGTGGTCAAGCGGCAACACTGGAAGAGCTCATCGTCGGCGCCAGCATTGAACGGGTAGTCTACGGCGGCACCTTGCGGCCCTCACCGCAGAAGCCTTTCGCGAGACTGGATGGCATTCAAAATCTCACGGGACTCAAAACACTACACCTGATCAATCGCCTCATCACCGATATTGGTCCATTGAGCAGCCTGAAAAACCTGAGCAACCTGAACCTGCACACGAACTGGTTCAGCGATCTGGGACCGCTAAGCGGGTTGACCAATCTTGAGGAACTTATCGTCAGCGAGAATCCCATCTCGGATCTCACGCCACTGGCAGGACTGAGTAAACTGCGCAGACTGCAGGTGCACGGGCTCTACCCTTACCAGCTGCAACACTACCTGAACTACAACGATGGTCGTGACCCGAATGTGGTCTTCAATGGTATTACCGACCTGAGCCCGCTGGCCGGGCTCACCGAGATGCGCCTGCTTCGCATTCACCTGAACAGCATCGAGGATATCAGCCCCCTGGCTGGCCTGACCAAACTCACACACCTGCGCATCTACGATAACCAGATCGCAGACATCTCACCCCTGGCAACTATGAACGACATGGTTCTGCTGTGGGCCCACGGCAATCGCATTGAGGATATTTCGGCCCTTGGCACTATGCGTGGTATGCAGCAACTCAGCCTCAACGGCAATCGCATAAGCAACATCGGCCCCTTGAGTGGCATGCTCGACCTGCAGTACCTGGATCTCAGCGACAATCAGGTCGTGGATATTTCTCCCCTGCGTCGCCTCCATGCCATCGAGGTGTTGCGGTTGGAGAACAACCAGATCGGCGACGTCAGCGCCCTCGCCGGCCTGGTCAATCTGCGGGAACTCAGCCTCGCCCGAAACGGATCGCTGTATGATGTGCGCCCGCTGCTGCTGAATTCCGGTATCGGTCGCGGTGACGAACTGGACCTGCGCTTTACCCATGTACGCTGCAGCGACATGGATGCCTTTGGCTCCCTTGAGGTGAACCTGCTGCGGGTAACGGCGCTCAATGGCTCGTCCTGCCCGGGCCGCCGGCTGGAAGATCCCTAGGGTCCCGCGCATTGCAAATTTGGGCGGATATTTCCGGTTTGCGCAGCGCTGGTCTAGACTGATTCGCCAGGGTCGGATTCCATTCAGGCCCTGGTACTCAGACTCTATAATGCAGCACTACAAGGAATGTATAATGCCCATTACCACGTTTGACACCCACAAGTTCGTGCGCCGACTTGAACAGGCCGGAATGAAACTTGAGCTCGCTGAAGCTCAGGCTGAAGTCCTCACCGAGGCATTTAATGTGAATCTTGAATCGCTGGTTACAAAAGATTTTCTTGCTGCACGGTTTGCCGAGCAGAACGCATACTTCGACACGCGTTTTGCAGAACTTGAATCGAGGCTTGTGACAAAAATCGACAGCAACCAGAGAGTAGCAGCGATTACTCAGGCCATTATCATCGCAGCAGTTGTTTTGCCCTATCTCGAACGCCTGATGGCTCTGTGAGCCAGGGCAGCACTTTCGTACTACTCCGCTTGTAGTCAGTTCCTCACGTATCGGTTAAACCAATCTATAGTGCGGCGCCATGCCAGGGTCGCGGCTTCCTCGTTGTAGCGTTCCGGTGTCGCATCATTGAAGAACCCATGCACGGAATCGGGATAGATGTGTCCCTCATAGGTCACGTTGTTGGCGCGCAGGGCTGCCTCGTATTCCGGCCAGGCTTCAACCAGGCGTGTGTCCAGTTCGCCGTGCTGCACCATGACCGCCGCGCGGATGTTGGGCACGTCGCTGGCCGGTGCGCCGCCACCGTAGAATGGCACCGCCGCCGCCAGGTCGTCTCCAAGGCGCACCGCCATCTGGTTGGACACACTGCCACCGTAGCAGAAGCCCGTGATACCGATCTTGCCGGTGCAGTCATCCCTGTTTTTCAGCCACAGTGCGCTGGCCACGATATCCTCAAAGCGCCTGTCGCCATCGAGTTCCCGAAACAGTTGCCCGCCTCGATAGTCATCGCCCGGGTAGCCGCCGACTGAGGTCAACACATCGGGTGCGAAGGCCATGAAGTTTTCCAGGGCAAAGCGCCGGGCCACGTCTTCGGTGTGTGGATTCAGGCCGCGATTCTCATGTACGACGATGATGCCGGGTAGCTGCGCTGGAGTCTCGCTACGGCTGTCCGCACTAAAGGGACGCACCAGGTAGCCACGCACATAGCCATGGCCATCGGGGGAGGGAATGGTTTCGTAGCTGGCGGTGATGCGCTCGTCGTCACGGCGAATCTGCTGACCCATGGCGTAATCGGGCATCAAGGCTTCGACAATCGCGGTGGCACTCAGGCCGGCGATGGCAAACTTCTTCACCCCACTGAGAAATTTCCGGCGACTGATCTCGCCATGAATGTACTGGTTATAGATTTCGACGGCTTCCGCGGGAACGGTACGTCTCTGTTTTTGCGCTTGCTTCGGCGACTCTTTTTCTGACATGGCATGTCTCCCTCGGGATAAGAACACTGTACTGAGGGTAAACCTATCAGGCCCGCTTGAGAACGGAAACCGGCAACTGGCGAACCAAACCCGATTCTCTCACTCTTTAGCAAATGCATCTGAGGCCCACTCAACCCCGTTTTGAACCGCAATTGCTGTATATTCAGGGCGAGTTCTGCGAGACTTTCAGTCCCGGAAGCCCCTGAATCCACTAGCAATACGCGGGAAACGACCATGTCAGACCCCAAGCATCGATTCGCCTCACTCCTGTTCGGCCTGTGCCTGCTGGCAGGCTCGCTGGCCCAGGGCCAGGACCTGGAGAACGGCGAAACTCTCTACCGGACCCTCTGTGCGCGCTGCCATGGCATGCTGGGCGAGGGCGGTGAAGGGCCCAGCCTGAAACGGCCCAACCTGGTCCATGCCCCGGACGATGACACCCTGGTATCCATCATTCTAGGCGGCATTCCAGGCACCGGCATGCCCGGCTCGCGCCAGCTGCGAGGTGAAGACGGACCCGACGTTGCCGCCTACGTGCGAAGCCTCGGCCAGTTGCCTCCGGAAGAAATGCCTGGCGACCCGGTTGCCGGCGAACTGGCGTACAACGACGGCAACTGCGCCAGCTGCCATATCATCAATGGCGTCGGCACCGGACTCGGCCCGGAACTCAGCAAGGTGGGCCAGCGCCGCAATCTCGAGTACCTGCGCCGCGCGGTCATCAATCCCGGGGCCGAACAACCGAAGATCGTGGACCGGTTTCGTGGTTCCTTGAACGCATTCCTCACAGTACGCATCGTGTCCGAATACGGAACCTATGAAGGCATGCGGGTGAACGAGGATGCCTTCACCGTGCAGATGCGCGACCTGACAGGTGAATACTACTCCTTCATCAAGAAGGACCTGATCAGTTATGACAAGGCACTGGGCCATTCCTTCATGCCCGGTTATGAATCCGTACTCTCTCCACAACAGATCGATGATGTGGTTTCCTATTTGATGAGCCTGAAGTAAGGAGCCACAGCATGAAGAATCACCTCGCACTCTTTATCACACTCTGCGCGCTCTCGGTTAGTGCCAACGCAGACGTTCCTTATTCGGCACTGCTCAATGATGAAGCCAATGGCAATGACTGGCTCTCCTACTCGGGTGGCTACAAGTCACAACGGTTTTCATCACTGAGCCAGATCAACACCAACAACGTCGATCAGTTGAAAGTCATCTGGGCTTACCAGATGCAACCCACCGGCATCAGCGGGGCTGCCCTGCAGGAATCCACACCGCTGGTACACAACGGCATCCTGTACCTCACCGAATCTCCCAGCAGTGTGAGTGCCATCGATGCTGCCAGTGGACGACTGCTGTGGCACTTCGTGCCGGACATTACCAATGAGGTTTTGAATATCGGTTTTCCGCGCATCAACCGTGGCGTCGCGCTGCTCAATGACAAGGTCTACGTGGCCACCCTCGATGGTCGCCTGTTCGCCCTGGATGCAGGAACCGGCGCCGTGCGCTGGGAAACACTGGTCGCCGACAATGCGTTGGGTTTCTCCTTGACCCTGGCGCCCTTGGCGCTGGAGGACAAGATCATCGTCGGAGTCAGCGGTGCCGAAGCGGGTGTACGCGCCTTCGTCGATGCCTATGATGCGGAAACCGGTGAACAGGTCTGGCGTACCTATACCGTGCCCGCTCCCGGTGAACCCGGCAGCGAAACCTGGCAAGGCGACGATTGGGAAACCGGCGGCGGTTCAACCTGGCTCACCGGATCCTATGATCCCGATCTGGATCTGCTGTACTGGACCACGGGCAACCCGGCCCCCGACTGGAACGGCGACCTGCGCCCCGGCGACAACCTGTTTACCTGCGCCGTGCTGGCCCTGGACCCGGATACTGGCGAGATGCAGTGGCATTTTCAGTTTACGCCCCATGACACCCACGACTGGGACGCGAACCAGATCCCCGTCCTTGTAGACGGTGAATTCGAAGGCCGTGAGCGCAAGCTGCTGGCACTGGCCAATCGCAATGCCTTCTACTATTTACTCGATCGGGAGACCGGAGAATTTTTATTAGGCGAGGAATACTCCTACCAGACCTGGGCGGAGGGCATCGATGACAACGGTCGGCCCATCGTCATTCCCAACACGGAACCCACCCGCGAAGGCAACCTGGTGTGGCCGAGTCTGCAGGGCGCAACCAACTGGTTCTCTCCCTCCTATAATCCCAACACCGAGCAACTCTTCGTGCCGAATCGCCGCATGGGTGCCATCTACTACAAGGCCGATGTTGAATACGAACCCGGCATGCCATTCCTCGGCGGCGGCGAACAACCGCTGGACGGCGATGATGCATCGGGTGCCATTCTCTCCCTCGATGTCATGACTGGCGAACAGCAGTGGGAGTTCGAGTTGCAGACACCACTGTGGTCCGGAGTGATGGCTACCGCCGGTGGTCTGGTGTTCGGCTCCAGCAATGAAGGCAATTTCTTTGCCCTGGATGCCGAGGATGGCGATCCGTTGTGGTTCTTCAACACCGGCGCTCATATCCGAACCAATCCGATGGGCTTTGCAGTGGATGGCAAACAACGGGTTGCCATCATTGGCGGCCAGACCCTGTTTGTCTTTGGCCTGGAATGAAGAGCTGCACCTTGGAGGTCTTGTGACTGGACCTGCAATGCTGAAAATGCCAGTATTTGCCAAACTCCAATAAGAATAGCGCTATGCACTCCGCTCCCGTCGAGCCCACTGAAAACGACATTGTTGTCGAAGCCTGGAACACAGTGCTCTTCGACAAGTTCTCCCGATTCAAACATCTGTTAGTAAATGGTTTGAGCAATCACAGCGACAATTTACTTTCCCGGGTTAATTATTCAGCAGGTGCCAGTGTCATTGATATTGGCTGTGGTTTCGGCGATACCACTTTGCGCCTGGCAGAAATAGTCGGCCCCGATGGTCTTGCCTGTGGTGTGGACTGTGCGGTGAATTTCATCGCTGAATGCAACACTGCAAGAGAAGCCGGTAGCGTCAAGAATGCCCGGTTCCTTGTAGCCGATGTGCAATACGAGAAATTGGGCGGACCTTACGACTATGCTTTCGGCAGGTTCGGTACCATGTTCTTCAACATGCCCGGTGCCGCTATGAACAATATTCGGAAACATCTCAAGCCCGGCGGCAGGCTGGACATGATTGTGTGGCGCAAACGGGAAGACAATCCCTGGTTGTACGATGCTGAGTGCCGGGTAAGAGAGATTGTACCGATAGTAGATCACAGTGAAACTGATCAGGTACATTGCGGTCCTGGCCCGTTTTCAATGTCCGGACCCGACATGGTCAGCAGCATGTTGATCAGTGTAGGATTTGAGGATGTCAGATTTGAACGCTTCGATGCGGACATCTGTATTGGGCGCAATGTGGAAGAGGCTGTAGCGTTTGCTATGACACTGGGTCCCGCGGGAGAGATCATCAGGCTGGCGGGCGATGAGGGAATCGCCAGGACAGACGAGGTCATCGCCGGGCTGACAGAAGTGATGGAGAAATACAGTCGTGAAGACGGTGTCTGGGCGCCATCCAGCACCTGGTTTGTTTCGGCAAGCAATCCGGCTTAAGCAACTAAATCGAACCGGTCTTTCAGAGGAAAAAATGAAAATAATTACAACACTGACCTGCCTCGGCGCTCTGGTTTCCACCACCAGTACCTTGGCTGATGACATCCTGTTCATTGGCAATAGCTTTACCTTTGGTTGGGGATCTCCTGTGCGTCATTATCGCCCGGACACCGTGACTGACCTCAATAGCGAGGGGACTGGTGGTGTACCCGCCCTGTTCAAGTCATTTGCTGACCAGGCAGGCCTCGACTATGACGTCTACCTGGAAACACGCCCGGGGGTTGGCATCGATTACCATCTCGAGAACAAGCTTGCCATCATCGGTCGGCGTCCCTGGGACAAGGTGGTGATGCACGGCTACAGCACGCTCGATGCCAACGCACCGGGCAATCCGGATACCCTTGTTGAGACAGCAAGCGCCATGACCGATTTCCTGCGCAGCAAGAATCCCGATGTCGACGTATACCTGACCGCCACCTGGTCCCGCGCCGACCAGACCTACCTGCCTGACCGACCCTGGACCGGCCAGCCGATCGAGCAGATGGCGCTGGATATCCGTGCCGGATACGACCTCGCGGCGAAAGCTACCGGAACGAAAGTGAACGGCGTGGGCGAAGCCTGGAGCCGGGCTATGGCCCTGGGCCTTGCCGACCCGAATCCCTATGACGGCATCGACTTCGACAAGATCGACCTGTGGACCTACGATCATTATCACGCCAGTGCCTATGGTTACTATCTCGAAGCCTTAGTCGTATTCGGCAATGTGACCGGGCGCGATCCACGCTCGCTGGGTGAGAACGAATGCTCAGGCTATGAACTGGGCATGTCACGGGAACAGGTGGCCACGTTGCAACAGGCGGCCTATGACCAACTGGCCAGTGAAGGTCTCGTGGAAGCAAATCCCCTGGAACTGCCGCGACGCATTCAGTCCCAGCGCTGTAACTAGCTGCAGTTTCCACAAAGAGAAAATAGGGACAGATTTATTCTTTAAAAAAATAAATCTGTCCCTATTTTCCGCTGCTATGAACTCTGTTTGTTAACCCGGCCTAATTCTAGAACCGGAAGGTATAACGAAACTTCACGCTGATATCGGACGAGGCGGTCTGGAAGCTGTTGTCCCTGTCATAGTCCTGCAGGCCATAGTTCAATACGATGAAGCCTTCCTGACCGGCTCGCGGAATCCACTGCAGACGGGTATTGATGCCGATCTCTTCCGAGACGTTGTCATACTGCGCCAGGGTGATCCAGTACAGGGTAGGTGAGAACGCCACCTGGGTATTGACGCTGCTGAGGCGAGTGGTGAAATTGCCCTGGGGCAGCTCGATATCGTTCCAGTCATAATTGACAGAGGCAACGAAATAACGCGACTGGTTCCAGCTAAAGCTGCCGCTGATGTTGACTCGCTCACCGTTGAAGAAGTCACCGGTACGGTAGGTGATGCCACCGGAAAACTCGCGCTGTCCCGCCGTGTTGAACCTGACTTCGGTTTCTCCGAAGTCATAGGAACCTGGCTGTATGTATACTTCGTTGCCACGCTGACGGAAGATCGGGAAGGTATTGCGCACCACTTCCTTACTGGTGAAATGGTTGAGAGCAATACTGTCTCTCGAGTTGTTTTCCAGTTCAGCAAGACGGAACGCGACCACCTCCGACTGCAATCCATCATCGATCACATCGATACGCTGGTAATCGATACCGCCGAACAGGCTCTGGAAGGGTCCGCTACTAAAGAAGTGGGTGTAGCCCACATCGGCGGTGAAGTCCTCAATATTGGAGCGGTTTATGAAACCCATGGAAGGATTGAAGTTTTCTTCCACCACCTTGTAGGCAAAGCGGGTTCTGAATCCGGAACTGGAAGGATACTGCAGGCCCACACCCCATGATGCGTCATTGCCTTCGAGGCCCGGCGTGTCTGACTGCTGGAAGAAGGCAGTGCCTGCCATGCGGCGGCCATTGGGCAGCAGGTTGTTGATGTACTGGAAATCCAGGCCTGCGACGCTGTTGTCCAGATTCGACGTTGGATCACCGTCGGTATAGATAAATCCCACCCGGGAGTCTTCCAGCACGTTGGCCGAAATGCGGGTGATGAACAGGTCAGAAGCGGCGACACCCTGGTACTCGTCCTGGCGAATCGCCAGGGTGCCAATATTGAAGCGCCCTACCCGGCCACTGATACGGCCACCGTAGTTGATGTCCACCGGCGAGCCGTCTCCTGCCAGACCCAGCTTGCGTGAGAAATAAGGCCTGGCGTTCTCGCGCGAGGCACCGGAGGTTGCGGAGTTACCACCAGAGAGTCCGCTGATATTGCCGAAATCGAACAGGTCCGAATCGTTGTTGAAAAAGTCACGTCGTTCGGGAAAGAACAGGCTGAAGCGGGTCAGGTTCACCTGGCGGTTATCCACTTCCACGGCGGAGAAGTCTGTATTTACCGTGAGCGCCGCGTTCAGTGATGGCGTCAGTCGATAGAATGCATCCAGTGAAGGGTTCACTTCCTCATCGATGCCCGAGGGATTAAAGCTGCGTGCGCGAATGGCGGCGACGCTGGGCACGATGTCCAGGCCAATACCCTGGTCCATACCTTCCATGCCAGACATCTCACCCATGATGGTGGGGTTGTAGTTACGGTCCAGCGAGACCCAGGCCATTTCCTCGTTGCGACGACGAATACCGCGACCAAAATTGAAGCCCCAGGTATCCAGGTTAGGATCGAATGACAGTGATTTGAATGGTATCTCTACCTCCGCCACCCAACTATTGCCATCTACACTGGTTGCTGTTTCCCAGATCGTATTCCAGTTGAGACTGAATGAGGTGGGAGTGGTGTAGAGCGAGTCATGGCGCACGCCGTTGAGGTTTGTCTCAAAGCGATAGCCGGCGCGTCCCTGATTAAAGGGGTCAAGTATAATTACCAGGCGATCGTCGAATGGAAGTCCCTGACCGTGGCGAATGGTGGGAGCGGCGATGAGGTCGGGCTCGCTGTCATACATGCGCGCCGCCACATACAGCGCGTCGCTGGTGTACACGACGTAGAGTTCGGTCGCTTCCGAAGGCTCGGCGTGGTCACCAGGACGATTCTGGTGAAAGTCGGTGACCTGTTGCGCCTGCTGCCACACGGCATCATCCAGCACGCCGTCGACAACCGGCGCGGTATCTACCCGAACCGCACGGAAACTCTTCGCTTCTACCAGGCTCTCCTGCACCATTTCCTGCGCTGACAGCTGTGCTGGCAGAACGAGCATGAATAGCGTTGGTACCATAGCCAGGGCGGAAATAGTGGATTCATTCCAAAACCGCACATTCTTTGGGGACAATTCGGGATACCTCGTCTTTACTACATCCTTGAAGGGGGCAGATTCTAACAGCTGGCACCCGGGCAGTTGGCTGCTGACACACAATGTTTCAAGTGGTGAAGCAAGGATAGCAGGGCGTGCAGAGGAATATTTTTCAGCCGTAGGCTCAGTAGCCGCTCAGAATCTGCAGCACCTCGTCCCGGTTGTTTGCACCCTGATTGGTCAGGATAACAAATGGATAGAGGCCATCAACTCGTTGCAGATAGCCCGCATAATTATAGACCCCAGTTAAGGTACCGCTCTTGCGCAGGATACCGTTTACCTCAGGAAGAAGATCGGCGTAGGGTCGAAAGGATTCCAGAATCTGCATCATGCCTTTGGCGGATGTTCGCTGTTCTCTGGACAGGCCAGATCCCTCTGTCATTAACAGCAGGCTCGCATCTGTGCCAAACCCTTCACCATAGAGCCGGACAAGTTCGGCTCTCAACACGGAGAGTGAGGATGTGACCGTTGCCGGATAGCCATTTTCATGCGCGCCGAGGGTCAGGAAGAGTTGATTGGCAATAAAATTGTTGGAGTAACGCAGCATCCCAGCCAGTATCTCGCGCAGCGAACGAGAGCTGCGATGCTGATAGAACAACTGCCACTGATCGTCTACCGGCTCGTGATAGAAATTCGAGTCAGCCACCGCAATTCCTGCACGCTCCATGAAAGCCATGAAGAGTTGTTGTGCCTGTTGCAATCCGGCCTCGGGATCTGCGCCGAGATTGATACGCTCGTTCTGGCGACCGGGAAGCTGAGCCGCCAATTCACGAGCGAGTGCAGTCAGGGGTGTCTGCTCTTCGCCGGAAACAAGCTTGCCGCTTGCATCCCAGGCCAGGTTAACTGTATTGAAATTGGTGGACAGCGCACTGACCCGCGCCGCATAGGGATCGCGCGCATTCAATTCCAAAGGCAGCTCAGGATTCTTCTCGAAGGCTGAATCATCCATCACCAGACGGCTCACATTCTCAAGACCAAGCCGGGACAGTGTATCAGCAATTTCAGCAATGTCTTCTGACACCAGGAACGGATCTCCCAGTCCGCGGATCAACAGATCTCTCTCTGCATTAATAAAGAAATGGGTTTCGAAGCGAAAATCTTCGCCCAGAACATTCAAGGCAACCTGTGATAGCGGGATTTTTACAATGGATGCTGGTACCAGTATGCGATCTGGATTGTGACTCGCAACTATGTTCCCTCCAGAATCATGCAGCAGCATGCCGCCATCGCCCAGTAATGCCTCTAACCCGTCCTGAGCAGAGGCAACAACTGGCAAGCCAATCAAGAGCAATAGCGCAATCAGGTAAGTTTTTAAGAGCATGTGTATGAGCGTAATCTGACCAGCAGAACAGGGTCAATCACCTCCATGATCCTGGAGCTTGCGCTGAAATACGCGCCAGTAGTGTCTCACTCCGGTGATCACTTCGTTCCCATTCGCGTCCACACTTCGTGAAACCGGATCCCGGCCAAATAGCTCGATTATTTCGTCACGATTGGCGATGTGGGCCACCGTCATCTCGTAGATCTTGCCATCGATTTTCATTCGCACACGAGGGTCCCTCTCGATATTCGCCCACCAGCGCTTGGAGTCCGGAAAATTGCGCTCGAGCCTGAAGTCCTGTTCACTGCCGCTGAAGTACAGCTTGTCGCCCCGAGGCAAGGCGTTGATGACAACAGAATGGGGGATACCGTACCAGGTACGGGTTTCCAGCATGATGGTGTTGCCACGAACCGGGTCGTTCACTTCATTGATCCAGTCCCAGTTGGTAACCGGCTCGCGCTCTACCTCTCCACTCAGCCACAGACCGGGGTAACCCGTGCGACCACGCTCAACGAATTCTGCGCTGCCGGCATCGAGATAGGGCGGATCAAAGCCGGTGATCCTGAGAATGATGAGGGTTACTGCCACCAGGGCGATGACGACGGTGGTGCCAATTTTGACGTAGCGCATTGGTCTTGTTCTCCCGCATAGCATATTGGGAAGTAGAGGTCCCGATTAAAATAACCCAGCTGCCAGTGCAATTCGAATGATTTCGCCCCGCTATTTCAAATCATGCTGATTCCAAGTACTCTCCCCCTCCCTTGTTTACTGACCACAGCCAGATTCCGCCAACGTCCTCCCCGCTCCCAACGCCATGATTTCCCTGAACAACGTCACCCTGATGCGCGGCAACCAGACCCTGATCGAGGATTCGAGCCTGGTTCTGCGTGGCGGCCAGCGTACCGGCATCATCGGGCGCAACGGTGCCGGGAAGACCAGCCTGTTTAAGGCACTGGCGGAGGAGATTCCCCTGGAGCAGGGAACTATCGACCGGCCCAATGGCCTGCGCATCTCCACCATGTCCCAGGAGACACCGGGTAGTAGTCGCAGCGCACTGGATTTCGTGATCGATGCCCACCTTGAATTCCGCCGACTTGAAGACGCGCTCAAGCAGGCAGAGGCAGACGACGATCATGACCGCATGGCACGCCTGCACAGTGAGCTCGAGGACATCGACGCTTACAGCATCACCAACCGGGCTGAACAACTGTTGTCCGGCCTCGCCTTCGACACGGAAGTCTTCAACAAGCCGGTCAGCAATTTTTCCGGTGGCTGGCGTGTGCGACTGAACCTGGCCGCCGCACTGATGTGTCCATCAGACCTGCTCATGCTGGACGAACCCACCAACCACCTGGACCTGGAAGCCACCGTCTGGCTTGAACAGTGGTTGCAGCGCTACCCCGGCACCCTGTTGATCATTTCCCACGACCGCTCCTTCCTCGATGGTGTGATTAACCATGTCATCAGCTTCGAAGGTGGCAAGCTGGTCGCGTATACCGGTAACTACAGCGCCTACGAGAAACTGCGCGCCGAACGCCTGGCCCTGCAACAGGCCATGGCGGTCAAGCAACAGAAACGCCGGGACGAGATAGAGGCATTCGTGCGCCGCTTTCGCTACAAGGAGAGCAAGGCCAAGCAGGCGCAGAGTCGCCTGAAGGAGCTGAATCGCATGGAGGAAATAGCGCCTGCCCATATCGATTCACCCTTCACCTTTCATTTCCCCGCGCTGAATCAGTTACCTGCTTTCCTGATGCAGGTTGAAGACCTTGCCATTGGATTCGATTTCCCACTGGTCGAGAACATCAAGCTCGGGATTCGGGCCGAGACCCGCATAGGGCTGCTGGGTTTCAATGGCAGCGGCAAGTCCACACTGTTGAAGGTACTGGCCGGGCAGATGAAACCAATGGCTGGAACCATCAGCACCGCGAAGAAGCTGAAGATCGGCTACTACGCCCAGCATCAGGTGGATGAGCTTAACCAGCAATCGACGCCTTTCGAACTGATTCAGAAACTGGACCCTAACGCGAGCACCCAGGAGATCAGAAACTATCTCGGTGGTTTCGATTTCAATGGCGAGCGCATCAACGAGAAGATCGGCATTTTTTCCGGCGGCGAGAAGGCGCGACTGGCGCTGGCAAAGGTAGTGCGCAGCAAACCGAACCTGCTGTTGATGGACGAGCCCACCAACCACCTGGATCTCGAGATGGTACATGCGCTGACCCTCGCGCTGCAGGAATTCCAGGGCGCGCTCATAATCGTGTCCCACGATCGTCACCTGCTAGGTAACACGGTGGATGAGTTTTATTCGATTCACCGCGGCATGTTTGCAGAATTCAAGGGCGATCTCAGCGACTATGAGAAGTGGTTAAGCAAGCAGGAAACCTCGCAAACCGCCGCGAGCACGTCCCCAGTGGCAAACGCCAGTAACAACAAAGTGGACAAGAAGCAGCAACGTCAACAGGCAGCGGCCATCCGCGAACAACAGGCGCCTCTGCGCAAGAAGGAGAAGCAGCTGGAGCGTGACATCGACGCGCTTAATGGCGAACTGGAGAAGATCGAGATACAACTCTCGGACGGTGATCTGTACGATGATTCCAACAAGGCAGAGCTGACCCGATTGCTGCAGAAACAGGGCGAGCTGAAAATAGCACTCGCCGCAAAAGAAGAAGAGTGGATGGCTGTCCTTGAGCAGCTAGGTGAGTGAATTCGGCCCAATCCCCGGCAATTTTTCAATACTGGGGACGAGCACTTTATCCATGGCCCATACTTGGGCATAATCCCTCGCTTCAACTCACGGCAACGATTCCTGCAACCCGGTTCGATTCATCACCCCGCGCCAGTCCACGGAAGGTAACAACAAGTCAGGCCCAGATGTTCTTCAAAAATATTCGATTATTCTGTCTCACCGAAACCTTTGCTTATAACCAGGAAGAGCTGGAAGACCAGCTGAGAGATCAACTCTTCTCTCCCTGCAGTAACTATGAGAAATCTCGCCTGGGTTGGGTTAGCCCCCTGGGGGAGGCCTTCGATGACACCCCCGATGCAGATGGCGAGGTAGCCATACCACCGCTGACTCATGTCATCGGCAATTTCATCATGGTGTGCGCCCAGAAACAGGACCGGATCCTGCCCGCTTCTGTAGTGCGGCAGGAAACAGAGGACAAGGTCGCCGAGATCGAGCAACGCCAGGCCCGCAAGGTGTATCGCAAGGAGAAGCGGGAGATTCAGGACAATGTCTTCGCCAGCCTGCTGCCACGAGCTTTCACCAGGAACCAGCAGACCTATGCCTATATTTCGGTGAAGGAGAATCTGCTGATCGTCGATAGCGCCAGCGCGCCCCGTGCCGAGGAAGTAGTAAATCTGTTGCGGGACAGCCTGGAATCCTTCCCCGTTGGCCTGCCCAATACACGCACCGCGCCCAGCGACGTACTCACCCGCTGGCTGAAGAACAAGAAGCCCGCGGCCAATTTTGCCATCGGCGAAGACGCGGTATTGCACAACCCACTGGACAGCAGCAACGTGGTGCGCTGTGCCAGCCAGGACCTGACCGGTGACGAGATCGCCACCCACCTGGAAGCAGGCAAGCAGGCGAAGAGCCTGGCACTGACATGGAACAGTGTCATTCACTGCATGGTGAACGACGACCTGTCAATCAAGCGACTGCAGTTCGAGGCAATCGAGGAAGACAGCGCGGGCATGGAAGACGCCACCCCCGCACAGAAATTCGATCAGGACTTCGCGCTGATGACTCTGGAGCTCAACAACTTCTTCACCGAACTCTTCAACGCCTTCGGCGGCCTCGATGAACCACGTCCCATGAGCCGCAAGAATGAGGACCCAGACTGAGGAACAGGCCGCTTACTGGATAGACAGAAGCCTCTCCAGTAAACAATTTATAGGACAATTTATAGGACACCCACTTTTCCCACTCCTGTTTTTCCCAGCGTTTTCAGCAAGATAGCCAATCGGAAATGTATCATGCTGCCCAGATTAAAATGGGTGTCCCCTGAATACGCTACTCAGATTAAAATGGGTGTCCTCTGAATATGCTTGAATTAGCCGTGGCTTGCATATTCGGCAGTGGAAAAAAGCACTGCCAAATTGCTGCCTGATTTGATTATTCCCGGAACGTGGTCTATGCCGACAGCCGACAAGAAAATTTCCTTGACCTGCTTCTCGGATGTGCTCTGTATCTGGGCCTACATCGCCCAGGCACGGGTGGATGAAGTGGAGCGCCAGTATGGATCCCAGGTGGAAGTGGACTACCGCTTCTGCGCCGTGTTTGCCGACACGCGCCACAAGATGGCAACGACCTGGGCAGACCGCGGCGGCTATGAGGGGTTTGCGGACCATCTGCAGGAAGTGGGCAAGCAGTTTCAGCATATCCACCTGCACCCTGACATCTGGCGGGCATGCCGCCCGCTTTCTTCAACACCCGCGCACCAGACACTGAAAGCAGCTCAGCAGAACAACCCGGACAAATTCGGCGCTTTCCTGCACAGGGTAAGGGAGGGCTTTTTCGAGCGCGCCCTGGATATTGCCAATGCAGACATCCTCGAACAATTATTGGAAGAAACGGGTATTCCTGTTGAACCCATTCAACAGATGTTTCGCCAAGGCGAACCCCAGGCACTGCTGGAAGGAGATATGCGCGAGAAAGAACATCTCCTTATTACCGGCAGTCCCACATTCGTGCTCAATGAAGGTCGCCAGAAACTCTATGGCAACGTCGGCTACGGTGTAATCGAAGCCAATATCAAGGAGCTTTTGAAGTCCCCCAACGCTGGCGCCGCCAGCTGGTGTTAGAGTGCACTCTTGACTGAGAATCAGGCAAGTTTTGGCCAGAATAAAACTTGTAAGCCCGCGCTCCAGAACCATAGATCAAAGTGAGAACTGAATCACCGTTTCAGGCACCATATCCCAACTATAAGCGCAACATCGACCCATTGCTCCTATCCAAGAGGTACAGTAGCGCAGACAGAAACTGATCTAAAAATACCGCTCTACTTCACATTTTTAAAAGTTTTTTTCGCTATACGACACGCCCTTATTGCAGATGGCCGTGCAGTGATCCTTCGCAAAAGCACAGCAGATTCGAGCCAGATCACGTGAATTAGCTCTTTTATATCAATACGTTAAAGATATGTATATTCGGTCCCGAACTACCCTTACCGAGCAGCTTGCAGACCATTCCCTTCATGTCGATGTCCTTCTTATTCCTACAATGTGAACTGGTACCGAGTAAATGGTATCTGCGGCCCTATACTAAACACCACGCGCAGTTCCCGGTTTCTCAAAAGTCACAGATACGGTCTCGAAATTTGGAACGGGTTCGCGGCAAGCGGATCAGCTTACTTAGTTGCCTCTGCGAGCCAGTTAAGTCTCTTTACAATCATCGCTTGTTAGCCAGCGATTCAAGTCGGCACGACAAGCTACCGGATACCGGAATAAGTCATGAAGACGGTTCAAGCACAAAAGAAGCGTATAGTCATAGTTGATGACGATCAGATTTTTGCAACCGTGTTGCAGCTTTCCTTGAAGAAGGCTGGATTCGACGCTTCGATCATTTCTACACCAAAAGATGCCTTGCAGTTTTTACAGCAAACCGAATCCTATGCCTCCCTTTTCATAATCGACTTCGATCTTGAAGACTCGCAGAACGGTCGGGATCTGTGCAGGATAATCAAGGCTACAACGAATATACCTATTATTCTTCTCTCGGGTGACACCTCCGAGGACACGGCAACATCCTGTCTGTATGCCGGCGCGGACTACTATTCTACCAAGCCCTATCGCCTGCAGGAGCTCATTGCACAAATTCATGTGGTACTCAGAAGTTCACAGGCCGTGCGTGAACAGATCTCAGAACAACCGGGCTTGATTGAAAGCGCTGGCATGACCCTCGATGTTAACACTCGAATCCTGAGTTATGAGAACAGGCAGGTCTCCATCAGTGAGCGAGAATGTGCGGTGTTAACACTGCTAATGGCAAAATTCGGCCAAGAAAACAGCCGTGACACGATTTACTACTCTATCTTTGGCAAGGAAATGCATCCCTTAAGTCGGTCGATTGACAATCTGATCGCAAGGGTACGCAAGCGCCTTGCTGAGTTAACGTCCGACTTCATTGTGCTTCCATCCAGGGGCGGTAATTATCGAATGGCGAAGGTTGATACAGCGCAAAGAAGCTGCGCATAGCAGCCCGCTCCTCTCGTTACATTGGATCATGCCTCTACCGCTGATTCTTGGCGTTCAATCCTTAATCCGGTGAAGACTGTTTTCCATTACTGACATCTTCACCTTTGCAGCCAAAATTCCCCATCTCCCCTTGTGCTTTGTTACTGCCTGGTTCAATTCTGACTCTATTCTGCATTTCCGCTTGATACTGAATAGGCCGGTCATCTCAGCCCAAAGACAACGTATGTCAAGTCGTTAAAGTACCGTACGTTTTACATGTCGACTGCGTACAAAGCTTCAGATATTTTTGTGAATAGCAGGCTTTCCCATCTGAGAACCAAAAGTCGGAGAAAACTGGCGGCAGTCATTATAAACTCTTACCACCGCATCTTCGCACGCGGTCAGATTCTCTTCTTTAGGCATTAAAACTCATCTTTCTGCTGGGCCAGGAATCAGCATCATGTCCGGTCACCTTTTTCGCATGATGGCTTACCCAATCTTTTACATAAAAATATCAAACACTTGATATAGATACAGATACTTGTGAACTAATACGTAGTTTACAGACCAAGATACTCCCGTCACTATCACTATTCTCGATACAAATTGATACCAAGCATTTACGAATCATCGAAATTCCAGTTGTTGGGTTTGCCGTAATTTTTTGCCCCGGCAGTCTGACCTGCAGCATTCCAGAAGACTCATCACACAAGAGTCAACATTTCCCAGCAACAAGCATCCATTATCGATCTTCATCTATCTTTGGATGATCATATTTTCCAGTGTGGTAACTAGATTGAAAACAATCGAAGCGGAAACTCCAGCCCGCGAAGGCGGGAGCTTGCCCCAACACAACTATATTGCCGCCAGTGCGCGTTGGCAGTTGACACTCTTCCTCTCCTGGTCAATAGCAATGAATATCCGGCGGACGGCCTCGTACGTGAACTGAATAGAGCCCTCAAGGTATGGAACCGCGAATCCTATGTTCAGTTGGCTGTGTCTGAGCTGAATGATGGAGAAGTTTTTGGGAAAGACGAGTTTTCATAAGCACCCGGAGCCGTGGAGGTTGAAGCTATCGAGAAGGCCGAAATGGAATCCAGGTACAGAAACTATGCAGGTTACGCCTTTATCTTGTGGAGAGAAGGAGAAGTTATTGGTAGCGAAATAGCCGTTCTTCCTGATAGTTCATGTAAGTCCGTTTTCCTTTATGAAACTGGTCATATTTTCGGGCTTGACCATTCGGACTCTCATTCTTCTACCATGGATGAAAATACTGGATGCGCTGACTCCGGTTCTCTTGGCCTTATACACAAATCGGCGATTTCCTATCTGGCAAAAACTTTACATAGCTGCAGGGCCAGCTAGCACTAGAGGTTCCGCGTCCATTTTAGGTATTCAGCAAACCACCGACGTTCTCCAACATCTCCTGACATTGGCGCGCTAACGTCTTGTCCAATTGGCAATGCAGCTTCTAGACAGGTAGTCTACAACGCAGATTGCCGTTGGGTTCGCTGTTTGCTTCACAGGGTAGCCTCTTTTGGGTTGCCCAACTCATTGCTTTCCCTTACCTTCATCATTCTTGCACAATTATTGCCTAGGCCCCGAAAATCCTGGCCTGTAGGGCAATTTCAACCCCCTAAAAATTACTTTGACTTTTTAAAAATAAGAGTAAGATACGCGAATCAGCGGATGGAGCTCACCCCTCCCTCTCCACTGTGGATGATGTTTCCGTGGCGACGAGCTAAGAGCGTCAGTTACTTTTACTTCAACCACCTTGGGCAACCAGGTCAGGGGCTTCCATGAGCGACTTCGCCGACTACGGCGGATTCAGTCCGCTGGAATATCTGCGCGCGTTCTATTCTGAAATTGATTCAGAGTCCGAAGGCCTTCTGCAGTTTCTCGTCTCCGTATTCGACAGTGCTCCCCACGCTCCCCTGGTGCTGGAATTTGGCAGCGGTCCGGTTCTCATCAGTGCAATCCCTGCTGCTCGTCGAGCGCGGGCCATTCACTATTGTGACTTTGTGCCGGCAAACCGTGAATACCTGACCCGCTGGCTGGCCGGAGAGGACGCAGAGTTCGACTGGTCACCCTACATCGCCAGGTGCCTGGAGCTGGAAGGCAAGGTCGTGTCGGAAAAGGCTATCCGCCAACGCGCACACAATATACGCGATCTCGTGCGGCGAGTGGTTTCCTGCAATATCTTCGATCCACTGCCAATCCGCACCCGATATCAATACGAAGTCATCATCAGCAACTATTGTCTGGACGCTGTGACGACTTCGAAGCAGGAATGGCAGCTATTCACCAGGCGACTGGCGAAACTGCTCAAGCCCGGTGGCACCCTGGTGCTGTCGTCGCTGAGAAAAACTGAATTCTTCGAGTTTGGGACTTCACGTTATGCCAACGTGGTTCTGGACGTGGATGATCTTGCCAACGCCTTTACCCAGGCCGGATTCGATCCACAAAGCATCCGGGTAGAAAGCACTCACTGTGAGCAGGATTACTGCAACAAGCAGGGTGTCATTTTCGCAGCCGCTTCTTTGCCATTGGTCGTAGGTAACAACCCCTGGCATGAAGACAACGGACAAAGCAGTGCAACGGTCAGTCGCGAGCTACTCAGTACAGGCGCGTCCCCGTGGATAGACCTCACCACAACGTCACACACTAGAGCCTGAAGGCATTAACGACAGATTCTTTTGAGGAACAAAAAATTATGACTGATTCCATTCGACTGAAGATGCAGCGCTTCTATCCAGAAAGCATCCCATCCTTCGAGCACGAGCCTACCCGCGACCGCTTCCGTATAAAGCAATTCAGGAATGGAGAGGGCCAGGGTGTAGTCAGCCTGACCTCATTCGAATCCGGTGACGTCGTGTTCGCCTTGACCGGAACAGTTTCCGCAGAGGTGACACAGTTCTCCCTTCAGGTTGGAAAAAACCAGCATCTGCATGATCCATATTTCTACGGCAAGATCCTGCACAGCTGTGACCCGAATTGCCATGTGGATGTCGAGAACCGTCGATTCATCGCCACCAAGCCCATCAGGAAGGGTGACCTGGTAACCATGGACTATGCCCAGACCGAAGACTACCTCTTCAAATCTTTCCCCTGCTGCTGCGGCGCAGCCAATTGCCGCGGAGTCGTACTGGGTCGCAAGCAGTTTTCACCCGATATAACAGCACCAGCAAGAGCCGCCCGACGCAGCTAAGCCGGCGTCATATTTAAAGGACACCCACTTAAGTTTTTGATATTTTCCCTATCTATTTCAACTCCTTATCCGAATAAAAATTATTCGGAAAGCGGCGGGAAAGTCAAAAATTTAGATGGGTGTCCTGCAAATTTTGGTTGGGTGTCCTGCAAATGAGTTCCGCGCAGGGGCTCAAATTATATGGGTGTCCTATAAATAGGCCCGCAATCGGGTTGCTTTACCCACCCTGCTTCGCAGACATCCTGTAGTCCAGACTCCACTGCCCAGCTCCCAGGCCGGCGCATACCAGCAGCCCCGCGAATATGCCCAGATTCTTGACAAAGTTCTGGGTTTCGGACGGTACTTCCCAGAAGTTGTGCATCACCAGATTAATCACCAGGGTCAAGCCGGCGAGGATGAAGGCGGCAATCCTGGTCTGGTAGCCGACGATCATGGCCACCCCGCCTGCAAACTGGATGATGATGGTCAATATAAGGAAGAAGGAAACCGCGAACATCCCTTTCGCCGCCATGGCTTCCGCAGTGGCTTCAGGATTGAAGATCTTCAGCAAGGCTCCGGGCAACAGGAAGTAAAGGCCAAGGATGACCCGGCCGGAAGTGGCGCACAGTAATTCAAAAGTTTTCGGCATAGGTAATTCCTGACTCGTTTGCGGCATGAAAACCGCCGTCTATGATTCCAGCGACTCTGTGCCTTTCTTCTTCATCCCATCCAGCAGAGCAAACACTCCCTCTTCCTCAAGCACTCTCACACCGAGACGCTGGTCCGACACTCCCGGGCGAAGCAGGTAATCGAAAGAAAGCTTACCTCCTTCCACATCGGCAACAAAATGTGAACGGGTGATGAATTGCGCTTCTTCCAGTTGTTCATCCAGCTCGATCAGGTGAGAAGAGAACAGGAACAGGCAACCGCTCTTGTTGGCAAAGCGATTCAACACGGCCAGCGATGCATCGTAAGCATCTTTCACGTTTGTTCCCTTGAACGGCTCATCCATGACCGCTACAACACTGCGACCCTCGGCGATGGACTCGGCCACGGCTTTGATCCGCAGCGCCTCGGCACGGAAGTAGCTGATACCCGCGTGCAAGTCATCATTGAGAGAAATGGAACTGTAGAGTCTCTCGACAGGCACAAAGCCAAAACTCTTCGCCGGCACACCCATGCCCAGATGCCCGAGGTACAAGGCAATCGCTACTGCCCGCAGATAAGTTGTCTTACCCGCCATATTGGGCCCGGTAAGAAAGAGCAGACGCTGCTGTTGATTCAGCGCCACCGCGTTGGCTACCGGCTTCTTTAAATAAGGATGGATGAGCTCATTGGCTTCAATCCTCAGCTCACCATCCAGAACCTGAGGCAAGGTAAACCCATGATTGAGTGTGGCATCGGCCATAGAGATAAGTGCATCCATCTCATACACGATCTGCAAAATGCGAAGCACAGCACTCTTGTGATGCTGGCGAAAAAGTTGATCGAGCCGAAAAATCTTGAGAGGCGAGCTACCCGCCACCTGCTGCTTTGGCACTTCACTAATCCAGGGGTAGGACAACAATTCCTGCATCTCAAGCAACAGCGGAACCAACTCGCCCACTGCTGACTCCAGCTCATTGTGTGCCATGAATTCGCGCAGGGAACGAATGACGCTGCAGGTGTATTGCACGCCGCGCACCATGCTTCGGTAGTGTCGGTCATGGTTGAAATACACATTGAATGCCTGCAGCACAAAGGCAATCGGATTCCTGTCCGTGACACTCAGCAACACCTCGCGCTGGTAGCTTTCCACGCTCTGCACAATATACGCGGGCAAGGTTTCAAAGATTTCCCTGTTCGCACAGATAAACGCAATAGACTGTTGAGTAATCTGGATTCGCTCGCCTTCACACCAGGGCCGCTCCATGCGCTTGCGTAATAGTTTTGCGCCGCCTTCCGTGCGAGTGAATTTGCAAAACTCATACAGGCTTTTGGCATCGCTGTCGGTTTCGAAGATTTCCAGGTCCTTAAGCGTGTGGGCATCGAGCACGAGGGGCGCAAATCCCTCGTGCAAACTCTCCAGAGACTGAGTGGTACGATCGAAAGTCAGGTAGCGCTTGCCAAGATTGGTCTTGCGACCGCTTTCGCCGGGAGTGGGCATTCCTGCAAGGCGCATGGTTTTAGTCTCGTGATAAGCAGGGCGGACGTCAGTAAGAGGTCATTTAAGCACACAACGCCGCTGGATTTTACCTCTGCCTCTCTTTATTCTCGTTGCTGTCGCTCGCTTCGCTCCGGGAACTGGAAAGCCGCCTTGAGAAACCTGTTGTTACTGGCCTCTATCGCAGGCCTGGCCTATTTCACCTATATAAGCGTCACCGATTCCGAGGGCGAAGGCATCAGCCTGACTCCGACACAGATCGGTGTGGCCGACCGCGCGGTGGCGGACTTCATGGCGCGCTACAAGGTGCCAGCGCTATCTCTCGCCTGGGCCAAGGACGGTGAAATAGTCCTGGCAAAAGCCTACGGTGCGGCCAGTATCGAGAACAACATTCTGGCCACACCCCGGCATCTCTTCCGCATTGCCAGCCTCTCCAAACCCATTACATCCGTCATGATCATGCACCTGGTCGAACAGGGGAAGCTAAACCTGGATGACAGAATTTTCGGCGAGGGCGGCATTCTCGGACAGGAATACAACACCACTGATCCCAACGTCCGCGTACTCACGGTCAGGCATCTACTCGAACATGGCGCTGGCAGCGAATGGAGCAACGAGGCTAACGATCCCATGTTCCTCAACCCGCTGGATACGCACGAGGAACTCATTCAATGGGTGCTGGATACCCGCAGACTAAGCCGCGCCCCCGGCACCAGCTACCATTACTCCAATTTTGGCTACAGCGTGCTGGGGCGCGTGATCGAGAAAGTTTCCGACCAGGACTACGACGACTACTTTCAGTCCATGACATCAGCAGCCATGCTCAACAGTTTTACCATTGCCGGTAATTTTAACTCCGGCGGAAACCGTGAGGTTCAGTATTACTCACAGGAAGAGACGTCTGCCTATTCCATACCGGTACGTCGCATGGATTCCCATGGCGGCTGGAGTGCAACAGCAACTGACATGGTGAAGTTTCTGCTACTGGTTGATGGATTCGATTCCCCACCCGACATACTGCAGCCCAATAGCATTCGCACCATGACCAGCCCCAACCAACACAATGCCAACTACGCCATGGGATGGGCAGTGAACCAGTATGGTAACTGGTGGCACATGGGATCATTGCCGGGCACCGGCAGCGTAGCGGTGCGTACCAGTGACAACCAGGCCTGGGCCGTGTTTGTGAACACACGCTCCCTGGAGGCAAATTTCGAAGCCGACCTGGACGGACTCATGTGGCGAATCGTTCAAGGTACTGGATTGCGCTAGAGCTGCTACGATACATCGCTCAAGACTGAGCCCATCGTCTACCAATTCCGTGCCAGAGATGTCGCTATTACAATTCCAGTGTATACCTGGTGGAAAGCATAAACCGGTTTAATTCTCCATCCTGACCGTTCAGCAATTGCTGCCTTGCATGCAGGTACTCCAAACCAACACTCAGCTCCGGCACCGGACTCCAGAACAGGTTCGCCTGTATCGACCCCGCCCGCTCCGTCATCAATCTGCTGATGCCATCGGGAAGACTGGCCTGCGACCAACCAACAGATACCGTGGATCGCCAGGCTGGATTCCAGAAGTGCTGGTACGCAAGCTGCGCACCCAATGCAGGGTGAGTTTTCAGCTCTCCGTAGTTGCTGTCCAGGCTGGCATCTGCATAAGCACCCAGGGTAATAAATCGACCGACACCATTTCCGTAGCTGGCCATAAAACGAATGTTATTTACTACGCCCACATTCAGCCTGCCGGAGACTCCAATCGCACCCGCTAATTCCGAAGCGTGCTTATTATCCTGCTGCCAGCACAGCTCGCGTATCATGGTTGCAACAGAAACCTGCCCCCAGTCTTCATGCCATCCCAGCTTGCTTACGATGGTCGGCACCTGGTCATCTTCGATGGTAGAAGTGCGATTGCTGTTCGGGTCATTGATGACACTGTTCGGGTCGTTGATGACACTGTCCGGCTCTTCCAGAGCCAGCGCCAGCTCCATGCCGTTGTCGAAAGCCTGGGTCCAGCGTAGCTGGCCTCGCTTCAGGAATATCTCGCCCGGTCCCGAGCCCGAATCCACATCGGGCAAGGCAGCACTGTCGATGAATGTAGTATAGGATCTGCCGGCGAGCAGCGGACCGACGCTGAGATAGGCGTGACGCACAAACATATTGTAGGTGCCGGGCTTGTCGGTAAATTCTGTTTCCACATAGACGTTGAAGTCATGGTCTTGCAGGGGTCGCTGCAAGCGAAACCACAGACGGCTGTCCCGGGAATTGAAGCGAAACTGGCTACTATTGTCGTTGCGCTCAACCGGTATCTGGGAGAATCGCAGGCGATCCCGCCCCGACTGGTTCGCGTCGAAAGCCACATCACTCAGTACCGCGTGGGACTCCAGACGACCACCAATGCCAAAGGATTTCTCACTGCCGGTAAAGCGGACAGTTCCCGGCACAGCACCAGACACAAAGCTCCCCTGCGCTTCGGCAGCGAGCATTTCACCCGTGCCAAACATCGTCAGCACTACTGCAATACAGAATCGGAACATCACCTTCCACGATACAGGCTATGACAGGCCGTGCAGGTGCCCTGCAGCCTGGTCACACTGTTGGCAAGATCCTCTGAGGAAGCATCCGCCGCCGCGCTGCGCACTTCGTTGCTGGCACTCTGCAGATTCTGTGACAAGGCCTGGAATTGTTGCCGGTTGGACTCAGTAAGATCCAGGGACTCTGATAGCTGCATCAGTTCGGTAGCGATGGAGGACAGGCTGCCGGCGCTGTTCGCTATCTCGCTGGCCGCCCGCCGCCGGTCCTGATCGAGTTCCGGCAAGGTACGGTTCTGGTCGAAGGCCAACACCTCAATGCGCTGGTAAAGCTCTTCGATACGCTGGGCCATCAGGGCGTGCAAGGCTGCATCACTCACCGATTCCCGGCCGTCGATTCCAGTGCCGTGCTCACTCTGGGCACAACCTGCGAGCACCACCAGGATGACAAGAAGGACTTTCTTCATGGGCCCAGAATAAAACTTAAGCCGACAAAACCAAAGTAGGTCAGGACATTTCCCTGATCCAGAACAACTAAAGCTCTGTTCTCGAAGTTCAAAAGCCATTCAAGACTTCAGCTTTTTAAGGTGTTTTGCTTTATGCTTCATCTTCCAAGCAATCATTCACCTGACAAGAATAACAATCGAGGGAGTCCAGTTATGTCTCGCCCCACTTTCCCTACTTCACTGCCACGCCGCTCCTGGCTGCATGCAACACTAGCCGCGCTATTGCTCTGTTCGAGCGTGTTCGCGCAGCAGCCTCCAGCGCCCACCGGCTTCTATGACGGCGCACCCTACCTCGGCGAGGTACGCGACACTTATGTGTATGGCGAGGTCTGGCAACGTCCCGGCCTGTCGGCCCGGGACCGCAGCATGATTACCGTCGCGGTCAACCAGGCGTTATATGCCACTAACGAGTTACGCCTGCACATAGGCCGGGCCCTGGACAACGGCGTCACCCAGGCAGAGATCTCCGAAATAATCGCCCACACCCTGTGGTACTCGGGTTTCCCGACTGGCGTGAATGCGGCACGAGTAGCCGCAGAAGTCTTCGCCGAGCGCGGCTTGCCTGCCAGCCCTCCAGGCGCTTCCGACCGCCAGCCACCGGTCGACCCGGAACTGGAATTCCCCGGCGCGTTTCCCCAGACACCTTACCTGCGTGACCTGCTTAACCAGGTGGTCTATGCCGAAACCTGGAAACGGGAAGAACTGTCACCACGGGATCGCAGCATGATTACCGTCGCTGTAGGCACAGCGCTGTATGCGTCGAGCGAAGTGCGCTACCACGTGGGCCGGGCGCTGGATAACGGCGTCACCCAGGAAGAGATTGCCGAGATCATCACCCACGTGACCTTCTATGCCGGCTTCCCCACGGGAGTGAACGCGGCGCGGGTCGTGGCCGAGGTCTATGAAGCGAGAGGCCTGCCCATGGCTGATGGCCGCTTCCCTGCTGCACCCTATCTTGATGAATTGATCGATGGTCTGGTCTACGGTGAAACCTGGACCCGCGCTGGCCTGTCACCTCGTGAGCGCAGCCTCGCTACTATCGCGGTCACACTCGCCAATTACCAGACCGATCAACTACGTGTTCACCTGAACCGGGGCCTGGACAACGGCCTGACAACCCAGGAGATCGCCGAGTTAATTGCCCATGCCACACTCTATTCAGGATTCCCAACCGGCGTGAATGCCTCGATGACATTCGTCGAGGTCTTGCAGGCAAGAGGCATGGCGTTGCCAGAGTAATAGCTAACAGGGACAGATTTATTTTCCCTGGGAAATAAATCTGTCCCTATTTAATCCGTGAAAAAGCAAAAGACAGTCGCCATCATCGGCGCCGGCATGGCGGGTATTACTCTCGCGCGGCAGATACATGAACAGGCAAGGGTAACCGTGTTCGAAAAGTCGCGGGGTTACGGTGGCCGCATGGCTGTCAGGCGCCAGGATG
>JAQCBT010000002.1 GCA_027621405.1 Pseudomonadota bacterium | reverse complement strand
ACCGACACCATATAATCACTGGCCTCAAAAGGGGTTTGCGGCCCGCAAGTGACACATTAGGGGACTTTTTATGCCCTTGCTGACAATTTTTGTCACTAAGTGCCCGTGCAGGCTGTCAGAAACTTTAGCAGGGAATTGAATAATTGAAGGCTGAAAATTAATATTCTTTTATTTATCAGATACTTAAAATATATTTTCAAAGTTGGCACGGTCCATGAATGTACTATGCAACCGTTGATCACTTAGCGGATACGACTGACTGAAGATCAGAAATTTGCAGAACGACTAACGATTCAGATCAAGACACGTTTTAAACATCATAGACTGGAGATAGAAATGAAAAAGACTCAAGGTTTTACACTTATCGAATTGATGATCGTGGTAGCGATCATCGGTATCCTGGCCGCGGTAGCACTGCCTGCCTACCAGAACTATTCTAACCGAGCTGCGTTCTCAGAACTGGTACTTGCTGTAACTCCTCGCAAGACTGCTGTAGAACTGGCTATTCAGACTCGTTGCAACGGTTGTGCCCTGACTGACCTGGACGCCGGCGCTTTCGGTATTCCTGCTGACGTAGCTGCTGCTGCAACTACTCACGGTGCTGCTGTTGCCAATGGCGTGATCACCATGACCTGGCAGGACGATGGTTCCGCTATGGACGGCATCACCTACAGCCTGACTGCTGGTGGCGTTACTCCTCCTGTACAGTGGACTGAAAGCGGTACATGTCTGACTAGCGGTCTTTGCTAAGAGACCAGTACCGAGCTAGCTACTAGTTAACATTGATGGTAGCGATAGAGTTCTGGCAGCATCCATGCCCCTCCGCTGGGTGCTGCCTTCTCTCTAAACTTAAGAAACATTAATTAAACCGGTTGGGCAGTAATCCGCGGCTTAACCTTAGAATCAACTCTCTTCCTGCTTTCCCTGTAGTTCAAGTGATACCAGTAGCGGCCCGGATTGCCACTGCTAACAGCAAGACTCAGCCTGATGAATTGGACTTACACAGAGACTTTCGAGAGCCATGAACAAGCAACAATCACAACAAGGCTTCACGCTAATAGAACTGATGATTGTGACAGCCATAATAGGCATCCTGGTATCAGTTGCTCTCCCCGCCTACGATCTCTACCGTAATCGAGCCCGATTCACAGAAGCGATACTCGCGATTGGTTACTACCGCGCAGCCATCATAACCCAGGCTCACTCAGACCGATTCAATGCATTAACCGATGCAGACGCTGGGACCAATGGCATTCCTGGCACCCAGGCTCAGACCGCCAACACCCACGGTATCGACGTCGTCGATGGTGTTATCACTGTGACCTGGCGAGCAGATGGATCAGACCTCGCAGGCATCACTTACACCCTGGCAGCCCAGGGCATCACGCCACCCATCCAATGGGTTACCGGCGGCACCTGCGTAATTGGCGGCTATTGCTAGAATTATCTGGCTTACCTGCCTGCGACCAGGCCTCACTCAAACATCCAGCCCCGAGACAGGTTCAACTTGCAGTGCGAGATTTTCCTGGTAGAAGCTTTCCAACTCCATCTTCTCTGCATCGAAGCAAACATACCCGCTGGTGATTGAAGATATAAATCGACTCAGCAGGCAATTTTCCGGCAGGCTCGCCAGCAATTCCTCGCTGACAAGCGCTCTCACATCACCTTCCCAACGGAACACGGACCCGACATCTGCACTCGGCAGTGATCGATAGCGGTCGGTTTGAATGAATAACGGATCACCAATAAATTCGCCGCGGATGGCGATGATATCTGCCTGAATATCGTTCTCTGGCAATTCCGTATACAACAGTTTCGGCCATGGCCCTTCTATGTCATCGAGGAACCCGATGTCTTTCTCGTAATTGGCAAATTCATCCCTGGTCAGGCTGTAGAAGGTATCGTAGGCCAGCACCAGGGCCAGCGGCCGCTCGTCGTAGACGATCCACATGCCTGCTGTCATACAAATAAGCTGAAAGGCGGCGATACAGCTCAGGTCAAACTTCAAGCCAGGTTTGCCTGCCTTGAATACCACGAGGGTGAGTAACGGTCCCAAAACCAGATCCACACCGATAACGATGCGCAGCCCCATCCAGCCACCATCCACGCTGAATAGCAGACCGGGATACCATAGCAGCAGAATGATCGCCAACATTGCCAATAGCAGCAAGGTGCTGATAGCCAGGTGAATACCAAAAGCCTGCCATCTGCTCATCGCCCGATCCATGCCAAAACCTCCGAAAAATGCTTAATTTCCAACAATTTAAGCTGCAATCAAAATGATAATCTATAATTAGTCGGCACGCATTGTTACACGCTTTAAAGGGACCCTAAAGCCGCAATGTCTACACATATGGGGGGATTGGCTAGGAGGCTGGTCTCCGACAAGCTAATTGACGAAGCCCAGGCGCTAGCCGCTATGGAATCAGCGGCAGAAGCCAAGATCGCCTTCGTCACGCAATTGATCAGTAGTAACAACATCGATTGTTACGCTATCGCGCTGGCTGCGTCGGAAGAATTCGGGGCACCACTACTCGACCTGGACTCCTTCGATTTCCAGCACACCCCCACCAACCTGATCGATGCCAGACTGATTCGCAAGCACAATGTGCTGCCCCTGATAAAACGATCCAACCGTTTGTACCTGGCGGTTTCCGATCCAGCAAACATCGAGGCATTTGACGAAGTCAAATTTGCGGCCGGAGTGGGTGTGGAGGCTATCGTTGTCGAAGAAGACAAGCTGGCCCGTGCAATCAGGGACTATCTGGACAATGAAGAAGACAATGATTCCGCACTGGGCA
The DNA here is from genome assembly GCA_027621405.1 of Pseudomonadota bacterium. Lineage (GTDB taxonomy): Bacteria > Pseudomonadota > Gammaproteobacteria > Pseudomonadales > Pseudohongiellaceae > UBA9145. The sequence continues at coordinate 268,331 of JAQCBT010000002.1, read as the reverse complement.
ACCTGGATGATATCGCCCTCGATGATCTGGACATCGTCGATCCGGAGCAGGACGAAGAGCCGGAAGAAAGCAGCAGCGACGAGACGCCAATCGTCCGCTTCGTCAACAAGGTATTGCTCGATGCCATTCGAACCGGTGCCTCCGATATTCACGTCGAACCCTACGAAAAGACCTACCGCGTGCGTTTCCGAACCGACGGCATCCTGCATGAAGTGACCCGACCGCCGATCAACATCGCCAGTCGCATCGCCTCGAGAATCAAGATCATGTCCCAGATGGACATTTCCGAGAAACGGGTGCCGCAGGATGGGCGCATAAAGATGAAGGTCTCGAAGACCCGTGCTATCGACTTTCGTGTGAATACTCTGCCTACCCTGTGGGGTGAGAAGATCGTGTTGCGAATCCTCGACCCCTCCAGCGCCAAGATGGGAATCGATGCCCTGGGCTACGAGGATTCACAAAAAGAACTCTATATGAAAGCCCTGCATCAGCATCAGGGCTTGATACTGGTCACGGGGCCTACGGGATCAGGGAAGACCGTGTCCCTCTATACGGGCCTGAACATCCTCAACACGCCTGAACGCAATATTTCCACGGCGGAAGACCCGGTGGAAATCAACCTGGAGGGTGTAAACCAGGTGCCTGTTAATGCGAAGAAGGGTCTGGATTTCGCGGCGGCTCTCAGGGCCTTTCTACGACAAGACCCGGATGTGGTCATGGTCGGGGAAATCCGTGACCTGGAAACCGCCGAAATCGCCATCAAGGCCGCCCAGACCGGCCATATGGTGCTTTCCACCCTGCATACCAACAGTGCGCCAGAGACCCTCACCCGACTCAGGAACATGGGTATACCTGCCTTCAACCTCGCCACCTCGGTGAGTCTGATCATCGCCCAGCGTCTCGCCAGGCGGCTCTGTCCCAATTGTAAAGAAAGTGTGGAGATTCCCGAAAAAGTCCTTATAGAAGAGGGGTTTAAGGAGGAGCAGCTGCAAGATCTGCAACTCTTCAAGGCCGTGGGCTGCGACAGCTGCAAGGAAGGCTATAAGGGGCGTGTGGGAATCTATGAAGTGGTTCAAATAACCGATGCCATGTCCCGCATTATCATGGACGATGGCAATTCCATTGAGATTGCAGACCAGGCCCAGAGAGAGGGCTTCAACAACCTGCGACAATCGGCATTATTGAAGGTAGCACAAGGGCTTACGAGCCTCGATGAGGCCAACAGACTTACCTGATTCCCGGCCCCCTATGATATAGTTGGCCGGAATTCCCGCAGGATCCTGATCCACCAGCTGCGAGCCGGGTTGGACGAGGTGAAAGAGGTGACATATGGCGACTGAAGCCGTACAGAATATTTACGTTTGGCAGGGCACCGATAAGGCCGGCAACAAGACCAAGGGTGAGATCCAGGGCTCCAGCCAGGCCCTGGTGAAGGCGCAACTGCGAAAGCAGGGCGTAAATCCTACCCGGGTCAAACGCAAGCCCAAGGAGATCTTCGGTACCAAGAAGCAGAAGATCAAACCGGCAGACATCGCCGTCTTCACTCGTCAGCTCGCAACCATGATGAAATCCGGTATTCCGCTGGTGCAATCCTTTGAGATTGTGGGTGAGAGTCTGGAAAATCCCTCCATGCGCGAACTGGTCCTGCTCATCCGGGACGACATCGCCGCCGGTAATAACTTCGCCGATTGTATCCGCAAGCACCCACGCTATTTCGATGACCTGTTCTGTAACCTCGTCGATGCCGGTGAACAATCCGGTGCCCTGGAAACCATGCTGGACAGGTTGGCAACCTACAAGGAAAAATCTGAAGCCTTGAAGGCGAAGATCAAGAAAGCGATGAACTACCCTATCGCGGTAGTCGCGGTAGCCATCGTCGTTACCGGCTTGCTGCTGGTTAAGGTGGTGCCTCAGTTCGCCGAAACCTTCTCCAGCTTCGGAGCAGAACTACCGGCATTCACGCAGTTCGTACTCACCCTGTCAGACTTTGCCATCGCTCACTGGTGGAAGGCCTGTATCGGTGCCGCAATAGGTGCAGTGATATTCAAGGAGGCCAAGGTTCGATCGGAAGCCTTCCGTAACTTCCTCGATCGACTCTCACTGAAAATGCCCATCGTCGGCCCCATCATGAATTCTTCCTGTTATGCGCGTTTCACACGCACACTGGCCACCACATTCTCTGCTGGTGTGCCCCTGGTCGACGCCCTTGACTCCGTGGCAGGCGCCACCGGCAACGTGGTTTACGCCACGGCAACGAAGAAGATCAAGGACGATGTGACCACTGGTCAACAATTGAATTTCGCGATCAAGAACACCACCCTCTTCCCTGTGATGATCACCCAGATGGTTGGTATTGGCGAAGAATCTGGTGCGCTGGATTCCATGCTGGACAAGTGTGCAGTCTATTACGAGGCAGAAGTCGATAACGCCGTTGACGGCCTGACAGCCCTGATGGAACCAATGATCATGGCCGTACTGGGTATCCTCGTTGGCGGCCTGATGATTGCGATGTACCTGCCCATCTTCCAACTCGGCGCGGTGATGTAAGCCCTCTTCCTGCATGGCAATAGTCGAGCTTCTACAGGCAAGCCCCGGCTTCCTGATAGCCGTTTGCGTGATTTTGGGAATGCTGGTTGGCAGCTTCCTTAACGTGGTGGTTTACCGCCTTCCCATAATGATGCAGAGGGACTGGCACCAACAGTGCTGTGAATTCCTAGAACTCAAGGACAAGCCAGAAATCACGGCTGAAGCTCGTGTCGATTTCGACACTTTCAATCTGGCAAAGCCTGAATCCCACTGCCCCAACTGCAAACACCAGATAAAGCCCTGGGAAAATATTCCTGTAGCCAGCTACGTTTTTCTTGGTGGCAAATGCTCCCAGTGCAAGCAGAAAATCTCACTGCGCTACCCCTCGGTGGAATTTGCGAACGGCGTGCTTTCCGGACTCGTTGCCTACAGCTTCGGCGCCACGTGGCTTACCCTGGCTCTTCTTCTGTTTACCTGGTGCCTCGTCGCACTCACACTTATCGACTATGACCACCAACTGTTGCCGGACGACATTACCATACCGCTACTCTGGGCGGGATTACTGGTCAATACGATCGACATGGGCTTCGGCGTCAGCCTCACAGATGCTGTCATAGGTGCCATTGCCGGCTACCTGTCGCTGTGGTCATTTTACTGGTTGTTCAAACTGCTCACAGGCAAGGAAGGTATGGGCTATGGCGATTTTAAGCTACTGGCTGCCATCGGTGCCTGGATGGGGTGGCAGAGCCTGTTGCCCGTCATTATTCTGTCTTCTCTGGTAGGCGCCGTGTTCGGGATACTGATGATCCTGATCATGGGGCGAGACCGCTCCGCGCCAATGCCATTCGGCCCGTTCCTGGCTGGAGCCGGATTCATCATGCTGATATGGGGACCACAACTCAGTAACATGTATCTCAGCGCGATGTCAGGGGCAGGTCTTTAAGCAACACTGCGGCTCATAATTGGACTCAGCGAATGTATGTAGTTGGCCTAACGGGAGGCATAGGGAGCGGCAAGAGCACGGTCTCTGAAAGTTTTGCGAGGCAGGGCATCGAAGTCATCGACGCCGATCAGCTTGCCCGCGAAGCCGTTGCAACTGGCTCACCTGCCCTGGCGGAGATCGCTTCTCATTTTGGTCAATCCATCATCAATTCCGAAGGATCTCTCAATCGGCGGGCATTGCGTGCAATCGTTTTCGCCGATGAGGCGGAGAGACGCTGGCTGGAACGACTATTACACCCGATCATCGGCGAATTGTTGAAACAACGACTTAGCAGGAGTGAGTCCAGCTATACGATTCTGGAATCTCCCCTGCTCCTGGAAACCAGCCAGAAAGAAATGGTTGACCGGATACTCGTCGTCGATGTCTCAGAAGACACACAACTGCAGAGGGCCATGCTCAGGGATGGTAGCCACGAAGAGACAATTCGCGGCATCATCGCTTCACAGATAAGCCGTGATGAGCGATTGGACGCAGCGGATGAAGTCATTAACAATGAGGGGGCTGTCGAGGAAATCGACAAGCAAGTGAGCGTGCTGCACAAAAAGTTTCTCAGGTTGGCAAAAGCGAATGGATAAGGAAAGCAAGAGAACAGTAAATTGCCCTGGCTGCCAGAAGCCCGTAGCCTGGTCCAAAGACAACCGCTTTCGCCCCTTCTGCAGCGAGCGCTGCCAGCTAATCGATTTCGGCGAGTGGGCTACCGAGAAACATAGCATCGCCGGCGAGTCCTTCTACCCCACCGAGGATGAAGACCCGGAGCAACTGCAATAGCGATTGTATGCCTCAGGCCTGCAGATTAAAGCGGTGTTCCGGTAATCGCAGGCATGGGCATCCAGTAGAACTTGCTGTTAGCCGCGCGGTTTGGATTATTTAGGAAGATGTAAATCAACTGGCCATCCGCGGACAGGCGGACCTTGCGGATAGTTTCACCCTCAATCAGGCCCAGGTCGAAGTCTTCCAGAATCAGGTGAGTCTTCACATCGAAGACGTAGAGTTTTTCGTTATCGGTGCCTATAAACAGCGTGCCGTCGGCACTGAAGGTTGCGCTCACCGGCGACGTGCCAAAGAACCAGGCCCCATCATTGTTGTAATAGGCTTCCGGATCCAGGTCCGCAACACTGAAATCCCCATCGCCATAATTGCCATTAGGGCAGACATAGGCAAGGCGTGTTCCATCGGGGGAAATATCGAAATCTGTGCAGCCTTGACCGATTGGTATGTCCGTACCTGGAACGACGGTTAAGGCGTTAGTAGCTGGATCAAAATTCAGTGTTGCAAGATTGGATTCCGTCGCCAGAAACACATTGTCCTGAACCGGGTCATACTCAATGCGAATCGGGTCCTCCAGAGGGATGCTCTGGATCAGGAAATTGCCATTGGGATCCAGTAATCCCATCCACAGACCTTGATCGGCATAGGGAATGAGTTCGTCTGCCGGTTGCCTGCGCACGCCGTCGAATAAAAGCGCGAAGATATTACCATTCTCACCCAGAGCCACATCCCTCAAGGCAAATCCGTAGGTAGCGTTGGAAGAATTAGTATCATTGGGATCAACATAAACAGTCTGTGACAGCTTAATGTTAGCGATTGTTCCCGTGTTAAGATCCAGCCTGTATAGCCTCTCGGATTCGGGGAATACGGTCATGAAGACTCGATTATTCGCCTTGTCCAGTGTGAATTGATCCGGTGCAGTATTGAAGGGATACGTGGCACCAGTCTCACCACTGATGATATTCCTTTCTACAATCCGGTTGCGGATATAGTCCCCTACCAGAACCCAGCCGTGACAGAGGGGCACGAAGTCCTGGGCAGGTTCCAGCAGCAAGCCACCCTTCAGCGCTGACTGGGTCGCATCGGACGGACCGGACTGAACAGCCTCCAGCGCCAGGGTCTCGAACAGTGGTGGGCTTGAGCCATCAATCAGTTCAAGCCGAACATTGATCTGTTCGCCAAACAGGTCAACACTGGGCACATCCAGAATACCGGAATTTACAGAGTAAGTTGCAGCACCGGCCGCCACTCCACCAGTCTCCGGTGGTTCAAAAGCGGAGCAATTGAACAGATCGGCGCCCGACAAAACCGGACCACTGCCTGCTTCTTCGTTCACGGTTACACTGGTCAGCTCAAAGGTGAGATTTTCCGGATCGATCAAGCGGAACTGTGCGGAGGCATTACCGACGCTGGGTACATCAATATCCGGCACAACCAGGGTGTGCACGTCGAATGCCGCCACGTCCTGTGGTAATGACGGCGGGGCGCCGGGAACGAACTCCAGTACTGGATCGGTGGTAAACCTGACACCGGCATAGGGGGGAAACAGGGTTTCTGCGATCAGGCTTGGAGAGATAGCGGAGCGAATGCGGAAGCCAATAAAGCGACTTACATTCAATGCACTATTTACCGCACCGGTTACACTGACCTCCAGTACATCAGACATCGTGACATCGATTTCAGCGATAGATGTATTAAAGCCGTTGGTGTAGTCGGTATATTCGATCTCGCCATTGTCGGCAAAAAAAGTAACTTCCAGGGGCGTCAAACCATTCTGGGAAAAGTGATCACGAATAGGAATCCGCAAGGTAGCAGCCGTGACTGACTCGGTCGTACCCATGTCAAAGACATAGGTGGCCACATCGATGAATGAAGATCCGGTGACGGCCCAACCCGGTGCACTCAGGTAGGATGCATTGGCCTGGGTACCGATTTCAGGCTGCGGGTTTGGATTATCTTCATCTGAGACTACCGTCTCTTCTGGATTGGTCTCAACCAGGGTCGCCTGATGTACCAGTACTGCCACATCGGCATGCAGGTAGGCCGGTATCCAAACCAGCAATAAGAGCAGAAGCTTACCTGTCCTGAAGACTGTTTCCATTGTCAAAACCGATCGCAACATTGTTTGCTTTTGAGCTACTCTGTAGTTCGCTACTACTTCGCTGTAGATCCTTGCCATCGAGGAGGGCAAAAAATCCGCAGTAAGCCCGCCAGATCCTCATACCCGCCGATTATTGGCCCGGAAAGCCCCTAGTTTCAACGAGTTAGCTTAAATCTCAGTGACCCCGGTCACAGAACTGGCACGAGACATAAGCAAGAAGCCTGAAACAGGCCTTTGAAAGGCTGATATAGGCTCTCCAAACTGCTGTATCTGCTCCTCGGCGGAATACTTTATCATAATCTGCCAGAAAATAGCCCTATCTTGACCTATTTAACTCTTTTTATTTCAGTAGCTTGCCAGCTTTTCCGAAGGCGAAATATAAGTTCTGGTTGTATGACTTTATAGAATAGGTGATTTTTCAATATTGCGCCGCATGGACAAACATACCGATTCCCGCTATGCCGGCGGCCCCATGGGCTCGCGCAATGGCGAGGTCATCCGGGCGCATGCCTCCCAGGGCATAGACCGGAAGGCTAACCTGTCGGGCAAGCGCCTCGAAATTTGACCAGCCAAGAACCCGCTCCGCGCTGTATTTATCGGTCACGGCCACCGGCGACAGGTAAACGAAATCCATTCCCAATGCTTCTGCTTTTTGTAACTCCTCAAGGTCGTGACAGGATGCAGATCTGCAAGGATGCTCTCCGCCTGCCCCCGGGCTAGCCGCCTGCATGAGATCACTGGCTGAGTAGTGAACCGGAGAGCCGACGTAGACAGGGCTCCTCGCGATGGGAATGTTGGCACTCAGGATTATTCCTGCTTCGTTGCAGCGCACGGACGCTAGCTGGAACCAGTCATCGTAGTCGCCAGCAGACAGATGTTTCTGCCGCAGTTGGATCATGCGGACAGCATCACTGGCACAGCGCTCGATAAAGTGTTCCAGCTCGGCTGTGGATCGGAATGTGGGTGTGATCGCAATGCGATCGGGCAATCTCAAAAGGTCAATGATTGGTGAGTTGGCACGGGGAAAGTGTTCGGCCTGCAATTCGGTCACGGCCTGCCACTTGATCTGCTGACCCTCCCTGCCAATTGCCTGTCCACTAAACTCGGTGATGCGCCAGACGTCAAGCAGTACCCTCTTGTCCGGATAGGCATGGTTTATCTTGCGCATGGGAAAGGCGCGCCGCACACTGACACCGAGCTCTTCCCGGAATTCCCGATCGAGGGCGGCGAATACCGACTCACCGTGCTCGACCTTGCCGCCCGGAAACTCCCACAATCCACCCTGATGGCTATCCGGATGGCGCAGCGCTACCAGTACCTCATCGTCTGAGTTCACGATGAGCCCAACAGCAACATGGACAAGCTCGTTTTCCGGCAATTTCAGCTTCGGTAATCGGCGTTGATACGGATGTAGTCGAGGGACAGGTCAGATGTCCAGACAGTCTCGACGCTGTCGCCACGACCGAGGCAAATTGTGAGCGTAATTTCGTCCCGGTCCATCTCTCTCTGTCCAAGCGCTTCGGTATAACTCGCGGATACCTCCCCGCCGCTGACAAGCTGGACCTCCCCGAGCCTGATTTCGATGGCTTTGATGTCCAGGTCTTCCAGACCGGCCCTACCCACGGCGGCAAGTATGCGCCCCCAGTTCGGGTCGGATGCAAACAGTGCGGTTTTAACTAACGGGGATTCCGCGACAGCATAGGCTACCGCTAAACATTCCTTGCTATTCGCTCCCTGCTCTACATGCACGGTGATGAACTTGCTGGCACCCTCCGCATCCTTGATCAGGGCGACAGCCAGTTCCTGGAAGACTCCCAGTATCGCCGATTCAATCTCAGCATTGACTGCCACAGATGACTTTCCGGTCGCGACCAACATGCAGCAATCATTGGTCGAGGTATCTCCATCGACAGTTATCCGGTTAAAACTCTTGTCGCTTGCACGACCCAGAATCTCTTTTAACTGTTTTCGCGGAATCGCCGCATCGGTAAAGACATAGGCGAGCATAGTAGCCATATTGGGCTTGATCATGCCCGCGCCCTTGGCGATGCCGGTGATAGACACTGACTCACCTTCCACGTCGATCCTGCGTGATACAAGTTTGGGGCGCGTATCCGTGGTCATGATACCCCTGGCAGCCTTTTCCCAGCTGGATTCATCCAGTGAGGTGAAGGCGAGGGGTATCCCCGCAACGATCTTCTCAACGGGTAAGCGTTCTCCAATGACTCCGGTCGAGAACGGTAGCACCTCACGAATATCTACCCGGGCAATATCAGCAACTGACTGACAACAACGCAGCGCATCCAGGGCTCCCTGCTCTCCCGTACCAGCATTGGCATTGCCGGTGTTAATGAGGAAATAGCGACTGTCCGTGTCATGCAGATTCTTGCGCGCCACCTTCACCGGAGCCGCGCAGAATGCATTCTGGGTAAACACACCAGCCACCGTGGCACCGGCTTCTATCTCGACCAGCACCAGATCCAGGCGGTTCTTATAGCGTATGCCGCTCTCTATCGCCGCGAGCCTGACACCCGCAACGGGATGAACTTCTCCCTTGAAAACTTCTCCTACGGCCATGGCTTAGCTAATCTTCCCGTGACAAACCTTGTACTTCTTGCCAGAACCACAGGGACAGGGTTCATTGCGTCCCACCTTGGGTACGTCTCTGACGAATGGTGTCTGCGCCTGATCACCACCTGCGCCCTGATCTCCTGCCTGGGCTTCGGCCTCTCCCTGACTGAGCGCGGATACTTCCTGATGCTGGTAGCTCATACGCTCCCTGGCTTGTTGTTCTTGCCGTTGCCTTTCTATGGCATCGGCCGAATCTTCCTGGCGAATCTGCACATGACTCAAGACCTTGATCGCCTCTCGCTGCAGGTTATCCAGCAATTCAGTAAACAAGCCAAACGCTTCCCGCTTGTATTCCTGACGAGGGTTCTTGCCGCCATAGCTTCTCAGGAATATGCCCTGACGCAAATGATCCATAGTAGCCAGATGCTCTTTCCACAGGCTGTCGAGGATCTGCAGTGTAATTTGCTTCTCGAACAGGCGCATCTTGTCACCCACCAGGGCGCACTTGTCTTCGTATTCCTTTTCAATGTTTTCTGTCAGCCGTTGCTTGAGTTGATCCTCATAGAGTTGATCGTCCTCATCAAGCCATTGCTGGATGGGCTGCTTGCTGGAAAACTCGGTGCTGATTGCTTCTTCCAGCCCGGCGAGATCCCACTGTTCGGGAATACTCTGGGGAGGAATATAGTCATCGACAATCTGGCCGATGACTTCTTCGCGCATTTCCTTTATCAGGTCCGAGATGTCATCGGTCGCCATCAACTCATTGCGCTGTCGATAGATGATCGTACGCTGGTCGTTGGCAACATTGTCGTACTCCAGCAGTTGTTTTCGAATGTCAAAGTTTCTGCCTTCGACTTTGCGCTGGGCCTTCTCGATCTGACTGGTCACCATACGGTGCTCGATCGCTTCCCCCTTCTCCATACCCAGCTTGCGCATGAAGTTTCGCACGCCCTCGCTCATGAAAATACGCAACAGATTATCTTCTGTAGACAGATAGAATCGGGAATAGCCCGGATCGCCCTGACGGCCGGCGCGCCCCCGTAACTGGTTATCGATACGCCGGGATTCATGACGCTCGGTACCAATGATGTGCAAGCCTCCTGCCTCCAGTACCTGCTCGTGCCGCTTCTTCCACTCTTCCTTGACCTTGTTGATCTGTTCTTCTGTCGGGTTGGTCAATGCCGCCACTTCCGATTCCCACTTACCACCCAACACGATATCGGTTCCGCGACCGGCCATGTTGGTAGCAATCGTCACAGCTCCCGGGCGTCCGGCCTGGGCGATAATTTCCGCTTCCTTTGCGTGGAACTTTGCATTGAGCACTTCATGTTTGATCTTCTTCTTGGTCAGGTACTTCGAAAGTATTTCCGATGTATCGATGGAGGCCGTACCCACGAGTACCGGTGCGCCCGCATCCCTTATCTCAATGATGTCCTCCAGGATCGCCTCAAACTTCTCTTCCATGGTGAGATAGATGAGGTCGTTGGCATCCTCGCGAATCATGGGCTTGTTGGTTGGTATGACAACTACATCGAGGCCGTAGATCTGGCTGAACTCGAAGGCTTCGGTATCCGCCGTTCCGGTCATGCCCGCCAGCTTGTTGTAGAGCCGGAAATAATTCTGGAACGTGGTTGAGGCAAGAGTCTGGCTCTCGCTCTGTATCTCAAGACCTTCCTTCGCTTCCAGCGCCTGATGCAGACCTTCTGAAAGACGTCGGCCTTCCATCGTACGACCCGTATGCTCATCGATCAGCACTACTCGATTGTTCTGTACTATATATTCAACGTCCTTTCGGAAAAGGTGATGGGCTCGCAGTGCCGCCTGTACGTGGTGCAACAGGGACAGATTCGTTGCCGCATAGAGTGACTCCCCTTCCTTCAACAGCCCCTGCTTGATAAGCAAATCTTCGACGAATTCATGACCTGCTTCTGTCATTTCTACCTGACGAGCCTTCTCGTCGACGGAGAAATGACCGGTGTCTTCAGGAACGAAGTTCTTGTCCATCATCTCCATCTTGGAGCGTTCCTGCTTCTCGCCCTTTTCCAGTTTTGGAACCAGCTTGTTGATAGCTATGTAGAGCTCAGAACTGTTTTCAGCCGCGCCGGAAATAATGAGTGGCGTCCGCGCCTCATCGATCAGGATGGAGTCAACTTCGTCCACGATGGCAAAATTCAGTACCTGCTGCATCTTGTCTTCCAGTCGAAATGCCATGTTGTCACGCAGGTAATCGAAACCGAACTCATTGTTGGTCCCGTAAGTAATGGAAGACCGATAGGCTTCTCTCTTCTCCATCGGACTCTGGCCTGACTTGATCACTCCTACTGTCAGACCCAGAAACTCGTATACAGGCCGCATCCAGTTGGCATCACGCTCGGCAAGGTACTCGTTAACCGTTACGATATGTACTCCGTCTCCAGAGAGTGAATTAAGATAGGCCGGTAATGTCGCCACCAGGGTCTTGCCCTCACCGGTGCGCATCTCTGCGATACTGCCCTGATGCAACACCATGCCACCGATGAGTTGCACATCGAAGTGACGCATCTGCATGGTTCGGACACTGGCCTCGCGCACCGCTGCGAAGGCTTCCGGCAACAAGGCGTCCAGTGACTCGCCATTGCTGACTCGCTGCCTGAACTCTTCTGTCTTTGCCCGCAACTGTTCATCGCTCAAGCTCTGAAATTCCGGTTCCAGGCCATTGATAACGGCAACAGTCTTCTGCATCTTCTTCAGTTTTCGTGTGTTGCTGCTGCCAAATATTTTGCTGAGAATACTCATGCTGATTAGCTTGTTCCTGATCAAATAAATTTGTGCCCGCCGCGACCCCAAGCAGGGTGCCAGGTCGTAACGGGAGAGAATAGGTAATATTTAGGAGAGGATTATCTGACGGTGCGATGGATATAGGCTGCCGGATCAACCACCCGGCCGTTCTTATAGACTTCAAAATGGACATGGGGACCGGTAGAACGACCGGTTGAACCGACCAGGGCAATATTCTGGCCTTTCTTGACCACGTCACCAACTTCGACCAATAGTTTCTCGGAATGGGCGTAGCGTGTGGTGAAACCATTACCGTGGTTGACTTCAACCATCAGCCCGTAGCCGGAGCGGGGACCTGACCAGGTAACCACACCGGCGGCCACCGTATTAATCTCGGCGCCTGATCGTCCTGTCGTGAAATCGATACCGGCATGAAAACTCATACGGCCGGTGAAGGGGTCCGGGCGTTGACCGAAACGCGAGGCAATCCAGCCCCGATCCAATGGCCTTCCCGCAATGAACACATCGGACTGGATCTTGCGATCCACCATCAAGCCTTCGAGAATTTCCAGTTGCTGCTGCCGATCTTCCAACTGGCGCTCCAGTTGATCGACTGCGGAAAATACATCGGATGGGTTGTAGTTGCGGGAATAGCCAGAAAGATTATTGCTGGGGCCTCCCACAGGTACAGGCTGACTGAAATCGAATTCATCCGTATCGAGATCGGCAATATCAGTGATCCTCTCACCTACCGCATCCAGACGTACCAGGCGCGCCTGCAACAGGGCCAGACGCAGGGTCAGCGCCTCCAGTTGCTGTTCGGAATCCTGCTTGATCTCCTCCAGTTGTTCAGACTGCACCTGCAACTGCCGCTGCCAACTCTCAGCTGTCTCTTCGCTGAAAATTGCGGAATTCTGGGAAATTGCCAGCTGATAGCCGAAATACCCAAGAGCGACAGGTGCCCCTAGAAGGCAAAGAGACAGAAGTCCCTTGACCCATCCCTTGAGGACGATCGTCTTGGTATGACCGTGGCGTTGATCGACAAGTATGACTTTCATGTCGGGCTGTTTATCCAGCTACCCTTTTCTACTGCAACACTTGGGGTTTAGCCAGAGAAACTACAGCGCCCAACCATTCCCGGACAGGAATCACATCACAAAATGATTCAAAACCGAGAAAAGCCAATAAATACAGCGAGTTAGGGGCGTATTAGGGCCAGATTAGAGCTAGGCCGCCAATACGGGTTTCATATAGGAAATAGGTACGTTCGATTCTTCATCGAAACTGACAATTTCCCAAGCGTCTTCATTAACTTCGAGCATTCTTAATAAAGCATTATTGAGAGCATGTCCAGATTTATATCCCTTGAACTCCCCGATGAGGCTGTTACCGAGGAGGTATAAATCTCCAATAGAATCAAGGATTTTGTGCTTCACAAACTCGTCTTCATAGCGCAGCCCATCCTCATTCAACACCTTGTAGTCACCAACTGCAATGGCGTTGTCCATGCTGGCCCCAAGTGCCAGATTACGGTTACGCAGTTCTTCGAATTCATGCATGAAACCGAAAGTACGAGCCCGGCTCACTTCCTTCACAAAAGACGTGCTGGAGAAATCGATAGTGGCACTCTTGGTGTGCTTCTTGTACACCGGATGGTCATACAGAAGCGTATAGCTGACTTTGAAACCATCAAATGGCTCAAGGCTTACCGACTTGTCACCCTGATCCAGGCGGATTGGTTGCTTGATCTTGATGAATTTCTTCAGCTCAGGCTGCTCTTCGATGCCAGCCGACTGAATAAGGAATACGAAAGGCCCGGCACTGCCATCCATGATAGGCACTTCCGGCGCACTGACATCGACATAACAGTTGTCGATTCCGAGGCCAGACATGGCGGACATCAGGTGTTCGATGGTAGATATGCGGACATTGTCCTTAACCAGTGTGGTGGACAGAGTTGTATCGCCCACATTACAGGCCCGTGCTTCGATCTGCACAGCCGGGTCGAGATCTATTCGGGTGAAGACGATGCCGGTGTTTACCGGAGCCGGCCGCAGGGTCAAATAGACTTTCTCACCCGTATGCAGACCCACTCCCGTGGCGCGGATGACATTTTTTAGAGTTCTTTGCTTTAACATAGGTCTTCTGTGGGCCCTTGCAGATCAGACTGCCTGAACGGCCAAGAGTTCCCCGGATTACTCAATCCGCAGAAATCTGGTCCATTCAATGCAGAAGCCAATACTGTTATGTCGACCCTATTTCCCAGAACTCAAGCTCCGGGAAAAAAGGCTCCGAAATGCGTAGCATCAGCGCCATGCAGCGGAGCGGAAAAACCTTGTGCTTCGAGGCTGCTGGCAGAATTTCTTCCCCAATGTACCAGAGATGCCGCGATATACACGGCTCAATGCCCCTGGTCCTGCTGGAAGTAATTCGCAGTACGCGAAATTTGCTACTAGGACTGGTGGCACTGGCACAAACCGGTGCGAAGTGTATCAGATAAGGAGGCGTTCACCAAAGCGGAACACAATATACTGTATTTCCCACCAATTTCGAGGTTTTTGATTGGCAGTAAACTGATTCTTCCTTCTTCTATATATACACGTCAGTAGCGCATATACAGCGCAAGCAAGCACAACAGGACTCGGATTGAATCATGATGCAGGCGGCGCAACAGGCATGACGGTGCAAACCCGGACAGGTATTGTTCTGCGTGTCGACCTCCGAGACTGCCCTGCCCCGGATTGTTCCGGGGCAGTCAGCTCTTGAGTCTAGTCTGCCTGACGCCGCAGGAATGCGGGAATATCCAGATAGTCCATATCTGTGTCGGCTCCAACAGCCTTGGCCATGACCGATCCCCTTTCGGAAAGCGAGCGCTTGCGCATGACCGCTGGTCGGTCCAGCTTTCTGTAGTCTGTTTCCACATCCGTATTATCCACGACCTTCTTCGGCTTCATTTGCATGCCGCCGAGGCCGGTGGCGACCACAGTCACCCGAATTTCGTCATCCAGAGCCGGATCGATCACCGTTCCTACCACTACCGTGGCATCGTCAGATGCAAATTCTTCAACGGTATCGCCTACTTCCGCGAATTCACCCAGAGACAGATTTTCACCGGCGGTGATATTGACCAGGATTCCACGTGCGCCTTGCAGATTGATATCTTCCAGCAGTGGACTTCGAACCGCAGCTTCAGCGGCTACCCGTGCGCGATCTTCCCCACGCGCCGTTCCACTACCCATCATGGCCATACCCATCTCCGACATGACTGTCTTCACATCGGCGAAATCCACGTTGATCATGCCCGGATGCATTATCAGATCGGCGATACCCTTAACCGCGCCTAGCAGCACATCGTTAGCTGCCTTGAAGGCTTCGAGCAAAGAGGCATCTTTACCAAGTACATCCAGCAGCTTTTCATTGGGGATAGTGATCAGTGAATCCACGCTCTCCTGTAGCTGCTGGATACCCTGCTCGGCGATCGAAGATCGCTTCTTTCCCTCGAAAGGGAATGGTCGGGTGACGACAGCGACCGTTAGAATACCGAGTTCACGTGCGACTTCGGCAACGATAGGTGCTGCACCTGTACCAGTGCCGCCTCCCATGCCTGCAGTGATGAATACCATATCCGCGCCGCTCAGGATGTCCGCGATTTCATCGCGATCTTCCAGTGCCGCCTGCCGGCCTATGTCGGGATTCGCTCCAGCCCCGAGACCCTTGGTGATATTGCTTCCCATCTGCAGCACTGTTTTTGCTCGCAGATTGTTGAGCGCCTGCGCATCGGTATTGGCGCAGATGAACTCCACTCCCTCTACCTGATTGGCAATCATGTGATGAACAGCATTGCCTCCACCACCTCCCACACCGATGACTTTAATCACCGCGTTCTGTGGAATGTTGTCGACTAATTCAAACATATAGCCCCCTTGTTATTAAAATCTTTCAATCTGTGTTGATAAGTTTGCGTGAATTAAAAATTTCCCTGGAACCAGTTTTTAACCCGGTTCACTAAATGAATCTGCGGTTCCCGCCGTGGATCCACCCCTTCCCGTTCCTGATGCTGCTTCAAGCCATACAGCAAGAGTCCTACCCCTGTTGAATAGATCGGATTGCGTACGATGTCCGAAAGTCCATTCACGTTATACGGAGCGCCTATACGAACCGGTGCGTGAAAAATTTCTTCGGCCAGTTCTACGACGCCTTCCATCTTGCTGGTGCCACCCGTGAGCACTACTCCTGCAGCTAACAGGTTTTCGAAACCGCTGCGCTGAAGCTCCGCCTGCACCAGGGTAAATAATTCGTCATAACGAGGTTCTACAACCTCTGCAAGTGACTGTCTGGATAGCTCCCGGGGAGGGCGATCCCCCACACTCGGAACCTTGATCGTGTCATCGCCACTGGCAAGTTGCGTCAGGGCGCAGGCGTACTTGATCTTGATTTCTTCGGCATTTTCCGTGGGTGTGCGCAAGGCCATGGCAATATCGTTCGTTACCTGATCACCAGCAATCGGAATGACGCCGGTGTGCCGAATCGCACCTTCGGTGAAGATAGCGATGTCGGTCGTACCCCCGCCGATGTCCACGAGACAGACGCCGAGTTCACGTTCATCTTCTGTGAGTACCGAGTAGCTGGAGGCAAGTTGTTCCAGGATGATCTCGTCAGTTTCCAATCCGCAACGCTTGATGCACTTTTCAATATTCTGCACGGCATTGATAGCACAGGTGACGAGATGCACCTTCGCTTCCAGCCTGACTCCGGACATGCCCAGCGGTTCCTTTACTCCTTCCTGGGAATCGATGATGTATTCCTGGGGCAGGATGTGCAGCACCCTCTGGTCAGCAGGAATCGCTACTGCCTGGGCGGCATCGATGACCCGCTCAATATCGGCCTTCATTACTTCGCCATCGCGAATTGCCACGATGCCGTGTGAATTCATGCTCCGAATATGGCTGCCGGCTATTCCCGCGTAGACCGAATGGATCTGGCAGCCAGCCATCAATTCAGCTTCTTCTATGGCGCGCTGGATCGACTCCACTGTCGACTCGATGTTCACCACCGTACCTTTCTTCAATCCGCGCGAACGGTGGCTGCCGATACCCACGATATCCAGGCCACCATCCTCCTTGATGTCACCGACTATCGCGACAACCTTGGAAGTACCGATGTCGAGTCCAACAATCATGTTTTCACCGACCACTTCATTCATTTGTTGATATCTCCTGCGAGAGTTCTAACCCTGCCGTGACAAGCCACCGAACTTCTCTAATCATGCCCTGAGCCCAAGCGATCATCTTGCTGCGACTCCCGACAGGTCTTCATTAATCTTTCTAACGGCAAACCCGTTGTCATACCGCAAATCCACCGCAACCAATGCCGCCGCAGAATCCTCAGGCTGCTCGTTGTAGAAGTCGAGGAAGCGAGTTAGCTTATTCATTACATCGCCGCGCCCTGCAGTTACATTGAGTCGATCATTCAACTGCAGACTCCAGTTGCCTCGCTCGCTCAAGCGCAGTTCTGTAACCCGCAAACCCGCCGGGAAGAACAACTGGTTCACTGCGCGAAACTGTTCCATCACCTTCATCTGGCTGTCTTTGGGGCCTGAGAGTCGAGGCAGGTTCAAGCCTTGCTGGGTACCGGGCCTGAATATCTCGCCATATTGATTGATCAGTTCGCCTTCACCCCACCGGGCAATCCCGACCTCCTCTACCAGGTTCAACGCAATCGTATCTGGCCACTGCTTCTTGACCGTAGCCTGGCGAATCCAGGGGTGTTGCTCGAGTCTCGCCTTGACTCCGGCTACATCAAACTCAAAGAAACCGGCACCCATAAACGCCTCAAGTATCTGTCCCACTTCGGCTTCCGCGACGTTCTGCCATTGGTTGTCCATTCGCACCTTGGTAATGGGTCTGCCAATTCTCTCTGCCATGAGCGTCGAGTTTTGAATCATGAGAACAGCCAGTCCCAGGACGAACAATATAAGAACGGCTGATTTACGCAGTAACGCGGCCCGCGTATTGAGCGGTTGATTACCAGGCGCGATCGATCTGCGCGATCGAGCGCTGCCTGTTCTACCGTTTGTGTTTGCCGCCTTTCTCATCTGATAAGTACTATTGTGTCTTCAGTTCCGCATCCAATATGCGCAAAACCAGTTCTTCAAAATCGATCCCTACTTTAGAAGCCGCCGTGGGTACGAAGCTGTGTGATGTCATCCCAGGCACTGTATTCAGCTCCAGCAGGAAAAACTCTCCCGCGGCATCTTGCATCACGTCTACTCTCGCCAGTCCTTTGCACCCGAGGGTGTCGTAAGCATCCCTTACCAGTTGTTCCAGCCTTGCCAGGGATTCGCTCTCCATATCAACCGGGCAAATAATGCGGGTCGCGGCATCTATGTACTTGGCTTCGTAATCGAAAAACTGCCGATCTGTTTCCAGAAGGATTGTAGGGAATAACTCGTCCCCAATTACCCCTGTTGAATACTCGGGTCCTGCTATGTACTGCTCCGCCATCACGTGCTGGTCAAACTTGCGGGCGGTCGCAAACTCCGTTCGTAGTGCATCTGCCGTATCGACTATCGAAATTCCCAGGCTGGATCCCCCGTTTACCGGCTTGACCACGACCCTGCCAAACCTGGAAATCACCGAACCCCAATCCGTATCATCCTGCAGCAAGACGAAATCGGCGGTATTTAATCCAGCCTGTCGCCAGAGCAGCTTACTCTTGACCTTGTCCATGGCCAGAGCTGAAGCAAGTACACCGCTTCCGGTGTAGGGAATGCCCAACATCTCTAGCATGCCCTGAATGACTCCGTCTTCTCCGCGTTGACCATGCAACATGTTCAAGGCGATGTCCGGATTCAGTTCTCGCAACCTGTCGATGACGTCTTTACCAACATCCAGCGCATCGAAATGAACGCCAAGTTTCTGCAGGCTTTCACAAACCGCCTTGCCGCTTAGGAGCGAGATTTCCCGCTCTGGCGAGTCGCCGCCCATGAGCACGACCACGTGGCCTGTTTTCGCTAATATCCGTTCTCTATTTATCGTTCTCATGGGCACATTTCTTAACCAGAATCATGGAAAATCTTCTAAAAAATCAATAAATTACCCGACCTAAAAGCCTTTCTTAGCCAATTCCTTGGCGAGGCCGCCAACACTACCTGCACCCTGGGTCAAAACGATGTCTCCAGAGGCCAAAATGTCCTTTAATATCGAGTGAACATCTGACTCGTTCTGCACATAAACAGGGTCCACCTTGCCTCTCAGCCGGATACTTCTGCTGAGGCTGCGAGAGTCTGCTCCCGTAATTTTTTTCTCTCCTGCCGAATAGACTTCGAGCAGCAGCAGCACATCCACTTCGGACAGAACGTCGACGAAGTCATCATAGAGATCCGCAGTTCGACTGAAGCGATGAGGCTGGAAGATCATAACCAATCGCCTTTTCGGCCATGCTGCACGCATAGCTTTCACAGTGGCTGCAACCTCAGATGGATGATGGCCGTAGTCATCTATCAGCGTGATCATGCCTTCACTCTTCGATTTGCCTCTGGCGCCTCTACCACTGAGCGGGAAGTCACCTTGCACATCGAAACGCCTTCCCACTCCGGAGAAGGATTTAATCCCCCGCTTTATGGCACTGTCACTTATGCCTTCATCGGTGGCGACGGCAATGGCGGCAGTCGCATTGAGGGCGTTGTGCCTACCCGGCATGTTCAGCTGCACTTTCAACGGGTTCTTGCGATCCGGCCTGTTTACTTCGAAATAGGTACTCAACCCCTTCTGGGTAAGGTTTGTAATCCGAAAGTCAGCCGTACTGGAAAAACCATAGGTAAGCTTCGGCCTGGATATTCGCGGCAAGATACTGCGCACCGTTGGATCGTCGACACAAAGCACTGCCAGGCCATAGAACGGCAGGTTGTGCAGGAATTCCACAAAGTATGTCTTGAGCTTTTCGAAATCACCGCCGTAGGTACCCATGTGATCAGCTTCAATATTGGTAATCACGGCCACCATCGGCTGCAAGTGCATAAAAGAGGCATCACTCTCGTCAGCTTCTGCGACCAGATACCTGGACTCGCCCAGTCGGGCATTACTGCCAGCACTATTGAGCAAGCCCCCGATCACGAATGTAGGGTCGAACCCGCCCTCACCCAGCACGGAAGCCAGGATACTGGTGGTGGTGGTCTTGCCATGTGTACCGGCGATGGCGATAGCGTGTCGATAGCGCATCAACTCGGCGAGCATCTCGGCCCGCGGAATCAGGGGTTTGCCTTGATCGATGGCTGCCTTGATCTCCGGGTTCTTGCGGTTAATCGCACTGGAGTAGACAACTACATCGGCGGTACTAACCTGTTTCGCTTCGTGACCCACTTTTATTCGCGCACCCATCTTGCGCAAGCGTTCGGTGTTAGCTGACTGTTTCAGATCCGAACCCGTAATGCGATAGCCTTGATTGAGCAACACTTCTGCTATTCCACACATACCCGCGCCGCCGATGCCAACGAAGTGAATCGTCTTGATGCGGCGCATTTCCGGCACATCGTGCAATATAGTTTTATTCGCCATTGGCTACCTCTCGGCATAATTCTGCAATACGTGTATCAGCATCATAGATCGCGAGGGCACGCCCCTTTTCCCCGCTACTGATCAGCTTTTCCCGATCGGTTGCATAGGCGCATATTCGAGCCAATAACTCGGCATCTGTAAGATCACTCTGCTGCAGTATCTCGGCAGCACCGGCTTTACTGAGCCAGGAAGCATTCAGGGTTTGCTGCATATCCCTGTGATAGGGGTAAGGAATAAATATGGCAGGTATACCAGCAGCTGCTATTTCACATACCGTACTTGCGCCGGACCGGCACACGACCAGGTCCGCCCATTTATAGGCTGCCGCCATGTCATCGATGAACGGTTCTACCTGAAACCTTGAATCCAACTCCAGACCCAGTTCCCGATAGGCACTACAAGTAGCCTCAAACTGTGCACTGCCGGTTTGATGAAGACACTGCACCGGGACTTTTTGTAGCAAGGATTTCAGCACCGTCGGAAGTACCTGATTAATGGCCTGCGCACCTTGGCTACCGCCGAGCACCAGCAACCTGAAAGATGCATCCCTTTCCACTTCATCTGCATCCTGATCCTTCAGTCCTGCTATGTCCTTACGCACAGGATTTCCGGTAAACACGAGCTTGCTGCTGGCCTTGAATGTTCCGGGAAACGCTTCACAAACTTTGTCCGCAAGTGGACTCAACAAGCGATTGGTAAGTCCCACGACTGCATTTTGCTCGTGAATAAGCAACGGGATTCCCAGCACCTTGCTGGCTACACCCGCCGGTCCACAGACGAAACCACCCATACCAACAACACAACCCGGTTTTAGCCGTCTCATGATCTGTAATGATTGCCAGAAAGCCTGCGCTATCATGAATGGAGCGACCAGCAATCTCTTCCAGCCGGCACCGCGCAAGCCCTTTACTGAAACGTGGTGCAGGGGAATGTCGGTACTCGCCAGTAGTCTGTTTTCCATACCTTGAGGCGTTCCCAACCATTGCACGTCGGCGCCTTGTGCCTTCAGGGCATGGGCGATGGATAGTGCCGGAAACACGTGACCACCTGTTCCTGCTGCCATGATGAGCACTCTCAGTCTCCCTGTTTCCATGGCCAGATACTCTCCACCGATTCAGAATCTGCGAATTCGGCTTCATATTGGATTCGAATCAGGACAGCAGCCATAAAGCAGCACACAATCAGACTGGCACCGCCTTGACTGAGGAATGGCAGGGTTAGCCCCTTCGTTGGCAACAAGCCAATATTCACTCCGATATTGATCAAGGCCTGACCCGCGAACAGCAGCGATATGCCATAGGCTACGAAACTGTTAAAGACCTGGCCTTCCTGTTCTGCCTTCCGGGCAATAGAAAATCCCAGCCATACAAGCATCACAAAAAGTACAAGCACAAAACTGACACCGGCAAGACCCAGTTCTTCACCAATGATCGCTAGCACGAAGTCGTTATGCGCCTCCGGAAGGAAATACAATTTCTGAATGCTGTTACCCAGGCCTACGCCGAACCACTCTCCTCGACCGAAGGCGATCAATGCCTGAGTGAGTTGATAACCACCACCGTAGACGTTTTCGGCGGCCCATGGATTCAGATAGGATGAGAATCGCTCAATCACATAGGGCTTCATCACCGCGACATAAGTCACTGCTCCCGTGCACAGAACGAGCATTAGCAGGAATCGGTAGAGCTTGGCACCTGCCAGGAAGATCATGCAGAACGCCGTGAGCAGCAGTATGACCATGGCACCATGATCCGGTTCGAAATGCAGCAGAACCACAGCGGCACCGATTACCAGCATAGGCTTTAGGAACCCCGACCACTGCTCTCTTACTTCTTCTCCATGCCGCTCAAGATAAGCGGCCAGGTACATGACAATAAAGACCTTGGCTAATTCCGATGGCTGCAGGTTAAAGAAGCCCAGATCTATCCAGCGGGCACTGCCATTGACAACCTTACCTATCCCTGGAACCAGAACCAGCAGTAGCAGTGCATAGGATGCCATCAGCAGAAACCAGCTCAGGCTACGCCATAGATGCATAGGCAGATGCAATGTAACTAACATCCCGACAACACCAATGGCAGCGAAGATAATCTGGCGCTTGAAATGGTAGAAGGGATCACCGTACTGACTGCTGGCGATCTCAACTGACGCAGATGTCATCATAAGCAAGCCGATAGTTACCAGCAGGCTTACTACCAGCAGCAGCAGATTAAGTTTCTGCTCACGTCTGATTCCTCCCGGAATCTGGTTCGTTATGGAAGCCATTCTCATTGCAGGCGCTCCACGGATTGCACGAATACCTGGCCACGATGCCGATAATTGTCGAACATGTCGAAGCTGGCACAGGCGGGTGACAACAACACCGCATCGCCGGCAGAAGCATGCTCAAGGGCGACGCTTACAGCATCCTGCATGTCTTCGGCAAAATAGGTCTGGATATCAGCGTCGAGGGTAGCCGCGAGTTCCAGCGCATCCCGACCAATCAAGATAACCTCTTTCGCCCAGCGATTGATTACCGGCGCGAGCGGGGAAAAGTCAGCCCCCTTGGAGACTCCACCGGCGATTAGCAGAATGTGTCCACTAATCCGCTGACCGAGCCCTTCTACAGCGGCCATGGTGGCACCAACATTGGTTCCCTTCGAATCATTGTAGAAGTCGACACCATTGATGGTCGCTACCCACTGGCAACGATGTGGCAGGCCAGTGAACTCCCGCACCGCTCGGCGAATCGCATCGAGCTCAACCCCCAAGGTTAAGGCTAACGCTATTGCAGCCAGGGCATTGGCGATATTGTGTTGCCCTACTATTTTCAGTTCACTGACTGAAACAATTTTTTCGAACTGGTATGCCAGGTACTGGTCATCATTCTCTTCCAGCAAGCCGAGGCCGTTTACGCCGGGCTTCGAGAATCCGAAATCCAAAGAAGGAACAGAAATTGTTGCGGGAGGAATACTGGCCGGATCGTCTCTGTTTATCACTACATGGCGACATCCATTGAATATTCGCTGCTTCGCCTTCTTATAATCTTCCAGGCTGGCATAGCGATCGAGATGATCTTCACTCAGGTTAAGAATCGTGGCCACTTCAGCAGCCAGATTTTCAGTTGTCTCCAATTGAAAACTGGAAAGCTCCAATATGTAAATGTCTGCAGGAGGCTCTGCCAGCAGATCCAGTGCTGGTTTGAAGTTTGCGCCATCAAGATTTCCACCAAGCAGATATTTCACATTGGCCGACTTCAGAATAGCAGCCAGCAGTTCCACCACAGTGCTCTTGCCATTTGAACCAGTCACAGCCGCAATTGGTCGCTTTACTTCCCTGGAGAAAATATCGATGTCTCCAGTTACCGATACGTTATTCTTCATTGCAGCAGCTATCGCCGGGGTCAGCAAACTAACCCCGGGACTTACAATCAATTGCTCTGCGCTCATGAACGTCTGCACTTGAAAATCACCCAATTCATATTCGACGGCTGGAAACAGTCTCCGAAACTCATCCAATGCTGGCGGGTTCAGCCTGCTATCCACGACCTTGAATCTCTCACCCTTGCGGGCGAGGAATCGCGCACAAGACAATCCGGTTTCTCCGAGCCCAACAACGAGCTTGTAGCCTCCCGGCTCAGCAACCATGTGCCCCTGATCCAAGCTGATTCGCCAACTTCTTCATCGTAGTTTCAATGTCGCCAATCCAAAAAGCACCAGCATTACGGTAATGATCCAGAAACGAACAATCACCCTGGGCTCTGGCCAGCCCTTTAATTCGAAATGGTGATGTAGTGGGGCCATACGAAAGATGCGCTTGCCTGTCAATTTGTAGGATGCAACCTGCAAAATTACCGACGCAGTCTCCATGACGAACACACCACCCATGATGAACAGCACAATCTCATGTCTCGATACGATGGCCATGACGCCAAGAGCAGCCCCAAGCGCAAGCGCTCCCACGTCTCCCATAAAAATTTGCGCGGGGTATGTGTTGAACCACAAGAAGCCCATGCCCGCCCCCACCAGGGCCCCGGCAAAGATAACAACCTCTCCTGAGCCCACAACGTTGGGAATATTCAGGTAGGCGGAGAATTCAGCATGTCCCGCGAGATAGGCAATAACACCCAGGGCTCCTCCAACCATGACAGTGGGAAGAATCGCGAGACCATCCAGACCGTCGGTCAGGTTCACTGCATTGCTGAATCCGACGATCATCAGGGAACTGATGGCTATATAGAGAAACCCTGTGTCGATCGCTACATCTTTAAAGAAGGGTACTATGTAGTCTGTCTCAATTTCGCTGAGCGCTGTTTCATAAAGTATGACCGCTGCAGCAATTCCTATCACAAATTGCCAAAACAGTTTCCATCTCGCAGATAAGCCGGCCGGATTCTGTTCAAACACTTTTCGGTAGTCGTCCACCCAACCAATTGCGCCATACAGCAAGGTGACTAGCAGCACGATCCATACATAGTGATTATTCAGGTCAGACCAGAGCAGTGTGCTAATAGCAATGCTGACGAGAATAAGCGCCCCACCCATGGTAGGTGTCCCGGCTTTGCTGAAGTGGGACTCGGGGCCGTCTTCACGCACGACCTGGCCTATCTGGTGATAGTTGAGCTTTCTGATCATGTACGGCCCAATTATCAGGGAAACTCCGAGCGCCGTGAGTATGCTGAAGATGCCACGCACGGTAATGTATTGCAGCACAGCGAAGTTGCTATCAAACTGCATCAGAAAATCTGACATCCATACCAGCATCAGGCTTCTCCCTTGAGCTTTAACTCATTCAGTACAACTTCCATATGTGCGCCTCTTGACCCCTTTATCAAAAATATAAGGTCACTGTCGGCTTGCTCTATACAATAATTCTTGATAGATTCCTGATCGGGGAAAATTTTCGCCCCGCTGCCAAACCCTGCTGCCACCTTCTCCGCAAATTCACCGGTTACCCAGAGTTCAGGAATACCTGCCTTGCGCGCATATTCACCAACGGCAAAGTGCGACGCTTCGGCTTCATCGCCCAGCTCTTTCATGTCCCCGGCTACCAGCACTTGCCTTCCAGGTAACCACTTCAGTACATCGATGGCGGCAAAGAAGGAATTCGGGCTGGCATTATAGGTATCATCGATCAGGAGCGAATTTCCCAGGCCCTGCATGCTGACGAGACGACCAGGTACCGGTTTCAACGCCGCCAGCCCGGTACGGACGTCTTCCAGAGTTGCCCCCGCCTCCAGCGCTACTGCCGCGGCGGCCAGGGCATTGGCCACATTATGGACACCCAGAAGCTGCAAGGTAATTATCACTTCACCTCTTGGACCCAGAAGCCGGAAAGAAACCTGCCCCTTGTCATTCAGGCTGATGTCTTCTGCACGATAGGTCATCGCCTTGTTGCCATTGGCCGAGAACAGAATCTGTCGACAATGTGCGGACCTGGCAATCCATTGTCCAACATTCGGGTCATCGCCATTCAGTACAGCAATACCCTCCATGGTAAGGCTATCGAGAATTTCGCCCTTGGCTTCTACAATTCCCTGCAGGCTTCCAAATCCTTCAACATGAGCAGCACTGGCGCAGGTTATTAGTGCGATATCAGGACGAGTTACCTGCGAGCTGAACGCAATCTCACCGGCGCTGTTTGCACCCATCTCAATCACTGCAAATTCATGGTCGCTGGCAAGCTCGAGCAAGGTGAGCGGAACGCCAATGGTATTGTTCAGATTTGCCCGGGTTGCCAGGGTGCTCGCCTTGTTGCCTAGAATGGCGGCGATCATCTCCTTGACCGTTGTCTTGCCCTGGCTGCCAGTGAGCGCGATCACCTTGGCTTTGCTGCGCATTCTGTTGAGACGCGCAATATCTCCGAGTGCCTTATAGGTATCCGGAACAAGTAGCTGCGGTAAGCCGGATTTCACTTTACGTGAAACAATCACAGCCCCCGCCCCTGCTTCCTCGGCCGCCTTGACAAAATCATGGCCGTCGAATCGCTCGCCTTCGAGGGCAAGATAGGCATCCCCCTCTTCCAGGGAACGGGTATCCGTGGACAGGCGCGAGAACTCTGCGTCGCCGCCTTCCACCCTGGCATTCATTTCTTCTGCCAGCTTCAGAATAGTCATGCTTCCTATCACTTCTTCACAACCCACGTGACTTCCCGGTTCTCGATTTCAATGCCAGTCGTACCTGATTGGCATCGCTGAATAGCACTCGATGCCCTCCCGACTCCTGATAATTCTCATGCCCCTTGCCAGCCACCAGTACGACATCACCAGCAACCGCATGGCTTATCGCGTAATTGATAGCCTCGGCCCGATCCCGAATCGCCATGACCGATTCGGGTCTGGAAATACCGCTGACGATATGCTCGATGATACGGTCGCCTTCTTCGTTTCGCGGATTGTCGTCGGTAAGAATCAGGTGATCTGCATACTGTTCAGCGATCTCACCCATGAGAGGTCGCTTGCCTCGATCTCGATTGCCTCCACAGCCGAAGACACACCAGATTTTTCCGGTGAAGTGCTGACCCAGGGCAACGAGGGCGCTGCGCAATCCATCCGGCGTGTGGGCATAGTCTACGATTGCCGTGATGTCATCACTCTCACCAATGATCTCCATGCGACCGTTAACCGGTTTGAGCCTGGATAGTTGCTCACAGATGGCGTGGATATCTACATCGGGGCGCTTTCCCAGGTAGGCAATCAAACCAGTCAATACGGCGAGAACATTACTGAAATTGAAGTAGCCGATCAGGCGTCCACTTATTTCTCCACTACCCAGTGGGGTATTCACGATAGCCCTGTACCCTTTCGCGGTAAGCTCATAGGACTCAGCATGCACAGTCGCAATCTTGTTCTCTGTGCTGTAGGTAAGAATTTCAACATCACTGGAAATGGCATTGATCATACTCAGCGCATAGGAATCATCCAGGTTAATGACCGCATGCTTGAGGCCAGGCATGGTGAAGAGAATGCGCTTGTTGGCGGCGTAGGATTCCATGTTGTCATGGTAATCAAGGTGATCGCGGCTAAGATTTGTAAACAACGCCGTGTCGAACTTTACAGCCGCTACCCTTTTCTGGTGCAGGCCTACAGAGGAGACCTCCATCGCAACCGGATCGATTTTTGCAGCACACATTTCAGCCAACGCCATCTGTGTGAAAACCGCATCCGGAGTGGTAAGCAATGTTTCCTTTAGCGATCCGGGAATACCATAGCCAAGAGTCCCCATCACACCGCAATTGTTGCCCATTGCTGTGAGCACCTGCGCAATGAATTGGCTGCAACTGGTTTTACCGTTAGTACCTGTAATTCCGAATACAGTCAGTTTTTCACTGGGATGTCCGTAAAACCTGGCTGCGATCTCGCTGATCTTGGCACCGAGTTCATCAACGGCAATGATGGCGCGGCCCTCTTTCTCGGTAATACCCTGCCAACTGCCACCGGACTCCGCCAGCACCGCATTGACCCCCAGAGCAAGCGCTTCATCGATGTAATCCCTGGCATCATGGTTCCGACCGAAACAGGCGATGAAGAGATCCCCGGATTTGAGCAGACGGCTATCCATCTGGATACCGGTCACCTTTACGGCCAGGGATTCCAAGTTGGAATCGGGAATGTCCACCAGACCCTGAATCAGATCTAACAGGGAGGAGTGAGGCTGTAGCTTCTCTGCAGTATTCATGGTCTAGTTTGCCCCGTTCAATGCCAGATCCGGTTCCGGAATCTTGTCAGGCGTTACATTGAGTACCCGCATTGCACCAGCCGCAATTTCAGCGAATACCGGTGCGGCCACTTGTCCACCATAGTGCTCTTCGCCCTTAGGCTCATTGATAACGATGACAACAACAATCTTCGGGTCTGATGCCGGTACCATACCGACGAACAGGGAGTTATGGAGGTTTTCTTCGTAACCCATTTCGCCAACCACATGCGCGGTCCCGGTTTTCCCTGCCACCTTGTAGAACGGAATATTGGCGTCGACAGCGGACCCACCCCGACTGCGATCGACCACTGTCTCCAGCATTTCCCGGACACGTCTTGCTGTGGCCGCCTCTATTACTTGTTCACGAGGCAGCTTGGCCAATTCACTTTCGCTCAGCTTTAGCAGGGAGACCGGCTTGCGGACTCCATCATCGGCAATCACCGAATAAGCTCGAGCCAGTTGTAGTGCCGATGCGGATAAGCCATAACCGTAGGAGAGAGTGGCTGTTTCAATTCGGCTCCAGCGTCGCGGATTGGGCAACACACCACCGCGCTCACCGGGAAAGCCAGTTCCGGTTACCTCCCCAAAACCAACGCGCTGCAAAACATCGCGAATGGGCTCGGGACCGATCTCAAAGGCGATCTTACTGGTGCCAATGTTGCTGGACTTGGTGATCACCTTCTCCAGGGTCAAGGTGCCATAGTTGGCAATATCGCGAATTTCATACGGCCCTACCATCATCCACCCCGGGCCGGCTTCAACGATGGTGTCTGGCGTGTAGAGCCCGGATTCCAATGCTGCCGTAACCGTAAATGCTTTCACGGTAGAACCAGGCTCGAAGATGTCGGTGATCGCCCGATTTCGCAGCACACTGAAGTCTGTCATGTTGGCCTTGTTGTGCGGGTTATAGGAAGGCTGGTTCACCATCGCCAGCACTTCCCCCGTATCGACATCAAGAATGACGGCCGATGCTCCCTTGGCACGGCGAGTGATAAACTCGGCCTTAAGTGCACGGTAGGCCAGGTTTTGCAGCCGGAAGTCCATGGCTAATGTGAGGTTGTTGCCGGGCTCGGCCGTCTCGATAGTATTGAGTTCTTCAATGATGTGGCCACGACGATCCTTCATCACCTGACGCCGTCCGGATACCCCACTCAACCAGTCGTCATAAGTAAGCTCGAGACCTTCCTGACCCACATCATCCACATTGCTGAATCCAACCAGGTGAGCTGTAACCTCACCCTGCGGATAGAAACGCTGGTATTCCTGCTGGGAATACACATGATCGATATCCAGCGCCAATATGGCCTCGGCATCGGCCGGGGCCAGTCGACGCTTCACATACAGGAATTCCCGGCTTGCGTTGTTGTTGATACTGGTGAGCAGCACATCGGGATTTAACTCCAGTGCCACAGCCAGGTTCCTGACAGCTTCCGGATCCTGGGCCAGTTCACTAGGATTGACCCATATAGACTGCACTGGCGTGCTAACCGCCAGTGGTTCACCATTTCGATCAGTGATCAGACCCCGATTCGCCACCAGCGGGATGGTTCGAATTGTACGAGCGTCACCCTGCCCCTGCAGGAAGTCTCTCTGCATGATATGCAGTGCACTCAGCTTCCAGGCAATCGCAACAACACAAAGCAGCAGACCGAACAGCACCAGCATGCGCCGCCATTGCCCGAAGAATCCCGCGAGTCTGCTTTCAGTCATGTTGCACCATCACGATGTCATCAATATCTGGTACCTGCATCTGAAGCTGTTCAACTGCTTTCTGCTCGATGCGACCATCGAGACCAAACGTACTCTGTTCCAGCAATAGCTGGCCCCATTGCACATCCAGCCTGTTTGCCTCGTCTTTTAATTGTTGTAGCTCATTGAAAGCGAATCGATTGGCGTGGGTTGTACGTACAACCGAGAGGCCGGAACTGAGCACAATTGCCAATCCGATGTAGAGCAAGGCTGCCCGGGCGCTTCTCACTCCCAACCAAACGAGAATGGAGCTGCCGCCCTTATCTGGCTGCACCGCAGTAGTTTTTCTCTTAGTCCTGGTCTTCACAGTCAAGTCGCTGCCTGTCCAATTTTCTCGGCCACACGCAATACGGCTGAGCGTGACCGGGGATTTACATCGATCTCATTTCTTGAGGGCTTGCCCGCCCCACCGATCTTGCGCAACACGGGTTTCAGCTGGTCCGCCGGTATCGGCAATCCACGAGGAAAGCGATCTCCGCTTGCCTGATCGGCGATGAATCGCTTGACGATCCTGTCTTCCAGGGAGTGGAAGCTGATCACCACCATTCGACCACCGATCGCCAGGACGTCCACGGCCTGTTGCAGCGCAATTCGAATCTCATCCAGTTCTTCATTAATAAAGATGCGAATTGCCTGGAAGGCACGCGTGGCGGGATGCTTGTCGCGCTCCCAGGCCGGGTTCGCTTCCTTGACGATTTCGGCCAACTGCCCCGTCGTGGTAATGGGCGCTTCCAGCCTGGCCTTCACAATTGCCCTGGCCATGCGACGAGAGTGCTTCTCCTCGCCGTAGTGATACAACACATCGGCGATCTCGGCCTCAGCAGCCTTGTTGATCCACTCGGCGGCGGTGATGCCACTCTCGGTGTTCATTCGCATGTCGAGCGGGCCGTCGCGCATGAAGCTGAATCCGCGCAGCGGATCATCCAGTTGTGGTGAAGACACGCCCAGATCGAACAAGACACCGTTAACCCTGCCGGCCAGGTCATATTGCTGGCAGATCTCAGACAATCGGCTAAATGGTGTGTGGGCGTAAATCACGCGCTTATCCTTTTCTGCCAACTGAGTCGCTTCCGCGATGGCTTCAACATCTCTATCCAAAACCAGCAAGCGGCCATTCGAATTCAATTGCGCCAGGATCGACCGGGAGTGACCGCCACGTCCAAACGTGGCATCGACGTAGATTCCATCAGGGATAATTGCCAACGCCGACACTGCTTCCTCTTGCAGAACAGTTTTATGCGGCGCTTGCTGGGTCATCCATTACGGCTACCTAAAGCGCGAGCGTTCTCAGCTTCTCAGGTAGCTCCCCCTCGGTCGAAGATTCACTCAGCCAATGATCACGTTGCTGGTTCCAACTCTCCTGGTCCCAGATTTCCAACTTCTTGCCCTGCCCGATAAGGCAGACATGTTTTTCCAGTTGCGCATAGAGCCGAAGCTCCTGGGGCAACAAAATCCTTCCGTTGCTGTCTAATTCAAGGTCGTTAGCGTGACCAATGAGGAGGTGTTTGACCCGTTGCGACATGGGATCGAAACTCGAGAGCGACTCAATCTGTCGTTCTATCTGTTCCCACTCGGCCAGCGGGTAAAGCAGCAGACAGCGATGATTGGTATCGATGGTGACAACGAGATGCCCGGAACAATTCTGCATCAATTGCTCGCGATAACGTGCTGGCATGGCCATACGCCCTTTAGCATCCAGGTTGATTGTGTTGATGCCGCGAAACACGTGTCGTCCCCATTCATGATGTTGGGAATTCTTGTTATGGAGGGAGTGTTATGAAACTCGGTTGAGTCTAACCACGATTCCCCACAATTGAACAAAAAATTCCACTTTTCTCCACAAAGTCACACTATAGGTGTGCATCGGCATCTGCGCAAGACAATTTATGTATTTTTTTCAAGAATTTACGGGAACATGCCGCTAAAAGTAGGGAAGTTGCTGTTATCTTGTCAGTTTTTTATAGGCAGAAATACAATAAATACAACGCAATACTGCGCTTAATTAAAGTAATTTCTTAAGTTTGAATCGAGCCTGTCGAGGGCATTCCTTGCCCGACAAACCTGAAAAAGCGGGATTTTTAGAGGACTCTGGGGAAAATCTGAAAACGCCCGTAAGTACGCGTTTCAGAGACTCTTGCAGAAAAGAAGTTGAGCCAGCCTGTAAGCCGGGTTCTGTCGAGGACAATTATTCATCTGCAACCTGTGTCACCACAGGCTTGTAGCGGCCTACCCGAATCCAATGCGAGCAACATTAACGGATTCCTATTTGGCCTTGCTCCGGGTGGGGTTTACCTTGCCACGAGCTGTTACCAGTCGCGCGGTGCGCTCTTACCGCACCATTTCACCCTTACCTGACTACCTTGCGGTAACCGGGCGGTATAATTTCTGTTGCACTAGCCGTAGGTTCGCACCTCCCAGGTGTTACCTGGCACCCTGCTCTGCGGAGCCCGGACTTTCCTCCACCGGATCAGACGATCCAGCAGCAATTGCCCGGCTGACTCAGCGGCAGACTATAGGCAAAAACGAGCCGACGCAATACCGAAACGCAATGGCTGAAGGCCCAGCCTAATCAGCACCAGCAGACTTCCCCTGCCCTTCTTCTGCGAGGGCTCGTTCATAGAGCTCGTTCTTCCTCACTCCACAGAATTCTGCGGACACAGCTACCGCCCGCTTCAGCGACAGGTCCGTGCGCAGCAGGGAAAACAAGCGCATCGCGGCTGTCATACCGGCATCGGTTTCTTCCTGCCTGGCCCTTCCTGCGACAACCAACACCAGTTCCCCACGTTCCGCATTGTCATTGGCATTCAGCCAGGCCAGGCTTTGCCCGAGGTTGCCACTGAAATGTTCTTCGAATCGCTTTGTCATTTCACGGGCAATGAAGACCTGGCGCTCCTGCCCAAAAATGTTGTGCAGGGATTGCAGGCTTTGCCTGAGTCTGTGGGGCGCTTCGTAGAAAATTAGCGTGCGATCCTCGTCTTTCAGCAATGCCAGTTGCTTGTTTCTCGCACTGTCTTTCGCCGGCAGGAATCCCTCGAAAGTAAAACGATCCGTCGGCAAGCCCGACACACTGACAGCAGCCAACAGTGCACTGGGGCCAGGAATCGGTAGCACACTGAAGCCCGCATCCCTGGCAGAGTGCACGAGTCTGTACCCTGGGTCAGCAATCAGAGGCGTCCCGGCATCGGAAATCAATGCAATAGACTTACCGGCAGCAAGCAGGCCCAACAAATATTTCTCAGCCCCGGTATCGCTGAAGTCGTGGTAGGCCTTGAGCGTCGTCGCAATGCCGAGGTTCTTCAGTAACTTGCCACTGTGGCGCGTATCCTCGGCGGCCACCAGGTCGACTGTCGCGAGGACTTCGAGGGCACGGGCGGAGATGTCAGCCGTGTTGCCAATTGGCGTGGCGACGATGTAGAGAGTTCCCTGTTCCACTACTGATTCCTGCAAAAAATTGCCCGGTCCCCGATCTTGTATTAGTCTATTTTGCTAGTAATTTTAATTAACCCAGCAGTAGATCACGATGCCGTGTTGGACCGTTCCCACTAAACATACCGGCGCTGAATGAATATTAAGGTCCCAGCGCACAAGACCCGGCAATTCAAACCTGTTCTGTGGCAAACTTGGCCCTTCGGGCACAACCCCAACCAGTGACAATCACGTCTCAATGAAGCATTTATTTCCAGCCCAGTTGCCAACCGTACCTTCCTTTCCGGAACGGGCTATCCGTCGGCTGCGAATCACCCTGGCGCTATTGCTGCTGCCCGTGCTGATTACTGCCTGCAGCAGCACTCCTGGCGACGATGCAGCTACGGAACCAGCAATGGAGTCTACCTCAGTCAGTGTAGATCAGCTATTGACCGAGGCTGAGTCACTGCCGACGCCGGAGAGAAATGAGCTATTGCTGCAGGGAGTCGAGGAATTGCTGGCAACTGCCGAATTGCAGGCTGCCAGCGTAGTGCTTGAATCCCTGGGGCAGCCGGATCGATTGTTACCACAGCAGCGACTGCGCTACGCATTACTACAGGCGGGTCTGGCGCAACGTCGATCCAACCCGGGTGCTGCCCTGCGTTGGCTAGAGGGCTCACTGACAAGTGCCGCTGACCCCACAACCGAATTGGGGGCTATCTACTTTGATACTCTCGGTCGGCTGTATGAGCAGGGCAATCGTCTCGCAGAGGCCGTCTCTGCCTACGCGGAGGCTTCAGCGTACTATGTCAATGATGCCAGCAGCGACATCTTCGACCGGATCTGGCTGGCATTGCAGAATCTGAGTGACAGCTCCCTGAATCAATTGGCCGCAGATGCCAGCAGCTATGAACTACGCGGCTGGATCGAGCTGGAAAGGGTGTACCGTGACGATGAATTCAGCCTGAGCAGCCAGCTTGATGCCATAGCTCGCTGGCAGACGATCTGGTCCAGTCATCCGGCAACCCAAAGGCTACCCACTGCGTTGGCTGAACTCAGGGAAACATGGGAACGGCGTCCCCGACACATTGCGCTTGTTCTGCCCCTGAACCAGGCGGCTGGCCTCGCTATTCAGGAAGGCTTTCTCAGCGCCTATTACCAGGCTCTGGCGGAAAACCGCAACCAGCCTCAGGTCACCGTCCTGGACAGCTCGGGTACTAGCGACGTGATGGAAATCTATGATTTGGCATCCGATCACGGTGCTGACCTGATGATAGGACCGCTGAGCAAGTCCCTGGTCAACCAGCTGCAGGGCATGGATCGATTGCCTATAACCACGCTCGCTCTCAACTATCTCGACAATCCCGGTCAGCTCCCACGCAACCTCTACCAGTTCGGGCTGGCTCCCGAAGATGAAATCGACCAGGCAGCACAATTCGCCTGGCTGGAGGGTCATCGCAATGTCGCCCTTGTTACACCCCAGTCCCAG
This sequence comes from Pseudomonadota bacterium, assembly GCA_027621405.1. GTDB lineage: Bacteria > Pseudomonadota > Gammaproteobacteria > Pseudomonadales > Pseudohongiellaceae > UBA9145. The sequence goes on along the minus strand of JAQCBT010000002.1, from coordinate 233,731 downwards.
GACTACCTGCGCCTGCAGGGAGTGTTTCGATCGGCCTGGGAGGCGCTAGGAGGCAGCGTGGTATCTGCAGCCAGCTACAGTGAGACTAACGATTATTCTGACGTTGTTAAGCGCCTGATGGCTATCGACTCCAGCGAAGCCCGGGCACAGAGGCTGCTGGATCTCCTGCCACGCAACAGCATGGAGTTTACTCCACGGCGGCGACAGGATATTGATTTTATCTTCCTCATCGCCAATCCGCGGCAAGGAAGGCTCATCAAGCCTACCCTGGCGTTCTATTTTGCTGAGGATGTGCCCGTTTATGCCCTGCCATCCATATTCGATGGCCAGCAGAGCCAGAACGACAACCGGGATCTCGATGGTATCTGGTTCACTGCTGAACCCTGGCTATTGAGCACTGACGATGAGCTGAAGGCTTCCATCAATGCGAACCTGCGCACTACCCTGGCACCGCTGCAGAGACTCCGCGCACTGGGGATTGACAGTTTTGGCCTGTACGCCAGACTCGGGATGCTTTCCTCCGGACAGCTTGACAGTATATTCGGCACTACTGGCCGGCTGACGGTAGAACAGAACGGGCGCATCCGGCGCGGCCTGCAGGTTGCCAGATTTATAAACGGCACAGCCGTCGTGCAAACAGACAGTAGTGTCGCAAGCGACGACTAATCTTCAGTCCCATCGCTTTTATCAACCATCCGGTCGTGACCCCACCTCTGAATATTCCTGCTTTCGCGCCCCTGCATAAGCGGACACGAGGCTGGCAGTTGGAAACGCAGGCTTTGAAATTCCTGCGCAAAAAAGGCCTGCGCTTGCTGGCGCGAAATTTTAATAGTCGATTTGGAGAGATCGACCTTATCATGACCGACGATCCGAACCTGCTGGTCTTTGTAGAGGTTCGTTTTCGGGCATCGCAAAAATTTGGTGGTGCTACGGCATCTGTCACGAGAGTCAAGCAGCACAGGCTGAGGCTCACAGCCAGTTCCTGGCTGCAGGCAAACCATCGTTACCAGAATCGCATCTGCCGGTTTGATGTGGTGGCAATGACAGGGCCATCTCTGCGACAGCTCGAAATCATCTGGATCAAAAATGCCTTCAGCTGAAACTTATCGGGCTGGACTCCTGTCTACTGGTAATAGCAGGCAGGCATCCAATTGTTACTGAGCATGGGGTAACACTTGACATATTTCTGCCGATATAAGCTATTACTGAAAAAGTATGTACTAACGGGTAGTACTCATGGATTTGCAAGAAAGAATTCTCGGTCACTTTCTGGAAAGCATCGAAGTCAAGCAGCGCTCTGCAGGGGACCTGGTCGAATACGTGCACCGTGCCGGTGACCTCATGGTGGAAAGCCTGCTCAAGGAAGGAAAAATTCTGAGTTGCGGCAATGGCGGGTCTGCCGGTGATGCACAACATTTCTCCGCCGAGCTATTGAATCGGTTCGAGAAGGAACGTCCGGGACTGCCGGCCATCGCTATCACCACAGACAGCTCTACCCTTACGGCTATAGCCAATGACTACGATTACAACGAGATATTTTCCAAACAGGTTAGTGCACTGGGTAATGATCGGGATGTGTTGCTGGCAATTTCCACCAGCGGCAATTCTCCAAATGTGATCACGGCAATCAAGGCTGCTCACGATCGTGGCATGGGAGTCGTCGCACTTACCGGACGAGATGGAGGCGACATAGCCGCGATGTTGAGTGACCAGGATGTCGAGATCCGGGTGCCATCGGAAAGAACAGCCCGCATTCAGGAAGTGCATTTGGTAGTCATTCACTGTCTTTGCGATTTTATCGATACACGACTATTCGGAGGAGATGAAGCATGAAATCCCGCAATTTTCTCGTGCTGCTAATTGCGTTAGCGATGTCTTCCTGTACAACTATTCTTGTTGAAACCACAGGTAATGAAGGCATACAGGAAGATCCGACCGAGCGTACAACCGGCGCCAGGGTTGAGGATGAAGCCATTGAGACAAAGGTCCTGGTGAACATGAAATCTCAGGAGCCCGGACTGAAGAATGCGCACATAGACGCAATAAGTTATAACGGCGTGGTGCTGCTGGTCGGTCAGGTGGAGTCAGAAGCCCTGAAATCCAGGGCCACCCAGATTGCCAGTCAGGCCAGCGCCAAGATCAAGCGTATTCACAACGAGATGGAAGTCAGTGGCAAGACAAGCCTGCTTTCACGAACCAACGATACCTGGATCGCTACCAAGGTGAGAACGCGCATGATGGCTAACCGCGATGTGCCGTCAGACCAGATCAAGATTGTTGCCGAGAACGGTACCGTATACCTGATGGGACTGATTAGCGAGATGGAAGGCGACAACGCGGCAAATGTCGCTCGCAATATTTCAGGCGTCTCTCGCGTGGTTAAGGTATTCGAATATATAAACTAGGGGTTCCCTGGAACTTATTTAACCAGCCGTAAGGGAGGCTTCTTGCCTCCCTTTTTTTCAGCCGGTTTTTCTCGGCTTAATTCGCCGACAGGAGGCTCGTCACTGCCAGTAGGTGGCGGCTCGGGTAGGGGCGCCTCAGGCTCGAAAATCATGCCCTGACCATTCTCCCTGGCATAGATTCCCATCACCGCATGCATGGGCACGATCACCCGTTTGGGAATGCCCGCAAAACGACCTTCGAAGTCAACGAACTCATTGCCAATATTCAGATCCTGAATGGCAATCGGTGAGATGTTGAGGATTATCTGACCGTCCTTCACATGCTCCTGCGGCACTTCTACGCCATCCGCGTAAGCGTTTACCAGGATGTAAGGTGTACAGTCATTTTCGACTATCCATTCGTACAGGGCGCGAACCATATAGGGTCGACTGGAAGTCATTGTCATACGGCACCCCTTCTGCCTGAAGGCGCAGGAAAGTACTACACCATTTCTTTTTCTTGCTCGGAAAAGCTGGCTACGATGGAGTCTCTTTCGAAAAGTCGGTCACGATACTCGAGCATGGGTTTCACAGCCTTGGACTTACCAAGGTCAACACCCATATATGGCAGTCGCCACAGGATAGGAGCGACACAACAATCTACGATTGTGAACTCATCGCTCATGAAGAATGGTTTCTCACCGAATATTGGCGCGATGGAAATAAGGCTCTCCCGTAATTCCTTGCGCTTTTTATCCAACTGCGAAGGCGTTCCGTCTTTTGCCATCAAGGCATCGACGAGACCACACCAGTCTTGCTTGATGCGATAAATCCACAATCGACTCTGTGCTCGCGCTACTGGATATACAGGAAATAGCGGCGGATGCGGAAAACGCTCATCCAGGTATTCCATCATGATATCTGCTTCATACAGAACCAGATCCCTGTCTACCAGGGTGGGCAATGTATTGTAGGGGTTTAGCGTGGCCAGATCTTCCGGCTTGTTATTCGGATCGACATCGATTGTCTCAACCGTCACACCTTTTTCAGCCAGCACAATTCGAACCCGGTGACTATAGTGACTGGTTCCATCCGAATAAAAAGTCATTGAAGAACGTTTTGCGACCACGCCCATAGGTAAACCTCTATGTGTTTATTTCTTATACTGTATTCAAGTGCAAGTTCAGACTAGTGGTAGTCCTTGGAGAACTCGCGGCCAACCAGAGCCGTGAGCACATAGAGCACTGCCAGAAAAGCCAGAACCCAAATGCCTATTTGCTGGCGTCTGTCACGAACCGGTTCACCCACGTAATACATGAAGTTAACCAGGTCGGCGATCATGGAATCGAATTCCGCAGAACTAAGCTCGCCGGTACCCTCTACATGATGCAACTCACACTGAGTAGGATCACCCGTACCGTGATCGTCGCAGGTCACATCTCCCTGCAGGCCGTGCAGAACATTCGGCATGGCGACATTAGGGAAGATCTTGTTATTGGCACCGAAGATTCTCGACTCATCGTTATAGAACGACTTCAGATAGGTGTACAACCAATCCGGGCTGTGAACCCTACCCGCCAGGGTAAGATCTGGAGGAGCGGCACCAAACCAGGTTTCCGCATCTTCTTTCGCCATCGAATTCTCGATCAGATCACCGATCAATGAACCATCCCAAACAAGGTTTGCGAGAACCATGTCGTTTGGAATACCAAGATCGTTGGCTGTGCGCTCATAGCGTGCATAACCGAGCTCATGACACGAGACACAGTAGTTCATGTAAGTACGGAATCCGCGCTGCAAAGAATCCTTGTCTTCGAAGTCTGTTTCCACATGCTCCAGATCCAGGTTGCCGGAAGAGGCCGCTTCCGCACTACCTGAAACCAGCATCAGCGGCAGCACCACGAGGAAGATAATCAACAGGATGCTACCCAGCAATTGCGGGATGCTGATAAAGCGACCCGTTACCCTCTCTGGAGGCTGGGACGTTTGCTCCATGCGGGTATACCAGGGCATGGCAATAAAGTAAGCGAAGTAAACCACTGTCATTATCTGTGCGAGCAGGGTCTTCGCAGGGCTTACTGCCTGAGTACCCAACACACCAAGGATGATGAAGCTCACTACGAACAGCAGTAGTGCGATGCGGCTATACCAACCCTTGTAGCGCATTGATTTCACCGGACTCTTGTCGAGCCAGGGCAATACAAAGAGGATGGCGATAGCGCCGAACATCACCAGCATGCCCCAGAACTTGGAGTCGATGCCGAACAGTGGCACGGTCACAGCACGCAACATGGAATAGAAAGGTGTGTAGTACCACACCGGCGGCACGTGTTCCGGCGTCTTCAGAGAGTCTGCTTCGATGAAGTTGGCCACTTCGAGGAAGTAACCTCCCATCTCCGGCACGAAGAAAACGATCGCACAGAAGACGAACAGGAACAGAACCACACCCGGAAGGTCATGGTAAATCGTGTAGTACGGGTGGAAAGGCACGCCATCGACAGGCTTACCATCAGGACCCTTGTTCTTCTTGATCTCTATACCATCGGGGTTATTGGAACCCACTTCATGCAAGGCCAGGATGTGGACAACCACCAGGGCCAGGAGAACGATTGGCAAGGCCACAACGTGCAGAGCAAAGAAACGATTTAGTGTTGCTCCGGAAATCAGGTAGTCACCGCGAATCCATACCAGCAGGTCTTCACCAATTACGGGAATGGAACCGAACAGGGAAACGATTACGTTGGCACCCCAGTAAGACATCTGACCCCATGGCAATACATAACCCATGAAACCTTCAGCCATCAGCACCAGGTAGATACACATACCCAGCACCCACAGCAGTTCTCTCGGTTTCTGATAGGAGCCATACATCAGGCCGCGGAACATATGGATGTATACGACGAAGAAGAAAGCCGATGCACCAGTGGAATGCAGGTAGCGAAGCAACCAGCCATATTCCACATCACGCATGATGTATTCGATAGACGCAAAGGCTGCCTCTGCGCTTGGCGTATAGTTCATCGTCAGCCAGACACCGGTAAGCAGTTGCATTACCAGAACCAGCAGGGACAGGACACCGAAGTAATACCAGAAGTTGAAGTTCTTCGGCGCGTAGTATTCGCTCATGTGCTGCTTCCAGGCAGCCACGATTGGCAAACGGTCATCTACCCAGCCCACCAGGGAAGTCAATGCTGTCATCACGCGACCGGATTGCTTGCCAGCTACGGCATTATCGGAATTGCTGATATCTGTCATGCCGCATTCTCCTCATCGATACCAATCACCAGGACATTGTCACCCTCGAAGGAATAAGGTGGTACCTGCATGTTTCTGGAAGCCGGTGAACCGCTGTAGACGCGGCCAGCGAGGTCAAACCTTGAACCATGACAAGGACAGAAGAAACCACCACGCCATTCGCTGTCGAAAGGCTGGGGGCGTAATTCGATATGCGGTGTTGGAGAACAGAACAGATGGGGACAGAGGCCAACCAGTACCAGAACTTCTGGATCGCGGGAACGGGTTTCGTTCTGTGCGTAGGCCGGTTGCTCGGGGTCTTCCGAATTCGGGTCTGTCAAACGATCCGGATCTTCATTCAATACAGCCAGGGCTTCCTCGCTGCGGCGAATGACGAAAATTGGTCGACCACGCCAGGCGGGAATCGGACCAAGCATTTCACCGGGTTGCAAGCGGCTGATATCCAGCCGAACCGGTGCACCTGCTGCACGCGCCTTCGCGCTTGGGTTCCAGGATCCTACAAATGGGACGGCTGCTCCAACGACACCGGCTACACCTACGACCGATGTGGAGCCCACCAAGAAACGCCTACGGCCAGCGTTAGTACTGTCGTCAGTCACCGTAAATTTCTCCTTGAGAGCACGCTACTTAAAATTAATTTGCAGTAATAATCTGCGTGGAAACTATTCTGGGTTGGTCGCTGGGTCCGGAAAGCTGCTGCGCATACCCTTCTTTCGCGCCGTGATCGCTCCCGCGGGGGCGCTGGGAGAAATCTTTTCCTGAATCAGGCTCAAAAACCGCGTGAATTCTAGTCGTTTTCGCGATTTTTAGCAAGTGCGCAGCTCTGGCCGATACAATTCAACTAGTTGATTTGTAAACAAAATTCCAATTTTGTTTACGCAAAAAAAAACGCCGAATCATAACCGTAATTCGACGTTTTTTTGATACTGTCCTGCGGATTAACGCTTGGAGAACTGTGGCCGCTTGCGCGCCTTTCTCAATCCCACTTTCTTACGCTCAACTTCACGGGCGTCACGAGTCACGAATCCAGCCTTGCGCAAGGTTGGACGCAGTTCATTGTCGTATTCCATCAGTGCGCGGGTAATACCATGGCGAATCGCACCGGCCTGACCGAAGCTACCACCACCTCGCACGGTGACGTTGATATCGAATTTCTCTGTCATCTCTACCAGCTCAAGTGGCTGACGTACGATCATGCGGGCGACTTCACGGCCAAAATAGCCATCCAGTGGACGGCGATTCACTGTGATGTTGCCACTACCGCTTGTCAGATAGACCCTGGCTGTAGAAGTCTTGCGACGACCGGTACCGTAATATTGTGTAGCTGCCATGTTGGATCTTCGTCCTTATTACAGTTGCAGAGCTTGAGGTTGCTGGGCGCTATGGGGATGCTCGGTACCCGCATAGACCTTCAACTTCTTGTACATTGCCCGGCCCAGGGGGGTGCGGGGAAGCATACCCTTGACCGCAAGCTTGATAGCGCGCTCAGGCGCATGCACTTGCAACTTCTCAAATGAAATGGATTTCAAGCCACCTGGAAAACCAGAGTGGGAGTGGTACATCTTGTCTTTGGCCTTGTTGCCGGTGACAGCGACCTTGTCCGCATTGATGACTACCACGTAATCGCCGGTATCCACGTGCGGGGTATATTCAGGCTTGTGCTTGCCACGCAGACGGGTCGCAATGGCAGCTGCCATGCGGCCCAGGGTCTGGCCTTCAGCATCGATCAGAAGCCACTGCTGTGGGACTTCGTTGGGTTTTGCGCTATAAGTCTTCATCGCACGTTCTGGGGCATAGTTCAAAAGAGCGCGAATACTACAGGAGAGAGTATCAATGTTCAAGGGGTTTTGGAGGCCTGAACGCCTGATTTCCGGCGCCTGCAGGGGCATTTCGGGCCAGGCGGCGCTATTCCTGATGCCCAGCGCGGCGAGCCGCCCGGATCAAGCCAGGAATCAGGCCCGGTGCACCCTTCCCAGGTAGTCGTGTGACTGCATTTCCACGAGCCTGGAGCGAGTTCTTTCGAACTCAAAGGAAAGCCTGGAGCCGCTGTACAGATCCTCCAGGGGGCAGTCAGCAGCCAGAATCAGCTTCACCCTTCTGTCATAAAGCTCATCGATGAGGTTGATGAAGCGCCGCGCCTGGTCGTTTTTGTCATCATTAAGGCAGGGCACACCACTCAGAATCAGGGCATGGTAGAGCCGGGCAATCTCAACATAATCGAACGCGCTACGCGGGCTGTCGCAGAGCGCCGCGAAGCTGAACCACACCACATCATCAGCAGAATAGCAGGCTGGGATATCCCTCTGCAGGATGCGGATCATGGGAGCCTCCTGGATTTCACGCACATCCGGAGCCAGATTCCTGAAGCTCTGCAATAGTTTCTCTTCCGTGCTCTCGCTCTCTGGATAGAGGTAGAGTTCCGTATTGCTCAAGCGTTGCAGGCGATAGTCGGTACCCGGCCGTATCTCCGCGATCTCAGTATGCTTCTGCAAGAGTGCGATTGCAGGCAGGAACCTGTCCCGCTGCAGGCCATTCTCATACAGGCGCCGCGGCTCGACGTTGGAAGTTGCCACCAGCACTACCGACCTGGAGAACAGGGCATCCAGCAGTCCTGCCAGGATCATGGCATCACCGATATCTGAGACGAAGAATTCGTCAAAACAGAGAACGCGGGTGTCGGCGGCTATGTTCGCTGCAATCTCCTGCAGGGGGTTTGCCGCACCTTGCAGCCGGGTGAGTTGTTGATGGATTTCCTGCATGAAGCGGTGGAAATGGGTTCTCCGCTTGGCCTGCAGCGGCAGGCATTCATAGAACAGATCCATTAGATAGGTCTTGCCCCGGCCTACCCCACCCCAGAGATACAAACCTTTCGGTGTGACTTCCCGCCTTGCACGGCCGGGTATCACTTGACGAAGCCTGCCCCAGAACCCGCCCATCTCAACCTCGACCGCCACCAGTTCCCCGTGTAGACGGTCAAGTAGCTGAACGATCCTCAGTTGTTCCTCGTCTTCGGAGATTTCCCCCCGATCGAAGTCCTGCCTGTAACGCTGAAGTGGTTCCATGTACCTGAATGTGTTGCCAAAGCAGCCGCATTCTAGGCGGCTTTGCCCCTCGAGACTAGCAGCTCGGGAATCGCGCTGGAGCCCTGCAACTGACTGTCAGTCGCAGTTGCTGCGAGTACCCGGCAAAATCGCCGCGCCACCCCCTAATTCGCTGACGCCAATTGCCTTGTAAGGTATACTCGGCTCTCGCGGCGTTCGAGAACGATAAAAATTCAGGTTTCGAGGTAATTACGAGTGGTTTGGCTGGTTGGAATTGGTGCTCTCGCAGTAGGCATGGTTATCGGTGTACTGATAGCCGGCAGACTCAATGCCAGCCCTTCCCGTATTCGACAGCTGGAAAATGAGATACGGCAGCTCAAGGACAATCACAGTGAATACCGAAACAGTGTCAGTGATCACTTCAGCATGACTGCCGAACTGGTACAGCACATGACGGAGAGTTATCGGGATGTCTATCAGCACCTGGCCAGTGGCGCTCAGGACTTGTGTTCATCTGATGTTGCCAACAAACTGCTGCCAACCGAAACTGATGCGGTGTTCGAGCCTCAAAATGCAGAAGAAGCCGGGCCCCTGGCCCCGCCCCGGGACTATGCCGCCAAGCAGAGTCCTGACCAGAAAGGCGCGCTGTCAGAAGACTTCGGCATCGACAAAACCAAGCCGGTAAACGACGAAGAAATTCCTGTCCAACAAACCAAATAGTCCAGGCAGGACCCTTTACGCTTCAGGAAGAAGCAACATACTCCTAACCAGTTTCAGATATAAGCTGCTCAATCAGCAAGCAACTACTCATGGCCGAATATAATCTGACCCACCTCAAACAGCTAGAAGCGGAGAGCATACATATCATTCGCGAAGTGGCTGCCGAATTTGACAGACCAGTAATGCTCTACTCTATAGGCAAAGACTCCGCTGTGATGTTACACCTGGCACTAAAGGCGTTCTACCCAGGAAAGCCACCATTCCCGCTAATGCATGTAGACACTACATGGAAGTTTCGGGAAATGATCGAATTTCGTGATGATCTAGCAGACAGACTTGGCCTCGATCTCATCGTCCATACTAATGAAGATGGCGTTAAAGCCGGGATTGGCCCTTTCACCCATGGCAGTGAGAAGCACACTGACATCATGAAGACACAGGCTCTGAAACAGGCGCTTGATCTCTACCGTTTCGACGCGGCTTTTGGCGGGGCTCGCAGAGACGAGGAAAAATCCAGAGCCAAGGAACGAGTATTTTCCTTTCGTGACAAGAACCATGTATGGGATCCCAAGAATCAGCGTCCGGAGTTGTGGAATCTATACAACGGCAAGATCAACAAGGGCGAGAGTATTCGGGTATTTCCCCTGTCCAACTGGACCGAACTGGATATCTGGCAATATATCTATCTCAACAATATCGACATCGTACCGCTCTATTTCGCGAAACCCCGTCCTGTGGTCGAAATCGACGGCGTGGACATACTCGTCGACGACGAGCGCATGCCAGAAGAGTACCGCAGCAAGGCGCAGACAAAGACTGTGCGATTCAGGACCCTCGGCTGCTATCCATTAACAGGTGCCGTTGAGTCTACTGCAACAACGCTTCCTGAAATCATCCAGGAGATGCTGCTCACTACGAGTTCGGAACGCCAGGGCCGCCTGATCGATTCAGACAAGGCCGGTTCCATGGAAGAGAAGAAGCGAAAAGGATACTTCTGAACCATCATGTCTCATCAATCAGAATTAATCAGTACGGATATCAAGGCCTACCTGGCGCAGCATGAGCGCAAGGAATTATTGCGGCTACTAACCTGCGGTAGTGTGGATGACGGCAAGAGCACCCTGATCGGACGCCTGCTACACGACTCCAAGATGATCTACGAAGATCAACTGGCCGCCATTGAAGCAGACAGCGTGAAATCTGGCACCACCGGTGGGCTGGACCTGGCGCTGTTGGTAGATGGTTTACAGGCCGAGCGAGAGCAAGGCATAACCATTGATGTTGCCTACAGATACTTTTCCACGGCAAAACGTAAATTCATCATCGCAGACACTCCCGGACACGAGCAGTACACGCGTAACATGGCGACCGGCGCATCTACCTGCGACCTGGCCATCATATTGATAGACGCCAGGCACGGCGTACAGGTTCAAACCAGGCGGCATAGCTTTATCGCATCGCTGCTAGGCATCAAGCAGATTATCGTAGCCATCAACAAGATGGATCTCGTGAAATACAGCGAAGAGACTTACAGGGAAATAGAGAAAGACTACCTGGCTTTCTCGGAGAAACTCGCAGCTGCCAACTACCATTTCATACCGCTCTCTGCACTGAATGGCGATAATGTGGTCAACAGGAGTGAAAGCATGCCCTGGTACGAGGGCGAGCCACTTATGCAGATACTGGAAACGGTAGAGATAGCGGCCGACAAGAACTTTGAAGACTTCCGCCTGCCGGTTCAGTATGTGAATCGGCCCAATCTGAACTTTCGGGGCTTCTGCGGAACAATCGCCTCCGGGGTTGTACACAAGGGCGACGAGATAATCGTCCTCCCCTCCAGAAAAACCAGCCGCGTCAAATCAATCGTGACTTTCGATGAGGAGCTGGAACTCGCCTATACCGATATGGCGATCACACTGACCCTCGAAGACGAGATCGACATCAGCCGCGGCGATGTCATCGCTCACTCAAGAAACGTTCCCAACAGCGGGGACAATTTCGAAGCCACCGTCGTATGGATGACCGATTCACCACTCCTTCCTGGCAAGCAATATGATTTCAAGCTCGGCACCAAGACACTGAGTGGCAAGGTGAATTCCATTCGTCACCGCATCGACGTCAACACACTGGCGAAGAGCCCGGCGCCGGGGTTGGAACTGAATGAAATCGGGGTCGTCGAAATTAATCTCGACGGCACGGCCTGTTTCGACAGTTATGACCACAACCGGGCAACTGGCAGCCTGATTTTCATCGACCGCTTGAGCAACGTCACCGTTGGCGCAGGCATGATCAGCTGCGACTTGCAGCCTGTTAAAAAGACAGGCGACCAACAGAACACCCACGTCACTAAAGACGAACGCGCAGCGCGCTATGGTCAGAAACCAGCCACTATCATGTTCATCGGAGTTTCCGGATCAGGCAAATCAACACTCGCCCACGGCCTTGAACGCAGGCTGTTCGATAAGGGCCGGGTCTGCACAGTTCTCGATGGCAAGACCATGCGCCTGGGTATCTCCCGTGACCTTCCTCATGATGCGGAGGGACGCGCCGAGAACTTACGCCGCAGCGCCCACGTGGCACGCTTCCTTAATGATTCCGGCGTCATCTGCTGCGCTTCTTTCGTGGCACCCAATGCAGACTCGAGAGAACACGCCCTCAGCGTGATAGGAAAGGATAGCTGCTTCATCATCTACCTGAACCCACCCATGGAGGTGTGCATTCAGCGCGACCCCAGCGGACTCTATGCCGCCGCCGATAGCGGTGATTCAGGAGATATCCCCGGACTGTCATTCCCCTACACGCCTCCAGAACTGGCACACCTCGAACTGGACACCGCCGCGCTGGAGATCGATGAGTGCCTGGATCAGGTAATAGCTTTGATGAAGGAACAGGGCATAATTTAGCTTCTTCGCGGATTTCCGGGAATTGTTCTCTGGCCTGAGTCTTGGAATCGATTGTTACGCCCATCTGCGGGAGCTAGTCGTGCCGGGCAGGAGGGAGAAAATAGGGACAGATTTATTTTTTTAAAAAAAAATAAATCTGTCCCTATTTTCTCTTTCCCTATTTCCTCTAGGCAGGATTATCGATATCGACAAATTCATGATCGATAGCTAACTTGCCAGCGAGATACTCGCCCACCGCCTGCACACCATATCGCTCCGTGGCATGGTGGCCTGCGGCAAAGAAATGCACGCCCGATTCCCTGGCGATATGAGCGCTGGGTTCCGATATCTCACCGGTGATATAGGCGTCCACACCGGCCTCGACGGCAAGGTCGAAGTAATTCTGGGCGGCGCCTGTACACCACGCCACTCGCCTGATCACGGATCGCCGCCCTTCAACCGCTATGACTTTTCGATTCAGTTTGTCAGATATTCGGCCAGACAACTGCAGGAAATCACTGGGCTCGGACAACTCACCAATGGCCACCAACGGAAGGTCGCCCGGCCGGCCTATAGTCTCCTTCCTTTCCAGGTTTAACAGCTTGCCCAATTGCGCATTGTTCCCCAACTCGAGATGGGCATCCAGGGGAAGGTGGTAAGCAAACAGATTTATGTTGTTGGACAGCAGCGACTGCACCCTCTTCTTTTTCATACCAACGATAGTCTGGTCTTCTCCCCGCCAGAAATAACCGTGATGAACAAGCAAGGTATCAGCGCCCCTCTCGATCGCCGCGTCTATCAGCGCCTGACTGGCTGTGACTCCGGAAACGATCTTGCTTACCGTGTTGGAACCCTCCAGCTGCAGGCCATTGGGACAATAGTCCTTGAACCGCTCGGGCTGCAGCAAATTAGTCAGTTCGGTATTGAGCTCTTTAAGGCTTACTGCCATTGGAAACCACCCAGACAACGCTGTATATTGATAATGCTTCGTCATCATAGCATAGCCGTACTGTCCCATTCGGGAATTCAACCACTATGGATCGCCTCCTCAAGACAATGCAGTTTCTAAGCTGGCCAGTGATGACCGGGCTGTTGTTTGCCATTGTGATTCTGCAGTATCAGCAACTGGAACGAATCAATGCGCGACTGGATCAGTCTCCGGTACCGGCAGCCATTGACACCCCGCCGAGCTTCGCCGAAGTCATAGCAGCCGCCGCACCGTCGGTGGTGGCTATCAATGCAACCAGCTTCAACATAGAGTCCGTTGAACGCGAGTCGGAGGACAGGCTCAACTTTATTCTTGGGGAAAGTGCGAGCCTTGGCTCGGGCGTAATCGTCAGCGAGCAGGGTTTCATCCTCACCAATTATCACGTCGTCGACACATTGCTCGACATGTTCGACACCGAGGTTACCCTTTCCGATGGCCGTAGCACCCCGGCTACTGTAGTTGCCTGGGATCAGGAGAACGATCTCGCGGTTCTGCACATTAATATGGATAACCTGACCCCTATCGAAGTTGGAGATGAAAGCAAACTACAGGTAGGAAATGTCGCTTTCGCGATTGGTTATCCCCGCAACATTGGCCAGAGTGTCTCCCAGGGTATTATTAGTGCGATCAGTGTGAATTCAGAAAATGGCGTTGCCATGATTCAGACCGATGCCGCCATCAACCCAGGCAATTCAGGTGGAGCCTTGATCAATCGGGAAGGGAAGCTGGTGGGCATCAACTCCTCTATCTTCTCAGAATCCGGAACTTTCGAAGGCATCGGCTTCGCCACCCCGGCGAGTGTAGCCATCTCTGCCATGGAGGAAATGGTTAGCGACGCCATAGCGGCCAATTCCGGTTACCTGGGAGTGCTGACTGGGGAAGCCCTGGACGAACAATCAAGCCAGCTCTTCTTCGGCGTGGATAATATCCGGGGAATGCTGGTAGAGAGCGTCGACTCCGGCGGAGCCGCTGAACGTGCCGGAATTGAGCCAGGGGATGTCATTACCAGGGTAGAAGACTCGGCAGTAGTCGATGCCCAGAATATCATGATGGAAATACGCAATAAGAAGCCTGGCGACACAGTCAATGTCCAGGTCTATCGCAATGGCCAGCTATTCAATTTCCCGACCACTCTTGGATTCGGTCAGGCCATCATCATTGAGCCACAAGACCGTTAGAGTTCTACTTCCCTAGCCTTCCAGGTCAGGATTCTTGCGATACTCCGCCGACAGGGCATGGGCCTGAAGATGCTCATTGCGAGCGAGCGTGGATGCCGTGCCAGCCAGACGCGCTGCACCTATTTCAGAGCAGTTGATAATGGAAGAGCGCTTCTGAAAATCATAGACACCCAGTGCCGAGAAAAACCTTGCCGTGCCTGAAGTTGGAAGCACGTGGCTTGGCCCGGCACAATAGTCACCCAGTGCCTCGGCTGCAAAAGGCCCCATGAATATCGCGCCCGCATTCTCGATATGTTCTAACACCGCGTCCGGATCCTGCACAGAAATCTCCAGGTGTTCCGGAGCAATGCGATTACTCACCTCGGCGGCCTGCTCGAGGTTTTCCACCTGTATCAGGATACCCCTGTCCCGCAGCGAAGCTTCAATGATCGTGCGGCGCTCCATCTGTGGCAGTAGCTTGTCGATGCTGGCTTTCACCTGCTGGAGGAAGACTTCATCGGGAGTAATCAGAATAGACTGCGCGTGTTCATCGTGTTCCGCCTGGGAAAACAGGTCCATAGCAACCCAGTCCGGATCGGTACCGCCATCGCAGATGACAGTCAATTCGGAAGGACCGGCTATCATGTCGATCCCCACTTCCCCGAATACCTGCTTCTTGGCTACGGTAACGTAGATATTTCCCGGGCCGCTAATCTTGTCGACCCTGGGGACCGACTCGGTACCATAGGCCAGTGCGGCGATGGCTTGCGCACCACCCACGGTATATACCTTGTTGACGCCGGCGAGAGCGGCTGCGGCGAAAACCAGGTTACCGTCGTCGGCGTATGGGGTGGGTACCGTGGCCACGATTTCCTTAACTCCTGCGACCTGGGCAGGAATGGCGAGCATCAGCACGGAAGAAGGGTAGTTTGCCTTACCACCAGGCACATAAATTCCTACTCGCTCCAAAGGGCTGATTTTTTGCCCGTAGACCGAGCCATCTGCCTCTTCATAGTGCCAGGAATTTTGTTTCTGTTTCTCGTGATAGCGGCGAATTCGCTCGGCTGCATGGGTAAGCGCCCGACGTTCATCTTCACCCAGTCGATCCAGCGCGGCCTGCAGTTGTTCCTGACCGATAGTGAGATCAGCCATGGATTGCGCACCAAACCCATCGAAGCGATTAGTGTAATCAATCAGTGCCGAGTCTCCCCGGCTTCGAACTGCCTGCAGGATTTCCGTTACTGTGTTGGAAATCTTGTCTTCAATTAACAACTCCCTGTGCAACAGCTTGTCGAGGCGCTGGCTGAAATCGGCATCTGATGAATTCAGTACGTTTATGCTGTCGGCAAAAGTAGTCATGGTGAATCCGGGTAATGGTTCGGTGAATTGGCTACAACTGGGTGCCGGAGATCGGCGTTTGGATTTCAGGAAACTTTGGCTTCCACTGCCAGGCGGAGCCTGGCCAGGATATCGTTAATTCGTTCGTACTTCATCTTCATGGCCGCCTTGTTTACGATTATCCGCGAAGAGATTTGGGCGATCACTTCCTGTGCTTCCAGTCCATTCGCCTTCAGGGTATTACCGGTATCGACGATATCCACGATGGCATCGGCCAGCCCCATGGAAGGCGCCAGTTCCAGGGCACCATTGAGCTTAATCAACTCAATCTGTTGCCCTTGCTCCGCGAAATAGCGTTTGGCTGAGTTAACAAACTTGGTCGCCACTCGCAGTCGCTCAGTCGGCGGCGGCGCGCCTACTGGTCGCGCGGTCATCAATCGACACTTCGCAATACCCAGGTCAAGTGGCTCATAGAATGCCTCCGTCCCATATTCCAGAATCAGGTCACGGCCAGCAACCCCCATATCAGCGCTGCCGAATTCCACGTAGGTAGGCACATCCGACCCGCGCATCACCATGAGCTTGACCCCTGGCACATTGCTCTCGAACAGGAGCTTTCGACTCTTCGCGATATCTTCCACGGGCTCGATCCCCGCCGCCGCAAACAGCGGCAGGGTCTCATCCAGGATTCTGCCCTTGGTGAGGGCGATGATTAAGTCGGAAGAACTCATAGCTTGGGTTTTGAAAGAACTGGTTGATCAGGAAGGCACGCGGCGAATTCTGGCTCCCAGCAATTGCAGCTTCTCTTCTATACATTCGTAACCACGATCGATGTGATAGATCCTGTCGACACTGGTCAGGTTGTCAGACACGAGACCAGCAATAATAAGGCTGGCGGATGCACGTAAATCGGTAGCCATGACCGGTGCGCCCTTGAGGGCTTCTACACCTTCCACGATCACGGTATTGCCCTCCACCTGGATAGATGCACCCATGCGATTCATCTCATGAACATGCATGAACCGGTTCTCGAATACTGTTTCGGTTATGGAACCGGTACCAGAAGCGACCGTATTCAGGGCGGTGAACTGGGCCTGCATGTCCGTAGGAAACGCCGGATAGGGCGCTGTACGCAAGGACACAGATTTTGGTCGTCTACCATGCATATCCAGTTCTATCCAGTTCTCCCCGACCTTGATTTCAGCCCCAGCCTGCTCCAGTTTGCTCAGCACAGATTCCAGGATATCCGGGCGCGTATCTTTCACTTTGATGTGGCCGCGGGTAGCGGCGGCGGCAATCAGGTAGGTACCCGTTTCGATACGATCAGGCATTACCGAGTAGCTGGTACCATGCAGTGCGTCCACACCTTCGACGATGATGGTGTCGGTACCCTGGCCACGAATCTTCGCTCCCATGGCTACCAGACAGTTTGCCAGATCTACGACCTCGGGCTCCCTGGCCGCGTTTTCAATAACGGTTTCACCTTCTGCCAGGGTCGCAGCCATCATCACATTCTCGGTGCCGGTTACCGTTACCAGGTCCATGAATATATGTGCACCCTTGAGCCTGCCATCGACTGAAGCCTTGATATAACCATCTTCCACTTCAATAGTGGCACCCATGGCTTCCAAGGCACTAATGTGCAGATTCACTGGCCGACTTCCGATGGCGCAACCACCGGGAAGCGCCACCTCCGCCTTCCCGTAGCGGGTCAACAGCGGCCCCAGCACCAGAATAGAGGCGCGCATGGTTTTCACCAGCTCGTATGGTGCATTGAAGTGCTGGATAGTGCTGCTGTTGACTTCAACATTCAGCTTCTCGTCGACTACAGGCTGGACTCCCATACAACCGAGCAATTCCAGCATGGTGGTAATGTCATAGAGGTGAGGCAGATTACAGACCTGCACCGTTTCATGGGTAAGCAGAGTTGCGGCAAGAATCGGTAGAGCAGAATTCTTGGCGCCTGCGATGCGAATCTCACCTTCGAGACGCACACCCCCGTTAATCAACAATTTATCCATAGAATTAACTAGCCTGGGTGGCTTCTCTCTCGGCCGGGGTCAGCAATCGCATCGTGACAGCGTGGATTGCTCCGCTGGCGATATGCTCATTAATAACAGCATAGACAGCCTGCTGACGTTTAACAGCGTTAAGCCCCTCGAATGCGGAGCCGACGGCTGTAATCAGGTACTTGCCGTCGCCACCGTCGACAGAAACTTCACAATCGGAAAACGCAGCCTGAACCAGCTGCTTTACTTGAGAATGATCCAATACCGCGCTCCGGTTTATTGCCAGTTGTCCAGAACCGCGTCAATGTCGTTGTTATGCTGAGTCATAAGCGCAGCAAACTGCGTGTAGTACTGACGCCCAAGATTAATTCCTGCAAGGCTGAGGTTTTTAAGCTTCCACTCGTCGTTCTCGTTGAGGAACATCTGGTATTGCAGACGGAGTGCTGTATCTCCCCTCAGTTCCATACCAACGACAGTATCTGCGCGCGGGTCTGTATTCGGATTGCGCGACGGCAGGAACACAAGCTCTTCTCCATTATAGGAAACCAGGGAAGCACCATAGAAACGGGTTAAGGTGATCCGCAGGATGTCTGCGAAGCGCTGCAATTGCGCTTCCGTAGCATCGCTCGCGTAACGGGACATGACGACCTCTGCCACGGCATTGAAGTCGACAAAAGTATTTAGTACCGCTTCAACATTACTGAAATATTGGTCACGGTTGCTCAGGAACAAGTCCTTGGATTCCGCCACAGTCTCCAGCAGTGTATTCACACCCAACTCTGCAGTTTCGACGGCGGTCATCTGCTGGGCCTGTGCTGCGCTTCCCAGCACCGCTACCATGGCTAATGCAGCAAATACTTTCTTCAATAAATTCATTTGCTTAACTCCCTATTCAACCTGCTCTGAATGGCTTCGCACAGCAGCAAGGAATAAAATGACGGTCAGTTGAGGTCAAATTCCAGCCACACTATCGTTGTGATCGACCAAAGCATTCAAATCAAGGTTGTCCGATTCCGGCTCATCCTGCGAATCCAGAGGTTCCCAGACTACTGAAACTGACCTTAATGAGGACTTAATCCTGACAGGAGGGCTGATTTTACATGAAACCGGTGGGGCATTAGAAGGTATATCGGGAGCCCCGGGATTCGCCGCCTCCAAACAGGTGGTTTCAAATTATTACTTGCAAAGCACTACAAACACCCTTCTAATTATCTGCTTTATCAGCAGCGCCCCGATTTTCCGCCTTTTATGCTCCTAGACTCGGTAATTGTCGTCCTCGGTTTCATTGGATTGATTTGGGGCGCCGATAAGTTTGTCTTCGGTTCATCCGGGCTCGCCAGAAATCTCGGGGTATCTCCCCTGATGATCGGCCTCACTATCGTGGCATTCGGTACATCTGCCCCGGAAATATTTTCCTCTGCCGTTTCTGCCTACGAAGGTAAGCCAGAACTGGCCATTGGCAACGCCCTCGGTTCCAACCTCTTCAATGTGGGTGTGGCGCTGGGGATTGCCGCACTTATCAATCCGATCAAACCTCCCGCATCCCTGATAGCGAAGGAAATACCCGCATTGCTGCTGGTCACACTGGCAACGGGAGCGTTGCTTCTCGACCTCTACCTTGGTGTGTTCGACGCCATCGTCTTGATCGGTATCACGGCCTACTTTGGCTATCGCCTGTTCCGGGCGCGAGTATCCGGTGGCGGCCCGACGGAACTGGAAGAAGAGGAGATTTCCGATATCAATAGCCTGCAAGCCGTCGCCTATCTCTTCCTTGGTCTTGCCTTGTTGATCCTCAGCGCAGAAGCCCTCGTCCAGGCTGCCTCATCTATTGCCACGGCCCTGGGAGTCTCCACTGCCATAATTGGCCTTACCATTGTTGCCCTGGGTACCAGCCTGCCGGAACTGGCGGCATCGGTGACTTGCGTACTTCGCGGACACGATGACCTGGCCATTGGTAATATAGTGGGATCGAATATCCTTAACCTGCTGGTGGTATTACCCTTCCCCGGGCTGCTAAGTGCCGGCCTGATCGAAGCTCCCCTGTTTTATCGCGACTATGCGGTAGTGCTATTTATAACCTTGCTGCTAGCTATTTTCTGTTACTGGGGAGTCAAACACGACAAGCGCATTGGCCGCATCAATGGCGTTATCTTCTTGTCTATTTATTGTGGCTGGTTTACGTTTATGTTTTACCAGATAAGCTGAATCCTGATTCTCACCTTCCTCCCTGAACCCGATCGTGCGCAATGACTAAAGAAATTTCTCTGGCAGAAAGTGCTCTTCGCACCATCGAGATAGAACTGGCCGCCGTCTCGGCTCTCAAGGAAAGGATAAATCCCGCCTTCGAAGCAGCCTGCAACACAATCCTTCAATGCAAGGGTCGAGTGGTTGTTCTGGGCATGGGGAAGTCTGGCCACATTGGAAAAAAGATTGCCGCAACCCTGGCCAGCACAGGGACCCCTTCCCTGTTCGTACATCCTGCCGAAGCCAGCCATGGTGATTTCGGCATGATTACCGAGGGCGATCTGGTGCTGGCGATATCCAACTCCGGCAACACAGACGAGATCACCTCACTGCTACCACTACTCAAGCGCAAAAACATACCTATCATAGGCATGAGCGGGAACTCCGGGTCGACCCTGGCCGAGGCCGCAGATTTTTACCTGGATGTGAGCGTGGCGGAGGAAGCCTGTCCGCTGGGACTGGCCCCCACATCGAGTACCACTGCCACCCTGGTACTAGGTGATGCCCTGGCCATGGCGCTTCTGGAAGCCAGGGGTTTTACCCATTCGGATTTCGCCAGTTCCCATCCTGGCGGCGCTCTGGGGCGGCGACTTTTGGTCAAGGTCGAGGATGTGATGCATACAGGCGACGAGATCCCACTGGTGAGGGAAGGCACAATCGTTGCCGAAGCACTCATAGAAATGGGCGGCAAGGGTTTCGGCCTGACTACTGTCTGCAATTCTGAGAATGTCGTAGTCGGGGTTTTCACCGACGGCGATTTGCGTCGTACTCTGGATAGCGGCAAAGACATCAGGTCCCTGGCTGTGGAGGAAGTGATGTCCCGCGAATTCAAGCATATCGATGGCAAGGCCCTGGCCGCAGAAGCAGCCAGAGTCATGCAGGAGTCGAATGTCTATGTACTACTCATAGTAAATGCTGACTCCCAGATCGACGGCATAGTAAAGATGCATGACCTGTTACAGGCCAACGTTGTGTAGCGGCCATGACGATTCTTGTCCCCTTGCCCCCTTCTCATCCTGACAATCACCGCTCGATATAGATCTCCATGCAATTCAACATCAGTCAACTGGAAGCCCGGGAACTTGCAAGCCAAATCAGGCTTCTGCTCCTCGATGTGGACGGCGTCCTCACCGACGGCAAACTCTATTACAGCAATTCCGGTGAAGAGATGAAGGCGTTCTGTACTCTGGATGGGCACGGCATCAAGATGCTGATTGAAAATGACATTCAGGTTGGCATCATTACCGGTCGCAACTCTGAACTCCTCGCGCGAAGAGCCAGAGAGTTGGGTATCGATCTACTCTATCAGGGGCAATCAAACAAGGTCGATGCTTTGAGAGATGCACTGGATCGAACCGGCAGCAGTCCAGAGCAAGTTGCCTTTATCGGCGACGATTTCCCGGATCTGCCAGTGATGCGTATCGTTGGACTTGGCGTGGCAGTTGGCAGTGGGCATCCGGATCTGGCGACCAGGGCAGAACTGATTACTGAGCGCGGCGGTGGCAACGGCGCAGTAAGGGAGACCGCGGACTTCATCCTCAATGCCCAGGACAAGTTCCTCGCCTATCTCGACTAGGGAACCCCTGATTTTATCGTGACACCGGCGTTTCGTGATAAGCTCTCGAAGCGTGTTGGGATGACTATGACGGTATGCAGAAATTCACTTTTTTCATCATTAGCTCTGTGACTGCCCTGCTTCTGTATTTTGGATTGGACAGTATCAGTTCTATCAGTGAAGAAGATTCTGCCGAGAATGCTGGCGAACTACTGGAATATGATGCCGTCAGCGATGGTATAAATTCGGTACTCTACGATGCGAGTGGTTCGATAAGCTATACGCTCCAGGCCAGGCGTCAGTACCATTTCAAGGACCAGACCTCTGAATTGCTGGAACCATTTATTCGCCTGTTCCGGGACGGAAAATCACACTGGAACATTGTCGCCGAGCGAGGCTACCTGGCCCCGCAGAATGGAGACAGTAATCTGCAGGAAGGCACGATTGAACTTAGCGGTGATGTGGAGATCTATAGCCTGGATGATTTTGGCAACAGAACGGTACTCTCAACCGAATTTCTGACAATCGATCCCGCTAATGAGACGATGCAAACTGATCAACCTGTGGCTATGCACACGCCAAACATTCAGCAACGCGCCATTGGCATGTTTGCACAACTGGACGGCGACGAAATACTTTTCATCAGGAATGGCGAAGGCCGGTATGAAATCAGACCAATTCCTTAATGCGACATTACTGACTATCGCGCTGTCGATTCCCATGGCAACGTCCGCCGCAGAATCCGAGCCAGTAACTCCGGTGAGCTGGAATCATGACGGGGAGTTTCGCGTCTCCATCGAAGGTGAACTTCGCATCGTGAACATGAAAGAGAATGTCATCGTCGTACAGGGAGAAATTGAAGTTCGAGGCAATGAGGCGCGCTTCGAATATACCCTCGATACCGATGAGCTGCTCAGAGTGACGGTGACAGGAACTCCGGTAAGCTATCAACAGAATAGCGAATCGGCGGACGAAGCTGTCTCCGGCACCAGCGACACCCTGATTATGTACAATGATGAGACTTCGCAGGAAACCATCGTGGAGCTGGTCGGTAATGCATTCCTGGAAACCCCCGACTCCACCATGCGCTGCGCAAGAATCGTTCACCAGACAGAGCTGGACCTGGTTAGCGGGACAGGTCCTTGCCAGGGCTCACTTAGCTCGGCTACCAACTAGCCGATAACTGACTCTATGCTCAGTGCCAAAAATCTAGCCAAGACCTACAAAGGCAGAGAAGTAGTCAGGGATGTATCCCTGTCCATTGCTCGAGGTGAGATCGTAGGCCTGCTGGGCCCCAACGGAGCGGGCAAGACTACCTGCTTCTACATGATCGTTGGCCTGATCAGGGCCGACGGCGGCGAAGTCAGGCTGGACGAACATGACCTGACCCGGTTACCCATTCATGAACGCGCCCGTCGTGGTCTCTCCTATTTGCCCCAGGATTCCTCTATCTTCAGGACTCTGACTGTTGAAGAAAATATCCTTTCAATTCTGGAAACCCGAAAGGACCTGAGTAGTGAAGAGAAGCAATCAAAACTGGAGAAGCTACTGGGGGAGTTTAATATCCTGCACATACGCCAGAACAAAGGCATGAGCCTGTCAGGCGGCGAGCGCCGGCGAACAGAGATTGCCCGCACCCTGGCTACCGATCCGAAGTTTATCCTGCTGGATGAGCCTTTTGCCGGAGTCGACCCGATCTCCGTCAGCGACATCAAGCAAATTATCGAGCAGCTGAAGTCTCGCAATATCGGCGTCCTGCTCACCGATCATAATGTGCGGGAAACCCTCGACATCTGTGAGAAGGCATATATAGTCAGTGAGGGCCAGATCATCGCCGAAGGCAACGCGGAAGCAATCCTGGGCAATGAAAAAGTGCGGCAAGTCTATCTCGGCGAACAATTTCGAATCTGATACAGCCTCTGGATTCAGTCATTTCCCTGTGCCTGCCCGAACTCCCTTCCCATGGTTCAAGACCGCCAGTGGACCCTGTCCAGAAGAACTTCCAACACGGCCCACTATCAGCCAACGATTGATACATGATTTATGCATGCACGGCACGAATTTTGCTATACTGCAGCCATCGATTAACCGGATGAGCAGGTGGCTACAGCCTTAACAGTCGGCATAAGCTGCCACCTATTTTCGACCCATAACCTGTTCCAGCCCTGTAAGTAGTACAGTCCATGAAATTATCGCTTCAGCTAAAGCTCGGTCAGCAATTGACCATGACACCGCAGCTGCAGCAAGCGATTCGACTCCTGCAACTTTCTACTCTCGATCTGCAGCAAGAGATTCACCAGGCGCTGGAGTCAAACCCCATGCTCGACATGGAAGAATCCAACGACGAAGATGACCGTCCTTCCGACGAGCATCCCCACTCCATCGATTCGAATGACAACCAGAAACTCAATGGGGATGACTCCGGATGGGAGGAGCAGATCCCCAACGAGCTGTCAGTAGACAGTAACTGGGATGACATCTACCCCACAGCCTCGTCCAACTATTCCTCTGACAGTGACAACTACGATTTCGAGTCACGCAATACGGCCGAGGAGACCTTGCAGGATCATCTGCTATGGCAACTAAACCTGACCCCTATGTCAGAGCGGGACGAAGCCATAGCCATGGCGATTATCGATGCAATCGATGCTAATGGCATGCTTAGCCTGGATCTGGAATCCATCCATGCCGGCTTCGACCCCGGCCTGGAACTGGAAGTCGATGAAGTACTGGCTGTGTTACACCGAATACAACAATTCGATCCGGTGGGTGTCGGCTATCGTAACCTGGCTGAATGTCTGCTGATTCAGCTCAACCAGCTTGACCTGGGAGTACGCCCCGAACTCATTGCTAACGCCAAGCTCATTATTCGCGAACATCTGGAATTGCTGGGACACCGTGACTATGCCCAGTTGATGCGCCGCACAAGGCTAAAGGAATCTGAATTAAGAGACACCATCGCGGTCATCGAGAGCCTTGATCCCAGACCAGGCTCTGCAATCGCTCCGCCCTCCACCTCCTACATCGTTCCTGATGTCATAGTCACTAAACAGGCCGATACGGGCAAATGGAGAGTAGAGCTCAACCCCGATACTGCACCCAGGATCAGGATCAACGACAGTTACGCGGCACTGGTGAAGCGTGCGGACACCAGCGATGACAACAATTACATGCGGGACAAACTGCAGGAAGCACGCTGGTTCATCAAGAGCCTGCAGAGCCGCAATGAGACCCTCATGAAGGTCGCGACCCGAATCGTCGAACACCAGAAAGGCTTTCTTGAGTATGGGGAAGAAGCCATGAAGCCCCTGGTACTCCACGATATCGCTGAAGCAGTAGGCATGCACGAGTCCACAATCTCACGGGTTACCACCCAGAAATACATGCACACTCCGCGCGGCATTTTCGAACTGAAATATTTCTTTTCCAGTCATGTCTCAACCAAGGGTGGTGGCGAGTGTTCCTCAACTGCTATTCGCGCGATTATCAAGAAACTGATCGCGGCTGAAAACGCGCGGAAACCCCTCAGCGACAGCAAGATAACCCAACTACTGGAAGAAAAAGGCATCAACGTTGCTCGCAGAACGATTGCCAAATACCGGGAGTCCTTGTCGATCCCGCCCTCGAATGAACGCAAGCGACTGGTGGACTAGGCACCACAACATCGAACATTAACCATCAACTCATCGATATTATTTAGACAATGCAACTGGAAGATATATTGACCGCAGAACGATGTTTCTGCCGCATGGAATGGGGTAGCAAGAAGCGAATCCTCACCAGCATAAGTGAATTACTGGCCGAGCAAGACAGCGAGCTAAATGCAAAAGATATCTATCATGCTCTGCTGGGAAGAGAACAGCTCGGTTCGACAGGACTGGGCAAAGGCATCGCCATACCCCATTGCCGGGTTGCCAAATGCGACCAGATTACGGGCGCCCTGATCACCCTGGCGGAGCCCGTTGACTATGACTCCATCGACGGCAAACCGGTCGATATCCTGTTTGTCCTGATCGTTCCAGAGCAAAAAACTGACGATCACGTGAAGGCGCTGGCCGCCATAGCCGAATTACTTAGCGATGAAGATTTCTGTTTTACCTTACGCAATACTTTCGACAGTAACGATCTGTTCAATATTGCAATAATGCACGGCTAGACAGGTTCAGGAGCCTGACTATAGCGATGTCGATCGACCGAATATGAAACTAATCATCATCAGCGGCCGTTCAGGCTCAGGAAAGAGTACGGTTCTGCATGTTCTGGAAGACCGGGGCGGCTACTATTGTATCGACAATTTACCCGCCAGCCTCTTGCCTTCGCTGGCCGAACGCATAGCTACAGACGCCGCGGACTCACCTCGAATTGCCGTGAGTATCGATGCCAGGAACCTGTCCTCAGACCTGGAACAGGTACCGAGCATAATCGAAGACCTTAAAAGCAAGAACCTGTCTGCAGAAGTCGTATTCCTGGACGCCAACAGCCAGACTCTGCTCAAGCGCTTTAACGAGAGTCGGCGCAAGCACCCGCTGTCGTCCGAAAATGTCGGTCTGAAAGAGGCCATCGACAAGGAATCAGATCTGCTTGAGCCCATCGCGGCACTTGCCAGCCTCTCGATCGACACCAGTAACATGTCCCTGCAGACCCTGAGGGATACGGTGAAATCCCAGGTACTGGGCGATCACAAGTCCGGAATGGCGCTGCTTTTCCAGTCTTTTGGGTTCAAGAACGGTGTACCTGTTGATGCCGACATTGTTTATGATGTTCGCTGTCTTCCGAATCCTTTTTGGGACGCGAATCTGCGGTCTCTCACCGGTCTCGACCCAAAAGTAGCGAAATTTCTGAACGATGAAGCCGATGTAGCTGAGATGATTGAGGACATAAAAGCTTTTCTCGATAAGTGGCTACCCAGTTACGAAAATAATAACCGCAGCTATATAACAGTAGCTGTAGGATGTACCGGCGGGCAGCACCGATCAGTATTCATCTGTGAGAGGTTAAAAGAAATTTTCTCCAGTAGAATCACCAACGTGCAAGTGAGGCATCGTGAGCTTGGGTGCTAGTCCAGGCAGACGGGATAAGAATGGTTGAACAGGAAGTCGAAGTAATAAATAGGGCCGGTCTGCACGCCAGGGCTGCATCGAAACTGGCAGAACTTGCGGCCGGGTTCGCCAGCGACATCAAGGTTGGCCACTCAAAGATGGTAGATGGCAAGAGCATACTCTCCCTGATGATGCTCGCAGCAACCAAGGGCACCACCTTGAAAGTCACCGCCGATGGGGAGGACGAGGAAGAAGCACTGGCCGCCATTATCGAACTCATCAACGACCGATTCCGTGAATCCGAGTAGTCCCGGCACCATCTTTTCCCTGAATACAGCCTGCCAGGGCCCGATCCAACCCCGCCAACTGGCAATTTAACTGCCCTTCAAAACCCGGTAGAATTAGCCAAGCCGCGCCTGCCGCCACGAACGCCGCAGGATCTTATTCTTACCTCAACAGACTCTTACTATCGCTACTGTCATGAAGTGGGCGAAGTAGTAATTATTGCCATGTCCCAGGCCAAGGAATCACAGTTTCAGAAAGACCATGTCTTCGAGCTAAGCCAGGCGATAGACAGCGGCTCTCTTTACCAGGTTCGGCAGATGATCAAGACACTGCCGACCGCTGGGATTGCTCACCTTCTGGAATCGACTCCGCCAAAAACCCGCAGCGTTCTCTGGCAATTGATCGACAAGGATGCTGAAGGCGAGGTTCTCCAGTACCTGAACGTGGACCTGCAGAATGACATCCTCAGCGCACTCAATGCCGAAGAAGTAATCGAACTCACCGAAGGCCTGGAAACCGATGACATGGCCGACATCCTGCAACAGCTTCCCCAGCAAGTGGCCGGGGAAGTGCTGCAGGCCATGGATCAGCAGAACCGGCAGCGTATCGAGTCCATCCTGAGCTATGCCGAAAACACGGCTGGCGGCCTGATGAATACCGACACCATTACGGTGCGGCGGAATCACACCGTCGAACTGGTGCTGCGCTACCTGCGTCGCCACGACACCATTCCCGAGATGACTGACAACATCCTGGTAGTAAACCGGAATGACAAGTTCCTGGGAATCCTGCCCCTGCGCAAACTCCTGGTTTCGGATCCCAATACCCCGGTAAAGGATGTCATGCTGGTAGATGTGGAAGCGATTCCTGTGAATATGGAATCCAACCAGGTAGCGCAGCTCTTTGAGCAGCATGACTGGGTATCGGCACCGGTTGTTGACGAAGACGGCAAGCTGGTAGGCCGTATCACCATCGATGACATCGTGGATGTGATTCGGGACAGCACCGAGCACTCCCTGATGAGTATGGCGGGTCTCGACGAGGAAGATGACACCTTCGCCCCGGTATTCAAGACTGCGCGAAGGCGCGCCGTCTGGTTGGGGGTCAACCTGCTCACGGCGGTATTTGCATCCATGGTGATCTATCTGTTTCAGGACACCCTGGACCAGGTGGTTTATCTCGCGGTACTCATGCCTATCGTGGCCAATATGGGAGGAGTCGCTGGTACCCAGACTCTCACTCTCGTCATACGAAGCCTGGCACTCGGACATATCAGCCCTTCCAATAGTCGCTGGCTTCTGATCCGGGAACTGGGAGTGGCCGGCCTCAATGGTGCCCTGTGGGCAATCATCATCTTCCTCGTTGCCCTGTTCTGGTACGGCGACCTGAAACTTGGCTACATCATCGCCGCCGCCATGATGATCAACCTGGTAACCGCGGCGCTGGCCGGCGCCTATCTTCCAATGTTTCTCAAGAAGATCAATATCGACCCCGCTCTTGCTGGTTCTGTAGCGCTGACTACCGTTACGGACTCTGTGGGTTTCTTCGCTTTCCTCGGACTCGCCCAGGCGTTCTATCTTTAACGGCATCACTGGCATGATTGAATACACTCCCGACGAACAGGAAATATCCAAATCCCAGCGCAAGCGGGAGGCACACGCGTTGCAGGAACTGGGCGCAAGGTTAATAGAATTTAGCGAGGCCCAACTGGTCACCCTACCCATTACCGATGCCGTGATTGACGCGATCAGGGAATACCGCAACCTCCCCAATAGCCACGGCGCGAAGAAACGTCAGCTGCAGTATATTGGCAGGGTCATGCGGGACTGTGACTTCGACGCCGTACAGTTGGCCATAGATAAACTGCAGTTTCCGCATCATTTTGCAGCACCGAAGAAGCAGGATAAGCCCCAGTCTAAATGGGCACAGCGACTCATGCAGGACGGCGATGCCGCCATCAATGAATTGATCTCAATACAGCCACAGCTACAACGTCAGAAACTCAGGCAACTATTACGTAATATTCAGAATGCCCCGGAAGACTCGCGGGCCAGGCACAGCGCAAAAATCGAAGACTACATCGCCCAGTACGATCTGGACTGACTCCACGCCGCAGGCTCAATCTCGTCACCCGCGGGCCACCCTCAACATGCTTTCAGCCCTCAATCGGGCTTCAGGCAGAGAACGGGCTGATCCCAGGACCTGCCAGCCCCATCGCTATACCCTAAAAATGTTAAGTGATACCATCCAAGCGCTGAGAGCCTGAGAGCACTCCTTGGCGCAACACAGAGCTATCGATACAGGGATTTAGCTGCATCGCAACTCTGCAGGCCGATCCTTACCAATAACAATAAACCTGGGGGAGAGCATGTCCAACAAGAACGCCTATGCCTACTGGAAATCCAATATTCGAATAGTGCTCTCACTCCTGTGTGTCTGGTTTTTCATATCATTCGTGTGCGGCATTTTGCTGGTCGACGTCCTGGACAACATCCGCATCGGCGGATTCAAGCTGGGCTTCTGGATTGCCCAGCAAGGTTCCATCCTCGTCTTCGTAGTCCTCATCTACGTATATATCTACCTGATGGATAAACTGGATGATGAATACCAATCGCGCAAGCAACAGGAAGCCTCTTCCGATTCCCAGGAGGAGCAAGCATGAGCGTTCAGGTCTGGACTTTTATATTTGTCGCCCTCACTTTCGGTCTCTATATAGGTATTGCGGTCTGGTCCCGCGCTGGATCTACCAGCGACTTCTATGTTGCTGGCAGTGGGGTTCCTCCCCTGGCCAATGGCATGGCCACCGCTGCCGACTGGATGTCTGCTGCCTCATTCATCTCCATGGCCGGACTGATCTCCTTCCTTGGCAGAGACGGTACTTTTTACCTCATGGGCTGGACTGGAGGTTATGTCCTGTTGGCGCTCTTGCTGGCACCATACCTGAGGAAATTTGGCAAGTTCACCGTACCCGACTTCATCGGTGATCGTTACTACTCCCGTACCGCCCGCCTCATCGCTGTATTCTGTGCCATAGCAATCTCATTCGTTTACGTGTGTGGGCAAATGCAGGGTGCCGGCATCGTATTTTCGCGCTTCCTCGAAGTCGACATTACTACGGGCGTCATCATTGGCATGGCGATCGTTTTCTTCTACGCGGTCATGGGGGGCATGAAAGGCATCACCTATACCCAGGTCGCACAATATTGCGTTCTAATCTTTGCCTTCATGGTGCCGGCAATCTTTATTTCCATGCTAATGACGGGCATACCCATACCCCAGCTGGGCTTTGGTGCCGAGCTTACCGAGGCATTCGGGGGTGGGTACCTGCTGGATCGCCTGGACGGCATGAGCGAAGAGTTGGGATTTGCTACCTATACTGAAGGTCAACGTAGTACCCAGGATGTCTTCTTCATAACCGCCGCCCTGATGTTCGGCACGGCTGGCCTGCCTCATGTAATCATTCGATTCTTTACCGTACCCAATGTGCGCGATGCGCGCCGGTCAGCCGGTTTTGCTCTCATCTTCATCGCTATTCTCTATACTACCGCGCCCGCCGTCGCCGCTTTCGCTCGCACCAACCTGATCGATACGGTGAATAATGCCGAATACAGCGCCATGCCTGAATGGTTCAGCAAGTGGGAAACCACTAACCTGATCGTATTCGACGACAAGAATAATGATGGTCGGATTCAGTATGTTGCCGATCCGGAGGTCAATGAACTCACGGTAAATCGCGACATCATGGTTCTGGCCAACCCCGAGATCGCTGGCCTGCCCAATTGGGTGGTCGCGCTGGTGGCAGCCGGGGCCCTGGCCGCTGCCCTCTCCACCGCTGCCGGCTTGTTGCTGGTAATCTCGACCGCGGTTGCCCACGATTTACTGAAACGCAGCTTTATGCCGACCATCTCGGAGAAGCAGGAATTACGCTATGCACGCATCGCGATTTTTGTCGCCGTTCTGGTTGCGGGCTATGTCGGCATAAATCCACCCGCCTACGTGGCCCAGGTCGTGGCCTATGCTTTCGGGCTGGCTGCCGCGTCGTTCTTCCCGGCCATCGTGCTGGGAATTTTCCAGAAGCGCATGAACAAGGAAGGAGCCATCGCTGGCATGGTTGCAGGCTTCGTCTTCACTGCCGGATATATTGTCTACTTCAAGACTGTCAATCCAGCCATGGACAATGCCGATGGCTGGCTGCTGGGCATTTCCCCCGAGGGCATCGGCACACTGGGAACTATGGTGAACCTCTGCTTCTCCCTGGCAGTAGCCAGGTTTTCACCGGATCCTCCTGCCGAAGTGCAGGAAATCGTGGAAGACATCAGGTTGCCCGGCGAAGTATCCGCACCAATAGCGCACTGATTCAGGATTGAAGCCGGACAAACACATCGCTGTCAGGCGACGTGTTTGCCATGGTCAGTCTTTTCCCAGTATTCCGATACAGTCGATTTCATTTCCTTGTGCATGAGCAGGATCCCAACCAGGTTGGGAACTGTCATCAACACGATCGTAATCAGGGAGACATTCCATACGATCGTCGTGTCTGCCAGGGCGGCATAGAAGAATCCCAGTACATACACGATGCGGTAGGGCAGGACAGATTTCGGGCCTAACAGGTAGGTCATGGCCCTGTCACCATAGTAAGACCAGGCAATGGCTGTCGAGAAGGCAAACAGCATCAACCCCACCGACACGATGTACTGGCCGAAGTTACCGAACAGACCGCGGGTGTATGCCTGGGTGGTGAGCGGTACTGAATGCAGCAGGGATTCACCGGTTACCGTGACTGCAGGATCATCCAGTTGCCCATCTGTAACCTGCACGGTTCCGGTTATGGGCACGCCTTCCAGGGTATAAACAGTATTCTCAGCCAGCGACCTGGCGGCAATCAAAGTGAAATCACTCGTGTTCTGAGGTATACCCGCGCTCAACACTACTGGCCCACTGTACTCCGTCGCCCCATTCTCTTCGCCGGTCAGGTAGGCAAACAACGATTCTACATCCTCGGGATTTGCCTCATCGTAGGTTCCAGTAACGAAACTCATGTCCGCGCGCTGGAACTCATTCTCAAATTTTTCCACCCACACACCAGAGGAGAGAATAACCAGGCCTGTGATCGTGCAGATAATGATGGTATCGATGAAGGGCTCGAGAATAGAGACCATGCCTTCATCTGCAGGTTGGTCTGTTCGCGCTGCCGCGTGGGCGATCGGCGCAGAACCCTGCCCCGCCTCATTGGAATAGAGTCCGCGGTTTACACCGCGATCGAATGCGTAGGCGAAGGTCGCCCCGAGAAACCCGCCGGTAGCCGCCGAGCCACTGAAGGCATTGCTGAAAATTGCGGCGAATGAGGGAATGATATTGCCGATATTGGGGATGATTACGGCAAAGGCACCGACCAGGTAGATAAATGCCATGGTAGGCACGATCGCGGCCGCCACCTTGGCGATTCGGCTAATGCCGCCAATAATCACCAGGGCCAACAAGATAGACAGCACACTGGCTGTAATGAGCGGATCGAGGGAGAAGGTACTCTCGAGTCCCGAGGCGATGCTGTTGATCTGGGGCAGGTTCCCGGTACCGAAGGAACTCAGCACCGTGGCGATGGCGAATATGACGGCCAACCATTTCATGTTCAGGCCTTTCTCCATGTAATACATGGGGCCACCGGCGATGGTGCCGTCCTCGGTTTGCTGCCTGTATTTGTGAGAGAGGGTTACCTCAACAAACTTGCTGGTCATGCCGAAGAAAGCAGTCATCCACATCCAGAACAACGCCGCTGGTCCACCCAGATGCAGGGCCAGCGCCACACCTCCTATATTTCCCGTGCCAACCGTTCCGGAGAGAGCCGTTGACAGCGCCTGGAAGTGAGATGTGTCCCCCTTTGCCCCAGCCTTGTCAAACTTACCCGTGGTAACACCAATCGCGTGCTTGAAATAACGAATCTGCGGGAAGCCCAGGTACAGGGTAAAAAACACACCTACAGTGAGGAGAAAAGTGGGAAACCAGATGGCACTACCCAGAAACCCATCTATATAAATCAGAAAATCATTTACTGCGTCCAAGACCTTCCCCTTTTGGAATCTCTATTTATTCTTGCGTCGGCTCGTTTGTCATTGCTTCGGATGCTGCCCTTGCCACTGCTTCCCATTCCAGACCACACAGCCGTGACAACTGGTCGGTGACGGCAGCGTTCATCGAAGATTAATCATTGCTGATTGATATCTTCGGGCCTGACGGTTTTACTGTCGACTCGTGTCCAATCTTGTTATGCACAACCTGGGCAAGTTCCCGATAAGCCTTCGATGCAGCCGAATCTGGGTCTGATGCTACCACAGGTTCACCGCTGTCCGTTCTTTCTCGAATATGGATATCCAGCGGCAGCCTTCCGATGACATCAACCCCATATTCTTCAGCGAGCCTATCCCCGCCTCCGGTTCCGAAAACTGCTTCCTCGTGGCCGCAGCTGGAACAGATGTGGGTCGCCATGTTCTCTACAACTCCGAGAATAGGCACGCCGACCTTGTTAAACATCTCAATTCCCTTGCGGGCGTCCAGCAATGCAACATCCTGGGGCGTGGTTACGATCACAGCCCCACTGAGCTGAACAGACTGGGCCAGGGACAATTGGATGTCGCCGGTACCGGGCGGCATATCCACCACCAGGTAATCGAGATCGGACCACGCGGTATCACTGAGTATCTGGTTGAAGGCGGAGATAATCATGGGTGCCCGCCACACCATCGCGGTCCTGGGATCTACCAGGAACCCCATGGAATTGCACTCGATTCCATGGGCCGTGATTGGCACCATCAGTCGCTGATCCCTGATTTCTGGTTTTGTCCCCGGGGCCACACCCATCATGAGGGGGATGCTGGGCCCATAAATATCTGCATCCAGCAAACCAACCCGATAGCCCTCGGCATGGAGCGCCACCGCCAGGTTCACCGCCGTGGTTGATTTACCGACACCGCCCTTGCCAGAAGCCACACAGAATATGTGCTTAATTTGTGCGAGTTTGCTCAATTTATCTTCCCTTCTTCAGCCGCCCCGTGCGGAGCTTGCTGTTGCCCGCTTTCCCCAGACCTGCGCCGGAGCAGGCTAGTTAACACTATGCCTGAAGAGTACCATTTATCTATTTTGAAAATAAAATACACCACAGCAATGACAGCGATTAGCCAAGCCCGCTAAAATCAAGCGATGCCCAGACTGACTACCCCAACCCTGCTCATGGCAGCTC
This sequence comes from Pseudomonadota bacterium, assembly GCA_027621405.1. GTDB lineage: Bacteria > Pseudomonadota > Gammaproteobacteria > Pseudomonadales > Pseudohongiellaceae > UBA9145. The sequence continues at coordinate 199,600 of JAQCBT010000002.1, read as the reverse complement.
TCGCCGCTGGCATTTCCCATGCCGCGAGCGAATTGCAGGAAGAAAGTGATGTCCGCTTCGCGTTCTATTCTTCTTCCTGGGGCGGAAATACGGTGGACAATATCCGGCTGCTTGCCTACAACTCTACGGCTGCCGAAATCAGGCTGGACTCAGTGACCTTCCTGAAGAGCGCAGAGCCGGACGATGATATTCATCTGGAATTGGGACTGCCAGTGCCTGCGGGGGGCTACGCCGAATTGCAATTACCCTACACCGACCTGCTGGGCAATAATGAATGCATCGAACGCACGATGGCAGAAAACTGGCGCCTGGCGGAAATATCAAACTACACACTGAATCCGTCAGTGCGAAACCTGATCATCGAAGACACTGACTCTTTCAGGATCTACCAATGCGTTGAAACCATCAAGACCAGAATCAGCAGCCCGGCCGATAGTTCAATTGTAGAGAAAGAAGAATGGGTACTGTATCACTTCGAAAGCAGACTGGCTTTCTGAAATACATTATTCACGACAAAAAAAGGGGGCATATGCCCCCTTTTTTTTCAGAACGGATTCAGGACTTAGCCTAGCAGGATACCACCATACTGAACAAAGAACGGTGCGAATACGAGACTAAGGATCGCAGACAATTTGATCAGGATGTTCAACGAAGGACCTGAAGTGTCTTTCAGAGGGTCACCAACAGTGTCGCCAACGACCGCTGCCTTGTGCTCCTCAGAACCCTTGCCGCCGAAGTTGCCGGCTTCAATGTATTTCTTGGCATTGTCCCAGGCACCGCCGCTATTGGAAGATGAGATGGCCATTACTCCACCACATACAAGGGATCCGGCCAGAACGCCCGCGACTGCCTCTACACCAAACAGGAAACCTACAATCAGGGGAGTACCCATGATCAGTACACCTGGCGCAATCATTTCTTTCAGGGCAGCCTGAGTTGAGATTGCTACGCACTGTGCGTAGTTAGGAGTGCCTGTGCCTTCCATGATGCCAGGGATTTCCCTGAACTGGCGACGCACTTCTTCGATCATTTCGAAGGCCGCATCACCCACCGAGCGCATGGTCATTGCCATGAACAGGAAAGGCAGCACTGCACCGACGAACAGGCTGGTGTAAACCAGCGGATCGAGCAGGCTCATGGAAATAGGCTCACCGCGCAGGTTCTCCGCTGCCGTGATAAAAGCAGCGAACAGGGCCAAAGAAGTAAGAATTGCCGCACCGATCGCGAAACCCTTGCCAATTGCGGCAGTGGTGTTGCCCGCGCTGTCCAGAATATCAGTACGTTCACGCACTTCTTTTTCCAGTCCAACCATCTCGGCGATACCACCTGCGTTATCCGCAACCGGACCGTAGGCATCGATCATCAGGGCGATTACCAGAGTGCCCAGCATACCGAGGGAAGCAATTGCCACACCGTACATGCCCGCCAGGCCCCAGGAAATGAAGATGCTGGCTGCGATACAGAGATAGGGATAAACAGTACTCTTGTAGCCAAGAGACAGTCCAAAAATGATGTTGGTAGCTACACCTGTTTCACAAGAGGCGGCCAGTTCCTGTACCGGCTTGTACTTGTCGGAAGTGTAGTAGTCTGTGAGCAGACCCACCGCCAGGCCGGAAATCAGGCCTGACAGGAAGCACCAGTAAACACCCATGTTGGTGTATTGCTCACCATTCAGCTCGAAGAATTCGGGAATGAGCGCCATGGTGAAGAAGAACATGACAATCGCCATGATGACACTGGAGATGATCAGCAGCTTACGCAGGGCTGGTGCAACATCGTCAGCAGTCTTCACGCCGATCAACAGCTTGGTGATCAGGGCAACCGGAATACCCACGGCGCTGATCAGGATCGGATAGAGCAAGGCATTGGGGTCAGCGGCGAATACCACGGCACTGATAACCATGGCGGCACAGGTAGATTCCGCGCAGGAGCCGAACAGGTCAGCACCCATACCGGCCACGTCACCCACGTTGTCGCCCACGTTGTCGGCGATAACGGCTGGGTTGCGGGGATCATCTTCCGGAATACCCTTCTCAACCTTACCCACTAGGTCCGCACCAACGTCGGCGGCCTTGGTAAAGATACCGCCACCCACACGGGCGAACAGTGCGATGGTCGAACCACCCAGGCCGAAGCCGGCGATGACTTCCATCAGGATGTGGTTGTTTTCCTCACCCAGACCTGACATCAAAGCGCTCATCACTACATAGATGACCACAAGGCCGAGTACAGCAAGGCCAACCAGGGCGAAGCCCATTACCGCGCCAGAATTAATTGCCATTTCGAAGGCACTGGAGATGTCTTTCTTGGCCGCAACGGTAGTTCGGGCATTGCCCTGGGTTGCCACCTTCATGCCTATATAGCCGGAGGCGATGGAGATCGCCGCACCAAACAGGAATGCGATCGCCGTATAGATACCTTCGTGATAATCAGGAGTGTGGGTATCGTTAATCAGAATACCGATGATTATCGCGAAAACCACCATGAAAATAGTCAACACCTTGTACTCTTGCTTCAGGAACGCCATGGCTCCTTCTGCAATCGCACCGTGGATGAATTTCAGGCGTTCGCTGTCTTTCTGATCCAGCCCCAGGTCCACTGGCACGCTGGTCACTTTCTTCATATAGAAGAAGGCGATTCCCAGGCCCAGTAAGGACAGCACAGTCGATACTATTAATGTGATCCCCGACATCTAAATGTCACTCCCCGCTTTATGTAGTCAAATAGTCTGTGTAGTCAAAAATACTACGTGGTTAAAAATAAAGGCGCGCACTTTACCACAACAGGGAGGACAAACAAAGGATGGAAGCTGCCTCAAGCCACCGTAAATTCAGGCTCTTCAGAACAATCGGGGGTTTGGGAAAGGGGTGCCAGAAACAGGGGTTTCAGCTATTTTTTCTTCTTGCCGCGGCGCTTGTTTTTGCCACCGCCAGTCCCTTCAGAATCACCGCGAGCCTTGCGAAAAGCACTCTTCAGTGCCTCAACCCTGGCCTCGCGGCGGCGGTGAAGTAGCGCCTCCCTGCGCCGTTCAAAATCGATGACCTTGCCTGACATCGGGAAGAGGAATCTATTGGGCCCTGGCCTGTTCCACCAGGCTGTCTTTCCTGGCCTGCAGGTCCGCAATCAGGTCTTTGGCCAAAGGTTCAGCGGTATTGCCGGCAGAATCGGTATTTTCGTACTTGGCCTGTTCCGCAGACAGCGCTTCCAGCAGGTCTTCTGCCGCGACAATCGCCTGTTGCAGCACCAGGCTGCGTTCTTCGTCTGATTCAGTGCGGGTCTCGGCGGCCGCTATTTGTGCCTCCAACTGGGAGATACGGTCCAGCTTCTGCTGGCGCTCGGCTTCTGCGGCAGCTATGGCAGCCAGTCGTTCTCTTTCGCGACGTTCTGCCGCTTCCTGCTCCCTGCGTTCTGCCTCCGCCCTGGCTCGCGACTCGGCTTCCGCCTGTTCACGCTGGGCTTGCAAGCGTGCTCGCTCTGCGGCCTGCGCCTCCTGCTGGCGCTGCATTGCGGCCGCCCGCTGACGTTCCTGCTCAGCGACAACCCGTGCGGCCTCTTGCTCAGCGGCGACCCGGGCTGCTTCCTGTTCGGCGATCTCGGCATCCCGTGCAGCCTGGGAAGTACAGGCAGCAAGTGATATCACCGTGGTGGTCAGGAGCACTGACCGGATCCAGCTATGACGGAAGCTCATGATTGTCTCCTCGCGATTTACGGCATTCTATGGCTTGGGCAATGAATTCATTGTAATGCCAAGCCCTTGATTATATGAGAAATTTGCTACTGATATAATCAAAAACGTGGATTCTGTCATACTTTATAGCGCGAAATCGAATATTTGCCAGTAAAATTGTGGCTAAAACACGGTTACTACCGCACTGAGACGGTTATCGGCACCCCCGGCTATGAGCCAAGGGAATTCCTTAAGCCTGAGCAGTTTCCCTAAACCTGGCCCTAAATGCCCCTATCCAGAATCATCAATCTGCTGCTCCGCTCGCTACTGGCGCTGCTAATCAGCTCCCCCTTCATTTTCCTGTTGCTGGCACTGCAGTCAGAGCGACTGGTTCCGGCCAACGCGGTCCTGAGCGCCGCCGAACTCAATGAAGTGGAGCAGCTGCTGCTTGAATCGGCACCAGAATCCACATTGGCTCCGAGCCGTCGTCAACTGCAATTGAGCAGCAGGGAACTGAATCTCCTGCAGCGCTACGGTTTCCAGGTCATGGGTCTGCTCCCTGGGTGGTCAGGACGACTGGAACTGCAGCAAGATGAAGTCAACGCCCTGCTCAGCATCCAGATGAATGTTGGCCCGCTGCCCATCTATTTGAATATGCAGGGTAGTTTCACCAACGAGGATGATGGGATTCATCTACGTGAGCTGCGACTGGGCAATCTGCAACTGCCTGACCCGATCATGGACTTCGCTGTCAGCCGCATCCAAAACAATTTACTTACGGCGGATGTTGGCTTCGACGATTTCCAGGCGCTAATGGACAATGTAGATGCCATCGAACTGGCTCCCGAACAGGTGTCACTGACCATGCTCTGGGAACCACAACTCATGGATCGCCTCGCCTACCGCGCGCAGCAGATCTTTGTCCCGCTGGAAGACAGGGAACGGATTCTGGATTACTACCGGGTAACCAAGGACATCGTCAGTACCATACCGAGGGACCTGCGTGCCGTCTCTCTCAATACGTTCCTCGTGGCCATGTTCAAAGAGGCCCAGGACCGCAGCAGGATTAGTGGCGATCCTGTCGCCGAGAACCGGGCCGCACTGCAGGCATTGGCCGTGTATGTGAACAACGAAGACATAGCCCAACTGGTCGGCCAGGAACTGGCCGCGGGAGTGGAAGCTGCATCCTTCATCGAAGTCCGATTGCAGCGCAGGCAAGATCTCGCGCAGCACCTGGTATCCATCGCGGCCATCACCGCATCCGCCGGTGCCGGCTTCGCCCAGCTGCTTTCCAACACCAAGGAAGCCTATGATGCACGCTATCGTTCAGGATTCAGTTTTTCTGACATGACGGCAAACACGGTGGGAGTGCTACTGGCATCCCACGCGACCCGAGACCCGGCATCAGCGGCCGACATGCAGGCTCGCATAATCGACATGGAATCGGAATCTGACTTCATGCCGGAGGTCGGCAGCAATCGGGATGGCATTTCAGAAGCCGATTTCAACGTGATCTACCAGGACCGCAACAGCTACGAATATGCTGCCAGGATCGAGCAGATCCGGGACCTCATTGAGGAGCGCCCCCTGTTCCAGGGATTGGAACCAATCCCGGTTCTCCGATAGGGAACAGCAATAGAGAGATGGCAGAGCCAAGCCGGGAACAATTGCGGGAGCTACAGGCCCGCTTGCAACAACTTCAGCAGGAATTGCAGGAACAGCTGCAACTCAGTAAATCTGCAACCGCGGCGGTGACGCTCGACCAGACACTGGTGGGACGGGTGTCTCGCATGGATGCCATGCAGCAGCAAAGTGTTGCCATTTCCGCCAGAGAAAAAGCCCAGACCCGGTTGCGCAAGGTGAATATCGCTTTGGCGGCGATGGAATCCGGAGACTACGGTTATTGCACCCGATGTGACGCGGGCATTGGCTATGGCCGACTAAGAGCGCAACCAGAAGCCAGACTCTGCATTGCCTGCCAGGACTCCGTTGACCGGCAATAGCACGACTTCCAAAAGCGCCGACGCTGGTGTATAAAGCCAGCCTCATCGCAGTTCCTCCTGAAAAATTTTGCAAATTTCCAACTGAGCAGTCAAATGGCCAGGAAAGGCTTCATTACAACGAATCTGCATTCAGATCGACGCGGCGAGCCGGAACATGGTGTTCTGCACAAGCCTGTGCATCCGTCTGTAGCCTATGGTTACAGCGATGCCCGTGATCTTGCCGCCGTGTTCCAGGGTAAACGGGCTGGCTATAACTACGGTCGACAGATGAATCCTACTGTCACCGCGTTGCAGGATCGTATTACCGCCATGGAAGACGGCCTTGCGACTATAGCCTTTGCCACCGGCATGGCTGGAATCGCGGCCATAATGCTCACCCTGCTGAGACAAGGCGACCACTTCATCGCCAGCTCCTTCCTGTTTGGCAACACCAACAGTTTTTTTGGCACGCTGCAAAACTTCGGCATTGAAGTCACATTCGTCGATGCCACGAAGGCCAGCGAAGTGGAATCTGCCATCAGGGAAAACACTCGCCTGGTATTCGTGGAAACAATCGCGAATCCGGTTACCCAGGTCGCAGACCTGGCCAACATCGGCCAACTCTGCCAGCAACGTGGGCTGATCTACTGTGTAGACAACACCATGACGTCCCCGCATTTGTTCCAACCGAAATCGGTAGGGGCAAGCCTCGTTATTAACTCGTTGACCAAATACATAGGCGGACACGGCAATGCCCTCGGTGGCTCAGTTACCGATACTGGTCTCTTCAATTGGGAAAGCTATGACAATATAGTGGACACCTATCGCAAGGGCGACAAAACCCTGTGGGGCATTACCCAGATCAGGAAGAAAGGCCTGCGTGACATGGGGGCATCCTTGGGGCCCGAGGCGGCACACCACCTGGCAGTAGGGTCTGAGACGCTGACCCTGCGTATGGACAAAGCCTGCCAGAATGCGCTGGTACTGGCCGAGTTCTGTGAGAATCACCCTCGGGTGAGCCGTGTCTATTATCCTGGCCTCACCAGCCACCCACAGCATGAGCTGGCTAGCACCCTGTTCGGAAACTTCGGCGCAATTTTCAGCCTGGATCTGGACGCACAGCTGGATTGCTTCGATTTCCTCAACAAGCTCGATGTGGTCATCGCATCGAGCAACCTTGGGGACACGCGAACGCTGGCCATACCTGTGGCACATACTATTTTTTATGAAATGGGCCCCGAGCGCAGGGCATCCATGGGTATAGGCGATTCAATGATCCGCTTCTCCGTGGGCATCGAAAATACCGAAGACTTGTTGCAAGATTTTGAACAGGCCCTGGCCTGAATTGCATAGCCAATGATCGCTGTACTGAACCGGGAAGATATAGAAGAAGGAACTTCGAAGGGAATCGAGGCGGCCGGCACATTTCTGTTTGCCGTCAAGAAAGACGACCAGATATTCCTGTATCGAAATCGCTGCCCGCACCTGGGCACACCGCTGGAATGGCAGGAAGATCGATTCCTCGACGCCGATGGCGCATTGATCCAGTGCTCTACCCATGGCGCCCTGTTTCAGATTGAAGATGGCTACTGTCTGCAGGGACCCTGCAAAGGCAAGTCCCTGCAGGCCATTCCCTTCATCGAGGATAACGGCGTGATCATGGTGGATGAGTCGAAGATCGCCCCACCGCCTGTGCAGTAAACCGGGCGGTCACCCTCAGGGGGCGAGTCGCTGGCTTTAGTCGAGAGCCAGTGCCACCCGCCTGTTCAAGGCGACAGTCCCTGCTTGCAGATCAAACTCCGCGGCGTAGGCCAACACCTCGACTCCTGTAGCAACTGCCCGGCGCAGTAAGCTGCCATAGTCAGGGTCGATCTCATCTGCAGGCCCTACGGCGTCGATACCCTCATGTTGAACGCAGAAGAACAACACGGCGCGATCGCCTTGTTCCCGGATATGCATCAGCTCTTCCAGGTGCTTCTGGCCACGGGTGGTTACGGCATCCGGAAACTCGCCAAGACCGTTACCCACACCGAGACTGACGTTCTTCACCTCGATATAGCAGCGCTGCGATGCTTCCTCTCCGTGCTCAAGGAGCAAGTCGATCCTGCTTCGTTGTTCGCCATAGGGAACTTCGCGACGAATCGAGGTGTACCCCTGAAGTTCACTCACACGGCCACTGCTAATACCTTCTTCTACCAGAGCATTGGATAAACCGGTATTGATGCCTACAAGGAATTGGCCGTCGACTTCGACGAGCTGCCAGGTGCATGGGTATTTTCGTTTTGCGTTCCCTGAATCGGTATACCAGACCCTGCTCCCCGGCTGCTGGCAATTCTTCATCGATCCGGTGTTGGGACAATGCAGGGTTATGATTTCACCGGAGGGTAATTCAACGTCTGCGAGAAATCGCTTGTAACGCCTGATCAGAATTCCCTCTTGCAGGGGTGCAGGAAAATTCATGGGCTAACTATCAATAAAAAGCAGTTGCACACAGTGCTTACCACGAACCGGAATCACACGAGGGCTGACACAGCTTCAGCCAGGCGCTCTACACCCAGCTCCAGGTCTTCCATGCTGGTGGTAAAGGCGAGGCGCACGAATTCATTGCTTCTGTATTCGCCAAAGTCTGTGCCGGGAGTAATTGCGACCCCGTAGTCTTCCAGCACCAGGCGGCAGAATTCTTCCGCGTCCGTGGAAAACTTCGAAATATTGGCATAGATGTAGAATGCACCCTGGATATTGTCAGAGATGACAAAGCCCAGATCCTTGAGTGCCGCTGCCAGATAATCCCTGCGCTGGCGGAATGCTGCACGGCGGCTCTCAAAAATCCCCTCCGCTTCCTCGGAGAAGGCTGCCAGCGCGGCCCTTTGGGCAATCGACGAGGCGGATATGTAAAGATTCTGGGCCAGGATGTTTGCCGTACCTATATAGTCTTCAGGTACCACGATCCAGCCCAGACGCCACCCGGTCATACCAAAATATTTTGAGAAGCTGTTAACCACGAAGGCCGACTGGTCGATTTCCAGGATGCTCGGCATATCCTCCACATAGTGCAGTCCGTGGTAGATCTCATCCACCAACAGGTGGCATGCATGTTGTCGCGCCCATGCGCTAATTTCCTGCAACTGCTTTCTTTCCAGGATGGTGCCGGTCGGATTGCCCGGCGAAGCCAGCCAGACTCCCCTGGTTGCATCGCTGCGATAATGATCCAGCATCTCAACTGTTGGCTGGAAGTTCTGTTCCAGGCCGACCGGAATCAACTGCGGCTGGGCACCGAGCAGATAGATGAAATTTCGAACACAGGGATAGGCCGGGTCACTCAGCAGAATTCCGTCGCCCTGGTCGACCAGCATATTGGCCAGCAGGGTCAGGCCGCCACTGGCTCCCGGGGTAATCAGGATTCGTTGCGGGTCCAGGTCCAGTCGATGGCGCTTGCTGTAGTGTTGCGCCAGTTTCTCACGCAACTCGCTAATTCCGGGTGCCGCGGTGTATTGCGTGAAGCCCTCATCGAGTGCCCGCTTGGCGGCATCGACGATGGGCTGGGCCGTGCTGAAGTCGGGCTCACCAACCTCCATGTGTACGATTTTCCTGCCCTGCTTTTCCAGATCGGCAGCCCGGTGCATTACCGTCATGACACGAAATGGGTTGACCCGGCTTAGCACGGGACGTTGAAACGACTTCCGCTGATCCATACTGCTTTCCTGCGGTCTGTGAAACCTGGGTTATTCCTTTACAAATTGGTCATAAAACGGGGTCATTATAGGCGGGGGCCAGAGGGGATAGCCACCGCAGCGCCAGGTGCATAGCCAGCCTCAAAGTGGCCGTCGATGTCATAAATCCCGCAGGGTGAAATTTTCTAGCATCCCCAGTAAGAATCTGGTAGCTTACCCAGCTTTCAAAATTCCGGGTGCCATTTCTGGTGCAATTTAGCACTGATTTTCCAGTGCAAAACCACACCAGAGTTGGCGCAAAAATTGTTCTGATACTGCGGTCTCAGTCACTGGCTTGGTGCAAATCCAGTAACTTGAGTACAGACCCCAGGTAGTGAAGAGGCATAGGAAACATGGCCGCTACACAAAGCACTGATTCCAATCCAGTTCTTAAAAACTTCGTTCCGTACAAGCCCAAGAAAGGCGAAGAGTACATGAACGAAAAGCAGCGCGAACACTTCAAGAAAATTTTGCTCGACTGGCGGAATCAACTCATGGAAGAAGTCGATCGCACCGTGCATCACATGCAAGACGATGCGGCGAACTATCCAGATCCAGCTGACCGCGCCACCCAGGAAGAAGAGTTCAGTCTCGAGTTGCGCACGCGGGATCGCGAACGCAAGCTTATCAAGAAAATCGATAGCACTATCGAGGCCATCGCTCAGGACGACTATGGCTACTGCGAATCCTGCGGAATCGAGATTGGTATCCGTCGACTAGAGGCCAGGCCAACTGCGAACAAGTGCATCGACTGCAAGACTCTCGACGAAATCAAAGAGAAACAACTGGGTAGCTAGACCGGCGATCTCGAATCGCGACTGTCCGCACTGCCAGCACTCTACAGTTAAATTGCCAGACAATCGCAGCAGCTTGCTGCTGCGATTGCTGTAAAGTGGCCAGCCTATCCAACCACGCCGTCCAGCCTGAGCTTTTCAATGGCAGAAGTGAATTCTCCAGCCAGCAACCTCGGCAATAACTATATCGGGCGCTTCGCCCCTTCACCAACCGGCCCCCTGCACTTTGGCTCCCTCTTGGCTGCCCTGGCCAGCTACCTGGACGCGCGCTCCAGCAACGGAACGTGGTTGCTGCGTATGGAAGACCTTGACCCTCCCCGCGAACCCGCCGGCACCGACCAGATAATTCTCGATCAACTTCAAGCCCTGGAACTGAGCTGGGATGGTGAGGTGCTTTATCAGAGCAGCAGACTTCCAGCCTATGAGGAATGCCTGCAACAACTGACGGACTCTGGACTCTGTTTTCGCTGTGACTGCTCACGGCCGCGTATCAAATCTCTGGGTTCTGTCTACGATGGTCATTGCCGGGACAGGGATCTCGGCGAAACCCGCAATAGCGCAATAAGACTCCGGGTCGATAACAGCCAAATCGAGTTCTGCGACCAAATCCAGGGAGCATACTCACAACGGCTAATCGAAGACGTGGGCGACTTTATCCTGCGACGAAAAGATGGCTTGTTTGCCTATCAACTCGCCGTGGTAGTCGATGATGCATTTCAGAATATAAACCGCATCGTACGCGGCTACGACCTACTGGATTCAACACCGCGCCAGATCTATCTGCAAAGGATCCTGGGATTCCCCACTCCCAGCTATGCCCACATTCCTGTGGTCACCAATGAACAGGGACAGAAACTCAGCAAGCAACACTTCGCGGAGCCAATAGACACTCGCAACGGGAGCGAGCAGGTATTGCTGGCACTAAAGTTCCTCGGACAGCAACCACCGGACAGCCTCAGGGGCAGCAAGCTGAAGACCATTCTCGAGTGGGCGCGCGAGCACTGGGATATACAGGCTGTACCCAAGTTAGCTAATATGCCTTTATGCTCCTAACATCAGGAAACCTCTAGGAAGCACTTTTGTACATTCCACGTTCCATTCTTATCCTTCTCGTCATCATCTATCTGCTCTTCCTCGTTAGTGTGGACTGGATAAACGAAGCTGATGGCGCCTGGTATCGCCCATTCCTGGTTGGACTGTTGGTAGTTGTCTGGGCCAGCTGGACCCACCGGGAGCGAGACTCAGATGAGCTTTGAGCTCACCACACTATTCCTTATTGGCAGTAGCTATCTGGTGCTGCTGTTCGGCATTGCTTACATCACAGACCAGGGATGGATTCCCACCCGGATCGTTCGCCACCCTGTGGTGCACGTGCTGTCGCTGGGTGTATTCGCCAGTGTCTGGGCTTATTACATATCTATAGGCAATGCCTTGCGTGAAGGTTATGGATTCCTGGCTAATTCCATTGGCATCTCCATGGCGTTCCTTTTTTCGCCCTTGTTATTGAAGCCCTTGCTAGAGCTGACCCGCACCTACCAGTTAAGTTCGCTGGCTGACCTGATGGCATTTCGTTATCGTTCTCCCTGGGCGGGTACTGCCACCACTCTGGTAATTCTGGTAGGTGTAACACCACTGGTTGCCTTGCAGATAAGAGCGGTTGCCGATACTGCCAATATGCTTTCAGCTGAAGCCAGCCAGGGCCTTGTCGCTGTCGGCTTCTGTTTGCTTATTACTCTCTTCGCAATATTGTTCGGCACCTCGCACCGCGCTGGCCGAACCCGTCATGATGGTCTGGTCATGGCGATCGCTTTCGAATCACTGGTCAAGCTTGTTGCCTTCCTCGGAGTCGGCCTGTTTGCCGTTTACGGCGCGTTCGGAAGCTTTGCCGAGCTGGATACCTGGCTGGCAACCCAGCCTGAACTGATCCAGAACCTCAAGGACACCGATTATTTCAGCTCATTCCATGTATTGGCCCTGCTGTTTTTCACGGCTTCTGTCGCCATGCCGCACATGTTCTATGTGACCTTCAATGAGAGTAATGGCCAATCATCGCTTTCCTTTGCCAGTTGGGCCCTGCCTGCTTACTTTCTGTTAATCAGCTTGCCGGTATTACCCATACTCTGGGCAGGCCTGCAATCAGGTACGGACGCCCAGGTAGAATACTTCCCGGTAGCCATAGGCATAGCCTACGACCAGCCATTCCTGACTCTGCTGGCCTACCTGGGCGGGCTTTCTGCCGCGAGCGGACTCATTATTGTTATCACCCTCGCCCTCTCCAACATGTGCCTGAATCACCTGATTCTGCCGCTGTACCAACCTTCAGCCAAACATGACATCTATCGCTGGCTACTCTGGCATCGGCGAATTCTTATAACAGCCCTTATTTGGGCCGGATTCCTCTTTCATTATTTATCCGAGACTCAAATCAGCATCCAGACTATTGGTACTGTCGCATTCACGGCATGCCTGCAGTTTCTGCCCGGGCTGGTATCGATACTGTATTGGCCACAGGCCAACAAGACGGGCTTTTTAACCGGGCTTGCCGCTGGCGTTTTCATCTGGTTCCTGTTTCTACTCTTGCCACTGTTCACGAATGCCGATCCACTATCCCTGGTGGCGATCAACTGGCGAGAAATGGCGGCCCTGTCACTGATCGTAAATTCAATCCTGTTTGTCGGAGTCTCCCTGTTCTCGCCAACGACAGATGAGGAGCGCAGTTCCGCCGACATCTGTACGCTCGACACCATCAGGCGCAGAAAGCGAAGCGGACTCGTGGCCAAATCCCCGGAAGAGTTTATTCGCAGTCTGAGCAAACCCCTGGGCGAAAAAGCCGCCCGTCGGGAAGTCACCCAGGCACTACAGGATCTGAAGTTTGATATCAGCGACCGCCGTCCTTCTTCACTGCGTTCCTTGCGTGGAAGACTTGAAGCAAATCTTTCCGGCTTGCTCGGTCCTTCCATAGCCAGGGAAATCATCGACGGCTACTTGCCCTACAGCGTGGTCTCCGAACACGGAACCACTGACCTGAATGTTATCGAGAACAGAATCGAAACTTACCGCAGCAATCTGACCGGCCTGGCTGCCGATCTCGACAACCTGCGACGCTATCATCGCCAGGTATTGCTGGATCTGCCACTCGGTGTATGCTCACTGAGCGATGAAAAGGAAGTGATCATGTGGAATCGGGCGCTGACGAAATTCACTGGAATCGATTCCAGTGACATATTAGGCTCCCCACTGGAAGACATTCCGCAGCCCTGGCAACAACTACTGGAAACGTTTCTTGCCGAGGATACGAATCATTCATACAAGCAATCTTTCCTGCTGGACGACCAAAGCAAGACCGTTAACCTGCACAAGGCGAACATCGAAAAACCAGGCGCCGGCACAAGCAGCAGGGAAGGTGTGATCATATTGATAGAAGACATTACCGAGACTGAAATCCTGGAAGCCGGATTAACCCACAGTGAAAGACTGGCCTCCATCGGTCGCCTTGCTGCGGGTGTGGCGCATGAAATTGGCAACCCGATCACCGGAATTGCCTGTCTCGCCCAGACGATTCGCGATGAATACCCGGAAGGGGAATTGGGCAGCCTGGCAAAGCAGATCATCGAGCAAACCGACCGCACGTCCAAAATCCTGCAGTCCCTGGTTAACTTCGCGCATGCCGGTAGCCAGCAGCCAAGGGTTGACTACACGGCAGTCGCACTCAGGCAATGCATACAACAAGCCATCACCCTGGTCTCCCTCGACAAGAAAGCGAAGGATATCGATATCCAATGCCACTGCGATGAATCCATGAGAATCATGGGAGATGAGCAACGGCTCCTGCAGGTACTCATCAACCTGATTAACAATGCCAGGGATGCCAGCCGGGATGGCGGCACAATAAAAATTGAAGCCTATTCAAGAAACAACAGGATCTTCATCGGGGTCACTGACCAGGGCATCGGCATCTCCGAATCCATCAAGGATCGGGTATTTGACCCTTTTTTCACCACCAAGGAGCCTGGAGAAGGCACAGGACTGGGGCTTTCACTGGTCTTCAGCATAGTTGAAGATATGGAAGGAGATATTGATATAATCAGTCCTGTCGATAAGACTCAGGGCACGGGTACTACGGTACTCTTGAGTTTCCCCTGTTATCATGATGATTCGGACGCAGAAATCGAACGCCATGAGCCTGATGCACAGGCCACGCTAACTGAATAGTCTGGATAATCTGTATTTAGTACTTGTATGACAGCTCAAAATCAAATCCTGGTAGTGGAAGACGAAGCGGTTATTCGTGGAGCACTGAAGCGCCTACTGGAGAGACATAATTTCGCAGTCAGCGAAGCAGGCACCGTGAAGGAGTCTCTCGAGAAATTTGACATGGATGACTTCGACGTCATCATCAGCGACCTTCGCTTGCCGGGCGCTCCTGGCACAGATCTCATCAAGGCCACTTCTACCCCGGTCGTGATAATGACCAGCTATTCGAGCATCCGTTCAGCCATCGACTCCATCCAGATGGGAGCAGTCGATTACATCGCCAAGCCCTTCGAACACAACGAGATAATTGAAACGATCAGCAAGATCATTCGGGAACATTCCAGGGCGGAACGAGTCGAGCGGGTACCACAGCAGGATGACGACATCGAACCTCCCGTAGAGGGAATGATAGGCAGCTGTCCACAGATGATGGAACTGTTCAGGCGCATCAGGAAGGTTGCCCTCACCAGTTCAACCGTATTGATCAATGGTGAATCCGGTACCGGTAAAGAACTTGTAGCCAAGGGCATTCATCGGCTGAGCACCCGCAAAGATCACGAGATGATTTCCGTCAATTGCGCGGCCATTCCGGAGAATCTCATAGAATCAGAACTCTTCGGACACGAGAAAGGTGCATTCACCGGGGCCACAGCTACCCGCACCGGGCTGGTAGAAGCCGCCAACGGCAGTACCCTGTTCCTGGATGAAATCGGCGAGCTGCCTCTCGAGGCCCAGGCCCGGCTATTAAGGGTCTTGCAGGAGAATGAAATCCGCAAGGTAGGTTCCGTGCAGTCGCGCAAGGTGGACGTACGACTCGTCGTTGCCACCCACCGGGACCTGAAACAGCTGGTTGTGGACGGGCATTTTCGCGAAGACCTGTACTATCGAATCAACGTCATGACTCTGCTGATTCCGCCATTGCGGGAGAGAGGCAATGACATCCTGAAATTGGCTGACGCCATACTGCAGCGTACCTGCAAACGCCTGAAAACCCCGATGATGTATTTCAGCGATGCCGCCAGTCGGGTAATCTCCACCTATTCCTGGCCGGGCAATGTGCGGGAACTGGAAAATGCCATTGAGCGCGCCGTAGTGTTGGCGGAGACTACCGAGATCGGCGAGGACCTGCTCGCCATAGACCTGCACGGAAGCAAGGAAGCCATCGAAGCGGATAAAGTGGCGAGCTCCAATGCTTTTCCTCCATCTACCGAGCCCGTGGAAGAATTATCCCTCGAAGACTATTTCCAACGCTTCGTGCTCGAGCATCAGGACAGCATGAATGAAACCCAGCTCGCAAAGAAGCTGGGAATCAGCCGCAAATGCCTGTGGGAAAGGCGCCAGCGTTTCGGCATACCTCGCAAGAAGAAGCAGGCCGTCTGAGTCCATCCTGAGCGACACAGGGCCGGCAATGGCCGATAGCCTTCGCTTCAGTCTCCACAACGCCCTGGAATAACTGCGGAAATCCACGGTACACGGGCGTTTCAGCCATTTATGGCAGCGCTGTCATATTTGTTACCGCTACCCAACTACCCACCAAAAAGGGAAATTTGGTAACAGAAATTGGGGTTTTAATAATTAAAAACTGATTAGTAAAACCGTACTCTATTGTTTTTTATGAATATTTTATAGTTGGCACAGTAAATGCCTTATATATAGCCAAACAATAACAATAAATAATAATAATAAGTCCTAATAAAAAGAAAAATTGCATTACTGAGTGTTAAGCGAAGGATAGTGCATCAATAATAAAAAGGTCGGGTTTGTGGCCTGTAGGTAACGGTTTGTTGCTGAGCCTCAAGTACACCCCCTCTTGCTTATGCGGCGCCGCTATTGGCTCCCACAATAAAAACAATAATTAAGTAACTAACAGCAATAACAACAATAATATTTACTTCCATTAGGGGGGTGATTTCACCCCCCTAGCATTAACCCCCGGCACTGCCCCTCCCCATCCCGATTGATACCCCTTCAGCGTAAACTGTAAAAGCGTTGTATCATTGCGCCTGTCCAACTAACTCATGCCCGGAATGATTCCCGGGAAAGGTCTCTTTGAAAGATTTAACACCAGCAACGCTGCCTGCCAATTCACGATCTCCGTGCTCGACTCGAGCAACCTCGCAGCCTTCTCAGCACACAAAGACACAGGGAATGGGATACACATAGCTCATGGCTGATCTGGAAAGCTTGCCTGGACTTGAGAACGCCACGATCGTTCCCAGGGATGCACACAATATCTCGCGCAAGGATATCTCGCCCAATGCCCTGAAGGTCTTGGGACGCCTCAATAGCGCAGACTACTATGCGTTTCTGGTAGGCGGAGGTGTCCGGGACCTGTTGCTCGGTAATCAGCCCAAGGATTTCGACATCGCCACCGATGCAACACCCGAAGAAGTTCGAACCCTGTTCAGAAACTCACGGATCATTGGTCGCCGATTCAAGATTGTGCATATCCGCTTCGGCAGGGAGATCATCGAGGTAACCACTTTCCGTGCCCACCATGAAGTAGAGAACGAAATCGAACGCGGCACGCCACGCAAGCAGATCCGGGATCTGGACTCTGCCCATAGCAGCGAAGGCATGATCTTGCGGGACAATGTCTACGGAGACATCGATGAAGACGCCTTGCGAAGAGACTTCACCATCAATGCGCTCTACTACACTACCGATGGTTTCCGTTTGCTGGATTTCAGCACCGGGGTAGAGGACCTCAGGAATCGTCAGTTACGCATGATTGGTGACCCGAGCACCCGCTACAAGGAAGACCCTGTGCGCATGCTGAGGGCGCTCAGGTTTTCTGCCAAGCTGGGTTTTACACTCGAAAAATCCACCGCCGAGCCTATCGACAAGCTCGCCCATCTGCTCGCCTCGATCTCCCCGGCACGCTTGTTTGACGAAACCCTGAAACTCTTCACGACCGGCTACGCGGCCGAGACTTTTCGTCTCCTGGAAAACAGCCCTCTCGGCGATTATGTCATTGGACCAACCCTCGACGCCCTCGAGACATGTGATGATGCTGCGGCCAACCTCATCGATCTGGCACTCGAAAATACCGACAGGCGACTTGAGGAAGGAAAGTCTGTCACGCCGTATTTCCTGTTTGCGGCGCTGTTATGGCCGGTTCTGCGCGTGATAGAGAAACAATTAATGGACCGGGATGAATTTGACCCCGGCAAGGCAGCCAACCAGGCTATAGCGGAACAACTGGAACTGATTGCCATTCCGAAACGGATCACCTACGCCAGTAAGGAAATCTGGGAACTGCAGGAGAGACTGCAGCGACCTACCCAGCGCAATGTCCACGGCACCTTCAATAACCCGAAATTTCGCGCTGCCTATGACTTCCTCCTGCTGCGCGAAGACTCGGGAGAAGACCTCGGAGAATGCGCCCAGTGGTGGACGGATTTCCAGGACGGTGATACAAAAAAACAGGCGGAGATGCGGGAGGCCCTGCAAGGCAGCGGGCGCCGTAAACGCCGACGCCGCCGCGGCCCCGGCAAAAAAAGTTCTTGAGGGCGGGTAACTAGTGAGCGAATCCGGTAACTTTAAAACCACGTCCCTGGAATCGGGCAAGGCTAAACCGCCGAGGTTTATCGCCGTGGAGGGTCCCATTGGCGTGGGCAAGACCAGTCTTACCCGACGGCTCGCCGATACCTTCAATTACGAAGTGCTGCTGGAAAGAGCAGAAGAAAATCCCTTCCTCGATCGTTTTTACAAGAACCCGAGACAGCATGCACTCTCAACCCAGTTGTTCTTCCTCTTCCAGCGCACTCAACAAATGCAGGAGTTGCGACAGGATGACCTGTTCGAGCCAGTACGGGTTGCCGATTTCCTCATCGACAAGGATCGCCTGTTCGCCGAATTGAATCTTGATGCCGACGAATACGAGCTCTATCTCAAGGTATTCGGACACGTGACCATCGACTCACCGAAACCGGATCTGGTCATCTACCTGCAGGCGCCAACAGATGTATTACTGCAGAGAATCCAGAAACGAGGCATCGCCGCAGAGCAACTCATCGAGCGCAGCTATCTTGAAAACCTGAATGCTGCATACACCGAGTTCTTCCATTACTACGATCGCTCGCGACTGCTTATCGTCAACAGCGCCGATCTCGACCTGGTCGAGAATGACGATGACTATAATCGGCTGGTAAACTACATCCTGGCCCTGCCAAGTGGCACCCACTACTTTAACCCTGGCCCCACACTGCTCTGAGACAAGTCCATACCTGACTCCGGGCAGCAGCAGTCACTACCCCATCCACGCATTTCCAGAGCAACAGTCTTATGAGTTCTCAAAGTAAATCAGGCAATGTCACCCTGACTACGCTTCAGCAACTAAAAATGCGCGGTGAAAAATTTGCCTGCCTGACCGCCTATGACGCTTGCTTTGCCAGGATTCTTAGCGAAGCTGGCGTGGAAGTATTGCTGGTGGGTGATTCTCTCGGCATGGTCCTGCAGGGCCACGACAGCACACTCCCCGTCACAATGGATGACATGATTTATCACATGGCCTGTGTGAAGCGTGGCAACCGGGGCTCCCTGCTCATGGCCGACCTGCCCTTCATGAGTTACGCCTCCGAATCGCAAACCCTGGAAAATGCCGCGGCGCTGATGCGCGCCGGTGCCCACATCGTAAAACTGGAAGGTGGTGCCTGGATCGAGAACACAACTCGCTTGCTGGCTGAACGGGGCATACCCGTGTGTGCGCACATGGGCCTCACACCGCAATCCGTGAATCGCATCGGTGGCTTCCATGTGCAGGGACGTGACACGGACCAGGCGCAATTGATCATCGAGGAAGCACAGCTGCTGCAGGACGCCGGTGCGAATATCCTGCTTCTGGAATGCGTACCCTCGGAATTGGCCAGGACCATCACCGAGTCACTGGACATTCCTGTCATTGGCATCGGCGCCGGACCCGAGACCAGCGGCCAGATCATGGTATTGCACGATGTGCTCGGGGTATCGCCAATCACACCGAAATTCGTGAAGAATTTCCTCGCCGAGGCTGGCGACATACCGGGCGCCGTGAAGGCCTATGTACAAGCAGTTAAGGAGAAACGATTTCCTGCCAGGGAACATTGTTTCTCCTGATCCGGGCACAGGAACTCGTGGAAACATTTACTCAAGCCAGCACCCTGCGACGCCACCTGGGTGAACTGACCCGGCAAGGCAAGCGAGTCGCACTCGTGCCTACCATGGGCAACCTGCACGAGGGTCACCTGAGCCTGGTTGACCTGGCAAATAGCCATAGCGACGTGGTGGTCGCCACGATCTTCGTTAATCCGCTGCAGTTTGGTCCGGCCGAGGACCTGGATGCCTATCCCCGCACCCTGGAAAGGGATCTTGAATTGCTCGACGGGCGTGGCTGCCATTGTGTCTTCACACCCGCGGTCGATGAGATCTATGGCGAATCACTGGAAGAGCAAACCCTCGTCAAGGTTCCAGGGGTAAGCGAAGGGTATTGCGGCAGCAGCCGTCCAGGGCACTTCGAAGGCGTCGCGACCGTCGTGACCAAACTCCTCAACATCGTCCAACCTGACGTGGCTGTATTCGGCCTCAAGGACTACCAGCAATTTCTCGTGATCAGGAAACTGGTTCGGGACCTGCAGATACCGGTTGAGATTTTAGGCGGAGAGATCGTACGCGAAAGCAATGGACTGGCGCTCAGTTCCCGCAATGGCTACCTGGACAGCCAACAGCGTGAGCAGGCATCGGCGATCTATCGCAGCCTGCAATCAGTTGCTGCGGAACTCCGAAAAGGAAGCCAGGCGATCCGGGAACTGGAATCGAAGGGTCGGGAAATCATTGAGCAGGCTGGTTTACGTCCCGACTACTACGCGGTATGCAATGCAGAGACCCTGAAGCCTGCCCAGACCCATGATGAAAATCTCGTCATACTCGCCGCGGCCTTCCTGGGTTCCACTCGCCTGATCGATAATCAGCGACTCACTCGCAATACACACAGCACAGCCTGACTCAAGCTGCCGTCCGGGCTGGTGTCATGTTGAGCCCCCCTACCCTTTGAGGCATACTGATTCCAAAAGCGGCCTCGCAGGCATGACGCCGCGACAAGACCCGGAATCATGATCCGGGCCAGGTCACTTCCAGTCTATTTCACAGGATCTTCAGCAACAGCCATGTCAGAACATAAAGTCTACCCGGTCAGCCCCGGGGCAGCCGAGCGCAGTCACCTCAGCAAGGAACGCTACCAGGAGATGTATGAGCAATCCATCAACTCACCGGAGGAATTCTGGGCAGAGCAGGCGGGTGAATTTCTCTACTGGCACGAACCCTGGAAGTCAGTCGTCAAGGGTGATTTCAAGACCGCCAGCAGCAAGTGGTTTGAGGGGGCGAAGCTCAATGTGGCCTACAACTGTATCGATCGCCACCTGGAGAAGCGGGCAGAACAGACTGCCATAATCTGGGAAGGCGATGAACCGGATCAGGATGCACGCATCACCTACCGTGAACTGCACGAAAAGGTCTGCAGGTTTGCCAACGCGCTCAAGAAGCGCGGCGTGAAGAAGGGCGACCGGGTCTGCATCTACATGCCCATGATTCCGGAAGCGGCCTACGCCATGTTGGCCTGTGCGCGTATCGGTGCCGTGCACTCCGTTGTGTTCGGAGGTTTCTCACCGGAGTCGATCAAGGATCGCATCCTCGATTCTGACTGCCAGACCGTAATCACTGCCGACGAGGGTGTGCGCGGTGGACGCAAGATTCCCCTGAAGGCAAATGTCGATACCGCACTGGCGTCATGTCCCAATGTCCATTCGGTGTTCGTGGTGCGTCGCACCCATGCCAAGGTGCCCTGGAATGAAGAGCGCGATGTCTGCTATCACAAGGCAACCGAGAATGCGTCGACAGAGTGTGCCGCTGAGCCCATGGACGCAGAAGACCCCTTGTTCATACTCTATACCTCCGGCTCTACCGGCAAGCCCAAGGGCGTCCTGCATACCACGGCAGGTTATTTGCTGGGAGCGGCTATTACCCACAAGTACGTGTTCGACTATCACGAGGGTGACATCTACTGGTGCACCGCCGATGTGGGCTGGGTAACGGGACACTCCTATATTGTCTACGGCCCCCTCGCCAACGGCGCGATCACTCTCATGTTCGAGGGTGTTCCCACCTATCCGGATGCTTCCCGTTTCTGGCAGGTGATCGACAAACACCAGGTGAATATTTTTTACACCGCCCCGACCGCCATACGAGCCCTCATGGCCGGGGGTGATGAGCCGGTCACGAAGACCTCGCGCGCATCATTGAGGCTACTCGGTTCCGTGGGAGAGCCAATCAACCCGGAGGCATGGGAGTGGTATTACCATGTGGTGGGCGACGGCCGTTGCCCGATCGTCGACACCTGGTGGCAGACTGAGACCGGCGCCATCATGATTACCCCCTTGCCCGGCGTGACTGACCTTAAACCCGGCTCCGCCAGCAAACCCTTCTTTGGTGTGAAACTGGCCCTGCTGGACGCCGAAGGCAAGGAACTGGAAGGTGAGGCGGAGGGCAACCTGGTCATCAGCCAGAGCTGGCCGAGCCAGATACGCACGGTATACGGTGATCACCAGCGCTGCATCGACACCTACTTCGCCACGTATCCCGGCTATTACCTCACTGGTGACAGCGCCAGCCGGGACGCGGATGATTACTACTGGGTCACCGGCAGGGTCGACGATGTGATCAATGTGTCGGGTCACAGGCTGGGCACGGCGGAAGTAGAGAGCGCCCTTGTGCTCCACGATGCAGTCGCCGAAGCCGCTGTCGTCGGTTATCCACACGACATCAAGGGCCAGGGCATCTATGCCTATGTCACCCTGATGACCGGCATCCAGGGCTCTGAAGAGTTACGGACCGAGCTGGTGAAGTTCGTAGCCAAAGAAATCGGGGCATTCGCCAAACCCGAGATCATCCAGTTTGCACCCGGACTGCCCAAGACCCGCTCTGGCAAAATCATGCGCCGAATCCTGCGCAAGATTGCCGCCAATGAACTGGAGAACCTGGGGGACACGACCACCCTCGCCGATCCTGCAGTGGTGGATGAACTGATTGCCAACCGGGCCAATACCTGACGCGCGATGTCTGACTATTTCGCCACCATCCACTGGGAGAGGAACCCTGCAGAGGATTTCCCCTCCAGTAACTATTCCCGCGCCCATACATGGTCATTCGATGGCGGGGTCACGGTTCCGGCGTCACCCTCACCCCATATTGTCAAAGCGCCCTGGTCAGAAGCGGCTAACGTGGACCCGGAAGAGGCATTCGTCGCCTCCCTGTCCTCTTGCCACATGTTGTTCTTCCTTGCCTTCGCCGCCAAACAAGGTGTTGTGGTGAATTCGTACCGGGATGAAGCCGTAGGTGTCCTCGAAGCTAATGCTGCTGGCAAGATGGCTATGACGACGGTCACCCTGCGCCCCCGGATTGAGTTTGATCCGGCCAACACTCCCACTCCGGAGCAGCTCGATGAACTGCACCACAGGGCCCATGAGCACTGCTTCATAGCCAACTCCGTGCACACCACGATAAATATAGAGAGCCAGTAATCCGGAAAATATCCTTTTCCACTGAATATTCGACAGAATCGGTTCTGGGCAGTCGAATCGCATTGTTCGGCGCTCCCATGCGTGCCACAATGCCCACTAATTTTTGTAATAATTTCAGATAGTTCCGATCTGATTCAGGGTTCGGACCCATGCCGATTCAGCTTCCAAAATCCGTCCTGCACGCCCTGCGCACACTGGCAGGCCTGTTCCCGCTGACGATCCAGGGAACAATCACCCTGCTGGTCACCGCCTCGGCCCTGTCCGTGTTCGGCTACGGCAGCATGGATCTGGTTGTGTTCGCGCTCAGCATCTGCGCACTGGCGATCCTGATCTTTTGCCTGTTCTGCACGGTGACCTTCGGGGTTGTCATGCAGCGGCGCATCAGGAAGGAGCAGGAATTGCAGACCTCCTCCCATGCCCAGGCCGGCAGGGACATCAATGTTGAGGCAGGCTACCCCAATGAAACCGGGTTCAAACTCAGGGGAACGAGCTTCCTGCCCCTGGTGCGAGTCGACTGGAAGGTCGTCTATCCTGACCACATCGAGACCAGGACCCGCTTCGATGATTCCGGCTACCTGGTCGAGGAAATAATCCCGTCGCGACGCTGCCTGAGTGAGAAGCTGGTGCGGCAGTTCACCATTTCCGATGTGTTGGGATTCTGCCGCTTCTCCTGGCGGCTCGAACAAGCGGGTCATTGCATGGCCCTGCCGAAGATAAGCTCGGTCAAGTCGCTGCCCCTGCTGCGCTCCCTGACCGCCGAAGATGGCATCCCCAATTACTCAGGCCAGCCGGAAGGCGACCGCATGGAGATTCGGCCCTACGCGCCCGGCGATTCGGTGAAGAACATCATGTGGAAAGTCTACGCCCGGACCCGGCAGCTCAATGTGCGCCTCCCCGAGAAGAGCGTGTTTCACAGCAAGCGCACCGTGGCCTATCTGCTCGGCAGTCCCAATGACGAGGCTGCCGCCGCCGTGGCCCGGGTAGCGCTGCAATCTGCAGCCTTCGGCGAAGACTGGTCCTTCGGCGCCGACGGCACCGAGACACCCTGTGAAGACCTGCCGACGGCGCTCCGGGCAGTTGCCAGGTCGCGGGCCCTGGACAAGCCCTATAGCTACGGTCTGGACAGGTTTCTCGAGCGGGCCGCAGGACACGCAATGGCGCACTGCATCGTCTTCGCCGCCGCGGAACAGGCACACTGGCTGCCGCTGCTGAAGGCCACTATCAACAAGTACCGGGGACAGATCACCCTGGTGCTGGCTACCGATGGGCTGGAGGAAGCGGTGACCCCGGGCTTCTGGCAGAGGCTGCTGCTGCGCAGCGAAACCCAGCCTGCCGGTGCAAGCCAGGGAACCGGTGGCCGGTCTCTGATACTGGATTTATTGACCGACTTTGGTCAGCTAGTAGAATCGACCCTGATAGTTGACCGAAAGACGGGCCTGAGCTTCGACCAGCACATGCGTAAGGTCTGAGCGCTGCGGGAACCAGGCCGACGATCGAAACGGACGATCGAAACGGACGATCGAAACAATAGCCCAACACAATAGTGAGCAGGGCCACCCAGGGCACAGCCCGGCCCATCACAGAGCCTGAATAACGAGTCTGAATTACGGGAAAGCGAGAACGAATCCGGAACCACTATGACAATACGGGTTGAACACATGACCAGGCAGTACCTGCCCACCAGTCTCAGGGCGCTGATCATCGCCTCCGGCTTCTGGGTGCTGAGCCTGAGCCTGACCGTGCTCGCGGGCTCCGTGGCTGCCGTTGCCGGCTGCCTGTTCGCCTGCTACCTGGTCGACCTGAAGATCCACAGGGCGCCTCTTCGACATCTCCGCACCAGCAGCATCATCGGGTTCTGCCTGCTGCTGGCGATCGTGGCTTACCTGCTGGGGAATGCCATCGCGGGAAGTTCGACACTGGCTGCGCTGCTGTCCCCCATTACCGCCTTCAACCTGTCCGAAGCCACACAATGGATGCTGGTCTGTACCGCTATCGTGATCGGCCTGAGAACACTGGCCCATCGTACCAGCTACGGCGCCGTGGTGGAGATCCTGTTCGTGGCCACGGCGTTTATTGTCACCCTCGCCGCACATCGTAATGGCATGATCCACCGCCCGTTCTTTATCGGTGACTTCGCGCTCATTCGGGGCATCGATCCCGCCACGATCCTGATGGCGTTCGGCTGCGGCGCCGTACTGGCCCTGTCAGCCCTGCTCATGATGGAGAGCAACCAGAAGCGGCTGCCCTACCATTTCGCCATACTGGGCCTGCTCTGCCTCTCGCTGGTGGGCTATGTGCGCCTGTTCGGATTACCCACCCCGGCGATGACCGATGACCTTGGTTTAACGGGACAGGAACAGGCCGGCAATAGCAGGCAGAATGAGAATCCGTTCCGGGATGGCGAAAATACCGCCGAGGACAAGGAAGCACCCGTGGCCGTGGTGGTGTTCAGGGATGACTATGAACCGTTGAACGGCTCCTACTATTTCCGGGAATCTGCCTATTCCCAGTTCAATGGTGTCATGTTGGATTACACCACCCGGGAAGACATGGACCGGGATCTGATCGAACAGTTTACCAACACCGAGATCCAGGCCGAGGTATTGCCGGGCGCCGAAGATCAACGCAAACCGGTGCGAACCACCATCGGCCTGTTGGTGGCCCATCGAAATCCTTTCGGACTGGTGAGCCCGGTGTCCTACCAGAACACCGCCAATCCCAACAACCTGCGCTTCAAGCGGGCCTACGACACCTACTCCCTGGCACCGGAGTATGATTTCGAGTATCTGCTGGGACGGGAACTGGGCAGGAGCGAATGGTCGGAGGAAGTATTGCAGGAGTACCTGCAACTTCCCGATGACCCCCGTTATGGTGAATTGGCGCGCTCACTGATCAGCAACCTGCGACCGCAATATGCCGATGATCCCTACGCCAAGGCCTGGGCTATCAAGAGCTACCTGGACGAGAACGGCATCTACAGTCTCAAGAACGAACATGCCTACGAGACCGATCCCGCTGCCTCCTTCCTGTTCGGAGACCTGACCGGTTACTGCATGCACTTTGCCTTCGCGGCGACCTACATGTATCGCAGCATCGGCATTCCTGCGCGGGTCGGCATCGGCTACTCCGTGCCCGCGAGCAATCGGGCCGGTGGTTCGGCCCTGCTTATCCAGGCGGTGCATGGTCATGCCTGGCCGGAAATCTACCTGCGTGATATTGGCTGGGTGATCGTGGATCCCGCGCCGCAACAGACTCTCGTCGACATGACTACCGACCCGCAGAACGAACTGCAGCAGCTACTGGGCGACATGTTGCGCGACGATGCCTCCTTCGAGGATTTCCTCGACTCACAACAGTCCGGCCTGATCAGCCTGCAGGATGTGCTAAATACCCTGTATGCCCTGATCGCCCTCGCCATCGCTGTTGGCTACCTGGTCAAGTGGTATCGCATCGTTATTCCCGAGATCGCAACCGATTCTGAGCAATACCGCCTGAGCTATCGCAGGATGCTGGACAGCCTGGCTGCTGTGGGCATCAGCAGGCGCTATGGCGAGGCGAGGGAAAGTTTCGCGCACCGGGTCGAACAGAATGTGCCCAGCCTGCAGATCGCCACCCGAGCCCACCTCGCCTCGAGCCTCGGCAAGGAACAGGCACAGTCCCTGACACCCCAGCAGTGGGCGGAGCTGCGCAAGGCCGTGAACCAGGAAGTCAACAGGTCCACGGTGCCCTGGCTGCGCATACTGGCCGCCATCAATCCCTATTCCTGGATTACTTCCAGGTAGGCAGAGCCGGCTCACACACTTGATCCAAAAACCTGGAGTACCCAATGACATCCGAATCCCTGGCTGAAACAGCCACTGAGAATATTGTCGAATCCGAAGCTGTTTCTCAGCCGGACAAATCGGAACTCGCCCGCGCGATAGACCTCCTGAACAAGCTCAAGACCGTGGTGTGTCGGCAGGTGCTGGGCCGGGACGATGTCATCGAACTCGCCATCATCGCCCTGATGGCCGATGGCCATGTATTGCTGGAGGATTTCCCGGGATCGGGCAAGACAACCCTGGCCAAGGCACTGGGAGAGGCCATAGTCTCGAACGACTCTGAAGACTCTAACCCCGACATCCTGCCGTTTCGCCGCATCCAGTTTACCCCCGACCTGCTGCCCTCCGACGTCACCGGCGTACCCGTGTTCGACAGCGCCAGCAATGCCTTTCACTTCCGCCACGGCCCGCTGTTCGCCCATGTGGTGTTAGCGGACGAGATCAACCGCACCTCGCCGAAAGTGCAGGCGGCCATGCTGGAGGCGATGGGCGAAAAACAGGTCACTGTGGATAACGTCACCTATCCACTGGATGAATTATTCTTTGTGATCGCCACCCAGAACCCGCTCGACCTGGTGGGCACCTATCCACTGCCAACTCCCCAGCTCGACCGTTTCCTGTTCAAGATCAGTATGGAACACATCGATCGCCAGTCGGAACTGGACGTGCTGGATACCTACAAGCAGCGCCGCGATCGCAGCCTGGAACTGGGCACCGTGTCCCGTGACGAAATCCTGCAAGCCCGGGCCATCATCGATCGCGAAGTCACCATCAGCCCACTCATCAAGGAGACACTGGTGGATATCTCCCGCAGCCTGCGCGAAGACGACCGGGTGCTGCAGGGCAACTCTACCCGCAGCATGGTGCTCATGCTGCCCGCGCTGCAGGTTGCTGCGGCACTGGGCGGGCGTGATTTTGTGAGTGCTGAAGACATCGAATTGCTGCTGCCCCGGGTGCTCGGGCATCGTATTGAACTCGCACCCGGAGTCACCGACATGGAACGGGTGTTGGCAGACAATATGCGTGACGCCATGGAGAGGCTTGCAAGAAGCACCCTCGGGTAGCCAGGTGGCACATTAAATGAAACACACCAGGTCACAGTCAGTCTTCAGGGAACAACGACTCCTTGCTGTCGCGTTCACCTTGCTGTGCCTGGTCTCCCTCTCCCTTTCCTTCCCCGCCCATGGCCAGGACAGTGGCCAGGGGCTCGACGACATCGTCATCCCCCGCCAGAGCCTGCCCCTGTGTTTCGGCTTCAGTGATGTGCAGGATGCGCGCGCGCTGGCGGTATGCGACGCACTGAATCTGCGGGAGAACGTGAAGGCGAGAGAGCTCAGCGAGCAATGGGTACGCCAGGACCCGAACAACCCGGCCGCCCAGTTCGCCCTCTCGGAAGTGCTGCTGTCAGTCGAGGGCAATATGCCCAGGGCGCTGTTTCACCTCAACCGCGCAGAAGAGCTGATGCCCTATGCCACCATGACCGAAGCCTTCGACGCGGGCGAGTTGCAGTGGCACTACCTGACCATCTCCCAGCTCAGCTACATCCATCAGCTAATGGGCGACCAGTACCAGTCCCTGGCCTATCTGGACAAGCTGGAAGAGATCTATGGCCAGGATGTGGAATCCTTTCGCGGCTGGCCGCTGATCAAGCTTAAAGAGTACGACCTGGCCCGGGAGAGCGCCAACCGGGTACTGCAGAACAGTGACGATGAACGGGAGCGGGCCCGGGCCTGGAACACCCTGTGTGCCGTGGAACTGGCCAGCCTCGCCCCAATCGAATCCACCAGCGCCTGCGACCGCGCCATCGACGAGGATGAAGACATCGCCAATCGCAGCAACGATGGCGACACGGTCTACCTCACCAACGCCTCCGAGGTGGCATTGAGCCTGCTGGAGATCGACAAGGCCGAGTCCTACATCGATCGCGCCAGCCGGGTGCTGAACCCCGACAGTGTGGCCGACCCCTGGATCTACAAGTTATACCTGACCCTTAACCAGGGACGCTTCGACGAGGCACGCACCGCGCTGGATCGCATGATGATCTGGCATGAACAGCAGGAACCGTTGGTTAATGTGATGAATCGCGCCGAACACCACCTGGTGAGTGCGGCCTTCCTGTTAGTGGCTGGCTATGCCGAGGACGCGAGCAAGCTCTCCCTCACCGCCCTCAACCAACCCGATCGCAATGGTTCCTACAGTGCCGACGATGCCCAGAAGGATGCCCTGGCCGCGCTGATCAACATGATCGCCAATCGCACCGAGTTGCAGCGACAGCTGGAGTTACGCGCCACCATGGGCCTGCAGGAATCGCTGCAGAACCGGCTGCATACCCTCTCCCTGGGCCTGCAGGCCTGGCGGGCCGAGCGCCGGGCGGCGGCCCTGTTCGCCGACTTCGAGGTGCTGCAGAATCGCCTGCGCCCCTATGCCCCGCTGGAGGTGCATATACCCGAGTGGATAGAACCGGAACTGGTGGGCCTGATCGGCACCGGGATCATCGCCGACATTCTGGGGCAGGCCAATGCCAACGGCGCCTTCCAGCTCAACCAGGGCTACTACCACGCCTATCGCACCGAGATCGCCGCCCTCGACGGGGACGACGAGTTGGCCCTGCAAGCGGGACTGACGGCGCTGGCCGAACTACCCCAGCAGGAAGTCATGCTGCGGGCGCGCATCGAGGCGCGTATGGCCGACATCTACTGGCAGCGGGACAATGTTGAGCAGGCATTGCTCTATTACCAGCAGGCCTATCGGCACGACCCCAGTATCATGCGCAGGCTGGGATTGCAGATCCCCGTGGAGATGCGCAGCGACAACAGCCAGTTCGCCGACCTGGCACTGGATTATCTGGAAAATTCACCACGCTTCGAAGCATCAGCCAACGGCCTGTTACTCACCACCAGTTCAGCACCGGATCAATCCATCTGCCTGCGCACCCGGGCGGGAGAAGCGCTTTCGTGCTACACTGCGCCCGCAGCAGAGAACCTGAACAGCAGTGACAATGCCCGGGCCCTGGTAGACGGATTTCATACCAACACCTTCGGGCTGGGTTTCGACATCAGCAAGGCGCAACGTTCTATCCTGCTAGGCTCTAGTGTAATCCTGAGTTCCCAGAACGAC
This sequence comes from Pseudomonadota bacterium, assembly GCA_027621405.1. Taxonomy (GTDB): domain Bacteria; phylum Pseudomonadota; class Gammaproteobacteria; order Pseudomonadales; family Pseudohongiellaceae; genus UBA9145. Next base: position 169,703 of record JAQCBT010000002.1, on the reverse strand, counting down.
CCGAACCTGCAACGCAATCGCGATACATTCCTGAATCGCTGACACGATCGCTCGCCCGGGTTGCAAGAGTCGGGCACAGCACTAGCCACATTTAACCCGTAGTTAACAACCTATAGTTCATGACTACCCTTACCGGACCAGGCTCTGTGTCGCGTCTCGATACCTTGTCTAAAAAACTCATCGTGGTACTGGCGGCCTCCTCCGCCCTCGGGCCCGCTGCCATGCAGATCCTGCTGCCGGCACTGCCCACCATCAAGGATGACTTCGCGGTAAGCAACGATGTGGCGCAGTTAACCCTGAGCCTGTCCATGCTGGCCATCGCCCTGGGCACCCTGTGCTACGGCCCCCTCTCCGACAAGTATGGGCGCAAGCCCATCATGCTGCTGGGGCTCTCCATCACCTTTCTCGGCTCCCTCTTCTGCCTGCTCGCCGACACCATCACCCTGCTGATACTGGGCCGGTTTGTGCAGGCCTTCGGCGGTGCCGTGGGCCTGGTGCTAGCCCGCGCCATCGTGCGCGATGTGTACGGCGCCAGCGAGGCGGCGCGGGTAATCGCCACCCTGGTGATGGTGATGGTGGTTGTGCCCATGCTGTCGCCAGCCATTGGCGGCGAGTTGATGGCACGCTTCGGCTGGCAATCGGTGTTCGTCGTCATCGCCGTTGGCAGCGGCATCATGTTCGTGCTGTTGCAGCTGAGCCTGCCGGAAACCCTGCAGGAGTCCGTACCCTTCGAGGGTGTCGTTGCCATGCTGAAGACTTTTGGGCACCTGCTCTCGTCTACTGCTTTCCGTGGCTATGCCTTCTGTGTGGCCTTCGTGTCCGTGGTCTTCTTCAGCTTCATCTCGGCAGCGCCGGAGATCATGGTCACCGTGCTCGGCAGGCCAGCGACGGAATACGGCTACTACTTCGTGATGATCCCGCTGGGCTTCATGGCGGGTAACTTCGTGGCACGGCATGCCGGCTCCAGCAGGGATATCGATGAGCTGATTAATACTGGCGGCGCGATCGCGCTGGCTGGCATCGGTGCCGCCATCCTGCTGCAACTCGCCGGGCTGCATCATCCCCTGGCCCTGTTCATCCCCATCGCCGTCGCCGTGTTCGGCAACGGCATCACCCTGCCCAATGCCCAGGCGGCCGCCATCAATGAATTTCCGAAGATGGCCGGCAGCGCCTCAGGCTTAACGGGTTTCCTGCAGATGTTTCTGTCGGCGATTGCCGCCCAGGGGGTCGCACTGATATTCAATGGGACGGTGTACCCGCTACTGATCCTGATGCTGGTGGCATCGTTGCTTTCGTTCTCCCTGTTCCGGCTGGCCATGGCCAGCAAGCGCAACGGCAGGCTGGGCTCAGGGGGCTAGTTCATCCAGCTGGGCGACGAATCCGGCTTCATCCCGCAGGCAGCGCAGGTCCAGGTACAGCGCACCATCATGCACCCTGCCGACCACCGGTTTCGGCAGCCTGCGAAACGCCAGGGACAGCGCCTGCAGGCTGGCATCCCGCCTGCCCTGCTCGGCGATGGGCCGGATGGCGATGGCGAAACTGTCCAGCAGGTCGGTGGGCAGCGCGCCACTGCCGATCTGGCTCTTGCAGGCCACCACCTCCAGGGTTGCCGCAGCACTTAATCGACTGACCAGTGCCGGCAGCATCCGCTGGCAGCAGGCCTCGATATCGTCTGCGCCGCGACTCAGGTCGGCGAGGGTTGGCAGGCGCTCCTTCAGGCGCGCCGGATCACGATACAGAGCCAGCACCTGCAGCAGCGCAGCCATGGTCACCTTGTCGATGCGCAGGGCCCGCTTCAGGGGATTGCGTTTCACCGCCGCGATCAACTCGGCATCACCCACAATCAATCCTGCCTGCGGGCCGCCCAGCAGCTTGTCGCCACTGAAGGTCACGAGTTGGGCGCCGGCCTGCAGTTCATCCTGCACCGTGGTCTCGTAGGGCAATCCGAAACTGCGCAGGTCGACCAGGGTGCCGCTGCCCAGGTCGGAGACGAAGGGAATGCCATGCTCACGCCCCAGCGCGGCCAGCTCCGCCGCCGGCACCGCATTCGTGAAGCCGCGAATCTCGTAGTTGCTGGTATGCACCTGCATGAGGAGCCCGGTGTCACTGTTTATGGCGGCGCTGAAGTCTTTCAGGTGGGTGCGGTTCGTAGTGCCCACTTCCCGTAACTTGCAGCCAGCACTCTCCATGACATCGGGAATGCGAAAGCTGCCGCCGATCTCCACCAGTTCTCCCCGGGAGATCAACACTTCCTTTCCCTTGGCGAAGGTGCCCAGCACCAGCAGCACCGCCGCCGCATTGTTGTTGACCACGGTCGCGGCCTCGGCACCGGTTAGCTCACAGAGGATGGCCTCCAGGTGACTGTCACGATCTCCCCGCGCGCCCCTGTCCAGATCGTACTCGAGATTGTTTGCCTCCAGGGCCACCAGCTCCATGGCGGCTACCGCCTCCCGCGGCAGCCGTGCCCGCCCCAGGTTAGTGTGGATCACCGTGCCGCTGAGGTTGAATACGGGCTGCAGGGAACTGCTGCGGCGCACCGCCACCGACTGCAGCACGGCCGCCACGATCGCGGCGTGCACATCGCCCGCCTGGATCAGCTCCATAGTGGCCCGGTCTTCCTGCTGGATCGCCTGCCGGTATTTCTCCTGCAGGCTGCGCACGGCGGCCAGCACCACAGGCCTGCCGGCCTCAGCACAGAGCTGCCTGAGCGCAGGATCGGCGAGAATGCTGTCCACAGAGGGCAGGGCGCGAAATAAGGCAGGCTTGTCTATCAAGGTTCATTCCCGGGTAGCGGATGGCGGCGCAGCGGTGCTCAGGGATTGTACACGCTCACTGGCGGATGCCAAGGCGCAGGCCACAGGCGGCCACAATTGGCCACGGCACAAGGTGACATTGAACCCCGCGCCGCGATAGTAATACACTGGTTTTCCCGAGCAGAAAATCACGCTACCCCACACCGGACAGGACAGGCAAGACCATGGACAACGCAAAGGACATCGTGCTGATCGTCAACGAGTTTCACCCGGAGACTGTTGCCCTGCTGGATGCACACTACAGCACCCACCACCTGTGGAAATTATCAGATGAAGAACAGCGCAAGCTGATCGAATCCCTGGACGGTTCTTGCCGGGCCGTGGCCAGCGCCTCCTGGAACTGCAATCCGCTGGTCTATGACATGAAGTCGCTGCAGCTAATCTCCGCCTTCGGGGTCGGGGTGGACGGCATCGACTTCGACGCCACCGCCAGGCTCGGCTGCAAGGTAACGAACACCCCGGATGTATTGAACGACGCCGTGGCCGATTTAGCCATGGCCCTGGTACTCGCCACCACCCGCAACCTGGTCAACGCCGACCGCTTCGTACGCGACGGGCAGTGGTCCGCTGGCCCCTTCCCCTTCGGCAGCAGCCTGGACGGCAAGACCCTGGGCATCATCGGCCTCGGCCGCATCGGCGAAGCCATCGCCGAGCGGGCAAAACCCTTCAAGCTGCAGGTGGCCTACCACAACCGCCAGCCCAAGCCCGAACTCCCCTACCCCTACTACGACTCCATCGAGGCCCTGGCCGCGGCCTCGGACATCCTGCTGTGCATGCTCCCCGGCGGGCAGGCCACCAACAATCTCATCAATGCCGAAGTCTTCCGGCAGTTGGGAAAAGACGGCATCTTCATCAACGTGGGTCGCGGCAATAGCGTGGACGAGGACGCCCTCTGCGACGCCCTGCGCAGCGGCACCATCCGCGCCGCCGGCCTCGATGTGTACAAGAACGAACCGCAAGTACCCGACTGCCTGCGGCAACTGGACAACGTGGTGCTGCTGCCCCATATCGGCAGCGCTACGGTGGAGACCCGGCGCGCCATGGGCCGGCTGGTGATCGACAACCTGGCGGCGTTCTTCGCCGGCAGCCCACTGCTCACAGAGGTGACCTGACATGCTGACCGAGGAACAGGTAGACGCGTACTGCCCCTACTGCGGCGAACCAATCCTGCTGCTGGTGGATTGTTCCGTGGAACGACAGGAATACATCGAGGACTGCGAGGTGTGTTGTCGGCCTATTGTGGTGGAAACCAGCCTCTCGGAGGAGGGGGAACCTCTGGTTTGGGTCAGGGCGGAGAATGAGTGATACCGTTGCTTAGGCCAGCAGATGAAAATATATATAGCGCGCATCGTTGTCGTACATCATCTGAAAATCACCGATTGAAGCCTTGTCGGTCAGATCAATCTCCGTGAATAGCTCCCGGTAGGCGGGAGAGAGGGAGTTATAAACCACTTCCTGCACTATCAATATATTGAAGTCGGTGAAGCCACGCTCGGCGGCGTGGTTGCAGAAAATTTTCCAAAGCTGCGGCTGCTTTCGCAGTTCCTCGTACTTCGACGCCTGGATCAGGGCTTCCCCAAACAGGTCGTAGGAGCGAATACCACCACTCTGGAACGTGCCCTGCACCGAATTGTACGCCAGTCCCATCGCCCCCTTGATGGGGCGCGAGTAGTTAAACCGCTCCACTTCCTTGTTGAAGGCATCGAACATCGACAGGGCCGTTGCTACGGCGGAGTCGGCCAATGAGCGGGAATCCACCGGCAGGAACGGATAACCGACTGAACTGATAAATCCGTCCCCGGTCTCCTTCAGTCGAAACGCCTGGGAGCGCAGTGGGTTGTGCTCATAGCCTTTCATACAGATCTGCAGAAAGGCCTGGAACAGGTTCATGAAGAACTCGGCGGTGCGCTCGTGACGGATATCGGAAGAACGCTGCACGTCGAATACGTTAATGATCGCCTTCCCTTCCTTTAGAGGCATGGTATTTTCAAGCTCATCGCCCAGCTTGATTCGCTCCAGCTGGTGGGGGTAGACGAGCTTGGAGAGCTGGTTATACAGATGCTGACGGGTGTCGGCATCGGTTGATTTGAGGTAGAAGCGGGCTCTCATGCCGTCAAGAAACACCCAATTAATAATAAGCCCCAGGAATGCACCTTCTAAAATTGATACACCATTGAGCAAGAAAAACTCTCTTGAAACAGAGAATAGTGCCGCCGAGACCAATAAAGTAAATCCAAAATTCCTGAGTAGAGTAACCAGGTACGAAGAATGGAAAGAAAAAGCTGTGCCTAGCGCTAGCACAAATGCTACCTGCCCCTGCAAGTAACGAAGATTGTCGTCTAACAATTCTTGCGAGCTTACACCTTCAAAAATAACCCAAATTACTAGACAAAACCCAAGCATTCCAGAAATGCAAAGAGTGTCGATGACAACTGGACTGTATCGCTGAACGGAAGTGAAAATAAAACTTACGATGGGATACAATACAACAACTAAAATTGCAGGGAGATAAGTGAGGAGCGACAATACTGCGTTTTCATTGCCGATTGAATCCTGATAATAAAAAGTTATCGCTGAAGCAATTAACATCAAGGTGGCGGCTGATCGAGCTGGCCAGCTAATAAGAGCCTGATTAGCATCTTCTCGTAATTGCTGCACAAATTCTTGAATGTGAGCACCACAATAATCTGCGTAGTTGTCTTTCTCGTGTATACTCTTCATTCTTTAATAGACTTTCATGCCAACCGGCCTACCGAAGTAATCGACAAAATGCGGTTTTAGTTTACCTATTCTCACCAACTAATCTTCAGCATACCAACTTCACGAACGAACCTTACTTCAGTGATTGCTCCAAATCTCATTTTTATCGCGCACCAATTGCAGTTCTCCACGACTGTAGCAATTCTAATTTGGGCAAGATACAAGTACTTTGGGGCAGCATCAAACACAGAATTACAAGCCTCAAGAATATATGACCCAGTAGCTACAGTTCATTTGTTCTTAGCCATTTGGTATCTACTAATGCCAACGGAAATGAACGACACCGCACTCCCTTACACTTTAACTCTAAATACAGCAGGTATTTCACTATTCATGTGGTGCATTATTTCCGTAAAAGATCTTAATTTCGCAACCGCTGGATCAAACGATCTCATTATCACAAGCGGTCCCTTTAATATCGTACGACATCCACTCTACGTATCATATTTGCTTATTTGGACTAGCAATACTCTACTATTCAATTCACCAACCTTGTGGATTACACTAACTTTCATGTTGGCGTTTTACTTATTCTCCGCTAAGAGAGAAGAGAAATTGCTAATCAATGGAAAATGCTCGCGAGAGTATGAGTTATACAAAAGCAAAGTTGGTATGTTCTTTCCGAGGGTAACACAATGGAAAAGTTGGATTTTAGGGTAATAAATGAAGAAGCTACGAAAAAAAAGGTCTTATCAAAGATTCACAATTACACCGGGGTAATGCTCCCAGAAAGCTATTTGGAACAGGGTAAAACTGTAGGAGTATTCTTACACGATCAGCTTGTGGCTGGATACATATTAGTCACAAAGCCGAAATTCCGAAGCCTACTTTTTGTTCCTGACAAATCTAAATCAGAGAATCACTTTCTTTCTGAGAATCAATACGAATGCATGGAAATAAACGGCCTCTGGATAAGTCCCGCCCTTAAGACCCCCATGCTCCAGATGAGAGTTTGGTTCAAGTTAGTTTTTGATATCTTCACATGCAAAAAGAAATATGTGCTTCTGATGAGAAACCTAAACAATAAAAGCATGGCAAGGTTTATGACGATGGCAAATCCGATAAGTATTTATTCAGGAGAACCATTTGTTATGGCTGGCCAAGCTACTCATGAATTAATCCAAGTAAGCTACACGACACGCTGGAAGTTACTGTCAAATTCTTATAAATATTTATTGGAATTGTTACGAAGAAATTCTAAAGCAAACAATTTCTCACGCCAGAGTGGAGTGGTTAAATATTTAAAACAATCTTATCCAAACCCAAGCTAATCCATAAAGTCGAAACACTGCTTGATCGACTAATTCCTGTAGTCGCAGGATTGGTTCGGACATTTCTTGCCCTAGATTTTGCAGTACAAGTGCATTATCCTCACCCACCGCAGTAAGCCGGGTGTATCAACTCCACGTCATTGGCCCGAAGTATGGCAATTCGGGCCTTGACAGGTCGTGGGCGAGGCGCACTGCAGAAATTCCGTCATCTCCGGACCCGCAAAATGATTAGTAGTGAAATCCCAGATTTAGCAGAGTTTGTATGTCAGTAGCAAAGAAGAACAAAAACCTAAAAATATCTCCCAAAGCGAATAAGAAAAAACACGTATACGCCTTCGGCCGCAAGACCGACGGCAATGCCACAATGCGTGAGCTGCTGGGTGGCAAGGGTGCCAACCTGGCGGAGATGGCGTCCATCGGCCTGCCCGTTCCCCCTGGATTCACGATCAGCACTGAAGTCTGCACCTATTTCTACGATCACGAGCGGCAGTACCCGAAGACCCTGAATAAAGAGGTGCGTGACGCGATCAGGCAGATCGAGTCGCAGCTCGGCAAGCGCTTCGGCGCCCGCAACAACCCCCTGCTGGTGTCGGTGCGTTCCGGGGCCCGGGATTCCATGCCCGGCATGATGGATACCATCCTCAACCTGGGGCTCAACGACGAGACCGTGGAGGGCCTGGCCGAGGTGTCCGGCAACCCCCGCTTCGCCTGGGACTGCTATCGCCGCTTCATCCAGATGTACGGCGACGTGGTGATGGGGGTGCAGGCCCGCAGTGAGGAGGAAGACGAGCCCTTCCACGAGGTGCTGGACCGGCTGAAGTCCAGTGTCGGTGTGCAGAATGATTCCGAATTGACCGTGGGCGACCTGCGGGAGCTGGTGAAGCGCTACAAGGCGCTGATCGCCCGCCGCACCAAGTCCACCTTCCCGCAGGATGTGATGGAACAGCTATGGGGTGCCGTGGGGGCCGTGTTCGGCTCCTGGAAGAACGAGCGCGCCATCCTCTATCGCCAGCAGTACGGCATCCCCGCCGAGTGGGGCACCGCCGTCAATATCCAGGCCATGGTATTCGGCAACGCCGGTGACACCAGCGCCACCGGGGTGGCCTTCACCCGGGATCCGGCCAATGGCGAGAAGGTGTTCTATGGCGAGTACCTGATCAACGCCCAGGGCGAGGACGTGGTGGCCGGCGTGCGCACCCCGCACCCCATCGCCCATATGAAGAAATCCATGCCCAAGAGCTTCAAGGACCTGGAGAAGGTGCGCAGCAAGCTGGAAGGCCACTTCAAGGACATGCAGGACTTCGAGTTCACCATCGAGAATGGTCGTCTCTTTATACTGCAGACCCGCAACGGCAAACGCACCGGCCTCGCCGCGGTACGCATCGCGGTAGAGATGCAGGGTGAGCGCCTGATGAGCCAGGAGACGGCCCTGCTGAAGATTCCGGCGGAATCCATCGACTCCCTGCTGGTGCCTGTATTCGACCCCAAGGCCCTGAAGGCCGCCACCGTGATCGCCAAGGGTCTGCCCGCCGGGCCGGGTGCCGCCACCGGGCGCATCGCCTTCACCGCCGCCGCCGCCGAGGCGGAGACCCGCAAGGGCAACAAGGTGGTGCTGTGCCGCACCGAGACTTCCCCGGACGACCTCAAGGGCATGCTGCATTCCCAGGGCATCCTCACCTCCCGCGGCGGCGTCTCCTCCCATGCCGCCCTGGTGGCCAGGCAGCTGGGCAAGGTCTGTGTCTGTGGCGCGGGTGATATCAACATCAACTACGAGAAGCGCACCCTCACCGCCGGCAAGGTGGTGCTGAAGGAAGGCGACTACATCTCCATCGACGGCAGCACCGGCGCCATCTACAAGGGCATGATCGAGAGTGCCGACTCGGAGGTGAAGCGGGTACTGGAAGGCAGTCTCAAGCCTCGCAGCAGTTACACCTACGAGCTGTTCCAGACCGTCATGCGCTGGGCCGACAAGCACCGAACACTGAAGATCCGCACCAATGCGGATACCCCTGCCATGGCCAAGCAGGCCGTGGCCTTCGGCGCCGAGGGCATCGGCCTGTGCCGCACCGAACACATGTTCTTCGACGGCGACCGCATCGACTATATGCGGCAGATGATCCTGGCCGTGGACGAGGTGCAGCGCCGCTCCGCCCTGAAGAAGTTGCTGCCGTTCCAGCGCAAGGATTTCGTCGGCCTGTTCAAGGCCATGGACGGCAGGCCGGTAACCATTCGCCTGCTGGATCCGCCCCTGCACGAGTTCCTGCCCCACGATGACGTGGTGCGCCGGCAACTGGCCGAGAAGCTGGGTGTGCCCTTCGATTTCGTCATCGAGCGCATCAAGGCCCTGCACGAGGAGAACCCCATGCTGGGTTGTCGTGGCTGTCGTCTCGGCATCCTCTATCCGGAGATCACCGAGATGCAGACCCGGGCCATCTTCGAGGCCGCTGCGCAGGTGCTCAAGGGCAAGCGCAAGGTGAAGGTCAACCCGGAGATCATGATTCCCCTGGTGGGATTCCGCGAGGAACTGGCGGATCAGCTGCGTACCGTGCACCGGGTGGCCAACGAGGTCATGAAGGCGAAGAAGGTGAAGATCAAGTACATCGTCGGCACTATGGTGGAAGTGCCTCGCGCCGCCATCACCGCCGACGAGATTGCCAAGGAAGCCGATTTCTTCAGCTTCGGCACCAACGACCTGACCCAGACCACCCTGGGCCTGAGCCGTGATGACATGGGGCTGTTCTACGAAGAGTACCAGCGCAAGGAGATCTACAACCAGAATCCCTTCGCCAGCCTGGACCAGACCGGCGTCGGCAAGCTCATGGAGTTCGCTGTGGCCAATGGCAGGCAGAGTCGCCCCGACCTGAAGCTGGGCATCTGCGGTGAACACGCCGGCGACCCGGCCTCAATCGGCTTCTGCCACCGGCTGGGCCTGAACTACGTGAGCTGTTCACCACCCCGGGTACCCGTGGCCCGCCTCGCGGCAGCCCAGGCGGCCCTGCGCAAGTAGCGCAGGCTGCCGGCGCCTCAGGGAGCCAGCAAGGGTGGCATCGGGCAGTCGATGCTGGCCGATACCGCGCGCAACAACTCCACCTCGATGGGCTGAACCTCGCCATCCGCCCGGATGGCGGCGGCGCAGGCCTTGAGCAGGGCAGGTTTCTGCAGGGGCTTCACCTCGGCCAGCTCATCCATCGCCGCCCCAAGCATTTCAAAGTTCAGCTCCGCCACCGGAATAAACTCCGCACCGCCCTGCAGGCTGTCAGCGCCCGCCTGGAACCACTGCTGCGCCTGCGCCCTGTCCTGGGTGGTGGACTGGGCAATAATACTCAACAGCACCGAGACCGACTGCCTGCAGCGCAGCAGATCCTTGCGCCCGAGGCGGGCGGGTTGGCGCCTGGAAAACACGGCATCGAGATGGTGCAGCACCAGCTTGTGCAGGGACCATTCCAGCAGGCTGATCCGGTTGTCGATCCTGATCATCTCCTCAAAGTTTTTGCGGAACAGCTGGTACTGGGCCGCGCTCAACTGGCGCAGGCTGGCGAGGCAGATTTCCACCAGGGGCAGGCGCTGCTCGGCGCTGATGGACTGGCCGGAGTCCAGTAGCCTGCTCACTTCGGCAAACACACCGGTGTCCGCCGAGTGTTCCAGCAGATTCAACTGGCGCCTGCGCACGGGGTCGGTGTCCTGCAACACGATCAGGTAGACCACTGCCCTGGCCCCCGACGGGTTCCTGGCCGCCTCGAGCCATGCCGGGGGAATCCCGGCGATGATCCGCTCCGCGGCATCCAGGTGATCCATGCCCGGGTTACCCGCAGCCTGCACCAGTTGCTCCCCGAGAATTGCACCTGCGGCTATCGTCGCGGCGGCTCGCCTGCGGTCACCTTCACTGCGGCTTCCGGATTGCGCCTCGGCAGCGAGCGCTTCATCTCTCGCCGACCTATCCTCCACCACCTCGTATTTTCCATCCCAGTTCGGCAGGATGGCGGCGATGCGGTCTTCCAGTGGCGGGTGGGTCGCGTACAGGCCACCCAACATCGAGTGACCCTGGGCCTCCTCGAACAGTGCATGACTGATTTCGTTGCTGCTGGGATGATTCAGGAATGAGCGTTCCTGGTGGGTGGCGATCTGCATCAGGGCGCCGGCGATACCGTTGGGGTTACGGGTGTATTGCACTGCCGAGGCGTCGGCCAGGTATTCCCGCTGCCTGCTCACCGCGGCCTTGATGAGGTTGCCGAAGAAGGTGCCGGTGTAGCCCACGATGAGCAGGCCCAGCCCCAGCATCACGACCCCGCCGGAGTCTTTCGAGCGCCTACTATAAGAACCGCTGCGCATCAGGTGATAGCCGATGATGCCAAGGATGAGGATGCCGTGCAGCACCCCGATCAGGCGGATATTGATGCGCATGTCACCATGCAGGATGTGGGAGAACTCATGGGCGATGACCCCCTGCAACTGATCCCGACTTAGGGTATTGATCGCTCCCCGGGTGATACCGATGACGGCATCCGAGGGCGAGTAACCTGCCGCGAAGGCATTGATCCCCTCCTCTTCCATCACATACACCGGCGGAACCGGGGTGCCCGAGGCGATGGCCATTTCTTCCACCACGTTCAAGAGCCGCTGCTCGCGGATGTCATCGGTACCGGACATCAGCAGCTTGCCGTCCATCATCTCTGCTACCCGGGCGCCGCCACCCGCCAGGGTGGCAATCTTGTACAGGCTGCCGAACAGAATCACTGCCGACACGCCGAGTCCGACGTAGAGGAACAGCTCCCAGTTCATGCGCGGTGAGGTGACCGCCGCCATGCTGGTCATCTCAGAGCCGACAAAGCCGAAGATGAACAGGATCAGGAGATTGGTGATCAGGATGAGCGACAGTACCGCAAGACCAAAAAGGAGGATCAAGCGCGATGTATTGCGTTTGGCTGCGTCTTGAGATTTGAAGAAGTCCACGGTCGGAAGATCACCCTGCCATAGGAATCAGCTGGTTCTGCAATCCTGTTCCAGACTTGCCCTCTCTGTGAAGCAGTGAAGATGGCAAGGGAACAGCAGGGAAATCCATTTCCCGGTATGCACTATCAGAAAGACACCTTGGGTGCTGCCTGGATCTGCGCGCTGTCCTCGAACTCCAGCAGGCCGGCATCCTGGCCGTGACCGAACACACCGGCCACCGCCACGGGCGGGAAACTCTGGCGGTAGGTGTTGTAGGCCATCACCTGGTCATTGAAGGCCTGGCGGGCGAAGGCGACCTTGTTCTCGGTGGAGGTCAGCTCTTCACTGAGCTGCATCATGTTCTGGTTGGCCTTCAGGTCCGGGTAGGCTTCCATCACCACGTTGAGGCGGCCCAGGGCGCCGGCAAGTGCGCCTTCCTGGCCGGCGAGTTCGGCGATGGCTGCCGCGTTACCGGGATCGGCCGCCGCGGCCTTGAGTCCGGCAGCCGCTGCGTTCCTTGCGGAGATTACCGCCTCCAGGGTTTCACGCTCATGATCGAGGTAACCCTTCGCCGTTTCCACGAGATTGGGAATGAGGTCATAGCGTCGCTTCAGTTGCACCTCGATCTGGGCGAATGCATTCTGATAGCGGTTCTTCAGGCTCACCAGTTGGTTGTAGATACCAACCAGATAGAACAGCAGAATCGCAATGACAACCAGCAACACGATAGTTGATATATCCATACTCTTGCCTCGGCTAGTTCAGGGAATTTCCGCCAGCTTGGACTGACCGCTGGCATTATCTCACTTATGCGGCTGCTTTGCCTCGCCAAATCCATGGCCGTGGGTGCCGGGAAATGTGCTTATCTTGCCTGCACTTATCTGCTAAGCTGGCTCGCAGTTCACGGAGCAGGCAGGCAATTTGTAGCGCTTGCTGCCTACAGCGCTCAATGAATCACAAGCAGTAGAAACCGAAATAAAAACCAAGAATAAAAACAAAGAACAAGAATTATGAGCATCGGTGTCCTTGCCCTCCTGTCCCTGCTGCCGATTATTTCCGTGGCAGTGTTCCTGGTGTTGTTGCGCTGGCCAGCCAGCCGCGCCATGCCTATCGCCTACATCGTAGCCGCCGCACTGGCACTCGGAGTCTGGCAGATACCCGTGGCCAATATCCTCGCCGCCAGCGTCAACGGCCTGATCGTGGCAGGCACACTGATCTATATTATTTTTGGCGCGATCCTGCTGCTCAACACCCTGCAGCAGAGCGGTGCCATCCGCACCATCCGCCAGGGCTTTTCCGATATCACCCCCGATCGCCGCATCCAGGTCATCATCATCGCCTGGCTGTTCGGCTCGTTCATCGAAGGCTCTGCCGGCTTTGGTACACCGGCCGCCGTGGCCGTTCCCCTCATGGTAGGCCTGGGCTTCCCCGCCATGGCCGCGGTGGTGGCCGGCATGATTATCCAGAGCACGCCGGTGTCCTTCGGCGCCATGGGCACGCCGATCCTGGTTGGGGTCAACACCGGTCTGTCCGCCGATCCCGAGATGGCCGCCTATGCCCTGAGCCGGGGCTATGCCGAATGGGACCTGTTCCTGCAGTTCATCGCCACCAAGGTGGCCTTCATCCATGCCCTGGCAGGCACCTTCATCCCCTTGCTGGTGACGGCCATCATGACCCGCTTCTTCGGCGCCAGTCGCTCCTTCGCCGATGGCTTCAAGGTCTGGAAGTTCGCGCTGTTCGCCGCCTTCTCCATGACCATCCCCTATTTCCTGGTGGCGGCATTCCTGGGGCCAGAATTTCCCTCCATGTTCGGCGGCCTGATCGGACTGGCCATCGTGGTCACTGCGGCCCGCAAGGGATTCCTCATGCCCAAGGACTCAGAGTTATGGGACTTCGACGCCAGGGAGAACTGGGAAGAAGAATGGACCGGCGCCTTGCAGACAGACGCCAACGATTCCGCGCCTGCCACCATGTCCTTGATACGTGCCTGGTCTCCCTATTTGTTCGTGGCTGGCCTGCTGGTGCTGACCCGCCTGCCCTACCTGAACCTGGAAGCCGTACTGCGTGCCAGTAATCCCCTGGTCACCTGGAGCTGGCCGCAGATCTTTGGCAGCACTATCTCCGCATCATTCCAGCCGCTGTGGTCGCCGGGCACCATCTTTATCATCGTCTCGCTGATCACCATCTTCGTGCACGGCATCAGCGGCAATCAGTACAAGACCGCCTTCTCCGCATCCCTGAAGACCCTGCTGCCTGCGTCGATGGCCCTGATCTTCACCGTGCCCATGGTGCAGGTGTTTATCAATACCAGTGGTGGTGCGGCTGGCTATGAGCAGATGCCGATCGCCCTGGCGGAAGGCGTGGCCAACCTGGCCGGTTCGGCCTGGCCATTCTTCTCCACCTTCATCGGTGGCCTCGGCGCATTCGTCGCGGGCAGCAACACCGTGAGCAATATGATGTTCTCCCTGTTCCAGTTTGGGGTGGGTGAACGCATCCTGGCCGACCCCACCTGGATCGTTGCCTTGCAGGCCGTGGGTGGCGCATCCGGCAACATCATCTGTGTGCACAACGTCGTGGCGGCATCCGCAGTGGCGGGACTGGTGGGCAAGGAAGGCGCGGTCATTCGCAAGACCCTGCTGCCCTTCTTCTACTACGCCCTGATGACCGGCAGCATCGGCTACGGCATCGTGAACCTTGGCAATGGCGTCTTTAACCTCGGCTTCCTGATAGCTCTTGGCATAGTCGCCGTGATGGTCTACCACATCGTCAAGTTCAATCGCGAATCTTCCGGCTAGCCTGCACCGCTGTGCTAGACTCACTGCCTTCAGCATCGCCCTGAAGCACTATGCCTGATCTCACGAGTAGCAGTTCCCGACAACTCATCATCGCCACCGCTGGCCATGTAGACCACGGCAAGACTTCCCTGGTCAGGCAGCTTACCGGCGTGGAAACCGACACCCTGCAGGAAGAAAAATCCCGGGGGCTCACCATCAACCTCGGCTACGCCTATCATCACTTCGCCGATGCAGAGACCGGCGAGTCACTCTGCCTCGGCTTCGTGGACGTGCCGGGTCACATCGATTTTATCCAGAACATGTTGGCCGGGGTCGGCGGGGTCGAACATGCCCTGCTGGTGGTGGCCGCCGACGACGGCATCATGCCCCAGACCATCGAGCACCTGCAGATTCTGGATCTGCTGGGCATTCACCAGCTTGCCATCGCCCTCAGCAAGATCGACCGGGTGGACGAACAACGGGTGCAGGAAGTTAAAGAAAACCTGTCGGCACTCTTGGCGGAGCGCAATCTCGCCGCAGAATTCTTTCCGGTAGACAACGTCTCCGGCGCCGGCATCGACGCCCTGCGCACTCACCTGGAAGGCTTGTTAGGAAACACGGCCGCGGATGCCACCGACCTGCCCGGGCAGAAGACGCGCTTCCTAATAGACCGCAGCTTCAAGGTAAAGGGAATCGGCACGGTGGTCACCGGCAGTGTCAGGTCCGGCAGCCTCGCGGTAGACGACAGGCTGGTCTTGTCGGCCACCGGGGAAGAGGCACGCATCCGGGGTATGCGCCTGGACAACAGGGAAGTGAACACGGCGCAGGCGGGTCAACGGGCCGCGTTAAACATCACCCTTGCCGAAGACAGCATCAAGCGCGGCGACTGGCTGCTGGCGCGTGATCGCCGGACCGCCCAGAACAGGATCGATGTGGAACTGTCCCTCACGAATCCCGATGAGTCATTAAAGACCGGCGCGCAATACCATCTTTATATGGGTGCCGCGCACCACATCGTCACCGTCCGCCCCCTGGATGCCGCGAAAAAAATCTTCCAGCTACGCAGCGATGACAACCTGTATTGTGTGCACGGCGACCGCTTCGTGTTGCGCGACCCCGCCGGTAGTCGCACCCTCGGTGGTGGCCGGGTACTGGACATCAACGTGCCGCGACGGGGTCGCAGCAGCGAGTCGAGAATCGCCTTCGTCGACGCCTTGAAAGCTCCAATCGATGATGCCTTGCCGCAACTCCTCGACAGCGCCGCCTTCGGCCTCGACCCCGATGCGCTGGCCGACAATTACAATCTACCCACCGAGATTATGGATTCGAAGATTGCAGGCCTGGATGGCGTGGTCCTGCCACTCCCCCAGACCAGGTCGAGAGTCCTGTTGGGCAGCAGGTTCTACGATGACTACGCGCGGGCAATCCTCAGCCACCTGGATGCCTTCCATCAACGCCAGCCCCATGTCAGAGGACTCAGCGAACCGGCCCTGAGCAAGGAACTGGATTTTGCTGGCTCGCACCTGCTGTTCCACAGCCTGCTGGAAAAACTGATCGCCGACGGCGCCATCACACGCTCCGGCACCCTGCTGCACCTGCCGGACCACCAGGCCGTGCTCAGCCAGGAAGAGAAAGACTTCCTGGAAAAAATCCGCCCCATCCTCCTGAAATCCGGCAACATACCGCCGCGCACCCGGGAACTGGTGGAGATGACCGGCATCCCCCTGCGCCCCCTGGAGCGAATCCTCAAGCAGACCACCCAGTCCGGCAACCTGGTCAAGGTGGCGGACAACCGCTACTTCCTGCCCGAGACCATCATGGAACTCGCCGCGTTCACCGAGTCACTAACCGGTGATGAAGATTCCGGATTCTCCGTCATCCAGTTCCGCGACGCCTCCGGCATCGGCCGCAATCTCTGCATCGAGATCTTGGAGTACTTCGACAGGATTGGCTTCACCCGGCGCGATGACAACACGCGCTTCCTGCGGACCAGCAAGGAAAACATCTTTAAACAGGTTTGACTCGTTGCAACCTGCCTGTCACGCCAGATAACGACGAATATGAGGGCGGGAAGGACGATCTGGAATCAGCATTCTTTGGCGCGAATCAAATTCAAGCTGGCTCGCTTTGCCGCAACAAATTACAAAATTGACAGCGCTTTCAGTAAGTTACTCGAGCCTGCAATTCAGACAGGGGAACCCCACAATTTCCAACAGGGGCCGAAGGAAAAAACAGGAAATGGGGACCCCTCGGTTTCCTTATTCATTCCACAGGAATCATCGGGTAATAACAGGTTCCAATTCAAATGCTTGAGCGCTAGACTGGCGGAGAATTCCCGCCATATTAATAGGGCGGCTTCATATTTAAATGTTATGTTTCCAGTGTGCCCAACCAGTGAATCTAAAAATATACATAGTCACGAAGGGAAAATATCTGGGCCGGAGGAGGACGCTCGGATTTGTCCGATTTCAAAACGATGACCTTTACTATGATTTCGGCTCTTTGAAGGGAAGCCATAATTCGTACCATCGGGATGGATCCGAATGGAGAACCAGTCTCGCGACTGGTGGCAAGGCACAAAAGCAGCGATCTCACGTCCCTTTGAAGAATCTGAAGGGCATATATAACTTAGGCGTAGTGATGTTCTCCAAGAGCCTTATCCAAAAATTACCTGCCACTAAGGATAAATATTTCAGGACCGGCTTGCACTATGAGGTTGACGTGGAGAGTTTCCCGAGCGAGCAATTCAATTTAGTGGTCGAACTCATGGAGAAAGGTTTCGAAATCGAAACCACGAATGCCGAGATGGTATATCCACCAGATGCCATCATCAAAGAGTTCAAGGAAACAAAGCCCTGGTTAATTCTTACCCTTCTCGGTCACCAGCATAATCTTTTAGTATCGGCCACCGACAAGCACACCACGGTGAACCATTTCAATACTAGATTCACAGCAAACGCAGATGGTCTAAACTATTCATCAGAACTCTATGCCGCCAAGGCCTATGATGTATTTGGACAAAAAACATAACAAACCGATCATGAGCGACCAAAATATGTCGTCATGCCTTCTGCAGAAGGCGCAAAAGCCACGCCAACATACTTTGGCGCCATATCAGGGGCGTTAACTTTACGGAGTGCAAATGGCAGACGCCATAACACATTTCCAGGAAACCATCTTAAGAGCAGAATCTATGCTGAATGGGTCATTCGCTATTCTGGACGGATTCAACAAATTACAGAAAGAAAAAGGCGAGCCCGAATACACATACAACACTTTAAATGAAGCGTCTGATATGGGGAGGTTTAGTATTGTTCTAGCTGTTGCATCGATGGATGATTATTTCACAAGGAAATATGCAGAGATATTGGTTAAAGCTCTGAAAAAGAGAGGGGTAAGCGCCAAATTTACGGCTATGTTGGAAGATGCAGGTTTGGATATAGCAGGGGCGTTGGAGTTAGTATCGATGGAACGACCTTACAGGAGAATTCGGTCTATCGCTCAAGAATACTATAGAAACTACACAACTCAATCGACACACAAAATAGACAGCTTGTACGAAACAATCGGGTGTAAGAACTTATCTAAGCATATTGAGAGACGTTCCAAGCGGAAAACCTTAATAACTTCTGTAACTCAACTTGTAAAACGACGGCACAATATAGTTCACGCAGGAGATTTGAGTAGAACTGGAAAGTTGCAGAGCATCGACACAAAAACCGTGAAGCGAATAGCTGATGTAAAACTATTCGTTAACTGCGCAAATACGCATATTGACGATTTTATGAAGCAGAAAGTTAACAAGTAAATCAATCAAGGACAGGGCTAACGCTGATCTGCTACCACTTTTTTGGACACCCAATTTTGTCCAATCAAGAGGTATCAGCATGGGACAGACACGAAGTCGCCACTACAACCGCTACACGCTCGAATTTAAAGAACAGGCCGTTAAGTTAGCCGATCACCCTGGCGTTAAGGCCAAAGACATCGCTGAATCACTGGGCATCCACGAGGTGATGCTCTATCGTTGGCGGATGGAATACCGCAAAGGTGAACTGAGAGCCAACAAACATATGAAGCCGAGCAAACCTTCTCCCAAACGGCGCTCCTCCAGGATCGATCCGCTTCGCCAGAAGCAGGACGAACTGAAGTACTAGGGACACTCACAACTTAACAACTTAGTGGCTAACATTAAGTCGCCAAGTTGTGAGAACCCCAATTATTCCGCACTATTACCAAGAGCATAAGGTGTACAGCGATATGTCGAAATCAGCGCAAAATAAAACAGCACCAATGTGGCAACGTGTATTCATTGGCATCCTGGCTGTATTTGGTTTCTTGAGCGTTCTTTCTCAAGTTATTGCAGACCCAGGACTTGTTGAGCTTTCCATACTCGAATAGATAAGACTAATAGTGACAGCAATAGCACTATTCAGTTTTGCATACATAGCACTGAAAGGGCATCTTCCGGGTTGGTTGTTAAAACAAGGGAAGACAACTGACCAATAAATCAAAATATTCAGAGTACTTAAATCAGAAATCAAAGGGATCAGAGTATTTTGATTTTTCGGATTAGGCAACTTGGGGACACTCACAACTTAACAACTTTAGTTTTGCTCTTCGAATAACTTTCTAAGCAAATCAAAGGGGTCAGCGTGACTTAATTCTTCGGATTAGGCTGTCGATCAAAGTACTCTGACCCCTTTGATGCACCCAAACTGATCCTTGATATGCATCAAGAGACCCAGAATATTCCATTGTACCCCCACCCACATAGGCGCAAACTGAAACTGTCCCAATAACGGAGGTGTTCTACCGTGAACAATTTCAGGCTCGGCCAATTCTCCCAATTGCTCGGCATCTGCGCTGTCGCGCTGGGCGTTTCCAGTTGCGCACCCCAGACTGAGGAGGCGGAAGAGTTTCGCTTACCCATCAGCATCAACGAGGTCATGGCCTCGCTCATCAATCACTCGGCGGATCCTATCTGGGTGGCGGCGTGGCGAAATCCCCAGACCGACGAGGACTGGCGTGAACTGGAACACCTGGCGCGCCAGCTGCAACTCGGTGGCTCGCTGATCACGATTCCCGGCACGGGGCCGGTGGATACCATGTGGACCGGTCGCGAGTCATGGCATGAATACTCCATGGCCCTCGCCGACTCGGCAGGCAGGGCTGTCAACGCGGCGCGCAGCAAGGATGTGGAGCTGATTGCCAGGGCCGGGGATGAGATCGTGGAGATCTGCGAGAGTTGTCATCGCGACTTCAAACCCGATCTGCCCACCATGAATATCTACGGCGAACTCTCGCCCACCGCCGAGGACCTTTGACAGCGGCGCTTTGCCCGCATTCTCCTTTACTGCTACCCTTGCTGCAGTTTTCAGGACGCGGGCAAAGCCATGGGCAAGGAAATTAAGCACACCGATTTTTCGCCGGAAGATTTCACCAGGTTCCGCGAACGCCTGCAGTCCAATCTGCGTGCACTGAAAAAGTTATTGGCTCGACCCTGCTTCGGCGAGGGCGACCTGTCTTTCGGTGCCGAACTGGAACTCTATATCATCGATAACGAGGGACGCCCGCTTCACAAGAACCTGGAAATTCTCAAGAAGCTCGATGATCCCCTGCTCACCCTGGAGCTCAATCGCTACAACCTCGAGTACAACTTCAGTCCGTCCCTGATCAAGGACAACTGTTTCGCCCACACCCAGGCCGAAGCCCTGGCGGCCATCGAGCGTATCAATCAGTGTGCGGCCGAGTGGCAGGGCAGTGTGGTGCCTATTGGCATCCTCCCCACCCTGCAACAATCCGATACTGGCTATCACGCCATGACACCACTGGACCGCTTCGAGGCGCTCACTAACGAGTTGACGGAATTGCGGGGTGGCCCCTTCACTATCGCCATCGAAGGGGAAGACACCATCCAACTGGCCATGGACGATGTGACACTGGAAGGGGCCAACACCTCTTTCCAGATCCACCTCCGGGTACCGCCTGCCGAGTTCGGCGACTTCTACAATGCGGTGCAGCTGGTTACGCCTCTGGTCGTGGCCATGGCCTCCAACTCCCCCACCCTGTTCGGCCATCGCCTGTGGCGGGAGACGCGCATTCCCCTGTTCAAGCAATCCATCGATTTCCGCCCGCGGGATTCACTGAACCCGATCCCGGCTCGGGTGAACTTCGGTAATAACTGGGTCTCAGGGGGAGCCTTCGAGCTATTTGCCGAGGCCACCCTGCTCTATCGGCCACTGTTGCCGGAATGCGGCGACGAAGACCCCGAGGCCATCGTGGCCGCGGGAGGCACGCCGCAGCTGGAAGAGCTGCGCCTGCACCAGGGCTCCATCTGGCTGTGGAACCGGCCGGTCTATGACCCGGTGGACGGTGGTCACCTGCGCATCGAGTTGCGGGCCTTCCCCGCCGGACCCAGCATCGTGGACATGCTGGCTAACGCGGCACTGGCGATCGGCCTGGCCAAGCTCATGCAGGGGCGCATTCGCGAGTTGCTGCCCGCCATTCCTTTTAACTATTGCGTGGCCAATTTCTACCGGGCTGCACAGAAGGGCCTGGATGCGGAAATCTTCTGGCCATCGCTGCAGCAATCGGAACCTTAGTACCATTCCGTCGCCAGTATTTTGGAAAAACTGCTGCCCGATGTGCCGGAACAACTGCATAACATGGGTTTTGTGGATGCCGACTATCAGCCCCTGCTGGATATCGCCAACGAGCGCCTGCAGACACGCCAGACCGGCGCCGAGTGGCAATTGAAGAAACTCGCCGAGCTGAGAAAGGACCTGCACAAGCGGGACGCGCTGGTTGAGATGCTCAATCAATACCAGCGCAACAGTGCGGCCAATATCCCCGTCGCGCAGTGGCGATAACGGTATGCCTTCCTGGAAAGCACCCGAACAGGGTCAGTTCTATTACTGGCCGGACCCGCAACCCGGCGCTATCGGCGACACGGCCTACGATTTCCTGAAACTCCTGCCCGGCCCCACACACATCTTTATTCCGGGACAGGACAACTCGCGCAGCCGCGTGATCGCCACCCTGCTACACGGCAACGAGCCCTCCGGCCTTCACGGCATTTTTCATCTCCTGAAATACGGCGTTCGGCCCGTGGTGGACATCCACGTCGTGATCCCCTCGGTGGATGCTGCCAAGCAGGCACCCGGCTTCATCTACCGCATGCTGCCCCACCACAAGGACCTCAACCGCTGTTTCAGGGAACCCTATGAGGAGTCAGACCAGGGGCGCCTGGCGAGGGAGATCGTGGACATCATCGAGGCAGCCGATCCCGAGTGCGTGATCGATGTGCACAACACGTCCGGCTCCAGCCCCTCCTTCGGTGTCACCACCTATATGGATCAGCAGCATGACGCCCTGGTCTCGCTGTTCACCCACCGCATGATCGTCACGGATATCAAACTGGGTGCCCTGATGGAACTGAGCACCGACGAACGCCCCATCGTCACCATCGAATGCGGCGGCGCCCAGGATGAGGAATCCCACCTGCTGGCAGCCGATGGCCTGCGGCGATTCATGGAACTGGACTGCGTGCTGTCTCTCCAACACACGGATATGTCACTGGAGTTCTTTCACAACCCCATGCGGCTGGAACTGAAGGATGGGAGCGACATCGCCTATGGCGATCATTGCCTGTTGCAGGACGGGGTAACACTGCTTCCCGATATCGAGAATCATAACTTCGGGTATGTGGAACCGGATGTCAGGCTGGGCTTCGTGTCTGGCGAACTGGCCAGCAACCTGAAGATCAACAACCCGCTGGGGGAAGTGGCAATCACCGACTATTTCCGGCTGGACGACGGCGTACTCTACCCCAGCCGCCGACTCAAACTCTTCATGGTAACCGGCAATCCCGAGATCGCGCGCAAGGATTGCCTGCTCTACCTGGTCAGTGCGGAAACCGACTAGAGCTGCCTTTGTGCTGGGGCCAGCTTGTATTAGTCGGCATCTGGTCTGACGCACATTGTCTTCCAGCGCCGGTAGTCAACTCTCATACTTTCTTTTTTGATCCGTCTGAACTCGACCCAATGCGGATCTTTAGTGAATCATTGCTCAATTTCTGAGCCCACTGATTTGAGGCAGGTTAGAGAATCAAATTACGAGAGAAACTGGACGGAAAAGAACCACCAACACGAGGATATTCAGCAGGTTTGCTGACCGATTCCCTGGTTAGATTAGTGAGTTGAAAGCGTTGAACCAGTCAAGGTGTGTTCAAAATCTACCACGGCAAAGATTCAGTGGCGCTGAAGAATTCTCCATTCCCCGAACCCTTAATGTTTAATGCTTGAGATATGGCCGCTGCTGCGCCTTCAGGGATTGATTGCCTGCCTCTATGGTTATTTAAATCAGTGGCAGTAAAGCCAGGATCTATGGAGTTAACTACTATATTTTCTTCGGCAAGCGTAGACGCGAGTTGCACTGTCATCATATTTAAAGCAGCTTTGGATGCGCAGTATCCGAATAGCTTGAATGGTGCAAATTCCCAGTCTGGGTCCTTGTTTAATTGAATCGAGCCGAGTCCGCTGGACTGATTGATGATTTGAGGCCTGTCAGACTTTCTCAGAAGTGGCAGCATGGCTTGCGTCACGACCAGAGTTCCAAATAAATTGGTCTCGAAAATTCGTCGAACAGCCTGAATGCTGACATTTGCCGGGGGACCGTCGTCTGGATCAGTGATTCCTGCATTGTTTATCAGGATATCCAGACGTCCGAATTCAGCTTCGATGAACTTTGCTGCTTCTGCAATGGATTGCTCATCGTTCAAATCGATTTGGACGTGGCGCACATCGAGACTGTCCCCAGCCAGATCAGCGACGGCCTTTTCACCAGCTTGCCTTGAGCGAGCTCCGACCAGAACAATTAATCCTTTTGCAGCGAGTTGTTGTGCAATTTCGAACCCAATACCCTTGTTGGCACCGGTAATCAATACTATTGGATCGGCTTTGTTCATAAACAACGCTTCCATTGGGGCTTGTCGATGTGAGTACATACATTAAGATGGTTGTAAATATAAGGCTGGAGTATGGTCCATGGTCAAGCAGAGCAAGCAATGGTTGATATCCGAATTTGCAGATAAAGCAGGCATTAGCGTTGATACGATACGTTTCTATATCAAGAAAGGGATTCTTAAACCGAAATGCGGAACCAAAGGTGGAAATTATCCATACCGAATTTTTTCAGAAACCGAATTGGAAGATCTCCAGACGATGAAGGTCAGTCAGCTACTGGGAATGTCTCTTTCGGAGATTCGGGAACTTCTGGAAATTACTCGATCGGGTTCTCCAAGAAACAAGAGGATGGCCATTCGAGTTGAAAAGCGGCGGGCGCAATTACTGAAGCGAAAGGATGAAATCCAGGACCTGATTCACTACCTGGATGCCAAGCTTGCATGGATTCGAAAAGAACCTGGTGCGGATCAACCAACATTTAAATCGAGAAATTAAGATTCCAAGATGTCCTGAGAAGAGCAATGGGGACACTCACAACTTAACAACTTAAAGCTTCCTGCCAAGTTATTAAGTAGTGAGTGCCCCCACCTAAAAAACCCAATCAAATTTGGCACTGTCCGTCAGAACCAATCTGAGCACCCACTCTTAATGTCGATGCAGTTTTACCGGCAGACTGGTAAAGCCTTTCACAAAGCTGGAATAGACCCGCTGCGGTTCGCCAACCACTTCGACGAAATGAAACCGCGCCATGATCTCTTCCCACAGGATGCGCAATTGCATCTCCGCGAGACGGTTGCCCATGCAACGGTGGATGCCGAATCCGAATGACAGATGCTGGCGAGCCTTATCCCTGTCGATGATGAATTTGTTGGCATCCTCGATCACTTCTTCGTCCCGGTTACCCGAGATGTACCACATGACTACCTTGTCCCCGGCCTTGATCTGTTTGCCACCCAATTCGGTGTCGACAAGCGCGGTACGTCTCATGTAGGCCAATGGTGTCTGCCAACGGATGATTTCCGAAACCATATTGGGTATGACCGAGCGGTCACTGCGCAGCTTGGCATACTGCTCCGGATACTCGTTCAATGCCAGCACACCCCCGCTGATGGAGTTTCTCGTGGTGTCATTGCCGCCGACAATTAACAGCAGTACGTTGCCAAGGAATTCCATGGGCGGCATGTTGCGGGTTTCTTCCCCCTGGGCCAGCATGGAAAGCAGGTCATTGCCCCCTTCCCTGTTCACGCGCTCATTCCACAAGCGGGTGAAATACTGCAGGCACTCCTGCATGGCTTGCCAGCGCTCCTCATAGGAATCCACGACGCCGGCTCCGGGAATCGCTGTGGCCACATCGGACCAGTAAGTAAGCTTGTAGCGATCCTCGAAAGGAAAATCGAACAGAGTCGCCAGCATCTGGGTAGTGAGTTCGATGGAAACCGACTCCACCCAGTCGAATTCCTCACCTACAGGGAGGCCATCCAGAATTCGGCTCACTCGCTCCCGAATCAATGCCTCCAGGATCTTCAGATTGGCCGGAGCCACAACGGGTTGCACCACCCTGCGTTGAACATCGTGCTTGGGTGGGTCCATGGCGATGAACATGGGCAGGGTGAACTCGCTGAACTGGTCCACGATGCCAATCGTTGGTTCAGAGGAGTAAATATGTGGGGACGTATCCACCTGCATGATGTCCTTGTACTTCAGCACAGACCAGTAGGGTCCAACGGCGGAATCGGCACAGTAGTGCACCGGGTCTTCCTTGCGCAGGCGCTCGAGGAAAGGCAGGTATTCGTTGGCCTGCCAGATACCGGGATGGGAGAGATCGATCTGCTCCAGGGGCATCTGGTAGGGATCTTTCCCCACCATGCTCCACTTTGACTGGTCGGAGGCTGACTTTACCCGGGTCTTCGACTGAGGAGTCGTGGAATCAGTCATCTGCGGCCCCTAGTACTGGAATTCGGGGGTTTCAACTTCGAGCCCGTCGAGATTCGCGTTCACTTGGATCTGGCATGACAGGCGCGAGTTGTCCTTGCGGTCTGAACTCAGGCTCAGCATGGCTTCCTCCATCGGCGTAATCGCATCGAGTTTATCCAGCCACTCTTCCTTTACATAAACATGGCAGGTCGCACAGGAGCAAGCGCCGCCACAATCGGCGTCGATGCCAGGCACACCATTCGTTACTGCCGCCAGCATAACCGATGCCCCTTCCTTGGCATCTACCACATGCTCGGTACCATCGTGTTCCCTGAATACAATCTTCACCATCTACTTTGTTCCCCAACCGCTTATGCAAAATGCGACACCATAGCAGGATGTAGCACCCAGAAAAAGCCACTGCATCACGACCTGATTATCATGGTCAGCGTGCCACTCGATTGCCTCAGCATCTTCACTATCGGCGCAATGTGTTTGCGGCAGCCCACCTCCCGTTATAAGTTTAGAGAGAATATTACATGACTGTAATAAATCACCGAATTAATTACGAAAATCGAGCGCGAAGGTCTAGCCCTGCCTACCTCGGGATGATTTAATACGCCGCGACAAGAGCAAGGAATTCAGGCAGTGATAATCACCATCTGCCAATCGATAGCAGACCGAATCTACAGACCAATAAAAGGGCGGATTGCTGAATCGCGTGTCTCTGCAGACACTGCTGTAACGCTGCAATTCATACAACGCGCGAACAGCAAGGCAGTTGCCGCTGATTCAGAAAGATATTCTATCGAGTAGAGTTCCATGTCAGACATCATCTCCCAATATGGCTTTCTGCTGTTGGTCATGGCCTGTGTATTCGGCTTCTTCATGGCCTACGGTGTTGGCGCCAACGATGTGGCCAATGCCATGGGAACCTCCGTTGGCGCCCGAGCTGTTACCATCAAGCAGGCAATCATCATCGCCATGGTGTTTGAGTTTGCGGGTGCGTATCTCGCCGGCGGTGAAGTCACCTCCACGATTCGGAGCGGCATCATCGATGTAGAGACCGCCGGATTCGAACAGAATCCAGAGCTGTTGGTCTATGGCATGCTTTCCTCCCTGCTGGCGGCAGGTACCTGGCTGCTTATCGCCTCCTGGAAAGGCTGGCCGGTTTCCACCACTCACTCGATCATCGGTGCCATCATAGGCTTTGCCGTGGTCGGTATCTCCGTGGAATCCGTCATGTGGGGCCAGGTAGGTTCCATCGTTGCTAGTTGGGTCGTCTCCCCGCTTTTCTCCGGCACCATCGCCTTTGGCCTGTTTCTCAGTGTGCAGTACCTGGTACTGGACACCGATGACCCCTTCGCCAACGCCAAGAAATACATTCCCGGCTACATCTTCCTGGTTGGCTTCATGATCTCCATGGTGACCCTGACAAAGGGCCTGAGCCATGTGGGTCTGGAGGTGACATTCGCCGAGAGTGCTGTCTATGCGGTGGGGGTTGGACTCGTGACAATGGCCGCCGGCTATTTCCTGATCCGCAACATCAAGGACGACCACGACCCCAACGCCACGGATGATCGGGGTTATAACAGCCTGGAGAGACTATTCGGTGTGCTCATGATCTTCACCGCCTGCTCCATGGCCTTTGCCCATGGCTCAAACGACGTGGCCAACGCAATCGGCCCATTGGCGGCGATTAACGGCGTCATCGCCAGTGGCGGCGTGTTCGAGGCCCAATCTGAACTACCCGTGTGGATCCTGCTGCTGGGTGGTGGTGGCATCGTGGTCGGCCTGGCCACCCTGGGCTACAAGGTAATCGCCACCATCGGTCGCAATATCACCGAGCTGACGCCGAGCCGGGGTTTCGCCGCAGAAATTGCCGCCGCCACTACGGTTGTGATCGCCTCCGGCACAGGAATTCCGGTATCCACTACCCACACCCTGGTGGGCGCCGTGCTGGGTGTTGGCATGGCCAGGGGTATCGGCGCTTTGAATCTCGGGGTTATTGGCAGAATCTTTGTGTCCTGGATTGTTACCCTGCCCGTCGGCGCCATCCTCTCGATCATATTCTTCTACCTGTTCCGCGCCATCTTCGGCTAAGCTGGTTCCTCGCATTAATCAAAAGCAACCCTGCGCTCACGCCAGCGCAAGCGTCATTATTCCCGTGCCCGATTCCGCCAGTTCAAACAGAAGCTATCTGCCTATATTGCTCAGCGCCTGCCTGCTGCTCATGCTGTCGTTCGGCTATCGAGCCGGATTCGGCCTGTTCGTCGTGCCCATGACCGAGGCTAATGACTGGGGCAGGGATGTGCTCGCCCTCGCATTGGCCGTGCAGAACCTGGCCTGGGGTGTGTGTGCCATCATCGCAGGCGGCCTGGCGGACCGCTATGGCAACATCAAGGTATTGATCGGCGGTGTCTGCTGCTATGCGCTGGGAATGATGGCGATGTCGGTATCATCCACGGAGTTCCAGATCGTGAGTACAGCCGGTCTGTTGGTAGGTGCGGGCATAGCGGGCACCTCCTTCGGCATCGTGCTGCCCTCGATCGCCCGTGCCGTTCCCGAGGAGAAACGCGGCTGGGCCATGGGAATTGGCACGGCGGCGGGAAGCTTCGGTCAGTTCCTGGTGGTTCCGGTGATCCAGGGAGTGGTCTCGGTGCTTGGCTGGCAGATGGCCCTGGTCGTTCTCGGACTATCCGGCTTCATGATGGCGATCTTCGCCCTGCCCCTGGCCAAATACGGCAGTGTCGCCGCCGCGGGGGACGACGGACCCCAACTTAGCCTGTTGCGCATCGCCAGCCTGGCGCTAAACGTGCGCTCCTACCAGTTGCTGATCTTCGGCTTCTTCGTCTGTGGCTTTCATCTGGCCTTTATCACTGTACACATGCCGGGCTACCTGATCGACCTGGGATTTTCATCCCAGGTGGGTGCCTGGAGTATCAGCCTCATCGGCCTGTGTAATGTGTTCGGTGCCTACTATTCCGGCGTGCTCAGCGGCAAGCGCTCCATGCGCAAGCTACTCACCTGGATCTATCTCAGCAGGGCCGTTGCCATCACCCTGTTCCTGATCATGCCAGTCACCCTTGCAAGCATACTGGCATTCAGTGCGGCCATGGGTGTTCTGTGGCTGGCGACCGTACCCCCGACATCGGGTCTGGTCGCACTCTTTTTCGGAACCCGCTATATGTCATTCCTGTACGGAATAGTTTTCCTCAGTCATCAACTGGGCAGTTTCACCGGCGTCTGGCTGGGGGGCTGGATCTACGAGCAATATGGAAACTATGATGGCATGTGGCTGGCCGGAATCACGCTGGGGATCATTGCCGCCCTGCTTCACTGGCCTATTGTTGAGAATGACTACTCGGCAAACCTGAGCGTTTCTGCCAACGCCTAGAAATTCGATTCAATTGCGGAATCTATCGATCCTTGATCGTCAGCCCACACAGGTCGGGTTGGCTCTGGCAGCAATCCCTGACCAGGAAACCGATAAGCTCCCGCACGACTTCGTGATTTACCGTGTAAATCAGTTTCTGCTGCTCGCGCCTGGAATTGAGGAGACCGACTTGCTGCATAGTC
This sequence comes from Pseudomonadota bacterium, assembly GCA_027621405.1. Lineage (GTDB taxonomy): Bacteria > Pseudomonadota > Gammaproteobacteria > Pseudomonadales > Pseudohongiellaceae > UBA9145. The sequence goes on along the minus strand of JAQCBT010000002.1, from coordinate 140,697 downwards.
TTCAGGTGAGAAGACAAAGTTGAGGCGGGAACATCGAGCTGCGCGGCGATCTGGCCCGCGGGAAGCCCCCGGTCGCCACTGGCAATCACCAGCCTGAAAACAGCGAGACGCAATTCATTGCCGAGTGCCGCAAATCGTTGGGCTTCTTCCATTGTTCACCTCCACAGGATGATGCATGCAGTGTAAGTGACTAATATGACAGGAATATTTCGTTATTTCCCAAATACACGAAATATAGTCAGACTAAAGATGGGGGCGAAGAGTGTGTGCAACGAGCCCGAAGAATGAATTAGCAAAGAAGGTGGATGGCGGAAGAGGCAGGAGTCGAACCCACCAAGCCTGTATTAACAGACTTCACCGGGTTTGAAGTCCGGGCACCCCACCGGGGATGATACTCTTCCGTCAGCGAGTCTATCACAGCAAAAAGGCTCAAGATCAAGGCAGTTCGAGGAATCTGTCGGGTATTCAGTCCCGGCAAAATGCAGTATCCTCTCTGGCTTAGATTTTGAAAGCGACCATCGGATTCAACTCGCACGTCACCTGTCCATTGCAAGCCAAGCTTCACGACACTAACGAGAAAAGCCTGATCATCGCTGTCCATGCCGACGGAGAGACTGGATGCTGTATGCTGATATAACGGGCTGGGGAAAATGTGTCCCCCCTGCTGTACTGAGCAATGAAGACCTGACCACTTTCATGGAGACGTCCGATGAGTGGATCGCCTCCCGCACCGGCATCCGTGAGCGCCGCATCTGCCACTGCAACTTCTCCGACATGGCCATTGTGGCCGCCCGACGTGCACTGGCCGCCGCCGACCTCGATCCCTCCGAGATCGACCTCATCCTGCTGGGCAGCCTCACCATGGATACCCTGTGTCCGAACACCGCATCGCTGGTGGCGGACGCCCTCGGCGCCCGCAATGCCGCCGCACTCGATATCAACTCGGCCTGTACCGGCTTCCTCTATGGCCTGCATATCGGTACCAACCTGATCAAGACTGGTGCCCACAAGAAGGTACTGGTCATCGGTGGCGAATTTATCTCGCACTACATGAACTGGAGTCGACGGGATGTTGCCGTATTATTCGGCGATGCCTGCGGCGCAGTGGTACTGGAAGCCACCGATAAACCCGTTGGCTTGATAGCGGCTAAAATTGGCTGTGAGGCCGATGCCAAGTACGCGATCCAGATCACCAATCTCGGTTCCGCCTACTCCCGCCTGTCGGAAGAGTTTCTTTACATCGGCTGGAATTTCGAAGGCCAGGAAGTCTTCAAGCGCGCCGTGAAGAGCATGGCCCAGGCCTGCGAAGATGTTTTGAAGGAAGCTGGCCTCAGCGTCGACGACGTTAACCTTGTTGTGCCGCATCAGGCCAACAAACGCATTCTCGATGCGCTGGCCAAGCGGGTCGGCATCGAAGAAGACCGGGTCTTCGTCAACGTTCACAAGTATGGCAATACTTCTGCCGGCACCATACCGGTGGCCCTCGCCGAATCTTTGGAAGAGGGTCGCATAAAGCCGGGTGACTACGTGTTGTCGGCCTCGTTTGGCGCCGGGCTCACCTGGGCTGCCGCTCTCATTCGCTGGGGCGATCGAGTAACGCCGTTGAAGGAATCCGATGCCGAACTGCCGCCCTGTGACAAGACGGCGCTTGAAATTCTGGAACCCCATATCAAGCGTTATTCGGCACATTCCGAAGCCTGATTCCCCGGCCACCGCTCACTCTTGCTGACTCTCGAAGCACTAGCCTGGATTACCTTCCTCGTCGGCCTGTTCAGTTTCTGGTGGCATAGCGACCGCATCAAGTCCCTCGCCATGCAGTGGGTCTACCAGGTCTGCAATGAACAGCGGCTGCAACTACTGGACCAGACCATGGTGCTGAAGGGTATCTCACTGAAGCGTGATGACTCTGGCATCGTCGGCATCCATCGCCGCTACGAGTTCGAGTTCACCACCACCGGTGAGAAACGCCACCGGGGCAAGGTGAGCTTGTTGGGCAACACGATGCTGTCGCTGGAGCTTGAGCCCTATATCATCCCGGAGTCCGATCACACCCTGCATTAAGCCCTGGTATCGAAGCGCCTGAGCAGCGCAGGAAAGTAGATCAGCAACGCTACCGCCCTGGCCAGCACGTAGATGATCATGGCCCACCACAGGCCATCCACCCCAAAATCCTCGATCAGCAACCAGCAGGCGAGGAGGAATACGGCCAGGGAATAGATTGAAGCCTGCCGCATCTCCCGGGTGAAGGAGACCCCGATATAGATACCATCCAATTGAAATGCCGCAAACGAGCAGAGGATATACAGCGCCGCCAGGCCACTCAGGGCCGACGCCAGCAGGCGCACCTCGCCGATATCAGTAAGAGCAGCAATCACCAGCTCCGCCACCAGCAACAGTCCTGCACCCAGCAACAGCGCCGTGACAGCGGCAAGTATCGTCGAGTTCCTGACCGAGGTGATAAATGCCGCGCGATTCTTCCCTCCCAGCGCCTTGCCCGCCTCCGACTCCACGACGAAGGCAAATCCATCCAGGAAAAACGCGGCGAAGGAAATCAGCTGCAGCAGTATATGGTTTGCAGCCAGCACGTCATCACCGAAGCGCGCGCTCTGGTTGGTGAAGTAGGCAAAGGAAAAAACCAGCAGTAGTGTGCGCAGCATGATGTCGAAATTTGACGAGAGCATGCGCAGTATCCGGGCGCGGTCGAATATTTTCTCGCGTGGCCAGAAGGATTCGCCCTCACCGCAAGTCTCCCGTAACTGCCCCAGGACAAAATAAGCTGCAAGCAACGCAGTCATCCATTCAGCTACAACTGTTCCCAAGGCGATACCCGTGGCACCCAGACCCAGCACTCCGGCAAACCATATATCGAGTAAAATGTTGAGGCCATTGAGGAACAACTGAAAAAGGAGCAGCTGCCTGCTCTTGCCCATACCGATTAGCAAACCCATTAGCACGAAGATGGACAGCGTTGCCGGGGCGCCCCAGATACGAACCGTGAAATAGGCACGCGCAGGAGCCTCTACCTCCTCGCTGCCGCCTAGCAGGAAGAACGCGACCCATTGAATCAGCAGTTGAAGGCAGACCAGCAGTATCCCCAGCAGCAGGGCCATCAGCAGAGCCCTGCCCAATATGGCTCGCACCTCCAGGTAGTCGCTGGCACCTACCGCCTGGGCTACGAAGCCCGTGGTGCTCATGCGCAGAAAGCCGAAACTCCAGTAGACAAAGGAAAATATCAGCGCACCAAGGGCGATGGCACCCAGATCCGTGATATCGCCAACATTTCCGATCACCGCCGTATCTACCAGTCCGAGCAGGGGAACGGCAGCATTGGCGATGATGATGGGCCAGGCGAGGTTGAGTATTCTCAGGAAGGAGGGATTGCCGCTGTTCACCATGGAACAAGTGTATCGAAAAATAGGGACAGATTTATTTTTCTAGAAAAATAAATCTGTCCCTATTTTTCCGCGATGATCCAAAAAAAACCGGCCCATGTGGACCGGTTTTTGACTCAATTAGAGCAGCTGTCGAGACGCGAACTAGTTGCCGGTACTGACGATGTGGATGTCACTATTAACGGTCTCCAGGTAGATCCTGTCTCCACCACCATTTATATCGCCACGGGCAATGATATTGCCGTCGTCGTCCTCATTGATGGTAAGCGGGAAGTCCGTGTAGATGCGGTAGTCGCCTCTCGCCCTGCGGGAGACTTCCAGGTCAGCCACGATGCTGGCATTGTGACCTCCGGGAATGCGTAAGGTGACATCACCACCCGCTGTCTCCAGTTCGACGGTTGCATCCCTGGAGCCTGAGAACGCAGCCAGTTCGGCATCTATGCGACCGCCGGCAGTATCTGCCCGAATTGGCCCAACTGCCTGGCGAATGGTGATACTGCCGCCAGACGTATCCGCGGTAACTGCACCACCACTGCGTTCGATCTCGATGTTGCCACCGGAGGTATCGGCCTCGACGCTGGTTTCGCTGCCTTCAAGATAGATATTGCCCCCGGAAGTGTCCGCGATTACCGGGCCAAGTGCCCAGGCTGCGCGAATCGTGCCACCGGAAGTATCCAGTTGCACACGACCAGATCCCTGACCCACGGTGATGTTGCCACCCGAGGTGTCGGCCAGCAGGTCGCCACCGACGTTGCCGATGGTTATGCGACCACCGGAGGTATCGGCGCTCACATCACCGGTGACATTCCCGATCTCGATATTGCCACCGGAGGTGTCGGCCGAAACATCGCCGTCCACATCGCCGATGTTGATGCGGCCACCGGAAGTATCGGCTGTCACCACACCGGTGACGTTGCCAATTTCTATGCTACCGCCACTGGTATCCGCGGTGACATCGCCGCTGATATCTTCCACCGAGATGCTTCCGCCGCCCGTGTCCAGATCGACGTTATAGGCTTCGGGAACATCCACATCAAACTGAATATTGGAAGTTCGAAATCCGAATATGCCACCACGGCGTTCCGCCTCGGCAACGACGACCACATCGTCGCCCCGCTGCTCCAGGCTTACCTCAAAGTCCTCGGCATTACGAATGCGTACCCTGACCCGTTCCTGATCCCAGGTCCTTACACTTATCGGGCCCGAATCACTGCGCAGCATCAAGGTTCCGCCGGAATCGACATCGAATTCCTGGTCGTAACTATCCGCTTGCGCATACCCCGGGTTGCTTGCACCCAGTGTCAACAGCAAGGTTGCGCCTGCCAGTAGTGTGGATTTAAAAGTTGTCATGGTTCTATCCTCTGACTCAATACTTGATAGCAAAATGGGGTACCGGGCTACAGCAACTGCTGCGCATCATCTTCGATCTCTACTTCTTCAACGATCATACGGGCCTGGGCACGGATATACTCGTTGCTGTCTGCTTCCATCTTCTGGCGGAATACATTCAGTGTTTCTTCATCGCGGTAGGAGGCAAGAGCATTAAAAGCCTCCACCCGTACCCCGGGATTCACATCCTCACTCAGGGCATAGCGCAGTGCGTCCCGAACCCGCTCCTGGTCTGACAGGGCCACCAGGGACTGCACCGCCTGATAGCGCACACCAGGATTCTGGTCATTGGTGAGCACGTAGATCAGCGCCTCATAGACCTGGTCACCGGAAATAACCGGTTGCAGTGCGTTGATAGTGTCCAGGCGAGATGCACTGTCGATATCGTTCTGCAGCGCCACCGCCATCAACTGATGCACAGACTGATCGGCCACATTGCCCCTGACCCTGGTTTCAGAAGCCAGCGCAAAGGTGATGTCGATATCACCCGATGCCGCGTCGTAACTGTTCACCGTCATCTGGTATATCTCGTAGTCATCTTCATCAACGAGCGACAATGGCGTTGTTGCTGCGACCGAGTTGACCGGCTGACTGAATGTGGGAACCGTAGACTCGCTACCAGGTCCGGCTACCATTACCCCGAGAACAAATGTCATGGCCATCGCGGCACCCTGGAAGGCTACCGTCAGCGGGCGCTCCATGAGGCCCTGCATCCAGCTTCGAACAGAGAATGTCGGTCGCGCCGCTTTCTGCAGGTTCTGTCGCAGTAGCCAGCGATTGCCCTGCACGCGCTCCTCATCGATGAGCGGCTGCATGCCAACCGGAAATGCGCTGTTGAATCCCTGCTCCTCGTCGAGCATCGCTTGCAGCACCGGATCAGAAGCCAATAATTGCTCAAACTTTGCGCGTGCATCACCATCCATGTCACCGTAGAGGTACTGGATCATCTGATACTCTAGCTGTTCTTTATCAACTGCTGTGGTCATCACTTCTTCCTCAGGCAATGGAATAATCTAGGAATGATATTCCGCCAACTGTTCTTTCAATTTCTTGCGTGCCCGGAACAAAATCACCTTTACCGAGTTTTCCGAGCAATTCATTACTTCTGCGGCTTCCCGCAATTTAAATCCCTGCTGATGGCAGAGCACGAAGGCTATGCGTTCACTGTCGGTGAGTCGCTTCATGGCCCGGTTGATCTGCGTGTTCAGTTCCCCATCCAACACCGTGGATTCCGGAGACTGATCTTCAACATACTGCTCCTGGTGCTCGTACTCCGCCTGCACCGCCGACATCTTCTGCCAGGTGCGTTTCAGCTTGCGCCGATTCGACAGTGCCGTGTTCACGACAATCTTGTGCATCCAGGTACTGAACCGACTCTCAAGCTTGAAGTTCGGCAAGGCCCGGTAGGCCGCCAGCATGGCATCCTGGAAAATATCATTGGCGTCATCGGGGGTGTGGGCGAATCCTGCCGCCACCGCCAGCATCTGGCGCTCGAGCGAAATCACCAGCCGTTCGAAGGCGGCGATGTTTCCAGTCTGGGCTGATCGCACCAGTTGTTCTTCTGTTTCCTGTAGCACTTGCTTCCCCGTCAGCAGTGTCGCCTTCACTCAAGAATGCTGCCAATTTACAACATTAGAGGTTGTGTGAGGGGAAATGGTTAACAAGCAATAAGGGGCCTGAATGGCCCCGAGGAAAGAAATTGTGAGGTGGCGCAGCCTGCCAGTGCAATCCTGCAGCGATCACGCCTTTGGGGTATATATTTTCTTATAATTCAGATGCTTACTTGCTTTAATGTGGCCGCCAGTTGCGCTTAGGGCCAGGTTCCCCGAACTACGGCGGGCCGAGCACTATCGCTGTGGGCGGTGACGAGCCTGGCCCTGCATCTTCCGACGCTCTCGCAACGCGGCTCTTTCGTCCTCGGTGAGGTTTTCGAGTCGGGCCTCGATCTGGCTGCGGCGACTCTGGCGCAATTGCCTCTTCTCCTCTCTCAACTGGGCTTCAAGTTGTCGAACCCTGGTTTGGCGCTCGGCAATATCTGCTTCTGTTGCCACCTCGGTTGCGGATTCAGACCCGGCCAGGGTTGGCAAGTCAGTGCTCTCTTGCGCGGCACTGACGTTAATCAAGGAGCAGGATGCGACCAGGCATCCGCAAAAAAGACTCAATCTGTTCATGGCGTTCTCCCTCTGATCAAATGCAGCCAGCAAACCTGACCGCTACCTGAAGTTAAACGCAGCTCCAACTCAGGGGTTTACCTCTCTGCTTCTTCCACTTCTTCTCCTTCTCCTCCTTCTCCTCCTTCTCCTCCTTCTTCTCTCCCATCTCCCCCATCTCCCCTTGCTCCCTCATCGCTTTCGCCGGTCCCGCCAGACTCGACTATGGATGAACGCTTCAGGCGCCCAGCCTTGATCAGGCTCTCTCGCAGAACGAACTCGATCTGCGCGTTCACGCTGCGCAGATCATCGTTCGCCCACTGCTGCAGAGCAGTGAGAATGTCCGGATTTATTCGCAGTGGGTAGGTCTTTCGCTTCATAGCTCGAGTCTGGTTTAGCCTTACGTATACAGGCTACCCGCATTCACAACAGGCGTTGCCGAGCTCTCTCCGCAGAGTACAACCAACAGATTGCTCACCATAGCGGCCTTACGCTCTTCATCGAGGATGACCACCTGTTTCTCCGACAATGCGGCAAGCGCCAGATCAACCATGCCGACAGCACCTTCAACAATTTTCTTGCGTGCCGCAACGATTGCCGATGCCTGTTGACGCTGCAGCATGGCGCTGGCGATCTCCGGCGAATAGGCAAGATGACTCAAGCGGGCTTCGATGACCTCCACGCCAGCCTTGCTCAGGCGATTCTGTACTTCCTTCTTCAGTAGCTCGGCAACCTCTTCGGGATTGCTGCGCAGACAAAAATCCGCACCGTCATCATCATAGCTGTCATAGGGGTGGGTAGTGGCCAGGTTGCGCAGCGCAGCTTCACTCTGGATCTGCACATAATTTTCGTAGTCGTCTACCTCAAACAGAGCTTCCGCCGTATCCACCACCTTCCATACCACCACGGCAGCGATATCGATGGGGTTACCACTGCTGTCGTTTACCTTGAGGGTTCCCGACTCGAAGTTTCTGACCCGCAAGGAGACCTTGGCCTTCATATAGAGGGGGTTCGCCCAGCGCAGTCCTTCCATGCGCTCACTACCAACATACTGGCCGAAGAGTTGCAGGACCCTGCCCTGATTGGGGGCCACCATAAAGAACCCAAACCAGCAGATGACCACCACTATGCCCGACAGGATTGCCACCAGCTTCAATGCGGCTGGCAGTATGACAACACCGGCAAGCAGCATCAGGCTGAGTGCAAACAGCACCAGGATTGACCAGTACCCGTTATAGGTTTTCGCCTTTCTTTCCTCAATCATAGAATTTCTCCTCTTCAGCCCCTGATTTCCAGACCATGGTTCAGGGTTTCCATGACTTACAGCAAAATGATATCAAATTGATATCACAGCCCAAGGAGCCAGACAAGTAAAACCTGCTATCCCGCTAATAGTGTGGGCAAAACCGGTAATCGGGGTTGCCGGGGCACACCGACAGGCCGCGCTGGACAGGGCTCATTGAGGAACGGGTTTTGCGAGTTGCTGCTCGGGATTCAGGCTTGCGGTGTTAGCGGGGGATAGATCTCGAGTTTCCGGGTCCTGAACGAACGCAGGATGAAATACAGGCCGAGACCCACTGGCCCGAACGCGAAGGTGAGTAACAGACATGGCACAAGCTGCCAATGGGGTATCCCTTGATTCTGGGAATCACGAAGCTCCCAGCTACCGATGAACAGGTCGAAGGCCAGGTAGTGGATCCAGCCAGCGGTGAGCACATAGGGATTGCCAAACGCCAGCAACACCGCGTCCAGCGAGCCGATCCCTCCGCCCTCCGGCAAGTTGGGGAGATGCACTAACATCAGCGAGGCATAAACCAGCGCCAGTGCAAAAGGTATCACCCCCGCACAGATCACGCCGAGGGTCCATTTCCAACGCGGTGCCATCACCAGCAGCAGCCAGCCGGGCAAAACCAAACTGTTGCAGAGAGAAAAAATCAATTCGGCGGACATGGAACCCTCCCAGGCAAGAATAGCTGGCTAAGTGCAGTGGCTTGAATTGTGAGGAAGTCTAACCGAGAAACTTCGTCAGGGTGCGTTCGGTAATGATGGTGATATTGACGCCCTTGCGCTTGAGCAGCAGCGCCTTCTCAATCTTTCGTCCATGACTGGTGTACAGCCAGTCACGACTGGCCAGGGTACCAATCACCAGATAATCAACTTCCTTGCTGATATTGGGGGAAGTTTCTGCGCCCATCAGCCGCAGATTGGTATCCACGGTGTTGCGATCCCCGCTAACAAAATCACCTGACAGGCAGAAGGTAGAGCCTGCAATCTTTAGCTCATCAATGGCATCTTCCCAGACTTCAGTCGAGGCCTCATAAGCGGCATCGGACGGTTCGGGATTGGCTCCCGTTATCTGCCCGACAGTCTTCATCAAGTCCTGGCGTTCTTCTTCCGTGATCACTCCATCCTCCAACACGACGTTGAGGCGGTAGAGAATCGCGCTCGCCGGCCATTTGTCCCGAATCGACTCATTTCGATGCAGCCAATCGGACAAGGCGGCAACCTCCTGGTCATTCAGTACTCCGTCGGAGGCCACGCCGGTGAGGAATCCAACCAGTTCATCGGCACGGCCGAGCCCTTCCACTGGCTCATCTTTGCCAGCCTTTACCAAAGCTTCGATGCGTGCCTGCATATCGGCCAGTTCTTCGTTGGTAATTTCTCCATCCTTGAGTACCTCACCCACCAGGGTCAGGATATCGAGCACATCCTCATGATCCCTCAGAGCTTCCTGGGACTGTAGCCAGGCATCCAGAAACAACAGTTCCCGCTCATTGAGCCGTTCATCGGCGACAACGCCGGCAAGAATTCCTTTCAGTCCGTACAGTGCCTTCTCTTTGGCTCTTGTGAAGCTGAAGGCCTGGGAGAGGGTTTGGCTATCGATGTCTTTGGTAAGTGGCAAGATTCAGGGCTCGCGAAATATATAAACCAGGTTGATGCGCCATAATAAGACTTTCGACCTATTCTGTCGAAATCTGTGAACTTTACGCGGTACTGGTTCGCAAATAACTCGCTCCGAAAACAGCCCGGCATTCACCCCGTAGGCCCACTATTTGAACGGGACAAGGGATTCAGATAAGCTGCGATCGAAAGGAATTTTCTCCGTTCTACTGAAGCACGGTGTAGGGTAAACTTCCCCTGTATCAAGGGAACCAAGATGACAGACACACACACTACAACCGAGATTCATGAGGGTGACGACCGCTCCTTCCTGGCGAAACTGTTTGCCGGGGAATACGGCCTCGCAGTTACTTACTGGATACTCTACTTCATAGGAGCCTCATTATTCTTCTTCACAGGCAGTCAGGCGGTGGATGAAGAAAACTGGATCACGTTCCTGATTATCGTGGCCGTCATGTTTGCTTATACCTTGCTTCTAGTCGTGGGTATCCGCGCCGCGTATAACGGTCCACAGCTGTGGAAAGTCGTCTCACGCACTTCTTCAATCTTCATGATTATTAATATCCTGGTTGGCATCTGCACGCTGGGATTCATCTACTAAGCTCTTGAATTCTGACAGCACCCAGTCCTATTCCCTGGTAGTCAAGAAAGCCTGCCCCACCTGCGAGTTGATCCTGCCGGTTATCCAGCAATTAGCCCGACGAGTGGACCTGCAAGTCTATGTCCAGGATGATCCAGACTTCCTGGAAAGCCTTGATGACATTAACAGCTCTGACGACTCCAGCCTCGAATACTCCTTCCACAACAAGATCGAAATAGTTCCCACCCTCATACGCAGGGATGGCAAGGAAGAGTCCGGGCGGATCGTAGGATGGGACCGAGAGCAGTGGCGCGAATTTTCCGGGATCGAAGACCTCGGTGCAGAACTTGTTGCCTTCAAGCCGGGCTGTGGTTCCATGACGGAAGATCCCGGCATGCAGGAAATACTCGCCGCCCGATTTGCCAGTGAAGCCCTCTCGGCGCGGCGCATTGACCTGGCCGATGCCGAAGACGAAATGGAAGCCTGCTATGAACGCGGCTGGACAGATGGTTTACCGGTTGTCCCTCCAACACCGGTCCGGGTGCTGCGCATGCTGGCCGCCAGCGATCGGGCTGCCTCAGAAATAGTGGGGCGGGTGCCGCCAGATTATGCCGAATGCAGCGTCGAGAAAGTCGCCATAAACGCCGTGCTCGCAGGCTGTAAGCCCGACTACTTTCCTACGGTGCTCGCTGTGGTAGAGGCTGCCCTCAAGGACGAGTTCTGCATGCACGGCCTACTGTGTACCACCTACTTCTCTTCCCCGGTAGTCATCGTTAATGGCCCGATTGTCAAACGCATCGGCATGAATTCAGGCGGCAACGCCCTGGGCCAGGGTAACCGCGCCAATGCCACTATCGGGCGCGCACTGCAGCTATTGATTCGCAATGTCGGTGGCGGCAAGCCGGGAGGCATCGACCGTGCGACCCTGGGGAATCCGGGTAAATACACGTTCTGTTTCGCGGAGGATGAATCTGATCCAGAGTGGCCCAGCCTGGCCATGGACCGGGGCTTCCGAAGAGCAGACTCGGTTGTTAGCCTGTTCGCAGGAGACGGCGTTCAGCCGGTGCTGGATCAACTCTCCCGGGAACCGGAATCCCTGGCCCTGAGCATGGCAGCCAGCTTGCGCTCGGTAGCCCATGTAAAGAAGTACGGCATGGCGGATGCTATTCTCGTCGTTTGCCCCGAGCACAGGCGAGTATTCAGAGAGGGTGGCTGGGACAAGGAACGCCTGCGCCAGGCTCTCTACGATCATCTAATGACACCTGGCACCGAATTGATGAGTGGAGTCGGCGGCATGACAGAAGGTATGCCCGAGAAATTCAAGGACAAACTGCTGAACAAGTTTCGGGATGATGGCCTGCATATCGTTACCGCTGGCGGCACCGCCGGCATGTTCTCGGCCATTATCAGTGGCTGGGTTGCCTCTGGCGACAAAGGCAGCCAACTGGTATCACAGAAAATCTGATGAAGCGCAATTTTGTTAATTCCTTAAATCGGAGATTGATATGAGTAATCTCACCATGCTGGATCCCACCAGCGAACTGAACCCGGCGGAAAGGCAACTCCTGCCACGCCTCGAACAGTTGGCTGGAGCGACCATCGGCCTGCTGGACATTTCCAAGCCCAGGGGCAAAGAGTTTCTCGACGAGGTAGAGAGACAATTGCTGGAACTCGGCGCCACGGTGAATCGCTATTGCAAGCCGACCTTCGCCCGAGTCGCGCCGCGGGAACTCAATCAGAGGATTAGCGTCGAGTGTGACGCTGTCATTGAAGGACTGGCCGACTGAGGCTCATGTACCTCGTGCAGTTTGCATGACATCATGGACCTCGAGAGTCGCGGACTACCCTCAGGATTTGTCGCCTCTACGGAATTCATAGAAGCCGCCGAGGCTCAGGGCAATTCGCTGGGCATCAAGCCGGCGAGCGTCTTTGTGCCCCACCCCATTCAGGATCGTAGCGATGCTGAAATGGCAGAACTGGCCCGAACCGCCATCGAGTCGATCGTCTCCCTGGTGGCGAAATCGAAATAAACTGGAGAAGTAAATGACCAAAGAAGCCGTAATCGTTTCCACCGCTCGTACACCTATAGGCCGAGCCTACCGCGGAGCCTTCAATGACACGGATGCGCCGACCCTGGGCGGCCACGTAATCGCTGAGGCGGTGCGGCGCGCTGGCATAGATCCGGCGGAGGTCGACGATGTAGTCATGGGCTGCGCCATGCAACAGGGAAGCTCCGGTTACAACATCGGGCGCACCGCCGGCGTGGCCGCAGGTCTGCCCAGCAGTGTGTCGGGAATGAGCATGGATCGCCAGTGCGCCTCGGGCATGATGGCGATCTGCACCGCAGCCAAGCAGGTCGTGCAGGACAATATGCCGATCGTGGTTGGTGGCGGCCTCGAATCCATCAGCCTGGTACAGAACGAGCACCGCAATTCCTATCGCGCCGTTTCCGAGGCTGTTACTTCCCGCTCCCAACACGCCTACATGTCCATGCTGGAAACCGCCGAGATAGTTGCCAGGCGATACAACATCAGTCGCGAACAACAAGACGAATACGCCTTGCAGAGTCAGCAGCGCACTGCAGCAGCCCAACTCACGGGTGCCTTCGATGATGAAATCGCTCCCCTGGCTTCGAAGATGATTTTCGTGGACAAGGAATCCAAAAAACAGAGTGTGCACGACATCACCCTGGACAAGGATGAGGGCAATCGTCCGAGTACTACCCTGGAAGGGCTCAATGGACTCAAGACAGTCTTCGAGGGTGGCGTGATTACGGCGGGCAATGCCAGTCAACTCTCGGATGGCGCATCCGCATCCGTCCTCATGGACAGCACCCTGGCAGAAAAGAAAGGACTGCAACCACTGGGCGCCTATCGTGGAATGGCCGTGGCGGGTGTTGATCCTGATGAGATGGGTATCGGCCCGGTAAAAGCCGTGCCCAAGTTACTACAGCGATTTAACCTGGGCATGGACGATATCGGGCTTTGGGAACTCAATGAGGCTTTCGCCGTGCAGGTTATCTATTGCCGGGACATCCTGGGCATTCCCAACGAATTGCTGAACGTGAATGGTGGCGCTATCTCCATCGGACATCCCTATGGCATGAGCGGCGCGCGCATGGTTGGGCACGCCCTCATCGAGGGCAAGCGCCGCGGCGCCAAATATGTTGTGTGCACCATGTGCGTCGGCGGCGGCATGGGTGCAGCAGGCCTGTTTGAAGTCTACTAGGGGTCGCCTGCTTTCTTCGGAATAAAGGCTCCTGGCGCCGGGATGCAATATTACGGCGCCTTCCCTGATTCAACGACAGGCGTGGAAGACGAGGCGACCAGCGCCATTGATTCACCCTGTCGGCTAGGTTAATGTCGATACCCCGGTGCTGGCAATCTTGCCGCAGGCCCCTGTTTTCGGGCCATTTGCCGACGTGCAGAGCAAGTAATACCATTTCGCTGCATGATTGAATTCAGGCCTTCGAACTAAAAACAGAAGAATAGACGCATGATGAGATTATTCAGCAACACCAGCCTCAAATTACTTCTCGTGAGCCTGTTGATTCAGGGCTCTTCTCTCGCAAGTGCCCAGGAACCCATCCGCATCGCCTTCATGGATCCGCTGTCTGGCACCTTTGCCTCGGTTGGCAACAGCGGCCTCAAGCAACTGCAATACGCTGCTGAGGAACTCTTTAACTCCAGGGGCGGAATCCTCGGCGGGCGCATGATCGAGATTGTTCCGCTGGACAACAAGCAGAGCCCAACAGAAACCCAGATTCAATTTCGCAGGGCCGTCAGCGAGGACATTCGCATCATTTTCCAGGGCAATAGTTCTGCCGTCGCCAATACCCTGAACTCGACCATCACTCGCCACAATCGACGTAATCCCGGTCAGGAAATTCTGCAGATCAATTACTCGGCCGTGGATCCCATACTCACCAATGAAGAATGCAGTTTCTGGCATTTCCGTTTCGATGCCCATGCCATCATGAAGCTGAATGTGCTGACGGATTACATTGCCATGAATCCTGACATCAAGAAGATGTACATAATCGGTCAGGACTATTCCTTTGGGCAGGTTGTAGCCGATACTTCAATCGAACTACTCAGGGAGAAGCGCCCCGATATCGAAATAGTGGGTAACGAGTTTCACCCCATCGGGCAGGTCAAGGATTTCACGCCATACGTCACCAAGATTGTGTCTTCCGGTGCAGACGCTGTTATCACCGGCAATTTCGGAGCCGACATGGTGTCCCTCGCTCGATCCATCATCGACAGCGGACTGGAAATCCCTATCTATACTTTCTATGCCGCCTATGATGGCATCACTGCAACGCTGGGCGCCGATGGTGTAGACAAGATACGCCTGATCCACAATGACGCCGGCAATCCGATCCCGACCCAGGAACGCCTCGAATACATTCAGAAGTTCAAGCGCCTGAATCCTGACAATGATATGACCCAGCACCGCATCACCAACGCGCTGCAGATGCTGGTCAAGGCAATGGAAGAAAGCCAGAGTACCGATCCCTACGATATTGCCCTGGCTCTGGAGGATATGCGTTTCGTCAACATGAGCGGAGAGGAGTTGTGGATGCGCGGCGAAGATCACCAGATAATCCAATCGCTGCATATCTCGGTGCACACAGACCAGAACATCGTGGTGGACGCAGACAACTCTGGATTCGGCCTGCTACGTGAGTATTCAGTCCCCGCCGAAAACACCATCATGGATCACAGCTGCCGCATGCAACGCCCGCGACGCTAAAACAGAATCATCGCCCCAGATTATCTCTGTTTAAGGAAACCCTGATCCCTTAATGCTGGAAGTCTTCATTTTTTCTACTCTGAATGGCCTCGTCACGGGGCTACTTCTATTCATGCTGGCCAGCGGGCTCACTCTCATCTTCAGCATGATGGGGGTACTCAATTTTGCCCACGCCAGTTTCTACATGCTGGGCGCCTATTTCGCCTATTCCATCTCCCTGCACCTTGGCTTCTGGATGGGCCTGATCTTCGCTCCCCTGATCGTAGGCATACTGGGCGCTGTAGTAGAACGCTTTGCCCTGAGAAGAGTGCATGCCCATGGTCACGTGGCTGAACTGGTATTCACCTTTGGACTGGCATTCCTCATAGAAGAAGCGGTGCAGTTCTTCTGGGGGCCGGACACCAAGAACTACCAATCACCCGACATCCTGGACTTCCCACTCTTCACACTATTCGGCCAGGAGTTCTCCGCCTATCGCGGATTCATGATCGCCATATCCGTTGGCATCTTTATCGGCCTCTACTATGTGCTTACCCGCAGCCGTATAGGCATTATTATTCAGGCTGCCATCACCCATCCACATACTGTGGCCAACCTGGGTCACAATGTTCCGTTTATCTTCATGGGCGTGTTCGGTGTGGGAACGGCACTCGCAGGTGTGGCTGGAGTTATCGCGGGGCCTGTGCTGACTACCTTCCCTGGCATGGCCGTAGTGTTGGGCAGCATCGTGTTTGTCATCGTCGTCATCGGGGGCCTGGGCTCCCTGGGTGGTGCCTTCATTGCATCCTTGCTGATCGGCCTGCTGCAGAGCTATGCCATCGCATCCAATGTTGGCATGCCAGACTTACTGAATCTTGTGGGTCTCGAATTTTCTCGCGATCATCCGCTCACCGACCTGTGGACCCTGACCCTGCCCCAGATTGCACCCATACTCCCCTTCCTGTTGTTGGTGCTGGTGTTGATATTCCGCCCCACGGGTATCGCAGGTAAGCGAGAGCAATGAAGACCCTGGCAAAAAAGTCTGCTATCTGGCTTGCCTACCTGGGAGTATTGCTGGGACTTCCCCTGCTCTTCGATTCCATACTGGCCATTACGATTTTCAACCAGATGGCTATCGCCATCATCTTCGCCCTCAGCTACAACATGCTGCTGGGCCAAGGCGGCATGCTGTCGTTTGGGCATGCGGTGTATTTCGGTCTGGGCGGATTCATGGCCGTGCATACACTGGTGATGATCGAATACGAAACCGTCTATTTCTCGATCATCTACATTCCCTTGATTGGTGGTCTGATAGGCTTACTGGCCGCAGTATTCATCGGCAGCTTCTCTACACACAAGGCAGGCACTGTCTTCGCCATGATCTCCCTCGGTATCGGGGAACTGGTGGCCGCGTCTTCGCTTATCTTTGTCAGCTTCTTTGGAGGCGAAGCAGGCGTCAATGCCGACCGCACCTACGGACCTGCGTTTTTTGGAATAGAGTTTTTCCAGGATAGTGAAATCTATTATCTCGGTGCCGCGTGGGTATTCATCGCTACTCTGTTCATGTATCTGTTTACCCAGACTCCGGCGGGACGCATGGCGAATGCCGTGCGGGATAACCCTGAGCGTGCAGAGTTCATTGGCTATAGCGCACGACGTGTCCGCTTCATCTCATTCTGTGCAGCGGGATTCTTCGCTGGAATCGCCGGCGGCCTGTTCGCTCTCAATTATGAATTCATCACCGAGGAAAACCTGAATGCCGTCACCTCGGGCCGGGTGCTGCTCATGGCCTATATCGGTGGCCTGGGCTATTTCATCGGACCCATTATCGGTGCCGTGATTCTGACCCTCATGAACTCCCTGCTCAGCAATTACACCGAGCTATGGATGCTCTACCTGGGAATCATGTTCGTGCTGACAGTGCTCTTCCTGCCTCGCGGATTCGCTGGATTCATCATGATGCACCGCACCGCCTGGATCAGGGGCAAGCTCGGCAGCCTGTTACTGCCCTACCTCATCACCGGCCTGCCAGCCCTGGTTTTCGCCATCGCCGGCGTCGCCATGATCGAGATGCTGCACCATGAAGGAGAAGTATTTCACTTCCTGGGAATTCCACTGGAATCGGCGAATCTGTCGCACTGGCTGATGTGCACAGTACTCGCTGCGATCGCCTACCTGGGCTGCAAGCGCAGCTTGCCGCAGTTGCGGGAAGCCTGGGAGTCGGCAAATGCCATCGATGAGGCTGGCGAAGAGAGGGAAGCGTCATGAGCATGCTATCCCTGCAAAACGTGAGCAAGCAATTCGGAGAGACCAGGATCATTCGTGATGTGAGCCTCGATATTGAGCCTGGCGAGCGGCACGCCATCATTGGCCCCAACGGAGCGGGAAAATCCACCCTGTTTCACCTGATCAGTGGCAAATACCAGCCGACAGCAGGAAAGATTCTGTTCCGAGATAACGAGATACAAGGCAAGACGCCGTTCGCTATCGCCCGACTGGGGCTGGCACGAAGCTTCCAGGTCACCAATATTTTTCCCCGGCTGAGTGTCTTCGAAAACATACGCTGTGGCCTGTTGTGGAAAGAAGGATTCGGTTACTCATTCTGGCATCTACTGGGCAGACAGAAGGAGCTGAATGACAAGGCCCTGGCACTGCTGGTGGAGATTGGCCTCGCCGACCGTGCGGAATTCCCCGCGGGAGAACTGGCATACGCACAACAGAGAGCTCTCGAGCTGGGAATCGCCATTGCCAGCGGGGCCGAGCTGATCATGCTGGACGAACCCGTGGCAGGCATGAGTCACAGCGAAGCCGAGAACGCAGTGGCGCTTATCCGCAAAATAACTGAAGGCAAGACCCTGGTTATGGTCGAACACGACATGAACATCGTCTTCGATGTGGCCGACAGGATTTCGGTACTCGTTTATGGTGAAATCATTGCCAGCGATACGCCTGCAGCCATTCGAGCCAATCCCAGGGTACAGGAAGCCTATCTGGGAGAAGTGCCAGAGGCAGCTACCGACACGAGTTCGGGACAGAACCCGGAGGGTGTTGACGGTGCTTAAGGTCAGGAACCTACACGCCTATTACGGCAAGAGTCACATTCTGCAGGGTGTTGATTTCAGCGTGGAAGAAGGCGAGATCGTCAGCCTCCTGGGCAGAAACGGTGTCGGGCGCTCGACTACCGTAAAAGCGATAATGGGTGAAGTGGCACCCCAGGGCTCGATCCTGTTCAAGGGAGAAGAAATCGCCGGCAAGCCCAGCTTCGAGATCGCCCATCGCGGCCTGGGTTATGTACCGGAAAATCGCGACATCTTCCCCACTCTCACCGTACGCCAGAACCTGCTGCTCGGTATCAAGAGCGGCCAGGTGCAAGGTCGCTGGACCATAGACGAGATGTTCGACATGTTCCCCAACCTCGCCGAGAGGGCCGATGTGCATGGCGGTGTGCTCAGCGGTGGAGAGCAACAGATGCTGTGCATGTGCCGAACACTCATGGGCGACCCGGACATGATCATGATCGATGAGCCTACCGAGGGACTGGCACCCAAAATTGTGGAACAGGTTGGTGACTTGCTGGAAGAAATCGCCTCGCGCGGGGTTGCGATCCTGCTGGTTGAGCAGAAACTCTCGGTAGCACTGCGCATTTCCCACCGCTTGTTTGTGATGGGACATGGCCGAATTGTCTACGAGGGCACTCCCGACAGCCTCATGCAGTCCGACGATATTCGGGCCGAATGGCTCGAGGTATAAATCCGGGTTTTATACCGTTCTGCAATAATTGTTTAACATTCAAGTTGGAAAATCAGGCCAAATCCTGAAAATTTGCCCTTACTATGAATAAGCGATTTATCCTCAATAGCCTTGTTACACTGCTGTTTGCTCTTGCTACCACTTCTGCCGTGGCCTGGGACTCGGTGGGTCACCGCATCAGCGCAGCCGTCGCACTCGAATTTGTCAGCGCCGAAGTGCGTGCGGAATTGGTCGGGATTCTATCTGCCCACCCGAGATACCAGGAAGATTTTCTGGATTCTATTCCCCGCTTCGTCAACAGGGACGATGAAGCACAACTCAGCCGCTGGCTGTTGGGACAGGCTGCCTACTGGCCGGATATAGCCCGCGGTTTACCGGAACCGGACCGGGAGCAATACAACAGACCCTCGTGGCACTACACCGATGGAGCCTGGGTACGCGGCTCCGCCGCCTTTCAGGGCAACGTGTACATAGACCTGGAGCCCTTTGCCGATATACCCGGCGTTGCTTCAGCAGAAATACGGGAAGAAGATCAGGTGATCAACGTATCGACAGCCATCGACTACAACACCCGCATCCTGGCTAACCCGAATGCGAACCCTGCCGAGCGTGCCGTCGCCCTGTGCTGGGTGCTGCACCTGATGGGGGACATTCACCAACCTCTGCATGCTGGCGCCCTGTTTTCCCCTGAACTGTTTGCGCGTGGAGACCGGGGCGGGAATGCCGTTACGATCGACGACAGCAATCTCCACAGTCGCTGGGACCGAGCCGTGACCGACAGTGGACTGGAAGCGGAACTGGCCGAGATCATGCAACTCCTCACCGGTTTCTCACGACCGCAGATCGAAGGAGTGGATTCTGACTGGGATCAGTGGCTGAACGAGAGCCGGATGACCCTGCTGAATCTCGTCTATTCGCCCACGATAAGGGCAGCGATTCGAAGCGCGGAAGCGTCAGGCCGAGAGTTGGAGACCCTGAGCCTCGACGAGGCCTACGTCAGCTCCATGCAGCAGGTGGCGAGACAGCGACTCGGACTTGCGGGCCTGCGCCTGGCGATCTACTTCAGCAACGAGTTACCCTGAGCCGGTTTTAGCTCCCAGCTTCCCTTCTGCTTGCCCGGCGATCGCTGCGAGGAAATTGTAAATCAATCTGTGACCCATGGAACCTTCCAGGCTCATGATGGATTCCGGATGAAACTGCACTGCATAGATTGGCAAGCTTGCATGCTCGACCGCCATCACACAGCCATCATCGGTTCGGGCGGTCACACGCAAGCAGTCAGGCACCTGCTCCGCGGCAAGTGAATGATACCTTCCCGCATTGAATTTTCTGTCTATGCCCTGGAATAACACACCCCCCTCATGATTCACCGGGGATGATTTCCCGTGCATGGGATGACTCAGGGTTCCCAAACTGCCACCGAAGTATTCAACCAGACCTTGCAGGCCGAGGCATACACCGAAAACTGGCAGGTTTCGCTCCAGCGCCAGTGCGATCGTCTCTGCCATAGAGAAAGTTGCTGGTTCGGATGGTCCCGGTGACAAAATGACCATGTCTACCGAACTGTGTTGCAGATAGTCTCGAGCTGCCTCCGGTCGCAGGGTCAACAGATCGACACCAAACTCGCGGAAATAGGCTCCCAGGTTGTGTACGAAAGAGTCCTGGTGATCCACCATCAACGCCTTCATGCCGAGACCGACAGGCGACAACTGCACCCTGCCCGCCTTATTCTGTGCTGTCCTGGACACACCCCTGACGGCATCCAGCAAGGCCGAGGCCTTGAGGCGAGTCTCCTCCTCCTCCGCGACAGGATCGGAATCCGCCAACAGTGTCGCTCCTGCCCGAATCTCGGCAATCCCATCCTTGATGCGCAGGGTACGCAAGGTGAGGCCGGTATTCATATTGCCATTGAAGCCGACAAAGCCGATGGCACCACCGTACCAGCGGCGCGGTGACTTCTCATATTCTTCGATATATTGCATGGCGGCCAACTTTGGCGCGCCCGTTACGGTTACCGCCCAGGTATGGGCCAGGAATCCATCGAGCGCATCGAATTCCTGCCTGAGCTGTCCCTTCACATGATCGACGGTATGAATCAAGCGTGAATACATTTCGATCTGTCGCCTGCCTACTACCCTGACTGACCCCGGTTCACACACGCGAGCCTTGTCATTTCGGTCCACATCCGTACACATGGATAATTCAGACTTGTCTTTCTCCGAATTCAACAGGGCCAGTACTTGTCCCGCATCTTCTATGGCATCGCCACCGCGCTTGATGGTTCCCGAGATTGGGCAGGTTTCGATCTGTCGTCCCTCGACGCGCACAAACATCTCTGGCGAAGCGGCTACCAGGTATTCCTGCTCACCCAGATTCATGAGTGCGCCATAGGGCGCGGGATTGTTCTTCTTCAATCGAATGAATACATCCGCGGGCGAGTCTTTACAGGGCTCGAAGAAGCATTGCCCGGGAACGACCTCGAACAAATCTCCACGCTGGAAGTATTGCAGCGCCCGCCTGACGTTCTGTGCATACTCGCCGGGCTCATGATCGCATGAGCTGTCCACGCGTATGGCTGGGGCGAACCTGAGTGCTTCCCCCTGACGACGAAAGCCGCCCGTGGTTTCCTGACGCCTGTCAGAGTCCCAGCTTCGACATTGAAACTCATAGTTGTAACACACGGTCTGTTCGGAACGGTGATCGGCAACGGTAATCTGATCCGGGAGATACAGAACCAGATCACGCTGGTCTTCATCCCGTTTCTGGAAGCGCTCAATATCCTCGAACTGAAAAGTAAGGTCGTAGCCGAACGCACCATAGAGGCCAAGGTAACTGTCCTCACCACTTCCGAAGCAGTGAATTATTTCACGCAACACCGAGAACATACTGGGTCGCCGACTGCGGTTCTCCTCATAACCGTCGTATTCCTCCTGCCTGACGTCGATTTCGAGTTTGCGGTCGCCCGCATGCAACCGGGAAATCGAGGCGCTGCCCTGAAGGGCGAAATACAACTCGGGTAGAAGGATCTCACCACGCTTGTTCAAGGCAGTGATTTCCATGCACGTGCTTCTGGCGACTATTTCCAGTGGCGGATTAATGAACCCGATATCCAGACGGGTGTAGCGCCCGGGATATTCGAAACTGGAAGCCAGCAGCACACCACGATTGGCATTCAGGGCCAACGCCAGCTCGTCCATGGCAGTTTTGTAGTTCAACGACTGGGCGCTGCGCCGGACCTGGATGCCGCTGGCACATTGATACTGAATTTGACGAAGGGCTTGCATAGCCACGCTCCTCTATTGTCCAGCTATCAAGAGAATTGATAACGGACCTGTCTAGACCGCTTTGAGCTATGGCGTGGAGTGGAAACTTTTTGAGAGCAATAGACCGCCACAACCCTGGGCGGCCAAAGATGAATCAGAACTTGTTCACCTGGCAGCCCGAATAATCAAACCACCAGAAATAGAATTGTATATTCATAGGGCCGCGATGATGCGCCAGCACTTGATCGAAGTCAACCCACGAAAGCCGCGGAAACACTGGCATCCAGGGCCAGACAGCACTACGGTCGGGAATTTTGAGTCTAAACTAAATAGTAAGCGCGCTGAACATTCAGGCATTCTGCGTCACAGCAGGGTTTTTATATAGTTTTCAGCCAGTTAATAGCAAAACAGGATTAGAGCCAGACCAGTCTTTCGCCTTTCCCGGCCCGGTGACCGGGCCGGATTAAAGCGGATGCATACGGGAAATTGGTAATCAGGGACAGGAACCAGATGATTCCAGGAATTAGCACGAGGCGCGCTGTCATAGCTGGCTCTGTACTGATGCTGGCGGCCATACTCGTCGTTAATACGCTGTGGAGCTGGCAACGTGAACAATCACGCCTGATCGAAAATCAGAACCTGCTGTTACACGGAACAATGCAACTAGCGGAGAGGGGCCTGGCCCTGACAGGTGATGCATTCGAAGCGGACTTTCGTCGCGTACTGATACAGGATATAGGCGGACAGACCCATATAAGTACAGCGCATATAGTTAACGATGCTGGACTCATCCTCCAGAGCACCCGCAGCATAGACATAGGACAGAACTGGACAGAGGCCAAAGGCGAGCCTGGCCGTCTGGGCATCGTTAACGATTCATCCCGATTCCAGACATTTCTCGACAGCGATTCCAATCTCGTCGGCATCTTGCGACTCTGTCCCTTATCGACAACCTCCCCGACCATGCCCTGCGAGACTCTCTACCTTGAGACCGCTACCGGAGAGTTGCTGACAGCTGTAAAAGCGGAGCTATTGACCCAGTTGCTGATCTTCAGCTCTGTCATTGCGCTCTGCATCTTCACCATTCTGGCCATCCTGGATCGCAGGGTATTCCAGCCAGCAAGGCAGACTATCGCCAATCTGGACGAGTTCGCCGCCGGTAATCATAACCTGCGCTGCTCTCCACATGGCGCCTGGGAGCTGAGGTCACTGGTAGACAGCGTGAACAAGCTATTTGACACGATCCAGCAAGGCGAGAGGAAGCTACTGGAGAAGCAAACCATGTACGCGGCGTTACTGGAGACCATGGGCGACGGACTTATTACCCTGCAGCCCAATGGCAATATCGAATCCATGAACAGCGCAGCGGAACGATTGCTGGATTACAAGCGCAGAGAGCTCGTGGGGAAGAAGTTCAACCAGCTAATAGCAGATAAGAATATTGCGCAATCCAATGACTTCTCATTGCAGGAATACATTGACGAACACACCGCTGGCAATAGCGACTCACACTGGGAAGTCTGGATGCGAAACAAGGATGGCGCCGAGGTGCCGGCCCGCATTTCAATTCGTAGCATGATAATCGATGACAAGAGTATCTATATCTGCGTGCTCAGCAATATCGCCGATATAAAAGAGATGGAAGAAGAGCTACTGCAATTAAACCAGCAGCTCTCCCATACCAATGAGCAACTCGAACAATCGGTAATTACCGATAGCCTCACCGGTCTGTATAACAGGCGACACTTCGACGCGACTTTCAGCAAGGAACTAGCTCGTGCGACCCGTCAATCAACTCCACTGTCCTTGCTAATAGTAGACATCGACTTCTTTAAACAATACAACGATCGCTACGGGCACCTGCTCGGTGATGACTGCCTGTCGAGGGTGGGCAACTGCATGAACCAGCTTTTTAAACGTAGTGGAGACCTCCCTTCGCGCTATGGCGGCGAGGAATTCGTGGTAGTGCTTCCCGGCTGCGACGGCCTCGACCTGCAGGAAAGGGCCGAGACACTACGAACAGCAATCGAGGAGCTGAGGATGCCTGACGCTGGCTCCGGGGTGAGTGATGTGGTCACGGTCAGCATCGGCAGTGTGACTTACCGGCCAATGAACAATGAAGTGGTTGCACCCAAGGCCCGAGAGCTGTTCAAGGAAGCTGACAAGGCTCTGTATCGGGCGAAGGAGAACGGCAGGAACCGGGTGGAATTTGCAGGTGTCTTCGAAGCCAGTTCCACGCTGTTCAATAGCCAGATCGCCGATTCAATTCTCTCCCGGCACATGCCGGCTAATTCGAGCCTGGATTAGGTTCAGCGCCGACCACCCGGGCCGTTCCATTCGCCTGCCTTTTACTGTGTCTATGCGGCGCGGTCCTGCCCCAGATTATTGCCATTCACCGTTGTGTTTACGCGGCAAACAGGGATAGTCTAGGGAACAGAATAAAACAGGATTCCAGAATGCGCCTGACCCATCCCCTCCTGACCCCGGCAAATTACCGTAAATACCTGAGCCTGCTGTTGCTGGCCGCTGTCTGCAGCAGCAGCTATGCCGCGGAGCTCTCCCGGGTCCGACCGGAACGGGTTGGCATGTCTTCCGCGCGCCTGGAACGCCTGGACTCCGTATTGAACACCTATGTTGATGAGGGACTGGTGGCCGGACAGGTGGCTGTCGTTTTGCGCAAGGGGCGTATCGTCTACTCCACGGCCAATGGGATGCGCGACAAGGAATCCGGTATACCCATGACGGAAGACACCATATTTCGCATCGCATCCCAGACCAAGGCGATCGTGAGTACGGCAATCATGATCCTGCATGAGCGAGGTGACCTGAATATCAGCCATCCGCTGAGCCGCTATATTCCGGAATGGTCGGACATGAAGGTGGCCGTAGCCAGGGAAGACGGCAGCTACACTCTGGAAGAGGCACGCAGGCCGATAACGATTCGCCAACTACTTACCCATACCGGCGGCATGAGTTACGGTAGTGGCCCAGCCCAGAAAGAATGGGAAGCTGCCGGATTCCAGGGCTGGTACTTTGCCAACAAACAGGAACCTATCCTGGAATCCATCAAGCGCATGGGTTCACTACCCCTGGATCAACACCCGGGTGAAGAATGGATCTATGGCTACAACACAGACATTCTCGGAGCCGTGATCGAAGTCGCCAGCGGAATGGATCTGAGCAGCTTCCTGCAGCAGGAGATCTTCGATCCGCTTGCCATGCATGACACTCACTTCTATCTGCCGCAGAGCAAGGCGGACAGGCTCGCTGTGGTCTACCAGCCCGGTGATGATGGAGTCGAAGCCATTGCGGCGCGAGACGGCATGCAGAGCCAGGGGCTCTATGTGCAGGGTAGCGGCCCCAATATGAGCTATTCGGGAGGTGCTGGCCTGCTGTCTACAGCCCACGACTACGCCCGCTTCCTGCAAATGACCCTCAGCGGCGGCGAGTTGGATGGCAACAGGATCCTGTCACGCAAGACTATTGAACTGATGACTACCGATCATCTGGAAGGCAAACCGTTTCGCCCGGGACAGGGTTTTGGCCTGGGCTTCTTCGTGGTCACCGACCTCGGGGCCAGGGGTATTCTCGGATCCGAAGGCGAGTACGGCTGGGGCGGCGCCTATCACAGCACCTACTGGGTCGACCCGGCAGAAGAACTGGTCGTCGTTTACATGACCCAACTCATACCAGCCACTGGTGTAGATGACTACAACAAGCTGCGCAGTGGCATCTACCAGGCAATCATCGACTAATCCGGCAGGAATTCCTTATGAACAAGCTAGCTCTTTTGATTCTCGCCCTGTTGCCGCTGTACAGCCATGGCCAGCTGGCGACTCCCAATGCAGATGGTATCCGCTTTGGCCATGTACATTTGAATGTGCCTGATGCCGAGCAACATGCTGCACTCTGGGAAGAACACTTCGGCGGTGAACGCACCCCGCTGGGATCGCAGATAGCCATCAGGTTTCCAAACATGTTGCTGGTCTTGCGCGAGCAGGAACCAAGCATGGGTTCCAGACAGACCGTAATGGATCACTTTGGCTTCAAGGTCAGGGACATCCAGTCCTTCATCGATAAATGGGAGGCCGCTGGTCTGGAGATGGGCCGGGTATTCACCGGCGCCGAGGGGCAAACCAACGCCTACCTGACGTTCCCCGGTGGCACCTACGTGGAATTACAGGAAGACCAGGGGCTGCATGAAGAGGTTACTGCCTACCATGTACATTACTTTACACCTGGATATGAAGAGCTACTGAACTGGTATGTCGACATGTTTAATCTGGAAATTCGATCCCGGGGCAGCATCGCCACCACGACCAACGTACCGGGCATGAACATCAGCTTTGGCAATTCGGATACTGAACGCGCACCTTCCGCGGGCGCGGCCATCGACCACATAGGTTTTGAAATCGACAACCTGGAGGCTTTCTGCAAACAACTGGAGGCACGGGGAGTAGTATTCGACAGACCCTATAACTATATAGAGTCCATCAACCTGGGCACCGCATTCTTTACCGATCCCCGGGGAGTGGTCGTGGAACTGACCGAGGGGCTCGGCGGATTTTTCTAGGGAATAGATAACCTATAGCGGCTCTATTCATTGCCCGAATGGTGAGGGAAGAACCTTCTATAGAGTTGAGCCGGCGTCATTACTTTCTGGTGCCTGGCGAGTTCAACCCCCAGCCAGTAGCCCAGGTAGGCAACCAGTACCCAGGCGATGACCGAGTCTGCAGGCCAATAGCCAAACCACAGAAAAGCCTGTATGACATTTCCTAGCTGATCCAGCAGGAAGGATATGATCCAGTCGATTATGCCCCGCTGCGGACTCGCCTGGTCCAAAACGGGATGCATGATCAGGGACATGACCTCATTGATCTCAATCACCAGCAGCGTCCAGAATCCTGCCAGCCCATAGAAGCCACTGCCGAACCACATCCATTTATCGAACAGGATCTTCTTCCTGCCAGCGGGACCCTTGCGCGGTTTCTTATCCAGTTTGCGCAGCTGTTTGAGTTTCTGGTTAATGGCCTCGTGACTATCCTGCAGATCGATATCGCCAGAATCCACCATCCACGAGAACAGCAGCCAGCTCAGGACTGCCATGGGCAAGCCCAGCATGGCCAGTGCCAGCGCGATATCCATTGGTTCTACCAATCAGAACTCCCTTACTCGTAACGCGCTTCGTGGGGCATCAGGGCGGCACGAATTGCCGAGCCCCAGATCAGGTTGCCCAAATCGTTGAGATGCAGGTTATCTTCCACAAATATATCGGTCATCACCTTGCCATCGGCTTTCAGGAACGGTGTTGCCACGTCTACGTAATAGACAAGTGGGTCCTTGTCAGCAATGGACTTGTATTTGGCATTAACGCCTACTGCCACCGGCCAGATTGCTTCCCGCAGCACGCTGGGCTTCACCGACAAGATATAGATGCGGGTCTGCGGCAATTCCTGGTGAACCCTGGCGATGATCTGTTGCAACTGGTCAATTATCGTCTCTTCCGGGATACCGAAAGCAGTGTCGTTGTCACCCTCATAGATCAGGATAGCTCGCGGATTGTAGCGTAGTGCGACCCGGTCCAGGTGGTGCAACACATCGCCCATCACGCTGCCGCCAAACCCCCGCGGGATGACAGTCAGGGGAGCCAGGGCCTTGATGGATTGCTCGTTCCAGCGCGCGATACTGGAACTACCGGTCAATACGATGGCGTTCTCTGGAGGCGGGCTGAGCCGGTCCTGTTCGTCGAAGCGAGCCATCGCCTCTTCCCAGCGCTCTGGATCTGTGTTGCGCTGTGCCGTTGCTGGAATCGCCAGCAAGATACAGATAATCGCAATGAGCGCGCTATATACTGTCCTGTAGCTTTGCATGGAATATCTCCTCTTTGTTCTCATCTCTTGTTTTTATTGGTATGGCCTGGATCATCTAGCCGGGAGCACTGTCAGTCCAGCTCTCCAACAATACTCCAGCCAGCTGTCCAGTTCCGGTCGCGGTTCTTTCGGCACAGGTTCATCATAAGCCCTAATATGATCGCCTGTCAGTATTCCCCGCCGGGCTTATTCATGTAAATGACTGGGACTACTGTGGATCCAGGCGCACGAAGTGCCGGGGAGGAAAACCGGTCAGGAATCGAAAGGCCAGAGGTACTGGGTTGTCCTGTTGCACTCTCCGATACTCGGGATCGACGACCACAACACCCCGATACTCGTTGCTGATCCCTTCCCTGTTCATCCTCATCCCGGGATTATTGAGGACCCGGCGATACCAGGCCCGGGGCCAGTGATTCACTGCCACGTAGAGCTTGCCGTCACTCTCCAATAACGACACCACTCTCTGATGCTCGACACCAGCGTCGTCAAAGGTTGAAATTACGACGGTATTACCCGCCTGGGGCTGGAAAAACCCAAGACTGGATTCGAACAGCAGGACGATCGCCACATAGATAAGCAGCGGGATCACGACAAGCTTGATGTAGGTTGATCTTCGCATTCGCGGTTCCTAGTCCGTCTCCTGTGCTCCTCACCGCATATTCCGATGAAGCGCGAACAACTTAAAGGCAGAGCACCGCATTCGAATCAATTGATATCTATCGCAAACGCCTTCAGCTGCTCCAGGCTTACTATTTCCAGGGCTCGCTTGTGGGTTCGGGCAAGATAGACCCGCGGTGCTCGATCATATTCCAGCGCCTCCAGCCAACGTGCGGCACAGAGGCACCAGGTATCCCCAGGCTGCAAACCAGGGAAACCGAACTCGGGCACCGGTGTACTCAGGTCATTTCCCCGGAATCGGGAGAACTCAAGAAACTGCTGACTGACCTCGACGCAAACTGTGTGGGATCCGAAGTCATCGTCACTGGTATTGCAACAGCCATCACGAAAATAGCCCGTTAGAGGATCTTCCCCGCAGGGTTGGAGCGGTTCATCGAAAACATTCAAAGACTCATCCATAGTTTTAAGTTGTTAGTCCACGTCCTTAATTATCCAGGTCTACCCATTTTTGCTTGTCCGGCGGTGTATACACCTCGAACCTGTCCAACAAGCGGGCCGGATCTTCCTCTATTATGATCATCGACCTGTGCACCGGTCGAATAAATTCCTGTTCAGTCGCTCTATCCAGAAATTGAATGAGATGGTCATAATACCCATCCACATTCAGGATACCACAGGGTTTCCTGTGGATCGCCAGTTGTGCCCAGGTCACTATCTCGAACAACTCCTCAACGGTTCCCAATCCTCCCGGCATGGCGATAAATCCATCGGACAGATCCGCCATCTTCGATTTGCGCTCATGCATGGAATCCACATAGATCATCTGTGTAAGCGCTTCATGGGGAACCTCCCGTCGAAACAGATTTCGCGGCATGACTCCGGTTGCCGAGCCACCATTGGCCATCACGGTGTTTGCAGTCTCTGCCATGAGACCGATGCTGGCACCACCGTACACAAGGTCCAGCCCGCGGCTGCACAGTTCCTTTGCCAACTTTCTTGCGGCTGCGAGATAGACTTCGCCTTTGCCACTGGCAGAACCACAATAAACACAGATTGATTTCACAGGTATTTCCCTTCAGTCCCTTGTCCTAGCGGCGCATCAACATAAACCAGCGCCCGATATGCAGAATATTAGCCAGCGCTGCCGAGAAGTAGGTGAGAGCCGCAGCCTGCAATACTCTCCTCACAGCGGGGAGTTGTTCGGTATTTACGTACTCTCCCTCAATCAGAATGGGTAGCGCCTTGTTGAAACTCGCATCCCACTCCTCGGGCAAAATGATTAAATAGGCCATGGCGCCGGCGAGCTGCAAGAACAGGCTGGCGGCTATGACGATCCCTATGGCAAATGGGACACGCACCAGGAAGGCGATCAGCGGCAGTGCCCACATGAGGACTATGCCGGCCTTGGCGAGGAAATGAGCTTTGGGCAAATACCGGCTGCGCAGTTCGAATATCTTTTCCTTGCGATGATACTGAATCGCGTGACCCACCTCATGGGCCGCAACGGCAACCGCGGTGAGTGATTTACCATTGAGATTGGCAGGTCCGAGGCGCACAGTCTTGTTATGAGGATCGAAATGATCCCTGAATGGATCTGTCTCCTCTACGCGAATGCCATCGAGCTCGAATCGCTTGATGAGATGTTGCGCCAATTCACCACCAGTTCCGGGCAGGTTTGGTAGTTCAACGCTATTGGCTCGCATGACTCTCTTCACCCAGAATGAGGGCAGGTAGATCAATAACGCCAGGATCAATGCGATGACTGCGAAGATCACGGCGCGGCCAGGAAACCTCTGATGAAGAATGTTGCGTCTCTGCGGAGCCTGTTGCAGTTAATCGACAGGACGATGCATGCATTCGAAACTGCACCTTGATAGCGGACTCGGCTGCAAGCCAGAGTTGTAACATACATAATCAGAGGTTCCCTAGATCACTTTACCGTAAGCAGGAGGCTCTGGAGCGCTTTTCTTGCGAGTTGGAACAGCGCCGCTGGTCTGGTACTCACGCTCCCTGAACCAGAAGTTACAGGCCCACTTCTCTCCCTCAATCACGGGTAGCCCGCCGTGAAGGGAATCCGGATGCCTTACCGAGCTGCCCTCGTGGCAGTTATGGAACAGCAACATACGCCCTTTCTTCGCGCGCACTTCCATATCCAGTTTGGGAAACGCCGTACCACCACCTTTCGCTGGCTCATTGAGATAGAGCAGGCAGGTCACGAGCCTTTGCCCACCCTTGATCATGCAGCGACGCCCACGCTCAGTAGTCGCATCCCAGGCATCATAGTGAGGCGCGTACTCCTGCCCTTCCCCGTAGTAGATCACCTGTAAGGATTCAGCGTATTCGAGCCCGATACCAACAACTTCTGCGACTCTCAGTGAAAGCTCCTCGATGACTGGATTATAGGCGTGAGGAATCCAGCAGTTGCTGCCCGTCCTGCCTGCACTCTCAACTCCGGCCTTGTCAGAACTGACCAGTGCCTGCTGCAGCTTTGGACGTGCCGCATGCAGCAACTCTTCTATCTCCTCCGCCGTCAGGAAATCCTCGAACACACAGACCATGGGGTCTTCGTTCACCGGATTGCCCGTTTCATAGAATTTACGCGGTTTCGCCGTCATCGTGCTTGACTATATTCGTTGATGAAGTGAGAGACACACCTTGTAGCAAGGCATTGCCGACAAATACCCTCACACAGTCTATGTAATTTCAGTTCAGGTGTGAAGGCGATCAGAACTGATTCAGGGTGGCGTAACGATCACGATGGAAACAGGCATCACCGAGGAATTGCTGAGCCACCCGCGCTCGCTTCAGGTAGAAACCGATGTCGAATTCATCGGTCATACCAATACCACCATGCATCTGGACGCCCTCGTTGCTCACCAACTCAAACACTTCAGACAGCTTGGCCTTGGCGAGGCTGGCGTATTTCGCTCGCTCGTCCACGGAGCATTCGGGATCATCCAGCGAGTTGACAGCGGCGCGAATCACGGATCGACAGAGTTCGATCTCGCTATACATGATAGCCGCGCGATGTTGTAAAGCCTGGAAGGAACCGATCAGCACGCCAAACTGCTCTCGCTGCTTCAGATATTCCAGTATCGCCGCAAACACCGACTCGATACTGCCCAGCATCTCGGCCGCGATACCGATACGGGCGATATCCAGGACCTGTTCCAGCGCTGCATAGCCCTGCCCCTCTTCGCCCAACAGCGCCTCTCTCGGCACTCTGACATCGGAGAGTTCGACCCGTGCACTGTTGCGACTGTCTACCATGATGGTTCGGGTGATCGTGACTCCCTCGGCACTGCTATCGACAAGGAACAGGCTGATCCCGTCGCGATCTGTCTGCGCGCCCGATGTGCGTGCCACTACGATCAGTTTGTCTGCGATGTGCCCATCGAGCACAAAGGTCTTTTCGGCATTGATGATATATAGGTCGCCTTCCTTCTGCGCTGTGCTGGCGATGTTCTGCGGTTGATGCTGCGCCCGCTCATCCAGCGCGACGCACATCAGGATTTCCCCCGCAACCAGCGCTGGCAATAATTTCGTCTTCTGTTCCTCGTTGCCGGCAATAGTGACCAAGGTACTGGATAGCAAGGTCGAGGCTATGAGCGGCGAACTCACCAGGGTTCGACCAGTCTCTTCCAGCACGATACCCAGGCCAGCGTAACCGAACTCGAAACCGCCATAGGCTTCAGGTACAGCCATACCGGTCCAGCCCAGCTCCAGCATCTGTTTCCAGATTGCCTCATCATAGCCACGAGGGTTTTTCTCGTCGCGGAGTCTGCGCAGGACCGCGATGGGAGAATTCTGCTGACAAAAATTTCTTGCAGCATCCTTTAACAGTTGTTGATCTTCGCTAAGCACGAGTGCCATGGTGACTTCGTATTCCTTTGCTTTTCAGTGTCTACTACGCTGCAAGTTGGCCTATTTACTTTTTCTGCACCATGCCAAGCATGTCGGGCAGCCCCAGCACTCGCTTGGCTACGATATTCAGTTGTACTTCCGAGGTGCCGCCCTCGATGGAATTGGCCTTTGAACGCAACCATTCCCGTGTGACCTGCAGTTCGTCTGCCTCAAAGCCCTCGCCCTCCCAGCCCAGGCTCTGGCTGCCCATGGCCTGCAGTAGCAGTTCATATCGACGCTTGTTCAACTCACAGCCGTAGTACTTGAGCATGGAAGAAGTGGCATTGGGACCCTGCGCCAGCCTGGATTCCTCGACAGATCTCTGGGAGGTCAAGGCAAAGGCTTCACTGTCGATCTTGAATTGGGCGATGCGGTCCCTGAGGACCGGGTCGGACAGGCGTCCGCTATCGCCACGATAATGCATTGCGGCGCCTTCGACACTGGCAACCGTAGATGTCGTGCCACCGCGGTCTGATTGACCACTGGCCAGACCGAAACTGGAAATCATGGTGCGCTCGTGTTGCAGCAAGCGCTTGGCGATGGTCCAGCCATCGTTCAGCTGACCGACCAGATTCCCTGCAGGCACCCGCACATCGTCGAAGAATGTTTCACAGAAAGGCGACGAGCCGCTGATTAGCTGAATGGGCTTAGTGCTGACTCCCTCACTGGCCATGTCGAACAGGATAAAACTTATTCCCGCGTGCTTTGGGACCTCGAAATCGGTACGCACCAGGCAGAATATCCAGTCCGCCTTGTCCGCATAGGAAGTCCAGACCTTGGAGCCATTGATCACGTAATGATTGCCCACCAGTTCGGCCCTGGTCTTGAGACTGGCCAGATCAGAACCCGAACCGGGCTCCGAGTAACCCTGGCACCAGCGGATCTCACCGCGAACGATCTTCGGAATATGCTCCATCTTCTGTTCATGGGAGCCGTATTCCAGGAGTACGGGACCCAGCATGCTGATGCCGAAGCTGGTCAGTGCCGGTCGCGCGTTGATGCGCGCCAGTTCCTGGCTCAGGATGATAGCCTCGTCTTTCGATAATCCTCCGCCGCCGTACTCGGCTGGCCAGGTTGGACAGGTCCAGCCCTTTGCCGCCATCCGCTCCAGCCAGAGCCTGCTTTCCGGATTGACGAATTCGGCATTGCGGCCACCCCAGACGATCTCCTCGGGCACCATGGCTGTGCGCATGGAGGGAGGGCAGTTCTCTTCCAGCCAGGCGCGGGTACTGTCCCTAAATTCCTGTAGTGCGGTCACGGCTTCAGGCCCCCTCGTTAATCAACACCTGGCGGCCAGTAACCTTGCCTGCCTTGAGATCATCGAGTGCGGCACTGGCCTCGTTCAGGGGACGCTCTATGATGTCTATGGGGGATATTTTGCCATCGCGAACCATGGCCATGAGTTCACCCATGTCGGCGAGACTCCCCACATAACTGCCATGAATGATCCGTGCATTCATGGGAATAAAGGGTATAGGCATGGTGAGGGAGCCACCATATAGGCCAACGATGACCAGCATCCCGCCCTTACGCAGGCAGGCCAGCCCGTAATTCACACTGGCCTCGGCACCGACAAAATCCAGCGCAGCATAGGCACCACCAGTGGATTTACGAATCGCTTTCGCCGAGTCGGGCTCTGCAGAATTAAACGTGCGGGTAACCCCAAGGCCTTTCGCGGCAGCCAGCTTGGCCTCATCAATATCCACCACGATGGGATCCAGGCCCATTGTTCGCGCTATCTGGATTGCCATCATGCCCACCCCGCCGGCACCGATGATGACCACTTCGTCACCTGCCTGCAATTCACCCAGTTTCTTCAGGGCTCCGTATGCTGTTAGTCCGGAGCAGGCATAGGTTGCTGCCAGACTGTCTTTCACCGCTCCCTTGTCAAACAGGTAACGACTGTGAGGAACAAGTACATGGGTAGCGAATCCGCCCTGGGCGACAATGCCGAGCGCCCTGCCTGGTGTGCACAGATGTTCTTCGCCACGCTTGCAAACTGCACATTCACCACAACCAATCCATGGATAGACAACACGCCTGTCACCTATCGAGACTTCGCTGGCTTCGGGACCCACAGCCACGACCTCACCGAAAATTTCGTGTCCCAGAACCTGTCCTTCCCGGCCAACCTCCAGTTTCTTTCCGCCACCCAATTCGAAGGCACCGTCGTGCAGGTGGATATCGGAGTGGCAGACGCCGCAGGCAATCATCCTGACCAGCACTTCTGTACCTTGCGGCTGAGGCGTCTCAGATTCTACGGCGACAAGGGGCGCGCCAGGTGCAGCGGTTTGATAGGACAGCATTATCCGTCACCCCTCTCCTGGTCCCATTGCGCGAAAGTTTTGCCTTCATTGGCGAGCTTCTCCAACAGGGGCGCGGGTTGCCAGTAATCGGCACCGTAGCGATCACGGAATTCACAGATCTTGTCGTAGACGTTCTTCAGCCCTACCTGGTCTGCATAGAACATGGGACCTCCCTTGGCCACCGGGAATGCATAGCCGAATACATACACCACGTCGATGTCTGATGGTCGCTGGGCAATGCCCTCCTCGAGAATTTTCGCGCCTTCATTGATTAGAGGATAAAAGCAACGTGCCAGTATCTCTTCCTTGCTGATGTCTCTCTGCTCGACTCCCAGCTTCGCAGCCTCTTCCTTGATCAGCGCATCAACCTCGGGATCAGACTGGCGCTGGCGAGTCTCGGGATCGTACTTGTAGAAACCTGAGCCGGTTTTCTGGCCATGACGCCCCATTTCAACCAGCAACGTCCCCATGCGATAGAGCTTCGGATCATCTGGCAGATCGGTACGTGCCTGCCTTGCCTTGTAGCCCACATCCAGTCCTGCGAGATCACCCATAGCCAGGGGTCCCATGGCCATGCCGAACTCCTCCAGCGTGGAATCTACCTGCTCGGGTGTACAGCCATCGAGGAGCAGCATCTGCGCTTCGCGGCCATAGCCTCCGAGCATGCGATTACCGATAAATCCATAGCAGACGCGAGACAGTGCACAGACCTTTCCGATCTTCTTGCCTATCGCCATGCTGGTTGCAAGCACATCGTCTGCTGTCTTTTCACCGCGCACCACTTCCAGCAGTTTCATCACATTGGCAGGACTGAAGAAATGCAGGCCCAGGACATCCTGCGGGCGGCCGGTGGCGGCAGCGATGGCATCTACATCCTGATAGGAGGTGTTGGTGGCGAGAATCGCACCCTGCTTACACACACCATCGAGCCTGGCAAAGATTTCTTTCTTGAGCTCAAGATTTTCGAATACCGCCTCGATGACCAGGTCGACATCGGCGATCTCGACATAGTCCGTTGAGCCCTGGATCAGACCGATGCGCTTCTCCATCTGCTCTTCCGACATCTTTCCTTTCTGCACGGTGATGCTGTAATTCTTGCGAATAATGCCCATTCCGCGCTGCAGTGCCTCATCATTTACCTCAAGCAGGGTCACGGGAACGCCCACATTGGCGAAGCACATGGCGATACCACCACCCATGGTTCCGCCACCTATGATGGCAACACTCTTGATGTCTCGAATCGGTGTGTCTTTTGGCAGATCCTTGATCTTGGCTGCCTGTCGCTCGGCGAAGAAGATATGCCGCATGGCTGCAGACTCAGGTGACTTCACCAGCTCCTGGAACAATTCCCGTTCCCTTGCCAGTCCCTGATCCATAGGCAGATTCACGGCGGCTTCTATGCAGCTCACGATTCTATCCTGGGCGATCTGACCCCTTGCCCGTTTCGCCAATTGCTTACGCGCATTATCGAAGAAGCCTGGTTCTATTGTTTCCTTCTTGATGCTGATGTCCCTGATGCGCTTCAGCGGCGCACCGGAGGCGACGAGGTCCCTGGCATAACTGACCGCACCGGCTGCCAGGTCGTCTCCCTCTACAATCTCGTCGATCAGGCCCATGTCTTTCGCCTTCGCGGCAGCAATCGGGTTGCCACCGGTTATCATGTCGAGGGCTGCCTTCACACCGGCGACTCGAGGCACCCGCTGGGTACCTCCAGCTCCGGGCAGCAGACCCAGCTTGACCTCGGGCAGGCCTACCATTGCTGACGCCACCGCACACCGGTAGTGACAGGCCAGCGCAACCTCGAAGCCTCCACCCAGGGCCGTTCCGTGGATAGCGGCGATAACCGGCTTCCTGGAATTTTCGATTGCCGTCAATACTTCAGGTAGCCAGGGGTCCAGCGGCGGCTTACCGAATTCTGTGATATCTGCTCCAGCAATAAACGTTCGGCCATCACAACGAATCACGATGGCTTCCGAGTCATCTGCCTGAGCAGCCTTGACTCCATCAAGAATGCCTTTGCGCACGGCTTGCGAGAGCGCGTTCACGGGTGGGCTGTTGACTGTTATGACGCCAACGTTTCCCTGTAGCTGGTAGCTCACTACTTCGGACATGTTCTTTCCTTATCGTTGTGTATTCGTAATCTATGTGAATTCGTAAACCAGGACGGCAGAACCGGCACCTGTCGCTAGTCGAGGCGTTCGATGATGGCTGCGAGACCCTGACCGATACCGATACACAGGCTCACCGCCGCGTACCGCCCACCGCTGCGCTCCAATTGTCGAAGCGTGGTAATCGCGATGCGCGCACCGGATGCACCAAGTGGATGACCGACAGCGATTGCACCACCGTTGGGGTTAACCCGGCTGTCGGCAAAATCGATATCGAGAAGCTTCAGGCAACCCAGTACCTGGGTGGCAAACGCCTCATTGATTTCGATGATGTCCATATCCTTGAGAGACAGGTTCGCCCGGGCCAGTGCCTTCTGGATTGCAAAGACTGGGCCGAGACCCATCACTCGCGGTGCCACACCCGCTGCCGCACCGGCAATGATACGAGCCCGCGGTTTCACACCGTATTTCTCGCCGACTGCGCGACTTCCGATAATCAATGCGGCAGCGCCATCGTTGATCCCGGAGGCATTGCCAGCAG
Organism: Pseudomonadota bacterium; assembly: GCA_027621405.1. Taxonomy (GTDB): domain Bacteria; phylum Pseudomonadota; class Gammaproteobacteria; order Pseudomonadales; family Pseudohongiellaceae; genus UBA9145. The sequence goes on along the minus strand of JAQCBT010000002.1, from coordinate 103,192 downwards.
TGACCACCCCTCCTTCGAAGAGGTTACGCAGTCCGGCCAGCGCCGCCAGGTCGGTTTGCGGCCGGGGATGTTCGTCAGCATCGACAAGCAGGGGAGCTTGCTTGCGTCCCTGGGGAACTTCTATTGGAATAATCTCATCCTTGAAGAAGCCGTCTGCCCTGGCCGCCTCGTACTTGGCCTGGGAACCGGCCGCGAATACGTCACTGTCTTCCCTGCTAATACCATGATCGGCTGCGATGTTATCCGCGGTCTGGGGCATGCTGTCGTGACCGAATGCATCACCATAGCGGGGATTTGTGAAGCGGGCACCGAGAGTGGTATCTGCAATCTGCTGACCGCGATCGAACGCGGCATTGGCTTTGGACAAGACGAGTGGTGCCCGGCTCATGGATTCAACACCGCCGGCGACAAACAATTCACCTTCGCCAATTTTCACCGAATTGGCAGCGCTGAGTGTAGCTGCCAACCCCGAGGCACAGAGCCGGTTAACGGTTAGTCCACCGACCTCCACTGGCATACCCGCCAGCAAGGATGCAAACCGCGCCACATTGCGACAGTCCTCCCCCGCCTGGTTGGTATTGCCGGCTATCACATCCTCATAGACTTCCTTGGGGAAATCGTTACGTTCCACTACCGATTTTATGGTGTGGGCAAGGAGATCATCGGGACGAACAGGAGACAGGGCACCAGCGTGCCGGCCAAACGCCGTTCGCCCCCCATCGTAGATAAATGCTTCGAGTAGCGGGCTATCAGACATTGCCTTCTCTTTCTGTGTTATTGAGTGAATTCGAAGAGGTTCCGATCCAATCCCTTGGCATTCCGGAACCAGGATTAAGGGCTCTCAGCAGATGTAGCCAGTAGCTACGGCAGGAAACCAGCCTGCCTGGAAACGGGATTCGGGCCTGGCCCAGACGCCGCTCTAAAGCCACAAGGGCGGCCATTCTAGCATAGGGTATTGCCCCGGGAAATCGCGCTACAAGTCGCATAAAACGGGTGTGTATGGTAGCTTAGCCGGTCTTCAGAGAGAGGCAAAAAATGATCAGAGACCCCGAAACAATCAAGCAGTTAGTCGACCTGATTGAGCGCTTTGTCCGCGACCGACTGGTGCCTGCAGAAAACAAGATGGCAGAAGATGCCAGGCTACCCGATGACATACTGCAGGAGATGAAGGAACTGGGCCTGTTCGGTCTCACGATCCCGGAGGAGTACGGCGGTCTGGGTCTCACCATGGAGGAAGAAATCCTGGTCTCGATCGCCCTCGGGCGCACCTCACCCGCATTTCGCTCCATCATGGGCACGAACAATGGCATTGGTTCCGCGGCCATCGTGTTCAATGGCACCGAGGCGCAGAAGCAGAAGTATCTGCCCAGGTATGCTACTGGAGAATGGGTCAGCTGTTTTTGCCTGACAGAACCCGATGCGGGTTCCGATGCGGCCTCGCTCAAGACAACTGCCGTGCGCGATGGCGATCACTACATACTCAACGGAACCAAGCGCTATATCACTAATGCCAAGGTAGCCCACACGTTCAATGTTATGGCCAGAACGGATCCTGACAACAAGGGTGCGCGTGGTATCTCATCTTTCATCGTAGAAAAAGACACGCCGGGCATCACTCTCGGGCCCGTGGACAAGAAGATGGGCCAGGCGGGCTCCCTTACCTGTGACGTGATCTTCGAAGATTGTCGGGTACCTGCGGAAAACATCATTGGCGAAGAAGGTGAAGGATTCGTCACCGCCATGAAGGTACTGGATCGCGGCCGCCTGCACATTGCCGGCGTATCGGTCGGTGTCGCGGAACGGCTCATCAAGGATGCCCTGGATTACGCCATCCAGCGCAAGCAGTTCGGCAAACCCCTGGCAGAGCAACAACTCATTCAGGCCATGCTGGCGGATTCACAGACTGAAGCCTATGCGGCCAAATGCATGGTGCTGGAGACTGCCCGCAAGCGCGACAATGGTGAGAACGTAAGCACCGAGTCCTCGGCCAGCAAATACTTTGCCACCGAGATGGTAGGCCGGGTTGCCGACAGGGCCGTGCAAATTCACGGTGGCGCAGGCTATATGTCGGAATATGCTGTGGAGCGATTCTATCGCGACGTCAGACTGTTCAGGCTCTACGAAGGAACCAGCCAGATCCAGCAGCTTATTATTGCTCGCAACATGATAAAAGCGGCCAGCTGATAATCCTCAACTGACCGCTCTTGTTCGAATCGTGGCTGATAGCCGATTGCGAGCTTCTGAAATCAGTGCCGCCTTATGATTGGTTCGGCTTGATAATCAGGATGTCGATTTTGACGTAGTCGAGAACCGCCTCGGCAGTGCTGCCCACGAGCGCCTCGGAGAATCGCGATCGGGAAATGGCTCCCATCACCACCACGTCAGCACCGATAGTCTTCTCGAAGCTGTGGATAGCATCGACCGGATCGGCATCAATCAGGTGGCACTGTTCCGCTGGAATGTCGAAGTCACTCATCAACTCTTTAAAGGCCGCCTCATGCTCTTCCTTGATCTGGCCGGCGGGAGCAAACGGGCGAGCCGTCTCTGCATAGGCATGAATCACATGACACGCGCCGCCCATATTCCTGGCGAAGGTGTCCGCTGCTGTAATGAGCTTGTGATCAAGCTGCAGTGGTTTGTTGTGACTATGTACGGGATCCACCGCCACCATGACCCTGAACGGTTCGAACCAATTTTCGTCTTTAACTAGTAGCAGTGGAATCGGGCAGTGCTTGACCAGATTCCAGCTTTCGTGGGTTAGATGCAGATTCTTCAGTTTCGCAAACGCACGGCAATGTTGAATGAGGAGATCGGCGCCGAATTCCAGGGCCATCTTCACGATAGCCTCATAGCGCGGATGCGCCCAGCCGACTTCGCAGGATATGTTGTAACCATCAGCAGAGAGCTTCTCTACCATCTGGCCCATGGCATCTTTCAGGCGGGTCAGATATTCCTGTCGCAATTTTGTATAGTCGTAGCCAATGCTGCGAAAGCTATAGGACAGATAACGCTCATAACCGACACTGATCAACTTGAGTTCGGTTTGCCCCTTGTCCTGAACGAGTTGTAGCGCCTTGCGCAGCTCGATAGGGAGCCCATCCGGTGCATTCGAATAGTCTTCGTTGGCATCGATTACGACCATTATTTTTTGCAGGTTTTCCATTGGCTTCTCTCCTTCCCCAGATCCTACTTAAAATCCTAAAAACCCATTGTTTCTAATAGAAAAATATACCGCGGCTTGAAATAATGCCGGATGACGCAAATCAACTATTGTGCAGCACAGGCGTATGGTCAATTTCCGGATTTTGACGCTGAACATCCACAAGGGGTTCTCAATCGGCAACCGCCGTTATACGCTGGAATCTATTCGCAGTAAACTCAGGGAGTCTACACCAAACCTGGTCTTTCTGCAGGAAGTAATCGGCGAAAATCACCGCCACAGGGCCAGGATTCCTGGCTGGCCAGAGGGGAATCAATTCGAGTTCCTCGCAGACTCGGTCTGGGACCATTTCGCCTACGGCAAGAACGCCATTTACCAGCATGGCCACCACGGCAATGCCATACTGTCCGAGTTGCCGTTCAGTGAGACCAATAACATCGACGTCTCTACTCTCAGATTCTCCCAACGAGGCATCCTGCATGGGGTGCTCGAGAATGGTATACACCTGCTTTGCGTACACTTCGGCCTGTTTGAGAGCGAGAGAAGGGTCCAGCTACAGCGCCTGATCAAACATATCGAGACCTCCGTCCCGGCCAGTTCGCCACTGATACTGGCTGGTGACTTCAACGACTGGCGCAAGACCCTGCACCGGGAACTCACTAATGGTTGCGGCCTCCTGGACGCGCATGAACTCATCAAGGATAAGACTGCCGTCACTTATCCTGCGGCCTTCCCGATGCTGCCCATGGATCGAATCTATGTGCGGGGATTCCAGGTCAACAAAGTGGAGGTGCTCAGCAGCAAATCCTGGCGCGACCTTTCAGATCACTGTGCCTTGCTGGCAGAAGTGTCGCTCGTCAGTCCGGGTCGGGCGCCATGAGCGTCGCCCAGATATCACTGGATGGCTGGATCGATATAGCGGTCGCGCTACTCACCGTGATCGCCAGTGTCACGGCTGCATTGCATGCACTGCTCACCAAGAACGACAGCAGGTCCGCCCTCGCCTGGGTAGTTTTCTGTCTGGTATTACCATTAATTGGGCCCATCACCTACCTGATTCTGGGCATCAATCGCACGCGCCAACGGGCGCAAGGCAGCTACCAGCCCGGCGATCTTAAGGGCACCGGCAAGAGCATCAGCGAGCCCACAGGCACAAACTTCAGGCCGTACTCCCTGATCGGAGAAAGGGTGACAGGCTACGGATTGCACTCCTGTGATGACTTGACGATTCTGGAAAATGGCGAAGCCTTTTATCCAGCCGTGATAGAGGCCATCAGCCAGGCCAGGGAACGGGTCTACCTCTCCACCTATATTTTCCAGGATGGCGAATCGGGAGGTCAGGTCGTAGAAGCGCTCAAGGAAGCAAAGTCTCACGGTGCCGATGTCAGGATCATTCTCGACGGCCTGGGTGGCATCGCCTACCCTCCGGGCATCGCCCGCAAACTGCGCAAGGCCCGGATACCCTTTGAATATTTTAATCCGATTCAACTATTGCCTCCCTCGTTGCACATCAATATGCGCAATCACCGGAAGATTGTGGTCGTTGATTCGCATACGACTTTTATAGGTGGACAAAACATCAGTGATCGTCACCTGGTTTCACGTACGAACAATCCCAAGTGTGCCAAAGACCTGCACTTCCGACTGCACGGAAAAATCGTCGATGACCTGGAAAGAGCCTTCCTCAGGGATTGGAATCATTGCACTGGCGATGATTCTGACTCCTGCTTTCACCCGGCCAATACCAACAAGACTGAGTCTGATATCTGGACACGCCTGATACTGGATGGCCCCAATGAACATCTCGATCAACTGGTGGAAGTCATGCTGGGAGTGTTTTCTGTGGCAAGGACGCGGATATGGCTGGTGACACCGTATTTTCTTCCCGGCCCGGAAATCGTAGCAGCGCTGCAGGGGGCTGCCCTAAGGGGTGTCGATGTCAAAATACTGCTACCTGAGCGCAGCAACATCCATCTTGCCCACTACGCTGCACAGCACAACCTGCGCTACATAATTGAAAGAGAACTCGATGTATTCTTTCTGCCTGCACCATTTATTCATACCAAGGCGATACTGGTCGATGATCTGTACAGTCTGATTGGCTCTGCGAACATGGACCCACGCAGCTTGCGACTGAATTTTGAACTGGGCGTTGAAGTGTTCAGCAGAGAATTCACAAGTCAGCTAGCGGAATACATTGGAAAAAACCTGGCCCAGGCAAAACGGGTGAATGTTGAGCTGCTTGGCAAGGAACCTCTGCCCATTCGTATCCGCAACGCGCTATCCTGGCTGTTTTCACCGTACCTGTAGGCAGCGATCACGCTTGACATAAATCAAGCGACTAACTGACCATAGCAATCACAATGACAAGATAGAGCAGGCACTTTTGCCGTACAGCCAATTACGGGAGCAAGCCCATGTACAACACAGTCCTCGTAGCAATAGACCTTTCAGCAGACTCGAAGAAAGTCATAGATACCGCCGTGCAACTGGCAGGTGACACCAGGAAACTGCACCTCGTGCATGTGGTAGAACCGGTTGCAGCAGCCTATAGCATGGATATTTACGCGGTAAATATCAGCGAATTACAGCAGGAGGCGATAAATTTTGCCGAACAGAAACTGAAAAAGATCGCCGATGAATTATCAGTGGACGCAGATCGCGTGCATACCCTGCTGGGAGCACCAGCACCCGAGGTGAGAAATCTGGCCAACGAAATCAATGCCGATGCGATTGTGATAGGAAGCCATGGCCATTCCGGCTGGAAGATTCTGCTGGGTTCGACAGCAATCAAGGTGCTACACGGCGCAACCTGCGATGTCATGACCGTCCACGTGGGCAAAGAGGCTTAACGATGCTTCCTGACAGGCAGCGATGCAGGTACAGAGTATGGTGCAGCAGGCTCTGCCTGCACCCTGTACCCCGGCACCAGGCCTACCCCGACTCTCCTCGCTCTCCCTGAGCCTGCCTTAAAATCCTACACCAGAATAGTGTTCAGACTGGGCATTTCGTCCGGTTTGAGAATCAAGATATCGCACTCCACGGAATCGATAATTTTTTCTGCCGTGCTTCCCAGTAGCAGTCGGTCAATCTTGGAGCGCGAGATTGCTCCCATGACGAGAATATTGACGCCAAGCTCATCCACTATCTCGGGCAAGGATTCATCGACACGATCCAGTGACCAGTGCACATTGTTGCCATCAACCCCATTGGCTGCGGCCATGTCGTGCAATACCGTCTCTTCTTTCTCGATATTGGGTGCCAGGGGATAGGATCCGGCCAGTGGAGACACCCAGGCCGAATGGAAGAGATGCACATCACCACCGGTTTCATTGGCGAATGCCCTGGCTGCCGTGATCATTTTGTTCTCCAAGGCCGCTGGCTTGTCGTTGATGTGATAAGGATCCACCGCTACCAGAATTCTTGGCGCATCTTCCCAGTGTCTCTCTTTCACCAGCAGTAGCGGTACAGGCGAATAGCGCACCAGTTCCCAGTCCTCGTGCGTGAGAAACATCCTGGACACCTTGCTGTGATGACGCGTGGTCTTTAACACCATAGAAGGATTAAGTTGCTTGATGCGAGACAAGGTTTCCATATAAGGAGGATTACCCCAGGCTACAGAACAACTAACTTCCAGCCCCTGCTCCCGGAGAGGTTGCGCGAGCGCCTCGAGATCGGCCATGCGTCGGTCAGCAAGGTCATAGCGCATCTGTTTGGCCTGCTCCGGATCGAAGAAAAATCCATCTTCAAGGTAAGTAGTGAACTCAGTCAGCAATAATTCGATTTCGCAATCGGCTAACCTGGCCAGGGATTTTGCTTTTTCGAGTGCGGGCTGGGTTCCAGAGTCCGGCTCGATTATTACCAGCAGTTTTGATAGCTCCATGGATTATTCCCTCGCTGACCTTGGATCAAATATGTAACAGGCTCAGTGTATGGCCCAATATGACACAACAAATTAATCTACATCAACAATGCTGCTTTACTATGACAGCCTCTCTCGTGGCGCATGATCGACTCACGGGCTATTGAAAACGTAACCCACTTTGTTTCCCTGCCCAGGGAAAAGTGCCGAATCCACACAAACTCCCTGAAAACCGTTGAAATTCGAGACGGCGGTGGAAATTGTGCAAGAAGGAAATTAGTGGCAAACTAGCCGCCTGAGCTTGAGAGAACTCCTATGAATGCGACTGGAATACCGGGGGATGGCGCCCTCGTCAGGGGAAACAGGGACCCCAAACTCACCATCGGTACCGATGCTGACTCCGGCAAAATCTGCCCCCATAATGCAAACGTATCCTGCGCGAGCTGTCGCCTCAATGAGCTCTGCCTGCCTATTGCGCTGAACAAGTCGGAAATTCACCAGCTCGACGAGATTGTGGAGCGAAATCGCCCGCTGAAGAAGGGTGAGCATCTCTATCGCCAGAATGATGCGTTCAAATCTGTATACGCGGTGCGAAGCGGTAGCTTCAAGTCCTACGTGCTAAGCGATTCTGGCCAGGGGCGGGTTACCGGCTTCTTCCTGCCTGGGGAAATCATTGGGATGGATGGGATCGCCAGCAAACGCTATTCGAACTCTACCCAGTCACTGGAACATTCGTCCATCTGCGAGATTCCTTTCTCGCAACTGGAAAAACTCAGCCATGAGCTACCCAACCTGCAGCACCATTTCTTTGCCATCATGGGCAACGAAATCGCAAAAGATCAGCAGATTCATACCCTGTTAAGTAGTTATAGCGCGGAAGAGAGAACAGCTTCATTCCTGTTGGGCCTGTCTTCCAGGTATGCACGCGTATCGCTCTCTCCAACCCGCTTCCTGCTACCGATGACTCGTAGTGATATCGGCGAGTATCTGGGTCTTACCGTGGAAACTGTCAGTCGCATACTGACCTCCCTGCAGAAGAAAGGATTCATTCAGGTGAATAACAGGGAAATAGAGCTGAAGGATATCGATGGCTTACGCCATATCGTCGCCTCCTGCAGCAGCTCCTGAGCAGGAATATGTCAGAGTCTCACGCTGGATACTCAGCTCGCCAGAACGAATACATGAGTTCCACCAATAATCCGTTTCCTCGCCTGCTCGAACCTCTGGATCTGGGATTCACCCAGATCCGTAATCGGCTTCTCATGGGTTCCATGCATACCGGGCTCGAAGACATACCGGGCAGCCATGAGAGGATGGCTTTATTCTATGGGGAGCGTGCCAGGGGTGGGGTAGGCCTTATCGTCACTGGCGGCTTCATGGCCAGCCAGTACTGCCTGCCGCCGGGAATCAAGCCAGTCTATGAACAGCAAGGCCAGGTCCAGAACCACAGGAAGATTACAGACGCAGTACATCGCGAAGGCGGCAAGATTTGCCTGCAGATACTGCACACTGGTCGCTATTCGCGCACCGAGAACCTGATCGCCCCATCGCCCATCAGGGCCCCAATCAATAAATTCGTTCCGCAGGAAGCAACTCATGAGCAGATACTGGGTGAGATTGAAGCCTTCGTGCAGTTCGCTGCCTTCTCCCAGGATGCAGGTTATGATGGCGTCGAGATCATGGGCTCGGAAGGCTATTTCATCAATGAGTTCATCGCCGCCCGTACCAACCAGCGCAAAGACCAGTGGGGAGGGAGCTACGAGAATCGAATACGCCTGCCACTGGAGATAGTTCGCCGGGTACGAGAAAAAACCGGCCCCAATTTCATCATCATCTTTCGTCTCTCCATGCTCGACCTGGTCGAGGGCGGCAGCAGTTTCGAAGAGATCGTTCAGCTCGGCAAGGCCCTCTGCGAGAATGGAGTGAGCCTCATCAATACCGGTATTGGCTGGCATGAGGCGACGATTCCAACTATTGCCACGAAAGTACCAAGAGCAGCATTCACCTGGGTGACCGCACAGTTCCGCAAACACTTCTCTGTGCCGGTGATAACCTCGAATCGAATCAATACTCCAGAGCTTGCCGAAGAGGTGTTATCTCGAGGCGATGCCGACATGGTATCCCTGGCGCGCCCACTGCTCGCCGATGCCGACTTCATCAACAAGGCCGCCGCCAATCGCTCCGATGAGATCAACACCTGCATCGGCTGCAACCAGGCCTGCCTGGATCATATATTTTCCGGGCAACTAAGCAGTTGCCTGGTTAATCCAAGGGCCTGTCATGAGCAGGAGATCGTGATCGCGCCGGCCCAGACTAAAAAATCCATCGCCGTAGTCGGAGCCGGTCCGGCAGGTCTCGCCGCAGCGATAACGGCGGCGCAGCGAGGACACAAGGTCAGCATCTTCGACAAGTCCGAGAGCATCGGCGGCCAATTCAATCTGGCCAGGCGAATTCCAGGCAAGGAAGAGTTTGCAGAAACCCTGCGCTACTATTCTGTACAACTGCAGCGTCTGGGAGTCGATATCAGGCTGAATAGCGAGGTGGATAGCTCCTTCCTCAACGATTCCGATTTCGACGAAGTAATCGTCGCCACGGGCATCAAACCCCGCACGCCAGCCATCGACGGTATTGATCACCCGATGGTCGTCAGCTATATCGATGTCATCAGCGGCAAGGTGCCTGCGGGAAACAGTGTGGCCATCATCGGTGCCGGTGGCATTGGCTTTGATGTCGCCGAACTACTCTCCCACAGCGGCCCAGCCCCGAGCCTGGACATCCCCACTTTCATGCACGATTGGGGCGTGGACATGAGCCTGCAGGCCAGGGGCGGCATAGAAGGTGTAGAACCTCAAACTCCACCCTCTCCTCGCGATATTTTCCTGTGCCAACGCAAGGCTGAAGGCCTGGGCAAGAATCTTGGCAAGACTACCGGATGGATCCATCGTCTCGGTCTGATAAAGCGTGGAGTCAAGATGCTGGCGGGATGCGAGTACGTAGGTATCGACGATGATGGCCTGCACCTGCTGGTCGACAATCAACCTCGGCTGCTGGAAGTCGATCAGGTCATCATCTGCGCAGGGCAGGAACCCCTCAGGGACCTTCTGGAAGGACTACAGAAGCCCTATCACCTGATTGGTGGTGCAGATGTCGCGAGCGAATTGGACGCCAAGCGAGCCATCGACCAGGGCACCAGGCTGGCTACCTCCCTGTAACAAGCAAATCAACGCCCTCTCGAGCTAAGCATATCCCGAATCAATCGAGCAGATGGGTCCTGAACCAATCCACGGAAGCGTTCCAGGCTGTCATGGCGTCGTCGCCACGGAAGCCGTGTCCAGCACCCGGGATCGTGATGAAATCGGAAACCACACCCTGTTTCCTGAACTCGGCCTGCATGATCTCTGAATTGGAGATCGGCACCAGGGTATCGGCATCACCATGAATCAGCAAGGTGGGTGGGTCTGCCCTGTCCGCAAACAAAATCGGTGAGATAGATGCTGCCTTGCCAGATTCGAAATCGAGAGCGGGAAAGCGCTCACTGGGGCCGACCAGCGGCCGCAGGTCTACTGGCGGGAAATAGGCCACGATAGCTGCTATATGGTTATCCTGTCGCAGCACGGCTTCATCGGCCCGCTCATCGCCCGCATCTGAATTCAGGCCCAGCATCAGTGACAGATGACCTCCGGCGCTTCCCCCCATGACCCCCAGGCGGTCTGCATCAATACCGTGGTCGCTCGCATGAAGTTTGATATGCCTGAGCGCGAGACTCACGTCGGCGTAGGCTTCGGGGACTTTATAACGCGGGGCACTGCCATGATGAACGGCAAACACGGTAAAGCCCTCACTCAACAAGGCACTGAACTGGCCTGCCCTAGCCTGCGGTGGCGACCAGCGCGAGAACCAGCCGCCGCTGATCATGTAGGCAACACCGGCACCGTTGGCGTTTTCCGGCTTGAGCACATCATAAAAGAGGGCCATGCCGTCTTTATGACCATAGACTACATCTGCAACGATTTCGACGTCCGCCCGGCTGGGCAGGGATAGCAGCAGGGACAGGCCAAGAACGAGACTGCTAATGTGGCGCATGGTTTTCTCCCGTCTGGCTTCGGTTTGCCAGGTTCTGTTGAGGGCAGATTGAAAAAACTGGTTTGTGACCCGCTAGTTTTCCTGCAGCAGATTTCCGGGGGAGTACTGATCGGTCAACTCGCGGCGACTCATATCCCAATCGACACGCGTTGACAGCCGCCGCGGATAATCATTGAGCGGAACATCATACTTGACCATGCGTTCGGCCAGATCAGCCGCACGTGTCACCAGCTCACCACGGGGCGGGAGCGGCTCGAGTTGCGTGATGATGATCCGGTTTCCGGACGTGGGCAGCTTGAAGTTGAAAAACTCACCGAATGCTCGCTGGTAGGTAACGGATTCATGGTCGTACAGGCGACTCGTGGAAAAGGTGTTGGCAATCAGAACAGAGTCCGGGCCCATTATGGATTTGACCTCTTCCAGGAACTCCCGGGTCAACATGTGCTCGGGAATATAGTCCCCGCTGAATGCATCAAGAACAATGTAATCGTAAGTCTGCCCGCGAATTCCGGCGCGTTTTATGAAGGGCCTGCCATCATCGACAAAGACCCGCATATTCTCTGTTTCTTCGAAGAAGAAAAATTCTTTCGCGACCCGAACCACTGCGTCATCGATTTCCACAATATCTATCTGGGCAGTGGGGAACATATCCGAGAACGTCAGGGGGATAGAGCCGCCTCCCAGCCCGATCACCAGAATTCTGGACGGTTCGGGATTAAGCAATAAACCGGCGAAACTCATCTTCGTGTAATCGAATACGAGTCGATCGCGGTCGTTCACCATCACGCAGGTTTGATTGCGATCACCGCGATGGACGTTGAACAACAGGCATCGACGCTCTCCAATCTGGGTCACGGTGATGTCGCGATAACGTGAGCGCTCCTCGTGAATAGCCTCGGCAGCGCCGAGACCGGTGGCCAGTTGCAGCGATACTACAAACAGAAAACAGGAAATTAACTTAGGCATTCTTCGCATGCCGTCCTTGCTCTTTCTGCGACTGAGGATTAATGGCGTAGTGCGCGACCAGGATCATGCAGCCACAGAGCGCCAGGGCTGCGATGGTTCCCCACAGGATCTGGTCGACTTCCCACCACAGGACAAAATAGAAACTGGTTCCCAGGGTTCCTACTGCGCTTCCCAGGGTAGAGACAAAATAGAGCAAGCCAGCCATGTGACCACTATGCTCTTCGCTCTTTACCATCAAGCGCACCGCATACGGAGAAATCATGCCGAGAATGGTTGTCGGGATAAAGAACAGGAATATCGCGGCGAATAGTGAACCATATCGGGGATCTTCCATGACCATGAATATTGGCTCCATGATCTGGTCCGACAGAAAGATAACCGGCAATGAGAACACGGCGGCGCTGATATAGAACATCGCGAAGGTGACAGCATTGGGATTGCGTGTGGACAATCGACCACCGAACAGGTAACCCATGGCCAGGGCCAGCATGAATATAGTGATGATGCTGCCCCACACAGAGAGACTGCCGCCAAAATAGGGCGAGAGAATTCGCGCTCCCAACATCTCAATGGTCATGATGCAGGCGCCGCTGGCAAAAGCCATGGCGGCAATGACCCCACGTGGGATTGTCTTGTTACTTGATTTGCTCAACAGCTACTCTCGAATATCGATGGTTGATCGGGTGAATTAAAGTACCACCTGCATAGGTAGAAAGAAACGGGTTGAGGCGAATCAATCCTGGCGTGAGCCAAGGTGACGACCGCCATCAAGGGCGATGACCTGTCCGGTGAGGTAACGTGTAGCTGGCGAAGCCAGGTAGAGCGCCAGACCAGCCATGTCCTCGGGGCTCCCTATGCGACCCAACGGGTTCTCTGCCTCAATCTTGTCCCGGTATTTCTCCAGCATAAAATCCATCATCTTGCTTTCGAATGGGCCTGGGGCAATGGCATTCACTGTCAGGCCCTGGGGCGCCAGACGCAAGGCCAGGTTCTTGGTCAGAAAGTGCACGGCCGCCTTGCTGGCACCGTAGGCGAAGTTGTCCGTGGTCGACACACGCAGGCCATCGATAGACCCAATATTGATGACACGGGATGGATCCGCGGGTGACGCGTTCCTTGTCAGCAGTGGCAGTAGATCACGAGTCAGCATGAAGATGGCCTTCACGTTGATATTCATCACCTTGTCATAGCCTTCTTCGGGGTATTCGGCGAACGGTGCGCCCCAGGCCGCGCCGGCATTGTTGACCAGGATATCCAGAGTATCCAGTTCCGACTTTATCCTGTCGACGAAGCTTGCACGCCCTTCGGTGGTGGACAGGTCCGCCGGAAACGCTATGCAGGTTCCCTTGCTCGATAGCTCTTCCGCGGCCTGCTTACACGCATCTTCTTTTCGCGCCGTAATATAGGTTTTGACGCCATTCTCAACGTAGGCTTCCGCGATCATGCGCCCGATTCCACGGGAGCCACCGGTCACGATCGCTGTCTTGCCCGCCACATTGAAAAGATCTTGAGATTTAAGGGACATGATTTTCTACTCGGTAATCTCGCCGCGAATTATCAACTCACACATCTGCTGCAACACGTAGGCTTTCTTCAGGAAACCCGCGAAGCGCTCGTCTTTCGTGTGACCATGATAGTAGCGATAGTAAATTTGTTGGCCGATTACGCAGAGCCGGAACAGGCCGAAACAGAAATAGAAGGGAAAATTATCGACCGCTAAGCCGGTCTTTTCCTGGAAGCGCTGGATAATCTCCCCCCTCCCCGGCGCCCCTTCGATATCGGAAGGCATGGTGCGCGACTCCCGAAAAAATTCAGGGTCAGAGGTTTGTACCCAATACCCCAGGGTACAACCGAGATCCATTAATGGATCCCCCACTGTGGCCATTTCCCAGTCCAGCACACCTATCACCTGCAAGGGGTTGTCGGCACTGAAGATCACATTATCCAGCTTGTAATCGTTGTGGATCACACTGGCCTTGCCACTCTCAGCCGGCATATTGTCTTGCAGCCATTGCATGGTGGCATCGACGTTTACCGTATCCGGAGTCACCGCATCTGCCCAGCGTCGACACCAACCATCCACCTGGCGCTGCACGTAGCCCTGGGGTTTGCCAAAATTATCGAGGCCGGCTTGCACCAGGTCCACGGAGTGCAATTCGCTGAGAACATCGAAGAAATTCAGGAGTTGCTGACGTATCTGTGACGGACTCAAACCCAGGTGGGTCGGGTAATCCCGGCGAATCACCAGCCCGCGGATATAGTTCATCAGGTAAAAATCGCAGCCGATGACATCAGGATCATCACAGAAATGAATGAGCACCGGCCCGTAGGAAAACACACCCTTGAGAGCTGACAGGATACGGTATTCCCGCGACATATCGTGCGCAGACTTCACCTTGCTGCCAAAGGGAGGGCGGCGAAGAACCCAGGATTCGTCGCCACTGCTGAGCAGGTAGGTGAGATTGGAGTGGCCGCCGGGGAACTGTTTGACTTCCAGCGTTTGCGCCTGGGGCCCTAGCACAGGTTCGAGATGGGCACGCAGACGATCCATGTCCAACTCTTCACCTTCGCGGATAGCGCCAGCGCGATCGATTAGATCTTCTGAAGACACTGCCTGGTCCTTCTCTTCAATTGCTTTCTTGTTCTAAGTGCAGTTCGGCGGTAATGCGAAACCAATTTGCCTATCTGTAAGTAATCATGTACCGCAATTCACCACGTTCAAGGTGAGGCAGGCTATTGAACTGGGTCAGGGACAGCTTGCCGTTGCCATACCTGATCTTCGTCACGGAGCTATTGTGTACCATCCAGTTGGTGGCGATTACCTGTTGGTCTGGGAAATCTAGCACACGTTGCAGAGCCATGGCGATTACTCCACCCGACGTCGACAGCAGGACCCGGCGACCACCACTGTGCTGTTCCATGATCTGATTCAGGCCAAGGTGCACGCGCTCCTGAAAATCCTGCCAGTTCTCGAAGCCCGCGTCATTGGCCGAAGGCTTAAGCTCACCTTTGATCCACTTCGCTGTAGCAGCCTCGAAAACCTTCTGGAACAGGCGGGAATCACGGATCGGCCAATCGATGTCCGCGAAACCTTCGGCAGCAGCATGATCCCTCAGATAAATCTGGATGAGAGGGTCACCATTGTATTCATTGAAGGCCGGATGGATTTCCGGGGCGACGGGCGAACCGGAAACGAGATTGAGTAACTCAGTCGCTGTCTCCCGCTGCCTGAGCAATTCGCCACTGATTATGTGGTCGAACCTGTCGCCCATGAGTTGCCAATGCCTGGCCAGTTCACGGACCTGCGCGACCCCGAGCTCGCTCAGCTTGTCGTAGGATTCTGCACCAAAGGAAGCCTGTCCGTGACGGACCAGGATTAACTCGCTCATGGACCAAGGTTAGCTATGTGAGTAACTACAAGGATGCGAAACGCTGCAGGTGAAATTCTTCATCACCGAAGAGCAGGTCGAGGGCAGTTACCCGCTTGAACAAGTGTCCAACATCCAACTCTTCTGTCATGCCGATACCACCGTGAATCTGAATGGCTTCCTGGCCTACCAGCTTGATCGCCTTGCCTACCCGGCTCTTCGCCGCCGACACGGCCCTGGTCTTTTGCTGAGCCGAGTCAGCGCTGTCCAGGGACATGGCAGCCATGATGACGATCGAGCGCGCCATCTGGCACTGCACAAACATGTCGGCCATTCGGTGTTGCAGGGCCTGGAACGAACCAATGGGAGTGCCAAATTGCTTGCGGGTCTTGCTGTACTCCACGGTCTTCTGCAGAAGCGCTTCCAGCGCCCCCACGGCTTCGGCACTCACCGCCAGGGTCGCCCGATCCACCGCAACACGTAAGGCAGGCAGAGCCTCTCCTGCAGCACCGAGGCGTGCATTCACCGGAACAACGACATTGTTAAAACTCACTTCGGCGGCACGCTTGCCATCGACAGTGGCATAGGAGCGCATGCTGATACCTTCAGTTCCGGCATCCACCAGAAACGCCGAGATGCCGCTGGACGCGAAGCGATCACCTGATTCGCGTGCGATTACTACTAACTTGTCAGCGTTGGGGGCATTTTCTACCGCGGTCTTGTTGCCATTAATCGTGACCTGATCACCCGAGGTAGTTGCCGAGCTTGTAACCGATGCCAGGTTGAAACGGCTTCCTGGTTCCGCATAGGCACAGGCGAACTGCGATTCACCACCAATTATTCCACCTAACAATGCTTCCTTGGTTTCACCCTCTGCCAGCTGCGCGACCAGGCATCCACTGAGCACCGCGGTAGCCAAATAGGGTTCAACGAGGTTGGCCTTGCCAAACTCTTCCATGATCACCATCAGATCGACCGCCGAACCGCCGAGTCCGCCGTCCTCTTCCGTGAATGGCACTGCTAGCCAACCCAACTCGGCAAATAGTTGCCAATGTTCGGCACTGAAACCTTTCTCACTCGCCACGATGGAATTGCGAGAATCGAAGTCGTAGCTCTTGTGTACAAACTTCTGCACCTGGTCCTGCAGCATCTGCTGCACTTCGGTATATGAAAAATCCACCTGCTAGTACTCCACCTAAATTCTTTCTGTGATCAGCATCATCTGTCCGGCCGCCATATCTATACGCGCAACTGCGCTACAGTCCCAGTACAGCCTTACAGATGATATTGCGTTGAATCTCATTGGATCCGCCGAAAATGGACAGCTTGCGATTATTGAAATAGGTCAGTGCTGCCGCATTGGTAGATCCCGGTCCCAGTCGTTCGCCTTCGAACTCTGCTTCAAACTGCTCCGGTACAAAAGGCAGGCTCGAGTAGCCAGACAGTTCCAGGAACATCTCATCCATGGCTTGTGCCAGCTCCGTGCCGACGATCTTCAGGATTGAGGATTCGGGTCCGGGCGCCTTGCCGACACTCAACGCCGCGAGTGAGCGTAACTCGGAATATTCCAGGGCTTGCAGCTCAATCTCCATCTCAGCGATGCGTTGCTGGATCGAAGGATTATCCGCCATGGTCTTGCCGAAGCCGTCTTCCGTTTCTTCTGCCAGTCGCTTGAGTGCATCCAGCCTGCGTTTGCTCCTTGGTACACCCGCAATATTGGTACGCTCATGGGTTAGCAGGACTTTGGCATAGGTCCAGCCCTTGTTCTCTTCGCCAATCAGGTTTTCAGCAGGAACCCGCACATCGTCGAAGAATACTTCGTTCACTTCAGGAAATCCGTCCAATAGCACGATGGGTTTAACGGTAATGCCCGGAGTCTTCATATCGATGAGCAGAAAGCTGATGCCTTCCTGCTTCTTCGCCGTGTTGTCAGTACGCACAAGGCAGAATATCCAATCCGCATACTGACCCAGTGTGTTCCAGGTCTTGCTGCCATTCACCACGTAGTGATCACCGTCCCGCACCGCACTGGTCTTCAGTGAAGCGAGGTCGGAACCTGCATTGGGCTCTGAATAACCCTGGCACCACCACACATTACTGGCGAGGATGTCGGGTAGAAAACGCTGCTTCTGTTCCTCGGAGCCATAGGCCATGATTACCGGAGCCACCATTTTCATACCGAACGGGATGGGCTCGGGTGCCCCATACAGTCCCATTTCCGTGGCGAAGATATGCCGTTGTGTATGGGTCCATCCAGTACCACCATATTCCTCGGGCCAGGAGGGTGCTGCCCAGCCTTTTGCGAAGAGAATTTTCTGCCAGCGGACCATGTCGTCCTTGGTTAGGCGGATGTTGTTGTCGACCTTGTCTTTTAAATCCGCTGGAAATTCGGTGGCAAGGAACTCCCTGACTTCCTGCTGGAAGGCCAGTTCCTCGGATGTAAAATCAGCGTTCACTGGATGACTCCTGGATTATTGATTTTCCGTCCCGGGGACAAGCTCTGATAACTCATTGATTGTATGAGATTTACCCGCAAAGCGATGCAGCAAGGAACGGCTGGGAGAGCGAAGAGTACCATTGATTCCGGGGCCAGATAAACTGGATTCGAGCAAGCGTTCGATAAACTGATTTCCTCTCCCGGACTGGTCCGGGTGCCAGTGAACTAGCGGTCTGCAGCAAACCTGATAATGTCAAAATCCCGTGCTATAAATATGGTCTTTGCATGGATTTGCACAAACAAATGAGTTATGCTTCGCACTCGTTTTTAAGGCATTGTTTTTTCGCGCAATTTTTAACGGATAGCACTACATTTTCAGGAGTTGCCATGAAAATAACCCAACTTACAAAATTGGCCCTAATGTTCTTCGCCCTTAGCGGCGTAGTTGCCTGTAGCTCAACCAGCGAAGAAGCTGCCGAAGAGGTAGCGCAGTCTGAGTCTGGCATCGACGCTACTACCCGCCGTGCACAGGAAGAGGCTGAGGCCGCTGCCCGTCGCGCCGCCGCAGCCGAAGAGCGCATGCGCCGCTCCGCGCTGTCAACACGTGTTTTCTATTTTGATTTTGACGTTTCAGAGTTTCGACCAGCCGACCGTGACGTCCTGACTTTCCACGCTCAGGATCTCGCTGCCAACCCAAGCAAGCGCATTCGGCTGGAAGGTCATGCTGACGAGCGCGGTACCAGAGAGTACAACCTGGCACTTGGTGAGCGTCGAGCGAATGGCATTCTGAATTACCTGATCGTTAACGGCGCTGCTCGCAACCAGATTGAGACAGTGAGTTACGGCGAGGAACGCCCCGCCGACAGAGGAACAACAGAAGCCGCTTATCAGAGAAATCGTCGGGTAGAGATCGTAGATCCCTAAACACCGATTTTTCCAGTAGTACAGCTTTTGGAAGAACTAGCCGAACCTTTGGGTTCGGCTTTTTTTCGTCTGCTATTTATTCGGGCCCGGAAGATCGAACAGATTCCTAACGCTCGAGCGCGCCGCACAACTCCTCTCCTATCCTCTTAAGCGCGTGCTCACCAGCTTCAATACCTCCGGCGAATGAGATAAATGCATGAATCATGTCGGTGTAGCACTCGTGCTTTACTGCAACGCCGAACTCGGCCAGGCGATCTGCATAGGCCTGTCCTTCATCTCGCAGGGGATCGAATCCCGCAGTGATGACATAGGCCGGCGGCAGGCCTGCCAAATCCTTCTCCAGAAAACACAATTCGGGATCGCTGGCCTGCGCGGGTGAATCCAGATAGTGACTGCGGAACCACTCCATGCCTTTTCTGGTAAGGAAATAACCGGCGGCAAATTCTGCAATCGAGGGGAAACCCATACTCAGATCCACCGACGGATAGAGCAGAACCTGGAAAGCGGCCTGGGGGTAGCCGGACTGCTTGCAGGCATGGGTAACAGCCACGGTCAGGTTACCACCCGCGCTGTCGCCACCGAGGGCGATTCGTTGTGGGTCTATGCCCAAGTCGCGCGCATGGTCTCTTACCCAGCGATAGACTTCGAAGCCATCATTATGGATCGACCGTATTTTGTTGGTGGGTGCCAGTTCGTAGTCCACCGACAACACCCGGCATTGTCCATACTGTGCAATGCGCTGGGTGACCGTATCGTAGTCATCCACAGTGGAGAGCACATAGCCACCGCCGTGATAGAAAATGAGACAGGGCAGATTGCCTGGCTCGAGCCCGCTGGGCAGATAGGAGCGCACCCTCACCGACCCCCTGGACAGGGGAATCTGCAGATCCTTGATCTCGGCCAGCTCTACCGCTTGCGGCGCGAACGGGTTGCCTCGCTCAGCCCTGAATGCCCGGGCCTGTTCGGGGGATCCATCTTCAATCTGCGGTAAGCGGGCGGCGGACTGCGCTACCTTCTCCGCCATAGCTTCAAGTCGTTCTGCACGTGAGGCCCTGCCGCTAATGAGTGACCCGGCCATTTAGAAGAACATGTTTTTCGGTTTCGCCGGTTGGAACCCCACTGTCCAGATTAATATCGTGAACATGAGGAAACCAGGAACCACGTAGAAGGCCAGTCGGTCGATCAGCTGTGGCGCGACCCCAAAAAGCGCGATACCAACATAGACCAGCATCGCAACCACGTGGGCGAGGAGATAGTAATTAATAAAGGGAGCCGTGTTGTGATCCGTCGGCCAGGGCTTACAGAACAGAAGCCAACGCAGCGCCACGAATACTCCAAGGATGTCGGTAGGCCAGAACAGCAGGAGATTGATGTTGTGATGGGTATCCAGGTGATCCGAAACGAACCAGCTACCCAGCATCAACGCGCCATACACACCACTGAATATTGCCGTGACCAGGCCCAGCACACCTAGTATGCGAAAATTCAATCCTTCCAGCTTGAAACCAATTCGTGAATGGGTTGCAAAATAAGACATGGGGATTCGTTTCAGCATGAGCAGCAGGAACAGCACGGGGGCAATCAGACCAACTGATGCAATCTGGAAAGCATCAGCCTCTATGGTGGGTGGCGGGAATGCCATTATCACCTGGTAATCTGAGAGCAGGGGCAGTTGCCTTCCATCTTCAGCCACATCAGACATGATGCCAGAAAGGTTTTCCCGTAGCCGCAGAGGCAGATACATTTCTTCCCATTCGGTTACCGGGCGATCGATATTGCCATTCATGAGGATATCCAGGGAGAAGGCGATAATCGCCGTGGAGGCGTAATGGGACTGCACCTGATCGCGATAGGTTTCCTCTGTCTCCGCCTGGAACATCGCTGACAGCTTGCCGCCCAGCGCCTCATCCAGGTAATCCCTGACCCGGGTTGTGCAATTGTCATCGAAGTACTGGTAGGCGTACTCCCGGTTCGCTGGCTCCATGTTCCACATCAGGCGGCGATACAGCATTTCCTTTTGTGGGTTGGTCAGATTGATGCGTTCCTGCCATACCGTGCGTTGCTGGGCTCGGTACATGTCGAACTCCAGTGTGGGCGCAGAAGCCTGCAGCCGGTAATTCATGATGCCCTTGAAGAAGTTCCAGGCGAAGGGTACGACACCACCGCTGACGTCAAAAACACCCCAGTTGAATATAAGGTCGGTGGCGCTGTTCTCGTCGTACATGCGCAAGGCGGTGTGGCCGAAGTTGTCCCATACCTTGTCACCCACATCCACGGTAATCAGGTAGAAATGCACACCGCTCATATCCGGCGGCAAGGGATAGTCCTGGGGATCGAAATCCGGGATCTGGGCTAGGGCAGACAAGCTTGAGAGCAGGAAACAGCAAACGACTAACGACGAGACACGGCGAAGCAGGCAGGCTGCCGCTTGCAAGGCTGTCCCCTTCTCTGTCATGCGCTTCCCTTAATAGTTGGCAGAGAGCCTGCCACGAACTAAAAAATGAATCCTATCAAAGATTTAGATTTGATCAAGAAGGTTGAAGCAAGTCCCCTGCGAGAGCCGGGGCCGAATCGAGAGTTCTGGCAGGGTACTTTTCAGCGCCCATAAAAAATCCCCACTCTCTATCCGCCATATAGATGAGTGGGGACACACGGAATCTGGCAAGAACAGACTGTCGAATGTGGGTTCTGCGAGGAATGACAGCCTGTGCCGATCCGCTTGCAATAGAAGGTAGCAAGTCCAGCCTGAACCGAATCTGAACGATTCAGCTCATAGCGATTTTCAGGGTCCGGCGTTCGATTTCGACACCAGGGTAAAACTGGGTTCTCCCCGACCCACAATCTACGCGATCACCTGTTGCCCTGGGGGCACCTCCATAATGCGCTTGTTATTGTGAACCAGCATGCGCTCCTCATTTATAGACAGGCGATGGGCATGGGCCAGTGAAGGCATCCGGGACGGACGCCGAGCCGGCGGGGTGGGAACCCTGCCTCCCCGCAGCCGCGCTCGAAGGCACTAAGCTACAAGGCCGCACATCCCACAGAATAGTTTTTCTCGATAAATCTGCGGAGAGCCACTAAAAAGGCCAGCAATTGCTGGCCTTTTTATTAACTGTTAGCTGCTCAGGGACTACTGCGAGTCTTCAGTGCCTCGCGCCTTTGCCATTCTCTCACCCCGAAGGATGTTCACCATGCCGTAATTTCCTTCGTGGCAGGCATACTCATAGAGCTGGCCGTCTACCTTTGACATGACCGTCATCACGACAATCTTGTCAGTAAACGTGGAAGGATCGTCGACAGTGAACTCATACTCCATGGTGTATGGACCCGTGCGAGTGAAACGCTCGGTAAGGAACTTGTCCTCAGATGTACCGTAAACGCTGAAACTCTGGGTCAGGCTGTTGAAGTTTCGCGTCTCAACAACCAGGGTATCGCCATCCCAGTATCCCCTGGAGTCTCCGGTCCAGAGTCGTATGTCATCGTCCAGTGGCGGGCGATCATCCAGTGGCACGATACGGGCGTCATGAATCATCTCAGTCATGATCACCACAGTATCCTTGTTCTGGATGAGCTGTACGTTGTTGTTGTAAAGGTTGGGCTCGAACGGAGGACCGGAGTTAAAGCCAACGATACAGCGCTCAGACAGACCCCGGTCTTCCGGGCCATCTTTGGAGATTCCACCAACCACCATGCGAACCGGACGCTCACCTGGCTCATCGGGACCAAGACCTCCCACCTGCACAGGCACGCCTTCAACCGTTTCTGGCAGTTTGCCATTTTCCGGATACATGATGCGGGCGGTGCGGTTATCGTCACCTGTGCCCATCTCGGTCCAGAATGTGTTGTAACCACCTACACCCTGGTTGTTAAGGGCTTGCAGTCCCAACTCGGTCTGGGCCTGAAATGCCGCGATCTCTTCTTCGGTCAGGGTTTTCTTGTCACCAAAGAAAGCCGGTCGCTGCAAGGGTATTACTGAACTGAAATTCCATACACCCTGGAGATCCGGTTGCCCCCATTCCGTTTGCGGGACCGAGTAGTCATCCTGGGCGATAGCCATGCCGGACGTCAAGAGACAGGCCACGGCCAAGGTCATTACGCGATTTTTCATTTTTTCCCCCAAAAAACCGGTGATTCTAGTTGCTGGCCTAGTGTACCCGATTTCACCCGTGACCGCAGATAAATCTGGACAGACCACCAGCGGGTACGGCGCAATAAACAGCGCGCGATGAGCACACGATCAACAGGTACAATTATATGAAAATCAGACACATGGAGCCCGGTGCGAACACGAAAAGGTACCGCCTTCCCCGCCTGTCAGACTACATCTGCAGATCAAGTCACTGAATGCCAGTAGCCGTTCTAAGCTGGGTTACGGGTGGATTTTTTGTGCTTCCGAGCCGCTGCCCGCAGGGCTGCTTCGAATGCCGGAACAGCCCAATCGCGCATCTTATCCAGGTCTTCCATTGTCTCTTCCGGTGCCTGGTAGTAACTGAGAGTGGCAGTGCTACCCTTCTTTTGATAGGTGAACGGCATCAGTCCCTGTTCGTCAAACGCCGGTCGGGTCTCATCATCTACTTTCAGGTACAGGGAGTTATCCGCGATCAAGCCAAACATCAGGCCATCAAGGAAGATGCCGTGACCACCGAACATTCGCTTCGAGTACACCGGGCCGATCACCTGCATGATGTCCACTACATGGGATGCGAATTGCTTCTTTTCTTCATCGATAGTCATTCGGGAACCTACAGGTGCTATGATAACTGCCCCTTCAGACAAGCGCAGACCAGGGAATTGAATCGACCTAAACCAGCAAGCAGGAAAGCCATATGAGTGATGTAGCGGATTCCAATTCAAATACTATGAATGGCGCAACGGCGTTGATCAATACCCTGGCAGACTGTGGCGTAGAGTATTGTATTGCCAATCCCGGCACCTCCGAGATGCACCTGGTGCAGGCACTGGACGCCGTCCCCAGAATCAAGTCGGTGCTGGCCCTGTTCGAAGGCGTCTGTACCGGTGCCGCGGACGGCATTGGGCGCATGACGGGCATTCCTGCTGCCACTCTGCTGCACCTGGGACCAGGCATGGCTAATGGCATCGCCAACCTGCACAACGCGAGGCGCGGGAATGCGCCGATGATCAATATCATTGGTAACCACCCCGAATATCACATCGGGTTCGATGCCCCCCTGACATCAGACATTGATACCCTGGCCCGAAATTTTTCCAGCTGGATTAAATCCTGCTCAACCTCGGAGACTCTGGCCCAGGATGGTGCCGACGCCTTCACGGCAACCCTGCGGCAGAGTCCGGGCTCCATGGGCCAGATTGCAACCCTGATCATGGGCGCCGATGCGGCCTGGGGACCTTCCGGGGGCCCGGCGTCACCCAATCCGGTACCGCAACGCGCCTGTGTGGAAGACAGGACCATCGAGCACATCGCCGCCATCCTCGGCAAAGGTGGCAAGACAGCTCTGCTGCTGGAACATCAGGCAACCGAACAAGCCGCCATGGAAGCTGCCAGCAGAATCGCCAGCAAGACTGGCTGCCGACTCTTGAATGGTACCTTCCCTGCCCGCGTCGATGGTGGTCCCGGACGCGTCAAAGTAGAACGCCTGCCCTACTTCCCCGAACAACTACTGGCAGCCCTGGAGGGTACAGATAACCTGATTCTCGTAGGCGGCGAGATACCCGCAAGCTTCTTCGCGTACCGAGGTATTCCTGGCCAACTCGTTCCCGATACGTGCCAGGTCTCACGCCTTGCTTTTATTGAGGAGGATTGCATCGACGCCCTTGAACGATTGGCAGAAAGACTCGGTGCCGCGAAAGAATCTGTCACCCGCTTCGAGCGCAGGGAAATTCCCAAGCCTTCGGGCGAACTCGATAACAGGAACATCATACAGTCGATCGCCTCCACCATGCCCGAGGACGTTATCGTCTGTACCGATTCCGGAGGTGGTAACGCCGCCTTCCCCTATTGCCAGAATACGGCAAGCAATAGCTGGCTCACGCTTACTGGCGGTGCGATCGGACAGGGCGGCCCCTGCGCCACCGGCGCGGCACTGGCTTGCCCGGATCGCCTGGTCCTTGCCCTGCTGGGAGATGGCGGTGCGGCCTATACAATTCAATACCTGTGGACACTGGCCCGGGAAGGCTTGAACGTCACCTCAGTGATCTTCGCGAACAACAGCTACAACATACTCAATGTCGAATATGCCAGGTTGGGAGTGGAAAATCCCGGCGCCATCGCCAGAAGCCTGTTCGATATCGGAAATCCGGAAATCGACTGGGTGGCGATAGCGAAAGGTTTTGGTGTACCGGCAGCCAGGGCCGACACAGCCGATGAACTCTGCAAACTACTGGAAGCCAGCTATCACGAGCCCGGACCATTCCTGATCCAGGCCAGCGGCCAGATTCAGCGCTAACTACCTGACGAGACCTACGCCCAGCTGAAGTTTTTCTGTATTCGCCCCAGGCGCTTGTAGAACGTGTCAGCCAGTTCCTCATCGCCATCCCTGCCAGGAACTAACAGGCTCACTACGGGGATTACCACCAGGGGCAGTAGCAGGGTCAGGAAAGAAGGATCCCTCCACTCACCCAGCCAGGTAATCAACTCATACCACCACTGGGCGAAACCTCCAGCCGTCGCGTTTTCGGCGCCGTCATACAGGGTATTGAACAGCCACATGATCAGGCCACCAGCAAATCCTGTCGCCATCCCCCAGAACACCGCTAACTCGGTGGTTCTCCGCCAATAGAAGACATAACCGACGGCGATTGCTGGTGGCACCACCATGGCGAAACCCAGCAACAATAGTTGCAGCACGGAAGAGATATTACCGAGCCAGGCGATAACGGCGGCGGCAGACCCGTAGATCACCGTTACTATCTTGTAGGCCCGCAGCTTCTTGTCACCGTCATAACTCTTCACACCGGGCACCCAGTCGTTGACGAACATCGTGGCACTGGCCAACAGAATCGGTGCGCCTGACGAAATCACCGCGGCGAGTACCGCAGCCAGGGCGATGCCGCCGAGGATCGGACCGGTATCGATGGCAAGCTGGGCAATATTGAGGTAACTACTGAGGCCACTCTCGGCTCCGTAGGCGGCCAGGGTGAGGATACCGATGAATCCGGCTACCAGCGGCATCAGGGCTGCCACAATACCAGCCAGGAAGAAACCCGGAATCAGAAACTCTTCCCTGGCTGATGAACTGGCATAGTTAGCGTAGACCGAGGCGGCCGGGGTGTGGATGGTCGCAGAGATGAACAGGGCAATGATCGTAGCCCATCCGATCCCGGTAAAACTCCACCAGCTAGCGCTATCCTTACTGGATTCTGCAAGGCGTTCACCGGTCGTATTCACAACCTGCTCCCAGCCTCCCAGGTTGCTCATGGCGATGTAGCCCACCAACAGCAGACCGAAGATGATCACGCTGCAGTGCACGATATTGGCAACTGCCGTGCCCTTCAGGCCACCGGTGACGGTAAATGTAACGATCAGCAAACCTCCGATGGCTACGCCAACCACGAAGGGAAGCCCGGTAACACCGGCGATAATGGAGCCGATCACATAGGGTTCGATGATATTGATGACGAGGTACTCGGCCTGAACGCAGAGGCTGGTGAGCCACTGGCAGCGGGCGGAATTGAAGCGGTGATCGAATACCTGTCCGACACTGACTACCTTGAGTCGACGATAGGGAATCGCAAAGAACAGACCTACCAGGAACAGGGCGGCGAAGGAATTGACTGCGTACCACAGATGCCCCAGGCCCTCATTGATGACGTCACCGGCCACACCATAGGTTCCGGCACCACCGATGCGCGTCCCCGCCACGCCGGCCGCCAACATGAAAATACCCAGGCTGCCGCCACCTATCGCCCAGTCATGATCACTACTGTTGCTTCGATTGAGATAGATCCCGAAGCCAATAAAAAATCCGAGATAGGCAATGATGACCAGGGCAGTGACATTCATGGGCGACTCCAGCAATAGCTTTTTATTATTTCCATGTTTGTTGGTTTGCTGTGTTATCTGCGCAAACGCCTCGCCCTGGATGGCACGGCATTGCTGACATACATCAACATCAGCTTCCGTTGGCATACTACACCAAGGCAGGCATCGGTTACACTAAGCCATCAAGTCACAAGGGGCATAACATGGCCGAACTGGTACCTGGCAGCGATGAATGGCTGCAGCAAGTGAAGGAAGACATCGTCGACCCTGAACGCCCAATCATTGACCCCCATCATCACCTGTGGATGAAGCGATTTGGCAGGGACTACCTGCTACCGGAACTGTGGGCAGATACCGGTAGTGGACACCGGATAGTCAAGACGATGTTCATGGAATGTCGGGCCTTCTATCTGCGTGAAGGACCCGAGTACCTGCGGCCCACCGGCGAGACCCGATTCATCTCAGACCTCGCCAAACAGAGTGATGCGGCAGAAGGCAAGTCCACCGTTGCAGGCATCATTGCCCATGCCGACCTGACCCTGGCGGGTGTAGACGAAGCGAAGCTACTGGAATTGTTGGAACTGCACCGGGATATTTGTGAAGGGCGCTTCCGCGGCATCCGCCATGCTGGTGCACGGGATAGTCGACCCGAGGACCTGTTCATTCCCGGCCCGGCCCCGGCCTACCTGTATGGCAAGGAATCGTTTCGTGCCGGATTGCGCATCCTCGCCGGCCAGGGCCTAACTTATGATACCTGGCACTATCACCATCAGAACCTGGATTTCATCGACCTGGCCCAGGCCGTCCCCGAATGTACGATGATCCTGGATCATTTCGGTACGCCGCTGGGGGTTGGTGTCTATCGCTACTGTCGCGATGAAATTTATCTCGAATGGAAACAGGAAATGGCTGAGTTGGCACGTCTTCCCAACGTGTATGTAAAATTGGGTGGGTTGGCGATGCCAGACAATGGCTTCGGCTGGGACAGGGCCTCACGTCCACCGGACTCCGATGAATTTATTGCGAAACAGAAGAAGTATTACCTGCACATGATCGACTGCTTCGGACCCGAGCGCTGCATGTTCGAGAGCAATTTTCCCGTTGATCGGCTCTCGATTGGCTACCCTGTGCTTTGGAACGCCTTCAAGAAAATGACCGCAGACTTCTCTGAAGAGGAGAAACATGCGCTGTTCTATGGAACCGCCGAAACTGTATATCGGCTGCAAGACTGATTCACTGCATGCGGAACTTCTCTACCCTGGTATTCGATCTGGACGGCACTCTAACCGACCCTGCGCTGGGCGTTGTCCGCTGTATGAACTACGCACTCACGTCTTTCGACTACTCACCCCTGCCCGATCACCAGATTTCCAAACACATTGGGCCGCCTCTCGAGGATACCCTGGCGCTACTCTCCGGCAGTGACGACAAGGCCCACATCTCTGCCCTCGCAGCGGCCTACAGGGAACGCTATGGGGAGTTTGGCTTCAAGGAAAACTCTGTCTATGACGGCGTGGTGGAGATGCTGCAGACTCTGCAGCGCAAAGGCAGAAGAATGATCGTATGCACATCGAAGCTGGAGATCAATGCCATCAGGGTACTCAATGAATTCCAGCTATTGGACTATTTCGAACTCGTCAATGGCGCACAGGAACAAGCTGGCCCGAAGAGTGGTCAACTTGCCTTCCTGCTCAAGCAAGGGCTAATCGACCAGGATGCATTGATGATCGGTGATCGCCATGTCGACCTGCGTGCCGCCAGTGCCAATGGACTGAAAGCTGCTGGCGTATTGTGGGGATATGGCAGCGAAAAGGAACTACAGGACGAATCTCCTGCAATGCTATTTGCAAGCCCACAGGAACTGGCAGAAAAACTCGGTTGAGTGCCTTACTTGTTCTGGATGCGTTTGATAACGGCGCTGCTAGTCATGATAACCCGTTCTTCCACCCGCAGAATACAGCGTACAAATACGATCGATCGTCCACGCCTGATGGTTTCAGCTTCTCCAAGCACCAGTTCTCCCTGGTAGGCGGGAGCGACGAATTCGTTATTGCAGGTGACCGTGGCGACACTCTCGCTGGTCCCCCCATTCGCTCCAAGGCAGAGTGTATAATCGGCGAAGCTCATTAATACACCGCCGTGAACCGAATTGTGGGCGTTGCAGTTGTGCTCCTGAATACGGAACGCGGTGCGCGGATGCTCGCCCTCCATGTAATAGAAGAATGGACCGATATAGTCCTCGGCGCGATCTCCTTCCCAGTGTCGGTAGTTTGCTGGAACCCCGAAGTCTTCTGCCCTGATGCTCATGCTCTACTCCCAGGTCCCGACGCAAACAGGCCTGCCGGAAAAATCGGATAGCCTGTCTCCTTTCACCTTAGTCATGCTCACCATCTGCCTCATCATCGTCGTCATCCGGTACCAGCACGTCCACGGCCGCGCCGGCCACCTTGAATGGCACCTTGGCAACCTCAATCGTCGTATCGACAGCCGCACCGACCACAGTGCCGATGCATGAGTTAAGACCCAGGCCAACAAGCAGGATTACCATAGTAGTTCGCAACAATTTCAAAAGTTTCACGTCACAAGACCGTTCTACAACATGAGCTGCCAATAGCCGACGTTAAGATAGTTATCGAACTTTTTCCCGACTTCTTCAAACTCACCCACTTTTTTGAATCCCAGCTTCTCATGCAGGGCGATGCTGGCCTCGTTGGGCAAGGCGATACCAGCAATCAAGGTATGCACATCGGTGCTGCGCAGGGCATCGATCAGATGCTGATACAGACCGAGGCCGAAGCCCTTGCCGTGTATTGCGGGCTGCAGATAGATACTGGTTTCACGCGCGTAGCGATAGGCAGAACGGTCCTTCCAGCGCACGGCACAGGCATAACCCAGGATGCCCTGCCTGTTTCCATCCCCTGCCGATTTCAACTCGGCAGTAATTTCCTCGTCATCATCAACCACCAACACGAACCACGGTCGAGTCCGATCGGTGACCGCTATGCGCTGGGCCATGTCACCTGCGCTTATGCGTTGTTCCTCGAAGGTGATCGTGGTGTTTTCGATATACCAGTTGTAGATGTCTGCAATTGCCATGCTGTCATCAAGGGTTGCGAGTCGAATATGAGGCATTCCAGTTCCGTTCTCTTGTTGTTGTGTATCCGGGAATATCATTTCCAGGCTGTTGCTCGGGCATCATCCCTGGCGCCGCAACTCCTGCAGCGGCCGCAGTCGATCCGGAGACACTACTCCCTCCACAAGCTCGGCAAATTCGTCAGCCAGTATACTGCTCTTCTGCAGCACGGTTTCCCAATTGGCAAGTCGTTCATGCACGGGAAACTTTGCAAAATCATTGCGATCCGGAATTTTGCCGTGGGGCAGCGAGCCAACAAAGTCTGCCGAAGGAACCAGGAACAACACATTGCTGAAATTATCCGGGTTTATCTTGCGCCAGGGCAGAAATTTATCGAACCAGCCTGGAATAACGGCGGGGCTAAAATGCGGGTAGAGAACCAGTTCGTCATCGGTCGCAAATCTGAAATCGAAGTGGTAATCGATGATCCCACCATCCAGGTACAGGCCCGGGGGCCCGCCTGAGATATCCCGAACACCGTCCAGCACGAAGGGAATTGACCCACTGGACAGCAGGGCATCGAGCCCATTGTTCTCGGTCAAGGCAACCACCCGGGTATCCAGCTTATCCGGCGCGTGCCAGGGGCATTCCTCACCGAGGCTGGAGAATATCGTGCGCTGAAAGAACCAGGAGAGTGCGCTTCGTGAAAATGCGTTGGCGAGGGCGCTGCCGCCAAGGAAGACTCTACGCAACGCCAAAGATGACGCGTTCCCAAGCCCCCTGCATCGATCAGCAACGATATGTGTACAAAAAACAGGATTGTGTACTATTTCGGCGATACCACGCTGGCCGATCACATCGTTCAGCATTACGCGCATCTTGTCAGTTATTTCCGCTGTTGTCGGCGCATCCGAATAAGACTCGCGACTATAGCGGCGCGCCAGCTGGTCAATCGCAGCCAGCGGGTCTGCCGTCGCGAGACAACAGAGCCGCCATGCCCCCGCGGAAGAACCAATGGTGAGCAACGGGGAGGTGCGCCCCTTGAAGAAGTCCCCGAACAGGAATCGATCCAGGCCGTAGAGCACAAACCATTTGGGACCTCCAGACGCACCAACGAGAACCTTGAACTGCTCCGGCCTGATACCTTCCTGAAGAATGCGCTCGCGGGCCACGGGCCCGGCATAAAGTGTAAGGGCAGACATGGGATGAGATGATATAATCGCGCAACTTGCCCTGCCAGTGCGATATCTCGCCTAACAACGCGTCACCGGCATTCCCCGTTTAACCGAATAACGACAGCAAGCACCACATGCCCTCTATCGACCTACAGAACCGCAAGACGCTGCTCTATCTGCTGGCCATCGGCAATACCATCGCCTTCGCAACCTGGCAGGTGATGCTCAACAACTTTGCCGTGGAGCAGGCGGGCTTCACGGGAGAGGAAATCGGCATTCTGCAGAGCCTGAGAGAAGTTCCCGGATTCCTCGCGTTCACGGCGATACTGCTGATGCTGTTTATCCGGCAACAGAACTTCGCCATCCTGTCACTGATCACGCTAGGGTTTGGTACCGCGATTACGGCATTCTATCCCAGCGCCCTGTGGCTGTACTTCACCACCGTTGTCATGTCCATCGGCTTCCATTACCTGGAAACCCTGCACAATTCCCTGAGCCTGCAATGGCTAAAGAAAGAGGAAGCTCCCGAAGTGCTGGGCAAATTGCTCAGCACACGCGCCATCAGCAATTTCCTGGTACTCGGTGCGATCTATATTTACCTGATGGCCTTTGCCGCCAACTACCTTCTTATCTATTTGATAGCGGGTGGGATAACCGTTGCCATCGGACTCTTCTGCTGGCTGGCAATACCGCACTTTGAAGATGAAGTCGTGCAGAAGAAATCCCTGTTCCTGCGCAAACAGTACTGGCTATACTACATTCTCACATTCCTCGCTGGCGCCAGGCGTCAGATCTTCGTGGTATTTGCAGGCTTCCTGCTCGTGGAAAAATTCGGATTCCCGGTTGAAAACGTGGTCCTGTTGACACTGGTAAATGCGGTTCTGACCTTCTGGCTTGCACCAAAGATTGGCGCATTAATCAGCTATGTAGGCGAGCGCCGGGCGCTGACCCTGGAATACATCGGGCTGATAATAGTCTTTGCCAGCTATGCCTTCGTGGATTCAGTAGCCGTGGCGATTGCCCTGTACCTGCTGGATCATCTGTTCTTCGCCATGGCCATCGCCATCAAGACCTACTTCCAGAAGATCGCCGATCCGGCTGACATTGCGGCCACTTCTTCTATCAGTTTTACTATCAATCATATCGCTGCTGTGGTTCTGCCAGCGCTGTTGGGTCTGGTCTGGGTAATCAATCACAGCGCGGTGTTTCTCATCGGTGCCGGAATCGCGTCCTGCTCCCTGCTCCTGACCCAGTTGATTCCTGACCATCCCGGACAGGGGCAGGAAACCCGACTGGCCGCAGCGGCCAGTATTGCAGCCACCGAATAGCCGCCACCTTCCTGGTTAAGCCACACATGAATCTCACCACTCCAGTTGTAAAGCATCTCGTCCTGGTTGGCGGTGGGCACAGCCATCTATCCGTGCTGCGCA
The DNA here is from genome assembly GCA_027621405.1 of Pseudomonadota bacterium. Lineage (GTDB taxonomy): Bacteria > Pseudomonadota > Gammaproteobacteria > Pseudomonadales > Pseudohongiellaceae > UBA9145. The sequence goes on along the minus strand of JAQCBT010000002.1, from coordinate 70,754 downwards.
GCTTCGGCATGAAGCCCATGCCGGGCCTGGCAATCACGTTAATCAGCAGGGACATCGTCACACCCTATTCGGGCGCCATGCCAGCCTTCCTGGCTCAACAGATTGAGCATCAGGAAATGCATATCGACCTGCGCCCGCTTGCACAGTTGGCGTCTGCCCAACTCATCCAGGCCGAGGTGACCCGTATCGATCTGGAACGAAAGCTGGTGTCCGTAGCCGGTCGGCCAGACATCCCATTCGATATCATTTCCCTGAATATCGGCTCACGACCCGATGCCAATCTGATCAAGGGCGCAGCCCAGCATGCGCTTGCAGTTAAACCCATCGACCAGTTCCTCTCAGGCTGGGACAGCATACGCCAACGGGCCGTAACAGCCATCCAGGAAGGCAAGGAGTTCAAGTTAGCCATCATCGGTGGCGGCCCGGCCAGCGTGGAACTCGCCTTCGCAACCCAGGCGCGAATAGCCAGGGACCTGGGAAAACAAGACCCGGCATTGAACAGGTTTAAAATCAACTTGCTCACTGCCGACTCCGCACTCCTTAAGTCGCATAATTCCAAAGTGCAAGAATTCACTGCCAGGGAACTGGCAGGGCGCAACATCGAAACCACGAGCGCTTGCAGGATAACGGAAATCAAGCCAGGGCTACTGGTCAGCGACGATGGCGAGATCAGAGAGTTTGATGCTGTCGTTTTCGCTACCGGTGCATCGATTCCTCAATGGCCATTCGACTGCGGCCTGCAAGCCAGTGAAGATGGCTTTATCGAAGTAAAACCGACTCTACAGAGCAGCAATTTCGAATTTGTATTTGCAACCGGCGACGCGGCTACTGTGCGCGGCGAAGAGCGTCCAAAGTCAGGAGTATACGCCGTACGCCAGGGCAAGGTGCTGGCCGAAAACCTGCGCCGATATGCAACCGGTCGCCACCTGGACAACTATTTCCCGCAGCGCAAGGCCCTTGCCCTGATGAATCTCTGCGATGGCAGGGCCATTGCTTCCAGGGGCGAACTGTTTTTCTCCGGACGCAGCATGTGGGGGTTAAAGCACTGGATCGATTCCCGCTTCGTGGAAAAATTCAGCAAGCTGCCAGAGATGCCCGCCAGCTTATCACTGGAGCCCGGCCTGGCAAACAAAGACACGGAGCAGCGAATACGCAGGCATGCAATGCGCTGTGCTGGTTGCGGCGCAAAGGTAGCCGGCAATATTCTTGCCGAGGTATTGGGAGAACTGACTTTCTACGAGCGCCCTGACGTGCTTGGCACAGAGCGCAAGGATGCAGTAGAGGATGCCTCGCAGATTCGACTGCACGATGGCCGCATCCTGATCCAGAGCGTCGACTACCTGAAGACCTTCATTAACGATCCCTGGCTGTTTACCCGAATCGCAGTGAACCACTGCCTCAGCGATATCCATGCCATGGGTTGCACACCCCATTCTGCACTCGCCATGGTGGGCCTGCCGCATGCCGAGAAACGCTATGCGCGGCAACAACTCAGGGAGGTCATGTCAGCCTGTAGTGAATCCCTGCTGCAGGAGGAATGTACCCTGCTGGGAGGACACACCGCCGAAACGGCAACCCTGGAATTTGGACTCTGCGTGAATGGCTTTGCCGAAGAGGATCAGTTATTGAGGAAATCAGGAGCCAGCGCCGGTGAGTCACTCATTATGACCAAGGCTTTGGGTACGGGCACCTTGCTGGCAGCCGACATGCGCGGGCTTGCCCGTCACGAGTGGATGGAGGGCGCTCTCAGGCAGATGCTGATTTCCAATCGGGAAGCTATTCCCATAATAGTGTCACATGGCGCCAAAGCCTGCACTGACATAACAGGCTTCGGCTTCGCAGGACATCTGCTGGAATTGCTGGAGGCTTCGGCTTGTGATGCCGAAATCACTCTGGACAGCATCAAGTCCCTGCCCGGCGCCACAGAGACTCTTGGAAAAGGCATAATCAGCTCGCTTCATGAAGACAACAGTCTCGTTGAAGCCTCAATGCGCAATGTCGAACAGCATGCCCGGCAGGCCATCTACCCCCTGTTGTTTGATCCCCAAACTGCCGGAGGGCTGCTGTTTTCCCTGCCTGCCGAACAGGCCGAGAAATGCCAGCGAGCCTTGCATGACGCGGGCTACACCGAGGCAAGCATCGTCGGCAAGATAATCGGCAGACAACAGGTAAACAGCACCATAACCCTGATATAGCGGGTACGCCGTCTCCCCTGCATTGGCAGAGTGAGAGCCGCTGCGATATAGTCAGGCTCCTCAATCAGTAATATGAGAGCGCATCAGGAATCGCATGATCAGACTCACCACATTCGAATCGATTTCCAACTTCCACAACAAGCCGGCTGCCCGCTTGCTGCTGCTGTGCGGCATACTCGCCACCTGGAGTACCGCAGTACTCGCCCAGGACAACTCTGGAAATTCAGTGCTGGAGCGTTATGGCAATCTGGAACTGACCCGCGAAGGCCCGACCATCGACGCCGACCTGGCAAGAAAGCTGTTCCGCCGCGGCAACACCTACAGCACTCTCGAGCGTCACGAGGAAGCCATCGAGGAATACCGCAAGGCCATCAGCGCCGACCCGAATTTCAGCGATGCCATACGCAGCCTGGCGAATACCTATTACTATCTGGAGCGCTATGCGGAAACGAAGCCTTTGCTGGCCCGCTACATCGAACTGGAACCGACCCCGTCCGCCTCACTCATCGCTGCGGTACAGACTCTTGGCCAACTGGAACGCCAGGACGGGAACTTTGATGCCGCGATCGGCTACGATATTCGCGCCATCGAATTGGTTCCCAATGACGATTCCCAGGTTCATATCATGGCCAACACTTATAACAATAATGGTGAAGCAGACAAGGCGATTAGGGTGTACCAGACTGCCGCCGCCGTGATGCCACAGAACGCGTTCTTCAATCGTAGCCTGGGTAGAATTCTCGAACAGGAAGGCAGACTCGAGGAAGCACTGGCGGCTTACCGCGATGCGGCGGCGAAGGATCCGGAATCGGACTTCTATGCTGACCTCGTGGCCAGCCTGGAAAGAAGGCTGGGCAACTAGCGCACGACTACAGACTCGCCAATCGCTCTGCTCTTTCGGCGACCGTCATTTCCGCCAGCTCTCTTACCGAGGCGAAGAATGCTTCCATGTCGCCGCTATGGGAGTCCAGCAAGGCGAGAAACTCTGGCACCAGGTCATTGTAGGACCCTACGGTGGAAAGCTGGGCATTATTCAGGGGTTGGGCAAACCAGTTATCATACCCGGCGTAACCTCCCCAGCTTGCCTGCAATTCCCGATAGGCCTGCCGCAATTCATCCTGCAGAGCACTCTTGCGCTGACGCATTTCCTCTGCCGTCAATTCCTGTTGATACAGGTCCGTAAACCTGTCGCGCCAGGCAATCACCAGCTCAGCAAATTGCTGCTGACGCTGCAGACCCTGTTCCGCATCGGTCATCAGCCCCGACTGCCGGGTGTGGGTCAGCCAGCGGCGAACCCCTTCGCGCTCAACAGCCGTGGCAAAACTCTCATTGAATGTAGTGTCTCCGGGGAGATAGACCACCTGGTGCGCCAATTCATGGAAAATTAATCCAGCCAGCTGATGATCAGATCGATTGACAACCGTGCTGAGCAGCGAGTCATCGAACCATCCCAAGGTCGAGTACGCACCTACACCGCCGGTATAGACGTCGAAGCCATCTTCTTGCAGACCCTGGGCATAGCTGCGCGCTGCCGGTTCGGAAAAATAGCCTCGGTAAGTCACGCAGCCGGCAATCGGGTAGCACCATTCCATGGCCCGGGTGGAAAACTCCTCTGCCGCAAACACATTCCACACCACATGCTCACGCTCCAGATCGACATAGGTGGCATAGTTGTCGGCGACTTCCAGCGCCAACTCGCTTTCCGCGAACTGCCGGATGGCAAGTACGGTCTCCAACTTGTTCCTGAGCTCGACTGGCAGCGCCTCGTCTTGCAGCAGTGCCGCGATGTCTTCCCTGCCCAGCAGAATCTCCAGTTGCCCCCTGGCCGCCTGACTGTAATAGCGAACGGACTCACAGGACAGCAGTGCGACTGAGAGCAATGCGAGCAGGAGAAATCTGAACGAGGGGCGGGAAAGGAATCGACTTTGCATCTTCATTCCTGCACCCCCAAAGTGGACTCACTGCCTTGCAGGGTAACCAGCAGACTTCTGCGGCCGCCAGCGTTTCGATGCTCTCCAAGGTACAGGCCCTGCCAGGTACCGAGGGCCAATCTGCCCTTGCTCACCGGCAGGGTTACTTCACAGCCCAGTAGTCCTGATTTGATATGCGCCGGCATATCATCCGGACCTTCACAGGTGTGGACAAAGTACGCGGCATTCTCCGGGGCCAACTCATTGAAATGCGCCTCCATGTCACGGCGTACCGAGCTGTCGGCGTTTTCATTAATGCTCAATGAGGCGGAGGTGTGTTGCAGAAGGAAATGCGCCAGACCGACATCGATACGATCGATCTCCGGTAGTTGCGCCAGCACCTCATCGGTAATGAGATGGAATCCACGTGCCTTGGGTGTCAGGGTGAGTCGCTTCTGCAGCCACATGAGCGATCAGCGTTGGACGAGCTCGATTTCGAACAGGTTGGCCCAGTGTTTGCCAGTGACGAACAAGCGTTCCGTCTCGCGATCCCAGGCGATGCCATTCAATACCGCCTCCGCACTGCCGAGCCGGGTCATATCGGAAAGGCCGGTAAGATCGACGATGCTGTTGACGCCTCCGGTAGCCGGATCGATTCGCAGTATGTAGTCGGTCTGCCACACGTTGGCCCATACCTCTCCGTTGATGTATTCCAGCTCGTTCAGGTTAACAATTGGATTGCCGTTGAGGGTCACCTGAACCTTGTGACTGGGAGCAAAGGTTTCCGGATCGAGGAACTGCAGCTCATGGCTGCCATCGCTGAGAATCAACTGCTGGCCATCGTAGGCAAGCCCCCAGCCTTCCGTTGCATTGTAATGAGTGCCGACCTGCTCGAAGCTTTCCTTGTCGTAAACGAACACCATGTGGGACTGCCAGGTCAGCTGATAAATTCGATCACCTACCAGTTCTATGCCCTCACCGAAGTAGCGTTGGCCTAGCGCCTTGTTCATGATGGCACTGCCATCGTCCAGGTTAACCTTGCTCAGGCGCGACAAGCCACGCTTGCCAGTTCCTTCATAGAGATATCCGTCATGGAAGAACAGGCCCTGGGTAAATGCAGTGATATCGTGGGGATAGGTATTCACCACCCGAAAGCCGAAACGAACGGGTTCGTCCTGGGCCACGCCGGACAAGGGCAGCCATAACAGGAGAATGAGGAGCCAAAGAGGCCAATTTGGGTGTCGGATATTCACAGAATTTGAGTCTGGGTTAGAATGGTTTTCCGGTCAACCGCCAACTGTCGCAAAGTGTGACCGAAAAAACGCAAGGAGGAGCCAATGTCAGCCGATTGCCTGTTCTGCAAAATTATCGCAGGCGAATTACCGTCGAACAAGGTATACGAGGACGATGACGTCTACGCCTTCGAGGACATAAAACCGAACGCTCCAGTACACGTATTGGTGGTACCCAAGAAGCACATCAGCGATATGCTGGCTGCTTCCCCGGAAGATGAATCGCTGCTGGGGCGCCTGCTACTCAGGGCTAACGAAATCACCCGAGAGCTCGGCATCGATGAGTCGGGTTTTCGCTATGTGCTCAACACAGGAGAGGACAGCCGGCGCACCATATTCCATATTCACCTGCACATTCTTGGAGGCAGGCAGCTGGACCTCTGCATGGGCTGAGCCTTCGCGTATTAAGAGCCCTCAGCGTATTGCGTATTGAGAGCCCTCAGCGTATTGAGAACCCTCAGCGTATTGAGAGCCATCAGCCTCCGCGATTACCCACCAGGACCGCGATGGCTTCTGGCGTGGCCTCGCATACACCGACTTCCGTTATCAACCTGGACACCAGTCGCGCGGGAGTAACATCGAATCCGTAGTTACTCGCCCTTGTGTTTGCAGGTGCAATGTTCACCGTTGCCGCAGCACCCTCGTCCGTAAGTCCGGATACCTGCAGTATTTCACCGGCATTCCGCTCCTCGATGGGAATCTCGTTCAGGCCATCCTCGATTGAGAGATCGAAGGTCGAGAGCGGAAAGGCGACATAGAAAGGTATATCGTTATCCCGTGCCGCCAGGGCCTTGAGATAGGTGCCAATCTTGTTGCATACATCACCACGGGCAGTCGTGCGATCCGCTCCCACCAGCACAGCATCGACCTGACCGTGTTGCATCAGGTGGCCGCCGGCATTGTCCACGATGAGCGTATGGGGAATACCTTGTTGCGCCAATTCCCAGCAGGTGATTGCCGCGCCCTGGTTCCTGGGTCGGGTCTCGTCCACCCACACATGAACAGGTATACCACGATCAGCGGCCTTGTAGATCACCGCCAGCGCCGTACCCCAGTCCACTGTCGCCAGGGATCCGGCATTACAGTGGGTGAGCACGTTGAGCCTGTCCTGCCCTTCCTGCTTTTGCTCCCACAGCGCCTCCAGCAGGTTCGCTCCCTGATCGCCAATACCCTCGCACACCGCGATGTCTTCTTTCTCGAGAATCTGGGCAAGCTCCAGTGCTTTCAACACGCGCTCATCACCAGTGTATTCCTGCAATACCTGTCGGCAGCGATTCAGGGCCCAGGAAAGATTGACCGCGGTCGGGCGAGTGGTGGCCAGCTGCTGAATGATGGATTCGAGCCCTGCCGCTTCTTCCCTTAGCCCTAGATAGACTCCATAGGCCGCGGTGACACCAATGAGGGGGGCGCCGCGCACCTGCATGCTGGCAATAGCCATGCAGGCATCCTGCAAGGACTCGAGATCGAGCAGGACCAGATCGTGGGGCAGCCGGGTCTGGTCCACAATCTTCACGGTATCGAGTTCGGGATCGTACCAGATGCTCTGCGTGTATTTGCCCTCGATTCGCATGACTTGCTAGATAACCCGGTCATTACCGCCATCGATGGCTATCTGCTCACCGGTGGTCTTGGCAAATTCGTCCCCGAGCAAGGCAACTATGCTGTTAGCTACATCAGCCGAATTCAGTTCGGTGCGCAAGACATTGGATTTCCTGTAGTCTTCAACGCTCTTGCCATAATGTGCCGCGCGCTGGGCCAGCACCTCATCATTCCACAGGGCGGTGTCATAGACTGCATTGGGATGGACTGTGTTCACCCTGATGCCGGAAGCACCCAACTCCAGCGCAGCGACCCGGGCGAGCTGGGTAAGGCCGGCCTTCGCCGTCGAATAGGCGGCCGCTCCGGGTCCTGGTGCCGGGACATTCTTGGATCCCACCATGATCACGGCCGGTTTAAAGCCCAGCTCGAGAAATGGCAAGCAAGCCCGCAACAGCTTCATGTGGGAACTGAGATTGAGGTCCAGTGATTGTTGCCAGGTTTTGTCGTCCAGCTGGCCCAGGGATGCACTGGCGGGAAAGTTTCCCGCATTCGAAACCAGCAGATCGATGCCACCGAACTTACAGACTACCCGCGCCACGGCTTCTCGAATGGCCTCGGTGCAGGTGACATCACACTGCAAAGGCAAGAGCGCAGGATCGTTCGAGGCACTCAGAATTTCAGGTGCAATATCGAGTGCCGCGACGACAGCCCCCTGCTTTCGCAACGCCTCCACGCAGGCCTTGCCAATACCCGAGGCTGCTCCGCTGACCAGCGCTACCTGACCCTCGAACTTGCCGCGCTTGTTTCCCGCCTTGAGTTTTGCCTGCTCCAGCTCCCAGTGCTCGACCTCGAAGAGATCGGACCGCGGCAGGGCCTGCCATCCTCCAAGGGCCTCCGCCTGCTGAATCGCCCGGATGGTATGGGAGCTGATATCTTCCACGATCTGCAGGCGCTGGTGATTGGCGGCGAAATACACCATCCCCTTGCCCTGCCAGACGGCATAGCGCGGCATGGTATCCAGGCATTGATGGTTGGTTGTGCTGAATTCATCGAAATAGCGCCTGTAAATCGCAGCAAAATCCTCCAGATCAGATACTGGATCAGCTCCCAGCCGCGCGGCAAAGGCCTTGCAGTGAATCGTATGATCCGGAGTCAGAGGACCGCGAGTGGCGAGTTCACCGGCATTGTCCCGCATGGCAAATCCAGCCGCCTCTTCAGCGTGATCGAATCTGGCCAGTACTGGCCCGCCAAATTGGGCACCAGCCGCCTTGCGCATGGCGGCGAGGGTGAGCAAATCACACTCGGTGCCGGCAACAGCAGCGCAGGACACTGCCGTGGACGCGTGCTCCTGAAGAAATTGTTCCGCACGATCCACCAGTTCGATCATGGCGTCGTAGCTCGCCCGGGCGTCGTCATCGAATGTGAATATGCCATGGTGTAGCAGGATGATGCCCCGGATACTCGACCAATCGAGGTCCGAGGTCGCTGCCGCCACCTGCCTGGCCAGGATGAAACCAGGCATGATGTAGGGGAGGATAAGCACTTCCTCGCCATACAGCTCCCACAGTATCTGTTCACCATTCGGGGAATTGGAGATCGTAACCACGGCGTCGGCATGGGTATGGTCCACATACTTATGCGGAATAAGCGCATGCAGGATGGCCTCCACGGAGGGCGTCGGGCCGGATGGGTCAAGCAGGGCCAAGCGCAGCTGCCGCATCATCTCACTGTCACTGAGAGAATCCAGCGCCCCAAGGCGCTGCAGGTAGTCCAGGCGAACGGGAGGAAATCCCTGCTCCTCAATAGTCCGCAGATCCCAGCCGGAACCCTTTACGAACAATACCTTTTGCAACTGGCCGAAGACATCCTTGACCTCCCCCTTGACGGAAGTGTTGCCACCACCATGCAGTACCAGGTCGGGATCGGCTCCCAACAGGTTCGAGCTGTAAACTCGCAGACCAAGTTCAGATTCTGCGGCAAACTTTTTCGCCAGCTCAGTATCCCAACGATTTTTCATAGGTCTGACTACTTTTCCCGGCGATTGGATAGGTATTGCAGAAATAAAAAAACGCACCACCTTGCGATGATGCGTTTTTTGGCAGATTCCCTAAGTGGATGCTAGTTCGGTTCTACGATGGAGATGTTCGCCATCCCCGCCTGGCGTGCTGCATCCATGATCATGACCAGGGTAGCTACATCTGAACTATCATCGGGCTGGATGATTACTGATGCCGCAGGATTCTCTGCTTTCAACTGGTCGATATTGGATCGAATCTGGGTCTCGATAATCGGTCGAGGATTTCCGTTCAGGATTATTTCGTTGTTCGGACCAATCTCGAACAGGATGTTCTTCTTGTCCGTGTCTTCCGGAGGAGTCTCATTGTTGTTGTTATCGCTACTGGCCGCATTGATCGCTGTCTCTGACAGGAAGGTTGCAGTCACTACGAAGAAGATAAGGAGGATGAATACCACATCCAGCATGGGCGTCAGATCGATCTTTGCGTCATCCGCCTTATGCTTACCGGAGATTTTTTTCATGTTCTTGTCCTGGTAACTGAATACTACTGAGGGCCAGAGTATATCAGCGCCACGACAGGAAACAAAAGCCCTGTCCCCCGACCCGGTGCAGAGCCGGTCCCGCCCTGGTGCGCAGACACAAAAAAGGAGGCTTTAGCCTCCTTTTTCTACAGATTTCTACGGGTATGTACGGGATTTTGCAGGATTCAGGGCATCCCTGATTCCCCGATTTTACTGACAAATACCGCTAAGCTGCTATTTCTTAAGGGAATTTACGGTAAACTTGATGAGTTCCTTGAGTTGGCGAACATTCTTGCCATCCCGGGCATTCACCCGCAGTCCGTGCAGCGCGTTCATCAGGATGTCGGCAGCAGATTCCACACTGACGCCCTTCTTCAACTTGCCTTTCTTCTGGGCTTCCGACAATCGAGCCACGAGCGGCTTGCGGATGGCAGCCAGGGAGGCTCGAATCACTCTTTTCATCTCTTTGTCATAATTGATGCTCTCGCACAGCGAGTTCACCAGCAGGCAGCCCATGCCGCGCTGCTTGTTGCTCAGAGAGAATACCGCCTGTTCAAAATATTCATTGATCGCATCCCAGGCGCTCAGCTTTTCATTCTTCAGGGACGCAGCAATATGATTGGCCATGTTGGCATTGTATTGATCAACACAGGATTTGAAGAAGGTATCTTTGTCGCCGAAGGAATTGTAGAGAGTGCCCCTGTTAATTCCCGTGCAATCCAAAAGCTTCTGGACAGAACTCGCCTCATATCCTTCTTTCCAAAACTGCTCCATGGCATTTGCCAATACTTTTGCTTCATCGAATTCGACCGGTCTTGCCATTGTAGATAAATTCCTTCTTAACGCGTGTACATCTTCTGCTGCAATTCACAAGAAATATTGCAGCGCTGTAAAATCGAAAGCGCGGTATTGTATTACAGCGAAATGCTATTTACATCAGCCATGTGGGAAAAAATGGGAACAAGCCAGCGCTTTTACCCGTTTTTGAATGGGAATTTTGCCCAGGCGGGAGACAATCAGCCAGGAAAATAGAATGGGAAGTCAAATAAGAGCCAGGAAGGGATATCGTACCCGAGTTGACTAAATATTGATCACTCGATCACGAGACTCAGAGTTCAGTCAAAAAAGTAGCGGACATACCTATCACGCCACCGAATGCGCACCCCCAAACCACGAGCCAACCGAGGTGTTTACGTATCATGGTCTGGACTATTTCCTTGACCATGGCCGGTGTCATCTCGTTCAGACGCTTATCGATCAGGACCGTTAGCTTCGCTCGAATTGCGTCTTCATCCAGCGCACCCTGCAAGGCTTCCTGAATCTTCGCCTGGAATACCGGGTCGGCAAACTGCTTGTTCAGAAAATCTTCCATCCTGGCAACGAAGGGTTCCTTCAGGGCTTTCAATGCATCCCTGCCACCGATCATGCCCAGCATTCCGGAAAAGGAGGAAGCCATTATGACATCCAGGAGAGACTCAAACGCCTGCTCGAGGTCCAGCGCCGCAGCACCCTGTTTAAGTTTTTCGCTGAGTCTTGCCCCGGTATCACCGGTTCCGTGAAAGAAACTCTCCAGGTCGCTGTGGTTGAAGAACTGGTCCATGACCAGGTTGCGGATCCCCAGCTTGAAGTCCTCGAAGCGCAGTTGGATAACACCAGAGCCATAGAGACCGGGTACGCGCTCGAACAGCATATGCACCGCTAGCCAATTGGTGATACCACCTGACAGGGCGAACAAGCCTGTGTTGAGCACATACAACTGGTAAGGGCCCGTCATGAGCAGGCCGGCTACCACTATCAGTGCCGCCAGCAGATTACTGATCAAGCTCTTGTTAATTGTCACGTCTCCGGGTTAGTGCTGCGGAGGCGCATCATAAAGGAAGCGTTGCAACATGGGCAAGCGTCGAACCGGAACCTAGCCTTCAGAGTTTTCGCTGCTGGGAAATGGGCATGCGTTTGCGCACGCTGTCGACAAATTCGAGATCGATTTCGGCGATGGCGAAGCCTTCCCCCTGATCAATCTCATCGAGGACCGTCCCCCACGGATCGATGATCATGGAATGGCCCCAGGTTTCACGCTTCTCGTTGTGTTTACCACCCTGGCCTGCGGCGATGACATAACACTGGTTCTCGATCGCACGTGCCCGCAACAGGGTTTCCCAGTGTGCCTCTCCCGTTACCCGGGTGAACGCCGCTGGTACGGTGACCATATCCACCTGGTGCGAAAAAAGCTCCCGATAGAGCTCCGGGAAGCGCAAGTCGTAGCACACGGTGAGACCTAGCCTGCCCAGTGCGGTGTCGGCAGTGACGACCTCATTCCCGGCTTCGTAGCTGCGGGATTCGGAATAGCTGGCCTGCTTATCTGCCACCACGACATCGAAGAGATGGATCTTGTCATAGCGTGCGATCTGCGCGCCACTGGCGTCATACACCAGGCTGGCCGGGCGCACTCGCTCATCATCGACAAAGTAGTCGGGATCCTTGGGCTTTCTACCCGGCCTGGTTATGAGAGGAATCGTGCCTCCCACCAGAATCAGTTCGTGCTTGCGCGCCTGTGCGGATAGAAACTCCTGAATTGGACCCGTTCCTTCCTTTTCGCCGAATGGGCGCATGGGCCCGCCTTCCAGCACGGCGAAGACTTCCGGTAGCAGCACCAGAGCGGCACCTGCAGCACTGGCCTCGGCGATGAGCCGGGCCGCAGATTGCAGATTTTCATCCAGATGAGCCGAACTCACCATCTGTATGGCGGCTACCTTTTTACCCATGAGAATTTATTATCCTGTTACTTCACTCTATGATAGCTGCGCAGCTTAACCCGCGAAGCCCATTCTCCCAACTACAATTGACGTAATAAAAGGAACGAGTCTTGCCGGAGACAGATTACCAGACAGATTATTTGATTATCGGAGCCGGTGCCCTGGGATTGGGCTTCGCCGACCAGATCTTAACTGAGACCGACGCTTCCCTGATTATCGTAGACAGGCACCACGCTCCCGGTGGCCACTGGAACGATGCCTATCCATTCGTCCGCCTGCACCAGCCATCGGCATTCTACGGTGTCGGATCACGTGACCTCGGGTCAAACCAGATTGATGGGTCCGGAATAAATAAGGGTTACTACGAACTCGCTTCCGGCGCAGAAGTACAAACTTATTTCGAGCGCCTGGTTAAAGACAGGTTTCTGCCTTCCGGGAGGGTGCGATACTTACCTCTCTGCGAATTCCGTGAAGACGGCAGCATTCACTCGTTGGCTTCGGGTAAGGTTTTTCAGGTCGCCGTAAAGAAGAAGATTGTCGATGCTACATTTTTCAACACCGCTGTTCCTTCTGTGTGCCCGCCTGCCTATGAATATGCATCTGGCGTAAAACTTGTCCCTCCCAATGATCTGCCACGGGAGATCGAACACCATAAACACTTCACGATCGTTGGGGGCGGCAAGACAGGCATGGACGTAGCCGTCTGGCTACTGGGCAATGGCGTAGATCAGAGCGCGATTCGCTGGATAGTGCCCAGGGATTCCTGGCTGATCAACCGAGAGACCACTCAACCGGGTGACCAATTCTATGCCCGGTTCCTCGGCGCAAAGGCCACCCAACTGGAATGCTGTGCGCGGGCCGAATCCGTCGAGCACTTGTTTGAATTGCTTGAGCGACAGGGGCAACTCCTGCGCATCGACAAGAATGTGCGCCCCACCATGTACCACAATGCCACCATCGCTCCCGCAGAGGTTGAACTTCTCGCGCATATAAAGGACGTAATTCGCCTCGGACGAGTAGAACGCATAGGCAACACCGGGATTGAACTACAGCGAGGTGATGTTCCCGCAATAGAAAATTCGCTCTACATAGACTGCAGTGCCAGCGCCATATCGCGCCGCACTAACAGGCAGGTTTTTGACGGCAAGACCATCACTATCCAGATGATTCGCGCGGGATTGTTCAGTCTCAGCGCCAGCGTCATTGCCCATGTTGAAGCGAATTACGAATCCGATGATGAAAAGAATCATCTCTGTATGCCACTGATGATGCCCAATGCCGACACAGACTGGCTGGTACTCAATCGCGCCGAGGGTGAAATTCTGCGACGCTGGAGCGCAGACAAGGCTCTGCGAAACTGGGTGGGTTCCCACAGGCTGGCCGGAGCCAGCCTGCGCTCCCCTGATATTGAACAGACGGAAGCAATCAAGGCTATAAAGTTGCGCATTCGCGACGCCAGTGAGGCGGCCGCAGCAAACCTCGATCGCTTGCTGAACACGCTGGAATCCGCGGAATAGAGCTTGTATCTGATTATTGCGGGGCTGGCTGCGCCTCGCCAGGAGATCCGAAAGCCTGCTTGAACTCCGGTTGCAGGCCCTCGAATGGTCCACTCAATGTGTAAACGGCACTGGACAGACTATCGACCTGGTCACCAAAAATCTGGTCGAAGAGATAGGCACCCACCGCCAGTGGAATATTCGCTGTGAGCAGGCCAATCCAGGGCAGATTATTACTCACCGGCAGGGTCACATACATTTCACCCTCGATGGTTTCGGAATCCAGGTCTACCTCTCCTGTTATCTGGTACAGGCTGCTGGGTCCGGAAATCACGAGTCGGTCTTCTATGGTCATGAGACCATCATCCAGACTGAAGCTACCGGTGATCTCATCGTAGGCGAGACCGCGCCGCAGCAAGTCGTCACTGAAGCGCAGCCGCTGAAATACCGCAGTGAGGTTAATAAAGCTGACCAGTCGCAGTGCGCCCTGGCCGCTGGAGTTACGGTTGAATCGACCTTCTTCAACCAACAGATCTATATGTCCGCTGAGATGGGCACCTGCGAAGAACGCGGGAGAGCCGGGCCACTGCGCCTCGGTGACAAAGATCGCCCGGTTGCTGGCCATACTCGGTGCGTAGCCGTTGGCGGCCAGGACTTCCCCGATGTCATCTGCAACCAGCACCCCGGTCAGTTCACTCCGGTGCTGTCCGTTTTCGTAATACCAGCTGAAATGTGGCTCCAGGGTTTCGATCGCAGCATCGAGTTCATCGAGTCCGAGACGCAATCCGCGAAAATCAAAATTGATATCATTGAACTCGGCACCGAGTGCCGTAGGAATCAAGGTGAATTCCCAGCTGCCATACTGCAGGTCACCAATAGCAAACTCACTGGTGGAAAATTGCATGAGCGGCAAATCCCGGGGGTCGAGGTTTGCCAGCGGATCGATACGCTCTTCTTCGACTTCCACCGACTCGCCAGTAACCGCGGCTACATCCTCGTTCGATGCCGAGGCTGCCAGGTCGGTCTCGGCAGCTAGTGCTGCGGGCGACGATTCGGGGTCTTCCTGTTCTTCATCCCCAGGCAGGCGTAGGTAGTCCAGATCTACCCGCAAGTACTCCTCAGCATCATAAGGAATAATGACTTCCCCCTGTACCGCATCACTACTCAGGGAAGTCAGCCAGCCCGCAGCCTGCGCATTGGGTTCGATGCGGAAATTGACTTCTGGAAGCTCCTGGTCATAGAGGGAAAAGCTTGCCGTATTAATATCAACGAACGCGATATTATTCCCGAGGTCCGAACTGGATTCTCCGACAGTGCCCATGCTGGCGATAAACTCGGTCCAGGGTTGCAGATCGAATCGCTCCATTTCACCCAGCACAATCAATCCCTCGTTACCGGAACCGCTCAGCAATTCTGCCTGTGGCATTTCTCGCCCCAGTAGAACCAGGCCGGAGGTGATCACGTCGTTCTCCAGACTCAATTCATACTGCAATTCTGCGCCAAGGGTGCCGGATACCTGTTGCGAACCCTCGGCGAAATCCAGCTCTACATGAAGAGGCATCTCCTGTTCCCGAGACTTCTGAAAGGGCATTGGCAGGTCGAGTGCGGCACCTACGAGACTGGTATCGATTATCAGGCGATTACTCTGCTCTTCGCTGCCACTCTGGTCGATCAGCATTGATGCCTGGTAGGCGAAGTCCCCCGACATATTACCTAACAAGTCCCTTACGAAAGTACTCTGCCGGGGCCATGCGATCATCGCTTCCGGTGTTGTACGGCCGCTGGCATCAATGGTAATTGCCTGTATGTCACCTGCATCCGCTACAGAAGACAGACTGATCACGACATCGTCACCAAAAGCCCTGGCCTCGAGTCGACTGGGCTCGAGGCCCGAGCGGGTATCGAAGATTATTGGCCCCGTCAGCCCGGTTACATCCAGGTCGTAATCCGGTACCAGCAGATGGTTATCCGCCACGGCAATGTCCAGGCGGATATCAGGAGCAGTATCTCCCTGGCTGAGCGGTACGATGACTTCGATATCGGCGGAGAAGTCGCCTTCCGCTGCCCAATTGGCGAAGGTCGCCTTGAGCCCTTCCTCGAGCGGTGAGGCCTGCATGTAGGCGAGCCCCTCACTGGTTTGTCCTGCAGCCTGCCCTCTCACCAGCAGCGCATTCAATCCTTCCGCATCCCGGCGCACCCTGCCAGTGGCAGCGCCCATGGCCAGCCCGAGACTCTCGCCACTCTCCACTTCGATGTCGATGTTGTTGTCATTTGTCAGCACCAGGCCTGACAGACTCTCCAGGTTTGGCCACTCGTCACTGAAATTGAATTCCCCATCCTGCAACACCCAGAAGCTCTGAAAGGTTTTTTCAGCGGGGGAGGAATCACCGACGGTGGAGCCGCGGAAGATGATGCCGCTATTCACGATATCTCCGCTCAAGATGCCGCGATCCAGGAATTCCATGCTATTTCTTAGTTCCGGGCTTATGCCGGGACCATCTGGCAGATAGAGTGATTTTCTTTCCGCTTCGACTCGGCTTGCGCCTACCATTAATTCCAGCTCGGCAGTGCGCTCACCGTCCGGGAAGCTGTGCACTATGGACTTGAATTTCGCCTTGCCATCTACCGACTCCGACTCGGCCACGATCACACTGCTACTCAATTCGACCCGCTCGCCGTCGTTCAGGTCCACATCCACATAGAGGCGGCCATTCACGTAGCTATAGTCCCAGACACTGGTGAATGTGTTGGGAATATTCATACTGAAATTTTCGGACTCCACTTCAGCCTGGCCTGTCACATGATTGTTCTGGGTGTCAAAGCTGATTTCCAGATAGCCATCGATTCCCCACATATTGGGAGATCCACGTGCGGAACCAACCTCCACCCCTCGCAGATTGGTGGTCAGGGAAACGGGATCGGCACTCACTTCCTGAAGTGGCATCGCAAAGCTCAGGTTAAGTAACTCACCATGAGGGTTATAGGAGGCAAGTTGTTCGCGACCTGACTCATCAAGTAAACCACTATCCAGTGCGAGACTCGCCAGCAAACCAAGATCAACCTTGTCCGCCCTGGCGCGAATCATCTGCCCCGGCTCAACATTGACCAGGCCATTGAAGTCACGCCAGAATGCATCGCCATAGTTAACTTCCATGTCAGCGAATGCCACTTCCCAACGATCCAGCGCCAGGCCGCGAGAGACAGTGGCAGTGCCAGCGAACCTCTGCAGATTCAGGGGCGATCCCTCATCGAGCGCCAACACAACATTGTTTATTTCCCAGCGCCCATTGGCCGATGCTAATTCGCCGCTCGTAAGATTGAACCAGAATTCTCCACCACCATTGATTTCGGATATCCCAACCATGCCCAGGTTCTGGCCATTGAACAGGCCGGAGTAGTCGGCTGCAGGTATTTGCAGGTGCAGCGCGCCAGAGATCTCATCCAGTTGACCTCCCCGCACTTCAAGAGACGCAGCTAACTGCTGCGGGTTGCCTGCGAGGTTGGTGTTGATGTGTATGTAGTGATCGTCGTTACGGTTCTGAATCGTCACCAGGACGTTAGTGAAGCTGAATTGCTCGCCGGTTCGGGTGCGCACGTTTATCACCACATTGCGCAGGTCCAGACGGGTAAACCGCTGA
Source organism: Pseudomonadota bacterium (assembly GCA_027621405.1). Taxonomy (GTDB): domain Bacteria; phylum Pseudomonadota; class Gammaproteobacteria; order Pseudomonadales; family Pseudohongiellaceae; genus UBA9145. Next base: position 53,393 of record JAQCBT010000002.1, on the reverse strand, counting down.
AAGGTCTGGTAGAGGGCATTCGGGTCGAGAGGCGCATCCCCGGCCGGGGTTACCCCGCTTAGCTGCCATGCGCCAGCAGCGGATTGCTCAACATCCAGTTCGAGGCTATCGATAACAAAGTCTTCCAACACCCAGCGCCGCTGCCAAATGCTGCGCGGAATGTCGACGATGATTGTTGCACGCTCAAAATCCAGCGCGTGATCCGGATCCTCTTCGTCGCCAGAATCGTCTGTGACAGCAAGCGTGAGACCATTTATCTGAATCACTGGGTTGAAGCCGGTGAAACTACCGGTGAGAGAATCGACTTCGACAGCAATGCCTGTGGCGTCGAAAATCTGGTTCTCCAGGAATTCTGAATAACGGGAGATCGCGGGCATGAATTGGCGGCCAGCACTCACGTAGGCGGCCAGAAGCACCAGGCCTACCACGAACAACAGTACTAGCTGCTGAACAATTTTCTTAAGAATGCTGCCTATCATACTGGCCATACTGGCGTTGATTGCTGGCTAAACCAGCGCTGTCATCTCATCGGGATGAATGCCCCGATTCTGCAACTCTTTTTAGCCTGACCTGGCTGAATAGGAACTGAAAAGACGGGTGTCACACTGACCTGATTGTCTAAAGGAACCTTAATAAAGAACAACATCAAACTGCTCTCGAGTATACATAGGTTCAACCTCGAATTTCACAGTCTTGGCGATTAATTCCTCCAATCCGGCGAGAGTATCCGATTCCTCATCCAGCAGGCGGTCGACGACCACCTGTGATGCAGTAACCAGCAGTACATCGTTCTCATAGGTGCGGGCAACGTTAAGTAATTCCCGGAAAATCTCGTAACAAACCGTCTCCGCCGATTTCAGAGTGCCGCGGCCGGCACAGGTCGGACAGTGGCTGTTCAGGGTTTGCCCCAGGCTTTCCCGGGTACGCTTGCGGGTCATCTCGATTAGCCCAAGCTGGGAGATGCCGGTGATAGTGGTTCTGGCATGGTCCTTTTCCAGGGCCTTGGTAAACGTCCTGTGCACTTGGCGCTGATGCTCGGGATCGATCATATCGATGAAATCGATAATGATGATTCCGCCCAGATTGCGCACACGCAACTGCCGCGCGATCGCGGTCGCTGCTTCCAGATTGGTCTTGAGAATTGTCTCAGCGTGATTTCTGCTGCCGAGATAGGCTCCGGTATTCACATCGATCGTGGTCATGGCCTCAGTCTGGTCGATGATCAGATCACCCCCCGACTTCAATTTCACACTTCGACCGAGCGCCTTGTCGATCTCATCTTCAAGGCCGTAAAGGTCGAAAATCGGCCGGTTGCCCTCATAGAGTTCCACCTGGGTATCCAGCTCGGGAACGAAATCACTCAGGAACTGGCTGATCTGTTGAAATGTTTCAACGTTATCGACCCGAATTTTTTCTAGGTTGGAGCGAATGAGATCGCGCACGGTTCGCATATAGAGAGGAACTTCCTGATACACGGCCTTGATGCCATCCTTGCGCCCGATTCGCTCTTCTACCTTACGCCACAGCCTGCGCAGGAATCGCACGTCCTCCGCTAGCTCCTCGGCACTGGCACCCTCTGCGGCGGTGCGAATAATGAAGCCACCACTTCCCTCCCAGTTCTCCGCTCCGAGCACAGATTGGAGAAGCGCCATCAGCCGATCACGCTCCCCCTCTTCCTCGAGTCTCTGGGAAATACCCAGGTGCCTGCTCCTTGGCATGTAGACCAGGTTTCTCGAAGGCAGCGTCAAATGCGTAGTGAGACGTGCCCCCTTGCTGCTAATCGCATCCTTCGCTACCTGCACCACGATGTCCTGACCTTCGCGCAGGGATTCCTGAATAGGCCTGGGCATCTCATCACGCAACTCGTAACCATCGCTGTCGATCATCACGATATCGGAATTGTGAATGAATGCTGCTCGATCAAGACCAATATCCACGAATGCTGCTTCCATGCCCGGCATCACGCGAGCGACCTTGCCGCGGAATATATCCCCGACATGCCCGCGCTTGTTGTGCCGCTCGATGAAAATCTCCTGCAGCAGCCCGTTCTCGATTAGCGCTACTCGAGTCTCCATCAGGGTGACATTGATCAGAATTTCTTCGCTCATAGCTCGCTATCCAGCATTTGCCAGCAGGGTATCCCGAACTCCTGCAGGAGTGCGGCGGTCTCAAACAGGGGCAGGCCCATGACACCACTGTAGCTGCCTGTGATCGCTTCCACAAATACAGCAGCGTAACCCTGAATTCCATAGCCTCCAGCCTTACCCCGCGGCTCTCCTGTCTTCCAGTAGGCTTTGGCCTCTGCTGGCGTAATCTCCCGGAATGCAACCTCGGTTCGGCAGAGCTTACTCATTTCCCGCCGGGAATCCATCATGTGTACTGCCGTCAGCACTTCATGGCTTGTGGCCGACAGACGCTGCAACATGGACAGGGCATCTGCCTCGTCCCGCGGCTGGCCCAGGATTTCTCCCCGGCATACAACTACGGTATCTGAGCCCAGTATCACGGATCCGCCTGGCGCACTCGTATGCGCCGCATGGGCCTTCTCCCGGGCGAGCCTGAGTACATACTGCTGCGGATCTTCATCCGGCAGGGGTGTCTCATCGATATCCTGGGGTGCCACTTCGCAGCTTACGCCTATTTGCTGCAGGAGTTGTTGCCTGCGCGGCGAAGCTGAAGCGAGCAAGAGAATGGGGAGGCTTTTATCCACGGAAATACTGCAGAATGACTATTGCCTAGTGGACATCGAAACTGCGCCGAATATGGCGCATGAGCTGGAACAGGGATGGCCAGATGATGGCGCTGGTTAGCGCCGCCATGAGAAACATGAGCCCGGAGGCTACGGTCTGCCCGGTGATTATTTGCAACCAGTGACTCAGCACCAGGTTTATTCCGAGCAGGGCGAGTAACAAACCCGCCTGCTGCAGGGAAGAGAACATGCGCAGGCGCAGATGCAGACTCAGGGTGACATAAGCGATGATAACCAATCCAAGCGCATTTAGGCCAAGCACCGATCCTTCGAGCACATCGAGAGTAATACCTGCCACCCAGGCTGAACCGATACCCACCCGGTAGGGCAATGCCATGACCCAATAGATGAGTACCATGGGCACCCACTCGGGCCGGTAGTTCATGGCCCAATCCGGGAACGGCACAATGGCCAACAGGTAGGCTATGAAGAAGCTCAGGAATATAACCCAGATCGCATGTGCTCTTTGTTGCATAGCCTACAGACCCTTTAGTTGCCTGTTTCTTCCACAGTCTCCGCGACTGTATCCAATTCTTCTGCTGCACCCTCTTCCGGCACCTGCCCTGCAGTCGCCTCAGCGGACGATTCATCGGCCACGGGCGCATCAAGCGCAGACCCATCGATGGTTTCGGGATACTCCAGTTCGGGTATGAGTGTTTCTTCGTTACTGAATACCAGCATCACATGACGGGTGCTGGCCATCTCCGCCAGCGGTTGCGCCTTAACAGTGGCGAACTCCTGACCGGGATCGGCAAACACACTGGTGATTCGGGCAACAGGATAGTTCTTGGGATAGACCTGACCCATACCGGAACTCACCAGTAGATCGCCGGCTAACATGTCCTGGGTTTGAGTCACGAATTCCAACTCAAGTTCGGAAGAGTTACTCCTGCTACCTCTTGCCAACGCGCGTTCCCCGTTACGATTCACTTCCACCGGCGTTACATGATGCCAGTCGGTGATCAGCAACACCCAACTGGTAAACGGCAGTACCTCATCTACTTGTCCCATCAGGCCGTTGGCATCCAGCAGGGCCTGGCCGAGAAACACACCATCACTTGAACCCTTGTTTATCAGAACACGCTTGGAGAAAGGATCGGGTGAGACATTGATGATTTCCGCCGGCATTACCTCACCCCGCACCACCTGGGTAGCTTCTCTGAGGTCCAGCAGTCGACTGTTCTCACTGGCGAGGGATTCCAGTAGTTGTAGCTCCCGCTGTGCGACCAGCAGCTGTTCCCGCAGGGATTCGTTCTCCTCCAGGAGATCGGTGCGCGACACGAACACATCATCAATCCACAGGGACACCCGGGTGGGAATATCAGCCACCCAGTACACAGGGGTAGTGACATAGCCCAGGCCGAACCGTACTTTTTCGAGATAACTGAAGCGAGTGTCGGCGAACATGATGCACACTGACAACAGGAGAAAGGCAAGCGCCCTGTATTCCAGGGCGACTCCTTTGATAAAGAGGGTCTTGTCGATGGTTACGTAACCTCACAGGTTAGCGGCAAATTATAGCCATCTGACCCGGAAGACGAAACTGCAAGCAATTTCAGGTAGAGGCATTCTGGCACAGGACGAGGGAACCTCTGATTAAGAGCGCGAGCTTGGGGATGGTGGGACCGTTCGCGGCATGAATGCCGCGATCGAGCCTCCAGGGATGGATTCACGGCGCGTCCCAACAGCCCCAAGCTCGCGCTCGCCAACTCTGGGGTCTTGAGCGAGAACCAGGTATCCGAGTGAAAACTAAAACCTAGTCCAGGGTAACCAGATCGATATCGTGGGCGTCCATCAACTCCATGGCCTTGCCGCCGCCACGGGCCACACAGGACAGGGGATCTTCCGCCACGATTACCGGCAAGCCAGTCTCCTCAGAAAGCAGCTTATCAAGGTCTCTGAGCAATGCTCCACCACCGGTGAGAACAAGCCCACTCTCGGCAATATCTGACGCCAATTCGGGGGGAGATTGTTCCAGGGCACTCTTCACCGCCTGCACGATAGCCGTCAGGGGTTCCTGCAGCGCTTCCAGGATCTCATCGCTGTTGAGAGTAAAGCTGCGGGGTACGCCCTCAGCCAGGTTACGGCCTCGGACGTCGATTTCACGAATCTCTGACGAAGCACCCCGGTAGGCGCAGCCTATTTCTTTCTTGATCCGTTCCGCCGTCGCATCACCGATCAGGCTACCGTAATTACGGCGCACGTGGGTGGTTATGGCTTCGTCGAAGCGATCACCGCCGACACGTACCGATTCGGAATACACCACACCATTGAGAGAGATGATGGCTATCTCGGTAGTACCGCCACCGATATCCACCACCATGGAGCCACTGGCCTGCTCTACGGGCAAACCGGCGCCGATGGCTGCAGCCATGGGTTCTTCGATGAGTCGCACATCCCGGGCACCAGCACTGGCTACCGACTCACGGATAGCGCGGCGCTCAACCTGGGTCGACTTGCAGGGTACGCAGACCAGCACACGGGGGCTGGGAGGGAAAAAACTGTTCTCATGCACCTTGTTTATAAAGTGCTGGAGCATCTTCTCGGTCACCTGGAAGTCGGCGATCACGCCATCCTTCAGGGGACGAATTGCAGTGATATTGCCGGGTGTACGTCCCAGCATGCGCTTCGCGTCAGAGCCAACGGCCGTGACAGTTTTCTGGCCATTGTGAGTGCGAATGGCGACCACGGAAGGCTCGTTGAGCACGATACCCTCATCGCGGACATAGATTAAGGTGTTCGCCGTGCCCAGGTCGATAGACAGGTCATTGGAGAACATTCCCCGAATTTTTTTAAACATGAATACTCGTATTCCTCGAAAAGATAGGACCAATCCCTGCGGTTCTTCTTATTCCATATTTTGACGGCAATTCAGCCTAATGATTTAGGGAAACCTCGGAAAAATGAGGCCCCTGGCAAAGTTGCGGGTCAATCGCCTGGTATGGGATTGGAAATGACTAAGGGAATCTCCTGGAGCTGACAGCCGGGCTAATTGTACTCTGAATTCAGCGGCAAATTTATCATTCCTTTTGCCCGCTACATTGACCTAAGTCACCGATTTTCAAGTATAATCTCGCCTTCTCGCGAATCAGCACGCACTCTAGCAACCGCGAAGGGCTAGAGCAAGTGGCAGAATTCAAATAGTTGATCCACTCTACAGGCAGGGTTCTCGAAACGATTCCCAGGCCGCTGGACCCCATAATTTCTGGAGTAAAGCCATGGCTTTTGACAAGTCGGAAGTCGAAAAAGTTGCACAGTTGGCACGGCTGCATATGAGCGAAGCCGAAACCGCCGAAGTGGCATCCCGCATCACCGACATCCTCGCCCTGATCGACCAGATGCAGTCCATCGACACCGATGGCGTTGAGCCCCTGGCCCATCCGCTCGATGTGACCCAACCCCTGCGCGAAGACAAGGTGACCGAGATAGATCGTCGCGATGAACTCCAGACCCTGGCCCCGGCAACAGAAGACGGCCTCTACCTGGTGCCCAAGGTGATCGAGTAATCGCTCTCACTCTCTATAGCCAGACCCGGCGAGACCCACTGCTACAACAACAGACAGATTTACACCGATTGAACAAACCACCCCTCCGGCAGGAAACCTGACAACCATGATCGAAAAAACGGCTGCTGAACTTTCCGCCTCGCTGGCCGCGAGGGAAGTCTCCAGTGAAGAACTAACCCGTGCCTACCTGGACCGAATCAGTTCTCTGAACGAGCAACTGAATGCCTACATCACCGTTTGTGCAGAGAGCGCGCTCGAGCAGGCCAGGTCGGCGGATGAGAAACGCGCGGCCGGGGATAGTTCTCCTCTGCTGGGAGTACCCATCGCCCACAAGGACATCTTCTGTACCAATGGCGTAACCACTACTTGCGGATCACGCATGCTGCACAACTTCGTAGCGCCTTACGATGCGACTGTCGTGGAAAACTTCAACAAGGCTGGTGCGGTCCTGCTAGGCAAGACCAATATGGATGAGTTCGCCATGGGCTCTTCCAATGAGACAAGCTACTTCGGACCGGTGCGTAATCCCTGGGATACGAAAAGAGTGCCAGGTGGCTCTTCCGGTGGCTCTGCTGCCGCAGTTGCTGCAGACCTCTGTGCCATGGCTACCGGCACAGACACCGGTGGTTCAATTCGACAGCCTGCAGCGTTTTCGGGAATAACAGGCTTCAAACCCAGCTACGGGCGAGTCTCGCGCTGGGGCATGATTGCTTTCGCCTCCAGCCTCGACCAGGCAGGACCCATCTGCAAGAGCGCCGAAGATGCAGCGCTGATGATGAACGTCATGGCCGGTCATGATCCCAAGGACAGCACCTGCGCTAACATACCCGCAGATGACTACACGGCAGGCCTGGAAAATTCCCTGTCGGGTCTGCGTATCGGCATCCCGAAACAACATTTTGCTGAAGGACTGTCAGCCGATGTTGAGCAGTCCATTCGGGATGCCCTCTCCGAATTCGAGAAGCTGGGCGCCACGATCAAGGAAATCGAACTTCCCAATAATCACCTCTCGGTCAGCGCCTACTATGTAGTCGCGCCGGCAGAAGCCTCGGCCAATCTCTCTCGTTACGACGGCGTGCGTTACGGCTATCGCTGCGAAGATCCGGTAGACCTGGAAGACATGTACAAGCGCACTCGCAGCGAAGGCTTCGGCGACGAGGTGAAACGCCGCATCATGGTTGGCACCTATGCCCTCTCCGCTGGCTTCTACGATGCCTACTATAGAAAGGCGCAGAAGGTTCGCCGGCTGATCAAGAACGATTTCGATCTCGCCTTCAAGGATGTGGACGTGGTGATCGGCCCAACCTCACCTCATACCGCTTTCGAACTGGGGGCAAAGTCCGACCCTGTCGCCATGTACCTGGAAGACATCTACACCATCGCCGTCAACCTGGCTGGTCTGCCTGGTATCTCCATACCAGTTGCGCCCGTGGCTGGACTGCCGGTGGGTATGCATATCGTGGGTGACGTATTTGCCGAGTCGAAGCTGCTCAACGTCGCCCATCAGTTCCAGAAACACACTGACTGGCACAAGCTGAAGCCAGTGATTACTGGTGGGGAGGCCTCATAGCATGGAATGGGAAACCGTTATCGGACTGGAAGTACACGTCCAGCTTTCCACCGAGTCCAAATTATTCTCCGGTTCTGCCACCGCCTTTGGCGCCGAACCCAACACCCAGGCCAACATTTATGACCTGGCGCTTCCCGGCGTGCTGCCTGTACTGAATAAGGAAGCAGTCAAACGCGCCGTGAAATTCGGCCTGGCTATCGGCGCCGAGATCGGCAAGCACTCGGTGTTCGATCGCAAGAACTATTTCTATCCCGACCTGCCCAAGGGATATCAGGTGAGCCAACTGGACTTCCCCACCGTGGGCAAGGGCTCGCTCACCATTACCCTGGAAGACGGATCGGAAAAGGTAATCGGCGTGACACGCGCCCACATGGAGGAAGATGCGGGCAAGTCACTGCATGAAGATTTCCATGGCATGAGCGGCATCGATCTCAATCGCGCCGGAACTCCCTTGCTGGAAATTGTTTCCGAGCCCGACCTGCGCAGCGCCAGGGAGGCTGTCGCCTACCTGAAGAAGTTGCATTCGATCATTCGCTACCTGGACATCTCCGATGCCATCATGGCCCAGGGTTCCATGCGCTGTGACGCCAATGTATCGATCCGGCCCAAGGGTCAGAAGGAGTTCGGTACCCGCACCGAAATAAAGAACATCAATTCCTTCCGTTTTGTGGAGAAGGCAATCAATTACGAGGTGCAGCGACAGCAGGACGTCATCGAGGATGGCGGCGAAATCGTGCAGGAAACCCGGCTTTATGATGCCGACAGGGACGAAACACGATCGATGCGCAGCAAGGAGGTAGCCAACGACTATCGCTATTTCCCGGAACCTGACCTGTTGCCCATCGAACTCGACGATGCCTTCATCGAATCCGTACGCGCAGAACTGCCAGAATTGCCCGACGCACGAAAAGAGCGTTTTATCCGCGACTATGAACTGAGCGAATACGATGCCGGTGTCCTCACCAGCGAGCGAGAAATGGCGGACTACTTCGAAGCAGTGGCAAAACACAGTGGCGATGCCAAGCTGGCGGCAAACTGGGTAAGCGGCGACCTGCTGGCCCTGCTAAACAAGAACAACATGGAGATTGTGGATTCGCCGATTGATGCCGGTCGCCTCGGCACACTCATTGCCCGCATCAAGGATGACACTATCTCGGGCAAGATTGCCAAGACGGTGTTCGAAGCCATGATCGAAGATAGCAGCGGCGTCGATGAAATCATCGAGAGCAAGGGCCTGAAGCAGGTCACCGACAGCGGGGAAATCGAACAACTGGTAGACCAGGTGATTGCTAACAATCCGGACCAGGTACAGCAGTTCAGGGATGGCAAGGAACAGGTGCTGGGCTTCCTCGTGGGCCAGGCCATGAAGCTCTCCCAGGGCAAGGCCAATCCTGCCATCGTCAATGAATTACTACGCAAGAAGATGGCTTAGCAAGATCTGCTTGTTGAAACACGACAAGGTTTCCACCAAGAGCAGAAGAAGTAATCAAAAGGGATTCGCAAAGGAATCGATCGATGAATTCTGAAAGAGAAGGCAAGAAGCGCGGCGCTGAAAGGACGCAGATAGCCACGCGCAATGAAGAGTGGTCAGACGACCGACTGAGGGCGTTTCTGGACCTGGAACCGCCAGCCAGCCTGCCCGCCGACTACAATATTCTGCTCAAGGCTTATCGCGGCATGACCCCTGACCTGTTCAGTCGCTTCCTGCCTCTTTATGTCGAGAGTGGGCGTGACATCAATGCGAGACTGCAGGACGGCAGTACATTCCTGGACCTGGTGACAGAGCATCGCAGATCGATAGAATACGCCGAGGCACTGAAGTCTCACGGCGGAATCAAGAGCAAATAAGCAGCTAATCAGTTGCGGCGGCGTGGACGACGCTGACCACCCCTGCCTTGACCATCCCTTTCCTTGGCCTTGAATCCGGACCCCCTTTCGTAGGGTGGCGCCTTGGCCAGTAATGCCTCATCGGGATGGATGCAGGGCAATTTCTGCCCCAGCTTTTCTTCGATAGCCGGTAACAGAAAGGAATCTTCCTCGCAGGCGAAGCTGATAGAAGTGCCAATAGCGCCCGCCCTTCCGGTACGCCCGATACGATGCACATAATCTTCTGCTTCTTCAGGCAGTGTATAGTTAATCACGTGGGACACGTCATCGATATGTAAGCCCCGGCCCGCCACATCGGTAGCCACCAGAACCTTCAATTTACCGGATTTGAAATCATCGAGGGTGCGAATTCGCTTGTTCTGGGCGATTTCGCCGGATAATAGACCGCAATCGACGCCGTTGCGATAGAGATTATCAGCGAGCTTACGCACCTGGTCACGGCGATTGCTGAATACCATGACCTTCTCGACTTCCTCCTGGGAGATGATATTGAACAGGAGGTTATATTTGTCATCCGTCGTTACCAGATAGACGATCTGGTTCACCGCGTCAGCTGCCACTTTTTCTGGCTCCACTTCGACCATGATGGGATCCATGGCCCAGCGCGCCGCCAGTTCATTAATCTCGGGGGTGAAGGTGGCGCTGAAAAGCAGGGTCTGCCGGCAATCTTTCTTCGGGGTTCGTGCGACTATTTGTCTGACCTGGGGTATGAAACCCATGTCCAGCATGCGATCCGCCTCATCCAGTACCAGGATATCAACCAGCCCAAGATAGAGGTTGTCGTTGCTCACGAAATCCAGCAGTCGCCCCGGGGTAGCCACCAGGATGTCCACCGGCCTGGCTTCCAGCGCCCGATTCTGTTTCTGATAGTCTTCGCCACCCACCAGGGTAACAGTGTGCAGGTCACAGCCGTCAGTCAGCTTTACCGCATCGCTGGCAATCTGTATAGCGAGCTCACGTGTTGGAGCCACAATCAGAGCCCGCGGTTCCGCCAGGTAACGCTCGCCTTCAATGGGATTGCACAGCAGATCGTTAATGATCGTGATAAGGAATGCGGCAGTCTTGCCCGTTCCGGTTTGTGCGCGACCGGTTACGTCATGACCTTCGAGGGTATAGAGCAGGCTCTGCGCCTGAATTGGAGTGCAATGCTCGAACCCAAGCTTGCGAATAGCCTCACGCAGCGGCGCCTGAAGAGCAAAGCTGTCGAAGGAGGTTGGGGCTTCTGTGCTGCTGGTATCCATGAACTACTGCGTGTTAATGACTGGAGTGTTAATGCCTGAACTCGATAGAAGGCTGAAGTGGGCTGGCATGATAGCCACTAGCAGGTTGGGAAGCAACGCGGCATCACAATGAGGATAGGGCGGATCGATCGGCACAGGCCGGGCAGTTGGGGTCCCGGGGGAGCTTCATTTCCCGCCATTGCATGGACTTGGCATCCAGTAGCAGCAGCCTGCCGGCGAGTGAGGTGCCGATGCCTGTAATCAACTTGATAGCCTCCATGGCCTGCACCGAGCCGATAATTCCCACCAGGGGCGCCATCACCCCATTGGTGCTACAGGACGTGTCTGCATCGTCACCCTCCTGGTACAGGCACTGATAGCATGGGGATTCATCCTGCCGACTATCAAAAACAGCCACCTGACCCTCCATACGGATAGCCGCGCCGGAAACCAAGGGTTTGGCAAATTTGATACAGGCACGATTAATGGCAAAGCGGGTCGTGAAATTATCGCAGGCGTCCACGATCAGGTCGGCTTCGGCAACGGCCTGCTCGAGAGACTCACCCATCAGGCGCTGATCGAGCAGCTCAAGAGATACATCGGGATTCAGTCCCCGCAAAGTTTCCGCCGCCGAGTTCACCTTGGATTCGCCGAGTTGGCCGTGACTGTGGGCGATCTGGCGTTGCAGATTCGTGAGTTCGACCTTGTCATCATCGGCCAGGATAAGCCGGCCGACGCCAGCCGCTGCGAGATACATTGCCGCAGGGCAGCCCAGCCCTCCCACTCCAACAATCAGGATACAGGCATCCACCAGTTTCTGCTGTCCAGACACATCCATGTCCGGCAACATTATCTGGCGGCTATAGCGCAACAAGGCTTCGTCTTTCATTATCTCTTTGCCATCGTGATATCAACGGATGATAGCTCTGTTCGTAGCACGGTATACATAGTATCACCTAGCCAACCCAGCGTGCCTGGGTCACTCGTTCGTGACCGGCGAGATCGTGTCTTACTTCAACATCGCGGTAACCAACAGAGACAAGCTTCTCGGCCAAGCTGGCATGTTGCTCATAACCGTGTTCCAACAGGAGCCAGGCGTCCTCCTTAAGCACAGCGGTCGCCGATTCGATGATCGCGAACAGGTCGGCATAGCCATCCTCTTCAGCTACCAGCGCAAGCTGGGGCTCGAAACGAAGGTCACCCTGTAGCAAGTGATTATCGTTGGCGGCCACATAGGGTGGGTTCGCGAGCACAAGATCGAAGCTTTTGGCTTCCAGTCCCTGGCACCAGTCTCCCTTTGCCAAAATCACATTCTTGAGTTCGAGCCTGGCCGCATTGCGACGGGCAAGCGCAAGCGCCCCTTCACTTATGTCAACACCGAGAACCTGCCAGTGGGGCCGGTTATTTGCCAACGCCAGGGCAATAGCCCCACTACCAGTGCCAAGATCCAGCACCGAGAGAGCACCCGCATTTCCAGGGATTTCGAGCGCCGCCTCTATCAGCAATTCTGTTTCCGGGCGGGGAATGAGCACCTCGCTGTTTACTTCGAGCCTGATATCCCAGAAATCCTTATAGCCAAGAAGATAGGCTACTGGCTCACCTTCCTGACGCCTGCGGAGAAGGGTTTGAAACTGGTCAAGGCTGCCTGCTTCGGGCGCCGAGTCGGGATGTGTCCGCAGGTATTCCCGACCTCTCTGCAGGCAATGCGCCAGCAACAGCTCGGCGTCGATTTGCGGACTATCGCCGCCAGCGAGTGCTTGTGTCGCAGCGATCAAGATTTCCTTGATGGTTTTGGCCAAGGCAGGTCAGTCCTCTGCTGCCAGTCCTGCCAACAGGTCAGCCTGGTATTCGTTGATTAGTGGCTGAATCACGGAGTTCAACTCGCCCGCCATTATTTCTGACAGGTTGTAGAGGGTAAGCTTGATGCGATGATCGGTGACCCTGCCCTGGGGATAGTTGTAAGTGCGAATCTTTTCCGAGCGGTCACCGCTGCCTACCAGCTTGCGCCGGGTATCAGATTCTTCCTGCTGCTGCTCCCGTTGCGCCTGATCGAGCAGCTTCGCCTGCAGCAGGGACATGGCCCGCGCCTTGTTCTTGTGCTGGGAACGTTCGTCCTGGCACTCCACCACGATACCTGTCGGCAGGTGAGTGATACGAATAGCCGAATCCGTCTTGTTGACGTGCTGGCCACCTGCTCCGCTGGCACGAAACGTATCTATTCGCAGGTCATTCTTGTTGATATCCACGTCATCGACACCCTCTACCTCCGGCATGACAGCCACGGTACAGGCCGAGGTGTGAATACGGCCCTGGGTTTCGGTTTCCGGTACGCGCTGTACGCGGTGAGCACCAGATTCGAACTTCAGCTTCTCATAGACGTCCTTGCCCTCGATGCGGCTGATCAATTCCTTGTAGCCGCCGTGTTCACCGGGACGCTCGGTTATTGTCTCCAGCTTCCAACCCTGGTTTTCGGCAAATTTGGAATACATGCGGAACAGGTCGCCGGAAAAAATCGCCGCCTCGTCCCCGCCAGTACCGGCGCGAATCTCCAGAAATACATTGCAGCTATCCTTGGAGTCCTTGGGCAAGAGGAGCTTCTGCAACTCCAGTTCCAAGTCCTCGAGCTCGCTCTCGCTGCTTTCGATCTCTTCATCCGCCATGGCCCGGATATCCGGGTCAGCGTCCTTCTGCATCTCCTTTGCCTGCTGCAAATTCTCCGTCACCGCCTGAAAACGCAGGAAACTCTTCACCACGTTTTCCAGCTCGGAGTATTCCTTGGAGAGGTCACGGAATTTTGTCTGGTCCGAGATAATCTCGGCATCGCTGAGTAACGCCTCCAGTTCATCGAACCGGTCTTTCAGGTTTTCCAGCTTTATACGAATCGACTGCTTCATCTATGAAGTTCTACTGCTATTCCTACAAAAATAAGACAGACGTGCATTCCCTTATTCGGAATCCACATCCAGTTCATACAGTTCCTGAATCAGGTGCAAGATATCATCGCGTCCCTCTGCGCTGGCTGCTTTCATTTGCACACTCGGTGAATGAATCAGCTTGTTCGTCAGGCCTCTTGCCAGACTCTCCAGCACCGCGCCCGGATCGTCACCCTTTTCCAGAGCCCGCATAGCCTTCTGCAATTCCGTTTCCCTTATCTCATCGGCCTTGCCACGAAACGCCCGCAATGTAGCAACAGCGTTGAGTGAGCGTACCTTTTTGCGATATTCCTCGACACCCCGTTCTATGATGGAGTGAGCCTGGGCCGCTGCCTCTTCCCTGCTCTTCTGGCTATCTTCTATAACGCTACTGATGTCATCGATACTGTATAGGTAGGCATCGGCGACCTGTGCGACTTCCTGCTCGATATCCCGGGGTACCGCCAGATCTACCAGCAGCATCGGCTTGTGCCGCCGGCGTCGAAGTGCCCGCTCCACCGCGCCTTTTCCTAACAAGGGTAATTGGCTGTTGGTTGATGAGACCACGATGTCGGCGTCAACCAGCAGATCTGGAATCTCCGATAGCAAAGCACCGTGGCCGGAAAAGCGCCTGGCGAGCTCCAGGGCATTATCCAGGGTACGATTGGCCACAACGATTCTGGTTACGCCTTTGTCGCTCAGGTGGCGGGCAACGAGTTCGATGGTGCGCCCTGCGCCGATGAGCAACACGCTTAGACTCGGCAGCTTGCTGAATATTCGCTCGGCCAGACTCACGGCAGCATAGGCAACGGACACAGGATTTTCACCGATTGCCGTGTCAGTTCTCACTTCTTTTGCAATGCTGAATGATTCTTCGAAGGCATTACCGAGCTCTGAACTCACGACACCCAAATCCTTCGAAACCGCATAGGCTGACTTTATCTGCCCAAGTATCTGCGGTTCACCCAGAATCATGGAGTCCAGCCCACAGGACACCTTCATCAGGTGCCGGATCACGTCATCCCCCTCATACGAATAGAGGCATCGAGCCAGGTCTTCGGCATTGAGCTGGTGATACTGGGACAACCATTGCATCAGGGCCTGGTCGGCGTTTGCAGGCTCACTGCTCGCTGTCTCCTCTTCCCCATCTCCACTGGAGAAACTTGTATAGATCTCGGTGCGATTACAGGTGGACAGGATCACCGCCTCGGAAACGGAATCCAGCCCCTGTAGCTTCTGCAAGGCATCAGCCACTATCTCGGGCGGAAACGCGACTTTTTCCCGCAGCTCGATGCCGGCGGTGTTGTGGTTGATACCCACGAGGTGGAGCGCCATGAAAGTACCGTGACAGAACTAAGAAGGCCGAACAGGAGGCCGATCAAAAAGGCCGGATATATTACTAGATTACAGTCGCCGTTCCCATCTGCTTGCTAGTGGTGCATGGCAGCACAAGAATTCCACGGGAGCGCGTATTCTCTGCCGATAGCCGCTTTCGTGAGCAAAAAAACGGGCTGTCGGGGCAATACAGCGAAACCTGCAGAACCGGGCTCGAATCACTGGCGTATTACTGCCTGTTATCCCTGATTCGTGACCTGCTACAATGAAGCGACCTGATTCCGGGGTACCATGCATAGCATAACGGCCATCCAGCCCCACAGTAGCCTGATCGTAGTAGGCAAGAGCGAGCCAGCAAATACATACAATGAAGATGATTTCCCGTTTACCCCCCCTGCTTCTCCTGTGCAGTTTACTGGCTGCCTGTTCTACAACGGGTACGGGTACCCAGCAGGAATCGACTGATGCCACCACCAGCCGGGCGGCTGAATCCACCCCTGCCACCGATACCGGGATGAGCAATGGTGCTGCCCGGCAGAACCCCGTGGCGCAGGAGGAGGTCATCGAATATGGCAGCTTCACCGAAGAGCAACTCTACCAGGCGATAATCAGCGAACTCGGCGCGCAGCGTGGTGACCTTGGTGAGGCCGGCAACAACTACCTGGACCTGGCTATCCAGACCCGGGACCTTGGCATCATCCAGCGCGCCATGCAGTTTGCCTCGGTTAACAATGACGTGAATGCCCTGATGCAACTCGGTCTGCTATGGGCTGATGTCGACCCCACCGCAGCCCGACCACACCTGTTGTTGAGCTTCCAGTTCCTCGAGACTGGTAATTTCCAGCAAGCCCTGTCGCATATGGCGCGGGTCATCGAACTGGGTGGCGACATTGACTTCTCTGCCCTCGCGGCACGTACGGGTCAGCTCGACAATCTTACCCGCAGCAGACTGATCGAGAATCTCAGGCCGCTGGTCAGTGAATTTTCCGATCAGATATCTGTGCGGATCGCACTCGTCCAGCTTCTGGCCCAGAACGGTGAATTCGATGCGGCCCTGGCAGAGTTCCAGGCGCTGGAAGATCTGTCCCAGGCCAACCCACGCATGGTGATGCTGCATTCCCAGATTCTGCAGCGCGCAGGTGATGAAGAAGGCTCGCTTCGGGTCATGCGGGAAGGTGTGGAGCTGTTCGCGGAAGACAAGTCCCTGCGCCTCAGTTACGCCCGTATGCTGATCCAACTCGGGGATTACCGCTCTGCCCAGCAACAATTTGCCCGCTTAATGGAACAGGATCCGCAGGACTGGGAAACACTCTATTCCATGGCGCTGCTGGACATGGAGATGCAGTCATTCGCTTCGGCTGCAGAGCGGTTTCAAAGACTCGTCAACATCGACGAACGGGCCGATGAGAGCAACTACTACCTGGGTTTCATCTACGTTCAACTGGATGACCTCGAGCAGGCTATCGAACACTACAGGCGGGTCCGCATCGGCACCCAGAATTTCCTCGCGGCCCAGCAACAGGCCACCTTCCTGTCTATTCAACAGGGCAATCTGGAAGAAGCTCACGCTCACCTGAGTCGATTGTCCCGCGGCCAACCACGCCTGGAAATACTGTTTAACACCGTCGAATCGTCCGCCCTGATCCAGGCCGGAATGCCGGACAAGGCGCAGGAACTGCTGGACCGCGCCCTGAACAAATACCCCAATGAAACCGATCTGCTGTTTGCCCGCGTGCTGCTGTCCGACAGCCGGGGAGATATGGAGAGTTCAGAGCGAGACCTGCGCCAGATCATCCTCATGAAACCCGATGATTCCCGCTCCCTCAATCACCTGGGCTACATGCTGGCGAACCAGACCGAGCGCTACGAGGAAGCACTGCAGTTGCTCGAGAGAGCGATAGAGATTGCGCCGGATGACCCTGCCATCATCGACAGCCTGGCCTGGGCCCAGTACAAGCTGGGGCGCTATGATGAAGCGCTGGCGAATCTGCGCCGGGCCTATGCCGCATTCCCCGATCACGAAGTCGCCTCGCATCTGGGCGAGGTGTTGTGGGTGATGGGCCGCGAGGAAGACGCCATCGCGGTATGGCGAAATGCGCTGGAGACCAGACCCGACAGCGAACTGATCCGGGAAGCAGTAGACCGCCTGCAAGCAGACATCTAGCTGGCTAAGGTGCCCCGCTTTCTTGTTTCATTATATTCAGACAAGCTTTACCCGACACACCCAGGACTCTTTTCGTGCAAGCCAGCAAAATCATCAGCGCGCTGAGCGTACTCTTCTTCCTACAGCAATGCAGCTCCGTGGCGCCGCCTGCCACGGAGAACGTGGTGTGGGGTGCCCAGCGCCAGTTGCTGGAGTCCCTGGACAACTGGCAGCTCAGGGGCAGGGTCAACGTACTCTATGACAATGAGTCCTATACCCCGCGCATCATCTGGGAGCAGGAGCAGGATGATTACTATATCCGGCTCTGGGGCACCTTCAATGCCGGGAATACCCACATCAACGGACGCCCGGGATTTGTCACCATGGAACAGGATGGCGACATCCTCACTGCCAGTAGCCCGGAGGAACTCATACTGCAACAACTGGGGTATGAATTACCGGTGTCCTACCTGGAGTACTGGATCAGGGGACTGCCTGCCCCGTCCTCGAATGCGGAATTAATCTTCAACGAACTCAACCAGTTGCAGGGCATGGTCCAGGATGGCTGGACCGTGGACTATCCGGATCCACGCCAGTATGGCGAACTGACCCTGCCCCGCCGGGTCGATGTGACCCGGCCTCTAGACGATGTTCGTCTGCGGTTCGTCGGGCTCAGCTGGACCCTGGACCAGGTTACGAACTGATGCCGGTCAGCACCCTCCGACGTGTAGCTCCGGCCAAGCTCAACCTGTTCCTCCATGTCACGGGGCGGCGTGCCGATGGCTATCATCAGTTGCAGACTGTCTTCCAGCTCCTGGACTTTGGTGACGAGCTGGAATTCCAGACGCGGGAAGACAGGCAACTCCGCCTGAAACTGGATCCCGCCTCGCCGGTGACCCATGTTCCACTGCAGCAAAACCTGATTCTGGATGCCGCCGAAGCCTTGAGGCAGCGGTTTGATCACCCCGGGATCGGCGCTGACATCGTGCTGAAAAAGCGCATACCCATGGGTGCCGGACTCGGCGGCGGCAGCAGTGACGCCGCCACTAGCCTGTTGGCCTTGAATGAGCTGTGGGGCTTGCATGCCGAACTACCGGAGCTGATGGAGATCGGCCTGGCACTGGGGGCCGATGTCCCGGTGTTTTTGCAGGGCCATTCGGCCTGGGCGGAGGGTATCGGCGAGCAACTCGAGCCATTGACCCTGCCACCCAGCTGGTATGTGGTCATCACCCCCGACTGCGAGGTGTCAACTGCCCGCATTTTCACGCATGAAAATTTGACACGAAACTCTGCAACCATCAAAATTGCCGACTTTCTCGCGGGGGGGTCCCGAAATGACTGTGAATCAGTCACTTGCGAACTCTACCCCAGGGTCGCGGAAGCGCTGAACTGGCTCCGCCAGTTCGCGGAAAGCCGCATGACCGGCACAGGATCCAGTGTCTTTGCCAGCTTCCCTGACGCCGCCGGCGCCGAGGCAGTGTTGGCCAGATTACCGAAAGACTGGACGGGATTTGTCGCCCCAGGCGTGAATTCGCTGGAAGAGCTGAGTAGCGCGACCTAAAATAAGCGCTTGAGAGAAAACGATTTTCTTGGGGTGTCGCCAAGTGGTAAGGCACAAGGTTTTGATCCTTGCATGCGTTGGTTCGAATCCAGCCACCCCAGCCAAATTCTGCAGTAGCAACACCCATAGGACGGTATCGTGGCAACCAATTTGATGGTTTTTACCGGTAATGCGAATCCCGCATTAGCGGATGCTATTGCCCGATATATCGGTGTCCCCCTGGGTTATGCCAGCATCAGCAAGTTTAGTGACGGCGAAGTTACCGTTGAGCTGAATGAAAACGTCCGCGGTAAGGACGTGTTCGTGATCCAGCCCACCTGTGCGCCAACTAACGACAGCATCATGGAATTGCTGTTGATGGCGGACGCCCTGCACCGCGCCTCGGCCAACCGCATCACTGCCGTGATTCCTTATTATGGCTATGCGCGCCAGGATCGCCGGGTCCGCTCTGCTCGCGTGGCAATCAGTGCCAAGGTCGTGGCGGACATGATCAGCACAGTAGGGGTCAATCGAGTGCTCACGGTGGACCTGCACGCAGAGCAGATACAGGGATTCTTCAGCATCCCAGTGGACAACGTCTACGGATCGCCGGTACTGACCGATGATATCGAGCGCCAGAACTACCAAAACCTGCTGGTAGTATCCCCCGATGTGGGTGGCGTGGTCAGGGCCAGGGCTGTTGCCAAGCAATTGAACGTGGACCTGGCGATTATCGACAAGCGACGTCCAACCGCCAACGAGGCGCAGGTCATGCACATCATCGGTGATGTTGCAGATCGATGCTGCCTCATTGTCGACGACATGGTGGATACCGCTGGCACCTTGTGCAAAGCCGCACAGGCTCTCAAGGAACACGGAGCCAGCAAGGTTGTCGCCTATGCGACACATCCGGTGCTTTCCGGACCGGCAATTGAGAATATCGAAGGATCGGCGCTGGATTCCCTGGTGGTAACCGACACGATCCCCTTGAGTGAACAGGCGAAAAAGTGTTCCCGCATCCGCCAGCTTTCCATGGCGCGACTGCTGGCCGAATCGATTCGCCGCGTGAGCAACGAAGAATCCATTAGCGCGATGTTCGACAACACCTGAATCAGGTGAGCCGGACATCTAGCGGATAAACCGGGACACGCTCAAAAGAGCCTGTCCTTTTTTTAACTCTTCTGGAATCGGTCGCAGATTCCATGAAGTCTTGTCTGAACTGGAGTTTACTATGTCAGATGCATTCGAACTGAACTGTAGCGTTCGAACTGAGCAGGGAAAGGGTGCGAGCCGCCGCCTGCGTCGTTTGAACAACCAAATACCGGCAATCCTCTATGGTGGGGGCAAAGACCCTGTCTCCCTCACTATCAGTCACGACGATATTTTTCACGCGACTGAAAATGAGGCGTTCTTTTCCCACATCATTACCCTCAATATCGACAACACCAAGGAAAAGGCCGTAATCAAAGACTTGCAGCGTCACCCTGCCAAGCCATTTATTGTGCACGCGGATTTCCTCAGGGTAAAAGAAAACGAGGCGATTGTCGTGAATGTACCCATCCACTTCATTAATGAAGAAAAGTGTGTTGGGGTTAAATTACACGGCGGCAACATCCTGAAGACGCTTACCGAGATCGAGGTTTCCTGTCTGCCCAAGGATCTGCCCGAGTACATCGAAGTGGATATGCTGAATGTGGACGTGGGCGATACCGTACACCTGTCAGACGTCACATTGCCTGAAGGTGTAACCAGTGTTGCCTTGACCCATGGCGAAGACAGCGACCTCTCAGTAGCCATCGTGCAGCAACCTCGCGGCGGTGACGATAGCGCAGCTGGTGATTCAGCCTCTGCAGCCGAGAGCAAGGCTGACGATGAAGGTGAAGACAAGTCTTCTGACAACGACTAGACCTTCAATTAACCGTCAACTGCTAAACAGTAACCGCGCCAGGTTGAGACTATGCCAGGCGACTCCCTGAAGCTGATTGTGGGCCTTGGTAATCCAGGCCCACAACACGATTCCAATCGCCACAATGCAGGCGTTATCTTCCTTCACCATCTCTGCAAGAGCTATGGTGGAACTCTGCGTGGCGAAAGCAAATTCTTTGGAGAGTTCACCTCCATCACTATCGATGGCCACGACGTAAAACTGCTGTTTCCCACTACTTACATGAATCACAGTGGAAAGTCAGTTGCTGCGGTGTGCAAATTCTACAAGATCGAACCGCAGAACATGCTGGTAGCCTACGACGAGATCGACTTCGATGTAGGGGTTACCCGTTTCAAGGAAGGTGGCGGCCATGGAGGCCACAACGGCATACGGGACATCATCAATGCGCTCGGTGGCGTAAACGATTTTTACAGGCTGCGAATCGGGGTGGGTCATCCAGGGCACAAATCCATGGTGGCCAACTATGTGCTAAGTGATCCATCACGATCAGAGGCAGACGTCATCATGTCTAACATCGAAGACGCGATTCGGGTACTTCCTATTGCCGTACGCGGCGAATGGGGAGAGGCCATGCAAAAACTCCACACCCAATAGTTACTACCTAACAGGAACACAATAAAGATGGCAGTTAAATGCGGTATCGTGGGCTTGCCCAATGTTGGTAAATCGACTCTGTTCAATGCCCTCACCAAGGCTGGCATTGCCGCAGAGAATTTCCCGTTCTGCACCATCGAACCCAATTCCGGCATCGTGTCTATACCGGACCAGCGACTGGACAAGCTGGCGGAGATCGTCAAACCGCAGAAGGTCATTCCCACCACCGTCGAATTTACAGATATCGCAGGACTGGTAGCGGGCGCCTCCAAGGGTGAAGGCCTGGGCAACCAGTTCCTGGCCAATATTCGCGAGTGTGACGCCATCGCCCATGTCGTGCGCTGCTTCGAAGATGAAAACGTCACCCATGTGGCCAACAGCATCAATCCGGCGGCCGACATCGAAACCATCAATACCGAACTCGCTCTCGCCGACCTGGAGACAGTGGAGAAGAGTATTGACAGGGCTAGCCGGGTTGCAAAGAGCGGGGATAAGGACGCACAACGCCTGGTTCAACTGCTGGAGCGGGTGAGAGCCCATCTGGACAACGCTCAACCAGTACGCACCCTGCAACTGCACAAGGAAGAACTGGCCGACCTCTATTCTCTGCACCTGCTCACCGCTAAACCGGTAATGTATATTGCCAACGTGGATGAGGACGGATTCGAGAACAATCCCTTCCTCGACAAGGTCAGGGAGATCGCCGAAGCGGAGCAGTCCGAGGTCGTGGCGATCTGCAACAAGCTGGAGGCAGAAATCGCCGAACTGGAGGATGATGAGAAACTGGAGTTCCTGCAGGAACTCGGTATGGAAGAGCCCGGGCTCGACAGGGTGATCAGGGCTGGTTATCGGTTGCTGGGGTTACAGACCTATTTCACGGCTGGAGAGAAAGAGGTGCGGGCCTGGACAGTTCGTAAGGGTGCAACCGCACCTGCGGCGGCCGGTGTTATCCATACAGATTTCGAGAAAGGCTTCATACGCGCCGAGATTGTTGGTTACGATGACTTCGTAGACAACAATGGCGAGAGCGGTGCCAAGGATGCCGGTAAGTGGCGACTCGAGGGCAAGGAATACATAGTGCAGGATGGTGATGTCATCCATTTTCGCTTTAATGTTTAATTCAGGCGTAATCTGCTGATAGCCTGTGCAGGCCATTGTCACTGCTTCTGGCCGCAAACAGAATTTTCCTAACACAGATATTCGGGATCTGACTCTAGTAGGCGTCCGGCTGGTGGTGCCCCTCACTGGGGGAGGACGTCATCTGCATCCAATCCCATACTTCCCACTTTGCTGCAAACCCCGGACTTTTATGGCTTTTGGCTGGTGAAATCCCCAGCTTTATAGCGGAATTTCTCACGAAATTGCAGGAAAAACTCCCAAAACACGACTATCATCCACAGGTGAGTTCGCTATAGGTATGTAAGGGGCTATGCAGGTACTACTCTTAATTAGATAGGGCGTGGTGACTACAACCGAAACTCGCTGAATCACCATTGCTCGCTACGCCCTGACCTGCTGAAATTCTCCTGCTGGACCAAGCTCAGGTTTGGGACGTGACCAAGAATATCATTCGATCATCGCGCGCGTTTACACTGCTGGAATTGCTCATCACTGTAGCGATTGTTGGACTCCTGTCTGCGATAGCCCTGCCAAGCTACCAGGAATACCGCGACAGGGTGGATGTCGGACTGGCCATTGCCGACTTGCAATTGATCGACCAGAAGTTCGAAGTCTACTACTCCACCTACGATTCATTCCCCTCAAATCTGGCAGTCGCCGGTCTGGGTGGAATGCGTGACCCCTGGGGCAATCCCTACCAGTACCTGCTGATGGACGAGAACACGACAACGGGACAAAAACGCAAGGACAAGTTCCTCAACCCGGTTAACACCGATTATGACCTCTATAGCATGGGCAAGGACGGTGCTTCGGCTTTGGCGTTCACCTCTGCCAAGGGTCGAGATGATGTAGTACGCGCCAACAATGGCTCATTCCTCGGCCTGGCAGAAGACTACTGACAGGCCTGTCCTATGGAAGTTGGTAACCGCGTTCTCCACAGTCGCTTTGCCAGGCGGCTCTTGCTGATTTTCCTGATCGCCTCCATTGTCCCGATCATCACCCTGGCTGCCCTCTCACTTAGCCGCGTGAGCGAAGAACTGCTGGAACAGACTCGCGCAGAACTGGATCAGTCGGTGAAGCTCTTCGGCATGGGTATCTATGAGCGGCTGCGGTTCCTGCACGATGAACTGGGTCTCTATGCCCAACTCTACGCATCTGAAGATCGCAGCATCACAGAAGACGTGGATTCAGTCCTGAACAGCCGTTACTCCGATAAATTAGCCAGCTTGAACTGGTTCAGCGGCACAGACACCCGGCAGCACATGCAAGAAACCCTGGGCGCCGCTGCTACCGAGGCCCTGATAGCGAGCTATCTTGGCAACCCGCATCCGAGCCACGTAGTGGCCGTGCAGACCGGGGAATTGAGCAGCCGGGTGTTTCTGTCCGTACACAGGGACAACGAGGCACTCGACACGGGCATGCTGGTTGCCGAGATCCTCCCAGACTACTTGTGGAATGAGAGTTCCCTGTCCCCGCTGGAGGCTCTTTGTGTACTGAACGAATCCTCGATCACCCTATTCTGCTCCCAGGAACAGTCGCAGGTCCTGGCACAACGAACCGCTGAACTCACCGCTTCCAGCTTCAGCGGCAATTTTGAGTGGACCAACGATCAGCAGACCAATGCCATGGCTGCCTACTGGGGCATTTTCCTCAATAGCGAGTTTGGAATCGATGACTGGTCTATCGTGATCAGTCGTCCGATAGAAGAAGTATTTCGCCCAATCGATGGCTTTCAGAACACCTTCCTGCTGGTATTCCTCACGACACTGGCTTTCACTCTACTGCTAAGTTTTAACCTGATTCAGAGAGTGTTGTCCCCACTGCAGAAGCTAATGCTGGGTATCAAGGATTTCGGCAACACGAATTTCGAGAACAAGGTCATCGTCTCCAGCAACGATGAATTCGAAGACCTGGCGGATTCCTTTAACAGGATGGGAGGCAAACTCGCCGAACAGTTCAAGACCCTGGAGACCATGGGTGAGATTGACAGGCTCATCCTCTCCTCCCTGGATGCAGACAATATCGTGCAGATCGTCCTGGCGCGCATCCAGGAAATCATCAACTGCGATTTCATCGGCATCATCGTCGAGGACGGTAACGGCGAACTCAATCGCATGTATGTGCGCTCATTGAATGACGGCAAGAAGATTGATGAGGTCTCCGTGTTCCTCATGGCCAAGGACCTCAAGCTGATTAACAGCAACCCCCAGGGACTGGTCATCGATGGCAATAGCATCATTCCCGAGTTTATCGACAACCTGATCTACCGTGGCGCCACCGGCGCCCTGTTACTGCCACTATTCGTAGATGAGGAGCTGGCTGCGGTCATTTTGCTTGGCTACAAGCAACTGCCAGAGGATTCCCATACCGCATTGCAGGAATCCCGCTCCTGGTCCGATCGAGTCTCGGTCGCCCTGTCCAATGCCAAATGGCAGGAGAAGTTGTTCTATCAGGCCAACTACGATTCCCTGACCAATCTGCCAAACAGGCTCGCCCTGAAAAACCACCTCGAGCAATCACTGGCGCTGGCCGAACGCAATGACACGTCCGTTGCTGTCCTGTTCATCGACATGGACCGGTTCAAGCTGGTCAACGACACCCTGGGACATACCATAGGCGATCACTATCTCATCGCCGTCGGCGAGCGGATTCGTCACAGTGTGCGCTCTACCGATATGGTGGCCCGCCTGGGTGGTGATGAATTCACTATCGTGATTACCGAGGGCCAACACCAGCAGCACATCAATGTACCCATCGCAGCGGTCGTCGATGAACTGCTGGAAACCTTGCCGGTTCCGATGGTGATCGATGGCGAAGAGATGCGTCCATCGGCCAGTATCGGCATCGCGATCTACCCCCACGATGCGACCAACCTCGAAGACCTGATGAAGAATGCCGACTCCGCCATGTACGACGCCAAGGATGCAGGTGGTGGCACCTATCGTTACTTCAGCGAAGAACTCAATGCCGCTGCCGCGAAAAGATTGCGGGTGGAGGCCGAGCTGCGCACCGCCATGGAAACGGATCAACTGATCCTCTACTTCCAGCCCCAGAACGATGTGCAAACAGGCAAGCTCATCGGCATGGAAACCCTGGTGCGCTGTAACCACCCGCGCAAGGGCTTCCTGTTACCCGAAGAGTTCGTGG
Organism: Pseudomonadota bacterium; assembly: GCA_027621405.1. Taxonomy (GTDB): domain Bacteria; phylum Pseudomonadota; class Gammaproteobacteria; order Pseudomonadales; family Pseudohongiellaceae; genus UBA9145. The sequence goes on along the minus strand of JAQCBT010000002.1, from coordinate 27,723 downwards.
AGCTAGCTGAAGAGACCAGGCTGATCACGGAGCTTGACAACTGGGTCTTCGAGAAGGTGTGTGACCAGCTTAGCGAGTGGAAGCAGAAGGTGAAACTCGACTTGCGCATGGCGATCAATCTATCCGGCCGCTTCTTCAAGATGGATCACTTTGCCCAGCGGGTCATGGAGACGATTGAAAATCACGATCTCGAGTTAAGCATGTTCGAGTTCGAGATCACGGAAAGCACACTCATTGAGGATTTTGAGAAGGCGCTCATCACGGTTAATGAACTTAGCGACATGGGTGTGCATATCACGGTGGACGACTTCGGTGTGGGTTACTCATCTCTTGGCTATCTGAAGCAGTTCAGCGTGCACAAGCTGAAGATAGACCAGTCGTTTATCGAAACCTGCACAACTCCAGGGGTCGACCAGGCACTGGTGAAAACCATTATCGCTCTTGCCGAGAACCTGGGCCTGACCTGTGTTGCCGAGGGTGTAGAGAACAAGGAGCAACTGGAGTTTCTCCGTGCCGAACATTGTCACGCTGCACAGGGTTTCTATTTTTCCCAACCCCTGCCTGCCCATGAATTCTTCACGCGGTATCTGCAGGGTGATGGCTAGGCATGTTTAACTTCCACCAGTTTCTGCAGAAACAACTCGAGCGTTACCTGGATTCGAAACAGGTCTCCGAGCTGAACTCCTTCCTCGAAGCCATCGACAAGACTTACCGGGACTTCGACATCAGCTTGCGCAAGGCCAAGCAGGCAGCCGAATTAAGTAACAGCGAATTGCGCATTGCCACCACCGAGTTCAAGGCGGTACTGGAAGCCTTCCCGGACCAGTTCGTGTGGCTGGACAAATCCGGCAGGGTGGTCCAGATACAGGGCAGTTCACTGGACAACTCGATCCAGGTTGGCAGGTTCTTCTGGGACGCGCCTGAAGGGGAAATACGCAGGCTGCGCCGACGTGCCTTTGAGCGAGTGTGGAAGAAGGAAGTCACCGTGGAGTACTATCGGGAAGATCCGCAGCCCCAGCACTTCGAGGCGCGTATCTATCCCGTGGTCAATGGCCGCATGATCGCTATCGTGCGGGATATGACACGCTTCAAGACTCTGGAAGAGACGTTGACTCACGCCAAGGAGGCGGCGGAACAGGCAGACAAGACCAAGTCTGATTTCCTGGCCATGATGAGCCACGAACTGCGCACCCCCATGAACGCCATCATCGGCATGAATGACCTGCTGGCGGAAACCAGCCTGGACGAAGAACAGCAGGATATCAGCAGAACTATCGGGGAATCGGGCACCCTGCTGCTTAGCATCATCAATGATGTGCTCGACTTCTCCAAGATTGAATCCGGGGAGTTAAAGACTGAACAGATTGCGTTTGACCTGAAGCAACACATGCAGGAAGCAGTCGATGTGGTCTCTCCGCTAGCCCACCTGAAAGGTCTGGGCATCGAACTGCACATCGATCCTTCACTACCGACCCGGATAGTAAGCGACCCTCTGCGCATCAAACAGATCGTGATGAACCTGGTCAGCAATGGCATCAAATTCACTGAACAGGGCGGAATCACGATTCAGTCTGAACCATCGCAACTGGAAAACGGGAAGCCATCAATATTGACCCGGGTAATAGACACTGGCCTTGGTATCACGGATGAGCAGCTACAGAAGCTATTCAAACCCTTTGCACAGGCCGACACTTCTACAACCAGGCGCTTCGGCGGAACCGGTCTTAGGCTTGTCATTTCCAAGCAGCTGAGTGAAGCACTCGGCGGCGAGCTTACCGTAAACAGTTCGCCCGGTGAGGGCTCCTGTTTCGCATTCAACCTGCCATTGGTGGAGCCGAGGCGAGATTCTGATTTCTCCGATGACCCGGGCAATCCAACGGTAAAGGAAGAGAGTGTGGAATTCGAGGGCTACAAGGTACTCGTCGTGGAAGACAACAGTGTTAACAGAAAAGTGGCTACCGCTATCTTGCACAAACTCAAGGTAGATGTAGAACACGCTGAGAATGGCAAGATCGCCCTGGAAAAAGTACAGAGTGGTGACTTCGACCTGATCCTGATGGACTGTTCCATGCCGGTCATGGATGGTTATGAAGCCACGCGCATCATCCGCAGCCTGCCCGAACCCGTGTGCAATATTCCCATCATAGCCCTGACCGCCAACGCACTGGCAGGTGACGAGAGTCGTTGCCGGGAAGCAGGCATGGATGGCTATATCAGCAAGCCCCTGCGCTTTGCCACCGTAAGGGACAACCTGGCCCACTGGCGTAGCGAGAGTACGGGCACGACTCGCACGACACACTAATTCTAATACTCCCCATTGACACTTCAGCAGATGCGAGGCAACAGCCATGCGCACAGCTGTCATTGGCGGAGCATTTCGGGTTTAATATTCCCGTGTAATCAGGAGCAAATCATGAACACTTTCAGAATTATTGTCGCGCTGCTCGCGACGTCTCTCCCCTTGCAGTTGTATGCCCAGTCTCTGGAGGATGAAGCAGTAAGCTGGCTACAACAATACATCCAGATAGACACCATCAATCCACCGGGCAATGAAACGCGCGCCGTGGATTTCCTCGCGGCAATCTTCGAGGCCGAGGGCATCGAATACGAGACTGCGGAGAGCGCACCAGGACGGGGCAATATCTGGGCGCGACTGGAAGGTGGCGACGAGCCGGGACTGATCCTGCTGCAACACTCCGACGTGGTCCCGGCGGACGAAGAATTCTGGACCATTCCCGTGCTCTCTGGCGCCATCCGCGATGGCTACATCCTGGGACGTGGTGCCCGTGACATGAAGGGACTGGGCACACTGCACCTGGCCACGTTCCTGGCATTGCACCGCTCCGGGGTCGAGCTGAATAGAAACGTGGTATTCCTGGCTACCGCCGACGAAGAGGCCGGCGGCTTCTATGGTGTAGGCTGGCTTATTGAGAACCGCCCGGAAATCTTTGAGGACATCGGCATTCTGCTGAATGAAGGTGGCGGCGGCAGCCGCAGTGAGGAAGGCGATGTGGTGTTCGGGGTGGAAGTCACCCAGAAGGTACCCGTGTGGCTGCGCCTGAATGCCATCGACACCCCGGGACACGGCTCATCCCCCCGCACCACCAGTTCGGTTACGCGCATAGTCCAGGCCCTGAACACCCTGCTGGAGAACCCCTTCCCCCCGCGCATCATCGGCCCGGTGAACGACTACTTCGCCGCCCTGTCGGTGGACATGAGCGAGGAATGGGCGGGCTCCTATGCTGACATCAGCAATGCAATCCAGGACCCGGCCTTCGTGCAGCGCCTGCACGAGGAGCGACCGGGCCACAATTCCCTGCTGCGGGACACCTGTTCCATGACCCGCATGAGCGGCTCCAGCAAGATCAATGTGATTCCGCCGGAAGCCTGGGCCGAGTTGGACTGCCGCATCCTGCCGGACAAGCCCTCCGAGCAATTCATCGCCGAGCTGGACGATTTGATCGGCTATACCGGGGTCGAAATACAGACCATCATGGCCTTCACCCCCGCCATATCCGAGACCAACACTCGCCTGTTCCGGGCCATCGAGAGCGTTACCCAGGAACTCCACCCCGGTTCCCGGGTACTCCCCAGTGTCAGCACCGGCTTTACCGACAGCCACTTCACCCGCGACCTGGGCATAGTCAGCTACGGCTTCAACCCGCTGATCACCGACGACGGTGAGCACTCCGGCGTCCACGGCAACGACGAACAGGTCGGCGAAGCCGCCTTCCGTCAGGCCGTTGGCGACTTCTACGCTGTAGTCAGGAACGTGGTAATCGACTAGATCCGGGGCCTGCAGGGGCAGGCCTCATTCTTGACATTTAGCCCCGAAATCGCCAAAATTCGCGGCCTTTTCGGATTGAACTACTCCGAAGTGATCCAGGCCGAGAGTGTCAAGCTTTCGCAGTGAACAGATCACGCGGAGCGTAAGAAGATGAAGCCGTTCACCGTAAGAGGGGTTTCGAGAGTGCGTTAGCTGGGAATTTTATTTTGAATTTTTCCGCAGGCGTACACGTAGTACGTCGAGGACAAAAATTCAAAATAAAATTTTCAGATGACGTGCTATCGGAAGACCGAGAAAGTTTCGAGGCAATGTAGCTCAGCTGGTTAGAGCACAGCATTCATAATGCTGGGGTCGGTGGTTCAAGTCCACCCATTGCTACCATCTCAAGAAGCCCGCATTGTCACCAATGCGGGCTTTTTTATTCCCCTCTCTTTATCTATCAGCGACCCGATTTTCTGTTACCCTGATCCGCCATGGACACCACCTCAATAGTCGCTCTAGGCGCACTACTGCTACTCGTCATAGCCGTAATCTTCTACGTAGTCTACTGGCCCAATATCCGCCTCCGCCGAATAGAGCGCCAGCCCTTCCCATCAGAATGGCAATCCATTGTCGAACGCCGACTCCCCTTCTACAGGAAGCTTCCAGGCGAACAACAGCAACGCCTGCAAAACCTCATCAAGCGCTTTCTCGCCGACCACAATTTCGTCGGCTGTGCCGGCCTGCAAATCACCGACGAAATCCGACTCACCATTGCGGCACAGGCATGCCTGCTCATTCTCAACATGAATGGCTATGCCTACCACAGCCTGCGATCGATACTGGTCTACCCATCCACTTTCATTGCAACTCGAGAAGTCCGTGACGACCTGGGACTGGTGTCAACCAGCCACACGGCTCTGTTGGGAGAATCCTGGGATCAGGGCAAGGTTGTGTTGGCCTGGGATAACGTTGAGCACGGCGTATGCAACCTGGAAGACGGCAGGAATGTTGTGCTGCACGAATTTGCCCATCAATTGGATAGTGAATCCGGAGCCGTCAATGGAGCACCGCTGTTACATACCCGGGGTGCCTACAAGAGTTGGACCCATGTCTTCCAAAAGGAATTCGAACAGCTGAATTTCCTCAAGTCGCACCATCACGCCAGCCTGATTGACCAGTATGGCGCAAGCAATCCCGCGGAGTTCTTTGCGGTGGCTACCGAGACTTTCTTCGAGAGGCCGAAGGAGATGGCCACCCATCACGAGGAACTGTACAGGGAACTGCGTGATTTCTACAACGTGGAGCCTCAGTTATGGCACCAATAGAAACGTAAATTTTACTGAAATTTCAGGTATTGCCAGTTTCCATGCGGCTTGAGCGCAGCAACAAGTACATCAGGAGGGAATCACGAAGCGGCTTTCACCAGCATGCTGTGGATAAGCCCGGGCAGGTCTTCGGTGTCATAGGGCTTGGCGACGAACGATACATTCTTCAGTGCCACCAGTTTTTCTTTCAATGACTTCTCGGTATAAGCCGTGGCGAGCAATATGGGTAATTGCGGCCTGGTTTTTACCACCCTCTCAGCCAATTCAATCCCCGAGATACCTGCAGGCATGATGATATCAGAGAAGATCATCTGCAGATCCGGGTTGTCAGCAATGCTCTTCAGGGCCTCCTCACCATCAGCAACGGAAAGCACCTCATAGCCCGCATCCTTCAGGGTATGCACAGCAACCTCGCGGACATTCTTGTCGTCTTCTACTACCAACACCTTGCCTGTGTAATTCTTCAGGGTTGGATAGCGCTCCACCTTTTCGATCTTGGGAACCGCAGCGATAGCACCTTTTGCCATCGGGAAATACAGTTTAAACGTCGTCCATTCACCCTTTCGGCTATTGACCGTGATATTGCCCCCCGTTTGGCGCATAAAGCCATAGACTGTGGCCAACCCCAGCCCCGTGCCCTTGTCCTTGTCCTTGGTCGTAAAGAACGGTTCGAAGATTCGCTCCTGTATTTCCGGATCTATGCCGCAGCCGAAGTCTGTTACCCGGATCTCGATATAATCAGCCTCCCCAAGGCTGTCGTCCTGTCTAACAAATGAGTTTCTCATGCGTTGCCTGGAAGTCACTATTTCCAGCACACCACCATCGGGCATGGCATCCTTGGCGTTGACTCCGAGGTTAAGAATCGCATTTTCGAGTTGTGTACGATTGGTGTAGGCAGCCAGTGACTCCGCACCGAGCTCTACTTTCAGTTGCACGTTTTCACCGAGCAACCTGTCCAGAAAGTACTCCATGTCATGGATCACGCTGTCGATTTCCACCAGCTCGGTTTCAATCTCCTGCTCCCTTGAGAAGCCCAACAAGCGGTTATTCAATTCAGCACCGCTGCGCGCCGCCTGGATCGTTTTGTCGACAAATCCCTGCAGCCGCTCGTCCTCTGGCATGTGACGTTTCAGGAATTGCAGGTTTCCCATGATGACCGTCAACAGATTATTAAAGTCATGTGCGACGCCACCAGTCAGGCGACCAATAGCCTCCATCTTTTGTGACTGCAGCAACATGGCCTCCATTTCTTTCTGCTTGGCCACGTTGATGAAGCTAACCACCGCGCCTTTGACTCCGCCGTCCTTGATGATTGGCGCGCAGGAAAAGCGCACGGGAATCTCGAACCCGTCCCTACCCAACATCTGGCATTCCATACTCTCAATGGGCCTGGAATTTTGCAGGCAGCGGTTTATCGCCACGAAGGCTTCTACATTGGCGGCCGAGGCTGCACCAGTCGAACTGATGAGTTGCAGGGCGCTGCGCCCAATAGTGGTGTCTTCATCCAGTTTAAGCATACGCAATGCAGAGGAGTTGATGAACGTGATGTTACCGCGCGCATCCAGACCAAAGATTCCCTCTCCAACGGTGTCCAGCAGCAATAGCCTTTCTTCGGCTGCGCTCTTTAGCTTCTCATCCGCGGCGACTTTTTCCTGCTGCAATAACTGATACTGTTCCTTTTCCCTGATCAATTCTTCCGTACTTTGCCTAAGACGCATTTCTTCTGTTTGCAGGGATTCTCGTAGCTCAGCATTGCTTATCTGCAGATCCAGGAGCCGAGCAAAGCCACTACCGCTGCGCAAGGCAATAGGCACGATGAAAGCCATGTACATGACATACGCTGCCGCGAGCAGCAGAGTCCCCTCGACCGGGGAAAAGACCAGATAGCCGAGGAACAGAACCGACTGGGGAATGGTAAATCCCAGGTAGGCCTGCCTGATTATCACCATGGTGGCGGAGGTACCGGCCTGGATTCCAGCCATCCAGACGCCAAGGATCAGAACGTCGAAGACTTCAGGGTTTTGCGGAAGTAATAACCATGCGCTGCCCCACATGAAGCCCGCAAAGGTCGAACCCCAGACGAGGAAACGCCAACGCATCGGCATGTCGGCGTCGGCCACACGATGGGTAGTATGGTTGCGAGCCACCAGGGCACGACCCGCAGTAGTCACGGTAATCACCGCAAACCAGATGATCGCAGAGTACTGGGAAAAGTCCTCGAGGAGTACGAAGAAAAGGAATCCACCGGCCACGACATCCGACAGATACATCAACGGCAATTGCCGATACAGCATGCGCACCTGCTCACGCCGATACGCATGCTCCCTGGCAACTGATTGCGACAGCTTTTCTTCTGCCATGAATCCTCGCAAATTCTTGTAAGTATTATTCCTACAGCGTCGCAGGGGACAGACCAGATTCACCTAAAAAACAGTTTTATTTAGCAATAAAACGTGCAACAGTTTAGGCGCAATTCAGTGTAAAAATAAAAGTTTCCGATCACCCTGAGAAGCTGCATCAGACTACATCAGAACATTGCTTAATTAGCAACATAAGTAACTTTAAAAGCTGCTTGATTGAACAACGTAGTTGCAAACTGCTAGTTGCTTGGCTCTGTTAGCAATAAGAGCTAAATCAGGTGACCCCGGAAAATGTTGGATAAACTGTATTGGCGTCTGTCAAGCGAGGCTGCATAAGCCAGCAATATAAGGTTACGATTATCCTCCAATGGTTTTCGCATTCAACCGGAAACGGAGAAAAACAGCGAATCCGGAGCAATGCAATAATCATTAACTGATTTTGCGAGCCCGAAAGGCTCATTGTGTTACGAAAAGACCCGGGGTCTGGGCCACACTTTTGATAGAATGCTCGAAGTAAAGCAAGTAAAGAATGGCCATAGGCAAGCATGAGTTCCGAAAATAACTACTACAGCATCCTGATAGTCGAAGACAATGAAGGTGTAATGGACCTTGCAGTCAATATCTTCGAATACGCAGGTTTCAAAGTTTTTACCGCCAGGGATGCCGCTGGCGGCGTGGAATGCTTTAGGCAGAACCCCGAAATAGACCTCATCTTCTCCGACCTCATCCTGCCCGGCGGAGTCACTGGCATCGAGATGGCCAAGACGATACTCAGGGAAAAACCTGGCACCCTCTTCCTGATGGTGACAGGCTACTCAGACAAGGGGAAAGCGCTCAGGGAAAAGATCCAGAATATGGACAACGTGGAATTTCTCGCCAAGCCCTACGACGTCAATGAGGTAGCTGAAAAGGTCAAGTCGATGATCCGGCGCAATAGCCCGGAAACCACTGTGGCCTGATTCAGCCAGGCCGAACTTCAGCTCACCCCCCGCTTCGAAACAAGCCCGCCGTCCCATGTCCCGCCCCCGGTCGCCCGGCTATGAGGATTGTGTTAGTTTATGGGCGCAAGTCTACAGACTATATGCGGCGAGCCTTGCAGAACACAGCTCAGCCATACACTCTTTCCTCTTCAGGAATTCGGGCGGCATTTCACAGGGACAGGATATGGATAAATTTGGCATCGGACAGGCTGTTACACGAGTGGAAGACCAGCGCCTCACCCGTGGCGAGGGTTGCTACATCGAGGATGTAAATCTGGATGGCCAGACCTGGGCCACCTTCGTTCGCTCACCCCATGCCAATGCTCGCATCCTGGAGATTGATTGCGAATCTGCCCGCAATGTCCCCGGTGTTCTGGCAATCTACACAGCAGAAGATCTGGAAGCCGCAGGCATAGGCCATGTGCCCTGCGGTGCGGACGCACCAAACATCGACGGCTCACCCTGTTTCAAACCTCCCCGGCCCGCCCTGGCCCAGGGCCAGGTGCGCTTCGTAGGTGATGCGGTGGTCCTGGTCGTTGCAGAGACACGCACTGCCGCAGTAGATGCCGCCGAACAGGTCTGGATTGACTATGAGGTGCTGGACGCTGTTGTAGAAACCGATCGTGCTCTGGATGAAGATGCAGCCCAGGTCTGGGATTCTGCTCCAAACAATCGCTGCTTCCACTGGCAGGATGGTAATCCAGAGGCCACCCGGTCCGCCCTGGAACAGGCTGACAGAACAGTTGAACTGGAACTGGTCAATAACCGGGTCATCCCCAGCTCTATGGAGACCAGGGGTGCTATTGCCGAAGTCGAGAATGAGAGTGGTCGGCTGGCACTGCATGTGTCCTGTCAGGGCGTGCACATAATTCGCAACCGCCTGGCCCAGATCTTCAATTGCAAGACCGAAGATCTCAGGGTGCGTTGCTATGACGTGGGCGGCGGCTTTGGCATGAAGATATTCCTCTTCCCGGAATATGTAGCCATCCTGTACGCGGCTCGCCAACTTGATCGGCCAGTGAAATGGATTTCAGAACGCAGCGAGGCTTTCCTCTCTGACACCCATGGTCGAGACCATGTGACTCGCCTGCGCCTGGCCCTCGATAAGGAAGCCAGCATCCTCGGCCTGAAGGTAACTACCGTGGCCAATCTCGGCGCCTACCTGTCCAATGCGTCACCCTTCGTAGCGACGGCGGCCGGCGTTGCGATGCTGGTAGGTTGTTATGACATTCCGAGTGCCCATGTAGAAGTGCATGGCGTCTTCACCAATACTGCCCCGGTAGACGCCTATCGTGGCGCCGGTCGACCCGAGGCCATCTATGCCATCGAACGACTGCTGGATGCGGCCGCCAGGGACCTTGGATTGGGACCGGATGAATTGCGCAGAAGAAACTTCATCCCCACTTCCGCCATGCCCTACAAGACCGCGTTTGGCATCACCTATGATTCAGGAGAATTCTGCCGCAACATGGAGGATGCGCTGCAGATGGCGGACTGGAATGGATTCCCTGCACGCCGCACAGAAGCTTTCTCCAGGGGCAAACTACGGGGTATCGGCCTGGCCTGCTATATCGAGCGCTGTGCAGGAGGCGCGCCGGAGGAGGCTCGTCTCACGGTGAATGGCGATGGCCAGGTCACCCTGTACATCGGCACTCAATCCAACGGCCAGGGTCATGAGACCGCATTCCGCCAGATACTGGCGGAGCGCCTTTCGGTTAGCTTCGAAGATGTAAGAATCGTCCAGGGTGACTCGGACCTGATCGAAACCGGGGGCGGCACCATGGGATCCCGTTCGGTACCAGTGGGAGGCTCAGCCATTACGGCGGCAGCCGATCGCATCATCGAACAAGCGACGAAGCAGGCTGCCGAATTACTGGAAACAGCAGAGGCAGACATCGAATTCAGCCGTGGCGAGTTCAGAGTCGTTGGAACAGACCGCAGCGAATCATTCCGTACTGTCGCCGCTTCCTGCGCAGATGAGCGAGGCATCAGCTTCGACGAGAAGGACAGCTTCGCACCCGGCGAAGCCACCTATCCTAATGGCACTCATATCTGTGAACTGGAAATAGATGTGGCAACTGGCACCTTAAAAGTGATCGACTACACGGTTGTTGACGATTTCGGCTACGTGATCAACCCGCTTCTGCTCGAGGGTCAGGTACATGGCGGAATTGCACAGGGCCTCGGCCAGGCACTGCTGGAACACTGCGCCTACGAGTCCGGATCGGGGCAGCTACTGTCAGCCAGTTTCATGGACTACACTATGCCTCGAGCCGATGACTTGCCCATGATTCGATTCAAACGCAATGAAGTCCCCTGCCTCACAAATCCCCTGGGAATAAAAGGTGCCGGCGAAGCCGGCGCTATCGGCGCCCCGCCAGCCATTGTCAATGCCATCGTCGATGCGCTGAGTGGCTACCAGGTACGCCATGTCGACATGCCGGTCACTTCTGCGCGATTGTGGCAATTGCTTCATCATGCAGCAGCCTGATAGCTGGAAGCTCACCAAATAGGTGCATATCAACCAAGGCCCAGGCCTTCCCTGTCCGGCTTGCCGGCGTCGGCCTAGAAAATAGGGACAGATTTATTTTTAAAAAAAATAAATCTGTCCCTATTTTCTGATTCTTCCCAGGAAGTTTGCGAAGAACCTGATTATCGGCCCCTCTCATCAGCCACCTGCTCAAGATAGATTGCCTCCAGGCGCTCGACCGCCGCCAGGAATCCTTCCGGGTCGACAAAGGTATCCGGATCGTAAGCTTGTCCCGGCTGCCACTTGTCGTGCCTGTTGTACTGGCTGTTATGGGCGGCGACCCACACATCGACATCCATCGCTTTCTGCGATGCGTAAGTCCTGGCGAAGTCATCCCCTACTCCCGGATAGGTGGGCTCGACATACATCTTCTTGCCAGGATTGATGGTACCCATATTGGCGATCAGGACCCGGTAATCCCTGCCTGCTTCGGATACTGTCATGGAATAGCTGGAGCTGCCTTCCGTGTGACCGGGATGCTCATGCACGGTAAGTGACACACCCCCAAGCTCGATAAGGTCGCCCTCGCTGAGAATCCTGTCCACCTCGATTGGCACAAAGGTCTGGCGTCCCCCAAAATGCGGATCACTGAAGCCGCCATCTTCCAGCACGCGGGCATCCTTGGCGGTGGCCCACATCTCGGCACCAGAAATTTCCTGGATCTCTGCCAACGCGGCGGTGTGATCCCAGTGTGCCTGCTGGGTAAGCAGGATTCGTACATCTTCCAGCTCGAATCCGAACGCCGCCATATTCTCTCGAATCTGGGCGGTGGAGTCCTCGAGGCCAGTATTGATCAATATATGGCCCTCGTCCGTAGCGATTAGAAACACACTCAGATCGTAGGTGCCGACACCATAGAGGTTGCCGATGACCCGGAATCCGGGATGGGATCTGGTCCAGTCTTCACGCTGGGCCTGTACCTGGAAACCACTGCAAAGCAGCAACAGGCAGATCAGGCTGAGAGTTCTTGTTTTCATTAGTTATCTCCTCAAATCGGTAACCTGTGGGATGAGCGGGACATATGGCGCAAGGGCGCGAACCGATACCCATGCAGGACTAGATCTTAACAGCCAGACTCACCCGCTTGAAAGTGTAACCATTCACCGCCAGTGGGCGTCAAACCGGGTAGCTACTCCAGGAATATCCAATTGGAACCCATTTAGCAACAGCGAGTCTGCCCTTGTTCAGCAACTACCTCACCACATCACTCAGGATTCTGTTGAAACAGAAGGCATTCTCCGTAATCAATGTGTTTGGCCTGGCAGTTGGTCTCGCCGCCAGCATGCTGATTCTCATCTATGTACAGTATGAGCTTAGCTACGATTCCCATAACGAGAAGCTGGACAGAATATATCGGGTCTCCCTGATCGCCTCCGTGGGGGGCAACGACGTGGAAGTCGCCGCAACACCCTACCCCATGGCTGCCACCCTGGTTAACGAATTCCCGGAAGTGGAAACTGCGGCAAGATTTCGACGCTTCTTCTCCGAGACCCTGGTGGGCAGGGATGATATCGCTTACCAGGAATCGGAAATCTTTCATGCCGATCCCCAGCTTCTCGATATCTTCAGCTTCAATTTCCTCGCTGGCGATCAGGCTACTGCACTGAATCAGCCAAACTCCATAGTCATCACTCGCACAATTGCGGAGAAATATTTTGGTAGCCAGGATGCCCTGGGAGAAGTCCTGCGATTCAACAACGCCAGAGACTATGAGATCACCGGCATCATCGAGGAAGTGCCTGCCAATGCCCATTTCCACCCCGACATCATGGTATCGTTCACATCGGACTCACAACACGATCTGCAGTTATGGGTAATGAACAATATCAATACCTATGTGCTGTTGAGGCCTGATAGCAATCTCGCCGATGTTGAGCAGAAACTGAGTGAACTGGTACCCAAGTATGTTGCACCCCAGATTGAGGAAGGCATCGGCACAACTTTCGAGGATTTTCTGGCGGGAGGTGGATACTGGAACTATGAACTCATGCCTGTCTCTGACATTCATCTTTATTCCACCCTGGAGGACGAGATTGAGCCACCCGGCAGTGCCGCCTATGTCTACACTTTCCAGGCGGTCGCCTTTTTTATACTTATCCTGGCCTGCGTCAACTTTATGAATCTCTCAACCGCACGGTCTGCAAACCGGGCTAAGGAAATCGGAATTCGCAAGACCGTCGGAGCGACCCAGCTTCAGTTGATCTTCCAGTTCCTCACGGAATCCCTCCTGATCAGCTTCATATCCCTGCTCCTCGCCCTGCCAATTGTAGGAGCCTTGCTGCCGGTACTAAATGCGATTACCGACCGCAGCATGAGCTTCGCAACATTCGCTGATCCTGCATTTATAGGCATGCTGTCAGGGATAGTCCTGGCGGTTGGATTATTTTCCGGAAGCTATCCGGCATTGTTTCTGTCCCGATTCCAGCCCAGGGAAGTGCTGAAGGGAAATCTGGCTCGTGGCGGCGGCAGTATCTGGGTGCGTGGAAGCCTGGTAATTTTCCAAATCACAATCTCAGTGGCACTCATCACGGCGACATTGATAGTACATGATCAACTCGAGTTCCTGCGCAACAAGCCACTTGGATTTGATAAGGAACAGGTGATTATCGTTGAACGTGCTGCGGCTCTTGGAGATCAACTGGAAGCCTTCAAGACACGAATCGCCGCTCAACCTGGCGTGAGCAGTATCTCCTCAGCGGCGCATCTCCCCCGCGAGGGTGGGGACCAGAACGCATTCCAGATTGTCGGCCGACCGGCAAGTGAAACCGAAGTGTTGCACAGGTTAACCGTGAGCTATGACTACCTGCAGACGCTCGGCATTGAACTTACTCTCGGTCGTACGTTCTCCAGAGAGTTTACGGGAAACCACTCCGGGTACATCATCAACGAAACCGGCGTGAGAGAGCTCGAATTCGACGATCCATTGGAGATAAGCCTTGCCGAACCAGATCAGGACGGACTCAGCGTAGGACCCATAATCGGAGTCGTGAGTGACTTTCATTTCCTGTCGCTGCACCAGGCCATAGAACCGATGGTGCTACGCATTGGCGAGCAGACGCGATACGTGATCGTCAGGGTTACTCCTGGCAAGATCGAAGCCGTTGTATCTGAACTTGGGGACACCTGGAGTGAAATGACAGGCGGCGAGCCTTTTTCCTACAGCTTTCTCGATGAGGAATTTGATGCCCTGCACCAGGGTGAGCAAAAAGTAGGTGAGTTGTTTATAGGCTTTTCCGTGCTGGCCGTGCTTATTGCAAGCCTGGGCTTGTACGGACTGACCTCGTACTCTACCCAGCAGCGAACAAAGGAAATTGGAATTCGCAAAACACTGGGTGCAACGGTAGGTAGCATAATTATGCTAATGAACAGGGAATTCCTCGGCTTCGTCGCCGCCGGCATTGTGATTGCTGCCCCACTGACTTTTCTGGCCATGTCACAATGGCTGGAATTATTCGCCTACAGGATAGAGATAAATCCCCTGGTATTTTTGCTTTCGGCAGTAGTCGCCATAGGCATCGCATTCCTGACCGTGAGCATCCAGTCACTCTCCGCCGCCCGAGTCAGCCTCAGCCTTTGCCTGCGCACGGAATAGTCAGGTTTTTCCAGACAAACCATGGTATTTTCGAAGCCCTTGAAACAATCCGGCAGCAGGGCTAGCGATGCATGTCTTAATCGGCACTCCCGCCTACGGCGGCATGGTACATCTGGACTATTTGAAGAGCCTGCTGGAATACCAGAGGCACGGCCTCTCATTCAGCCTCGCCTCATTCGGCAATGAGAGCCTGATTACCCGGGCCCGCAATTCGATCATTTCCTATTTCTATCACCAACCCGAATTTACCCATCTGCTGTTCCTGGATGCAGACATCCGTCTCCCTGCAGCCGACCTCAAGCAACTCATGGACTATGGAGTGGATGTGATTGCTGCCGCAGTGCCGGTCAAGGCCTATGACAGCGATGGCAATGTAAGGCTGAACAGCTCCGAACTGAATGAAGAAGTGGCGAAGAATCTCTACAAGACCAGGTATGTGAGCACGGCAGCACTACTGCTTTCCAGGAAGGCGGTGGTAGACGTCATAGAGAAGGTCAAGACCGAGGGGCGCACATACAAGTTCCCGCAGGGTCTGGACACCACAGAGAGCCTTACCGGCCTGACCATGTTCGATGTGTTCCAGGTGGGCGTGGTTGACGGCGAATACCTGTCCGAAGAATTCTGGCTCTGCAAGGAACTGGGTGAGCTTGGTTATGATGTCCATATCAGCGATGCCGTGACAGTTACCCATCACGGCATGCATGGATTCAGGGCGAAGAAATCGCCCTTACAGGAATCGTAATCGACTAGAAGTTGCCGCTAATCCTGAAGGTGTAGACGGCACCGGTATTGGAGCAACGATTTTCCAACTCTTCCAGGATACCGTCCCGCACATGGCCCACGTACCGGAAGCGCTCACGACACCAGGTCGAGTCGGCCAGGTTTCGCACGTCGAGTCGGAAGGTGGTGTTACCGAACCCGATCCACTGGGCGAACGCCGTGACGAAAGGCTCGCGGAAGTCAGACTCCACATCCTCGATGTCATAACGCATCTGGTCGCCATCGAAACGATCCATCAGTGCCATGCCATAGTTAAAGCGCCAGCTTGGCACGTCATGGCGGAAGCCGATATTGACACTGCCCCGGTGAAAATTGTCGAAGCTCCTGTCTATATTCTGGAATGGATCCTTCACCTCTGATTCTCTTACCGAGAATCCTGAAGTTAGTAACAGGTTCGGCATATTGATCATCTTCATGCGGATATCGCTCTTCACATCCAGCACGTACATATCGCCGTTTCCGATATTACCCACGGCTGAGAGAATCTGGTCTGGGGTGGACACATCGATGCGCTGAATAAAATCCTTGTGGCGGTGGTGGTAGGCGTTGGCACTGATCACACCCACGTCATTGGGTAGTCGGTACTCGGCCAAAACGTTGTAGTTCCACCAGTAGTCAGGACGCAGATTGCGGTTTCCAGACAGCGTGTTGGAATCCTCGTCAGAGGTATCTGTTACCGCAACGAAGTCAACAAAATTGATCTGTCGCACAACTTTCTCCACCATCAGGCGCAATTGCAGTTGTGGCGTTATGTCGAAGCGATAGTCGAACTTGGGCTTGAAGAAAGAGAAATCCCTGGTCTGGCTAAAGTCTCCGCTCTGCTGAATCTCGGAGAATTCATAGACCATGGAAGTCTCCAGGGACATCCTTGGATTGATGCGCCAGTTGTGGATGGCGAATGGCTCGAAGCGCATCTCTTCCACCGTTGTGTTGGCATTCGGCACGTTTACCGGGACCAGCCCACCATGGGAAGCCGAAGGCATGCCTGACGAAGAGGCGACTCCCAGCAACAGATCGGAATTGAGGATCGTTTGCGCACCCTCCACTCCGAACTCAATACTCTGGGTTTCGAACAGATCCGTGGTATAGGATGTACGCAAGATGCGTTCGGTAATGACATTGGAATTATCCAGAAAGAGAGTCTTGCTCTCATTGCCGTTACCGGACACATCGAATCGTTCACGGGTGTTGGCAGTATCGTTCTCATTGGCGATCAGCAATGCCTTGAAGCGGTCTCCATTACCGAAGCGATGCTCGAGGTCAGTTCCAATCTCCCAGTTAAATTGTTCGCCGGGAATCACTTCGCGCTGGAATGTCGGATCATAGGCCCCATCGCGGATATTGATCGTAGCGCGATCCACCGTAGTCGGGTTGTCATTCTGTGAGTAGAGCGCATTGAAGCGGGCGCTGGTATTGGCACTGAACTGGTAATCGAAGTTGGTAGACAGGGTGTAGCTGGCCTGGTCAACGATCCGGTCTTCGACGACGATGTCGTTAGGCGCGAAATTTCCCAGGATGCTGTCTTCATAGCTTTCCTGATGGTCATACCGGGGCTGAGCCTGCAGATTGAACAGGTAGTCCAGATTTCCCGATTGCCCACCATAGGTCAGGCGACCACCGGGCTGGGAATTGTCATCGGCGTAGTAATCGGCGTTTAGCTCGTAGGAGAATGACGAGGAACTGAGCTCTTCATAGAGGACAATATTGGCGATCTGGGTACTGCCCCGCACATCCAGATCCCCGCCAGTACCGCGGATGATTTCGATATGGGCAACCTGACCCGCCGTTATACGCGCGAGTTGGTCCTGGGTATTATTATTCTTGCCCGCCGTGCGCTTGCCATTGATGAGTATCTCGATGCCGCCACCACCACCGCCAAGGCCTCGACCACCGCGACTGGCATTCTGCGGACCACCGCCGCCACCGCCGCCACCACCGACATTAACCCCGGGTATGCGATTAACCATGTCCAGCGCCGTTACCGGGGCGAATTCCTCGAAGTACTCCGCCGAATACAGGATCGTGGAATCATCACCGATATTATCTTGCGCGGCTGCATTGCCACCGGCGATGGCCATCAATATGGCAGTTGAAAGAATGGATAGTGACCTGACAGGTCGATTTGACTGCCTCACCGCGGTTCCCCCTGTGGATATTGTCGCTAGCTAGCGGATCTTCTTTGAGATCAAAGTATTAGTCGGCAAATTATAGGGGCGCGCAACCCTCTGGATTGTCACAAATTGTCAGTGAATTGGGTTTTTTCTTTACAGGCCTGATGCTATTCGCACGCTGCTGTCGACCCATAAATAACAAGGTAAATCAGAAGCTTACCGGACTTCAGTCGGTCTCTTTGGCGAGCTGTTCATGGCGCATATTGCAGGCCGTGACCTCTGGCATATAGGCGATGTATTTGATCATCATGGCGCCCTTGATGTCTTGCCGTTCCAGGAAGCTGGTTTCATCGTTCACGTAAAATACCCGGGATGTTGTGGCAACGAGGTTCTCGTCCATGATTTGGGCACAGCGATGCACCCCGAGATTTCCACGATAGCGCTCCTGCACACCTTCCCGAAACATGAAAATCTCTTCCGAATCAGTGAAATACACGAAATCCACGACTCCATCCCGGTTCTGGTCCTGTGCGCACATGTCGTACATCAGGTAGGTATCGCAGTACAGCGCATTGCTGGGGCGCTCACCGTCCGGCAAGGAGCCACAACTGACCAGTACCAGGCAGACTAACAGGGAAATACAGTGCTGAAGTTTCGCTTGTAACAACATCTCTATGGACCATCTGGAACTGATCAAACCACTAAGTCCTAATTATAGCGGCTCATTGCGCTACCACCGATAGTGGGCTGTTGAAAAAATGCCCTGTCAGCACCACGAAATTCCTGCCACAGACCCGTGCCAATGCTGAAGCGATATTGTGACAGGATATTTTGGTTGGAACGGCTGGATCCGGCATTGTAGTGAGTCAAAAGCATGCTTATCAGATTACGCGAGTCCGGCCACGCCTTGATCTCAAGTGCTGCAGCGTCAAGCAGGTGAATCCCAGCAGGAATACTACCCCAGCCAATCCGAAAGTCATGGTGAGTGACTGTGGAGGCAGGGATTCTCCCGCATCCCGCAAGGCAGCCAGCATGTCCATGACCTTGCTCACGAGCACTCCCCAACGACCGATGACAAACAAGGCAAACAGTGAGTACAGCGCCAACAGGTAGCTGTTCATGGTCCGGGTAACGCGCTCGGGGTGAAAAATGAGAATGAAGTTAAGCAGCAAGGTCACCGCTAACCAGATCACCAGAAGGAAATCGGCCGCTTCGATGGCGGCGAACATAACCAGGTAGGTTTCGGACACCGACATTGGAAATCAGCTACTGGGAAACGCGTAGTGGGTCTTCTCGCTAATCTTGCTGGCGGGCCAACGCTGGGTCATCGTCTTGCGCCTCGTATAGAAACGAATTGCATCCGGACCATAGACATAGAGATCCCCGAACAGTGAACGCTTCCAGCCCCCAAAGCTCTGGCTGGCAACAGGCACCGGCAAAGCGACATTAATACCCACCATCCCCACCTGGATATTGTCGGTGAAGAACCGAGCCGACTCTCCGTCGCGGGTAAACAGGCATGTACCATTTCCGTATTCATGTTCGTTTATCAATTCCATGGCCTGTTGCAGGGAGTCGACGCGCATAACACAAAGCACCGGACCAAAAATCTCATCCTGGTATATGCTCATACCCCTGGTCACCTGGTCGAAGAGGCAAGGACCGAGAAAAAATCCCTGCTCAAACCCTTCAACATTCAGGTCGCGCCCATCGACCACCAGTTCCGCACCCTGCTGCTGGCCCTCTTCCAGGTAATGCAGGACTCTCTGCAGGGCTGCCCGGGTAACCAGAGGCCCCATATCATTATTGGCGTTGATGCCGGGACCAACTTTCATGCGACCTATTCGCTCTTCCAGCCTGGCAACTACGGCATCCGCCACCTCGTCACCCACACAAACAGCGACGGAAATCGCCATGCAGCGTTCCCCGCAGGAACCGTAAGCAGCACCCATCAGCGCACTCACGGCATTGTCGACGTCAGCATCCGGCATGATTACGGCGTGGTTCTTGGCCCCACCCAGGGCTTGAACCCGCTTGCCCGCGGCTGTGCCACGTTGGTAGATGGATTCAGCAATAGGGGTTGAGCCCACAAAACTAACGGCCTGGATGCGCTTTTCATCCAGTATCAACTGCACCGTGTCCGCATCACCATTGACCACATTGAACACACCATCAGGCAGACCCGCCTCGCTCAACAAGCGGGCAATACGAATAGACGCACTGGGATCTCGCTCCGATGGTTTTAGGATGAAGGTATTGCCACAGGCGATAGCCAGCGGAAACATCCACATCGGCACCATCGCAGGAAAATTAAAAGGTGTGATGCCTGCCACTATGCCAAGCGGCTGAAACTCAGACCAGCTGTCGATATCGGGGCCGGCGTTCTTGGAAAACTCACCCTTGAGCAACTCGGAGATACCACAGGCGTACTCCACGACTTCGATTCCACGGGAGAGTTCACCATGGGCATCATCGATTACCTTGCCGTGTTCCAGTGTTATTAGCGTGCAAATTTCTTCGGCATGTTGCTCGAGGAGTTGCTTGAAGCGAAATAGTATTTGCGCGCGTTTCTGTGGAGGAGTCTGTCGCCAGGCTGGATAGGCATCCTGCGCAGCCTGCACAGCGCTGTCGAGGGTCGCAGCATCTGCCAGGGACACCATGCGCGATACCTCGCCAGTGGCAGGATTAAATACTTCTGCCTTCCTGGTGCCGCCCGACACCTCTTTGCCCCCGATGAAGTGCCCGAGAGTTGGCAATCCATCCTCAGCCGATGCTTCTAGCGAGCTCATGCAGCGCCTCTCCTACCCCGTTCACCAGGCTATCTATCTCAGCCTCGGTGGTGATAAATGGTGGTGCCAACTGGATGGTGTCTGCACCCCAGCGCACGTAGAAACCCTTCTCGAAACATTTCACGCCCAGCTCGAAGGGCCTGCGCAGCGGTTCGCCAGGATAATGTTCCAGGCTCAGGCCGGCCGCGAACCCATAGTTGCGGATATCCGTGACAAATGGACTCCCCTTGAGACTGTGGACTGCCGCTTCGAATTTGCCCGACAGTGCCTTAACCCGCTGAGGCAATTCTTCCTTAACCAACAGATCAAGCGCAGCCAGTCCCGCAGCACAGGCGACGGGATGGGCTGAATAGGTATAGCCATGAGGGAACTCCACCATGTAGTCGGGGCCGCCCTGATCGATGAACGCCTCATAGATCATGGGGCGAGTCACCACAGCTCCTAACGGCTGGGTGCCGTTGGTGATCTGCTTCGCCATGGTCATGATGTCTGGTGTGACGCCGAATTCCTCGGCACCTGTCAATGACCCCATGCGTCCGAAACCGGTAATCACCTCATCAAAAATCAGCAGCAGATCATACTTGTCGCATATTTCCCGCAAGCGATTCAGATAACCCTTGGGCGGCGGCAGCACACCAGCCGTGCCGGACAGGGGCTCGACGACTACCGCCGCAATGTTGGACGCATCGTGCAGTAGTACCAGCTCCTCAAGCTCGTTAGCCAGGTGCGCGCCGTTGTCTGGCATGCCGCGACTAAAACTATTTTCAGGGAGAACCGTATGAGGAATATGATCGGCATCCACAGACTGGCCGAACAATTTGCGGTTGAAGCCGATGCCGCCTACCCCGACACCGCCGTAGTTCACCCCATGATAGCCTTTCACCCGACCGATGAATTTCGCCTTCCCCGGCTTGCCCTTGCTGCGCCAATAACCACGCGCCATCTTCAGCGCCGTGTCTATGGACTCGGACCCACTGTCGGTGAAGAACACATGCTCCAGACCAGGAGGGGTCAGTTGAACTACTTTATGGGCGAGCTTGAAGCTAAGCGGGTGACCATATTGAAAACCTGGCGAATAATCCAGTTCAGCCATCTGCTTGCTCACGGCGGCCGTGATTTCTTCACGGCCATGGCCCAGCCCACAGGTCCATAAGCCAGAGAGACCATCGAAGACCCGCCGGCCATCGGCAGTGGTGTAATAGGCTCCCCTGCCGGCGACCATCAGGCGCGGATCGCGCTTGAACTGGCGATTACCGGTAAAGGGCATCCAGTGCGCCTTCAGCTCCTCGGCCGAGAGCAGCTGGGCTAGTGCTGGCGTTGTGTCATCCATCGTATCAGGCATGGCTACAACATAACCGACCCATGGTGTCTAAGGGAAGTGGGTAGTGCACTGCAAATTCTCAGGTACATTGCGTTGCATTTTAGCGGAACCTCTGGTGTCCACCTCTACGGTGCCTCACCTGGGCGAAGGCAATATCCCCCCCCGGCACATGCATCAAGCCAGCAGGGAGGCGCGAAAGGCACGCCGTTCCGGGCTTGCAGCCGAGCCGGCTCGGATTGTTGGCCTGATTGGTCGGCGACTCCGTGGAGAGAAAATAGGGACAGATTTATTTTTTGTAAAAATAAATCTGTCCCTATTTTCTCTCCCATCTGGATGTTACGGCGGCTGGGCGCTATAGTCGGGGACAGAGTTCCAGCCCCAAAAAACCAACAATGATCAGGAGGCTGCCATGCGCAAGCTCTCTCGCCGCAAGTTCATTGGGTCCAGTTCAGCACTGGCCCTGGCAGGAATCGGCCTGCCGACCCAGTCCGCCCTCGCACAAACCTCGACAACGGTTCAAAGGCATTCTGCGCCCGACTATGTAGTCGTTAACGCCCGGGTGTTCACCAGCGACCCCGCCCTGCCCCAGGCCGAAGCCTTCGCCGTCAAGGGTGACAAATTCCTGGCTGTGGGTAGCAGCGCCGACATTCGGAACCTCGCTGGGTCCGGTACCGAGATAATCGATGCCGAAGGCATGTTCGTTGCACCAGGTTTCATCGACGCCCATTCCCACCCTTCGGGTGCGGGAGTGAATGAACTGGTTCAGGTGAACGCCGATCGCCGATCAATTGTGGAAATCAAGGAAGCCATCGCCGAGCGCGCTAGAAACACACCGAACGGCCAATGGGTACGGGCGTTCAAATACGACGACACCAAACTCGCCGAGGGACGTCCACTCAACCGCTTCGACCTGGATGAGGCAGCGCCGCAGAATCCCGTTGTGGTTGGACATCGCGGTGGTCATACCGGCGTCTACAACAGCATGGCGCTGGCCATGGCCGGGGTCACGGCAGAGACACCAGATCCAGCGGATGGTCGTTTCTATCGCGACGCCAATGGCGTACTTACAGGGTTGGTCGCCGAACAGGCACGCTCCGTGTTTCGCGACCTGATCCCAACGGATTCCACCCGCGAAGAAAGGAAAGATGGGATCAAGCTCATATCCCAACTCATGACGGCAGCGGGCCTTACCTCGGTGCATCAAACCGGCGGCGGCCAGAACGACATGATCGCCTACCAGGATGCGCGGGCCGAGGATGGTTTGCGCTTCCGCATGTACCTGTTTCCCCGCGGACAGCTCTTCTTCGATCTGGTTAATGCCGGCGTGCGCACGGGCATGGGCGATGAAGTCTTTCGTATCGGTGCCGTGAAGTTTGGTGCCGATGGCTCGGCCTCGGAGCGCACCATGCGTATGAGCACCCCCTATGAAGGGAGACCGGATGACTACGGCATTCTCACCATGAGTCAGGAGGAGATTCATGAGGCAGTGGAGAACGCCCATCGCAATGATTTCCAGATTGGCATCCATGCCAATGGTGATGTCACCATCGACATGGTGCTGAACGCCTACGAACGTGTGCAGAGACTTTGGCCCAGGAATGACCCGCGCCATCGAATCGAACACTGCTCACTGGTCAATCCGGAACTGCTCTCCCGCATCAAGGCGGCTGGTGTAATTCCCGCGCCTTTCTATACCTACGCCCATTACCACGGCAACAAGTGGGTGGACTATGGTGAGGAGAAGATGCGGTGGATGTTCGCCCACAAGTCGTTCCTCGACTATGACATTCCGGTTGCGCCCGCTTCGGACTACACACCCGGCCCCTATGAGCCACTGATGGCAATCCAGAGCATGGTCACCCGCAAGGACTTCGAGGGCCGGGTATGGGGCCCCAACCAGCGCATCACCATCGACCAGGCACTAACAGTCTGCACCATGAACGGTGCCTATGCGTCGTTCGAGGAAAACATCAAGGGCAGCATCACTGCGGGCAAGCTGGCCGATTTCGTCATACTCGCCGATGCCCCCCACGATGTGGATCCGGACCAGATAAAGAACATCGAAGTGGTCCGCACAGTCGTTGGTGGCACCACGATGCATGCCAGCTAGTTTGCCCGGCTGAATCTTTCCGGTTTCAGCCTACTGACTGCTGTCCCAGGGCCCGGGTTTCCGGGCCTTTCCACCCTTACAAGCATCCAGTAAAAAATAGCCTTGACATTGACTACATTTGTAGCCATCCTGAACTACATCTGTAGCCAAGAGCATATTGCAGCGAGGACCAAGAACATGTGGCCATTTCTCGATTTTACCGATAGCGCAACAAACCTGATGCTGTTGAACCTGCTGATTCAGGTCAGCCTGTTCCTGAGTCTGGTATTGATTGCAGGCAAGCTACTACAGAGAAATGCCAGTGCCCGCTATTCAGTGCTCTACACCGGCATGCTGGCCATGTTGGCGCTACTGAGCCTCTCGATTGTGTTGCAGGTATCTGGCAATGCACTGCTGAATCTGGAAATGCCGGCCGGGGAAAATTCTGCAGCTACACCCCTCAGTTTCGATTTCCAGTTCGACGAATTCTCCGCGGAGGAATCAGCCCTGTTCGCGCCCGACCCGCAAGGCAGTGAGTCGGCAGGCGCCGACATTCCGGTATCAGTAGAAGCATCCCTGGCTAATGGGTCACGGTTGCCTTTTTCAGTGCTTGTCCTGGCTGTTTGGCTGGGCGGGTTCCTCCTGGTTCTGATTGGACTACTGCGTAGCCTCTACAAGATGAACAGACTTGCCCAGCAGTCGACCGAACCAAACCTGGACCAATATCGCAGATTGAATGCAATCGCCGAGGAGATTGGCAACCACCAGTCCCTGCGAGTCAGGATTTCATCTTCGGTACCCGGTCCGATGCTGGCCGGTATCTCCGATCCTGTCTTACTCGTCCCGCCTTCTCTCTTGTCGGTACTGGACAATCGACAAATCAAGGACATCCTGATACACGAACTCGCTCATGTGAGCAGAAAAGACAGTCGCGCAAATTTTCTGCAGAAAGTAGTTCTCTCCCTGTTCTGGTTTCATCCCCTCGCGCATTTGCTGAACCGGGAGATCGATCGCGCGCGAGAGGAGATCTGTGACAACCATGTGCTGCAGTCTTCAAAGCCCTGCGGCTACGGGGAAACTCTACTGGCCGTGCAGTATCTCAACAAGACAGCGAGCCAATCAGGTCGAATTGCCCTCAATCATCCGATAGCGCTCGGGATCAACTCTCCCCATTGGAAACTGGAACAACGTATCGAAGAACTCCTGGATTCTTCAAGGAGCCTATCCGTGAACCTTTCAAGTCGCAAGCACAGAACAATACTAATCATCACCAGTCTCGCGTCCGTATTCCTCGCAGGATGCCAGCTGCAGGCAGCTGAAAACCAGTCACCCCAACAGCGCATTGCCGAGTTGGAGCAACAGGCACAGGAGCTGAACCAGCAGCGCGCCGCACTGGAACGACAGACCCGAGAGCTGGAGGAGCGACTTCGTCGCAGCGTGCAGGAACAGGCGCAGAACAATTCCAGCTACCGCTATCGCCAGCAGGTGTTGCGCAGCATCAACGAGATACGTTCCCTCCTGCAGGCCGGCAACCAGGCGAATCAGTTCGAAGACGTTGCGCAACTGACCCGTCGCGTTCTGGAAGAAATCTCAGTGGCGACCCGGGCCCAGGGCGCGATTACCCTGAGCGCTGAGGCCCTGATGAGCCTCAATGAGCTGATAATCGCTCTCGATGCCGACGACCTTAATCGTGAACAACTCCTCTCCGAGATTAGCAGCCTCGGCAGCATGCTTGATATCACATCACGAGCAAGCAACCCGCAACCGAGCGCTGATCCGCGCCCGACACCCAGGGCCAGGGACAGGGAGATTCTGGGCCAGGAAATATACGAACAGATCGTGCAGATACAGGAACTCATGGCACCTGCCGATGATCGACAGGATCCTGATTGGGAGGCAGCCAAACAACGCCTCGACCAGCTCATGGAGTCCAGCTACGAGGAAATGAACCGCTTCGAGAAGACCACCACCTTGTCTTTCTATTCCAACTACTGGCTGGCACAGCAGAATTATGGGGAAGCTATAGACGTCTTCGAGCGCATTCTCCAGATCGAAGATCAGCGCAGCAGCATACGATTACGGGCACTGCGATCCCTGGGGCAACTCTATGCCGTAGAAGAAAACTGGCAGCAATCCCTGGACAACTATTCGGCATGGAACGAACTGTCCGATACTGATGACTCTGTAGTGTTGCGCGGCCTTTCCTATGGCAACTATCAGCTCGAGGAGTACACACAAGCACTGGATTACTGGCAGCAGTTCATGGCGTACAGCCGCGCCAACGGTGAGACCCTCGACAGGGAAAAGTATGCCTATCTGAATGGGCTCTACTATCAACTTGATATGTATGAAGAAGCGCTGGCCAACACCAAGGAAATGGTCGTCCTGTTCAACGATGCAACCGACTGGCGCAATCTGCGTGCACTGTATTCTGAACTGGACATGCTCGATGCGACGGAATTTGAAGAAGCCGAAATCGACAACGCCACTGCAAACCTGAATATACCGGTGAGCATCGACTATACGCCGTTCATAACGCCACTCGATGGCGAGTATCTGCCACTCGTGGCAATCGCCCCCCAGTACCCGAGTGCCGCGGCGCAGAATGGCGTCGAGGGCTGGGTGCTGGTGTCATTCACCGTGGATGAAGAAGGCGGTGTAATCGAAGACTCCATCGATGTTGTGGATGCCGACCCACCCCAGGTATTCAATCGCAGTTCGATGCGCGCGGCAGCCCGATTCAAGTTTCAGCCCCGGGTGACCGATGGTGTGGGAGTGCCGGTTGCTGGCGTTCAATATCTGTTTCGTTATCGGTTGAGAGACGATGCCTAAGATCAAGCTACAGGACTTACCCCCGCTCTCACGGGCCCAACGCGAACTCATGGAACTGGTGTGGGACCGGGGTGAATTGGGAGTGCAGGACGCCACTGCCCTGCTGAACGAATCCCGACCCTTAGCTCGCAATACCGTCCGCACATTGATGGAGCGCATGCGTGAGAAAGGCTGGCTGAAACATCGGATCGAAGGTCGCAGCTATCTCTATTCGGCGACCGTGCCCCGGGAAGAGAGTCTCGGGCAACGAGTCATGGACATCGTGGACAAGGCCTGCGGAGGAAACCCCGACAAGCTCATGATGGCTCTGCTGGATTACCGCGGTCTCAGCGAAGATGAAGCGCAACGGATTCGCAAGATGCTGGACAACGCAAAGAAGACCTCCTGAGCCGGGTAGTCAAGAAAAAGTAACAGACAGGTAAAACTCGAACCTGATAGAATCTCCTTACCTGCTTACTCCAGCTCGAAGGCTCCCTCATGTCGTCACTTCTTGACTCCTTGCTCGCCAAATCTCCTGTCAGACCATTGCAGGAACATATGGCGCTTTGCTTTGCCTGCATAGAGCAACTCGATGACTACATCCAGGCCTCCAGCAAAGGCGACTGGGCACTTGCGCAATCAATTCACGACGCAATCATCGAGAATGAGAAGAAGGCAGATGAAACGAAGAACACGATTCGAACCAATCTACCTTCCTCACTCCTGCTACCTTTCGCCCGTTCAGACGTGATTGCCCTGCTGACCATGCAGGATAAACTTGCCAACCGGGCCAAGGAAATCGCCGTGCTTACCCTGGGCAGGAAGCTGACTTTCCCCGAGTCTCTCCAGGCCAACTTCTATAATTACTTCAATGCCTGCAAGACTGCTGCCGGCGCGGCGAAGCGCGCAATAGACGAATTGGATGACATCGTGCAATCGGGTTTCGGAAAAACCGAATACAAAATTCTGCTGCAACTCATTGAGAAGCTGGATGTGCTGGAAGAAGAATGCAATCAGATGCAGGTGAAGCTGCGCGCAGACATCATGCCTCTGGAAGCGGAACTCCCGCCCATTAACGTGATGTTCCTCTACAATGTCGTAAACCTGGTCGGAGAAATCTCCAACGTTGCCGAGCGTATCGGTAACCGCCTACTGATCCTGGTTTCGAAGTAAACCCGTCCTTGGCCCTGAGTCGGACGCCAGAGAAGCGGCCGCCTGGCTATTCCACACGACGCAGCTTCCCCTCTTCCTCATCGAGCCAGAGTC
>JAQCBT010000029.1 GCA_027621405.1 Pseudomonadota bacterium | reverse complement strand
CACCAGAGCTTAAAGACGAGCATTTTTTCAGTCGACGTTGCCGGTTGAAGTTGGGTTGTTAGTTGAGCGATTTGAATAAAAATAATCTCAAATTGAAAAGGGGATAACGTGAATAAATCAGAATTAATAGATGCTGTTGCTGCAAGTGCTGATCTTCCAAAAGCGGCTGCTGGTCGAGCAATCGATGCAATGCTCGATGCTATTACCGATTCTTTGAAAAAAGATGATCCAGTCGTATTGGTTGGTTTCGGTACATTTGCAACCAAGAACAGGGCGGCTCGTACCGGACGCAATCCTCAGACCGGGGCACCAATTGAAATTAAAGCGGCTCGCGTACCCAGCTTTAAAGCGGGTAAAGCACTCAAGGATTCTGTTAATTCATAACAGACCAGAGTAACAGCATTCGGCTTAGGCCGACCCGGAACCGCTGACCGATCAGACCAGCCAAGGCAGGCAATTGGTAACTGGAGAAACGGCAGAGAGTCCCGAGAGACGGAACAGTGCAGGCAGACAGCTCAAGAATCCAACAGGGTTCGATTGCCAGCCCGCCGAAATTATCGACACTAGACAAGGCGCATCTTCGATGCGCCTTTTTTAGTTCTGGAATGCTGGAAATTCCTCGGAAATAAGTGGGTTAAAGGGGCATCACAAGGCCGGCAATTTCGTATAGACTATGCCCCCCGGATTTCACCGGCCCCAGCCAGATTTGTGGCTCAAGGCCTAATGACAGATACAACGTGACACTATGCTGCAAGATATAAGAGACAATACCCAGGGCGTAATAGCCAAAGTCATCATCGGCCTGATCGTGGCTGTATTCGCCCTTTTCGGGGTGGAATCAATCATCGGCGGCTTCATAAGCTCACCCCCGGTTGCTGAGGTAAATGGGGAAGAGATCACCGAGGCCCAGTTGCAGTTCAATACCCAGAACCTGCTGACCTCACTGGGTGCATCGGCCGATTCTGACCAGACTCTGCTGGAGCAGATAGCGCTCAATCAGTTGATCGAAGAGACCATGATGCGCCAGACTGCCGATCGCTCCAACATGATCGTTTCGTCTGACCGTATCGATCGCTCCATCCTGGATAATCCCCAGTTCCAGATCAACGGTGTGTTCGATGGTGACCTGGCAGTTCGCACCATGGCCAGCCAGGGCTATAACGTTCCTCTGTATCGGGATGCCCTGAACCAGACCATGCTCATGGGGCAACTCGTGAATGCCTTCACGAGTTCAAATTTCGTTACCGATGCCGAATTGGAAACGGTCGCAGAGCTTACCCAGCAGACCAGAGATTTTCGCTATGTATCCATCACCCTTGGAACCCGAACTCTCGGAACACCAATCAGTGATGAAGAAATTGCCAGCTACTATGAAGAGAACATCGGAAATTTTACTGAGCCGGAATCAGTGATCGTTGAATACGTAATTCTGGACAAGGATGTTATCGCCGAAGAGATAGCCGTCGATGAGGCCGACTTGCTTGCTCAGTACGAAACAGAGCGTAGCGAGTATGAAGGCTCTTCGGAAAAGCGTGCTGCCCACATCCTCTTCGATATTGGTGGTTCCTCGGAGTCAGAAACCATCGAGCTCGCTGCCAGTGTGCGCCAGCGAATTATGGATGGTGAAGACTTCGGTGCGCTCGCGCTGGAATATTCGGTGGACACGGTATCGGCAGAGGATGAAGGTGATATTGGCTATACCGATGGCACTGCTTTCCCTGAGCCCATTGAAGCAGCACTTAACACACTCGCCGTTGGCGAGATTTCTGAACCTGTTGTTTCGGAATTTGGTGTTCACCTTGTCAAATTAACAGAGGATGACACTCGGGAGTTCCAGAGTTTCGAAGAAGTTGCAGCCCGTATTGAGCGCGACCTCAAGAGTGCACAAGTGGATCAGATATACGCGGGTCGTCTGGAAGATCTATCCAACCTCGCTTTCGAAACGGGAGACCTGCAGACTATTTCTGACGAGCTGAATCTCGAGATACAGCTCAGCGATGCGATTTTCCGTTCCGGAAATTCCGGTCTGTTCAGCAACCCGGCCCTGTCCAGTGCTGCGTTTTCTGATGAAGTACTACTGGATGGCAATAACAGCGATGTAATCGAACTCAATGACAGTCGTTCGGTAGTGCTGCGTGTCGAGCAGTTCAACGAAGCCAGGCCGCTGCCGCTGGAAGACGTGGAGGCAGAGATCGCGGTAATCCTGCGTACCGAGATGGAGCGGGAAGCGGTCCAGGAATTGGGTGAAGAGTTATTGATCGCTGTTGAATCAGGCTCCGGACTCGATGAACTGATGGCCGAAAATGAATTGCAGTGGGTCGAAGCCAATGGCACGGATCGCAGCGCATTCAATGTTAACCGAGAACTCGTGGCCCACGTATTCGCTGAACCAGCTCCGGTTGATGCGCCCGCTTATTCAAGTGTGACCCTGAGCAACGATACCTTCGTGCTGGTCGAATTGAATGCAGTGAACGTCGGGACAGTAGCTGATCTGGATGACGCGAGCCGTTCCCAGTTGGTGAACCAGATGAAATCGGATTTCGGTGGCGCCGACCTGAGTTCCTACATCATTAACCTGCGGGAAAACTCAGACATCAACGCCCCCATGCTGGAAGAAGAACAGTTCTAGGATTCAGCCTCCTGCCAACGTTCTTTCGGTTCCTCACAGGTTCCAGAAGCAGAAACCGGGTCAGGGAAATCCTGACCTAGTTATCTTCCAGTGACCCCATGGCGGTAGTATTGAAACCGCCATCCACGTACATGATCTCTCCAGATATTCCCGATGCCAGGTCCGAGCACAGGAAGGCGGCAGCGTTGCCGACTTCTTCGATGGTGACATTGCGGCGCAGGGGGGTCTGACGAGCGTTATACTCAAGCATCTTGCGGAAGCTCTTGATTCCGGCGGCAGCCAGGGTCTTGATTGGTCCGGCTGAGATGCCATTCACCCGCGTACCCTCGGGGCCGAGGCTGGCCGCCATATAGCGTACGTTGGCTTCCAGGCTGGCCTTGGCCAGACCCATCACATTGTAGTTAGGGAGGCTGCGCATGGCTCCCAGATAGCTGAGAGTGAGCAGGGAACCCTTGCGTCCCGCCATGAGTTCGCGTCCGGCCTGGGCGAGGGCGACGAAGCTGTAGGAACTGATTTCGTGGGCGATACGAAACCCTTCCCGGGTGGTGACGTCAACGTAGTTGCCATTCAGCTCATTGCTGGGGGCAAAGGCCACGCAATGCACGATACCGTCCAGTCCGTCCCAGCTTTCCCCGAGCTGGCTGAAGAGGTCGGTGATCTCCTGGTCGCTGGTGACATCACAGGGGTAGACCAGGTCGGAGCCCCAGTCCTCGGCAAATTTCAGTACCCGATCCTTAAGTTTCTCACCCTGGTAGGTGAAGGCGAGTTCAGCGCCCTCGCGATGCATTGCTGCTGCAATGCCTGAGGCAATGGACAATTTACTGGCTACTCCCAGTATCAGAATTCGTTTGCCTGCCATAAATCCCATGCTGTTATTCCTTCTTGGTGTATCAGATTGTCTGGTCTTGCTGGCTCAATCTGCAGATGCCCGCTACTTGATGCCATGCATGAAATGTTTGAGTAATGGTACTAGTAAAATAGCCGCAACGCCCGCGCCTATACTGTACCAGCCCGCCGTCGAATAGACTTCCATATAGCTTGCCAGGGCTGCGGCGGGATCGGCGACTTCGCCGCCGACGGTATCGGATCCAGTCATTGCGGCAATGGTCCCGGACACATAGTTGCCCGCTGCCGAGGCCAGGAACCAGCATCCCATCATCATGCCAACTACCCTGGGTACGGAGAGCTTGGTAGTCATGGACAAACCGACCGGTGAGATGCATAACTCGCCAGTTGTATGCAGCAGGTACAGCATAACAATCCAGATCACAGCTACCTGGGTTGGGTCGCTAGCCAGGGATGCGCCATATACCAGGAACAGAAAACCGAGCCCAAGCTGGATCAATGACAGGGCGAACTTCATCGGGGTGGAGGGTTCCCAGCCTCGTCTGGCGAGGTATAACCACATCATGTTAAACAGGGGTGCCAGGGTGATGATGAAAAAAGCATTCACCGACTGGAAAGCCGCGGCCGGTATGGTCAGACCCAATATTTCCCTGTCAACATTGCGATCTGTCATCAGGTTCAGCGAGCTACCGGTTTGTTCGAAGAGGGACCAGAAGATTATCTGGTAACTCATGAGCACCAGGCACACCAGCATCCGATTACGGTCATGTGGTTCGCATTTGGTGAACGCATAGGTGACGACCGCCATTGTCATTACGACCAGTGATGCTCCGAGTAATCCCCCGACAACGGCGCGGTGTTGCATGAGTTGCCAGCAGACGAGGACGCCAATGAGAGTCAGGCCATAGATCAGCCATTCCCGGTTGATACCCGGCAGCACCTGTTGGGTGAGCAATTCGGGATATTTGGGCTTTGCCAGGTCGCCGAAGTAGTGCTGACCGCGCAGGAAGACCAGCAAGCCGAACAGCATGCCAATGCCGGCAGCGCCAAAGCCGAAACTGAAACCATAATATTGCAGCAGGAAACCGCAGACGATGGCGCCGAAGAAGGAGCCCAGGTTAATGCCCATGTAGAACAGTGTGAACGCACCGTCCCGGCGTGGGTCTGTGCGCTCGTAGAGGGAACCTACCATGGTAGAGATATTGGCCTTGAGAAAGCCAACGCCCATGATGATAAGTGCCAGGGAAAGATAGAAAACCTGCAGGTAGAAAGGGTCACGTTGCACGAAGGTCTCGCCCTGTACCATGACCTCAACCGCCTGGGAGCCTTCAATTGCCATGCCCATGTGCCCGGCTACGAGCAGTATTGCTCCCAATACAACTGCCTTGGCAGGTCCGAGGTAGCGGTCGGCAACAATGCCCCCTATAACGGGTGTAATGTAAACGAGTGAAATATAAGCACCATAGATTCCTGCAGCGATTTCGTCACTGAACAGGAAGTGCTGGGTGAGATAGAAGATGAGCAGGGCGCGCATGCCGTAGTAGCTGAAACGTTCCCACATCTCCGTGAGGAAGCAAATGACCAGGCCGCGGGGATGGCCGAGGAATTCTTTTTTGGATTCCAGGCTTACAGTCGCATCAGTCATTCATGAGTACCCCCTCCATTGGCCTGACGCGCAGGCGCTGACCCGGGTAGATGATTTCACCTGCCGCCAGTTGGTTCCAGGTCAGCACGTCTTCGACACTGAGGCCCAGTCGGCCGGCAATTCCGGCGGGTGAATCTCCGCGTCGCACGACATAGAAACTATCATCGATTTCAACGATTGGGGCAGTAGCGACAACACTGTCATCATTCAGTTGCAGGAAGCTCAGGTCCAGGACCTGTCCGGGATGCAACAACTCATCGGTATCGAAGCCATTCCAGGCCGCGATATCGACCGAATGCAGGTCAAAGCGCCTGGCGATGGTCCACAGGTTGTCGCCCTGGCGCACGGTGTAGGTTTTGGGAACCGCTACCGGCAGTCGACCGGCGGGCAAACGTAGTTGCGCAAGACGGCTATCGGACGCGGCCAGCCCGCGGGGTATCAGCAGGTCCCGGCCAGCGATAATCTGGCTACCATTAATCTTGTTGACGGTGCGTAACAGGGCTACCGATGTGTTGAGTTTGGCAGCTATGCCTGACAGGGTATCGCCACTCTGAATACGGTAGTGTTCCCAGGTTACAAACTGTTCTGGCTCGAGGCGAGCCAGTCCCGCGGTAAGCTGTTGTTGCTGATCACTCGGGATCAACAGGGATTGGGGTGACTGTGGATGGGTCGCCCACTGCAGATAGCCGGGGTTGAGGGCTTGTATGGTCTCGATATCCACCCCGATGAGGCTCGCTACCTGGGAAAGCTCAATCTGCTGGCCGATTTCGACGGGGCTCAGCGGATTGGTATTGGCGATGGGGGGCAGTTCTACATCATAATGTTCGGGATTGGCGATGATTCGTGAAAGAGCCAACAATCTTGGCACATGGGATTGGGTTTCCCGCGCCAGGGGCAGGTCCCAGAAACTCGCTTCGCCCACCTCCGCTCCAGCGCGTCGAATGGCGCGACTGAGATTCCCCCCGCCCGTATTGTAGGCTGCCAATGCCAGCAACCAGTCTTCTTCGAATCGCTGGTAGAGCACCTCCAGGTAGTCCAGCGCGGCCCGGGTAGACGCGTAAGGGTCTCGACGGCCGTCATACCAGAAATCCTGCTGCAGGCCATAGCCTTCGCCGGTGTTGGGCAGGAATTGCCAAAGGCCAACAGCATTGTCACGAGAGCGGGCACTTGGATTGAAGGTGCTCTCCACCATGGGCAGCAGCGCCAACTCGAGAGGTAGCCCCCTGCCTTCTATTTCCTCAACGATCCAGTACAGGAAAGGTTCGGCGCGCTGGCTCACCAGGTCGAAATAATTCTGGCGCCCGGCGTAGTTACGCAACTGCGCTTCAACTTCTGGTCGCTGGTAATGTTCTTGCAATTGCAGTCCAGCTTCGATTCGATGCCAGATGTCATCGAAACCGATCGCTTCCTCAACCAGGGAAGGGATATTGGCAGTTTGTGAAGGGCGTGGCCGCTGTCGATCCAAGGGGTGGGTCTGTTCGCTGCTGCTAACTGTATGTTGGTTGTTATCCGAGGCAGCGGGCTCGACAGGGTCGGAGACACTCTGACAGGCATTTAGCAGGATACCGAGGAGCAGGAATACTAGGTAATTTCTTGGCAGGATGGGACTGGCTCGCATCTGTTAATTCTTGTTTATCCGGTTCCGGTAGGGTCTAGAACTTGTCTTTCCAGCTCCGCAGGGCGGCGAAGACTTCTACGGGTCCATCTGGTTCCATGCCTGTCCTGTCGGCGATGCTGGCGACCACTTTGCTGTCACTGCAGCGCAGAAACGGATTGGTAGCCAACTCGAGTTCGATGGTGGAGGGCAGGGTAGGTAAATCCTGGCGCCGCTTATCCTCTTCCCGGCTTATTCGACGCTGCAAATCTTCATTTGTTCCATCGGCGGCACTGGCAAATTTTAGATTGGCCAGGGTGTACTCGTGGGTGCAATAAACCCGTGTCGCTGGATCAAGGCTGCTGAGTTTGGCCAACGACTCCACCATCATTGCTGGTGTTCCCTCAAACAGTCTTCCACATCCGGCGGCAAACAGCGTATCACCGCAGAACAGCATCGCCTGGCCGGCCTGCTGGCATGAGTAAGCGATATGATCGAGAGTGTGACCTGGTACTTCCAGGATGTCGAAGACATGTCCAAAGAGATTGATGCTATCGCCTTCGTGGAGGAAATCGGTTATGCCGGCAATTCCGCTTGGCTCTGGCCCGTATACAACCGGATCGTAAGCAGACTTGAGCTGTTGCAAACCGCCGATGTGATCGGGATGGTGGTGAGTGATCAGGACATGACTCAACTGCAGACCATTCGCCTGCATATAGGCGACGACCGGGGCTGCGTCTCCCGGATCTACAACCGCGAGTTGCTTACTGTCGCTCGCATGCAGCGCCCAAATATAATTGTCTGTAAACGCAGGAATGGGATGAATCGATTTGATCATTGTCAGTGTTTTTTGAAATTTATTCTTTAATTCGATAGCCAATTTATCCGCGAGTCTCAATTCTGGCTCGGGCTGGCTGCTTCTTCGACAGTGGAACCTGGAATCTTATTCACGCCACAAAAGTGACAGCAGCGCCGTCGGCGCAGCGCCCATGATATAAGGATTGTGCTCGATTACAAGCTATTGACTTATAAAAAGAAACTGCGCTGGTACTGACCATGCTGGCGAGCTAGAATCATAATCACACAGAGCTGAACCGGACCAGAATTTTCGGCATGAATGTATTTTCAAAGCACGAGACACGTCGCCGCCTGTTGCGCGGTGCTCCGGATGCCGATCTGTTAGCTACCCTTGTCGGCCAGTGGTTCCAGTCTCCCCAGGGAGAGGCGGTCTTCAACGCCGAAAAAGAGATTGTCGACCCTATCCTGAGCCGCCTTTTCGGCTATCACATCCTGCAGATTGGTTGTAATGAGGAGTTTTCCCTCATCAAGGACAGCCCGGTGGGCCATAAGATCCTGTT
Source organism: Pseudomonadota bacterium (assembly GCA_027621405.1). Taxonomy (GTDB): domain Bacteria; phylum Pseudomonadota; class Gammaproteobacteria; order Pseudomonadales; family Pseudohongiellaceae; genus UBA9145. Next base: position 17,771 of record JAQCBT010000029.1, on the reverse strand, counting down.
TGCGCCCAGCTGGCGTCCGGGGTCTACTCACCCGGTGGCGAACAACGAAGAATTGCCTCTGGCTACAGACAGCATCGATGTTGTTGTAGTTCATCATGCCCTGGATTTTACCGAGGACAGTCATCGCCTCCTGCGGGAGGCGACTCGGGTTCTGCGCCCGGGTGGTCACATGCTCATTCTGGGTTTCAATCCTCTGAGCCCCTGGGGTATCTGGAAGCTGTTCAAGCGCAGGACCCACATCCCCTGGCGGGCGCGATTTCTTTCCAAACGGCGCCTGAGTGACTGGCTACAGTTGCTGAACCTGCATATAGACGCTATTCATCACGGCTTGCATTTCATGCCCCTGAACTTCGGGCGTATCCTGCGCCATGCCGGTCGCATGGAAAAATTTGGTTGCCGTCTTGGCAGCCCACTGGGTGGAGCTTACGTGTTTGTTTGCGTAAAGCAGGTGGTGACAATCACTCCGATCATTCCACGCTGGCGACCTCTTCGAACCCGTGCCTCGGTCATTCCGGCCGCTGAAAACGCCAGGGTCAAGATCCACTGAGACAGTAAACTGGGACCTGATTTTGGCCGATAGAGTTGAGATGTATACAGATGGAGCCTGTCGCGGCAATCCTGGTCCCGGGGGCTGGGGCGTGTTGCTGCGATTCGGCGAGGCCGAGAAAACCCTGTACGGTGGTGAGCCCGCGACCACCAACAACCGCATGGAGTTGACCGCGGTAATCAAGGGGCTGGAAGCGCTAAAGAAGCCCTGCAGGGTAAAGATCACTACCGATTCCAAATATGTGTTGAGTGGAATCACCGAGTGGATGGCTAACTGGAAGCAGCGAAACTGGAAAACTGCAAACAAGAAGCCGGTGTTGAATGTGGAGTTGTGGCAAGAACTCGATGCGCTGGTAGGACAGCACCAGATTGAATGGGAATGGGTGAAAGGCCACAGCGGCCACCCTGAGAATGAATTGGCCGATCAGCTCGCCAATCAGGGCATCGATGAGCTGGTCTGACAGCGCCTTGCGGATACACTTCCTCAAACCAGGACTGTTTTGAACAATAATATGCGCCAGATTGTATTGGACACAGAAACCACCGGACTCGATCCGCAGCAGGGGCACCGGGTTATCGAGATCGGTTGCGTCGAAATCAAGAATCGCCGCCTGACAGGGAATCACTTTCACTGTTATCTCAATCCCGACCGGGAAGTCGATGAGGCGGCGATCGAAGTGCATGGGCTCACCTCCGAATTTCTTTCCGATAAACCCCGTTTCCAGCAGATACAGGATGAATTCCTGGAATTTGTGGCGGGTTCGGAGCTGGTAATCCACAACGCCCCTTTCGATATCGGTTTTCTCGATCATGAATTGAGGCTGTCCAATGCAGCACATGCTGGTATGGCCAGTCTGTGTTCGGTGCTGGACACACTGCTGCTGGCACGGGAAAAGCACCCCGGGCAGCGCAATAACCTCGATGCGCTGTGCAAGCGTTACGGAGTAGACAACACCCAACGTGACCTGCATGGCGCCCTGCTGGATGCCGAGATCCTGGCCGATGTCTACCTGGTCATGACCAGCGGCCAATCCAGCCTGTCCCTGCGCGAAGAACCGAAGCAAAAAGCCAGCGCGGGGGGACTGAAACGCAGCCTGGATCCCAATCGCGCCCCGCTAAGGGTGATTAACGCCAGCCCTGAGGAGTTGGCGAGCCATGAGCGGCGGCTGGACGAGCTAGACAAGGAGAGTGAGGGGGGAAGTCTCTGGCGCAAGCTCCAGGGACAGGATATTCGCTAGTCCGCTTCCAAGGCATTGAAAACTCCGGATTTTCCTTGAACAGGGCAACTTAAAGCTATACTATTTGTCGCGCTTTCCGCGTTGTTGGAAAAGCAACAAAACCTAATAAAAACAAAGGCTAAGATGCGCTTATCAAGGGCACGCCTGGTCTGGAATTCAATCCCAACCAACTGATCTCACACAGTTAAACAGGATTGCTATACTCAAACGAAAAGGGATTGGTTGAGCGGGACAAGCAAGCAATAGGGCTATTCAATGCCGTGGTGTGTAAAGCCACAGTATGCCCCGCAGTCGAAGACCTGCCTGGAAAATCCAATAATTATTAAAGCACCCTAAGAGGAAGTTGTTATATGGAAATCCTTGAGTGGAATACTGACATGCTGGTCTCTGCCATCATCCTGGCGGTGACGTTTATCGGCATCTTTACCGAGGAAATTCACCATGTTCATCGCGTAAAGTGCGCCATGGCCGGTGCAGCGACGATGATACTGGCAGGACAGATAATGGGTTTCTACGGCCCGGAGGGAGCTGTCGAGGCTATCGACTGGAATGTGGTATTCCTGCTCGGTGGCATGATGACGATCGTGGCGATCATGATACCGACCGGTGGTTTCCAGCAGCTTGCCTACTGGACCGCTGATTTCAGTAAGGGGCGGCTTTTCCTGCTGTTGGCGTTGATCGGTTCCCTGGTGACTGGCCTTTCACTATTGCTGGACAACGTGACTACGGTGGTCATTTTTGGTCCGCTCATCATCCTCATCTGTCAGTCTCTGCGGGTAAGCGCCATACCGTTCCTGTTGGCGGCGGCCCTGTTGTCCGATACTGGTGGCGTAGCGACACTCGTTGGAGATCCGCCCAATCTGATGATTGGTTCGGCCTTTGGCATCGACTTCAATACCTTCCTCATTCACATGGGTATTATGGTGTTGGTCGCCTGGCTCGTGGTGCTGTTTTCATTACGCTTCCTGTTCAAGAATGAGCTGGCGGTGACCCCAGCTGAGCTAAATCTTACCGATCGTGAACCGCTGTCGGATCCCAAGACCTGGTACGGCGCCGTTGGTGTGCTGGGTATCATGGTAATCGGCTTCATCATGCACAACACGCTGCACTGGGAGCCCTGGTTCGTTACTGCGCTGGGTCTGACTGCCCTGGCGTTTGTTGGCAAAGACATCGATATGGAAGAGGCTTTCGCCCACACTGAGTTGGCGCTGCTGATGTTCTTTATCTCACTCTTCATCATCGTTGGTGGTGTTGAGCATAGCCAGTTCCTGGAATTCATCGGCCAGTTCATCATCCCATTCGTTCAGGAAGATCTGCTGACCGCGACCCTGATGCTCATGTGGGTAGCCGCGATCCTTTCTGCGGCCATCGATAACATTCCATTTACTGCAGCAATGATTCCCATCATTGCCGGCATGGAAACCCAGGGCATCAACGTAACGCCGTTGCTCTGGGGTCTTGCTGCCGGTGTGGGAATGGGTGGAAACGGAACCCATATCGGTTCTACCGCCAACGTATTCATCGTGACCATCTCCGAGAAGATGGCGAAGGATGCCGGCGATCCGAGTCTCGCGATCACACCGGGCCTGTGGATGCGCAAGGGCCTGCCAGTGATGCTGGTCACCCTGGTAACCTGTACGATCATCATGTATACGTTCTGGGATTTCTATTCCAATCCCCTGGAAATCCTCGACTCTACGGGTGCGGTTGAAGCCGGTCATTAATTCCAGTCTTGTAAGGTAAACCCTACGGGCGCATTACGACATGTCGTAATGCGCCCGTTCTCATTTGGAAGACAGGCAACTATTGTTATATGCCATGACTGCTCCGTTTCTTGACAAGGAAGAAATCAGGCCTAGTGATCGCCTCGTCCTCATGCAGGGGGAACAGGTTTTAATGTCTGGAGAAGACTACCTGTGGAAAGGTAGCGACGCGGCCACAGTGCCAGGCATCGAAGGGGCAATCCTGGTTGAGGACGGGGACGAGCGACTGTTGGTTACGGATTTGCCCGAGCAGGCGAGTCTGCCCGCTGGAATCGAGCCCGTCTCAATGCGTGGTCTGCTGTTTCGATCGGAGCAGGCGCTACTTACTGCAGGCAAGGCGAATCAGTATCTGCACTGGATCAGGTCCCATCGGCATTGTGGATACTGTGGAATCCAGACGATCGCCTCGGACAATGAACTGGCGTTGATCTGCAGGCAGTGTGGGCATCACTTTTTTCCTCGCATCAACCCCTGCGTGATCATGCTGGTGGTACGCGGCAGGGAGATTCTGCTGGCGAGAAACGCGCGCACACGGAGCGGATTCTACAGTTGCCTGGCCGGTTTCATCGAAGCGGGGGAGTCAGCAGAGCAGGCGGTGCAGAGAGAAGTGCGGGAAGAGTGCAGCCTGGAGGTCGCCAATCTGCGTTACTTCAAGAGTCAATCCTGGCCGTTTCCCTCCCAGTTGATGCTGGGCTTCTACGCGGACTACGTGGGTGGTGAAATCATCCCCGAGGAAGCGGAGATAGAAGAGGCTGGCTGGTTTGATGTGGATGACCTGCCTCAGGTACCCTCGGCCAAGATCAGCATTGCCGGCGAACTGATAGAGCATTATGCAGAGCAGGTCAGAAATGGCCGATTTTGAGCAATCCACCGGTGACAAGTAAACTAGTGCCCCGGAATTTCTGATCAGGAGTGATTTCTTGGAATTTTTAATCGAATACGGCATGTTCCTCGCGAAGGCGACTACCATCGTGCTTGCCATCGTTATCGTGATTGCTGTCCTGGCGTCCTCCGGGCAACGTTCAAGGAAACCAGGCAAGAAGGGTAGCCTGAAAATCTCACGCCTGAACGAACATTTCGACGACATGAAAGAAGCATTACGCAGTTCAGTGCTTGAGAAGAAGGAGCTGAAGCAGCTCCACAAGGAAGAGAAGAAGCAAGAGAAGGAACTAGCGAAGCAGGAAGCGAAGGCCGCAAAGGCGGAGGCTCAGCAGGAATCTGAGTCTGGCGAATCCGCAGGATCGCGGAAGAAACGCGTTTACGTGATCAACTTCAAGGGTAATATTGCCGCCGATGCAGTTTCCAGCCTGCGCGAAGAAATCTCGGCGATACTCACCATGGCCGAGGCAGAAGATGAGGTGATGCTGCGACTTGAAAGTCCGGGAGGCATGGTGCATGCCTATGGCCTGGCTTCTTCGCAACTGGTCAGGTTGCGCAATGCAAAAATTCCACTAACGATCTGCGTCGATAAAGTCGCCGCCAGTGGTGGCTATATGATGGCCTGTCTGGCGGACAGACTGGTGGCTGCACCATTTGCAATCATCGGATCCATTGGCGTACTGGTACAACTTCCCAATTTCCACAAAGTCTTGCAGAAGTACGACGTGGATTACGAGATGATCAGTGCAGGCGAATACAAGCGCACGCTTACGACCTTTGGTGAGATAACCCAGAAGAGCAGGGACAAGGTTCAGGAGGACGTTGAGACTATCCATGACATCTTCAAGAGCTGGGTGAAAGAGCACCGTCCAAGCGTAGAGATTGACAAGGTCGCAACTGGTGAGACCTGGCTCGGTTCACAGGCTAAGGAGCGCTATATGGTGGATGACATCAAGACCAGCGACGAGTACATCATCGATGCCTGCAAGCAAGCGGACGTGTTTGAGATCGAGTATGAATTTCAAAAGACTATTCAGGACAAGCTGGGCAGAGTTCTGGAGGAGGGCGTGGCGAAAGCAGTATCGCGCTGGTTCCAGCAGACCCACGTAGACAAGTATCAGTAACCCGTAGGAGCTGGCAGTGAGCACATTCAAGGCATTTGAAGTTTCCGAAGTGGCCGACAAGCAATTTAAATCGGCCATAGTCGAAAAATCTATCGCGGCACTGCCTACGGGTGATGTGCTGATCGAGGTGCATTACTCGTCACTCAACTACAAGGACGCATTGTCTGCCTCGGGCAACAAGGGCGTCACCCGCAATTATCCCCACACTCCCGGTATCGACGCGGCCGGAGTGATCGCCGAATCCAGTGATTCCAGCCTGCCTGCCGGCACCGAAGTGATCGTCATCGGCTACGACCTGGGAATGAACACTGCCGGAGGGTTTGGTCAGTTCATCCGGGTGCCATCACAGTGGGTTATTCCCCTGCCAGACGGGCTGTCATTGCGTGAGTCCATGATCCTGGGCACAGCAGGATTCACCGCGGCACTGTGCCTGGAAAAACTGTTCCGCAACGGACTCGAAGACAAGCAAGGCGAAGTGCTGGTTACCGGCGCCACCGGTGGAGTCGGTATCGTCGCCGTAGCCCTGCTGTCCAGGCTGGGCTACCGGGTGGTTGCCAGCACTGGTAAAAAGGAGAGTCATGACCGCTTGCGGTCACTGGGTGCGAGCGACATCATCGAACGCAATGAACTGTCAGAGGCTAACAGCAAACCCATGGTGGCAGAACGCTGGGTGGGCGCTGTAGACGTTGTCGGCGGTGACACGCTGTTCAATGTCATCAAGGGCTTGCGATATGGAGCTAGCGTGGCGGCCTGTGGTCTCGTGCAGTCGCCGATGTTCAATGCCTCCGTGTTTCCTTTCATCCTGCGCGGGGTAAACCTGTTGGGGATTGACTCGGTTCAATTGCCTTTATCCCACAAGAAGGCGGTCTGGAACAAACTGGCTTCGGAGTGGAAGCTTGAGAACCTGGACAAGCTCAGCACAGAAATCGGCTTCGGCGAGCTACAGGACTGCTTGCAGCAGGTGCTTGCTGGGCGCGCAGAGGGTCGCTGGGTACTGAACCTCAAGCGTTGAAAGCCACCTAGTCGCGCCGCAGTTTGCTGGATATGGCGATTGGGGTGGGGCAGAACAATACCACCACATAACTCGAAATCAGGAAAGTTATGATTGCCGCACCCTGAATAATCAGGGATGTGGATTCACTGATGACACCGGACTGGGTTGCTACAAAGGCGATCAGCAGCGAGAACTCACTGATCTGTCCGAGACGCAGGCCCGCATCCCAGGCCAACTTGTTGCGCTCACTGAATCTGCGCAACAGGTATCTGAACACTACCGGCTTGATTGTGAGTGTGAGGCCAGCCAATACCATCGCTGGCGCGATGATCTCCCCGAGCAAACCAATATTGAATTGTGCGCCGAGGGAGAAGAAGAACAGCACCAGGAAAAAATCGCGCAGCGGTTTGAGACTGTAGGCAATGAACTGCGAGATCGGGTTCGTGGCCAGGGAAACGCCAGCTACAAATGCCCCAATCTCCGCAGAGAGCCCGATACCAGCTGCCAGTTCGGCGATACCCAGACACCAGCCTATGGCTAGCAAGAATATGTACTCGCGAAAATGATCGAAGCGCGCGATCAGCTTGATGAGTACGAAGCGCGTGGCGAGGTAGGTCATTACCAATAAGGCGGGGAGGGCTAGCAATACCTCTAGCGTGTTGCTGTGTTCCCGATTGCCTGAATCAAGAAATACCAGGATAAAGATCGCAATAAAATCCTGCATCAACAGGATTCCCACCATGATCTCTCCCATGTGTTTCTGATGTAGAACCGTGGTCGGTAGCAGCTTGATACCGATGATGGTACTGGAGAAGATCAGGGTAAAACCGATCACCAGACTCTCTGCGTGGGACAGTGAGAACAGTAGTCCGGTGCTGTAGCCCAGCAGGATGAAGAGCAGGGAACTGATCAGTGTGACCAGGAAAGTCTTCTTCAGCGTGACGAAGAGCTTCGCCGGTTGCATGTCCAATCCCAGCAGGAACAGCAGGAATATGATGCCGAATTCCGAGATATCACTTAATAGTGAGAGGTCTGAGACATAGGACAGGCCATAGGGGCCAAGAGTCACTCCTACGACTATGTAGGCCACCAACAATGGCTGCCTGAAAAACAGTGCAATAGTGCTTAGCAGCGCAACACTGGTAAAGATCAGGAAGAATGAAAAGAGCAATGAGTCTGGTTGCATCTAACCGGGCCTTTTGCCCTGAGCCGGTTCTCCGGCGCGATTCATTTAGCGGCGACGGAACAGCGGCTGTGGTTGATCGATACTCGCCTGGTAGCCAGTCTGGAAATCTGCGAAGGCTTTGAGGCAGGCTTCCGGCTCCTGATCGTGACGAATCTCGAAGGCATCGAAACCGCAGCGCATCATGTAGAAAAGCTGATCCCGGAGCACGTCGCCGATGGCGCGTACTTCACCCTCGTACTTGTAAAATTCCCTCAGTTCACGGGCATTGGTATAGGCGCGGCCGTCCGAGAAGACCGGAAAATTGAGCGCGATAACCGGAAATTTGTGCATTTCCTCGCCAATATCGCCCACTGTTTCTTGGCTGTCCAGCCAGATGCCAAACGCTCCAGCATAGTCATCCATGTCGCTACGGTACAGTTTCCAGAAGCGTAAGGGGACGATGAAATTCTTGCCTGGAACTATCTTCAATATCTCCGGGCCGGTTGCTTCCCGCAGCAGTGTCCAGGGATCGTTTACCAGTTCACCGTTCTTAATCAGCCTTTGCATATACCTTTTCCTTGAACGGGTCCATGCCAATTCTTCTATAGGTGGCGAGGAATGCCTCGCCTTCCTGCCGGTGTTCGCGGTAGACGTCCACAATACGGCGAATAACACTCGGGATCTCTTCCTGGGCGAAGGCGGGACCGATTATCTTGCCCAGGCTGGCGTCATGCTTTGATGAGCCTCCCAGCGAGAGCTGGTAGAACTCCTCTCCTTTCTTGTCGACCCCCAGGATGCCGATGTTGCCGACATGATGATGGCCGCAAGCGTTCATGCAGCCAGAGATGTTGATATCCAGCTCGCCGATGTCTGTCAATTCCTCCTGACTGGGGAACTCACGCTGAATGGATTCGGCAATGGGAATCGATTTGGCATTGGCCAGGGCGCAGAAGTCTCCGCCCGGGCAGCAGATTATATCGGTCATCAGGTTCAGGTTGGCGGTGGCCAGTGAGGCAGCAGACAGCTTTCGCCACAGCTCGAATAGCTGGTCCTGTCGCACATCGGCGAGGACAATATTCTGCTCATGGGTAATGCGAACCTCGCCGAAGCTGTAGTGATCAGCGAGTTCGGCCAGGTAATCAAGTTGCCGGTCTGTTATGTCGCCTGGTGCGACGCCTGTTTCCTTGAAGCAGAGCGTGACAATGCCATAGCCAGTCTTCCTGTGGGGGCGCACGTTCTGACTATACCAGCTGGCGAACAACAGGTTTTCCTTGAGGGCACTGGTCAGGGTGTCGGGCGCATCGGGCAGATCGTCATAGGGCGGATCGACGAAATAGGACTTACAGCGTTCAATTTCCTGGTCTGTCAGTGTCTGTGGTCCGCCCTTGATACGTTCCCATTCGGCGCAGGCCTTTTTGCGGAAAGCCTCGATGCCGAGTTCCTTAACCAGGATCTTTATCCTGGCCTTGTACTTGTTGTCGCGTCGGCCTTCACGGTTATAGACTCGCAGGATTGCTTCCAGTGCGGTCAGCAGGTCTGGCTTCTCAACGAACTCGAACACCGTTTGTCCGATCATGGGGGTACGACCAAGACCGCCACCGGCAAGAATCCTGAAACCGACTTGCCTTTCGGGGCCCTCAATCAGATAGATGCCAATGTCGTGTACCTGGGTAGCGGCCTGATCTACCTTGGTGCCACAGACCGCGATCTTGAATTTGCGCGGCAGATAGGCAAATTCCGGGTGGAAGGTCGACCACTGGCGAATGATTTCGCACCAGGGACGGCTGTCCTCCAGCTCATCGGCGGCGACGCCGGCAAACTGGTCGGTAGTGGTGTTTCTGATACAGTTGCCACTGGTTTGAATGGCATGCATCTCCACCTCGGCAAGATCTGCCAGCAAGTCGGGCACGTCTTCGAGGGCTGGCCAATTGAACTGTATGTTTTGCCGCGTCGTGAAGTGACCATAGCCCTTGTCGTACTCACGAGCTATATACGCCAGCTTGCGTAGCTGCGTTGAAGAGAGCAATCCGTAGGGTACGGCGATACGTAGCATGGGTGCCATGCGCTGCACATAGAGTCCGTTCTGCAGGCGCAAGGGCAGGAATTCTGCGTCACTTAATTTGCCATCCAGATAGCGATCAGTCTGGTCACGAAATTGCGCGACCCTGTCGGCTAGCATTTGGTGATCATATTTGTCGTAGTGGTACATAAATCCGTTTTGTTCCTCTGGAAAATTCGGTTAGCGCTGTATATCCGACGCGCGGAATCTGTATCAGTCGAGATTCGGAGCCAGCAGGCGGCGCATAGTGTTCACGTCCGCAGACTTTCGCCGGGCAAGATCGCTTACCTGCTCGTCTGTGATCTTGCCTACCGGGAAATATTTCGCCATGGGGTGACTGAAATAGAGTCCGCTTACAGATGCAGCCGGAGTCATGGCGTAGCTCTCAGTAAGCTCGACTCCTGTAGCCTCCGTTGCCTTGAGCAGATTGAAGAGCGTTTCCTTCTCGGAGTGATCGGGGCAGGCGGGATAACCGGGTGCTGGCCTGATTCCCTGATACTCTTCCTTGATTAATTCTTCGTTGCTCAGTGACTCGTCAGCTCGGTATCCCCAGAACTCCTTGCGCACTCTCTCATGCATGCGCTCGGCAAACGCTTCGGCGAGACGATCAGCCAGAGCCTTGACGAGAATGGCGTTGTAGTCGTTGTGTTCGGCTTCGTATTTTTTGGCCAGTTCCTCGACTCCGATACCGGCGGTGACAATAAATCCACCGATGTAGTCGACATAATCCGCCGAGTCGGGCGCGATGTAGTCTGCGAGGCAGAGGTGCGCGAGCCCGTCTTCCTTGCTCATCTGTTGTCGCAGGAAGTGCAAGGTAGCGAGAGGGGATGTCGGGTCACTGGAGCCATTACTCTGCAATAGTTCAACGTCGTTTTCGCCCTTGCGCCTGGCTGGCCAGAAGCCAATAACCGCACGGGCAGTCAGCAGCTTCTCATCAATGATTTTCTTGAGCATGACCTGGGCATCATTGAACAGGTCCGAAGCCGCCTTGCCGACTTTCTCGTCCTCCAGTATCTGTGGATATTTTCCGGCCAGAGACCAGGTGATAAAGAATGGTGTCCAGTCGATGTAGGGGACCAGCTCTTCAAGCGAGTAGTCATCAAACTGGCGAGTGCCAAGGAATGCTGGTTGCACGGGTTGATAGTTTTGCCAGTCAAACTGCAATACATTGGCATTGGCAACGCCATAGTCCACAAGCACTCGCTTGTTGGAACGATTAGCCGAGCGTTCCCGGATAGCGGCATATTCCTCACGCACAGCTTCGCAGAATACTGCCTTCTTCTCTGTATTGAGCAGGCTGCTTACTACCGTGACGGAACGTGATGCATCGGGGACATAGACCGTACTGTCGTTCTGATAATTTTCTTCGATCTTCACCGCTGTGTGGGCCTTCGAGGTAGTGGCACCCCCGATCAACAATGGTACCCGGAAATCCAGGCGCTGCATCTCGGTCGCAACATGCACCATCTCATCGAGAGATGGGGTAATGAGGCCGCTCAGGCCAATAATATCCACCTTATGCTTTCTCGCTTCATCGAGGATCTTTTCCGCCGGCACCATGACCCCCAGATCGATCACATCGTAATTATTGCAGCCCAGCACGACTCCCACGATGTTCTTGCCGATGTCGTGTACGTCGCCCTTTACCGTTGCCAGCAGGATCTTGCCCTTGCTCTCCAGGGCTTCTCCGGTTTTCTCGGCTTCAATGAAGGGAAGTAAATGAGCAACGGCCTGTTTCATGACGCGGGCGCTTTTTACCACCTGTGGCAGAAACATCTTGCCCGCACCGAACAGGTCGCCAACCTCACCCATGCCTTGCATCAGCGGGCCTTCGATAACTTCAATGGGGCGGCTCGCCTGCAGTCGCGCTTCTTCTGTGTCCTGCTCGATATACTTGGTTATACCGTTCACCAGGGCATAGCATAGACGCTCAACCACGGTGCCCGAGCGCCATGCCTTGTCTTCGCCGCTGCTGCGACTCTGTTCGCCGCTGTAGTTCTGGGCAACGGTCATGAGGGATTCTGTAGCGTCAGCGTTGCGGTTGAGTACGACGTCTTCCACCGCCTGTTTGAGATCCGCAGGAATATCGTCGTACACAGCCAGTTGGCCCGCATTCACGATGCCCATGCTTAGGCCGGCCCTGATGGCATGAAACAGGAACACAGAGTGAATGGCTTCCCGTACAGTATTGTTGCCCCTGAAGGAGAAGGAGACGTTTGAAATGCCTCCCGAAATCAAGGCGCCAGGTAGATTCTTTTTAATGTACTTGCAGCACTCGATGAAATCGATGGCATAATTGTTGTGCTCCTCGATGCCCGTGGCTATGGCGAACACGTTCGGATCGAAGATGATATCCTGGGGGCAGAAGTCGAGCTTCTCGACCAGCAGGTCGTAGCTGCGCTTGCAGATCGCATTCTTGCGCTGCAGCGAATCGGCTTGGCCGTCTTCATCAAAAGCCATTACGATAACTGCCGCACCGTAACGCTGGCAGAGCGTTGCCTTCTCGAGAAACTCCTGCTCACCTTCCTTGAGGCTGATGGAGTTAACCACGGCCTTACCCTGCACGCATTTGAGGCCTGCTTCTATGATCTCCCACTTGGATGAATCGATCATCAGCGGTACACGGCTGATGTCAGGCTCGCCAGCCAGCAGCTTGAGGAACTTGTCCATGGCAGCCTCGGAGTCGAGCATGCCTTCATCCATGTTGACGTCGATCACCTGGGCGCCAGCTTCTACCTGCTCGCGGGCGACTTCCAGTGCTTCGTCGTAATTCTCCTCCCGGATCAGGCGGGCGAACTTCGCGGAACCGGTCACATTGGTTCTCTCACCGACGTTCACGAACAGGGAATCCGCACCAATATTGAACGCCTCAAGGCCGCTAAGCCTGCAGGCGGGTTTAATCTTGGGAATCTTGCGCGGTGCGACACCAGCAACTGCTTCCACGATGGCGGATATATGGGCAGGTGTCGTGCCACAGCAGCCGCCGACGATGTTTACGAAGCCAGACTCTGCGAATTCGGCAATAAGCGCAGCCATCTGTGCGGGGGTTTGATCGTATTCGCCGAATTCGTTGGGTAATCCAGCGTTAGGGTGTGTGGATACAAAGGCAGGGACGATGGCCGATACTTCTTCGATGTGGGGGCGAAGCTGTTCGGCACCCAGGGCACAGTTAAAGCCAACCGCCAGGGCGTTGGCGTGAGCCACAGAATTGCAGAATGCTCCCACGGTCTGCCCGGACAAGGTGCGACCGCTGGCATCGGTGATCGTGCCAGAGATGATGATCGGCAATGATTCGCCTCGCTCATCGAAACACTGCTTGCAGGCAAAGATCGCTGCCTTGGCATTGAGGGTGTCGAAAGAAGTTTCGATGAGAATCAGGTCGGCTCCGCCATCTATCAGCCCATTGGTGGAAATCTTGTAGTCTTCAACCAGGTCATCGAAGCTGGTATTGCGGAATCCCGGATCATTGACGTCTGGCGAGATGGAAGCGCTGCGATTGGTAGGGCCAAGCACGCCGGCGACGAAGCGGGGCTTGTCAGGAGTCTGGGCGGTGGCCTCATCGCAAGCTGCCCTGGCCAGCTTCGTTGATTCCAGGTTGAGTTCGTAGGTGATGGATTCCAGCGCATAGTCCGATTGCGCAGCACGGGTAGAGGTGAACGTGTTGGTTTCCACGATGTCGGCACCCGCGGCCAGGTAGGCGCGATGGATATCCTTGATGACTTCAGGTTGAGTCAATGACAGCAGGTCGCTGTTACCGCCCAACTGACCAGAGTGGTCTTTGAATCGCTCGCCACGAAAATCGGCCTCGCCGAGCTTCCTCGACTGGATCATGGTTCCCATGGCGCCGTCGAGCACCAGGATGCGTTCGCTGAGGATCTGCCGAAGCTGTTGTTCTGTCTTGCTTGATGTCATTTTTTTGCCTGTAACTGGTCTGGCGTGAGCCGGGCCGGCTCAAATGGGCGTGAATTCTACCAGATAGCCCGAAGACCGGCAGTTGCCCAACCCTGCGCGTTCTCCCAGCCAACGGTGCTCGATTAATAATTGAGCATTTTACTCAAGTATTCTCAAAGGCGCACTAATCCAGTATCATTGTCACTCCACACCGTGAAGTGAGGCATCAATGGTCAGCATTACCGAACCCGCTCAGGAATATCTGGCGGAGTTACTGAAAAAACAGGAAGTAGACGGGATCGCCGTCCGGATCTTCATTCTGGATGCGGGTACGCCGCGGGCTGAAACCTGCATTTCTTTTTGTCGGCCGGGTGAAGAGAAAGAGGACGACGAAATACAGGAGTATGAAAGCTTCAAGGCTTTCATTGACACGCCAAGTATACCCTTTCTTGAAGACGCAGTGGTGGATTTTCAGAAGGACTCCATGGGCGGCCAGTTAACAATCAAGGCACCGAACTCCCGTATGCCGAAGATCAATGAGGATAGCCCGCTCGAAGATCGGGTGAATTATGTCCTGTATAACGAGATTAACCCGGGTTTGGCAGCGCACGGCGGCATGGTGACCCTGGAAGAGATTCACAACGGCTCGATTGCCGTGCTGCGTTTCGGTGGTGGTTGCCAGGGTTGTGGCATGGTGGACGTTACCCTGAAAGATGGCGTGGAAAAGACCCTGCTTTCGCAGATTCCCCAGCTTAGCGAGGTACGGGACGTCACCGACCATACAGTAACGGAAAACGCCTACTATCGCTGATCCGCGGGTGGGTAATAAGCCTGGGTTTGCGGCCTGTCGCCTGATCTGTCCTGCAGATCAGGCGGGGTAAGCTGTCTCCAGTGCGCTGTAGATCTTCTCTTTGAAATCCCGCGCCGATGGGTCCAGGCGATGGATGATCTCCACCAGGTACTCGTTGTCTTCGCGCCCCTGCCATTCCTTCAGATAGTGGCCTGTCTTGTAGCCCTTGTCCTGGCGAAACATATTCAGCACGTTCTTGCCGACGTATTGCCTGAACAACTCGGTCCAGTCCAGCTCGCAGTCCGCCATAATCGAAGCGAATAGTCCTATCTCAATACGCCGCGCTACTGCGGTCGCGATAAGCAACTCCAGCTTCGAGACCAGGTCCATGGAGGCGAATTCATAGCTCGCGCCGTCGAAATCCAGGCTAGCCTGCGCCTGGCTCTCCTGCAGCGCCTGCTGCAGTGCGGCTTCGGGCCTGGTGTTGGTATCTGTACTGCGCAACAATATCTCAGACAGGATGAAGTGCCAGATATCGATCAGTTCCATCTGCAGCTGGGGAAGGTCCTTGTCCTGCTTCTTCCACCATTTCCATCCGTGATGCTCGATGGCCTCGGCACCTTCTATAGCGACTGCCCGAAGATAAGGATAGCGGGCCGCGACCCATTCGGGGTCGACCTTGCTGTTCATGCTGTTTTGCAGCGACAGCATGATTTCGGCTTGTTCTGATGACAGCATGCGGAGCTTAACGGTATATCAAGTAACGCTGTTGGGTGTGGGGCCAGCTATTCGGCAGCTACGGACTGAAGTTTGGCCTGGCGGGCCAGGCTGCTTAACATCTCCTTGCGGCTCTGCAGCATATCGTTGTAGGACTTGCGTGCGGCAATAACCTCGGCATCGTTCCTGTCCATCGCTTCCAGTTCCCGCAACCAGGCTTCGAGCACCTGAATTTCGGAATTGAGCTGGGAAGTGCCTTCTTCGATCAGCTTCTGATCGATGCTGATATTGATATCTTCCATTCTTTCAGTCTGTTTGGTTCCCATTATTTGCGCCCGCTCCATTGATACTCAGACCAGATAACCAGACCTCGGGGTAGCCGCGTCCCGCCGAACCGGGCAGGCGAACTGGCCTGATTGATCTTCAGTGCCGGGCGAGATTGACGTTCTGCCGGCGCCGCTTGTGCTTTTATTTGATTCCTGACCCACAGGATATTGTCGAAACGTCGGTCTTTATCATTCCCGGGTATTCTCCCAGACCGTTGCAAGCGCCTTAAAATCAGTGTCTTCGCCGGGCTTCCTAAGAAGCATTATCCGCGAAAGCAGACGAATTCGGGGCGCAATTCAGTTTCAACAGCCGATTTATCGGCAGCGGTTCAGGATGTCATAGGCCAAATTTGGGGTCAAGATTGAAAAGGCTATGAGTAGCCATGCGCATATTCCCGAGGGTTTTAAGCAGGCTGCTTCTGAGTCAGGGTTTGCCATAGATCGGGAACCGCCTGCCTGGGCAATTGGTGGGTTTCGGGGCGTCCCCAGTGAGTTTGTAGCAGTTTTACATCGCTCTTACGGATTAGCCTGAGCTCAGCATAGCCAATTGCGGAATAATCGAATTCCTGCTCAGCCAGCATAGTCAGTGGCATTTGCTTCAACTGGTTCAGGGTGCGGTGCTCGGCGCCATCAGATTTGTCATGCAGCAACTCTGCCACGACCGCACACCGATAAAGCTCGCCCAGGAGAGTTTCGCGCTCAGCGCGACTCAATTTCATGGATTTCGGACGGCTGCGCAGAATGATGCAAGCCTGATTGTATGCGCCCCATAGCGGGTAGTTGTCGACGCAGATCTGGTAGGCGAGGTCCAGGTTGCCTGATTTTTTGGCAGCATTTACCCGAGCCTGCCAGGCACTGGATTTCGGCCCGGAGGCAGGGCCCGGCTGTGTGGAGGCTGCTCTCTCGGCTTCCGAAGTTTTGCGCTCTTGGATTGGGATATCGACTTGCGGTTTGTTAGAGCTTCTGGCGCTGATTCCAGCCTGGAATCCTTCATGCAGCGGGGGCAGCGGCATTGTTCGAGCGACAGTGTATTCCACTTCCATGGCCTGATAGCGGTGCAGGCCGTAAACGGTTGCGCCGGTAACCAGAAGTGCCAGAATTATCGAAAAAAAAACCAACATCTAGGGTGATCCCGATACTGCTAAAACCTGTCAATGAACGGAGCGGGGTAGAGTAGCTGACTAGTCCAGTTTAACAAAGTTGTGGATTGCTGGTCGATTGTCCTTCGCCGCTACCAGGCATCGTTCAGGCCTGGCTCAGTAATAGTTCTTGCGCCACTCATCCTCCTCCTTGGTCAGCGCCTCCCACTCGGCAACCACGCTGGAATTGGGGAGCATGCCTTCCTCGTTACCGAGATCTACCTTCTCATTCTCCACTTCCAGGGTCAGTTCACTGATGCGCTGTGCAATGAATGGTGATCTATCCCCGCGTACCTGCTCTGAGGTGCAATGGTCAATCTGGCCCATCGCCATGGAATAGTAGTGCAATGCCAGCGACTTGTTGTTTCCATTGTCAGCGCGCTTTGCGGCCTCGCAGTAAAAATCAAGCGTTACACCGATCAATACATTATTGACGACCTTCAGATGAATCTCTGCTTCCTTCTGCGACAGCATGCCTTCCTTGTGGAAGTCGATAATCAGTGCATGCAGGTCTTTCAGCATATGTTTGTATTCCCGCAGGCTTTGGCTGTCGAGTTCCAGCGTGTCGCTCGATTGCAGGTCTGTTTGCAGCTGCAGTTGCTTCAGCTGTTGCTTGACCCGTTGAACCTGTTCGCCGTGACTTCTGTCCCCCGATAACTGCGCCATGTGTTCGAGGCTGTGGGCGATACTGGCATAGACAAGGGCTTTCAGGGTCTTGGGGAAATAGTTGGGTGGCAGACCGAGGATGATATTGTCCAGTTTGCGCAGGCGATCGCGATACTTATTGATATGTCTGCGACGCAGGGTGGCGTTATAGTCCTTGCGAAAACCCAGGTAGCCGAACGCCCCGGCCAGGAAAGTGGCCGCTATTATTCCTGCGAGCAGGGTAGGTGTCATCGTTCGTCCTTTTAAGGTTCTTAATGGGCTGCGCCGTCGGAAAAACCTCTCGACCCCCTAAAACTCCGGATATTGGCTCCGCGGGCGAAGAAAATGAGAGTACTTCCTATAAAGTGTAGTAACTGGCTGGGATTTTTCTTGACTGAATTAGCCAAGCTTCTTAGAATCCCCCGCTTCTCGGGATTGCCCCCTGTGGTAATCCAATTGTCCCCTTCGTCTAGAGGCCTAGGACACCGGGTTTTC
>JAQCBT010000001.1 GCA_027621405.1 Pseudomonadota bacterium | reverse complement strand
TTACAGGCTCTATTAAATCCATGCATAAAATAGCCAACTCACTGGGAATTGGCTATTTTTACATGTATCCCGTCAGAACATATGGGGCCAATTAGCCTTAATTCCTAAGGGAGACTTCTGATACATTCAATAATGAATACACCAGAAATACCGATTGATATCAGCCTTGATAGTCAATTTCGAGACTATCTAATGCCGGCGATAGCAGGACAGTATAGCTGTATATATTCTTCAGCAAAGTCTATTGATTATTTAGGGCGCCTTAAATTCAATCAACTTGCGATATTGAATCTGATAAGACAACTAAGAAAAGACAACCATCTGGATCTAGCTGAGTTGCAGGAAAGATTGAATAGTTTTGACCTTGAGAACAGCTTTGCTACGAATGCAATGGCCCATATCGGAGCCCATATTCTGCAAAAGGCGGATCCAAGAGACAGGCAACACGGTCTAGTGACAGCCGCTTTGAAGGTGGCAGAAGACGATCAATTCTCGGCCTTATTGAGATGGGTAGCCAAACGCCAGGCAAACTGGGAAGAAAAATTATCTGACAATATGGATCTTAAAGAGGAAGCCTTGTCATTGAACCAATTCGTGTTAGAGACGTTCAAAGAGCTGCAAGATCCCCGAAAATCTGTAACCGAGATAGTGTACGAGTATAGTTCAGTGATCGCTGTTGGAGGAGTCACCAGCTTGATTGGCATGTTTGCCCTAAACCCGATACTCGCCTTCTCGGCAGGAGCTGCTTCTGGATTGTTGGCAAAACTGGCAAGTAGACAAGATTCGCCAAACTCGATTCCATTTATTAATCCACGAAGCCGTTATCTGGGAGCATTGGACCTTACCTTAAATGATGTGATTCCTGCAGAAAAAGTAGATGGGCGTCTGAAAGATATCTGGAGCTAACTCCAGGAGACACTAATAATCTATTGTCCCCGCTCCCCTTTGATACCGGGGAAAAAAGCCAGAATCGCCACGCTATTCTGGCTCCTTGTTAGCTCACATGACCGATCAGAACTGTCGAGTCAATTCCAGCGCCCAATTGCGACCGCTCAGTAAGGACTGGCTCACTGATGGGTCGTAGCCAATAAACTACTAGGGACACTCACAACCTAACAACTTAACAAGTCCGCCTTTGAATCTGAGCTAGCATGAAGGCAACTTAACAGACAATCACTGCCCCACCAACGCCCCATAAACCAGCGCCGCTAGCTGCCCGCGCAACTCACCCGTTCCAGGCGTTGCCATGTGCTGGGTCATGGCAACAACCACGATATCTTCAACAGGATCTATCCAGAAATTGGTCGCGGCAGCGCCTGCCCAGTAGAAAGTGCCTTCGCTCATCGGAAAGCCCAGTTGACCCTGGTCTTCCACAATGGAGAAACCAAGCCCCCAGGTGGTTGCGGGACTAAAGCGCTGCTGAGCGGTGAGATGATCATTCGCCATGAATGAAACAGTGCGCGGACCCAGAACTCGCTCACCATTCAGTTCTCCACCATTGAGCAGACTCTGGGCGAACTTCCAGTAGTCTTCCGCTGTAGAAAGCAGGCCGAAGCTGCCACCTTTGAACTCGTGCTCGAAGGTGTAACTGTTCACCGACCAGGGTTGCACCAGTGCACCGCCCTGGGGAAATCCGTATTCATCATCGATAGGCACCAGTTCACCTTCACGCATCCAGTGCACGGGACCGAGTCGAGAGGCCTTGTCAGGGCCCACCCAGTAGCCGGTGTCTGACATGCCCAGCGGCCCAAATACGTTTTGCGCCAGGTATTCATCGGCTGGCATGCCGGAGAAAACCTCAACCAGCCGCAGGGCGACGTCGGGGCCAACACTATAGCGCCACTGGGAACCCGGCTGGTTCATCAAGGGCATCTCCGAAAGCAGAGTCATCATCTCTTCAAGGGACGTTTCGGTGCTAAAAATACCGGAACCAATAAACGCCTGATCATAGGGACTGGTACCCAGAGCGTGGGACAGGCCTGCGGTGTGCCGGAGAATATCCTGTATCGTGGGTTCCCTCTCCATCTCCACAGTGTCGTTGATGTCGCTGTCGGGCGTCCTCAGGACTTTCAAATTGGCGAATTCGGGAATGTACCGAGACACGGGATCAGTTAACTGAAAGGCACCCTGCTCATAGAGCTGCATGAGGGCGGTCGTGGCGATGGCCTTGGTCATGGAATAGATACGGAAGATTGTATCCGTTTCCATCTCAATTCCTCGCAGCACATCCTGGTAGCCAACGGCACTGTAGTGAGCAATCTTACCGTGTCTCGCAACCAGGGTGACGATACCTGCCAGTTCGCCGCTCGCTACTTTCTGTTCAAAGAAAGTGTCAATGCGAGCCAGGCGGTCAGAATCAAAACCAACCTCCTCGGCAGCAACCAGGGGAAGATGGTCGTCGGCAATGGCCAACAAGCTGGCCAGTGACAGCGACAGCAGCATCAGTATTCGGGTAATAAATTGCATCATGGCGGTAATCCTTGTTAATAATTTTGGTGGAAATAGGGGACAGATCACGCTTAATCAGTTTTCGTTAATATAACGTGGTCTGTCCCCTGATCCCAGCGCAAAAAAAAAGAGCCAGAATAATCGAGTTATTCTGGCTCTTTTGCATTAAAGCTGGCCGATCAGAACTGTCGAGTCAATTCCAGCGCCCAGTTGCGACCGCTTAGCAAGGACTGGCTCATTGACGGATCGTAGCCAAAGTCGGCTGATGACAGCGGTGGTTCCTCGTCGGTGAGATTGAGCACAGACAATCGAACCCGTGTATCACGTAACAACGATGACCGTGCATTGTCGAAGCGATAGCCGACTGAAAGATTGTAGGTCGTGAAGGAATCCACCACCAGTCGGTACACGTCGCGGCCCTGTGTGTAGAAAGGCGCAATGTAACCGGGCTGCCCCAGGCTCTCGTAGACAGCCTGGGTAGTAGTGGCACCATCATGGGTCTCGCCGACGTGGTAGATACCAAGGCCCGCGTTCCAGCTACCATTGCGCCAGAACACGTTGGAACTGCTACGCCATTCGGCGGCGCCACTGGCGAACATCAGGTCATTGACGATGGGCGCGACGTTGGCCGGTTCCAGAGTTGACATCGCCGTGTCCAGATAAGCCCATTCGGTACTGAACACCAGATCACCGATGGGCAGATCGCGTAGCTCATAGCGGGCAGTGATATCGACACCACTGTTCTCGCTGGTGGCAAGGTTCAGGAACGGTCGGTTTCGGGAGAAGATGCGGCCCGCCGCAGCTACCGGGGCTCCCGGATTGGCCGCGTTGTAAGCCGCGAAGGCCGCGATGTCTTCCGGGGTCAGGGGGAAGCGTTCAATGTCCTGGTCGCCCCGATAGTTTGCCGTACCGCTGCCGAGGTCGATCGCGTCAATGGGCACACCCGCCGCCAGTTGCTGCTGGGTATATTCCTGCAACAAGGCGGTGTCACTCTCGTCGATCTGTCCGGTAGAGCGCTGTCCCAGCAGGTTGGTGCGATCAATACTCCACCAGTCGGCGCTGAAGCTCAGGCCTTCGATAAACGGCACCTCCACCACAAAGCCCCAGGTCGTGCCTTCCGACTCCTGCGCCTGCAGATCTGGATTGCCGCCGAAGTACGTTCGTTTCACGTAGGGCCCTTCGTTCAGGGCCGGATTGCGATAGGCGTCGATGTCACCGGCTCCGGCAGTAATGGTCCAGCGCGGGCTGGTATAGAGAGCTGCCAGACTGGGCGCCATGAAACCTTCATTGTACGAGGCGCGTAGCATCAGCCACTCACTGGGTTTCCAGTTCAGGCCGATTTTTGGTTTGGTGGTGTTGCCAAAGTCGCTGTAGTTTTCGTTACGAACCGACAGATTGAGTTCGAGGCGGTTGACCAGCGCAATCCCGTTCTCCTCGCTGACCAGCGGTACCATCAACTCGGCATAGAAGCTGGTGACATCCCGATCACCGAACACATCGGGTCGCGGTGGATGCAACAGGAAGTCGTTGTTGGTAGTTTCCAGGCCAGAGCTGGCCGGATTCTCGCCGCTGAACGGAGGGCGCACGTCCTCCAGGTCTTCACGCCTGTGCTCCATGCCAACCGCAGCCAGGGCATCGCCACCCCACCAACTGAACAGTCGGCCATTGGCCCGCACATCGGCGCTGGCGATGTAGCTCGTCGCGCTGCGTGCAAAAACACTCGCAAACGAGTCGATCGTTGATTGCGGATTCGTGTAAGGCGTTGCCGCGACCACGGCGCCATCCTGCACCCTGAAGGTATAGCCAAAGGGATTATAGGCACTGCTATCGGTGCGGCTGAATGCGTCTTGCAGCAGGCTTTCACGGACATCAGGGAAGGCCTCGTCATTGCCATCAACCTGATTATAAAAAAGCGATGCATCCCACTCCCAATCGGCGCCAATACTGCCTTTGAGGCCGGTGGCGATACGGAAAACGTCGGACTCCGTGTCAACCTCTTCCGGTGCCAGTCCCCTGATTGTCATCTGGGTAAAGCTCAAGGCGGTGGGTTCGCCGATGAGGCGCGGCGAGCCATCGGCATTGGGCGCTCCAGCAGGGTGATAGAAACTCGAGCCATAAGGATTATAGGGGCTGTCTATGGGCATCACCTTCACCTGATCCGATGTCGGGCCATTAAGTGCCAACGGCTGTCGACGCATGGTAGAGGATGCCGTGTAGTAGCCCAACTCGGTATAGGCGGTGATGGAATCAGTCAGGTCATACTCGCCAGCCAGGAACAAATTGCCCCGCGTCACCTCGGGCGAGGCCAGGCCGAATTGATTGAGATCAAGAAAGAATTCCGGATTCGCCGACCGGCTTGGCGCTACGTCGGTAAGGGTAGGAACACCGTCGACCGGACGGAAATAGTTGTTACGAGTGGAATCGCCGATTCGAAATGTCGGCCAAAAACCACGGGGAGTGCGCCCATCGAAAGGGCCGCCAAGATTGTTGAATGGCGGCGGCGCGCGATCCACTGCCAAGGATGAGCGACTGAAGTCGCGTTCGGTAAGTTCGATACTGTCACGATCGAGCCATTCGATGTTGCCGATGAAACGGCCACGGCCACCAGCGACGTTAGTGGAGCCAAAGGTCAGCGCCAATTGCGTACTACCGCCGCCACCGTGCTGGGTCGCACCCTGGCGCAGCGAAACCTCGGCACCGTCAAACCCTCGTTTCATGATGTAATTGATTACACCGCCAACGGCATCGGAGCCATAGATGGATGACGCACCATCCCTCAGTACCTCGATTCGTTCGATGCCCTGGGTAGGCAATTGATTCACATTCACCGCCTGCGACAGGCCGGCTGTCATGGGATTGATTGCCATACGGCGGCCATTGACAAGAATCAGGGTGGCGGTGGCACCCATGTTGCGCAGATTGATATTGGCGTTGTCCCCACGCGCACCGGAGGATCCTAGGCGAGTCTCATTCTCCGGCAGATTGACTACGGAAGGCAGCGCAATCAGCAGGTCCACCGGCAGAACCGCATCGCGCACTTCCATGGCTTCTTCACCGATTACCGATACTGGCACTGTACTGTCGTCACTGCGCCGAAGGTTGGAGCCTGTCACTACGATTTCTTCGATGACGGGGGGCAGGCTGGGTTCCGCAGGTGGTTGCGCCGAAGCAAAGCCGGCGGCACCGAGTACGGTCGCGTGAATCGCTGCGCTGATCGCATTGCGAAGGACTATAGATCGAGTTGATTTATTCATCGTATGTTCTCTTGGTAGATAGTACTCACGGTTGATAGTAATTTTTCAGGCAAAAGCCTCCCGTACCGGCATCAATAAAGTGCCGGTTATCATTTTTATTACGCGTTAATTCAATGTACTAAAAGCGGGTTGTCACCCAGGTCACCAAAGCGCCACACCCCGGGTGGCACATTTACGTCAGGCAATCTGAATCCACGTACTTCACGATTGGGTCGACTGATTCCGTAAACAACACGGTCGCTGCCAGACTTGTCCCAGGCAAAAGCCTGGCCTTCCACGTCGATAGCAATGGTGGCGATGTGTACGAGTTTTGGTCCCATTGACGGTAAGCCCAGCACATACATTTCCGGGCGATCATGACCAGTCAGGTACAGCAGGCCATCCGGCCCGAGGCCGCCGCCGGAGGCGGCATGAGGCTGCATGCGGGAGATGACTGTGTCCGGAATCATCCAGCCACCGATTCTGCGCCATTGCTCATCGTAGCGGATGATGGAGGCGTAGCTGTGATTCTTGTAAGGCAGACCACCGCCCTCATCGTAGTGGGCAAAACCGGCCATCCAGCCGCCTGGAATGCGCTCGAACCAGGTCAGTGAACCTTCGTCCAGCATACCCAGGCTATAACTGTCCACTGGCGTCATGGTGGCGGTATCGAACACCTCGATGGAGCTGGCCATGGGGACTTCCGGGAAATTGGAATTGGCGCAGTACAGTTTGTCGCCCTCGACATAGCAGCTATTAAGGTGACGCACTGCACCGTCTCGTGGAGCCGCCCAACGCTGGACTAAGCTGCCATCAGTTTTTCGGTACTGGCCGATGGCGGTGTTGACGATTGCGTATACATGCTCCGCGTCAGCCGCCGCGCCCTGCCCGGCCTCCACCGCCGGATAGTGACCAATCTCTTCGGCCTGCAGCTGTGCTATAGGCACAGTTTCCAGGGTAGGCAATTCCAATCCCTGGGCAAAGGCGAGCACCGCCGGGAACAGCAGCACAACAATGAAACAGAAGCGTCGCAGCAGCATAGACAGTTACCGTCTTGAATTTCTGCTGAATGTATTCCTGATTTATTTCAATGGTGAGTCATGGAAAAAAAACTTTTGGAGGACATAGAGGACTCTATGAACCTGCCTCGCTTTCACGGACATTACACAATAAAGCGGACATGCCACATTGATATGGCAAGATTTCTCGCTCGATTGTACTCTCTCTTTTTATCTCCCTTCTTGTCTTGAAGATGCAAAGAATCTGTCTCAATTGCGGCATGTCCGTAGAAGAATCCATCAGCCGCTGCCCGAAATGTGACGATGCGCTGGATGTCCAACACGATGGCTCAACGATCACCGTCGATATCGCCCATCAGGGCGAGCGCGTCGCTGAGGCGCTCGAAATAATGCAACAGGAGATCAATCGGGCGCGAGCGGGATTCGCTATGCAGATACGCTTGATTGTTGGCTCGGGGGTGATTCGCGACGAAGTCCTGCTGGAACTGCGAGATCTCGAGTTCCGCGGAGATATCAAAGGCTTTGATTGCGAGCACTCCAACACAGGCTCGGTAGTGGTGAGACTGAAGTAGATTGGGTGCAACCCACGAATAAATGAGAACATGGAAATAGGGGGCAGTTTCACTCTATCCCCTTTAATCTAGTGCAAAATTTGCAGGTAATCTCTTAAACTATCCCAGCCGACCGCCAAGTGACGAGACCAACAATTATTATGCATCCCAATCCTCTGCTTTCTCTATTGCTCATAGCTTCCATTCTCTCCAGCTGCACTGTCATGAACGAACAGCAATGCGCCTATTCCGACTGGACAGCCGTAGGCTACGAGGATGGCGCAGACGGCCGTGGCAGCGACCGCTTCGGGGACTACCAACGAGCCTGCACCGACTTTGGCATCACGCCGGATTTTCAGGCCTGGCAACAAGGTCGAAACCAGGGGCTGCTTGAGTATTGCCAAGCCCAGAGGGGCTTCCAGGTTGGGCAATACGGGGGTAGCTATAACGGAGTCTGTAACTCAGACACTGAACCTGACTTTCTTGAAGGGTATCGTCTCGGTTCAGAATTGTATGGCTTGCGCTCGCAGTTGAGTGCGATCGAATCGCAGATCACTACCAACCAGAGGGCTCTGGAAGACATTGACCGGGACGTTTCTGAAATCGAAGATATTATTGTTCTCGAAGAAACGACCCGTGAAGAACGCGCCGCGCTGCTGGCGGATATGCGCGAGTTATCCGAAGTGAGAGGTGAACTCGAACTGGAAGCAGAACTGCTGATCGAGCAACGTGTACTCGCGGAGCTTGCCCTTGAACAATTCGAACTCACTCTGATAGACGCTGGATTCTAGCGTTGGATCAGTTACACGCATAGAAACCGTATGTACGGATCACAAAGCGGAGAGTCTTCCAGATTCGACTGCTGCCTCGCCAAAGAACCATGAACACTAGAAAACCGTTTCCAGGGATGGAGCAACATTCATGCAGCCCATCGTAGTCTACACACGGCGATGGTGCGGATACTGCACTGCTGCCAAGAGCCTGCTCGATGATAAAGGCTACCCATTCGAGGAAATAGCCGCTGACAATGATCCTGCTCTACGCGATGAATTGGAGCGGCGTTCAGGACAATCCACCCTGCCCCAGATCTTTGTTGGAGACCAATCAATTGGGGGATACCGGGAACTTGCCCTCTTGATGGCCAGGGGCGAATTCGAAGAATTGCTTGCTCCCTAGTTCACGTTGTTTGAAGGGATATCAAACAATTGCTAGCAATAGCCCAACAACCACTCCCACGACTGGAAAAACCACCATTAAAATTTTTTCATTTATGATAGTTCTTCCAAGCCACATCTCTCCCCGGTGATTCTGAATTCTTAACCGAATACTGAGCAAGTAGAATGCGAAGCAGCAAATCAGACTGAGCAGAACAAAGTTTGTGCCCGGAAATCTTTGAAAAGGTAAATCTAAATCGCAAGTGGCAATCCTGCCCCGATGGATAGTGCTAATCAGCTGCGCTCACCTTTCCAATGCATTAGCGTGTCTGCGGCACAGCATCAAGCAACAGGGGCAGCATCTCGTTCAGGGCCGCGCCACCGGCAGAAGCACCGCTGTATTTACCGATGCGTACGATCACCAGATCATGACTGGGTATGATGGTGGTTGATTGACCACCCGCGCCGCGCATGAAGAATGCAGGGGGCAGGCCGTCATCGGCCACGTCATTGTCTACCCAGAAGAAGGCTCCACCGTAGACTGGCCGACCATCGCTTTCCCAGGCTGGGGCAGTAGTGCTGGCATATTCCACGTAACCCTCCGGCAATAACCGCTCGCCATTCCACACGCCGTCGTTCAGATAGAGATTGCCGAGTCTCGCCCAGTCTCTTGCTGACATGAAGGCAAGGCCCTGGCCAAGGAAGTTGCCATGTGGATCAGTTTCGATCAGGGCGTTGCGAATGCCCAGTTTGTCGAACAGGGCCCGTTGCGGAAAGCTGTGATAGTCCTCACCGCGCCCTTCCACCGCCAGGCGCACCAGGTAGCTGGCCAGCACCGGGTCGGTATTGCGATAACGCCCAACTGTGTTTGGCGGATACTCTGCCGGGCGTGTTGCCGCGAACTTGTAGGAATCCACACCGCCGGTATACAAATAGAAATGATCGGCATAGGTGCTGGTATCAAAATCCGGATCAGAAGGTGCATTGATCATGATGCCGCTGGACATGCGCATGATGTCGCCGATACGAATAGCCTGACGAGGATCATTGGGGTCTTCCTGCCACTCCGGAATCGGCGCGTTCTGCCATAGCTCATATTCACCCTGCTGAATCAGCACACCCATCAAGGTACCTGTCAGGCTCTTGGTCATGGACCAGCTTTCCAGTGGTGTGTGGATATCCACTTCGTCACTGTAGCGTTCACCCAACACGCGACCCTGGTAGGTGACAACCAAGCCCAGCGTGCGGGCTTCATCAGGCCCGAAGCCGACATCGAGCGCACGCTGCACACGTTCAATATCGACACCACCCGGCCATGGGTCTTCTGAAACCACGTCACCCATGGGCCAGGGCGTGTTATGGGCAGGAGGCAGATTGGTTTCGACAACAGAGGGTGTGAATGCAATGCCATCCTCATTCAAGGGATGCGTCACACATCCCTGATTGGCATAACGCCGGGCAGTTCGGGTCACGCCATCGGGTAACAACAGGGACACTTCCTGGCGCACCCGGTCGATACGAGTATCAATCACATGCTGGCGTTGATTGAATGGGGAGATAAACCCACCCACATTGGCGGCTGCATCCTCCGGATCCAGCCCGGTGACGAATACGGCAGAACAGAGAATCTTGGCAAAACCTGCCGTGTAGTGATGCAGCGCTTCGCCTGGCGGGGGCACATAATCGTTGTCCAGGCGAAAGTAGTCAGCACGGGCATTTATACTGTCGGGCGTGCCATCACTAACGGGCGCTTCGGCAGCATGACCTAATGCACTCAGGCCTGAAAGCGCAACAAGCAGTGGAGGTAACAGTCTGGAGGATATCTTGTTCATTGTTGTTCTCCTTCAAAACAGGGACGGATTTATTTTCGCCATAGAAGAATAAATTAATCCCATTCTATGCCTACAGATTCCTGATTCTCTCATTGGAATAGAACGGCAACATAAATTGCGTCCACAGCGACAGCTTCTTACCGGTGCCATTGCCTACCCGCTCTACTTCGATCTTGCCATTGAAGGTGCCGAAAATACGATCCCAGAGAATCATTGCACAACCATAGTTGGTGTTGCTCTCCGCGTAAACACCGGAATGATGCAGCGCATGCCACTCGGCTGTGGTGAATAACCAACCGTAGATACCCGAACGAAAAGGCAGGTTGCAGTGATTCAATCGCGCATTGGTCAGTCGCAGAGTCAGGGTGACCGCGGCGATTTCCGGGGTGGCACCAAAAAATGCCAGGACTATCGCCGAACCCAGATTCAAGCCAAGAAATTCCAACGGGTGAGTACGATCGGCCCGCGCGATACTCATTTTCACGATGTGATGATGGGTGGCATGAATGCGCCACAGAAACATGTGGCGGTGTTGCAAGCGGTGCGCCCAGTAGCCAATGAACTCAATCAGGATCGAGGCAAGCACTGCGACAATAACCATGCCGATGACTGAATCCGAAGTAAAAGTCAGGGAGAAACCAAATGATTCGCGCAAGCCGGAAAAATAGCCTTCCAGCGCCGAGTCATAATAGCGCTCGTAGAGTGGTACCCAGATGAGAAAGCCGGCAGCCACCCAGAAGATGTCTTCAAGAAAATCGCTCCTGTCCAGGAGCCAGTCCTTGCGACGCGGGACGACTCGTTCGGCAATCCAGCACAGAGGAAGAGTAAGAAGCAGTATAAGACCGGTCAGGGCACCACCATCCATCCAGCCTGTAGCAAACGCCGATGCAACCAGGAACGTGCAGCCGAAGACATACAGGGGTTGTGGCAGTGTCCAGAGAAAGTCTTTGTTCATTGTTGCTGGCTCTCTTTGACTGGCAAGCAAATTTTGAATGGGGTCAGGTTACATCACCTAGCCGCATTCTTACACCAGTGACTTTGACTCCATCGCTACCTACCCGGAAAGATTAGACCGGACGCCTGTTCGAACGCGGAACAATAAACCATTCCGCAACAATGAGATTTGGCACCCAGCAGAACCAGCTTATTGCCTGGTAGCTCGGCTCAAAGTCCAGGCCGGCAATCTGGGTAACAGGGAGATAGATGCGCAGGGTTAGTGCGGCCAGGGTCAGCGCGTAACTGCGTATCATCCAGTCCTGATGCAATCGCACCGCACCATTGCGAATGTGTTTGTACGCCATGCTGGTGGCGACAATCCAACACACCGCCAGGGTTCCGAATCCCCAATGCGTGACCACACCTCCGAAGGAGAAGAAAGCCATATACAAACCAGCAAAACCGCCGAGGATGCAACCGAACACATAGACCTTCCCCAGTGTTCTGTGCAGTTGAGTATTGCGACTGCGCAGGTCCTGGTTAAATTGCAGCGCACCTACGATAATGACGACACCGCCCGCGGCAAAATGCAGTATTGCGCCTACTGCACTGGTATCCAACATGGCTGTTACGAACTCACCACGTGCAACGGGAACGAGCGCATTGGCCAGGGCATAAAGACCTATGCCCACAGCACCCAACACCATCATTGACCAGCTGATTGTCTTCATTCCAGGGAACCAATCAAAGCTCAACAGGTTACTTTGATCCGGGCCAAATTACTATGGTATTGAAAGGCATCGAACGCCGCAATCCATCTGTTTCGGGAACCAGGCAAGGATTTTGGAATGCTTCGTCACCCACGAATCTTTTCGACTGGAACAGAGGCTCATCATTGCAACAAACTGTCGGGCTCTAAGGGGACAAAGTAAGTTTGCACCCCGTATCCAAACTGATTATGCGGCTAGCCATTCCAGCCTAATCGTCGTACTCTCAGCCTTTCGAACCCACTTTTTGAGAGGTAAAAACAATGAAAAAAGCCCTGATGATCTTGGTGGCAACCCTGGCTGTCTTCTGCATACCTGTACAGGCTCAGAACGCCGCGTCCCTGCAAGCCGCTCTAAGCAATGCAGCTGGTAGACCCGATGCCGACAAGGAACGGGATGCCGGTCGCAAGCCTGCCGAAGTGCTAGAGTTTCTGGGTATTGGTAGCGGCATGACCGTGGTCGACCTCATTGCCGCCGCTGGCTACTACACCGAGGTTCTCTCTATCGCGGTGGGTCCGTCTGGCAAGGTCTATATGCAGAATTCTGCCGCCTCCCTCACCGGGGAGCGTGGCGAGCGCACGGCTGCCGCGATCGAAGAACGCCTGGCCAATAACCGCCTGCGCAATGTGGAGAGACTGACTCGCGAGCCGGATGACCTGGGCCTTCCTGCAAACTCGGTCGACGCGGTAATCATTGCCCTGGAGTTCCATGAACTGTATCGATCCGACAATCCCGATGCTGCAGCTGAATTCCTGGCAGAGATGCGCAGAGTCCTCAAGCCGGGCGGCGTGTTAGGCATTATCGACCATGCCGGCACTCCACAGTATGATCCGGGTCCACTGCACCGGGCCCTGGAAGCCCAGGTGGTTGCCGACGTGCAGAAAGCCGGGCTGTTTGCGGCGGCGAGCTCCAGACTATTGCGCAATCCCGATGATGATCGCAGCGCTGGCGTGTTTGGCCCATTGCGGGGAGCAACGGACCGATTTCTCCTGAAGGTCATCAAGAGAAAGTAGCAGAGTGGTTCGGGGGGTAGTCTCCGGTATTGAGATAAACCCCCTATCGCCAGCTACCCTGCGAGAATCCAGGGCACACTCACAATTTGACTTCTTCCGGCACTCCCGGGTGGTCAGGTTGTGAGTGTCCCCAAATCACAAATCACTATAAGTGACAAGAAAAATTCCGCGACTACCCTTCATCTGTGCAAGTCTTCCGCCCAATCCAGCTATTCACTCGCTCATCAACACTATCTAATTCCGCGGAATCAAGTATCGCGGAATGCTTCTGACGTAAAGTTGAGATCATTTCAGAGCGATAGATGCCGCTTATCGAATCACGCTCAATGACCTGCTCATGAATCAGTCTCTCCCAAAAAGCAATGTCTTTAACGAGCTTTCGTACATGGCTTTTTTGTTCCAGCTTAAGGGCGAGCCCCAAAGCAGACACACAGTCCACTTGAGCTTCTTCAAACTTGTGCTCCCAGAAATTGGAATAGAGCTGCCAATACATTGCCTTGACGTACCAATAATCCTTGTCTGCTATGTTTGACTCATCGAGAACTCGCCGCATGCCTGCGATAGCCTCATTGAGAACCTCATACCATGAAAGGTGGCTTGCGTAATCTGCAAGATAGTCATAGTAGGCTACTAACTCAACGACATTACCAAGAGTGCGAGAAGTCATATCAATCGCCAGGTCGATATATTTGACTGCCTCTACATAGTCTTCCATCGACTTGTATACTTTTGACAGGTAGAACCAGACTTCTGATAACCTGTCCGGGGCACCGCTAGACTTCTCCACTATCTCCGCCGCACGCATACCGGCCTCTACTGCATCTTCATAACGACCAGCCATGTGGTAGACACTCATCAACTTGTATTGACGAAATCCAACAGAGCTACTTTCCTCCCCATGCTTGTTAATCCAGCTTTTTAACGCCTTTTCTGATAGCTCTACAGCTTGTTCAAATTTTCCGAGTCGACACAACGTGTCTCCAAGCAAACCTATACAGGCAAGCACAACCTCATGATCCTCCTCCAACCCGGAACCAAGTTTGACAGCTTCACGCAGGATTGATTCCGACTTTTCCGGATTACTATAAAGATACGCGCTCCCACAAACGAAGAGGTAGTAGCACAAATTTATGTCATCCTTGTCCAAGTTGGATCGCGCAATGTCTAACGACCAACTAGCAAATTTTTCTGCCTCACTATTAAACCATACTCGATCCAGATCCTGGCTTGCGGTTGCCAAACAGTTGGCCGCCTCCATAGGAAATTGGGACTGAATTGATTTGATGCGATATTCGAGGTCTTTATAACCGTCCATCGCTTCTTCCTTCTTCCCAAATCTTGCATTCACATAGCTTAGCAAAGCAAGAGTAGCTGCCGATTCGGGAGAGTTTTCTCCATAGCTACCAATAGCCATCTGGTAATTTTTCTTTGCCAGCGCCCGAACAAGGGCTAATGAGGCCTTTCCTTCAATGTTCTCGATCCTGTATCTTGAATAGTTGTAATACAAATTACATGCTTCTTTACCCTCGAGTTCCAGCTTCAGAGATTCCTTAACCAACTCACCAACATGTGCCCTGATATTGCTTATTCGTGCGTCATAATCGTATTTGAAGAAGCTCGTCGGTACAGACACTAATCTGCAAATTAGGTTTTTGATCAATTGAATTTCCCTATCCTGTTCGATCGAATCCCTGATAACTGCCCGAACTACCCTGTGCATAGTCAGGCAATCATTTGTGCCGCTTGCCAACGCATACTTTCGAATCGCCGAGCCCGCCTCGATCAATTCGAACTCATCCCATTGCAGTTGGAGATCTTTGAGCTCCTGAATATTGAAAAGTACAACACCAAAACCATCTTTCTCGGTCGAGATTGGAGTTTGCTTGGCAAAGAAGTCGAGATACACATGATTTGAAGACAACAGACTCATACATTCGAGCAATATCTCGGCTATTGGAAACCGGGCCGATATCTCATCCATGGCCATTGACCAGGTAGTTGCGATCGAGGCGGGGTAGTAAGGCGACTCATCAATTTCCCGAATCCGCTTGCCATGCTTCTTATAAATTTCGAGGTACTTGGCAATCTCCAAACCCCGGCTTTCCATATAGGCCCTTGCTTGTTCCAGTGCCAACGGCAGATCGCCAAGCTCAGCGGCGACAAGGCCAGCAGAATATTCATCCCTTTGACTTGAGCCGCCTATAAGGAAGTCGATTGCGTTCACGCGTGATAAAGGGGGAACTTCTACAACTTCGCCAATATTTCCCCAACTCGGATTACGGGAAGTGATGATAGTGTGTCCGTTAGATGAATCAGGAAGCAGATCACTGACAGATTTTGCATCGATCGCATTATCTACTATTAGCAACCAGCCCGGATGTGAATTCAGCCAACGAACAGCAGCCTTGGCTTGGGTTTCAGACTCAGTGCCTTGTGTCTCTGGCAAATCAATGGCAACTGCAAGATCTTTAAGTCCTTGCAACTGCTCCTCTCGTGTTTAGGCGTTGATCCACCAGACTGTCGCATAGCGATCACGAAACCCGTAGGCAAATTCGAGTGCTAGCTGGCTTTTCCCAACCCCTCCCATGCCTACAAGAATTTGAGTTTTCCCTGGTCCGCTAGTGGAGGAAAATGAATTCAGTATTGAAAAAAGTGCATCTCGACCGAGAAAATTCGGGTTCCTCGCTCTCGGCAGATAAGTAACTGCAGGCTGCAATGCAATGTTTTCAAGCAACCAGCGAACCAATGCCGGAGTCACATCGATGGAAGTGTGTTCCGGATTGAACCAGCCAACAGTGAAACTCTCCTTTAACATCTCCCGAAACTGCATCAGATCAGCAAAATCCGGATCTTCTTTGATGTCTGCGCCTAAGTATTGATCTTCCAGCAAGTAGACATGAATGGCGCAGTCATTGCTCATTGCAGCCTCATACTCCAGCCTGGTAATACTCTTATCGAGCCCGCTTGGTTTATGACCCATTCGAGAGCCCACCAGAAGTATCAAGAGATCGCTTTCCTTAGCCCTGTCTGTCGAGTACTCAACTGGAGATTTGTTTGTTGCTGTCCAATCCTCCATGGCATCAACAATACAATCGCTGCTCTTGAGCTGTTTGATGGCAGTCTCACGATGCCGTCGCAAATCCTGCATCGTAGACGACACAAATACCCGAGGCTTTCTTAGTGAATTGGACATAGACGCTCGTTCGTAGCTTGAGGAAAGCTAAACTTTTGCTGACAGGGGAATAGTTCTTAAGAGTATTTGCAAACTATTCATAAACACCATACAACGACCAGAATTAGCAAATCAACACAGCGCCAATCCGCAATAGGTCAAGAAGAGCAAACTGCCGTCCGGAGTTTTGCTAACCGTATATTATGCCCGGTCTTTTCCGATTTCTGTTTATGAAGCGCACTTAGCCATAGAGTTTCTTGTAAGTCTGCACGAAATACCGCATCTCATCGGGCTTGGCCATACTCAGCCGCATCCAGTTACGGAATGGCGGGAATGGCCTGCCTACCCGTATGTTGTGCTCCAGCAAGCGTGCCTGCACCTCGGCAATATCGTGACCGGTCTCGACAAAGGTGAAGTTGGCATTGGAGTTTATGTGGCGTATGCCTGCCTCACGGAAATAGCCCTGGGTGATATCGAGTGACTCTTTATTCATGCGCAATACGAAGCTGGAGTGCTCCTGGTCGCGGTAGCTGGCCAGGGCCGCACGCATGCCCATGATATTGAGCGTGCCGGTCATGCGCCGGTTGATCTCTGCGGCAAGATCGGGGTGCGCGAAGCTGAACCCCACCCGCAGCCCGGCCAGGCCATGAATCTTGGATGCTGTACGGGCGATGATGATGTTGCGATGGCCATCACGGACCAGGTCCATCATGGTGCTGTACTCGGGATTATCGACAAACTCGTGGTAGGCCTCATCGATAAACACCAGTCGGTCACGGGATATCTCCAGGGCAAAATCCCTGAGCGCGTTTTTCTCGACGATGGTGGGAATGGGGTTGTTGGGGTTGCAGATGTAGACCAGCTTGGTATCGCGGCGGATGGCGCTGGCCATGGCCTCGAGGTCGGTTTCCATCTTGTCGTTAACCGGTACCCGAATCACCTCGGAGCCGTTATCGCCAGCGTAGCGCGGCAGGTCCTCGAAGGTCGGGTCGGCGACCACGATTGAACCCTCGTCCATACTGGCCAACAGGCCTCCCATCTTGAGCAGCTCTGCGGAACCCGCACCCACACTGATATGGTCCGGGGAGATATTATTCAGGCCACCGATCAATTCCGACATTTCGCCGGCCAGGAAATAGGTGTAGAGATTTGCCTCTTCGACGGCTGCGCTAATCGCGCGCAGCGCAGCCCGGGAGGGCCCCCAGGGATTCTCGTTGGAGTTCATGCGTATGACACGGTCAGGCATGGCGATGCCAGCCTGGCCCAGCGCACTCTTCATGAGGCTTATCGGTGGCGAGAACGGGGTGCCCGGGATGCCTTGCATGGCGCCAGCGGCCACTACAGCGGAGCTGCCGAGAAGGAAATTGCGTCTGCTTATTCTTGTTTTCACGGTGTGGCCTCCATCGATATTTTGAGAGGTTTTATTATTGAGTTCAGAGTACTGTGATCCGGGCTGGTTTTCCATGGAAAATAGGGACAGATTTATTTTTGTAAAAAATAAATCTGTCCCTATTTATCGGTTAAGATTGCGCCCCTGTTTCCTGCCCGGCCCTGCCGCAACCATCTATGCCACTGCTAAAACTCGACAATGTCAGCCTCAACTTCGGTACCCACGTTTTGCTGGATGGCGTGGACTTCCAGATCGACAAGGGCGAGCGCATTGGCTTGCTGGGGCGCAATGGTGCAGGCAAGACTACCTTGATGAAGATTGTCGCCGGAGCGGAGCATCCCGAATCTGGCGAGCGCTGGCTGCGCCCCAACACACGCCTGGCGTGGCTGGAACAGTCCCTGCCCGATGGGGATG
Source organism: Pseudomonadota bacterium (assembly GCA_027621405.1). Lineage (GTDB taxonomy): Bacteria > Pseudomonadota > Gammaproteobacteria > Pseudomonadales > Pseudohongiellaceae > UBA9145. Next base: position 254,104 of record JAQCBT010000001.1, on the reverse strand, counting down.
ACAAGACCGTCTATGACCTGGTGGCCGAAGGTCTGGCGGAGGTTGGCGAACTGTTGAGTCGCTATCACCATCTTGTTGCCGACTACGAGAATGCCGACAGCGCCGAGCTGGAACGGGTGCAGAATGCCCTGGACGCCAAAGATGGCTGGGGCCTGGGCAACAAGGTAGACACGGTGATCAGTCAGCTTGACCTGCCGGCCGATGCCAGGCTGTCAGAGCTGTCGGGTGGCTGGCGCAAGCGTGTGGCCCTGGCGCGGGCTCTGGTGCGGGAACCGGAGCTGCTTCTGCTGGACGAGCCTACCAATCATCTGGATATCGTTGCCATAGAGTGGCTGGAAAGGGAATTACAGGACTACAAGGGCGCCCTGCTGCTGGTCACCCACGACCGGAGTTTCCTGGAACGGGTTGCCAACAAGATCGTGGAGATCGATCGCGGGCATCTGCGGGAGTTTGAAGGCAGCTATCAACGCTTCCTGCGCTTCCGCGAAGAGCAATTGGCCGCGGAAGAGACAGCCAACAAGCTGTTCGACAAGAAGCTGGCAGAGGAAGAAGTGTGGATTCGCCAGGGCATCAAGGCGCGGCGCACACGCAACGAAGGCCGAGTACGTGCACTGGAGACTATGCGGCGGGAGCGCAGTCAGCGGCGCGAGCAACAAGGCAAGGCCAGCTTCGCGGCCAGTCAGGGTGAACGTTCCGGCAAGCTGGTTGCCGAACTGACCAATATCACGCAACGCTTCGATGACAAGACGGTGATACGGGACTTTTCCACAACTGTCATGCGCGGTGATCGCATTGGACTGGTAGGGGTAAACGGTTCCGGCAAGACCACCCTGCTGCGCATACTATTGGGAGACCTGGCGCCTACCGAGGGCAAGGTGAAGCTGGGCACCAACTTGCAGGTGGCCTACTTCGATCAGCTTCGTGCCCACCTGGACCCCGAGAAGAACCTTATCGACAACATCTGTGGCGGCCAGGACTTTATCGAGATCAATGGCAAACGCAAACACGCCATCACCTATCTTGGGGACTTCCTGTTTACTCCGGACCGGGTACGCACCCCGGCCAAGGCCCTGTCGGGCGGTGAGCAGAACCGGGCTATCCTTGCCAAGGTATTCAGCAAGCCAGCCAATATCCTGGTACTGGACGAGCCCACCAACGACCTGGATATCGAGACCCTTGAGCTGCTGGAGGAGATCCTGCTGCAGTTCGAAGGCACCGTACTTCTGGTGAGCCATGATCGGCAGTTCATGGACAACGTGGTGACAAACCTGATGATCTTTGAGGGCAACGGCCGGATCGATGAATTTGTAGGTAGCTACAGCGACTGGCAACACAGCGGCGGCAGTCTGGCGGCACTGGAAGTGAATTCACCGGCGGCCACTGGGTCAAAATCCAAACCCGACACCAAGGCAGCCCCAAAAGCGCAATCGCCTGGGGGCACCAAACCTGCCGACAACAAAGGGAATCATCAGGCAGCACGGGAGCGCAAGAAGGCACTGGACAAGCAAATGAAACTGATCGAGCGCCTGGAAAGCCGCCAGATGGAACTGGAAACTCTCATCGGCGAGGCAAGCTTCTACGATAAAGGCCAGGCTGAGATCGACGCGGTCCTAAAGGAATCTGGCGAGCTACAGGACAAGCTGCAGCAGGCCTATGAAGCCTGGGAAGCGCTGGAGCAGTGATAGCCAATATAGGGACAGATTTATTTTGCTGCGCAAAATAAATCTGTCCCTATATTGGCTGTCCCGCACTATTGCACACCTCGCAGCCGCTCTGCCCTGAACAAATCATCAGCCGATTGCAGAATCTTCAACCTTAGCTGCCGGTTATAATCAGGCCGCTCCGCCATGAAATTGCGCACGGTAGCAGCCGCTGTCGTCGAGTTATAGTTACCGAGGCTTGCTTCCAGCCAGCGAGCAGGGAAGAAGATATCGCCGGTAATCTGGATCTCTTGCAGCAACTCAAGACTGGGCAGCAGATAGTGCTCCGAAACCTGGCGGCGCAAAGGATGATGTAGCGCGTCGAGTGCGCCCAGCACCCAGGACTCGATCTCCCGGTTGCCCTCGTCTTGAAGAGAATAGAAAAAATCATCACGAGTCTGCTGGTCGGCGGACAGAGCCGGGCTGATCCACTGGAAACGACGCCGGCGATCTTCGCTCTCAATTCTTTCCAATTGATCAGATACTAACTGTTCGGCACGATTCGGGAGCTTGATTGCCAGAACCGTTGCCAGCGCGATCTTGTCATTTTCCGAGAGTGTAAGGCCTTCAATCTGTAACTCATCCTGCCACACTCTCACCAGGCGCGACAGCGCGTCGGCGGACAGGGCAAAATCCCGATAGGCATCAAAATAGATCTTCTTCTTCGCGCTGTCTTCGGTGTCGAGCATGGCCTGCCACAGCATCTGCTCGAGCCGCTCCCCATGCAGATTACGATTAACTTCAGACAGCAGTGACCAGTAGATGAAATCCAGCTGTCGCAGCGCGATGTTGATCAGTAGCTGGTTATCCTCTCGTTCCAGGATAGCCATTAACTGCAGCAGATAGTCCTCTGCACGAACCGAACGCCCTTCCAGCAGATTCTCATAGAGCGAGATCAGCAGGCTACCCTTCTGTACTTCATCCAGGGTTTCCCAATCCGCCAGCATGCCTGAATCCGCGGGGAAGAGACCATAACCATAGCCGTCGGAATTAAACAGAAGAGCTGTGTTTGGACTGGAATCGGTACCGCCGTCAAAAACTGTCTCTCCTCCGCGACTGTAAACCTGCACCGCGGTCCAGCCCTGCCCGTTGTTGGTGGCCACCGAGAATCGCTGTGGCCAGACACGGTTCTGTCCAGCAGGATCATCCTGCCTGAGACTGGGTACTGTATTGAGTGACTGCGCGCTGATATGAGGCCTACCTGCCGTGTTGACCCACACTTCACTCCAGGCTGTGAGATCGGTGTCTGTCTTCCGATCCAGGATCGCGATCAGGTCGGGCCAGGTGGCATTAGCGTATCCGAATGCGCTGAGATACTCCTGCATGCCCTCCTGAAACGGGATCTCGCCTATGAGTAACTCCAGTTGCCGCATCATGATAGGCGCCTTGTTATAGATGATGTTCCCGTAGAGCGTGCCCGCCTCGTTCAGGTTCGGCAACGGTTGGCGAATCGGATTGGCGCCTTCGGTACGGTCCACCGCATAGGCGCTGGGGTAATGACGAATCAGGAAGTTCAGATCATGATTAATCTCGGGAAAACCCGGATTCACGATCTTCGCCGCCATGAAGTTGGCAAACACCTCCTTGGTCCACACATCGTCAAACCAGTCCATGGTGACGAGATCGCCGAACCACATATGGGCTGTCTCATGGGAGATGAGACTGGCGCGCCCCAGCAACTCATTCTGGTTCGGGGATTCGTCGAGTAACAGGCTGTCGGCACGATACTGAATGGCACCCACATGCTCCATGCCCCCATACTGGAAACTGGGAATCAGGGCGAAATCGAATTTCTGGAAGGGATAGTCGATGCCGGTATAGTCTTCCAGCCACTCCAGCGCCGCGCGGTGCAGATCGAAAATCGCATCGACATTGCGCGCCACCTTTTCTGCATCACTCTCTCTGTGCAGCATGCTGACGGATCGACCATTGAGCTCGCGGGTGATGCGCTCGAACTCCCCCGCCACGAAAGAGAACAGGTAGGAACTGATGGCGTCAGAGCGCTCGAAGCGCAGCAGCTTGCGATCTCCCTGCTCCACGGTTTCCACCAAGGCCCCATTGGAAATCGCATCCCAGTGACCTGGCATGGAGAGCGAGAGTTCATAAGTGGCTTTCAGGTTGGGCTGATCGAACAGGGGGAACGCGGTGCGGGCACGATCCGGTACAAACAGGGTGTAGAGAAACTCAGGATTGCGGTTTAGCGAACTGTCCCCGGCTATGAACTCAATAAAGACCCGATTCGCCCCCGCCACCAACACGGAGCCCGGGATGATCAGGTGCTCCGCCACAAACTCGTATTCGCTGTCCTGTCCGTTGACCTGCACAGACAAGATCTTGTCGGGAGACTCTCGAAAATCCAGCAGCAGTGGCTGACTCGATTGCGCAAGATCAAAGGTAATCGTGTTGCTGCCGAGGATCGGCTCAGACTGCTCTGCTGGCACACTCAGCTCAAGGCGGTAATTGATATTAGTCAGTACGGCTTTGCGCTGTTCCGCCAATGCCCGGGACACTCCAGGCTCTATCTCCGGGAGTAATGTGGATTGACCCATGGCCATGGGTGTCATGACACAAAAACTGATTAACAGGAGGAAGCGGAATGATCCCATAGCCAGGGTAGTGTACAGATTCGCGATTCCTGGTGCGAATACTTGCAGAGCCCGATGTTCAGTCTAAGGGAGATATCCCCTCGACAAACCCGTTTAGAGGCGAGCTCCGCTATTGAACATTTTCCATCCTTACATGAATGTCCAGCCGCTTTCCCGACTTGTCTTCCAGATTGACCAGGGTTTCGATGACTCTCTCTTGCAGTATCGAACCCTTGTTGAGCAACAAAGTGCCGGCTACCGTAGTCAGGTCCCGCGCCAGGATCATTCCTGGCTGCAACATGCGAGTTTCGAGTTTCTTCTCAACCAGATTGACGTCAATCGACTCAACCCTTGGCAGCACCTTGAGAAACACCGCAACAATATCAGGATCATACTGTCTACCCGATCGATCCTGGATATCCTGCAGTGCCTCTCTGGAATTAAGGGGCTCAACAAGAAGGCGTCCGTGCAATGAATCATAGTAGTCCCGGGCCACGGCAATGATCTTGGAGGCGGTTGGGATGCTTTCCCTGGTCTTTCCATCAGGGACACCAGAGCCATCAATCCACTCTAACTGGGAACGGATTATTGCCCCCACCTGTCTTAACTCTGGAATACCCAACAGGATGGCTTCGCCATAGAGTGGGTGTTCCCGGAATACCCTCAGCTCTTCGTGAGTAAATTCAAACTTGGGTTTATCGGTCAGGCCAGGCGGTAATGCGGCCCAGCCAATTCGGTGAAGCCGGGTTGCACGCCTGAGATCAATCAGTTCGTGCTCTTCGAATTTCAACTCCTCTCCCATTGCCATGGCCAGGGTGATCTTCTTGCCCGTGGATATACTCTCCACGCCAGGCTTCGCAGCCAGGTTGGCGCTGAGATCGACCATAGCCTCATAGCTCGATCTCAATTCGTCCATGGATTTCTGCAACGCGGCATGTGCCACCTCAACCTCGGTAGTGCATGCCGCAACCTGCTTCTCCAGGTCGGCAACAAGCTCACTGAGCTGCCCCTTCTCTACATTGCTTTCTTCCAGGCTTCGCGCATTCTCCCGGTGCCTATTGGCCATTTGGAGTGACTCACTGACCATCTGTTTCAATCGCTCATTCTCAAGGGGTTTGATGACAAAGCCTGCTACTCCACCCTGGTTGACAGCGGAAATGACTGTATCCAATTCGGGAGAATCGGAAAGCAATACTCTTTGAGTATGTGGTTGAACTTCGCGCACTTTGCCGAGGAATTCGACCAGATCCATATCAGCTAACTGCATGTCTACGATCAGAACATCAACTACGGTATTCTCCAGAACTTCCAGGGCCGTGAGTCCGGAGTTGGCTGCCTGCACAAGTACACCCAGACTATTCAAGGCGCTCTTAACAGAACTGGTGACCTTCGTGTCACCACCTATACACAGCACAGTCTGTTGATTCTGATTAGACATGACCTCTGCCCAAGACGGGGGTTCAGGGAGCTGATAGCAGGTTACCCTGCAATCGGATGCATTCGACCGTAAGCGCAACTCTGGTCGTTGTTGATGCCAGAGCGTCTGAAAATCCGAATCCCAGCCGGGACGAAGGTTTTCGAGATTAAAAGCCCTATAGCTCTACTATAGTCTGCAAATAGAAATAATGGCTTTCGCCCTTGTTCACCAGGTCCATGTAGGGCCCGGGATTGATCCAGACGTAGCCACCATCGACAGTCAGCTTGTCATCGAACAGGTGCCAGCGCACCCGGGACTCCAGTTGATCTCCCAGAAAGGTTTCACCCAGGCCACCCGGATGTCGATAGCGGGTAGTACGCCAACCCTGCGCCTCCTCGGCCAGTGATGGTCGTTGCCATCGCAAGTAGGCATCAACGTTGCCTGCAGGTTGCAGATTTAACATCAGCCCGGGCGATTTGGTATTCACCCGCTGAAATGCGCGAAACAGGCCGGTTGGGCCAAAATCGGGTCGTGGCACACCGAACAGATGGTCCAGTTCATTGGATTCATTGTCTAGCGGATCCTTGTCACCACTGCCATAGTGATAGATAAAGCTCAGGCGTGGCCGCCAGTCTGCTTCAAAGCTGTAACCCAGGCTGAAGTGAAAATAACGCGCCTTGTGATCTCGCAGTTCGGAGACCGCATCCAGCGCCGGGGCATCGCCGAACTGGTACACGGCTTCCGCATCGTAGTGCCATCGACCCGCAGCCGGGTTGCGGAACAAGCGCAGGCCTGTAGTCAGCACATCGAATCGCTGATTGGCCGGTCGGTCGCGCCTCTCATCGGCACCGAGCAAGTAAAGCTGCACCATGTCTGACTGTGCAGTAAGCGGTGTCGTCAGATACGCTCCCCAGAAAAAATCCTTGGATTGCTTATCCAGGCGCGGCTTGTTATCGATCCAGTCTCCATCCACCAGTCGCTGGGTCGGTCGCGTGTAGAACAATTCAATCGATGTATCGCCATTCTCCAGCCCGGCATGTATCCCGGCAAAGGAGTTGATGGTGTTGCGGTAACGGTTTCGGGCAACAAAGCGGCGGCTGCCCTGGTCCATGGTGAAGCGACCGATCTTGATGAAGCCCTTGTCGTCTTCGCTGAACACCCCCGAAACGGGAATGTTGACATTGGCCTGCAGGATATCAATAGGATTGTTGGTAAAACTATCCAGCGCTGAGTCTTCGTCAACAAAATAAGTCCGCATATCGGCTACTTCGGTCTCAATAGAAAAGCTATCGAAATCCATTTTGACCGTCAGCGCGTTGCGCCACTCGAAGCCCTGATCGTCACCATCGAGTCCCGCCCGGAATTGTCCGTTCAGCACCTGCATGCGGCTCTGCTGCTCGAAGCCAAACGATAGCCAGTCGGGTAATACCGATGCACTGTCTTGCGCCTGTGATGGCAGTGAGAAGGACAAAAAGAGGCTGGAGCAAAGCAGGACTATTTTGTGGCGAGGTGCCGGCCAGATACTTCTGTACAACATAGAAAATGTTCCTTTTCCTTTCTTATTCTTCCTCGCGTTCGCAGCTCTTATGAAGCAATTTTCCTGCGAGTTTCAAGGTCGTTACGATCTAAACCCTGAAGTATGGCAATTATTGAGTGATAAATCACTGCCTTGCCGAAATCGACGCAAAATAGCATCAGCAAGAAGTAGAAAAAAAGGGGGGTCAGAGCAAAAATACAGTACTGTATTTTTGCTCTGACCCCCTTTTTCCAACCCGCTTTCGAATAGGGGCAATATACCTTGCCCCCATTGGCATCAAGCTCACAACATGTGCATGGACTTCCCAACCCAGCCTGTCAACGCACCTATAAGAAAAATCGTCAGATAAATAATGACTCTGGATGCTTCCACGCTCCAGAGCAGGAAGTCTACTTCTACTATCTCCATATTCTGGAAAACGAAGATCCCCATCAAAAGCAGTGACACCAGGCTAACAAATAATCTGAAATTCATCTTGCCAACCTCTCTTTACTGCTTCCTGCAGCAATAGCCTGCAATCGAATCAGCTACTTTAAAACCCAACTCACTACTCCACATTGCAACGCACAACCTTGTTCGGCGCATGGCTGGAGAATGAATTTATGCGCCAACCGCTGTCGGTGATTCCCACAATATAGGAAACCCCACCGACGGACATGATGCTACCGTCTGTGCGAGTGCGGGTGTTGGTTCCACTGACAATAGCCGATCCTGCACCGAATACACATACATTCTTCGTCGTGAAGATCGACCGGTTCCAGCCTCTGTCTACCAATCCCTGAATGGCCGATTTGAAGAACTCCAGGTTCTCCTCTTCGGTTGACCGGGCAACAATTCCGTTGGCTCCGAGGGTGAACCAGGGCAAGGTGAAAATCTCTGTGGCCAGTGCCTGGGGATTACGCTCGTAATAGTAGTCGTAGTAAGCCTCCACAAGGCGCTGCGCTTCTGCGGCGACAACGGCTTCTTCGCTGGCAGAGAGCTCCTGGCCCTGGGTAAGCCCGCTTGCAAGGAATAACAAAGACAGCAGGAATGATGAGAAGCACTTGTTTTTATTGATTTGCATTGATAACTCCACCGGTCTGAAGGGACTCAAGAATTTATAGCAGTGTCAGGCCAACGACCTTCACACCGACTTAAGCTCGCCTGTGTGCCTGACTATCAGGGATCCTCTGATCAATTTTATCGCAGTGCGGCCGTAATAGTTCGGCAAATTTCCTTCGCCGAATTTTCATCATAGGGCACTGGCTGAACACATCCCCACACCGGCTTCGGCCAGGCGGGGTCATTTATTTTCCGAACAACATGATGCACATGGAGCTGTGGCACCACATTGCCAAGCGCCGCCACATTCATCTTGACACCGTCGAACAGTTTCATCAGTACCCGCGCCACCAGTACTGATTCACGGGTAAGCATCTGTTGCCTGGCTTCCGACAGCTCGTACACTTCGCGCACCCCATCGATCCTGGGCACCAGGATACACCAGGGGTAGTTGCTGTCATTCATCAACAAGACACGGGATAACTCGAGGTCGCAGACGAAGAAACAGTCCTTCTCGAGCTGCGGGTGCAATGAAAACTCACTCATGCGCAGTATGGCAGCAAGGCTGCTGGATTATGCATGGCTGATGTTCCGTTTCTACAGAGGCGACGTGTAATCAAGTGGTGTTGGTCCTGATGCCCCGCTCGCTCTCTCCGTGTCCTGCCGCCGCGGCCACTATCATGTCTGCGGTCACTGGCGCCCGATTGAAGTAGTGTCCACCCAGCGCATCCGATATGGCACACAACAAGGCCGATGCGGCGCAGCCCTGCAGTGGCTCCCCTACTCCCTTTGCCCCGATGGGATTCTGTGGGTCCGGCATATCCACTGCCAGGGACTGGTGTTCAACCCCCACGTCGAGGTAGGTAGGCACCTTGGCCTGGTGCAGGCCCGTGGCTGCGGGCAAGCCATTCTGCGGATCATAGACATGCCGTTCGAAACCAGCCATGCCGAATCCCATCACCGCACCGCCGCGAATCTGGTTCTCCAGGCCCCGTGGATGGAGGACAGTGCCGCAGTCTGCGACCCCGAGATAATCCAGGATCTCGTACTTGCCCGTTTCCGTATCCAGTTCAATCTGGATGAAGCCGGTTGCCAGTGCGGGGACGGTACCATCTTTCTCCAGGTTGTCCCTGGCGACGCCGATAAGGCCACTTCCCGCCAGCGCCGCGACGGAGTCCCTGGTCATGGTGTTGATGTCTTCAGGTGCCAGGGTGCCATCGTAGTGTCCGCCCAATTCTATGGCTCTCTGCGCAGCTTCGGCGTAGCTGAGACCGAGGTCCGGGTCTGACTTGCTGAATACTCGCTCATCGCCGATGTCGTAGTCGTCAGGCGAACCGCCCAGTTCACTGGCAGCGATCTCCAGCAGCTTCTGCAGACAGTCCGTCGCCGCCACGTAGTTGGTGCGTGTCATGGTGAACGAGGTATTGGAACCGAACTGACCCAGGTTCCACGGAAGATGCTTGCGGCTGTCGCCCCGCTCCACGATGCAGTTGTTCCAGTCCATCTTCAACACTTCTGCCGCTACCCGGGAGGTGGCGGTGTGGGAATAGGTTCCCAGGTTGCCCACGCCGGTGTGAATATGCAGCTTGCCATCGGGAGTGATGCGCACCAGCCCGTCGAAGCCGTTGCTACCTGCGGAATGGTAGGCCTGGCCGATGCCCACACCGATCACCTTGCTGCCATTGCGTCGGCCGCTGGTGGCAAGCTTCTCTGTCCAGTTGAATTGCGCGGCGCCCATGGCCAGGGCTTCCGGCATATAGGAACTGGTGATGTTGCTCTGGTAGCTGCCGTAACCGGCGTCGTGGCCGGGGGCGTTGATGCGACGGATCTCCAGGCGATCCAGGTTGAGCTGTTTCGCCGCCTTGTCCATCAGGGGTTCGATGGCAACTGCAAGCTGGTTCTGGCCGGGGCCTCGTTGCGCACCTCTCAAGGGTGTGTTGGTAAACACCGGCACGCCCCGGTAACGCATGTTAGGTGGTGTGTAGACCAGGGTCATGGCATCGCCGGCAGACAACCAATCGGAGAAGCCGGAATTGGCGCCGTTATCCTGCACCAGCATCAGGTCCACGGCGGTGATGCGACCGTCATTACGGAAACCCATCTTCACCCTGCCCTGGAAGCCGTGTCGTGCTGAACCGATAAAATACTCTTCCTCGCGGCTGACCCGCAGCATAACCGGCCGACCGGTGAGACGTGACAGGTGGGCGGGAATGGACATGGCCGGGTAAGCGCTACCCTTGGAGCCGAAACCGCCGCCACAGAACTCGGCGATGAATACGAGATTCTCGGGCTCGATACCGATGTAGGCGGCCAGATTGGGTACCGGGAAGCTCTGGCTCTGGCTGGAGCCGTACACGAAACACTTGCCGTTTTCCCAGTAGGACAGCACCGACCGAGGCTCCATGGAATGGTGGGAATGACTGGCGGTGACAAAGCTCTCGTCGATGACGTAGTCCGCCTCCCGGAAACCGGCTTCCGGGTCGCCCACCACCCAGTCACGCACGAAACCCGCTTCCGGCAGGCGATTGTCCGCCAGTGCCGCGGCCTCGTCGTCGCTCCAGTGAATTGAACTCACTTCTTCCAGTGTCGCATTACCCACATTGCCCTGGATCCTGGCCTCGGCGCCACCGGGACGCAGGCTGTCCAAGGGGTCAGTAACGAAAGGCAGGCGTTCAAATTCCAGGTCAATGGCCTGAATGGCATCCTCCGCCGTCTTCTCGTCCACGGCGGCTACCACCAGGATAGGATCGCCCACGTAGGCGGGCTCATTGGTAAGAATAGGGTTGCTTAGGCCGGCCTGTGGCGGCACGTCGTCGGCAGTCATGATAGCTACCACCCCTTCCATGCGTAGCGCGCGGCTAGCGTCGATCCCACGGATGCGGGCGTGGGGAATGGGGCTGGTCAGAAGGCGCGCATAGAGCATGCCGTCTACCTTGAAGTCTTCCGCGTATTTCGCGCTGCCGGTGACTTTGGCGTGGATGTCCGGCGGGGTGAAATCCTTACCGATCAGGGAGTAGGCCATGGTTTACTCCTGTAAAAGTGTTTTTTGACAGCCTAGCATCTCTGGCGTGGGGAATTAAGGAAATTCGGCTTGCCCGAATTGCATTTGGCATAGAGAAATATACTGCTCGTCTTACTTATTACACGCTTGAGCCTTAAAATATTGCTACCGTGAAACCCCTTGGCCCCTTGACGAGTCTTACTCCTGTCTCCATATAGGGCCCGCCGGGAACAGGCGCCTGAAATCCAGGAGTCGTTCCAACGGTCTACTCATTCACATCCCTTGAACTTGTCTTTGATCCATCCATGAAAAAAATCGTCCTCTCAGTCGCCGGACTCTTCCTGCTGGTGCTTGTCGCCGCCTTCCTCTTTATCGCGACCTTCGATCCCAACAACTACAAGGAGCGCATCATCGCCGAGGTGGCTGAGCGTGCCGGGCTCAGCCTGCGCCTGGACGGCAATATCGAGATGGAGCTGTATCCCTGGTTCAGCCTCACGGTGGACAACGTGGTCGTCGACAACCCTGCCGGCTTTGGTACTTCTCCGCTGGCGAGCATCGAACACGCTGCCTTCCGTGCCCGCCTGCTACCCATGCTGCGCCGCAACTTTGAGATCGATACCGTGGTATTGCAGGGCGTAGACGCGAGCCTGATCACAGACGAGAACGGTCGCAGCAACTGGGCTGCGTTTACCCCAGAATCTGAAGCCGACACGGCCGGTGTACAGACCTCCTCCGGCATGCCGTTCAATGACCTGCGTCTCGGTGGTGTCAGCATCGAGCGAATTAATATCACCTACGACGACCGCATCACCGGCAATCGCCTCACCGTCTCTGATTTCCGCTTCGCCACAGACGATTTGGTCTATGGTGAACCCATCGACGTGGACCTGGGATTCAGTGTCACCGCCAATAATCCCGCGCTGGACGCGGATGTCAATGTAACCGGTGTGGTGAACTACGACCTGGACAATGACCGCTACGACATCGCCCCCATGCAGCTTGTCAGCGAACTGCGCGGCAGTAATGTGCCGGGCGGACGCGCCACCATCAGCCTGGATACCGAACTACATTTCGACCTGGGAGCCGACAGTCTGCGGGTGGAACCGGTGCGCCTGATTGCCCCCTCTACAGAACTCAATGCCACGGTGACAGTGAACGGCCTGCAGAGCAACGCACCGCAGGTGGAGACGGAGATCGATCTACGCGGGGATGACCTGCCCATGCTGTTCAGGATGGCTGGAGTAACCGATCTGGCTTCCAGGCTCGGTCAGCTGAACGACAGAAGCTTTAACCTGCAAAGCAGGGTGGCAGCACAACCGGCACGCGGCCAGGTGAACCTGTCCAACCTGCAACTGAACCTGTTGGGTACCACGGTGACTGGCACTGTGGAGGCGGGCAACCTGAACACCGATGCGCCGATTCTGCGCGGCGAGCTGGATGCCCAGGGCCCGAACTTGCCCTCGGTACTGGAAGTGATTGGACAGGTCACCGGTGGCAACAACTCCAAACTGGCAGAAGGCGGACGCTTGATGCAGCAGGTTCCCGACAAGGCCTTCAACATCAATGCCCAGTTTGATGCCAACCTGCAGCGCGGCACCGTGGATGTACCGCGCCTGGATATGCGAGTGCTGGGTGCAACCGTGAGCGGCAATGTTAATGCCGGCGCCCTCGATTCAGATGAGCCCAATGCCAGGGGACAGCTACAGGCCAGCGGTCCGGACCTGCCCCTGCTGATGCAGATCGGTGGCTGGTTCTACGCGGGAGAGGAATCACCGATCTTTTTCTATGGCAGTCAGCTCGGCGGCTTGCAGAATAAGGCGTTTTCCCTGGCAACCACGTTCAATGCCGACCTGCGTACGGGCGCCATCGATGTGTCCACCCTCGATGCCAGCGCTTTTGGTTTGCAGGCAGGGGGCAGTTTCGATGCGGCCAATATCAACAGCAATAATGGCAATGTGTCTGGCGAGCTTTCACTCTCCGGCAGCAACCTGGGCACCCTGCTTACTGTACTGGAATACCCGGAAATCGCCGAGGTAACAAGATCTCTGGCCGTCAACCTGGCGTTCAGTGGCACCAGCAACGCCTTGTTAGTTAACCCTGCGCGGGTAGAACTGGTCCTGGCTGGCAATCGAATTCCCAACTCGCCTGCTACAGTGGCCCTGAATGCCAGCAGCCGCATCAATGTGCCGCGGGAGAGCCTGCAGGTCGAGCAATTCACGCTCACCGGCCTAGGTCTCGATACCCGGGGCAGGATCACCGTTGACGAACTTTTCAGCACGCCCACGGTGGGAGGCAATGTGGAAGTGAGTAGCTTCAACCTGCGGCGCCTGTTACAACAGCTCAATCAACCCCTGCCTGACACCGCTGACGAGACGGTATTACAGGCCGTCAGCTTGTGGACCGATTTTAGAGTGACTCAAGGCGCCTTCAACCTGGAAAACCTGGCACTACAGCTGGACGACACCCATGTGACGGGCAATCTCTCTCTGACTAATGGGGCCATCCAGGAATGGATCGTCGATGTCGATGTCAGCACCATCGATGTAGATCGCTACCTCGCAGAGCCGCAGCCTGCTACCACCCAGAGTAGTGGCGACACCTCTTACCCGATTCCCGTGGATACACTTCGCAAGCTGGCAATTCGTGGCAACCTGGATATTGGCCAGATCCAGGTCACAGGAATCTCTCTCTCCGAGGTGTCTGCCTCGTTGGAAGCGCGCGATGGTCGAATCAATCTTTCACCGCTTCGCAGTAACCTCTACCAGGGCAGCTTCAATGGCAGCATGGCGCTTGATGCAAGCGGCGCCCTTCCTACTGCTACCGCTAACATTAACCTGCAACAGGTGGCGATGGAGCCACTAATGCAGGACATGATGAATAGTACTTACGTGAGTGGCCGCGGTAGCCTGCAACTGGATTTGCGCACCAGCGGGCCCGATACCCTGGCCTTGCGGCAGGGTCTCAATGGGTCTGGTCGCATAAACCTGGAAGATGGGGTACTGAGCGGCGTGGATGTTGCCAGCGTACTCACCCAACTGGAGACCATGATTCGCAGCCGTCGACCCGGCGAACTGAACCGCGGCCAGCAAACGGCTTTCGAGAGCTTTACGGCGAACCTGCTCTTTGAGAACGGTGTCGTGAACAGCAACGACCTGCTGATCAAATCGCCCGGTTTCCAGATCACCGGTCGCGGTACCCTGCTCAACCTGCACGACGACAGTATTGCCTACAACCTGAGTACAACAGTGGATGCCTCAACTGCCACACGCGGCGATCAAGAGTATGACATCGGTGGCTACGGAGTTCCGATCGCCTGTAGCGGGACCTTAGCTGCACCACGCTGCCTACCCGATGGACGAGAGATACTCTCGAACCTGTTGCAGAATGAGATACGGGATCGTGTTGGCGACTTGTTGAACCGTCTACAGAACTGAGAATAGTAAAGTCAGATTACGTAGAGCTTTCCCTTCTCGGCATCCGGCTGCAGGGCTGGAAGCGCACCATGCTCTTCCAGCTCCATCAGTTGCTTCAGCGACAGGGATTTACCGAACAAAGGACCCATGGCGTTAGTGCATCCCGCCTCTTGCAGGAACTTCAGGGTAGGCATGGAATCGACACCAAGCGCAGTGGTGATTAATCCCTGCCGTTGGGCGATGCAGATCAGTGTTGTCGCGATGAATTCAGATTCCATCTCGCTGCCTAGTTTACTCACCACTTCAGTACTAAGACGCAGCTCATTGATGGGTAAGTGCAGCAGTTCTGCCAGTTCATTTGAATCCCGACCCTCGGTTTCAATAGCAATCTTGAATCCACCAATGCGCAGTCTGGTCAATGTCGCTACTATATCTTTTACTCTCCCTGTGACGTCGGCATAACTGAAAGAGATCGTAACCAGCTCAGGAGAAATGCCGAATCGCTGAATCTCGCTTTTGAGATAGCTTGGCCATTCTGGGTCGAACAGGCTCGCATCATCTATGCTGATACTAAACTGCAACAGCCTTTTATTGGCATTCCATTCCTTATAGGACTGAAAAGTCTTGTCCAGTAACAGCGTCGTGAATTCATCCACGAGATTGTGAAGCTTCAGCTTGTTGCCCAGCTGCCATCTGGATAGCGATTGATCCGATTCCCGTCGCCAATAAGGACTGAGCTCCAAGCCACAGAGAGGCGATTGCGAACCCCTGGCATTGAGGTCGAAAATCGGCAGGTACTCAATGATGCATTCCCCGGCTCCCAGTGCCTCCTGCAGCCTGGGAGATGTAAAGCGGGATCGGTCATCAAGCTCTTCCTTCAGGCATTTTTCCAGCAAATCTATATCGAAAGGCTTATGGATATAGCCGGCAATTTTTAGCTTGCTCTGTTTACCCGCCTGGCATGCAGATGCAAGTATCCCCTGGTCGACACCGCTTATCAGCACGATTCTCGCCTTGCTCTCCTGAGTGGCCAGAATTTCCAGAATTTCCAGGCCATCGTGATTCTCAAAACGCAAATCCAGAAAGATGATTCTTGGCGTTATGGAGTCCAGGGTCGATTCAATTTCTTCAAAGGCCTGGATAGAACTGGTCGTGTAGCCCAACCCTTCTGCAATCATCATTATCAATTGACTGACTTGAGTATCGTCATCGATAACGAGAACATCCGGCTTCTGTTTCATATTGCTTGCCATATGCCTGCTACCAATCTGCTCCTTAAAGCCAAGTGAACACGAACCCAGAATGCGCGAACACTTGTTACTGCAAGCTAATCACCATAGCGCGTAAAGTGATCGCCATACAGTAGAAAAGACGACAACAATCGTTGTAGGAATTTTACCTCTAGTGATTACCCTAGTTATTAAACAATAGATACAAAATAATGAATGAGTATTAGATTATCGATTCAGGTGTGTAATCATGCAAGCCAATGCAAGAATATTTGCAAACACGCTCTGTGAAGTTGCTTTCAGTCAGCAGATTCAGTTTCTGGTAATTAAAAACTTACAGTTTTTTGTCTTCCACAAATCTATTCCTCCATGAGGGTGTCGGCATGCGGGAAGCCTGCAGAGTTTGTAAATTGATCTGGTGACATTAACTAGCAACAAACACAACATGTCACCCATCATGGTGACGGCGAAGCAAAAGAATTCCACCGCAGTTTATTCAGGGACATTCAATGATCTACTTTAATGTCTACCTCGACGAGCTGATCAGAAAAAAGCGGCTCAAAAACGATAGTGAGCTGGCTGCGTATCTCAGTGTGTCACGCCAGCACCTGAGCAGAATCAGGAAAGGTGGGCTCTTGAGCGACTCCAAATGCTACAGAATAGCGGAAGATCTCGGGCTGAATCCCTTGGAGTTGTTTGCCTACAACCAGGCACAGAAGGCAGATAGCCCCGAGACCCGAACTGTCTGGATGGATTTGCATCTCAAATATCGGCGGCAGAAAGCCTATCTATTGCTTGATTCTGATGGCTAAGCCAATGTTTGAAAGCTCGGATTGTGCGAATACCTAACTCAGACCCATCAAGCACAGAACCTCAACTGGCTTCTTTGGTCATCATTGAGTTAATTAGCGAAGGAAGTTCGTCGGTATCGTAAGGCTTGGAGATACACAGTATATTGCGCTGGCTCTCTATCCTGTCCTTTAGCATTTTTTCCGTGTAGCCAGTCGCTAACAGCACCGGTACGGGTCGCAATTGTTGAATGGTCTGTGCCATCTCGATCCCTGTGAGTCCACCCGGCATGACGATGTCTGAGAAGACAAGATCAATGTCGGGGTGCGCCTTGAACTTTTCCAGCCCTTGACGGCCGTCTACTGCCTGAATTATTTCATAGCCAGCATCAAGCAGTGTCTGACTGGCCACATCGCGAACGGCGGCGTCATCTTCAACAACCAGAACTTTGCCGTTATACATTCCCTCAGCCTGGTCAGTGGCTCGTATCGAGTCTTCAAGCTCAGCATCTTTCGCCAGGGGCAGCTGCAGGGTGAAGGTCGTCCCCTTGCCTACCTGGCTGCTCAACTTGATCGTTCCACCAGATTGTTGCATGAATCCAAAAGCAGTACTCAGACCGAAACCTGATCCTTCCCCCTTCGGCTTGGTAGTAAAGAAAGGATCAAAGACCTTGGACTGTATTTCCACAGGTATACCGCAGCCCGTATCTGTTATCGAAAGTTCATAATAGTCTTTCTCGCCATGGGAATGTCGGCTATTTACAGCCGACAGCACAGGGCTTTCCGTCAGGACCGTGTGACTACCGCTGATAATAAGATCACCTCCGTCAGGCATTGCATCTTTCGCATTCAGGCATAGATTTACTATCACGTTCTCGAATTGAGTTCGGTCAAGCATGGCGATAGCGGGACTATCCTCGATTCGCAGATGAACCGAGATCTCTTCCCCTAGGATTCTTTGCACGAATTCGCGCATCTCACCTAAAAGTATTACCAGATCCACCGGCTCATTGTGGAGCGATTGTTCCCGCGAAAAGCTCAACAAGCGATTATTCAACTCGGCTCCGCTTTTCGCGGCGGTCAGAATTTTTTCGACCAGTTCTCCAGCGTTTCCTTTGCCGCTGTCAAAGTACCGTCGGCGCAGGAATTGCAGGTTTCCGATAATTACTGTGAGCAGGTTGTTGAAATCATGCGCCACACCACCGGTGATCCTGCCCATTGCCTCCATCTTCTGCGATTGTATGAGCTTGCTTTCAATTTCCTTCTGCCTGCTGTCATCAGTAAAGCTGAGTACCACGCCTATCAGTTTATCGCCCTTCTTTATGGGCCTGCTCGAGAATGTTACCGGCAAGAGGACGTTCTCGCCCCCGGCGAAGATACCCTTAACGCCCTGGTTGGACGTACCATTCTCTATGCAATCCTGTAATATTTTGCGCGTCTCTGCCTCCAGTCCGACCTTCGTAGTGCTACGACAGACGATGTCCAAAACGTGCTCGTAAATGAGCGCACTCTCCTCCAGTGCCAGCAACTTTATTGCCGCTGAATTGACGAAAGTAATCTTTCCATCGATATTAATCCCCAGGATTCCCTCGCTCACCGCATCCAGCAATAGCAGTTTCTCTTCAATTGCAATCTGCAGCTTGTCATCGGACTGTTGCTTATCGAGAAGCAGTTCTTGTTCGCGATGAATTCGCTGCAGAAGTTCAGCTTCTTTTTCCTGCAGCCGGTCATGATCCCGGGCCAATTCACTGCGCAGCGACTGCGTCAGCAGTCTGCTCTTAATTGCCTGCAGCTTGTCTCGATGGATTGCACTGCATACCAGACTACTCATCAATACGACGAAACCGAAACCCATGGCCAACTGGGCATTCTGCGACCCCTCGAGGTTGAGCAGGAAGACGATCTGCAGTATTCCGGCAGGAATCACAAACAGGTAAAAGGCGGTCCTGACAGGTGCATAGCTGAACGCAGCACTACCCATCATTATCGCAGGCGCTATCAGCATTGCCCCTCGCGGTGGCTCGAAGCCTCCGAGGGTTGGATGGATCAACGAGATAGTGCCCCAGATGAGCCCGGACAGCAGGGCTGAGACCAGAATCAGCCAGTACTTGTAGCTGAAGTGATCCCGCATTTTCACCAGGTGGCGATACCCCAATACCGCTGCCAGTCGCAACACACTTATAGAGATAGCCGCGCTTAACCATATCCAGGCGCTGGTGGCGTAGTTGCCAATCATGGCCATGGTAAATACGGCCAGCAAGATAGCGGCAACCAGGTCCAGGACCAGATAGCTAGGTAATCGAGCGAAGACACTGTCTACCTGCTGGCGCAGGATTTCAGGAGCATTGGACCCTGACATGGCTGTTCATCCTGTCGCTTGGCACACTCGTCAGCAGGAACAATTAACGGTAATCGAAAATCTGAAGAATTACTGTAGGAACTCTCCTACAACACAAGGCTAGCAATCTGGATGGGGCAGCTAATCTCTTTCTGAATTAACTGAACATGGGACTCCGCTTCGAATCAATTTATTACTCCGCACCAATGCGGCGGACAAAATTCAAATCCGCAACCTCTGCCATCTCTATATGCGAACTTATGATTCCTACCATCACTAGTTCTTCGATTGGAATCTCCCAACTTTCGCCGGAAATTTCACCAAATCTTGGGTTGTCCCAACGCAATCTTTCCTGGGTACCTTCAGTCTGAAAGAGAAGACCATCCCTCAAAGTTTCAAAAATCTGTTCCCGACGCCCCTCTCACTACTGCCTGCGGGTGCGTACTTCAAAGTAAATTCTATAGCCTCTATCTAACTCTGGAGTCCCCCAGCGCGAAACCAGTTTGGCACTTCATTAGCAGCCATGATATTTGTGGTACTGCCACGAATCAGCTCCTTGTCCCGGATATCTCCTCTTGCTTTCACGGACTTCTTGATGGCGGCAGCACCTGGTTAATCAGCAAGCCACGAGGCCTGAAACTGCTATGCGCAGGTCTGGCAGCTTATCGGTATCTACCACAGTAGAACTCATCTGGGGCGCTATTTTGACAAGTTGAGTTAAATCAAGATGCAATGAATTTTCTGACAAGAGTCGACTACGTCGTAATACAATAAGGTGATACAAGAATCTCTGTTTCATTGATTATCAAGGGCAATTGTTATGAGCAAATTACGAGTGCATGCCATGCGAGCAACCATCCTGTTCCTGCTGTCTCAAGGGGCGTTGGCTCAGACTGACCTGATTGCTCCAGTAACCGGTGCCGTCACGGGTCTGGTGGAAAACGAAGCTGGAGAAATGGTTCCACCCCAGGCGGCGGTATCGGCCACGGTTGTTGCTAACGACAATAATGGCGTCATCACCGCGACCGTCTCGGGCACCGCATCCTGTACAGGGGGGCTGGGCCTGCATTTTACCTTCGAGGCGCAATACAGCTCGGCGGATAATTCGTTTGTCGGCATGTATTCTGATGTGCCGGGCAACGCCCCGGACAAGGCATTGAGCTTTACCAATAACGGAGGCTATAGCTGGACGGCTCACCTCAGCGGCACAGCTCCTTCCCCTACTGGAGCCCGCGCTTACGATCTGCAGTTTCAGTATGAGATTCCCTCACAAGCTATCTTCCAGGGCAATGCCTTGCCGGCGGATCGTACCTACGGCGGAACCCTTGCTACTACCCAGACTGTGGTGGTACCTCTCAGCGTCCCTCTTGCCGGAATTAACCAGACCCTGAACTACAATGTGGAATTTAATGGTTCCTGGAGCGCAGTATCTATTCCGCAGTTGGACAACTCTGTCGTATTTACCGGCGAGGCGACTGGAACATTTGCTTCAACCAACACAGAAACGATAACTGGTTTCGCTCCAGGTGTTGGCGCAATAAGTATCCCGGTTCAGATTAGCGGCAATTTTGGCGGCACCCTGTTCCTCGTTGACGAAGATACGGTTTCCTTCAAGGGTTCCTGGGTAGGTACGGGAGCTGGAAATACGGTCGGCGGTGACACCAGTATCGATATAGAATTTCAGGACACGTCCTCGTTTCCATTTACCGTGAGTGGCTCGATTCCAGTGGAGACAGGAGTTTCACAATTGCCTCTCATCAACGTACCGTTCTCTGTGAGTGGAAATTTCCCGCTGTCCATTCAGTAGTAGCTGAACTCAAGATGTTTCAGCCGCTCACTGGGCCGGCTGAAATATCTTCGTCAGACCAGGGATCGAATGGATCTATTCCTGCCCTGCTGTTTAGCCTGATATAAGGACTTGTCCGCTCGCCCGATCAAGTCTTCCAATGTCTCGTCGCTGTGCCAGGATGCAAGGCCCGCACTGAAGGTGATGGCGATATCCTGTCCGTTAAACACAACCAGTGGCCTGGCGGCGACCCGCGTGCGCAACTCTTCAATCTTTTGAAATGCGGAATCCAGATCAGTCTCCGGCATGAGGATAATGAACTCTTCCCCGCCAAAGCGGCAGAAGACATCCGTAGAGCGAATATTCTCCCTGCAGAGATTGGCTAGTGCTACCAGCACCTTGTCCCCGGCCAGATGTCCATGGGTATCATTGACCTTCTTGAAGAAGTCGATATCCAGCATCACCAGGGACAGCGGAGAGCTATTACGGAGGCTGCGTGCCATTTCTCGTTCGGCCACGTCTTCGAAATAGCGCCTCGTGCAGGCCTGGGTCAAGGCATCGGTGGCAGCAATCAACTCCAGCTTGTCTGCGCGGCGACGTTGCTCCTGGGCCAGCACCCTGTCCGAGATATCCCGTACCGTGCCCTGGATGCCGATGATATTACCCTTGTTGTCGACCCGGGTTGATGCGTTCATCAACGCTCGAATCTGACGGCCGTCACGGTGCTGCAGTTCAAACTCGAAGTCCTGTATGGAATCGCTTTCACTCATGAGTCTGGCGAAGCGCGATCGGTCCTCCTTGCTGCCGATGGCGTTGAGTCTGATGCCATTGGCCTTGATCTCTTCTGGCGTGTAACCAAACAACTCGATGCAGGCAGGGCTGATCTCCTCGATCCGACCACCGAGGTCGGCGATAAAGATCATGTCTTTGGAATCTTCGAAGATGGTGCGGTACTTGGATTCACTCTCTTTGAGGTCATGGATCTTGCGTTCCAGCAGTACCGACAACTCTTCCACTCGCCTGAGAGAAGCGGCATAGCGAGCAGTCAGGTAAACAGCCTGTACGAGCACGAAGCCCACCATGCCAAATGGTGCCACTTCGCCGAAAGGCACGATGCCCCAGAAGAACAATATCTCCGACAGCAGTCCCACCAGACCTGCCAGGGTAGCCGCGCCGATGAAGAATCGCCCATCCCGACCCAGCCTGAACAGTCGCAGCAGGAAATACAGGAAATACAATGATTCCAGTATCAACACAATCTGGTAGCTGGGTACTACATAGGTCGCCGCCAGGGTGCTCACCAGGATTATGTAGATCGAGTAGACTCCCGCGATGGCCTGGCTCGCACGCAAGAACCACAGATGCACATCTTCCGGATACAGGCTGCGCATGAATGCCGCAAACACCGGGGTTACCAGGAAGAACGTAAGGTATTCAATACGAACAGCCATTTCCCAATCGAGAAATGGGAACACAGAAACGAGCACATTGTTTCCCGTGAACCCCATGCGGATGGCGGTCAGCAGGCAAAGATTGGCGAAGTGAAGCAGAAACCCTTCTTCGCGACGCTGCGAGAAAAGGTAGTAGTGATAGAGGGCGATAACCAGGAGGATACCCAGATAGGTCCACTGGAAAATCGTCGGCCCCCGTTCAAGTTCATTGATTGCCCCGGGATTACCCAGCAGCAGGGGATTCCTGAATCCCGCATTGCGGTGGCTGAAGTTCGATATCTGCATGACGAACTCCAGGATGGAATCACGGGACTCGAAGAAGGCAATCTGGGGTTGCCCACCGCGAACATTTTTGGCCAGCTCTGTCGCAACATCACCATCTGTGGCCACCAGTTCACCGTTAACCCAGAGTCGAAACGAACTGCCCTGCCCGTCCAGTAACAGACCGTATACTGTTCCATCTCCAGGCAAATTTACGACCTGCACTTCGAGTCTATAGGTTGCATAGCCAGTAACAGGGAATGAATCACCATATTCAGTCCAAATGGCAGGAACCTGGCGGAGCTGGGGCTGTTCATCGGTAGTGGCGATATCACCCGGTGACAGCAGCTGCGACCAGTAGAACTCCCACTCTCCCGCGAGTGCTATCGGGTCCTGGGTAGCCAGATCCCAATCGCTCAAATCGAGCACACCCTTGCTGGCACGATGGGAAGCTGACTCCTCACCAGGGCCACAGGCGCCCAGAACAAGCATCAAGGCGATAATCAGGATAGGCGGCTTCATTAGACGAGTGTGACTCAGCACCATGAACAGGAACAAGAAGCTAGTGGCACAGGGGCATGTTCGTCAGTTGCAATTCGATCAGGGTCGCAAGACTTCCCCATTGAAGCCTGATTGCAGCTCACCTTTTTCGAAGGCAAGTTTTCCATTCACCAGCACCATGTCAAAGCCTGTCGCCAACTGTAGTGGAGCAGGATAGCTTGCCGTAGCGCGCACGTTCGCAGGGTTGAATATGACAATATCGGCTGCCTTCCCTGCTTCGAGTGATCCGCGGTCTGTAATTCCCAGGGTCTGGGCCGCGAACGAGGTCATCTTCCGAACCGCTTCGGTGAGGCTGATCGCCTGCCGGTTCACTACATATTCCTCGATAATCTTGGCGAAGGAGCCATGCCCGCGCGGATGGAATCCTGTCGGACTGCCATCGGATGACACCCCCACGAATGGATCCTGCAGCAGACGCGATTGCAATTCATCATTCATCACGAAGTAAGCACCGGAAGCGCCCCGTGGGCCGATGACATCGATGAGGATATCCTCGAACGGCATTTCCAGTTCCCGTCCCAGGTCAGCCAGGGTCTTGCCGGTATAAGGGTCGGTTCCCAGGAGAGTAGCCTCGGGGCCATTCCGCAGAGTGACCCGGTTACGCAAATACTCTGCCAGCTCTTCCCGTCTTTGAGGCATAGCCGCTTCAAACTGCTCCTGGGTCTTGGCCCACACCGGGAACAGGATACCGATGCCGGTATAACTGGCGTTGTAGGGATAAACATCCGCAGTGATCTCATATCCCTTGTCACGGGCTTCCTGCATTAGCGCCAATAATTCCTCAGCACGGGCCGCGCCACGACCATACACCGACTTCATGTGTGCGATGTGGACGCGGGCAAATTCACCCTGGGCGATGAGTTCTGCCATGGAGGCCTCTATCTGGTCATCGTCCTCGTTGCGCATGTGACTCATGATGACGCGATCCTTCCGGCCTACTACTTCAGCCAGGGCGAGGAGCTCTTCGGCACTGGCATTCAGGCCCGGGTTGTATTCCAGTCCTGTGCTGAGTCCGAAAGCCACCTCGAGATTGCTGTCCAGCATCTCCAACATGCGTTGCATCCTCTCCGCATCGGGAGCGGGCTCTCGACCGATGCCGGCAAGCTCGCGCAAGGTGCCATGGCCGACAAACATGGCCAGGTTCACTCCGATGCCCTGCGCCTCGACCTGATCCATCCATTGAGCAAGGTTTTCTGTGGCAGGGCTGTCGCCGTCCTGGCCCAGGGTGATGGTAGTGACGCCCTGGGCGAGAAAATTCTCAAATTCGGGAGTCTGCAGCGGATCCCCGTGGGAATGCACATCGATAAAACCTGGCGCCACCATGCGACCGGATGCGTCGATGCGTTGGCCTATTTCGATGGAATTTTTCCGGGAGAGTGATTCCATGTCGTCGATCAACACGATCTCTCCATCCCGAATGAACACATCCATCACGGATGCCTCAGAGCCGAGCCCATCCAGAACCATGCCGTTCTCAATAAGGACATCAAATTGCAAGGTTTCAGGAGCCTGATTATCGCTACAGGCCTGTAAGCACGCACCGAGAAATAGTAGCTGGACTATCGTTTTTACCAAGATGTTCTCCATGAGGGGTTTCAGAATTGATTGGAGTGTCAGCTAATAGTAACAACATAACTGATTAACAGCAGAATGAAGCAACGAAAGTAGCACTACTGCATTCTACAATTTGAACGCCAGTAGAGTACCGGAATAACCCGAGCCACTGACCGCGACCACCAGATACTGCACACCGCCTATCTCGTAAGTCATGGGCGACCCCGTTTGTGGTGCTGGCAAGCTCACGGCCCCTACCTCCTCGCCAGTGGCCTTGTTGTAGGCACGCAGGAATGCGCGACGTTCGCCATCCTCCGAAGTAGTCATCTCCGCTTCGCCTGCAATGAGCAGTGTCTTCGTCACCAAAGTGCCCACGGATGCACCCTGGCCGGTGCGGGGAATATCCATACCCTGCAATGCGTGGTGCCTCGCTATCCTGTCCGGTGTCTGGCCATGGGCAATCTGCCAGGCCAGAGTACCCGCCGTGAGATCGATTGCACTGATCTTGCCATAGGGTGGTTTCTGCAATGGCAGACCATCCACGAGCAAGGATCTGGGTGGATTGCCCCTGCTTGACTGTGGCACCTGGCGCTGTGCAGCATCAAACTCAGTTCGTCCTCCGCCTGCGGAAGAACCCGCTCCACCGGATGTGCGTGGACCTGTGGCGGCGTTGCCCTGTATGTAGGCCATATCCGATTGCCCGGGATAAGGTGGCACGAGACCCAATGCGCCCAGGGAGCTGTTACTGGACACATAGAGTATGCCAGTCTCCGGATCGAAGGATCCCCCGGGCCAGTTGGTGCCGCCACCCGTGGTGGGAGACATCAGGATACCCAATGGACCATCTATATTGCTGACAACCGGCGGAGTAAACAGTGGGCCCAGTTTGTACCAGCTGGCAATTTCCAGGGCACGTGCTCTTAGTTCCGGTGTGAAATCGATCAGGTCGTCTTCAGTGACTCCCTGCCTGTCATAGGCGGGGGGTCTGGTGGGGAATGGCTGGGTAGGGGAATACCATTCACCTGGCACATCACCAATCTCGACAGGCCTCTCTTCGATAGGCCAAATGGGCTCACCGCTAACCCGGTCGAATACATAGAGGAAGGCCTGCTTGGTAGGCTGGGCAATGATCTTGCGCAGGCGTCCATCAATCGTCACATCGGCCAGTATAGGTGCTGCCGGAATGTCCTGGTCCCAGATGCCGTGATGTACCAATTGGTAATGCCACTTGCGCTCACCTGTGTGCAGGTCCACGGCCACCAGGGATTCGGCAAACAGATTATCGCCGGGACGATAGGCGCCGTAGTAGTCGCCGGTGGCGGCTTCCACGGGCAGGTACACCGTGTTCAACTCGGGATCTACCGATATCTGCGCCCACACCCCTGTATTGCCGGTGTAGCTGCTGGAATCTCCTTCCCAGGATTCATAGCCGTACTCACCCTGCTGCGGAATGGTATGAAATATCCACAGGCGTTCGCCGGTGCGGACATCGAAGCCGCGAACGAAGCCTTTCACATTTTCCCGGCTCCTGGGATTGCCACCGGTACGATGGGCGGCGCCAACGATGACAACATCGTTTGCCACGATGGGGGTGGCGTGCAAACCGATGTCAGCGGTATCAATGTCGATGGTCTGGTCCAGGTTCTGCTTGAGATCGACGACGCCATTCGCACCGAACCCGGATATAGGATCTCCGGTGCTAGCATCCAAGGCAATCAATTGATAACCGGGAGTAACGAATAGCACTCTGGCTTCATCATCCTCCTGCCAGAATGAGAGTCCGCGACCTGATAATTGCCTGGGAGCGTTGGCTGCTCGGGCTCCCTCTTCGAAGCGGAAGGTCCACAGGATTTCACCGGTGCTCGCATCCAGGGCAACGACGCTGCGCCTGGAACCAGCAGTGGTGTATAGCACGCCATCCACCATCAGCGGTGTGGATTGAAAACGGTATTCCGGTGTAGGTCCAAAGTTATCGGTCTTGAATTGCCATGCCAGTTGCAGGTCGGAAAAATTCGAGGCGTCGATCTGGTCCAGCGCCGCGTATCGGGTGTGGCCAAGATCCCCACCATAGGTTGGCCATTCGCCTGATGGCGCACCCTGCTGGGCGGATGCCTGCAGCGCAAGGAACAGCGAGCCAAGACAGAGACAGGCTCCTTTGATGGGCAGTCTGGATTTGAACGCTCTGGGCATGGCTGCGATCCTGTTTTGTAGTTCTTCTATTATTCCAGCTATTCCGGCCAAGCATAGCAAGCGGCCAATGGCGAAGCACGCGACAGGCCGGGGGATATTTTGTACTATCCGGACCAGAAGAGTGTATTCAAACACCGGGTAGTGCGTTGATCTCCATGAACACGCCATTTGAAAAACCAATAAAATCAGGCAGCTATCTGCCCTTGTCAGCGCACCTGAGCATTTGCCTGTGCCTGCTCTTACTGATTTCAGCACCGTCAGACGTATCGGCCCAGGCCATTGGCCTGCGCAATCAGGTCTGGTCGGCAGAGGTGATCCGCAGTCACGGGCAACCGGTGATTCCCCTGTTCGACGGCTGGTATCCCAACGAGGATGGCAGCCACACCATCTGCTTCGGCTTCTTCAACATGAATACCGAACAGGCGCTGGATATCCCCCTCGGAAGTGACAACTACCTGACCACCGATTACCCCGGCCTGGATCTCAGCGACGCTCTGCTACCGACCCATTTCGATCCACTGCCACCCGCCTATCGCCACGTGTTCTGCGCCTACAGCATCAGGGTACCGGCAGGATTCAACACCACCCATCGCATAACCTGGCACCTGACTGCCAATGGCCAGAGTCTCGAGGTGCCGGGCAAAGTTATTCCTTCCTATGTATTGGATGAGCCACGCTCCAACGGGCGCGGAGATGTAGCTCCGCTGGTCAGCCTGCTGGACAACGAGGAAGGCGTACGAGGACGTACCGGCATTCATTACCCGGACGTGATGGCGACTCGAGTCAACGATGTCTTGAGCCTGAGCGCACGCATCGATCACTCGGATCCTGTGGTGTGGGTAGGCTGGGCCCAGCACAGCGGACCTGGGCAGGTTGAATTCGACAAGAAAGAATACGAAACAGAAACAGGTTCACGTACCGAAGTGCAGGCACGCTTCAGTGAGCCGGGTGAGTATGTAGTAAGAATGCAGACTATCGACGATATCGCTGCCTTCGAATTTTACTGTTGCCATACCAACGCCTACTTCCATATCAATGTCAGCGAATAACAGCGAACGCGACCTTCCTTTGGAGTTAGCCTCATGAACAAGATAATTCGAATCAGCGTACAGGCAGGCATCACAGTATTGAGCATCGCCTTCATTGGCATTTCAGCAGTAGCCCAGGAGTCACCCACCTACTCCAGGGACGTTGCCCCGATCCTGCAGGAGAAATGTGCCACCTGTCATAATCCCGAAGGCATCGGACCCATGCCCCTGCTCAACTACGCGCAGGTGAAACCCTTCGCGACACTCATCAAGGATCGCACCAGCAAGCGCATCATGCCGCCCTGGCACCTGGATCCCACGGTGGGCATCCAGCAATTCAAGAATGATGCGTCACTATCCGATGCGCAGATCGCCACCATCGGTGCCTGGGTCGACGCCGGCGCACCAGAAGGCAATCCGGCCGATCTGCCAGCACCGATTGAGTTTCCCTCCGGCGCCGAATGGCAGCTGGCGGATCAACTGGGGCCACCGGACATGATTATCCGTTCTACCCCTTACGACGTAATCGCCAACGGCCAGGATCAGTGGTGGACACCCAATGTTCCCTTCGAAGGCCTTGACAAGGAACGCTGGTTAAAAGCCGCCGAGTTCAAACCTTCTTATCCACTGGGCAAGAAGGTCGTGCACCACGGCCATGCGGTGTTGATCCCTGACAATCGGGAAGAAGGCGGTCGACGTCAGGTGGCACTGGCCCGCTATGGCGTGGGCAAGTCGTGGGAAGTGTATCCGGAGGGCACTGGCATGCGGGTGCCCAGCAGTGGTCGCATCGACTGGAACCTGCACTATTTCCCTGTGGGCGCGGAAGGCCCGGGTGATGTGGTAGAAGTAGGCCTTTGGTTCTATCCTGAAGACGAACAACCGGAGCTGGAGACTATTGGCGAAGCCATGTTTCGGGTCGACGGCCTCGATGGCATGGCCCGCGGTCAGGATATCGTGATACCGCCCCATGGTTACCAGGTATTGCAGGGTACCCATGTGCTGCAATCCCCGGCGATGATTCACAGCTATCGGCCACACCTGCATATGCGGGGGAGGGTCATGACCATGGAAGCCATATTCCCGGACGGGCGCAAGGAAGTGTTAAGCCAGGTGGACAAATACAATCACAACTGGCAGGTGTCCTACATCTATGCCGATGAAACCAAGCCCATCCTGCCCACCGGCACCGTGCTGCAGTTTACTTCTGTATTCGACAATACCGCTGACAACCCCATCAATCCGGACCCGGAACAGTGGGTGGTATTCGGACGGCGCGGAGTGGATGAGATGAGCCACGCCTGGCTCGGCATTACCTACCTGAATGAAGAACAGTATCAACAGGCCATGGCCGAGCGTCGCGCCAGCCAGGAAACCCTGCAACTGGGACAATAGCAACTCGGATAACTCTACTCGGACAATACCAATGAAAAAAGTCGCGGGCGCTCTTGGGCTGGCTCTGATGCTGGCGGGTTCGGCTGTCAGTGCCCAGGAACTACAACAGGCCGGTTTCAGTGCGGCGCAGGCTGCTCGCGGCGAAACCCTCTACCAGCAAAACTGTGCGGCCTGCCACCTTGCTGACCTGACTGGCTCCTTCGAAGCGCCCAATCTCGCCGACTCCTCTTTTCGCAGCAACTGGGCCAACCGTGGAGTCGCTGAATTCACCGATCTGTTGCGCCGTACCATGCCACCGCAGGCACCCGGATCACTGAACGAAACTCAATACCTGGAAATCACCGCGTTTCTATTGCGGGCCAATGCGATCGATGCCTCAAGCAATGCCCTGGTGGCAGCCGCCAATGCCGTGATGTTCCTCGACGCCAACAACCAGCGTGGCAGCGTTGTGCAACGCACACCGGTACCCGGACGCGCAGGAACTGTCCCTTCACCCGGCACCCGCAATTCCATACCGGAAATTGCGACTATCTACCAGAGTGAGGGAGCCCGTACCCGCAGTTTTCAGACAGCCGACCGCTACCGAAATGTCAGTAGCGACGAGTTGGCCAACCCCGCCGATGGCGACTGGACATACTGGCGACGCACTCCCAGTAGTCAAGGCTATTCCCCTCTGGACCAGATCAACACCAGTAACGTACGCGAACTTTCCCTGGCCTGGGTCTGGGGCATGGAACCCGGGCGCAGCCAGCCGGCACCGCTGGTGCGGGACGGGATTATCTTTATTCCCAACTTTGGCAACGTGGTACAGGCACTGGATGGACGGGACGGCACCTTGTTGTGGGAATATCGCCGCCAGTTTGCGGAAGAAGGCCGTAGCGGTGGCCTGCTCCGCACACTGGCACTGTGGGAAGACCTGATCTTCGTGGCGACCACCGACGCCCACCTGGTCGCGTTGGACGCGCGTACCGGAGCCGCACGCTGGGACACGGAGATCGCCGATGACGCACTGGGTTATTCCAATACCAGTGGACCGATCGTCGCCGATGGCGTGGTAATCAACGGCATCACTGGCTGCGGTCGGTTCTTCGAACAGAGTTGCTTCATCACCGGCCACGACGCACGTACCGGCGCAGAATTGTGGCGCACCTACACGGTAGCCAGGCCCGGTGAACCCGGCGGCGACACCTGGGGTGATCTACCGCTGGAGTTTCGCGGCGGCGCGGATGTGTGGATGACCGGTAGCTGGGATCCGGACCTGGATCTTGTGTTCTTCGGTGTTGCCCAGGCCAAGCCCTGGATGGCAGCCAGCCGCGGCCTGTCGGCAGATGATGCAGCACTGTATTCCAACTCGACTCTGGCACTGAATCCACGGGATGGTCGCATCGTGTGGTATCGCCAACATGTACCCGGTGAATCACTGGATATGGATGAGGCCTTCGAGCAGGTGCTGATTGATATCGTGGACGAGCCTTACCTGTTCACAATCGGCAAGAGTGGCATCCTGTGGAAACTGGATCGCCGCACTGGTGCATTCCAGGGCCTAAAGGAAACTACCTACCAGAACGTGTTCTCCGAGATCAATCTCGAGACCGGCGACGTGAGATATCGCGAGGACATTCGCAACATGCAGATTGGTGAATGGCTGTCTGTCTGCCCGTCCACCGCCGGCGGCCATAACTGGCAGTCCACAGGATACCATCCGCCGAGCCGCAATCTGGTTATTCCCCTGAGCCAATCCTGCATGGAAATGTCACCGAGAGAAGTCACCTTTGAGATTGGCTCTGGAGGTAACCAGGGTGACCGCCAGTGGATGCCCATGCCGGGCACGGAGGAGAGATTTGGCAAGCTGGCCGCCTATGATGTGGAAACCTTGGAAGAAGAATGGAGTATCGAACAGCGTGCACCCTTCCTGACGGCCGCGCTGACCACGGCAGGAGGCCTGGTCTTCATCGGAGATTACGATCGTTATGTACATGCCTATGATGTTGAAACCGGTGAAGAACTCTGGCGTTCACGGTTGGCCACTTCGGCCCAGGGCTTCCCGGTCAGCTTTGCCATCGATGGCGAGCAGTACATCGCCATTCCCTCGGGTCGTGAAGGCGGCAGTCCGTGGCGCATAGGCAATTTTCTCGCGCCCGAGTTGCAGAGCCCCGACAACCACAACGCGCTGTACGTATTCAAACTCAATCCATGAACGCTTCCCTGTTGGATCGCCTCGCTCTAATGCTGGGTGGCGCCATGGTTGCCACGTCCGTCCATGCTGCCTCCACAATCACCGGAGACAATGGCGACATCATCATCACGCCGCTGGTGCATTCCAGCGTACAACTGGAGTACCAGGACCTGGTCATCCAGGTAGACCCCTGGAGCGCCATCAGCCTTGGCAACTACAAGACTGCCGACATAATCCTGGTCACCGACAGCCCCGGCCATCATCTGGACCTGAAGGCGATCGACGCCCTACGTCACCCAAATACGACTGTTATAGCGCCAGCCAATAGCCGCGACCAGCTTGGCGATGCCGTGATCATGACCAACGGCGAAAGCCTGAGAATCCAGGGTATTGATATTGAAGCCATCGCCGCCTACGACATCGTCCCCGGCCCACCGGAACATCCCAAGGGTGATGCCAACGGCTACGTAGTGACCCTGGGCGGAAAACGCATACTGCTGGCAGGCGTGACCGAATGCGTGGATGAAGTTGCCAACCTGCGTGACATCGATGTGGCCTTCATGCCCCTGAATATACCTCCCGCGAGAATGACACCAGCCGACTCAGCGGCCTGCACCCGGCGTCTCAATCCAGACGTCGTGTATACCTATCACTATGACCAGGACTATGCACGCCGGGTCACTAATCCCGATTCAGCGAACACCACGCTCCCCGGTGGCCTGACCTTGGCGCAGAGTATTGACGCGTTTGCGCAGGCACTTGAAGGCTCGGGCATTGAGTATCGGCGAGCCAACTGGTATCCACCTCGCTTCGTACTCGATGATGACTGGCCCAGCCTGCCCCTCGGTCAGCGCTGGCTTACCGGCGGTATCGGCGGCATGTGCATTGGCAGTGACGACAGGGTCGTACTCCTCAATCGGCAGAATGTTGTGGAGGAAGATCTCGATGGCGCACAGCTCGCCCCCCCGATCGTCACACTGGACATCGATGGAAACACCGTAAACGGCTGGGGTGATAACGAAGCATTTGGAGGGAGACTGCACGACTGCCATGCAAACGACGACGGCTCACTCTGGATCGTTCCCGCGGCTACAGGTCATATTCAGCACTGGAGCGCTGACGGTGAACTGTTGATGCAAATTGGAACCAGCGGGGCATACGATTCCAGTGATGGCACACGCAGTGGCGAGCCATCGAATTCTGATCGCCCGCAGTTTTTCCTGCCGGCTGCAGTGGATGTCGACGAGAGTAATGGCGACATCTATGTCGCCGATGGCGAACTCCCCGGCGGCAACAGCCGCATCGCCGTCTTCAACGAGGCGGGACAGTTCCTGCGGCAGTGGTCGTTGCATCGAGGCCCTGGCGAGAACAACATCGAACTCCCCCATTGCCTGCGGCTTTCGAATGACGGACTCGTCTATGTCTGCGACAGGAGGGCCGACCGCATCCAGGTGTTCGACAAGCAGGGCAAGCTGCTGCAGACCATCACCGCGCCCCATTCGCCCTTCACTCCCACAGACGGCAGGACATCGGGGACACGAGGCGATGCGGTAGTCCTGGATTTTTCCAAAGACGCAGGGCAACTGTTTCTCTATGTAATTAACCAGAACTCAGTCACGGTGGAAGTACTGGACAGGAAGACTGGCGAATGGATCACCCGCTTCGGCGAGGGGCCCGGTCGCTATCGCGGTCAGTTTGAATTACCCCATGGCATAGCGGTCGACAGCGAAGGCAACGTCTACGTGGCGGAGCAGGAAGGACGGCGGGTACAGCGATTCTTACTGCGAAACTAGACTTCTCAAAGTCTCATAAGAGTTAAGCCTCTGCAGGCTTCGAGCAAGAATTTGCTTATCTAATCAAGCTGCCTAGTCGCTGTACTCGAGCTTCGAATCACGCGAGTAAAATACAACCCCACGCCCCTTCAGAAACTCCAGCTGCCCGGCCACCTCTCGCAGTTCGATCCAGTTTTCCTCGGCCTGGTAGGTGTCCACATCCTCGATGGCGTCCAGTTCATCGAGGAATGAATCATCGAGAAAATCGAGCTCGGCCTTGAGTGAATCACGGTTCAGGCTGGCGGCCTCATCGCGTCTCTTGGAGATCTGCTTCTTTGAAATATCGACATAAGCGCGTTGCCAGTTCGGTACGTCGGACTGCCATACCTTCATGCCGTTGATATCGGTTTCCTTCATCTGGATGCGGGCAAAATTTGCGCTCATGCCACGGGCGTCGAGGGCGGTCAGTTTTGCACGTTCGAACTGGGCTTCATTGGCGTTGGCGCCATACAACACCATACCGATGGCCTTGGCCCTGGTGAAGATGATTTCACTTAGGTCTGAGAAGCAGGCGATCACGAAGTCGAGCTGTGCGCCGCTAAAATTCGCACGCCCTGAAATATCACTGCCCACGATATGGGCACCGCGCAGGTCGGCGCGCTCGTCTTTCTGGTGATTAATGTCCCGTTCACGATCATTGGTTGTACGCTGGTCATCACCGGAATTGAGATTCAATCCACGCAGGTCGAGCTGGGAGAGATTCAGGGAGTGGTAGATGCCCACATCATCGAACCAGGAGAAGTGCCTGTTGAGCGTATTGTCTTCCAATACGTCACGCAGTTCCTGGGGAATGCTCAGCACCTCGTCGTATTCCAGCTTCTTCTTCAGCTCATCCAGTTGTCCGACTTTAGCGTTGAAACTTTCAATCGCACCCTTCTTCTTGCTCCTGCCTGGCAGGGCGGTAGCCTCCCCCTCTTCCGGGCGCAGGGTGGCAAGGTTTCTTGCTGCAGAGACCAACACGTCATGGGCCTGCTTGCTCAGGGCCGCAGAATTCTCCGTGTACTTGAACTTGACCGGTCGCTGGGCGAAGGTACCGGCGTGCTCGATCCTGCGCACCCACCTGTCCGCCCGGCTTCCCCCGGCAAAATCATGCAGAATGTCCACAAACAGGCTACGAGCAAGCTGCAGTCGGGTCCTGTCATCGTGGTACATCCTGGACTCTTTCTGGTAGTCGGGAGTCTGCACCACGTACTCGATCAGGGACAACAATCCCTCGATGGTTCCCAGGCCTTCTTCCCTGATGCTTTCAAAGAGTTCCAGTTCGCTGCTGTAGAACCTCCTGCCCAAAGGATGGGTTTCGTCCAGGAGCTTATAGAGCTGCTTTAGCGCCTTCTGTCTTTCCTGGGGCAGGGCGAAGTAGGCCTTGGCCTCCTCCACGATCGCCCTGATCTCCGACTTTATGTTCGGCATCAGGGTTTCGTCCTGCATGCGTTGCTGGATCTCACTCGCCTCATGCACGAAGATGAGGTACAGGAAGTCCTCGACTGACTCCCTGCCGCGTCCGCCCTTCGCATAGAGCACTTCCAGAATCTTGCGTTGAAAGCGCGGGTTTTCACCTCGCTCTGCCTCGCCATCCCGCAGATGTAGTACGACGTCGTCGC
Organism: Pseudomonadota bacterium; assembly: GCA_027621405.1. GTDB lineage: Bacteria > Pseudomonadota > Gammaproteobacteria > Pseudomonadales > Pseudohongiellaceae > UBA9145. Next base: position 219,223 of record JAQCBT010000001.1, on the reverse strand, counting down.
CGTCGTTCTTGCGCTTGATCCTGGAGACGCCGGCACAGGTAATCATGTTCTTTGACCACACCACCCGGTACCGCTCATTGGCAGGGTCGAACAGAGTCTGCTTCAACAAGGCCGCCAGGTCATGCCGTGAATGGCGCTGCTGGATGGAGGCGAGGCGGTCCATGACCGACGATACCATGGCCGGGTTTACCCAGGCTCTGGGAGTCGGTGGCACGGATTTGAGATCTTCAATGCTGCCGCTGGCTCCTTTTCGGGAACCCACGAAATTACAGTCAGACGAGGGGAATGAGATGTTGCTGAGCATGGGAACTACGATCCTGCTGGTGCCTCCTGGAGGGAGACGGGTATACCGTGACGCAATAATCACATTAAATTGTGTGCACCGAAAAATATAGTCCTGGTGAATAATAATCTCCCGGATTTTCCCTGAATTGGTGACACTTACCCTCCTCTTCCCTGTATTCAAACTTGCAGTGGACTGAGCAGGATCCGGTGGCAGGAAGCAGGCGCGATTACCCCGTCAACTGAAGAACAATCGAACTTTTTTCGCTACAGTGGGGAATTGGCGCGCGACTGGCGTAACCGCCACTGCAAAAACACCCTAAACTCCAGCCTGAATCGGGAGAAAGCCATGTCCATCAAGAAGCTACGGCAAAAGAAGAACCTGTCCCAGGAAGAGCTGGCGGATACTACCGGCCTCAGCCTGCGTACGATCCAGCGGGTTGAGAGTGGCAACAGTGTAAGCACCGCTTCCTGGAAGACACTGGCCTCGTTCTTCGGTATGAGCGTGGAAGCCCTGCAGGAGACTAACCAGGTAATGGACCTGGGAAGCCAACACAGTCTTACCCAGCAGCGGCTGGCATACCACCGCTCTGCCCAGCTCATCATTTTCATCGTCGTATTCTTTGTGGCGGTCAGCCAGTGGTTGGCCTACTACGCCAGTCTCAGCCCGGGGAACAGTTCAGCAAGCCTCTGGACCATCCTCTCCTATGTATCGCAAATTGCGATTGCCGCAGCGGTGTTTGCGTACCTGTTTAGTCACGCCAAAATAACCTTTGTCTGGAGTTACTACGCAATCACCGCTGCTTTTTTTATCGTGGCAATCGGCATCGACATATGGACCGAACCTTTCACCGACACGGCGTCCTATCAACTGATTTACCCGGTCTACTACACCCTGTTCCTGCTGGCGCTGCTGCTCATTCACGTGCTACAGATGGCCCTGTCCCTGAAGGGTGAGTCTACGATTCTGATGCAGCGCTGACACCGGACCAGCCCTTCCACCCCACCCAGGGCTGGGAAAAGTCGTTCGAAGTCCAGTTGCCACGCCAGCCGGTATCCACCGGGAACTCACCTTCAGCCTGGGGCTTTTGGTCCTCGGCATTGTGACCGGAGTATTACTCTACCGAAGAAAAACCCCCGAAATTTCATTGACTAAGGGGAAATAAGCCTATAATCTGATCCCAGCTTGAAGCTAAGCGCCCTATTTAATGCCCCTCGTTCGAAGTATTTGTATCACCTCGTCACGTCGTCTTTAAGTACTGCCTTATCACTTTCTCGCATCAAAACCCATCAACCTGTGAAGGTATTGGGTGTAATTTATTTTTTTATCAGGATTGTTTTTTATGTCAGACAAAATTACCGGAACTGTTAAGTGGTTTAACGAAGACAAAGGCTTCGGTTTTATTCAACGCGAAGGTGGCCCCGATGTATTCGCTCACTACACAGCGATCACCGGCGAAGGCTACAAGTCTTTGGCTGAAGGTCAGAGCGTGCAGTTCGAAGTAGTTGACGGACAGAAAGGCCCTCAGGCAGCTAACATCGTAGCTATCTAAGCGCATCTGAACCTGCGAACAAAAAAAGGCCCGCACAGAAATGTGCGGGCCTTTTCTTTTGCAATACAGCTAAGGGTCAGTCGTTGGGATAGAAGCGCACTTCCAGGTAAGTCACGGACTCATCCACCCGGCTGTACCAGTGTGGCGTGCCATCGGGCACCAACACGAAATCCCCTTCGCGCACGATCTGAGCCTTGCCACCCTCCACAGTGCGATTACCGTCCGCATCGGTCACCACCACACCCCCGGTGACGAATGTACCTTCCCCAGCGGTGATGAAATGAATTTCCGTACCGCTCTCGTGAACGATTGGATTCGCCGCTGCCGTTCGATGAATCATGTTGATGCGCCAGTCGTCAGTGGTAGTGATCGCCCCCACACCCATATTTGGTCTGTCGCCGAGGGACTCTTCGATTCCCCGGGCTATGTCACCTGCACTGATATAGAACGCGGGGGCCATGGAGCTCTGGGCACCTGCAGCCAATCCCAACACGATGACTCCACAGCTGGCAAACCCAGCACAGAACGCTTTCAACATGGTGACTCCTTGCATTGCTTTTAAGCGGTAAAAATGTGTTTAGCGATTACTCACTGGCTCCGATCGCCTCCAGAAACGCGACCACAGAGTCATAGCGACGGGCCCTGGCGAAGGCCAGGGCAGTCTGTCCGCTGGCATCGACGAGATCCGGATTCACGCCAGCCTGGGCAGTAATGGTGACCGCATCGAGAATGAATTCCTCGGCGGACTTGCCCAGTTGCCCGGCACGCCTCTCGGGCGTCCACCAACTCACTCGCAGGCGCCGGTGCCCCATCCCAGTGGCCGCCATCAGAATTGAGATCTCTCCCTCCTCGGCGATGTAGTTCTCACCCATGTTCTGGGCCGGATAACTGACATTGTTTACCGTGAATGCATCAGCACCGGCATCCAGCAATTCCATCATGATGACTGGCTCCGCGAAACGTGCGGCCAACCACAGCGGCGTCGCACCGATCAGTGCGTTATGAAAGTTGTAGTCAGTACTCTGGCGTCTTACCGGCGTTGAATCCTTCACAGTTAGTTCCAGATTTGCCCCGGCGTCGATGAGAGTGCGCACGGCCTCCACGTTGCCTCGAAGCACGGCGGCATGCAGTGCGGTGTGACCGCTCTGCTCATCGTCAACATCGGCTCCCTGGTTGATCAGGAATTCGACGAGATCGAGATTGCCACCGTGAATCGCCATGATAAGCGGGCTGGTGCCGAAGGCATTGTGAGAATTTACGTCGGCGCCGGCGGCTACGAGATGCTTTGCCGATAGCAGGCTGCCTGCCCGCGCCGCGAACATCAATGCGTTGTTGCCGCCGAACTCCAGCCAGCGCTTGTAGTCATCGCTACTGTCCTGTTCTTTCTCGGCCTTGGTGTAGTGCTCAGCTACCTCGGAGCGGGCATGGATATCGGCACCGAATTCAATCAGGGCTGCAACCGCCGAGTGATGATCACGATTCGCTGCCCACATCAGTGCGGTCTGTTCCCGGGTCACCGCGGCGTTGGCATCGCCTCCGGCCGCCAACACGGCGCGAACCACGTCACCGTTACCACTCTGGGATGCCGTCATGACGATGCTCTCTCCTGAAAGCAGGCTGACATTGGGATCGGCTCCTGCCTGCAGTAACAGCTCTGTTATGGCCAGGCTGCCATTTTCTGCTGCCAGCCACAGTGGTGTAACTCCCAGATCGGTGATGGCATTCACCTCGGCACCTGAGTCGAGCAGGACCATGACCGCATCGACACTGTCGTGATAGGAAGCCCAGTGTAATGCAGTCGTGCCATCCCCATAGATCGCGTTGGCATTAACACCGTCTTGCAGCAAATTCTCAAGCTGCTCCCAGCGTTGCTCCTTGGCCAGGCTTACAACCAGGGGCATGTTCTGGGCCAGTGCCTGAGTACTGAAAAAGAAAGAAAGCAGAACCGGGCAGAGTAGCCGCAGAATTCCCTTTGTCTTGTCTATTCGCCGCACAGTCATCGTCAGAAAAATCAAACCGTCAGGGGAGCCGTACTGCCGCCCAGCTTGTCGATGTGCACACCGAATTTCTCGAGCAGGGTCAGATGCAGGTCTGCCATGGTGGGCTCGTTGTCATAGTGCACATGTCGCCCACCCTGCAACCAGCCGGCACCGCCACCCAGCAACAACACCGGCAGGTTCACACCGGAATGGATCGTGCTGTTGGAAATACCCCCGCCGTAAAGGATGGTCATATTATCCAGCAGACTTCCGTCGCCATCGGGAATCGCTGCCAGTTTGTCGAGGTAGTTTGCGAACAATGTAGTGTGATGGATGTTTATCCTGGACATGCGTTCGATCAATTCGGGGTCGTTGTTATGGTGACTCAGGGGGTGGTGAGCGTCGGGTACACCAATCTGGGGATAGGGCCTTGCGCTCTGCTCCTTGCTCATCATGAAGGTAATCACCCGGGTAAGATCGGTTTGCAGGGCCAGCACCTGCAGGTCCTGCATCAGGGTCATATGGTCCTCGAACACGGGTGGCACACCGGCCGGTTGCTCCAGTGCGGGTAGTTCCATCTCTATCTGCTCTTCGGCTTTCTCTATGCGACGCTCGATATCCCGCACGGATTCCGTATAGCTGTTAACCAGATGCTTGTCACTGCTGCCCAGACTGCTCTCAAGTTTGTTCAGCTTCTCCAGCACGGCATCGAGAATGCTGGATTGCTGGCTGAGACGCGTTGCCCTTGCCTCCTGTGCAGTGCTGCCACTATCGCCAAACAGTCTTTCGAACACGGCTCGAGGGTTGTGCTCCGTGGGCAGGGGCTCGGTCTTACCACGCCAGGACAGGGTATGAGTGTAAACACAACTGAGGTTTACCGTGCAGGCACCCGCCAGGGCCGGCGCATCCATGGACAGTTCCAGTGAGGCCAGTTGGGTCTCACTGCCGAGCTTGTTAGCTAACAGTTGATCCATGGAGACGTCTGCCAGGATCTCCGTCTCATTGCGTCCTCCACGGGTCACACCCGTGAGAAAAGAACCACCGGCTCCGGCGTGGGCCACATTCCAGTTAGCCTTGATCCCGGACAGAAACACCATCTTGCCGGCATAATTCCTGAGAGGTTCGAGCACTGGCGTGATCTCAAGCTGCGGCCCATTACTGGCGGGTGACCAATACTCCATGGCCATGCCATTGGGTATATAAACCGTCTGGAAGCGATGCACCGGCCGTGCTGTCTGCGCCAGAGCGGGTGTCATGGCGTCCAGCATGGGCAGCGCCAAGGCGGCTCCTGCGCCCTTGAGCAAGGTACGGCGGGAGAGCGATTTACCGGTAATCACGTTCGGGCTTTGAATGGGCTTAATCTTCATGGCTCGTCCTGTTATTGGCTCGCATTGGCAAGGGTCGAATCTGCGGCGCCCTGGCTCATGGTGAATGAAGGGCTGGTTGCTATACCCAGCACAATGGCAGACCAGCGGTAGTCATCTTCGGCAGCGTCTCGCACTATCTGGCGAATCACCGGTTGATCGTAGTATTCCACCCGGCGACCGAGCGCGTAGGTCATGAGCTTCTCCGTCAGGGTATGGGCAAACTGGTCCGGCCGCTGCAACATCCAGTCGCGCAGGTCGGCGAAGCCGGCAAATTCCACGCCGCCGGGGTAATTGCCATTGGGATCCACTGGATTGCCAACCTCATCGAAATCCCGCCAGGCACCGATGACATCGAAATTCTCCAGGGCGAAACCAATGGGATCGATGACCACATGACAGGAGGCGCAGACCGGATCGGAGCGATGCTGGGCCAGGCGCTCGCGAATCGACGATGGCGCACTGCCGGAACTGGCCTCGGCAAGAATAGGTACATTGGGCGGCGGGGGTGGAGGCGGCGTACCCAGCATATTATCCAGTAGCCACTTACCCCTCAGCACCGGCGATGTGCGCCCGGGATAGGATGTCACCGTAAGCAGGGCACCCTGTCCCAGCAGGCCTCCGCGTTTCGTCGTATCGGGAATTGCCGCCTTGCGAAAGCGGCTTCCATAAACATCCTCGATGCCATAGTGCCGTGCAAGTCGCTCGTTCACGAAGGTGTAGTCTGCGCCCAGCAGGTCCATGATGCTATTGTCCTGCCTGATAGTTTCCGCAACGAACATCTCGGATTCCCGGGCGAAGGCCTCAATCAGGCTGACATCATATTCGGGGAACAGCACGGTATTGATGTTGACCTCGTCCAGCCGGCGCAGGTTCAACCACTGGGCTGCAAAGTCTTCAACCAGGGATTCAACACCGCGGCTGTCTTCCAGCATGCGGCGAATCTGTTGTCTATACACGCCTGGCTGTGACAGCGTGCCCTGCTCGGCCAGCTGCAACAGTTCTTCATCCGGCGCGCTACTCCACAGGAAGAACGCCAGCCGCGAGGCGAGTTCATTGTCAGACAATCGATAATTCTCTCCTGCAGCCAAATCGGCTTGCCGATAGCCACGGATCAGGAATTCAGGATCGGAGAGAAGATATTCCAGTGCAAACTGAATACCGGCATCGAAACTGGAACCCTGTTCGCGGCCGGTATTGAAGAACTCAATTAACAGGGCGGTGTCTTCTGCTGTCACGGCGCGCCGATAAGCCTGGCGGGCCATTCTGCTGAGTATCTCGGTAGCGCAAGCTGCTTCCTCCGCTGCAGTCGATGGGTAACAGCTGAAGATGGCGCGCCTGCTTGGTGAATCGGCGACGTCGCCGGATGCAAGGTAGGGGCCTCCTATCTCAACGGCGTGGACCTTCTGGTAGGCGAGGTAGGCTTCATCGTTTGCGCCCAGCCTTCCTCCCTGGCGAGGTTGCGGTATGCCCTCTTCCTCTACCTGCTGGCGAACATAGGAAGCCGTGATGTTATGGGGTCCGGCGCTGACATTGGCGCGCACTTCCAGCCCTGCACCTGCCTCAAACAACATGTACTGTTCCCAATCGGTGCTGCCGGGCTCGCCTGTACCACTGAAACTCAAGGGGGCAGGTGTCCCAGGAGCCTCACCGCCGACACTGAAGCGCTGTAACAGCCGACCATCGAGGCGTATTTCCAGAAGCTGTGCCCAGCCAAGGCCCTTGATGTAGTCCTGATAGTTGGTTTCCAGGGCAACCCGGATATTGTACTCCCCTTCCACTGGGAAATAGTGGTTAACCGACACGCCACCCCGGGAACCGAAAGGCATGTCTTCGTTCTGACGCCAGTCCTGGCTCAAATACAGCGGAGTCTCGTAGGTGCTGACTGTAGGACCCAGCGGCGGCAACCCTGTCGCCAGCCGTGTCACCTCCCTTGCCACCGACATGTAGCGCTCCATGTGCGCGGTCGTGAATGGCAGGGATGCAGCGATGTTATCGAAGCTACCGTCGGCCGTTGGATCTCCCGGCAGCAGGTCCATCACATCCACGTCAAAACCTAACAAGTTGTTGATGGTATTGTTGTACTCATAGCGATTCATGCGATGCAAAGCTGTAACGCGCCCCGGGTTCGGGTTAGCGGCCCAGGCAGCATCCAGCTCTGCCTCTAGCCAGCCAGTCATCACTGCATATTGTTCGAAGGGCGGCCGCGGCATGCCAGCAGGGGGCATCATGTGCGCGCGGAGTTTCTTGACGACTCTTTCCAGAACGTCAGCATGTAGGCCCGGTCGACTGAAATCGATCTGCTGCAGGGAGAGTTCTGCGGTTGCCAGGGAATCATTGTGGCAGGCGAGACAATAGGTATTGACAGCATGCTGCATGTCAGTGGCGCCAAACGGCTCATCATCGGCGGCACTGGCCTGCATCGCCAGCGCAATTGGAAGCAGCCCGGACAGCAACAGCAATACTGGCCGGCAGATCCGGAAGCGAGAAATGGCGAGGGCATTGGCAGGTAGTAGCATGGGCTTCTATTATCTTTATTATTAGCTGTTTGTTGCTGCCTGAGAGCACAGTAACCCAGCCCCGGTTGGACTGCAATACTCAGAACAGGCACTGGATTCCGAGGCTACAGGACTCCTGCAATGAGCCCGGACAGGAAGAGTTGCCAGGGAAGCCTGTTCAGCCCCCGGCCTTCAATCCGCAACCTGCAGCAAAGGCGATTCCATGTCCGCCAGTGCGGCGCTGCGATACTTCTCCAACAGCGCCCACAGCAGCGCGACCGTCTCAACGTCGACAAAGCCAGAGTAGTCAGCGGGCCGAAAATGCAACTGGAACGCCCGTACCGCAAACCGGGTTTGCCGGTCGTATTCCCCAGTCACTTCCACCTGATAACCCAGGCTCAGCAGCCCCCGTTGCAGTGTCTCCACCGCTGGAAAGGAGCTCCGGAACTCGCCTTGATAGGCCAGAACGGTTTCAGCATCGGGCCAGGCACCAATACCTTCCTCATAGAGTCTTTGCCAGGGAAACAAGGGACCCGGATCGGACTTGCGCATGATGGCAATATCGGAATGCCCGACCACGTCGATCGGGTTGATACCCGGGTAGCGCGCCAGGATGTCCTTGACCAGGGCGATGAGCAGGGAAATCTGCTCTTCGGAGAACTCAGGGAAATGGCATTCAACACTAGCCAGCTCAATCTCCTCCAGCGGCATCTCGGTGCCAGTACACTTGAATTCGTTGACCACCTCGATACCGATAGAGCGGTCGTTCAGATTTTCTTCCTCTGCCCAGTAGCTCACTCCCGCATGCCAGGCTCGGCGCGGCTCATCCACCAGGGAATACACGCGGAGCGAGTTATGGGGGTAAGTCGGGTCGTTGATCTCCGGCACCAGATAGTGAGAACTTACCGGGTTGGCAGTAGGAGTTGTCAGCAATCGCAGCGACTCGACAAAGTTCTCCGAGGTGGTGTGGATAACGAGGTAGTCGATTCGACTGTTCTGGTTGGTGGATTCCACACGGGTCATGGGAATCGATGAGCAACCCAACAACAAGCCAAGCGCGAGGAAAATGCCAGTTTTTGCCGTTATAATCATGCTTCCTGAAATTATCGTTTGGCCGCTACGCCGAGCTGTAAGCATCGTGCCATGTACTCATGTTGATCTTCGACCAGGCACAGACCAGAACAGATTACTTGCCTGGTAAACAGAAGGCCAGACTGGTCAGCGCCAGACTCTTTCAGTAAAGTATTCCCTCTACCAATAATAAGCGATCCAACCATGATCCCCACACGCACCATCACCTTTTCCACCCTCCTGTTTACCGCGAGCCTGGGCACTATTGCTGCCGCACAGGACAACGAATCCCTGCGCACAGAATGGGGTCACCCGGACCTGCAAGGGGTGTGGAATTTCTCCACCGAGATTCCTTTCGAGCGACCCGCGCAGTTTGGTGACAGGGAATTCCTCACCGATCAGGAGATTGCCGACATCAAGGCGCGGCTTGAAGCCGAAGCCGAGGAAGGCAATGTGGTAGAAGCAGATGACGATGTGGCCAATCGTGGCGCGCCCGACACAGACGAACGTTTCGTCTATGGCTACGATCATTTCTGGTACGAGATGGCTTCAATCGCCGATACCGTTCGAACTTCACAAATCATTTACCCAGAGGATGGCAGACTGCCCCCACTGGTTGAAGGCACTCCAGTTGGCAGGAGCGGATTCCTCGAAGATGCCCCCGGTCAGCGTCCGGTGCGCACCGGCAGTGGCGGCATCGGCAAGGACGGACCGGAAGACCGTGGCCTGCCCGAGCGCTGCATCATCGGCATGAATGCCCTGCCACCCTATCGGCCGAGTCGCTACAACAACAATCTGCAGATCATTCAGAATCGCGATCACGTCGTGATTATTTCAGAGATGATTCACAACGCCCGCATGATTCCGCTGTATGAGAAGCCGAACCTGCCGGAGCACATCGAACAGTGGACTGGCGATTCCAGGGGCTATTGGGACGGCGACACGCTTGTGGTGGAAACCCGAAACTTCAGCTTCTACACAGCGAGCCTGCAATCCTATGGTACCGGCAAGGAGAAGTTTCTCACCGAGCGCTTTACCCGCAGCGACTACGACACCCTGGACTATGAATGGACCCTGGAAGACCCTGCCACCTTCACCGACAAGATAACCGCGGTGCTACCCATGGCCAAGGTTGCAGGACAGCTCTATGAGTATGCCTGCCAGGAAGGTAACTACGGCCTGTTGAACATTCTGCGTGGTGCACGGGAGGAAGAACGTCGGGCTGCCATGCAGCCGTAAGGTTCTCCTGATCGATTACGCGAGTTACTCTACGAACTCCCAGCGAGACAGGCGCTCCCTGTCACTCGCTGGCATGGCGCCGAAGACCGCGGAGCGATAATCCTCCTCACCATCCATGAACAGCTTGAGCCAGGCCACAGCCATGCTGCCGACCAGATCATGCACATCGATGTTGGGATTCAGGCCTTCGTTTTCCGTCATGGAATTGGCAATGAAATGATTGCCACCCTTGATCTCCAGGTACATGCGCGGTGTTGCGTTGACCAGGCTCTCATAGTGGGGCCAGGCGTGATCGGCGACTGCTGCGATGCGATCTACTTCTCCCGCCAGCACCAGTGTCGGCACACTCACCCCACCGAAATCCCCATCCGGTAACCATGGGGTAAACGGAATGGCCGCCTTGAGGGCGTCGCTGTTCTCGTTGGCAGCCAACAGGGTGCCACCGCCGCCCATGGAATGCCCCATCACTGCCATGCGGTCTGCCAGTATCTTGCCCCGTATGGCACTCCCCATGCGGGTATTCTCGCCAATCAGCAAGCGCACACCCGCCATCAAGGCCTCGGCACGGATCTGTGGATTGTCCCTAGGCTCGTTGGTATCCAGTGTGAGCACGGCCCAGCCATGGGACGCGAGATGGTTCCCCCACCAGGCGATGTTTTCCTGCTTCTCGATGAACCCGGGTGCCACCACGATGCCGCCGAAGTCACCGCCCTTGTTCGCAGGGAAATACAGGGTGGCTGCAGAAAATTCCGCCTGCGGTGGCAGTTGGGAATAGTAGGCCACCTGGTAGGGACCGGGCCGACCCAGCGCTTCACGGTCTGGCACTTGCGCAACAAGTTGTGCAGATTGCAACACCAGCAAGACGCTGGCGAGCAAACGGGCAAAATGGCGTGTTGAAATGCTGATTCTGGACATGGGACCCATGGATATTTCCCTTTCTTAGCGGCTGAATTGTGGAACAACGATAAACGGGGTAAGTTGCAAAATACAGCTAAAAATGAACTTTCACTTCCATTCCCATCAGCGATGGTCAGCCACAGGCAAGCATTATGCAGAAACAACACCCGGTCCCTTTTCCTGCTATGAAGCAAGTTCTCCTCACGTGCCTGTTTGCTCTGCTGCATGCCTGTTCGCCGGAGGCTACACCCCGACTGGCACTCGTAGAGTCCACTATTTCGGATATTCAGCAGGCCATTCGCGCTGGCGAATTGACTTGTCAGGACGTGGTCCGCGCCTACATCGCGCGCATCGAGCACTACGACCAGAGCAGTGGTCTTAATGCCATAACCGAAGTAAACCCCAATGCCCTGCAATATGCCGCAGCGATCGATGACGCGCTTGCCAACGGCCAAAACGTGGGCGAGCTGTTCTGCGCGCCGATCCTCGTGAAAGACAATTTCGATACCTTCGACATGGTAACCACCGGCGGCTCGCTGGCATTGAAGGACAGCATCCCGCCCGATGATGCCTTCATGATTGCGCGCCTGCGGGAAGCGGATGCCATCGTGCTGGCCAAGACCAATATGGCCGAATGGGCCTTTAGCCCCAGGGAAACCATTTCGTCGTCCTATGGCCGTACTGCCAATGCCTATGATCTCAACCACGTTCCTGCTGGCTCGTCGGGCGGCACCGCCTCGGGGATCGCTGCCAGTTTCGGAGTGGCGGGCATGGGCAGCGATACCGGAAACTCGATTCGAGGTCCTTCCTCGCACCTGGCCCTGTTTGGCATCCGCTCCACCCTGGGTCTAACCAGTCGTGATGGCGTCATCCCCCTGGTGTTCGATCGTGATATCGCCGGCCCCATGGCGCGCACTGTGGAAGACGCGGTGCGCCTGTTTAATGTTGTGGCAGACTATGATCCCAACGATCCACTCGCCGAACCCGGCAAACGGGAAGCCGACTATCGCGACTTTCTCAATGCCGACGGACTGCAAGGCAAACGCATCGGTGTGTTTCGTTCACTGCTTGATCACGTCGATGCCGATCCCGAGATCAAGCAACTGTTCATGGCCGCACTGGATGAACTGCGAGCCGCCGGTGCAGAGATTGTTGACCCCTTTGCCATAGCAGACTTCGAGGAAATCAGTGATTCGATTCCGTTCTGTGGACGCTTTCGCTATGACGTGGGGCAGTATTTCCAGACCCTCGAAAACCCGCCACTGCTGGACGTAAATGACGTGCTGGAAACGGGAGAAATTGCCGAGGCTACGCGTGGATCGTTCAATTTCTACGCGGGCTTTCCGCTGGATGTGGCACCGGACAACTGGGAAGAGCCTTGTCCCACCTGGCCCAATCACCCACAGCGTAATCAGCTTCTGGCCAACGCCATCGCCGCCATGGATGCCGCCAACGTTGACGCCATCACTTTCCCTACCTGGTCAAACCCGCCGGCACACATCGACCGAGCCGGGGAAGAATACCGGGGTGATAACAACCAGCAACTGGCACCAGACGCCGGCTTGCCCGCCGTCACGGTGCCCATGGGATTCTGGCAGGACCGGCTACCGGCAGGACTGCAGTTTGTTGGCCGTCCCTATTCCGAAGGGACGCTGATCGAATTGGCCTATGCCTATGAGCAACGCACCCACCACCGTCGACCACCGCCGGGATTTGATGAACTGGGAAGCGAACAGGAATAAGCGGCGACTTATTCCAGAATTACATGATGCAGCAACATGCCTGCAATCAATGCGGCAAAGAACATCAGCACCGTGGAATTGAGTGACACCAGCGCCACGATAGCAGGCCCGGGACAAAACCCGGCAATGCCCCAACCCAATCCGAACAATACGGCGCCCGCCAGCAACTTGCTGTCGACCGCCTTGGCGGTGGGCAGGAAAAATTTTTCTTCGAACAAGGGTCGAGGATTCTTGAGCACTAGATGAAAGGCTGGCACTGTCACCAGCAGTCCGCCACCCATCACCAGGATGAGGCTGGGGTCCCAGCTTCCTGCCAGATCCAGGAAGCCGACCACCTTGGCCGGATTGGACATGCCGGAAATCACGAGTCCGAGCCCGAACAAAAACCCTGACAGGAATATCGTAAGACGGCCCGCATTGGAGTTAGTGTTCATGCCGCACCTCCAATGACGTGACGAATGACAAACACGGTGACGATGGCAGTCGCCATAAACAGCAGCGTTGCCGTAAACGAACGCCTGGAAAATCGTGCCAACCCACAGATACCATGACCACTGGTGCAGCCGCTTCCCAGCCGTGTGCCGAAGCCCACCAGCAGCCCTGCGATGATCGCCCCAACCGGGCCCACCTGCAGTTCCAGTTCCGCTGGCTCGCCACGCGTGACGACGTAGGCAACAGCACCTGTCAACATGCCGATCACGAAGAGTATGCGCCAGATGCGGTCGCTACTCCCGGGTACGATTACCCCGGAAAGAATGCCGCTGATGCCGGCAATGCGCCCATTGGCCCAGAGTGTGAGGGTGGCGGCGCCACCGATTAACAGTCCGCCGATTAGGGCAGAGATAGGTGTGAAATTTTCCACGATATTCTCCCGCAATGCTGCTGATCGAAACCAATTTTGCTGCAACAGGGCTCCAGCTTAGACCCACAACCCTCGACAACTTTTGTTTTCGTCAGTTTCCTGATGTAATTTGCCTGCGACCAATCCAGATTAACAATACTTCCAATGAGCTTAATCAGCATCAGCCCGAAAGAACTGGCAAGCCGTGCAGTGACAGCGCTGCTTGGTCTCGCCTTGCTGAATTCCGCCAACGCACAGGATGATCTCGAAAACAGCTCCTGGCAACTGGTGGCCATTCATTCCTTCAATGATTCGGTGTTCGTCCCGGATAAGCCTGAAAACTACTTGCTGCGATTTCGCATTGAAAACCGGCTACAGGTGGAAGCGGATTGCAATCAGGCTGGCGCCACCTGGGAATTCGATGGCGAATCACTGAGCATCACGGCGCTGGTTACTACCCGCAAACTCTGCAATGCGCCTAGCCTCTTCAATCGCTACATCATGACCCTGCAACAGACGGAATCTGCAACCCGGCAAACCGACACTCTGATCCTGCGTTCCAGCAATGGCGTGGATTGGATGGAATTCGAGCCCTACGTGTTTACCCCAACATTCTGACGAATTGCCCTGGCATCCTGGCGCACGCCATTTATCCAGGACTGCCAGAAGCATCATTTCGCGTGCGGAAGATTCATGCCCGGACAGGCCGGGCATGGAGTGAGAGAGTGCTCAGGAATTGATGCGATGGCAGTTCAGGCAGGCACCGGATACCCGGCCAGCCTGGTAGTAGCGCGGAGGATTGGCTTCAGCACCCATACGCGCGGTACGCGCAGTCAGGAGGAAGTTTTCCATATCATCGCGCAGGAAGACGTGGCGCATACTCATGTCGCCATCCCGCAGCAGCCCACCGATACGCTCGATATTTTCGAGTGAATCCACAACCTGCTCCTGGGTAACGAAACCACCGCTGTTTTCAAGCATCAGGGTTGTATCGAGCCTCTGCAGTTCAAAGGCCAGCTGATGCATACGGGACCGGAGTTCTTCCCCATCCGCGTAGTCAAAAGGAGGTGGGCTCGCGATTTGCGGGAATCCGGCATTGCCGTTGCTGTTACAGGCTACCAGAACGGACCCGACTACCAGCGCAGCGATAGGTGTGATTAAAGAGCGAAACGCAGGGAATTTCATAGGTTAACAACCTCCATATTAATTGACTCCCGGGTCGCTGATTATACCCAACAACCCTCCAATAGCACTTTATCAATACCCTTATCGGCTGGCTTGATGCAAATCAAGCAGTCCCGCATCATGTCCAATCTCTGCAACACTAGTTGGGTACAGTGTTGTCAAATCCGCGGATGACTACCGTCCCCGCTGTATTGTGGAGCCCACTATGATCAAACATGCGATCAAACATGCTGTTAGCCTGATTCTTTTCACCCTGCTTGTTAACGCCCAGAGTTACGCCCAGGGTCTGCAACTACCTGAATTTCAGGCGCTTCCTATCCAGTCACTGGACGCCGAGCTGGTCGCCAGCTATCCAGCCGTGGAAGCGGGCCAGGGCGCGGCGGCCGACGCCGATCATTTCTATGCCATCGTGAACAGCGCTATTGGCAAGTACCGCAAGCAGGATGGTGAACTGGTGAAACGCTGGGCAAGTTCGCGCAGTGGACCCATTAGACATCTAAACAGCTGCTACGCTGAAGATGACCTGCTGTATTGCTCAAACTCCAACTTCCCCGAAGTCCCCATGGCGAGTTCAATTGAAATTTTTGACGCGCAAACCATGGAGCATCAGCGCAGCTTCAGCCTCGGCATTCTGGAAGAAGGCTCCCTGACCTGGTTTGAGCGCCTTGGTGATGGCTGGGTCGCAGGCTTTGCCCACTATGACGAAGACGGTGGCCTCGACTATAAGGACCATTCCTTCGCTTCAATCGTGCGCTATGACGCCCAGTGGCGACGCATCGGTGGCTGGATGATCCCGGAAACAACCATCGCCCGCATGCAGCCCTACGCTGCCTCCGGTGGAGCCCTGGGGGCCGATGGCCTGCTCTATCTTACCGGCCATGACCGACCCGAGATGTATGTAATGGCGGCTCCCTCCATGGGGCCCAAACTCGTTCACATCGCCACCATTGCAATCGATGTTGAAGGCCAGGCTTTTGCCTGGGATAAATCCAGCGCTGAGCGCATGGTCTACGGTATCAGCCGGCCCAACCGTGAAGTGCGCGCGTTTCGCATCCCCCCGGTACATATTCCCGAAGGGGTGTTCAGGCTCAGCGATGTGCCAGCAGGCTTCTGAGCGTTGCATCAGAGTCATGCCAGCTCGTGCATTTTCTGTAGTTTTCGCTTTTTGATCTGGCGCAGGTATAGCCGGATTTTCATAGTAATGTGCTTATTGCCAACGCTAACTCGGCGTTAAAATATAACTATTGGGCAATCCGAATGCTTGGCAATTATCCGTGGAGGAACTGCATCATGAGTACCGAATCCCGACTGAAACTCTCTACCTGCCTGCTCGCCGCAAGCCTGTTGCTTCCCGCCGTTGCATTTGGCCAACAGGATCACAGCGGGGGTGACCATGGGGGACAACACACGATGTCCCAACAGGGATCCGGAGATGGTCATGGATCTGGTAGCGGACATGGAGCGGGCAATGGCCAGGGTTCCGGCATGAGTCAAGGCGAACAGGATGGCGCTCGTCGTGAACAGATGATGAAGCGCATGCAACAGAGAATGCGAGGCCAGAATGGGCAGTCTGGTGGTGACTCCGTATTCACCCAGATCCAGAATCAGGTTCGTACCCTGCAGGAAAATCCCGATACCGACTGGACCCAGGTAGATCTTACCGCCCTGCAGCAACACTTGGTCGACATGGAACACCTGTCCCTGTTTGCCGAAGTCTCAACACAGTACCTCGCCAACGGACTCCGCTACACTGTAATCGGCCAGGGCCGCACCCTCGAAGCGATTCAACGCATGGTACCCATGCACGCCAGCCAGATTGCCAACGAGCTTGGGATTCAGGCCGAAGCCGGGACCACAGCAGAAGGTGCCTGGATCAGTGTGGTCACAGCAGATGACAAGGAACGGGCCATGTATCAGGCCATTGGCTTTCTCGGTCTCATGACCCTGGGCGAGCATCACGATGCCCATCACCAGAGCATGGCTGGTGGTAATTCAGGCCATTCCGGGCACTAATTCTTCAGCCCAGGGAAATTGATACCCGGCGAGCAATAACTTGCTCGCCGCATCACCTTGATTTTATTTGCCAGCCTCCAACCTGGCTTCGTTCCCTCTTCTCATTGTTTACAGGTCTTAAGCAGCGGGCGCGGTAATTCCCTGCCAGCCATCATGCTTGCATACGAAATTGACGTAGACAGTCAAGCCATCGACTCAACATGGCTATCGTCTCGCATTAATTTTTGCTATTAAGTAGCAACTCATAGCTATCCCGGTACTCTCCATGCGCGTAATCCAGTCAATCTTCTGCCTAATGCTCCTGCTTCCAGCCCAGGCATTCACTGCCGATGCGCTGAAGGAACTTATTCTGCCTTTGCGAGAACGGGCCGAGATAGAGGACCGTATTCTTGCAGAACGTCTCGATACAGTGGTTCCCATGTTGATGCGCCGCGAGGGCATCGATGCCTGGATTCTGATCGCCAGGGAATACAATGAAGATCCTGTGTTGAAGACCATGTTGCCTGCTACCTGGCTCAACGCGAGGCGACGTACCGTGTTGATGTTTATCGATCACGGCGGCAGCCGGGGCGTGGAGCGCATGGCGGTGGCACGCTATGCAGTGGGCGACCTGTTCCCCGGTGTCTGGGACCCTGAGGAACAACCGGATCAGTGGCAGCGGATCGCCGACATCCTCAACGAAGCCGACCCTGCCCGCATCGCACTGAATTACTCCGAGAACTACGCCCTGGCCGATGGACTCACCTACACCGAGCAACAGGCACTGCACGCTGCCTTGCCAGCGCGCATGCAGGGCCGCCTGCAATCGGCGGAATCACTGGCGGTTGGCTGGCTGGAAACCCGCATCGAATCCGAGATGGAAATCTACCGGGACGTGATGGCAGTGGCGCACGCCATTATCCGCGAGGGCTTCTCCGCGGAAGTGATTATTCCAGGAGTTACGACCACCGATGACCTTGTCTGGTGGTTCCGTCAGCGTGTACAGGACCTTGGGCTGGAGACCTGGTTTCACACCAGCATCGAAACCGAACGCTCAAAGCGTTCATTGGACGAAATCGCCGCAAACAATCTCGACCCCGAAGTGCTCTACAAGGGCGATCATATCCACATCGATTTCGGCATCAGCTATCTGAATCTGCAAACCGATACCCAGCAGAATGCCTACATACTGCGCGACGATGAAGACGATGTACCTGACTATATGAAGTTGGCCTTACGGGAAGGCAACAGGTTGCAGGACATCCTCACCAGTAACTTCCAGGTTGGGCGCAGCGGCAATGACATTCTCGCCAGAAGTCTGCAACAGGCCAGGGAAGAAGGCCTCAATCCCATCATCTATACCCACCCAATTGGCTTGCACGGACACGCGGCGGGCACAACCATCGGCATGTGGGATCAGCAGGATGGAGTACCCGGCACCGGTGATTACCTCATGCAGCCCAACACAGCCTATTCCATCGAATTGAATGCCCTGGTGGATGTGCCGGAGTGGGGAGAACAGCCCCTGCCCATGAAACTGGAAGAGGACGGCTTCTTCACCGGCGATAGCTTCTACTATATCCAGCCCCGACAGACCGAATACCATGTCATCGATCCGACTCCCTGAGGGAAGATTGTGAGAGGCAGCAATGTGACATGGATTCGACCATCGGTGCGAAGGGGCTGCCTGATCAGTTAGTCTCCGGACTTCGCCTTGTGGCGAGACCAGTTTTCTTCCTGGAGACGCTCCTCCAGCTTAGCCATCAGCAGTCGCAGGCGCTTCGCTGTGATCTCATCATGCAGCCTTCCCTGCTCATTGTCGAAGACAGAATGGAAGCCTGGTATGGAGAGACTGCCAACCAGATCCGCCCCAAAAAAGGGCGCTGATCCCTCTGCTGCCGCCAACACGCTGCGGGCACCACCAGGACCCGGCGATGTCGCCAGATAAACAGTCGGCTTACCTTGAAACACTTTGATATCAATGCGGGAAGTCCAGTCGAACAGGTTCTTCCAGGCCGCCGTGTAGCTGCCATTGTGCTCGGCGAATGAGATCACCAGAGCATCAGCGCCGCCAATCTTCTTGAAGAAGTTACGCGCCTGCAGCGGCTGCCCGAAACGTTGTTCCCGTTCATCACTGTAGAGGGGCATCTCGTAGCCCTGGATATCCAGGACTTCCACTTCTGCTCCTTCAACCAGCCCGGCCGCGTATACGGCAAGAGTTCTGTTTATTGAGTTGCTATTGTTACTTGCACCAATTGCCAGGATTTTCATATTCCGTTGCTCCTATCTAACTGCTCAGGTTGCGTTCACCTGGCACATCACTGTGGTACTGTACGAATTCCACCTCGAATCCGGATGGGTCGATGAAATAAATATTATTACGATACGGCTCGTCTGCCCCCTGCTTGGCAACGGGATATCCTGCTGCGGTGAGCCGATTGGTGACCGCGTCGATGTTGTCCGTGACAAAGGCGAAGTGAGCCAGGCCAACCTGGTGACCGGTAAGATCCCTGTTCTCCCCCTCTCCGTTGTCACTCAGGGCGATGTACTGGAAGTCGTCCCCGAAATGCAGCCAGTTCCGTGGCTTGCCATACCATTCACCGCTTCCTGATGTACGTACATGCCAATGGGGAAAGGCAGCCTGGTAGAACTTCAACATGGCTGGGACATCCGCTACCGTGAGATTGATGTGTTCCAGATGCAACATGATTTGCCTCCTTATTCCTGTCGTCTGCTTCAAAGTGTGGACATCGTAATACCTCAAGTTAACTTGAGGTAAAGCATTTTTTTCGCTAGTCTCAGATTTTTTTTGCGGAGACACGGAAATGGCGGAGGCTAGCTGGACTGTGGGCAAGGTGGCCGCGCGCTGCGGTATTCGGGTTAGCACCCTGCACTTCTATGAACAGAAAGGTTTGATTAAAAGCTCGCGCAATGCCGGAAACCAGCGCCGCTACCGGGCGGATGTCATCAGGCGGGTCTCGGTAATAAAGGCGGCGCAGAAGATGGGTGTGAGCCTGGACGCGATCAAGAAGGCTTTTGCCACACTTCCTGATGAACGTACACCAACACAACGGGACTGGCAGAAGCTGTCCTCAGCCTGGAAGGGAGAATTGAACGAACGCATCGCCTATCTGGAACGGCTGCGGGATTCACTCACCGGTTGCATTGGCTGCGGCTGTTTGTCGATGAAGAACTGCCCCATTTACAATGCCGAGGACAAACTCGGGGGCAATCGCAGCGGTCCCGTAATTCTGGATGAACCCAATCTGGCTCGAAGACAGAATTGAATTCCAGGCGACTAGGGCGCTACCGAAAAAGTCGCCGGCGAGCCACTATAAACCAGTTGCTGGTTTTCATTCTCATAGGCGACATAGAGTTGAAATTGCCCGGGCACGTTTGACAGCCCCTGGACTATAGAAACTACCTCGACAGCTGTCAGGACCCGTGTATCCATGGCTGGCAAGGTGGCCTCATTACCATCCCAGAGCGTGAATACTCCTGCCTCGTTCCTGGCGAACATTGCACCGTTGTATATCACGACACAGAACAAGCGCGCACTGTTTCCCACATCTGCTGGATCGACCGCGATGTTAGCCGCAATGGTGAGTACATCCGTGCGGGCGAAGTCATTGCCGCCTTGACCTGCGCTATCGAGTACAGAAATACGAAAGCTGGCGTCGGTAGCCGTATTGCCGGAATTAATTCCGGTTATTGAAACCGGACTCGCTGATGTCATGGTTTCCGATGCCAGGGTAGGCCGATCGAAGGGGAAGCTTTCGCTGGCAACCCGGGGGTCAGTCAGGCCATTGATCATAAAATCCAGAAACTGGGCCCGCGCCGTGTCATCCTCCGCAAAGATGTCCAGCGCATTTATATCCAGGGGATTGCCGGGTATGCCATCCTGGTCTTCCAGGAATTGCATATGACCAGTACTCGATGTGCCCGCGTTGTAGAAATCCAGCGCATCTTCCACGTCTGTCACCCAACCTACATGCATCAGGGCTCTGCGCAGGCCGACGTTGCGCAGGGAAGGTGTCTTGAAGTCCCCACGCTGGTTGTTCTGGCCGCTGACATCGAACAGCCCGAGATCCTCGGCACTGGGTCGCAGGCCGATATTGTGAAAGTCGTCATTACTGAAGCGAGGCGGTTCGTGACAGTTGGCACAGGGTGTATCGATGAAGGACTCCCAGCCGGCGATCTGGCTGGCTGTCATGGCGGTGTCATTGCCGGCAATGTAGAGATCCCAGGGCGTCTCATTGGGCACCAGGGTGCGTTCATAGGTGGCGATGGCCAGACCGATACGGGCGGGGGTTATCTCGCTGTCACCAAAGGCCTGCTCGAACAGGTCGCCGTAGAGCTGGTTACCCACCAGGGCATCCACCATGTCCGGCGGGATATTGCTGGCCAGCGCCAGGGGTTGAACCTGTTGCAGTTTATTCACCACGTCAGTCCAGGTCCGCCCTTCCCTGGCCATCTCAACCGTGCTGAGGATCGGCACGATGGCCTGGCTCTCCAGCGCCCCGCCACTGCTTATGACTACCGAACTGCCATCCAGTGGATCCACAAACTGATCTCTCGCCCGACCATCCCAGAAATTACTCCCGGCGAACATGGAGGTGAAGAATGATGGCGAGGCACGATCAGTAACCTGGGCTTCAAGCCCAAACAGCGGATGGACCAATGGTTGCCCGCTGTTATCGAGCCGCTTTATACCTGGAGAGCCAACTACGTCGTCATCTGTACCGAATATCTGATCGAAACCCGGATTCATGCCCAGACGCAGGTCCGACCCCCCCGCGGCTGGTTGGTGACAGGTGCCACAGGCCACCGTGTTGTCACTGGAAAGCTGCTCGTCCCAGAACAGGATCTTTCCCAGCACTCGTTTCGCTTCGGTGATGGGATTCTCCGCCGGCACGGGTGCGTCACCGAGCGGCTGGAATTCGCCCTGAGCGGCTCCGGGTCCTGGTCCCTGGCCCGGGCCCTGCGAATACGCGGCACTCGGCACAAGGAATAAAATGCACAGAATTGTAGTAGAGCAGATCTTCTTCATGTTGTGCTCCCCGGCATTGTCTCTGGGTATGTAACACACTATGCCGGGTGGGAATTTATTGCATGGGAATACAGAGTTGGCGAGGCGACCATGAAAACTGCCACAGCCAACTGCACAATCCAGACTCTGATTAGCCCAGATTACGTGACTGCGCTCATAGCAGACAAGTATAAGCAGTGTGGATATATACCACTATGCGGTGCGAGTCCCCGAACCAGGAAATTCCTACAGACCGAGTTCAGCCTCGACATCGGCGCGACGTGCGGCTCTCAGGATACCCGGAAGAGAATAATTACCTTCATGGCAGGCGTATTCATAAACAATCTCACCACCGGGATTGCGGGTGATGATTCGTTCGCCAGTAACTGCCTGGGTGTACGCTTGCGAATCGTGAGCGGTGAACGCGTAGTGGATTTCGTTGTCGCCTACCAGGGTGTAACGCTCTATGATCTCCAGTTCCTCGGAAAAAGGCAGGAACATGCGGGAGGCACTCTGTTCCGGCCTGAAATTTTTCGAATGCACCACCAGGGTATCCCCTTCCCAGCGACCTACCGAGTCGCCCATCCAGCGCGGAAACCCGTTGGCTGAGTGTTCGCCATTAAGGCGGATGATGCGCGCATCGTGAATCATCTCCGAAAGGATCACCACGTAATCTTCAGTCTGGAAGATCTCCATATAGGGATTCATCATGAGCGGAGTCAGGTTTGGCATCACGGCACCGAACATCAGACAACGCCCGGACAGCGGCTGACCTTCCGGCCCATCGGTATCCGATAACCCAGCCATCATTCTGCGGGCATGGAAATCCTTGAAGCCTTCCCTTAACGGAATGCGGCCATTCGGCGGATCAATGATGACCGACGTGCGGTACTCTCCATTCACAGGAATGAGTTCTGGCTTCTGCCAGTGACCGAGAAACGAGTCGTCGGCCTCCTGCCCGATATCGGCTCCCTGCTCCGGTGCCCCACGATTGGGATCCAGTGGTGCCGCTTGCTGATCCAGTCCTTGCTGGAAGCGGGCTTCCACTGCAGCCGCCTCTGCCGCCGTGTATGACCGCTTATCACCCAGGTTCATAGGTCGCTGCAAGGGAGTCCTCGAGCCGAACCACCAGGTACCCTGCAAATCCGGTTGCCCGTACTCGGTGCGAGGCATCTCCCATTCAGGATGGATAGCCCGGGGCTCGCTGAGAACCTGCAGCGAGGAATCCTGGCCCAGTGCCAGTGAACACACAAGAGTTGAACACACAAGAGTTGAACACAGGGCTGTCATTGCGGGTGTTGGAAACTTCATAACCGATCCATTCCAGATATCAGGACTACTCGGTGGAGCATTATAGTGACGCCATCAAACGGCAAAAGTGACCAATTGTCGCAGCTCCCATGGTATAACTTGGCAGTCAGAGAATATTGATTTCCCTCAGGAAAGAACTGAGGAGCAGCCCGAATCATAGAAGGGAACCCTGACCCATCACGCCCACCACTAATTCTCGGGAGAAGATTTCATGAGCAAAGTCAGACTCTTGGTAGGAACACGCAAAGGCGCATTCGTCATGACCTCCGATGAATCACGCCAGAAATGGGACATAGACGGGCCCCATTTTGCGGGCTGGGAGGTTTACCACATCAAGGGTTCGCAGGTAGACCCCAACCGCATCTATGCCTCCCAGACCTCCGATTGGTTCGGGCAGATCATTCAACGCTCCGATGATGGTGGCAAGACCTGGCAACAGCCCGGCACACCCGCTGGCGCACCTGCGACCGATGAGCAGGGCATGCCCCTCGCCGAAAGCAACAAGTTTGTCTACGACACTTCAGAGGAAACTGGCAAGCCGCTGACCACCCACCAGTGGTACGACGGTACCCCTCACCCATGGGAATTCAAGCGGGTCTGGCATCTGGAACCGTCGCTTGATGATGCCGATACGGTATACGCAGGCGTCGAAGATGCCGCTCTGTTCCGCAGCACCGACGGGGCACAGAACTGGCAGGAGATGCCCGGCTTGCGCGGGCACGGACGCGGCGACGAATGGACCCCCGGTGCCGGCGGTATGTGCCTGCACACTATACTCCTGGACCCCACCAATCCCCAGCGCATGTATGTGGCAATCTCTGCTGCCGGTGCATTTCGTTCAGATGATGGTGGAGACACCTGGCACCCTATCAATAATGGCCTGGTTTCAGATTTTATTCCAAACCCTACCGCCGAGATTGGCCACTGTGTGCATCGCATAGACATGCATCCCAATAATCCGAACATCCTCTACATGCAGAAACATTGGGATGTCATGCGCAGCGAGGACTATGGAGACAGCTGGACAGAAGTAAGTGGAAATCTGCCTTCCGATTTCGGCTTCCCGATAGCGGTGCACGCTCATGAACCGGAGACGATCTACGTAATTCCCATCCTCAGCGATTCACTACACTACCCTCCGGAAGGCAAGCTGCGGGTGTACCGTAGCCGCGGTGGTGGAGAAGAGTGGGAAGCTCTGACCAACGGACTGCCCCAGGAAAACTGTTATGTGAACATATTGCGGGACGCAATGTGTGTCGATAGGATGGAATCCTGCGGTATCTATTTCGGCACTACAGGCGGACAGGTGTATTGCTCCGCCGATAGTGGCGACAACTGGATGACTATTGCCGCCCACCTACCTCCTGTTTTATCAGTCGAAGTCCAGACCCTGGACTAGGCTTGGACCCGATGTCAGCGACTATCCGAATCACACTGCCCTTTCACCTGCAGACTCTGGCACAATGTGAGCCTGAGGTTGAGGTTCAGGTGAATGGAGTGGTTTCGGTGTTGTCGGCCGTAAGAGCCCTGGAAATGAAATACCCAACCCTGCGTGGCGCGATCATCGATCTGTACACGACGCAGCGACGTCCCAAGGTCCGCTTCTTCGCCTGCGCCAACGATGTATCCCTGCTTCCGCTGGACAATGAGCTCCCTGCGGAAATAGCCGCTGGCAAAGAACCACTCATGGTCATCGGCGCGATTTCGGGCGGATAGTAAGCTCGGAAATAGACTTGGTGACTTCTTAAGGGAGTAAAATCGAAGTGAGAAACCATGGCAGCAAATCAGGCTTTGACCGCAGACAGTTTCTGGCGGCCGCCGGAACGGCAATAGGCAGCACACTTGCTCCTGCTACAAATTTGTTCGCGCAGAATACCGCGAATACTACAAATGCAGTGATCTTTGCCAATGCCACACTGGTAACCAATGACCTTCAACGCAACACATTGCGCAATACTGCCCTGGCCGTCAGCGGTGACCGCATCGATGCAATTGGCGACACCGAAAGCCTTACCTCGCGCTATCCTGGAGCCGAAATCATAGATTGTAGTCGTAAGGCTATTCTGCCTGGCCTCATCAATTGCCACGCGCACCTCGACGCCACTATCGCCAAAGGCTTTAACGAAGATTTCGGCTTCCCCAATTCACTCCAATTACCGGCGAGTCCGGAGAGCCTGTTGTCTTCTGATGAGCGCACACTCATGTCAGTCCTGGCAGCAGTCGAGGGCCTGCGAGCTGGAACAACCACCATGGTGCAGAACGTCGGCGGTATCGCGAGGGATGCAGCGAGCCTGGTGGAAACCGGGCAGCGCTGGGTATTCGCCGAATCGGTGAGGGACATAACTACCGTCGATGGCCCCATGTCACCACCGAGGCTCGCCAACAGTGTGCCGCCCCAATTCTCCGATCAGCTGCGGGAAGAAGGCATGCAGCGCATCAGCGACCTCTATGATCGCTGGCATGGCTACGATGCGGGACGGGTCAGCGTGTTTCCAGCTGCCGCCCTGGCGGAATTGTCATCGCCCCAGTTGCTAAGGGATGTCAGGGAATTCGCCGATGCCCGGGATCTTGGATATACGATCCATATGACGCAATCCATCGCCGAAGTGGAATTCATGCTGCGTTATCACGGTGTACGTCCAGCAATCTTCCTCGATCGTCACGGCTTCCTGGGACCTCGCTTGTTTGCTGCCCACGCTCGCTACTGCGATGCGATTGAGATTGATGCGCTGGCCAACCAGAGAACCATCATCACCCACCAGGCGGCGATGGCGGCTAACCGCGGAGTAAGCCCGCCAATTACGGCACTGCGGGAAGCGGGCTGTACCATCGCCCTCGGTACTGACAATAACAACACCGACATGCTACACGTGATGAAGACGGCGATTTCCCTCGAACGCATCCAGCGCAATGACGAGATACCTGGCACCCTGCCACAACCCGAAGACATGCTAGCCGATGCCTGTACCGGCGGTTCACAAGCAGTTAATCAGGCTAGCGATATTGGCTCACTGGAAGTAGGCAAGAAAGCGGACCTCCTCGTGCTGGATATGATGAAACCTCACCTTATCCCCTCTGGCCGCATTCTCTCGGCGTGGATTCACAACGGCCAGCCCTCCGACATCGAATCGGTCATGGTCGACGGCCGATTCGTCATCAGGGATCACAAACTGCTGACGCTCAACGAAGAAGAGCTGTTAGAAGAATCCTATCGAATCGGGGAACGCGTGTGGTCACGCATCCTGGAAAACGGCGAACTGCCTCTGCCCCGACTATAAGACGGGCAGCTTCCGGGCCAGACCTAAAGCGTGGACCCGGCGCCCGCGTGGTGCTAATTTCGACATTGCCCAAAAATACCAGAAGAAGAGGCGTTTCGAATGAAATTTAATGCCCAATTGCTCTGCCTGACTTGCATCGCAGGCCTGATACCAGGTTTCGTGATCGCCCAGGGCAGCAGCGCAAGTCCCCTCGCTGACTATTCAGCTGTAACGGATTCGATGCTGCAATCACCCGATCCGGAAGACTGGCTGATGTGGCGTCGCACCTATGATCTCAGCGGACACAGCACCCTCAATCAGATCAATCGAGAAAATGTCGCTAATCTCGACCTGGCCTGGAGTGTCCCCCTCTCCCAGGGCGGCAACATGACCACACCGCTGGTGCATGACGGCGTACTGTTTATTGCGGATACCAATAACGTCCTGCTGGCGCTGGACGCACGCAATGGCAATGAACTCTGGCGCTACCAGCATGAATCGGAAATATTCGATGGTCGCCGCATCGGCATTGCCCTGCACGGCAATAAGGTGATCGTGCCACACAATGATATGGACCTGGTGGCACTGGATGCCAAAACCGGAAACCTGGTCTGGGAGCACGCCGTGTACACGCCAGCCGCGCCCAATGGCCCAGGCTACTATTCGCTACGTGGCGCTCCCATGGTGGCCAATGGCATGATCGTGCAAGGTGTGGGCGCGACCATGACCCCGGAAGGCGGATTCATTATTGGTATTGACCTGGAAACCGGCACCGAACAGTGGCGCTTTCACACGGTGGCCCGGCCGGACGGCCCCGGCGGCAACACCTGGAACAACCTGCCGCTTGAAGCACGCAGTGGGGGCTCCGTATGGATTCCGGGCAGCTATGATCCAGACCTGAATCTCGTCTACTTCGGAACCGCACCCACCTACGACACTGGTCCCTTGCTGGAAGATCTCGGTATCGACGGTGTCAGTAACGATGCGCTCTACACCAACTCGACCCTGGCATTGAATCCACTGACCGGCGAACTGGCCTGGCACTTCCAGCACGTGGCCAATGGCCAGTGGGACCTGGACTGGGTCTATGAGCGGCAGCTCGATGAGCTTGAGATCGACGGCGAATCACGCAAGGTCGTATTCACTGCCGGCAAGATGGCGCTCTACGACGTGATGGATGCATCCACAGGACGGTATCTCGGCTCACTGGACACCGGAATCCAGAACATGATCACCGGCATCGACCCGGTTACGGGCGCCAAGACCTTTCACCCAAACACAATTCCCAATGCAGAGCTAGGGCACGTGCTGTGCCCATTCGTGCTGGGTGGACGCAATTGGCAGGCAGGTGCCCATAACACAGACACCAACATGGTATACCTGCCCCTGTCAGAGATGTGCATGATGTTCGGCCCCATGGGAGATGGCAACCTGCTCAGTACAGGCGTGGCAACAACACCGACTCCACGCCCGGACTATGACGGCAACTTCGGTCGCTACCAGGCGATCAATCTCAAGACCATGGAACTGGCCTGGCGTCACCGGGAAATGGCACCGCCTACCACGGCTGCCCTCTCTACCGGCGGCGGTCTCGTGTTCGGTGGCTTCCTCGACCAGAGCTTCAAGGCCTTCGATGCTGAAACCGGCGAAGTGCTGTGGCAAACCGATATGGAGCACCTACCCTCTTCCTTCCCGATCAGCTACGCCGTGGACGGTAAGCAATACGTTGCCATGGTACGCGGACAACCCAGCCGCTTTATCGGCACCCTGTTTGGTGCTGTCGGCGGATTCCTGGCAGAAGAAGGTCGCAGCCTGCCAACACCATCCAGCGATCCTGCCTTGATGGTGTACGCTCTGGATTAGAGAGTGTAAGCAAAGAATCAGGAGAGGGCTCGCAAGAGCCCTCTCCTATTGATCACGCCCCCGCAAGCAAAGCCAGCTAGAAGCTGCTACTAATCGTGATCCGCGCATTAAGCGGCCTGCCTACCGTGGCCTGATGAGTGCTGTGGGCATTTGGAAAGTACAGCTCATCGCTTGCATTCTCAATATTTAGCTGAATACGGGTACGGGCTGAAAGGTCATAGAACGCGGCAGCATCAAGCCGTGTGTAACTGGGCAGAATGGCAGTATTGCCGTTGTTGATATAACTGTCATCCTGGTGAGTCAACCCCAGGCCCAGGCCTAATTCGGGTGTGAGTTGCAGGGTGTTCCACAATGAGAACATCTGCTCCGGCAACTCGATCGGCCGCAGTCCGGTGGGTCCTGAGCGGTCAACCTGCTCACCATCGAGCTTGCTGTAACCTGCGGCTATGTACCAGTTACCTGTTAGTTGTCCTTGCAACTGCGCTTCAAAACCGGTGATCTCGGAATCGATCACATCCAGGGTCTCCGGGTTGTTGTCTGCTACCTGGGGAGAACTCTGCTCAATCTCGAACACCGCTGCCGTGAGGCTCAATCCCCGGCTGAGATCCCATTTCACCCCTGCCTCTCGATTGGAGAACGTATCGGGGTCAAGCTGGTTATTGCTGCCGTTGATGTTAGCAAACTGCTCACCGCTGCGTGGCAGGAAGGATTCGCTGTAGCTGGCATACAGTGAGACATTTCCCATTGGCTTGAAGACCAGGCCTGCCCTGGGGGTCACGGCACTGTCTCTGCGACTTCGTCGCTCGTTCGCCACGACATCCAGCACGTCGATATCAAAGCTGTCATAACGAGCGCCTACTATGAGGTCGAGTCTCTCGGAAATTTCGATTTCGTCCTGAACGTAGAGAGAACCGACATCAATGCTTACCCGTGTGTCGTCATTGATATCCCGACTGTAGTCATTACGGGTAGTCGCACCTGATGCATTGACACCAACACCGCCGTTGAGAACCAATGGGCGCGTGATAGCAAAGGTTTCGTTGTCGTCCGCAGTGGTGTCCCAGAACGAGTTGTAGCGATCCTGGTCGGAAGACGTATCGATATACTCACCCCCGGCGATGATAGTGTGGTTAACCATGCCACCATCGACTTCCCAGATAAAATTACTCGAAAGAATAAGATTGTCGCGGCGGGTGGTATCTATATAGCCGTCCAGGGTCACTTCCAGCGGTGTCGCTGCCTGGTTGTAGGAAGAGACATAGAAATTTTCATAAAGCTTGTCATAGTCTCCGTAAAACGCGTTGAAGTTACCCTTTAGATTGTCCGCGAACTCGTGCTGCAGGTTGGCCCGGAACAGGTGGGCCTGCAATTCGTTCATATTGAGTTCGGGATCTCCAAACACGACATTCTCGAAGGCCTCTACTGGTCGGCCGTCGCTTCCGGTTGGGATGCCCCGGTCGATAAAGCGCTCGTGATCGGCGTATTCGTAAGAGAGGTCGAGTGTGGTGGCAGAACCAAGCTGGAAGCGGGCAGTAGGATTGATGCCGAGGCGGTCTCCTTCGAAAAAGTCGCGATGGTTCTCCAATCCTTCATAGAAGGCATTGATACGGAACGCCGAGTTGCTACCCGCGTTAAAATTGTGATCCACCTGAACCGAGTGCTCACCAAAAGAATTCATGCCAGCCTGATAGTTGGTAAAACTTTCACCAATAACACCTTTCTTGGTTACCCGGTTGAGAATGCCACCAGTGCCACCGCGACCGAAAAGCAGCGCGTTTGGACCGCGCAGGATTTCAACTTGCTCCAGATTGTAAAGAGGTCGGTAGTACTGAACGTCATCACGTGCGCCATCGATGAAGAAGTCGGCTGTAGATCGCACTCCCCGGAATACCACGGCATCCCGATGCCCTTCGCCCTGGGATGTATTAACACCGGGGGTGTAGTTGATGATGTCACCGATGCTGGTAAATCCCTGCTGGGTGATTTGTTCCGCGGTGATGATAGAGAGGCTTTGAGGCACATCGATAATCGGTGTGGGAGTGCGTAGCGCGTTTATCCGGTCGCTATAGAGGACCTGGCCTCGCACCACTATCTCTTCAACAGTTTCCCCGCCAGCTTGCGCAAGGACAGCGGGCGCCGTGGTTATCAGGGAAAGCGCGCTGAAAGCGCTCAGGCGCAGGGAATTTCGGTACTTCATATCGATGCCTCAACAAAATCATGTGCGGCGCAGTCTAATCTAAATGAGAATGGTTATCAATACGTTTATTATTTGAATTACAGCATGGCAGCCCACCTCTACTCCATGCTTGCGTTTGGTATTGCGAATCATTATCATTTGCGCTTCTTATACCTTCATCAGATAAAGACTCCACAATCCGGGTCCTTCAAGGGAAACCATGTTCCGCAAGACACTGTTTTGGATGCATTTAACAGCCGGCTCTGTTGCCGGGCTGGTTATTCTGATGATGTCTGTCACCGGGGTAATTCTCACCTATGAGCGACAGATGCAGGCCTGGGAAGATAGCCCCTACTATGCCGACCCGGAACCTGGCCAGCAGCGCCTCACAGTGGATGAGTTGCTCAATACCGCCAAGCAATTGGATGGGTTTACTGCGACATCCCTTATTGTGAGCTCCAGGGCCGACGCCCCCTTCGTGGCCAGCATGGGCCGCTCGCAGACCCTGCACATGAACCCCTACACTGCTGAGATCTACCAGCCCCACAGTGATGCGCTCAGCGGCTTCTTTTCAGATGTGCGCAGCCTGCATCGCTGGTTCCTGGTTTCCGGTGATGGTCGAGCCACCGCACGAGACATAACCGGCGCCGCAAATCTGCTCTTCCTGTTCCTGCTCCTGAGCGGCACTTATCTGTGGCTGCCGAAGGTATTCAATTGGGCGACCCTGAAGACACGAATCTGGTTCAATCCACAGGCCAACAACTCACAGGCCAGGGACTTCAACTGGCATCATGTATTTGCCTTCTGGGCTGCGATTCCACTGCTGGTGGTTATACCCACGGCAACTGTTTTCAACTACGGCTGGGCTAACGATCTTGTCTACACGCTGGCTGGTGACACCCCGCCAGAGCGAGCGCGCCCTGAAGCACTCGATCCCTTGAATGAGCCTACCCGGACGCAGTCTCTTGAGACCTTGTTGGCAACGGCAACGACTTACAAGGAAGACTGGCAAACCATCAGCTTCGCCCTACCGGAGCCAGGCGCACAAACCATTTCTCTCACAATCGATGAGGGCGATGGTGGCCAGCCGCAATTGCGACATAGCCTGACCCTGGACAGGGTCTCCGGCGCGGAAATTAGCTGGGTACCCTTTACCGACCAGGCTCCAGGAGTCCAGGCAAGACGCTGGGTACGTTTCCTGCACACCGGCGAAGCCTTGGGACTGCCCGGTCAAACCATCGCGGGCATTGCATCCGCTGCAGGTGCAATGCTTGTGTGGACGGGATTGGCGCTTGCGCTACGTCGCTTCTCACGCTGGCGCGTACGCAACAGGAAATCGGCTAATCAGGCCAGCAACGCAAAGGAACTGGCTACCTGATTCATTGCCGGCACAAGGAAATGAAAGTTTACACACCAAAAAAAGGGCTCTACTGAGCCCTTTTGTTCAGGTCTGGAATACCCGGACCCACTAACCGTGCTTCGTCAGACGTGGCTAGTGCCCCTGATCGAACACAACGGTAAATGAGACTGGAACAGCGCGACTGATGCTGGGCAGCCCCGCCACTTCACGCAGTGCTTCCACCCCGGTGATCAGGTCGAATTGCTCGGCAGTGACCACGACCGGCTTCAGGGTAGACGCTACCAGTCCGTTTTCCAGCCGTGTAACCAAGACATCTGCAGTATAGGAACGGGACGTTTCCCGCATGTTCAGGCTGAAGTTCAGCTGGATAGCTTCACTGGCACCTGGAGTCATGGCGGTAAATCCATCGAGGTCGATATCTGCCGTGATGGTGGCTTCAGGAAACATATTGGTTTCGAACAGCATGGCCTGCATGCGTTCGTTGCGGATGGGTATCAGCGTATTCACACTGGCCAGTTCGATGGTGATTTCCACGCTGCCATCGTCCGCTATTTCGCCGGACAGCACGTCGAAGGTATGCACCTCCGCCACGTGCTCTGCCTTTACGGTCACGAAACTCAGGGTTGAGGCATCGTTGTTCAGGGACCAGTGCGCACTGGCCAGGCTGGAAAACAAGCTTGCCACCAATACGGTGCTTGTGCTCGCCAGGATTCGGGTCATCTTCATCGGTATTCTCCGCAGCAGGTAAAATCTCAGGACAGGGTAGGTATATTACAACACCAAGGCTCGTATTCTACACGGCAGGCGCGCTCTTCGGAACGAGGCAGATTGCCCCCGCTTCGTGTCGGTTCTGCAACACATGGTTCCAGTCCGTCAGCAATGTCATTCAGGGATCGAGGGTGAGAGTGAGTCAGTCACGTAATCGCTGACTGGGCGGCAGAATCAGGGAAGCAACTACCGCAGGCGCAGGACACAATCCCAGGCGCCTTCGATCCTGCATGCCTGATTAGTCCAGAAAGCTCTCTGCGCCATAAGCCGGACAAGATGACAAGGATTCGATCAGCTCCGCGCCGGAATCGGCGCTACTCGGCAGATTCCAGCACTCATCGAAAATTGAACAATAACAATAACTGACATTCAATGCGCCACTGTATGTGGCATCCTGCAATCTAAGCGCGAGATCTTTGTGTTGGGTCTGAAAGGCGACAAGGGACTCGCCTGGACCCAATACCCGGCGGCTAACACTGGACTTTCCGTAATCCACCCCGAGTTCGGCGCCTTCTGGCAGGAGGATTGCGGTAAGCGATTGCCAGTCACGGACGACTTCGCTATCCAAAGTAACACGCATCCCCTGCATACGCGCAGGTCCAACACCAACATTGTTGAGAGAAAGCTCAAATGACGCCGCATCTTCGGCGGAAGTGTCATTGATCATGAACTGAACGTAGGGCCAGACTGAAGCCGACGTTTGCTGGCGGACCGCCTGGGATTCATTCAATGCTGCGACCAGTGCCACCGCACCGGTGAATACGCCGGCGACTGAAAGTACAGTCTGCCAGAAGGTGAGGCGCAGGAATTTCTTTTCCATGCCAGCAAGTACTAGCGAGGCGGACTGAGATTCACTTTCCCCGGAATCATTGCTGCTTGGCGACGGATCTGACAAAGGTGCTCCTTACTAATGCAAAAGAATCGCTGAAGTCAGTATAGGGGAAATGGGCAGCACAACCAATTCTGCATCGAGAAAAGCTGCCACTTCACCAACAGAGCAGACTATTTAGCCCAACACCAGTCAGAACAAGTGGATTGACCCTCTAAACAATTGCCTATAGATTATCGATCCTGCTCCGGGTGCCGGTATTCACTTGACTGTGACTGCCGGGTAAACGGGAAGTCCGGTGAATCTTCAGCCTTTTTTTGGCATTTGATGATTCCGGCGCTGCCCCCGCAACGGTAATTAAAGACGAATGACGTCTCTATGAGCCCGACACCGGCCCGAAGTAGTGCAACACGATCAGCCAGCAAATTGCTGATCGGTCACGATGCAGCGGAGGGCTCATCGGTAGTTGAATTTCCTGCCTCGCGCACGCGTTCGCTACTCTCTGTTCCTCCCTCATTGAAATTCATTCATTGAGGATATAATTCATGTCTTATAAGCACCGCACTGGTGACTCCTGTCCCGGTAGTTACCAAACATGCCGTTCAATTCAATTGACGGCCCTGTTACTGGCGTCGATCCTGGCGATTGGCCAGGCAGCTGCCCAGGATACGGCCGCCGTTTCTGAAGAGATTATCGTAACGTCCAGCAGGCTACCGCTGCCTGTGAGCAGGTTAGGCACGTCTGTCTCAAGCCTTGACGAGGATGCTATCGAATCCTATGGCAACCAGGCAGTGGCAGACATCTTGCGCCAGCTACCCGGTGTTACAACGAGCAGCAGTGGCGGAATGGGCCAACCCACCAGTGTGCGCATCCGTGGAGAGGAGGTGTTCAGGACACTCACGATTCTCGATGGCATCCGCATACAGGATCCCAGCGGCGTGCAGATCGCCACACCCTTCGAGCACATACTTAGCGAAGGACTCGGCAGGATCGAAGTGCTGCGCGGGCCTCAGGGCCTGGCCTATGGTGCCGATGCAGGTGGAGTTATCAATATCAGTAGCAGTCGAACAGACGCCGGACTTCTTTTCAGTGGCGATCTTCAGAGTGGACGCTATGGCAGCAATCAGTTGAATGTAACACTCGGTGGCGGCGCACAAGCCGTCGACTACTTTATTTCCGCAACTGATTACTCCAGCGATGGCTTCAACGCCCGACAGTCGGATACAACCCTGATGGATAACGATGGCTATGAGAACACCAGCCTCCATGGTCGATTGGGTTTCGCTATAGCCGAGAAGTTGCGACTGGAAATGGTCCACCGCGATGTCGATGCGGAGAGTGAATTTGACGGCTGTTTCACCCTAACCCGGGTTGAGGATTGTGTTGCCAGGAGCAACATCTCGGCCAGCCGGATAGCCCTGAACTATGCCGGAGAGACATTCAATCATTCACTTTCCTTCAACAGCACGGATACCGACAGGGACAGCTTCGCTTCCAACGCTTTTAGCTTCGGTGCCGATGGCGAACTGCGGCGATGGGAATATATTGGCTCAGCAAAGGGACTACCGGGCTTTGATCTCGTGTTTGGAGCCGACCAGGAAGAAGCAACAAACAATGGAGTCGGCAGAGACAATAGTGGCGTATTCCTCGAGTATTTGTCAGATTTTTCCAATTCGTTATTTCTTACTGCAGGAATACGACAGGATGAGAATGATGACTTTGGGTCTAATACCAGCCATCGCCTCAGTGCTGCCTTTCTCCAGCAAACTGGTAGCGGCACTCTAAAGATCAGGGGTGCCTATGGCACCGGCTTCAGGGCACCGAGCCCTTTTGAAATTGCCTACAACTCCGGACCTTTTGCTTTTCCTCCTGCGGCGGGTATAAGCCTGGCCCAGGAAGAAAGCCGGGGCTGGGAAGTCGGCCTGGAATACTTCGTTGATCAGTTACACCTGGATGCTGTGTATTTCGATCAGGATGTCGAGAATGCCATCTACTTCGATTTCTCCACATTCAGTGGCTACCTGCAGGATATCGGAAAGGGGAATTCCAGAGGTATCGAACTGAGTGCCGAACTTCCCCTGAGCGAAATCTGGCAACTGGTAGCCAACTATACCCACAACGACACTGAACGCCCGGACGGGTCTCCTCGCCTGCTACGGCCGGAGAACCTGTTCAACGCGGGAGCACTCTATACAAGCAATAACGGTAGAGTACGGTTTGCCGCCTACTATCGGTCCCAGACAGACGCTCAAGATATTGGGGACGTTAGCGTAGATGGCTATGACATCGTAGACCTCAATGCTTCTATCCAGGTTTCGGAATCACTTCGCATCTACGGAAGAGTGGAGAATTTACTGGACGAGAGCTATATCCAGGTAACCGACTACAACACTGCTGCGAGTGCCGCCTATATCGGCTTGAACTACAGCCTGACGCGTTAGTAGCAGCGACAGGGGGTTTCCCGATACCAGGATTCGAGACTACTCCTGGTATTGGGAATAACCAAAGGATTGCATGATTCGCTGACCGGTTTCAGATGCGACAAAGTCAAGAAACTGGCGACAGGCCCCACACTCTGCAGCCCGTGCGAGGAGTACCGCATCCTGCCGAATCGGCTGATGCAAGTCCTGCGAAACAATCTGTGAGCTGCCCTTTACAAGCCGACCATCCCGGTAGACCTGGGAAAGCGCCACGAGTCCCAATTCAGCGTTCCCGGTATCAACAAACTGGAATGCCTGAGCTATATTTTCTCCCTGCACAATACGCTGATCGTTCAGTGGGGAAATACCGACGGACTGCAGAACTTCAACTGCTGCCGCTCCATAGGGTGCGACCCTGGGATTGGCGATCGCCAGCCGCTGAAACGATGAGTCAGCCAGCCGATCAAGGTCAACCAGATCAGAATTTTCTGCCGCACTCCACAAGACGAGACGGCCTACTGCATAGGTAAACTCGGTGTCGGGCACGATTAATCCATTCACCGCCAATTGGGCTACCTTGTCCTGATCCGCAGAGAAAAATATCTGGAATGGCGCGCCGTTCACGATCTGTGCGTAAAACCTGCCTGAGGATCCGATTGCCATCTCTATTCGGTGGCCGGTCCCGGCTTCAAATTCCGCGATGATCTGTGCCATGGGTTCCGCGAAGTTTGAGGCCACTGCTACCAATATTTCTTCCGCTCGAGACTGGCTGGTCAGCAATGGGAGAATGAGTAGCTGCAGGGCGACGCCTAGTCGAGCTATCCTGAAGGCCGCATGAAACCGCATGTTCAGCTCCTGAGAAATTGCGTTATATATTGCGTTATATAGCGTTCAGTGGCAACCAGGGGAACTGCACAGGGCATTATCCAGACTCGGGGTACTGTCTGTCCCATCGAGTGTTCACTGGCTTGGGGATCACCGGGACTCGTACGGTTCGTGAAGACTGGAGGAAAATTACTGCGCCGTTAACACAGATTGGGGGCCGGGGCTTCGAGCAGCGCGATGACACACTCACCGCTGCTCGCAGAGAGCAGATCGAGAGTCAGTTCGGCAATGAGCTCGGATTGCTGGCGATGGACGAAGTGGCTCTGGTCAGGGATGCGAATTACCCTGGTATTTGCCGCAGGCAGAAAGCGCTCCGCATAATCGAGGTTTTTCGGGTCCACCAGCTCATCCGCCTCACCCTGCATATAGATGAGAGGGATCGCCGCCGATTCCCACCAGGGCTCCAACTCTGTTAACGCGTCGTGTACGCCCCAAATTTCCACGTTGGCTTTTTGCAGACCCGCGTCTATCAGGCGTGAGATTGGCCACACGTTCGCCGCGTAATTGTACCAGCGCGGCTTGCCCAGTTCAGGATCGATGGCGCCAGCTGCCATGAGCACACCATCCACCAGCCCAGGATTTCGATAGGCGAGATAGGGTGCATAGGAAGCACCGAGGGAGTGACCAACCAGGATAAGCGGCTGATTGCCTGATTCCTCTTTCAACTTGTGTAGCAGGGGTGAGATTAATTTCGACTGTTCTGCGAAACTGCCCTGCTCCTCATTGCTTAGTAACCCGGAGCCTCCCCAGCCGGGGCGATCAATGGCCACCAACCTGGCCTGAGCCAGCAATTCATCATGACCAAGCAGGCGCCCCAGGGCCCGCCAGCTACCTGGGGTGCCGTGGATAAAAACCACAGTGGGTCTTCCCACCTCACCCGCTTCGGCATAATGCAGGTTGAAGCCGCCGATGGTCATGCTTTGCAGCGACGCCCCAAGGGTGACCGCGAGCTCATCACCGTAGCGAACCGGGGCAGAACCCTGCTGGGTATTGGCCGCACAGGCGCCAACAATCAGCAGTAGGCCGGCGAGGCAGGATTTAAGGACAGCAGATTTCATAGAGTCAGCGCTTTCAAGCGATGTTTACAGTGTAACGAGTCCTGATCCCAGATCAAGTCATCTTCGGGGAGTCTATGGCACTGCAAGAAACGGCCAGAGCGCCCCACTTCTGCACCGAGTCTTCAAAAATCGGCCATAAAGGAGTACCTTGAACTCTGATCTCCATCCTCCGCCGATAGCATAGCGAATTCGTATAACAATAAATTAAACAATAACAAGGGAGGTACATATGAAAGCATGCACGCCAGAGGCCAGCCGGGCGCTATTCAGTTTCACTCTCTCGTTCTGCCTTCTCAGCATCAGCCCGACACTGTGGTCACAGGAAATTCCCCGTACCGAGCACGGCTTTCCGGATCTGCAAGGAAGCTATACATTCCGCACCATCACCCCCCTGGAGCGTCCTCCTGAATTGGCAAACAAGGCCACCCTGACTGCGGAAGAAGCTGCCGAATGGGAGGCCTATGAAAACCGACGTCAGAATCGCGACCTCATCATCGACTCCGTGGGCGGGGCAGGCTACCCCCCCGGTGTAATATCCTATAACGAGTTCTGGTACGAACGAGGCGATGAGACCGTCG
Organism: Pseudomonadota bacterium; assembly: GCA_027621405.1. Classification (GTDB taxonomy): domain Bacteria; phylum Pseudomonadota; class Gammaproteobacteria; order Pseudomonadales; family Pseudohongiellaceae; genus UBA9145. The sequence continues at coordinate 181,046 of JAQCBT010000001.1, read as the reverse complement.
CGGATCGACGGACCTCGCTGATCTACGACCCACCCAATGGTCGCCTGCCAGCGCTATCGGACACCGGCAGAGCGCGCGCCGCCTACATCGCACGAGTTCGCCGCGAGAGTGCCGGCCCCGAGGCACGTACTCTCAATGACCGCTGCATTGTAAACAACCGAACCGGTCCACCCATGGAACCGGGTTCGTACAATAACAACATGCAGCTTGTGCAAACCGAAGACTATGTGATGATTCTCACCGAGATGGTTCATCACGCGCGGATCATCCCGTTCGCCGATGAATTCACCGCACCTTTTCCACAATGGTCTGGAAATTCGATTGCGCACTGGCAAGGCGATACCCTGGTTATCGAAACACGGGACTTCTACCCCGACTATGGCTGGCGCAACACTTCACCAGATATGAAGATCGAAGAGCGACTTAGCTGGAAGGATGCAAACACCCTGGATTACGAGTTTACGATTGATGACCCGAACACCTGGGAACAGAGCTGGTCGGCAAGTGTCCCGTTACGGCGCATGGATGGCCCCATATATGAATATGCCTGCCACGAGGGCAATCATGGTCTGCTGGGCATTCTCGCCGGCTGGCGCCGCTATGAAGTTATGGGCCTCGATCAAGACGGGCGCCCTGTTAGTGACGACGAGGAATAAGAAAGCTACTGAAAAAAAAGCCGGAGCATCTGCAAGCAGAAGCTCCGGCACAAGAGAGATTGCCTAACTAGCGAAAGAATCAGTTCTGAGCGATCCGGGATGTAGCGATCAGGTCATAGTTGGCCAGCGCATTCGCGTCATCGGAGTTGTAGCTCAAGGAAATTTCAAGATAACCATTGGCCGCACTGAGGTTTCCACTCAGGGCTTCAGCTACTGCCAGGTTTGAATAAATTGATGCCTTGGCAGCCTTCTCTGACATAGCAGAGATATAGACTTCGTTCGTCAGTTTCTCCAATGCTGCTTCACAGGCAGAGATCGCCATGGGTAGCTCCTTGCTCAGGATTCTGGTCACGCACAGGTTGTTGGTCTCTGCAAAATCCAGAGAGGCAAGATCTGTGCTACCAAATTCCGTTGTCGCCTTACCTGCATCCTGGGAAATGAGTGCCGTGTAAGCTTTGGCATTGCCGAAAGCGGTGACCCGGTATTCGGCTGCGGCTACAGTGCCCGTCATGAGCATAGCAATGAGTCCGAAAGCGGAAATTATGGTACGGGTTGCGATAGAGCGGTACATGATTGAATCCTCAAAAAAACAATAATTAAGTAACTGGCTAACTTTACTAACAGCATGAACCCTCTCCCGTGGGTTCGACTTAATCTTAGGGAGGACTCCCAAACCTGACAAAGTATGATTCGTCAGGCTACGAATGAATCTGGTTCAACCATGGTGTTGTTACGCTCAGATGTCGCATAGTGTTGCAGGTTCGAGATAATCCACTGCCAGAATCGATCAGCCGGTTCCTGCTTGCGAGAATTTTCGCTGAGTGACATCCAGTAGTAGTCTTCGGTAATCAGATCGATGTTATGCAGGGGCACCAGCGCCTGGGTGTCAAACCATGCCTTGCTTACCGGCATAGGTACCATAGCGACGCCGACGCTCTGCTCAGCGGCCCGCGCCAGGGCAAACATGCTGTCGACGTAAATGATTTGCCTGGGTCTTATATTGCCAACGCCTGCATGCTTGGCCCATCGGGACCACGCATTCGGCCGCGCCTTATGCAGCAAAAGCGTGCAATCGTTTAGCGCGTCCAGGCCATCGAATCCCTGCTTACACAGATCTTCATAGAGGGACTGGCTGCATGCTGGCATGTAGCGGATAGGAAAGAGTCTTTCTACACGCCTCCCTACCGGCATCTTCCTGGAAAGTATGATATTGATGTCGGCGCGATTGTTTACACTACCGCTTAGATCCATGGACTCTATTTGCAGATCGATATCATCGTTAGCTTCGGAGAATCCACCGATGATCGGCATCAATAGTTCGCTGGCAAAGAACTCTGGTAGCTGTACCAGCAATGGAACGCGATGGGAATTGGCTTTGATTTTTTCCAGCGACTCATCGATGGCGTCAATATGCGGTACGACCTGCTCATAGAGCTGCTGCCCTTTTTCCGTCAGGGAAATTGATCGGGTTAGCCGCTCGAACAACTTGCAGTCGAGCTGTGTCTCGAGGTCACTGATCTGGTGACTCACCGCGCTGGCGCTGAGACAGAGTTCGTCCGCCGCTTCCTTGAAACTCAGGTACCGGGCCACCAGGCAGAAGGTGCGCAGCCCCCTCAGTTGCATTGCCATGAGAAATCTCTCTGTTCCAGCAAGCACTTGCCATCCTGCACTCGCTTGCTCTGGAATAGTAAATGGATTATTTGCGAGGCCGGAAATATGCCTTCGATTCCCGGCTCAATACGTATCTCCCTACTTTGCAATTACTTCTGCTGTTACTTCTGCTGTTACTTTTGCCGTTACTTCTGCAATTACTGTGCCGCCAACCTGGGCGGGAGAGAATTACCCATTACAGCGCGATCCCTCCAGTCTTTCCTTGGCAATGCGATAGTCAACGTATCATCGACTTGCACTAATCCAGTGCCTTGGCTTTATGGTGGCTCAATGCTGGCGCAAGCAAATTGAGTATCAGCGCCGGTGCGATGGACAGAGAATACAGAGAGGACGTTGCAGGCGATTGACACTTTTACTGAGGAAGTGTGACAGATTCATCGCTGTGGCGTTCACTGAAGCAGTTTTTCGAGTGAGCCAGCCGATGGCTGCATTGCAGGGAGAATGAATAAAGCCAGGGAGAAAGGGACTGTGACAAAATATAGCAAGAGGCATCAGGTGTGACCCGACACCTCTTGCAGAGTGATTATTTCCAGGAACTCGCCGGTTCATCCGGATCCGATACCAGGAAGCGAATCAGGTCGGCATGGAACTGCTCTGGAATTTCCACGTGAGGATTGTGGCCTACTTCGGGATACAGCAACAAGGCTGAGTTCTGCAACTCATTGTGCACATGGGTCGCGCGCATTACAAAGTTGTCAGCCAGAAGGTCCTGCTCACCACCCATGACCAACGCCTTGGTCGCGATGTGCTGCCAGTCATAGACAACCGGATCCTCATACATCATGGCGCCAACCAGACGACGGACCCTGGCATAGTGAGGATAGCCACCCGACAGGGTCTGACCATAGGCACGCTTCACGTACATGAGCTGCTCCGGCGGCCATTCCCTTGGGTAATAGCGCTGGAAGCTGCGCAGGATTGACTGGTAACTCTGCACCCCTGGCTCACCAGCCCAGGGATCGCTCCAGGGCCGACTCTGGCGCTGGTCGGTCAGGCCAATCTGGTTCACCATGACCACGTGACTGACTACATCGGGATATTGCATGGCAAAGCGGCTCACCACCATGCCACCCATGGAATGGCCCACGATCGCCACTTCGTCCAACCCAAGGTGGTCGATCAAGGCTTTCATATTTGAGGCTACGAATCCGAAGTTGTAAGGCACCTCAGCCTTGGAAGACTTGGCGTAGCCGATACGGTCAGGCGCGATAACCCTGAAGCCAGCCTCGGCGAGAATGGCGTAGGTATTTACGTAGGCTTCAGCATAGACGTTGTGCCCATGTTGCCAGACGATGGTCTGGCCATTTGGCCGGCCCGTGGGCTGGATATCCATATAGGCCATTAGCATCTTTTCGCCGAATCGATTGAGCTCCAGGTAGTGCACGGGCCATGGATAGTCTATATCCTCGAAATTGATGCCTACCGGACCCCAGTCTGCTGGTGGCTCTTCCGGCGGAACGGCTGGCCAGTCCTCGGCAGCATTGACTGCCGGGATCAGCAGGGCTACGCCTAAAATCACGGCCATCAGGCTTCTTGTTCTTGGTATCATCGTCTTTTCCTTGTTGAATAATCTCAATTTCAGGGCTTCCTTAAGGAAGCTCTGATCAATTATGTTGCTTCTCTGCGGAGCCTGTGGCGATTTTCTGCAAGGCGCCGTGCGCAGGCAATGGCCGTAGCCCTTGGCAAGCGCGGCAACGCGGCAGAAAACCGCGACAGGCCCGCCCTCTGGGGCTTGCAGCCGAGCTCGGTTGCAGCAAAGCAGTTTTTGACAGGCCAACGCATGCCTTCAAAACTGCGCCTTGATACCGGACTCGGCTGCAAGCCAGAGATGTAACATAATTGATCAGAGCTTCCTTCAATTTACATCCTTCTGTGTCTAAACTGTAACATCTGCCGATAACAAATTTGTTACAATTTTTGCCGTTCAAGCTCTGAAAGTCGCTAAATCTCTATGCTCTTTGCTCTGGAAAATGATCAGGAATACCTGGACCTGCAGGTGGAATTGGTGCGCCTGCAGAATTCCATCAGGACGACCAAGCGCAGGCTGCTGATCATCTTCGAAGGCCGTGACGCAGCGGGCAAGGGAAGCACCATCATGCGTTTTGTCCGCTTCCTCAACCCCCGCCACTATCGCATCGTTGCCCTTTCCAAGCCTACCGAACAGGAGTCTGGTCAGTGGTTTTTCCAGCGCTACATCAAGGAACTCCCTAATCCCGGCGAGATCGTGTTCTTCGACCGTAGCTGGTACAACCGCGCCGTGGTGGAACCGGTTATGGGTTTCTGTACCCAGCGGCAATACAAGTTCTTCATGGAAGAAGTGGTGCTTATCGAGCGTATGCTCAAGAATGATGGCCTTACTATCATCAAATTCTGGTTCTCGATCGATGAGAACGAGCAAGCGAAACGTATCGTGGAACGCCAGACTAATCCCCTGAAGCAATGGAAGCTGAGTACCGTAGATGCCCAGGCCCAGGCGAAATGGGATGAATATACTAGCTACAAGGAAGCCATGTTTGAGCGCACTTCCACCACCGATAACCCCTGGCTGGTAATTGATGGTAACGACCGGGACAAGGCCTGCCTGGAATCCATGCGTTACGTGATCAACAAGATGAAGTACGAGAACAAGGGCGAAACCGGTCAGCGGCTGGAGCCGAACCCGGATGTGGTGCAGGCCCAGCCAAGCTTCAAGCTGCCGCACATTCGCTTCGAAGAAATCTTCGCAGAGACCCTGAACAATCAGGAAGAGTAGCTGCCAGTTAAGCCTGGCCGCTGAGATCGGTATAGGCCTGGTACTGGGTCATATACAGATTTCCGCTTAGATGATCCAGGAAATGCACCCTTTCCAGTTTATCCAGCACCGGGCCCTTAACCTCGGAAAGATGTAATTGCACGCCTTCCTCGTAGAGTCGCTGATTTATCTCTTCGAGAGTTTCCAGTGCACTGTAGTCGACTTCATTGACCGCGTTACACATCAACACCACGTGGGCGATTCTGCTATCTCGAAATACCCGGTGATAGATAACGTCTTCCAGCAGAGCCGCGTTCGCGAAAAACAGGCTCTCGTCAACGCGCAGGTTGAGCACGGAGGGATCAGTCTCCACCTTGTAGCGGCGCACGTTGCGAAAGTGCTGAGAACCTTCAACCAGGCCTACCTCAGCCACATGGGGCTTGGCGGTGCGGTACAGGTGCAATCCCAGGGAGAGGAACACACCACTACTGACGCCGATCTCGACTCCGAATGCCAGGGTCATAACCAGGGTCAACAGGACGGCGAAATAATCTCCTTTAGCGAAGCGCCAGGTCTTTCCCAATATGGAGAAATCAACCAGCGAGAGGACGGCTACCACGATGGTGGCTGCCAGTGTCGCCTTGGGCAGGTTATACAGGTAAGGCGTCAAGAGGATCGCCACCAGCGCGATGAGTAGCGCACTGAATATACTGGCGGCCTGGGTTCTGGCGCCTGCGTCGAAGTTCACCACCGAGCGAGAGAAGCCGCCGGTAACCGGGAAGCCGCCGGATATGGAAGCCGCCACATTTGCCGCACCTAGACCAATCAATTCCTGGTCATTGCTGACCCGCTCCCTCCTCCTTGCGCCCAATGTGCGCCCGACAGATATGGACTCCACGTATCCGATCAGGGAAATCAATGCGGCCGGTACCCACAACTGTTCGACGAGTTCCAGGGAGATAGCTGGCATAGCAGGCATGGGCAGGCCCGTGGGAATCACGCCGACAACATCCACATCATGACTCGTCAGGTCGAGTTGGCTAACCAGTATTATGGTAAAGATGACGCCGAATACGGGAGCAGTCTTGGTCAGCAAGTTTGCGGTACCAGCCTTGAGCCCCATTCCCTCAAGCGTAGCGGAACCCCACCAACGCACCGCGAACAGGAATAGCACGACACCACCACCGATGGCGAGTGTCACGAAATTGGTTTCGGTGAGTCCTGTTTCCAACTCGCCAATTATTTCCAGCACTGTATCACCGCCAGCCTCTATTCCCAGCAAGTGCCGTAGCTGGCTCAAAGCGATGATGATCGCAGAGGCGGTAATGAAGGCAGAAACAACGGAGTGGGACAGGAAATTGGCGACGATACCGAGACGTAGTGCTCCACAGGCAAACAACATCAGACCCGACAACAACGCGAGTGTCGTGGCAGCGGACAGATAGTCCGCCGTTCCCTGCTCCGCAACTTCAGCGAGCGCGGCAGCGGTCATCAGGGACGTAATGGCAACTGGCCCTACCGAGAGCGTTCGACTGGAACCCAGCACTGCATAAGCCAATAGAGGTGCGATACTCGCATAGAGCCCGACCTCCGCAGGCAATCCAGCCAGAAGTGCGTAGGCAAGGGATTGCGGAATCAACATGATTGCCACGATAACCGCAGCAACCATGTCACTCGCCAGATCTTCTCGTGTATACCTGCGGGCCCACTTGATGATGGGCAATGACAGGTAGGCTGGTTTCATATCAGGAGCGTAGCCTATCCAGGTCTTGGGGGCCAGCCATCCACTCCCGGCCTTTCAACATCGCATTCCAGTAGATGCCAGGCAGGATGTCTTTCTTCAGAATCCAGGCTGATCGCGTGGGATTCTTGCCCTGCAGCAACCAGGTTGGGAAGGTAGGGAGTATTTTGCCGCCGTAGCCGAACTCGGCCAACACAATTTTGCCATTCTCCACAGTCAGTGGACAGGACCCATAACCATCGTAACCGGAGTGGATCGTGCGACCCTTGAGGACATCGGCAATGTTCTGCGCCACGACAGGCACCTGCTTGCGTACTGCCGCCATGGTCTTGGCATTGGGCGTGTTCATGACATCACCGAGACCCCATACGTTGGCGAAGCGCACGTGCTGCAGACTGAACTGATCAACCTCCAGCCAACCGCCGGGACCTGCCAACTCACTCTGGGAAACAAAGTCTGGTGCGCACTGCGGCGGACAGACATGAATCATATCGAAGGGCTTCGTGATTTCCTCACCCTCACGCTCGCCAGCCACAACACGGAACTGGGCCGTCTTGGCATCGGCATCGATTGCTTCCAGGTTGCAGTTGTAATTGACGTTCGCGCCATAACGATCGATGTAGGACTGCAGGGCTGGCACATAATCACTCACACCAAACAACACGCCACCTGCGTTCATAAAGTCCACATCGATGTTGTTCAAAACGTTATTGCGACGCCAGTAGTCACAGGAAAGATACAGAGCCTTCTGCGGCGCACCCGCGCACTTGATCGGCATGGGAGGTTGGGTAAACAGAGCCTTACCCTGCTTTAGTCCCTTCACGAGCTCGAAAGTATAGGGTGCGTATTGGTACAGATAGTTCGTGGTGACACCATTCTTGCCCAGGGACTCCCTGAAGCCCTTGACTGCATCGAGGTTCAGCTTGAGGCCTGGCGCCACGATTAGCTGTTCGTATCCGATGTGACTGCCATCTTCCAGTTCCACCTCGTTCTCAGCAGGATGAAATCCTTTGACGGCCTGCTTGATCCAGGTTGTTCTGGCAGGGATAAGGTCCTCCATGCGTCGACGCGTACTGGTTACGTCGAACACACCACCCCCGACCATGGTCCACCCAGGCTGGTAGAAGTGCTCTTCCGCCGGATCGATCAATGCGATACGAATGCCACTCACCCGCTTGAGTAAGCTGGAGGCCGCGGAAATACCACCGGAACCGGCGCCGACTATGACCACATCATAGGACGGAGTTGCCCCGGATTGAAACTGTGAGATCTTCGCTTCTGCTGCCATGGAATTCTGGTCTCCCGAATAGTAGGGATTAATTGTATCGTTAACGTTGATTCCCACCTGCTCGGCTTTGGCCAGAATCTCTTCCTTGGGGCCACCTGACGCCGCAAAGGCCGCCGAATACAAGTTAAACGACCTGTTGCCAGTTCGGCAGTAGGCATGGATTTTCTTTTTAGTGCCCAGTAGATCTGCAAATTCGGCGACCTGGCCGGGCTTCATCTCGCCACTCTTGAAGGCAATCTGGACAGCCTCTATGCCGGCACCCTTGGCAGCCGCAGCGATCTCAGCGAAGGGAGTCTGATCCGCCGCCTCGCCTTCCGGGCGATTGCAGACGAGGAGTTCTACCCCCTCGTCCGCCAGTTGCTTCACTTCCTCGGTCGAAATCTGACCGGAGACACTCAACTGTTCATTAATCACTTGAATCTTCATGACAAAGGCGACCTCGATTTAGCGCAATGCGTCCAGGGGAATCTTCAGGAAGATTCGTCCGTTGTTTTCCGGTGGAGGAAGATACCCGGCGCGCATGTTTACCTGCAGGGAGGGCAGGATAAGATGTGGCACATCGAGAGTCTTGTCTCTCGCCTCGCGCATGGCAACGAAATCCGCTTGCGCTATTTTCTCGTTTACGTGGATATTGCTCTCGAGCTCTTCCTTCACGGTAGTCTTGTACTCCAGTTCCCGACCCTCGGCACCGTAGTCATGACACATAAAGATTTTGGTACGAGCCGGCAGGCTCAGTATCTTCTGGATCGACTGATACAGGGTCGCCGCATCACCACCAGGGAAATCCGCCCGGGCAGTACCCGCGTCTGGCATGAACAAGGTGTCGCCGACAAACGCCGCATTGCCGATCACATGGGTCATGCACGCTGGCGTATGTCCCGGTGTATGGATCGCATAGGCTTCCAGGTTGCCAATCCGATATTTCTCACCGTCTTTAAAGAGATGATCGAACTGCGAACCATCGCGCTTGAAATCGTCGCCGGCATTAAAAATTTCACCGAAGGTGTGCTGCACGGTGGTCACGTATTCCCCGATGGCAATCTTGCCACCAACGAAATCCTTCAGGTATGGCGCAGCAGAGAGATGGTCTGCATGGACGTGTGTCTCGATGATCCATTCCACTTCCAGCTTCTTCTCTTCGATATACCGAATGATCGCCTGCGCACCCCTGTGATCTACTGATCCGGAGGCAAGATCGAAATCCAGCACGGAATCGATGATGGCACATGACGACGAATAGGGATCTCGCACCACATAGGAGAAGGTGTTGGTATCCTCATCAAAGAACGGTACGACCTTCGGTTTGACCTGGTCGAGCTTTTCCGCAGTGTTACTTTGGTTCATATCTATTCTCCAATCAAAGAATGCCGACGTTTCAGACCAGGTAGATCCAGATTAGCCAACAGAGTACCGCAGTAGTAACCGGGGTAGTCATGAGATAAAGCATGTTTTTCACACTAAGCATTGTATTCTCCTCAAAGCATGGATTCACGGGAGGTTTCGCCATTATGGGTGACAACGTCACGCTATACAGGAGTTGTTGCATAGCCTGTGCCAATCTTTGAAATATCCCATTATATGTTTATATATCAGATAGTTAGTATCGAGTTCCCGATATTACAGAAGTACGGTATTTGCCTTAAATTGTCATATTTGACATAATTGCTTGTCATTTTTGGCATAGCTGCTACCCCACTTGGAAAGCTATGAACATAATTGCCTCAGATTCCAGCCGTGGCATGGGCGAAATGCTCAACGGATTTGACTGCCCGGCGATCCTGGTTTCGGCAGACTACGAGATCCTCGCCAGCAACAAGCGTTACGAGGAAGCCTTTGGCGCCATCGACTTTGGGCGCAGCAATCATTGCTTCCAGATCTCACACGGCTACAAGGTGCCCTGCGATCAGGCTGGGGAGGACTGCCCACTGGGAGCTGCCAGGCAATCAGGGCACAAGGAGCGGGTCCTGCACATCCACCAGACGCCGAGGGGACCGGAACATGTCGACGTGGAGATGGTTCCCATCCACGACAGCGATGGCGAACTCATCTACTTCGTCGAACTGCTGCAACCGGTTCCTCTCGCCAGCGGGGTCGGTTCGGATCAGGAAATGGTGGGTGAGAGCGAGCAGTTCAAAAAGATGCTGGCCAAGATCTCCCGGGTCGGCGATAGCAATGCTTCCGTACTGCTGCTCGGCGAATCGGGCACGGGCAAGGAACTGGCTGCCCGGGCGATTCACCTGGCCAGCGCCCGCGCAGAAAAACCACTGGTCACCCTGGAATGTGCCGGATTGACCGATGCGCTGTTTGAAAGTGAATTGTTTGGCCACATGAAAGGCGCATTCACCGGTGCACTCAATAGCAAAAAAGGATTGGTGGAGTTGGCCGATGGTGGCACTCTTTTCCTGGACGAAGTGGGAGACATTCCGCTGTCCATGCAGGTCAAGTTGTTACGCCTGATCGAGACAGGAACTTTCAGACCGCTGGGCAACTCGGAAGTACGCAGTTCGGATTTCCGACTCATCTGTGCCACCCACAAGAATCTGTTCGAGATGGTAGAGAGCGGCGAGTTCAGGAATGACCTGTTCTACCGCATCAATGTATTCCCTATCCTCCTCCCCTCTCTCGCCGAGCGCCGCGGCGATATACCCTTGCTGGCAAAATCCCTGCTGACGAAGATCGACAAAACTGGCAAACACAAACTCACCGCGTCTGCCGTCCAGAAACTGCAGACACTGGACTACCGAGGCAACATCAGGGAGTTACGCAATCTGATAAGCCGGGCGCTGGTATTGACGGATACCAATGTCATCGATGAACAGGTAATCGAACTCGCCCTCGAAGACGCTCCGGGCCGTCAAACTACGCTTCCCGTCGGTACCGGTAGCGGCAATAATAGCGAAACCGAATGGGTTGACCTGAAGACCCACGAACGACAATACCTCGACAGCGTTGTCTCCGCCTGTGATGGAGACAAGGAGCGAGCGGCTGCCATTCTGGGCATCAGCACGCGATCTCTGTATCGCAAGCTGCAACAATATTAACCAAGAGATGACCATGCCTGTAACACTGGATCAGATAAGAGCCGCCGCCGAGAGAATCGCTCCCTCGATATCGAACACACCTTTTGAGCATTCGAGAACCCTGTCAAGCATTCTGGGTGCCGAAATCTGGTTGAAGTTTGAGAACCTTCAGTTCACTTCCTCATTCAAGGAGCGAGGAGCGCTTAATAAGCTCAGTCAACTTTCAGCAGAAGAGAAGCAGCATGGCGTGATTGCCATGTCAGCGGGCAATCATGCCAAGGCCGTTGCCTATCACGCGCAGAACCTTGGCATTCCAGCAACTATCGTGATGCCACGCAGCACTCCCAACGTAAAGGTTGAAGACACAGAGAACTTCGGTGCCCGGGTTATTCTTGAGGGCGCATCCCTGGAGGAATCATTCGCCTACGCGAAGTCCCTGGCAGATGAAGAGAACCTGTGCTTCGTTCACCCCTATAATGATGAACAGATCATCGCAGGCCAGGGAACCGTGGCCCTGGAGATGCTCGCCGCGAATCCTGGCCTGGAAGTCCTGGTTGTACCTATTGGTGGAGGCGGCCTGATTTCCGGTGTCGCCATAGCAGCCAAAGCCATCAAGCCGGAAATCGAGATCATTGGGGTTGAGGTACAAGGCTATGCATCGGCCTACAATGTCTTCTACGGTAAATCGGAGCCGCTGGGAGGCTCGACCATTGCCGAAGGCATAGCTGTCAAATCGCCAGGCTCCCTGACGATGGAAATCATCAAGGAGTTGGTTGACCACATAGTGCTGGTCAATGAAGAAGCTATTGAAGAAGCGATTAACCAGCTTATCACCATCGAAAAAACTGTAACTGAAGGGGCCGGCGCGGCCGCCCTCGCCGCCGTAACCAGTCATCCGGAACTTTTTGCCAATAAGGTCTGTGCTGTGCTGCTATGCGGCGCCAATATCGATAGCCGGATACTCGCCGCTATCCTCATGCGGCGACTTGTACGCAAGGGCAGGATCGTGCGCTACCTGATTCGCATTCAGGACTTGCCCGGCACCCTGTCTGACATTACCGAGGTCGTAGGTGAGCTGGGAGGCAATATCCTCGAAGTCTCCCACCAGCGCATGTTTCCCAATGTACCGGTAAAGGATGCGGAGCTCTACCTCACAGTGGAGACCAGGGGCGCCAAACAGAGCCAGGAAATCCTCACTAAACTGTGCGACCTGGGACATCACACGACCCTGTTGCAAGACTAGTCAGTACGCTTCGTACCACTCTTTATAACCATTCGTTCTAAGTCCCACGAATCGAGTTGCAGCCGATCCGGCATCTGTCATATTGCTGTCTATACTTATTCGGTATCTGACACAACAGTTGTACCCAACTGTTACGAAAAGGCGATCCATACATCGCCACACAACGGGAGCCAGCTGGCACTCAAAGGACAGCTATGAACAGGCAAGAAGCACTCATACACCTGCTCGCGGAAGAAGCGAACCGTATTGCCATGCCCGACGTCATGGCTGGCAAAGCGATAGAGTTTCCATTGCCACTGGAATGGGTGCAGGCCAGGGCGAGTCTCTCCCAGGGCAGCTTCGAGATGGCCTACAACCAGCTGAACCGCCTGCGCGATAGCTGCCTTGAAGCGACAAAGACAGAGGCATTACAGCGGGACATCCGTAAAAGCCTGGAGGGAATAGCCAATCTCTTCCTCGTCGAGAATGTAGACACTCTGCGCCGGGACATCATCGACTACCGCAAACAACCGGATGCAGATAATGGCGGAATCTGCCACCTGTGTATCCAGCTGATTCATTTCAAATACAACAATGAAGGCGAGATATATTCCCTGCAAAACCTGGCAGAAGACGAATTCCTGCTCGACTGCCTGGCCAACGACTTCTATCCTGATCCGCACATTGAACAGTTCCTGACCGACATTCGACGCAAGCTCTTCCTGAGCAGCGTGCAGGAGATGGAAGTCAACGAGACTTACCTGCCCCTGTTCCAGTCAATCGCCTTGCAAGGCTACCTGACCAACTATGTCTTCTTTAGCCAGGATGATGAGCAGGCCGTGATTAATGGCCTGAATGAGGATCTAGGCAATCTGCTGTCGGGAGACGAGTGCGACCTGGATGACATCACGAATATTCTGTTGTTGCTGTCCATGTACCAGCCATTGCACCAGACCAATGCCAATCCCGCATTGGAGGGAATCCTGGCAGAACAGCTTCCGGAATTCCTGCGTGCTATTTTTATTCTGACCTACCTCGAGCCAGCAGACCTGGAAAAGAAAGCCGCGCAGGTATTGTCCCTTGGTACACTCAACAAGGAATCACAGGCCATTCGGCAACAGTATGAAGAATCACCCTACCCCCGCTACAGCCATCTGAGTTTCTGGCCTGAGACCCAGCCCTATCGCCACCGGAGCGAAAAGCTATATTACTCGGATAGAGACCTGAGGGCACTGGACAGCAAGCCGCTGGAAGTTCTGGTGGCCGGTTGCGGAACCGGCAACCAACCACTGCGACTGGCGGGATCTATCAAGGACATCAATATCACTGCCATAGACCTCAGTCGACAAAGCATTGCCTTTGGGGAGCGTATGCGAACGGCATACGGGATCAACAACGTTCAGTTCTACCAGGCAGACATTCTCGAATTACCCAAGGTCTTCAAGGCAAATCAGCAGCGCTTCCACGTGATTGAATGCGTTGGCGCACTGCATCATCTTGTAGACCTGCAGGCCGGACTCGCGGCTTTGAACGAATTGCTTGTCCCCGGTGGCGTCATGCACCTGGCGCTGTATAGCGAGGCGGCACGCTGCCGAATATCGGAGCTGCGAATGCTTAATCACAAGCTGGGAATAAAATCCAAGCCCGAACATATCAAACTGTTCAGGAAACAACTATTCAGCAGCGAGCTCGATACGAAGCTGAAGCAGATTCTCTTTGCACGGGACTTCTATAACCTCAATGGCTGCCGGGACCTGCTGTTCAATACCCAGGAAACCTGCCTGACTATTCCGCTTATCAAAAACCTTCTTGAGTCACAGAATCTGGAGTTCCTGGGTTTTCAATTCGACACCCGCGATACTGAGAAGAAGTTCAAGGAGATGTTTCCAGCAACGTCGGCAGATCTAAAGCTGGAATACTGGCACCAGTTTGAACAGCTGCATCCAGATACTTTCTGGCACATGTACCAGTTCTATTGCAGAAAGCCTGACCAGGGAACCTCTTAATAACTATGTTACTCAGAGGTTCCCTAGATGTTCACCTGGACAGCAACAAGCCAATACTGACAACCACTAGCAGTATGCCGAGATATTCCCTGGCGTTGATGCGCTCTCCGAAATAGCGATAGGTGATCAGCAGGGTAACTACAAACTCTAGCTGCCCCAGGGTCTTCACAAGCGCAGCCTCCTGCAGGCTCATCGCCGTAAACCAGCCAACAGAACCCGCCACACTGGTAAAGCCAATAAAGAGAGAGGCTCGAAGGTTTCTCCTGATGAGTCCCAGCTGACTCGAATCCCGCCATACAACCCAGACCAGGCAGATAGCGGTCTGCAATGCCACCATGTAGAACAGGACCATGGAAGAACTGATCAACGGCGAGATATTAAGGGAAAGCGAGGCCTCACGAATCCACAGTGATGCCAGCGCGAAACCAAGCCCGGCCCCCAATCCAAATTTTATACTGTCGTTCTCGAACAGATCCCGCCAGCTAAACCGCCATTGGCTCGCCGTCAGCACACCTGCCACTCCTACTATCACCGACAGGTAACCCAGCAGACTGAGGCTGGCCGAGAAAAATATGGCGCCCAGTAATGCAGTCATGATGGCTTCCGTTTTGGCGAGCGCTGTGCCCACCGCGAAGTTCTTGATGGTCAAGGCACGAACGAGGCAGAACGTAGCGCCAATCTGAGCGATCGCCGCAAGGCT
Source organism: Pseudomonadota bacterium (assembly GCA_027621405.1). Taxonomy (GTDB): domain Bacteria; phylum Pseudomonadota; class Gammaproteobacteria; order Pseudomonadales; family Pseudohongiellaceae; genus UBA9145. The sequence continues at coordinate 166,011 of JAQCBT010000001.1, read as the reverse complement.
TGAAGAAGCAAAGAAGCTCACTCCAGGTAAGAACTCTACCTGGCCATCTCGCCACACCAGACTGAGGCAATAGGCGCCAGCAAAGGGCAGACCAAACAAGAACCGCACGAGAGTCGTGGCTTCAATTGACAGCCGATTAGCTATCTGCTTCTGGCCAGCGGTGCGTACTGACTGCATCACCACCGCCAACAATGTAAAGAGTATCCAGAGTTGCATCGCGCCACTATACGCACATGAATTTGTGGCACAAGCGTTTCATGCAATTCCGATTAACCCGAAATTTGCTGGCACCGAAGTGAGATCAGGGATAGGCTAGACCCATGCGCACACTCATGAGAAATTTTATTGAGCCGGGCGCCCGGCATTGGGAGAATAGCAACAACCTTATTTGCCAGAAGATGGCAGGACTGGAGCAATCCGAACGATGAAAAATTTCCTCATCCTCTGCATGCTGTTGCTCGGACAATCACTCAATGCCGCGGAACAGCCGACAACCCACTTCGTCGATATCGGCCATGCCCGACTGAATATCGTTGAATGGAGTAGCGATCGCGAGGATGCAGAGTACATCTTTGCGCTGCCTGGCAGCGGTGGCGATCATTCTCGCTACAAACGACTGGCGCCACTGCTGGCAGAAGCGGGCTATCGAGTCGTTGTGATCAACCAGCGCGGCATCATGGGAAGTACAGGAAATCTGGAAGACCTGACCCTTCGTGATCTGGCCAGCGATGTGATTGCAGTAGCGGACGTGCTCGGCGTCAGAAGATTCCACATGATGGGTTGGGCCTTCGGCAATCGAACCTCACGCATGCTGGCCACCGATTTTCCTGACAGGGTAGTTAGCGTCACCTTGATTGCTGCGGGAGGCATTGTGCCGGCACTGACAAGGCCAGGCGAACTGGGCAGGTTGCTGGGCGAAGCAGATATCCCCGAATCTGAAAAAGCTGCGCTCGCGCGACGCACTCTGTTCTCTCCTGCCGCCCCGGACGAGCTCATCCAGGAATACGTCACTGGTCTTCGGTATTGGCCCGAAGGTCGCAGGGCACAACAGCAGGCAAACCGCAACACGCCACTCGAACTGTGGGTTGCCGGAGGTAGCGGACCCCTGCTGATGGTCATGGGAGAAGATGATCTTACGGCACCCGTCGAAAATGGCCATATCATGAAAGCAGAACACGGCGAGCGTCTGCATCTCGTGATCATTCCAGATGCCGGTCATGCGGTCGGGCTGGAGAAGCCTGCAGCCACTGCCAGCGCGATCCTGGACTTCCTGGCCGAACATCCCACCGGACGCTAAATTAGGATAGACTAGCGCACGAGGACAATTTTATTGGGGGATATGTGTCCGTAGTCGACATTCATCAGGCGTCGCGTTCCCGCGATGCCGCCGAATCCAATCCGGCGCCTCTGCGCTTTCTTACCGCCGCCAGCCTGTTCGATGGTCACGATGCGGCGATCAACATCATGCGCCGTATGTTGCAGGCCAGTGGCGCGGAAGTTATCCACCTTGCCCACAATCGTTCAGTGCAGGAGATCGTGCAGGCTGCTGTGCAGGAAGATGTTGATGCCATCGCCATCAGTTCCTATCAGGGTGGGCATATTGAGTATTTCAAATACCTGGTGGACAAGCTTCGGGAACTCGAGGCCTCACACATCAGAATCTTTGGCGGAGGTGGTGGTGTCATCATTCCTTCCGAGATCGAGGAACTCCACGACTACGGCGTCACCCGCATCTATTCCCCGGCCGATGGCCAGACCATGGGCCTGCAGGGAATGATCAGCGACATGATCGCCAAGACCAGGGACAGGCACGAGCGACCTGAGCCCCCTGCACTAAGCGATGCCGCAGGCGCTGACACCGTCACCCTGACCCGGATTATCAGCGCTATAGAGGACGGCGCCTATTCCGATAGCGAGCTAAATACCCTGGCGGACGCAGCCGCTGCCCACAAGACACCGATCCTTGGCATTACCGGTACGGGTGGTGCGGGAAAGTCATCCACCACAGACGAGATTGTTCGCCGCTTCCGCCAGGACAGTAATGACCAGTTGCGAATCGCGATCCTGGCTATCGATCCAACCCGCAAGAAAACTGGCGGAGCCCTGCTGGGCGATCGCATTCGCATGAATGCCATTAACCACCCTGATATATTCGTGCGCTCCCTTGCCACCCGTGATGCAGCAGTAGAAATACCCGAAAAGCTACGGGAGATACTGAATGCCATGCAACTGGCTAACTTCGATTTGATCATCGTTGAAACCCCTGGCATCGGCCAGGGCGATGCCGGGATCGTGCCCTACGTGGACATCGCTTTATATGTCATGACCCCGGAATTCGGTGCCGCCAGTCAGTTGGAAAAGATCGACATGCTCGATTTTGCCGATATATTCGCCATCAACAAGTATGACCGGAAGGGCAGCGAGGATGCCTTACGGGATGTATCCAAGCAGGTGCAGCGCAATCGGGAGGCATTTGATCAGCCACCCGACGCCATGCCCGTGTTTGGCACGATCGCATCGAAATTCAATGACGATGGGATCACCGCACTTTACCAGGCGCTGCTCAAGAAATTACGTGAAATCGGGCTGCGGGATTTCGAATCGACTATTGCGCCGGTGAACACGCGCACGTCGACACAGCGTACCTTGATCGTACCCGAGCAACGACAGCGCTATCTGGCGGAAATAGCCGAAGCAGTGCGTGACTACCACCGGCAGGTAGCAGAGCAATCACAACTCGCCAGGCAACGACAGCAGCTTCTGGCGAGCAAGCAGATGCTGGAAGACAGCGGCCAGGATAGCAGCTGTCTGGAACCCCTCATCGAAAGGAAAGACAGCGCCATGGATCGCCTGGCCAAGCGCCTGCTGGAAAACTGGCCTGATGTCAGGGCGAGCTATGCCGAAAACGAATTTGTTGTAAGAGTCCGCGACAGGGAGATTCGCACGAAACTACAGAGGGAATCCCTTTCCGGAACCCGGATACCCAGGGTAGCGCTGCCGAAGTACGAAGACCACGGTGAACTGCTGAAGTGGCTGCTGCTGGAGAATGTGCCCGGCAAGTTCCCATTCACCGGAGGTGTATTCCAGTTCAAACGTGAGACTGAGGATCCTACCCGCATGTTTGCCGGTGAAGGCGATGCGTTTCGCACCAATCGCCGCTTCAAGCAATTGAGCGAGCATTCCCCTGCCAAGCGCCTGTCTACAGCCTTCGACTCGGTAACTCTGTACGGATTCGATCCGGACCCGCAACCGGACATCTATGGCAAGGTAGGCAATTCCGGCGTGTCTATAGCCACTCTGGAGGACATGAAAGTCCTGTATGAAGGCTTCGATCTGTGCGATCCATCGACATCGGTGTCGATGACGATCAATGGCCCAGCGCCCACCATTCTGGCCATGTACCTGAACACAGCGATTGACCAACAGCTTGAGGCTTTCAAGGCGAAGCAAGGCAGGAGTCCTTCTGCGGAAGAACGGGAATCGATCAAGGCCGAGACCCTGCGCAATGTACGCGGCACGGTGCAGGCGGACATCCTTAAGGAGGACCAGGGACAGAATACCTGCATTTTCTCTACCGAATTCAGCCTCAAGGTCATGGGCGACATCCAGGAATACTTTACCCGTAACGAGGTGAGGAACTTTTATTCCGTGAGCATCTCCGGTTATCACATTGCCGAAGCCGGCGCGAACCCTATCTCGCAGCTGGCATTTACCCTGTCCAATGGGTTCACCTTCGTCGAGGCCTACCTGGCCCGCGGCATGCACATCGATGACTTCGCTCATAACCTGAGCTTCTTCTTCTCCAACGGAATGGACCCGGAATACACCGTGCTGGGTAGAGTGGCTCGCCGCATCTGGGCCACCGCCATGCGCTTCCGCTACGGCGCTAACGAGCGTAGCCAGAAGCTGAAATACCACATCCAGACATCAGGCCGCTCACTGCATGCCCAGGAGATGGCCTTCAATGATATCCGCACCACACTGCAGGCCCTGATTGCCATCTACGATAACTGCAACAGCTTGCACACCAACGCCTATGATGAAGCCATAACCACACCTACGGAAGAGTCGGTACGGCGCGCCATGGCGATACAGCTTGTCATCAACAAGGAGTGGGGGCTGGCCATGAATGAGAACTCCAACCAGGGCTCATTCATCATCGAAGAGTTAACCGACCTCGTAGAAGAAGCCGTATTGCTGGAGTTCGAGCGCATCTCTGAACGCGGCGGTGTGCTGGGCGCAATGGAAACCGGCTACCAGCGTGGCAAGATCCAGGACGAGTCCATGTACTACGAGCACAAGAAGCACGATGGCAGCTTGCCCATCGTGGGCGTGAATACATTCCTCAGCGACACCCCTGAAGCAAAAATGGAAATCAAGTTGGCCCGCTCTACCGAGGAGGAAAAGCAGAGCCAGCTTGCGCGGCTGCGGCAATTTCATGAGGCGAATGCCGAGCACTGTGAGAAGGCATTACAAAAACTTAAAGAGGCGGCTATCGCTAACGAGAATATCTTTGCCGAACTCATGAACGCGGTGCGTTATTGTTCACTGGGGCAGATAACCCAGGCCTTCTTCGAGGTGGGCGGGCAGTATCGGCGCAATATGTAGCCTGAAACCTCGGCCTGACTCGCTATTCAAATACTTCCCAGGCGATAGAATAGGCCGCAAGCAGCATGATCAAGCTCGCAATAGTCGCAATAACAAATGCTGCGATAATATCCCGCCACTTCGAATAATTCGGTAATGGTTCCAGGGCACCATTAAAAACCAATGCTGGAAGCAACACAGCACCGAATCCCAGTAGTGGCAATCCAACTATTGAACCTATAGACATCTTCCAACAGACCTTAAATGACCGCAAAAGCGGACGTGCCGTCATTGCAAAAAAGAAAAAGCACATGACGAGATAGAGGGCTGAGCCAAATAGAATCATGGCGAGAAAGAAAACAATCAGTTCCATACATTAACCGCATCTTACGTGTACAGATTCAGATTATAGCAGCTAAAAAGTGCCCCGTAGTTGCACGACGTACTGCGAGCCCCGCTCATTGCAACGCCGCTCTACTTCAGAAATCGTACCAATCGATAGCCGATCATTGAAGCGAAACCGGTCACTGCACATACCACGATCCAGGCTATTGCGAATATCAAATCGCGCCAGCAGATTCAGCCTCCCTATGGAGTTGCGCTCAATGAAGAACGACAGGTCCTCCCGACTATCCAGGTGATCGATACGATTGATATCGTAGAGCGGCCTGTTTCCTTGCGGTGCATCCAGGTAATCTATCCCGTAGTTCAGGTTCCATCGCGGCAGATTATGTCGGACGGCGACGGATTGGTAACCACGGTCATTCGGCACCAGACGCCTGGTGATACCCAGGAATGGATCAGTAGCTTCTGACGCTCGCATCAGACTTGTTCCGGAAACCAAAAGGTTGGGCGTAAAGCGATAACTGGCATTGATCTGCAGTGCCCTGACTTCACCATCACCAATATTGCCGGCCGCTGATACCAGGGGCTCACCGGGCCGCGTTGCATCGACTCTGCCAATCGCATCTGTTACATCCCAAAGCCAGGCTCTGGCACTGACCACACCTCGACCCTCGTGAAATCGGTACTCCAGATTTGCCGTATAGCGCCATGATTGCTGCTGGCGGAGTTCTGGGTTGCCAGCCACTGTGTCCCTCTCCTCGTCTCGTGGATCGGTATTGGCGGCGAAATCAGCGAAACTCAATTGCGCGACGAACTTCTCCACGGAAAACTGAAACTGCAGGCCAGGGGTAATATCGAATCTATAATCCAGTTTGGGCCGAATGAAATCGAAATCACGCGACTTTTCTATATCCCCGGTTTGAGAGATTTCCGAAACCTCATAAAGCAAGGTGCTCTCAAGCTTCATGCGGGTATTCAACTGCCAATGATGAACCGCGAAACCTTCATAGCGAATTTCTTCTATCTCGGAGAGCGCGTTGGGAACTGCGACTTCGACAAGTTGGGAAGTCGCAGGATTGAGGCGGGACAGATCCAACTGGGTGGCCAGGGTTGTCTGCGCCCTCTCCAGGCCAAGTTCCAGGTTGTGCCCCTCACTCACGGGCCGGGTGTAGACCCCACGAAAGATACGCTCGGTGTTTACAGATTTATTCCGTAGCGACAGATCCTGGAGTATCGAATCATCCGCAGAGACACGGAATCTGCCTTGCAGGGTGTCCTGATCGAGCTGATTGTTTATCGATATAAACTGAAACCGACTGTTGTCGGCGAAACTGATATTGTAATCCGCGCCCAGCTCCCAATTGCTGCGCGTCGCATCGTAGATTTCCCGTTCCCGGCGCACAACCGGAGGCGTAGTTCCGTATTGGAGTATTGTCCGGTTCAGATCCCGGGGAGGGTCGGCATTCTGGTAAAGCAGGTTTAGTGTGAATGTCTGATCGGGACTGATGTTGTAAGACAGATTGCTGTTTACTGTTTGATTCGTCTGATCGGTGATCTGCCTGAATACCCTGAGATCGTTGGCTGAAAAGTCCCCGTTTACACTTTCCTCGATACTATCCAGAACTTCATATTGGGGATCACTTTCCATGCCAATTCTGTAGTCAAGATTTCCATAACTACCGTTGAAGAACAGAGAAGCACCTGGTTCGAGGTTACCATCCTGATAGCGAGTCGCTGATGCAGCCATGGTTGCCGAGAGTTCATTGAGAGAATTCGTGACGATATTGACTATCTGACCCTGGTTACGTACCCCGACGAGATCGCTGGAAGTTCCGCGAATAATTTCTATGCGCTCTACCTGTTCGAATGCGATTCGTGCCAACTGGTCGCGTGCTTCATTGTCCTTGCCGCTCAGGCGCTGGCCATTGATAAGAATATTCTCTCCACTTCCGAGCCCGCGATCATTCTGGTTTCTATTCGAGGTATTGGTTTCCAGCGCAACGGTGATTCCAGGAATACGATCGATCATGTCAGCGACAGTCACCGGATTCCATTGTGCAAAATACTCGGCAGGATAGGACACCGTATTGCTTTGCTGTGGGTAGCTGGTGCTGCTCAGAAAGAGTGCCACGAACAGAGAGATAGACTGAAGAATCATGGTGTGCTGTTTCTTGCTCATACCAGGTACCCCACTCTCATTGAGGAAATTTCGCCGTAAAAAATAAAACACCCGGCCCTTGGGACAAGAACCGGGTGCGCATTTAAGTTGCCAAGGTCTGAGGCACAGGACAAGTTGCACGCCCGTCCTGTTCTCATCCCTTTTAATCTAACTCCTTGGTCAAGACCTAGAAGTTATAGTTAACCCTGGCGTAGACAACACGACCCAGGGGATCCTGCAAGGAAGCGGCTACCCCGGCGATCATGCCTGTCTTCTGCGGCATACGATCAAACACATTGCGGGCACCCAGAGTAAAGTTAAAGCTGCCTCCAAGCGCTTCGAGGTCACGATAGCTGTAGAACATATCCATCTGCGACCACTCCTTGATCACACTTGTAGTCTGCCAGGTGCTGCCAGGGAAGAAACGCTGAAAACTGAACTCATTAGCATCGAAGATCAGTTGATCCACATAGCGACCCGTGGCTACGACGCTGTGCTGCCCCATGGTCCAACCCAACTGCAGGTTGGCTCGCCATTCGGGAATCGGCGGTACAGCGCCAAAGTCGTTGTTCTGATTGCCCTTGGCTTCCAGCACAGGATCGTCCTGCTGTAACTGGAAAGTGTAGGTATCAACATAAGTCGCCTGCAGGCGCATGTTGATATCACCCCAGTTATTCAACCCGATGTCATTCAGCGAGAATCTGTAGGAGAGTGTCGTATCAATCGCCCGCACCAACATGGTCGACGCATTAGAATCGCTCTGGTTGATTCTCACTGGTGTAGTGATGTCATTGGGGCTACGGATGATACGAGGGTCGGACAAAGGATTGGCAACCCAGGCGGCCAGTTGTTCTTCCGTTGGGAAGGGATTGGCGTCTGTGGGATTGAACCCTGTTGCAGCGCGGAAGTTTGCAAAGTCTGTGCGCACGATATCCTGGGTTGTGGTACTCACAATCCTGTCTTTGAAGTCTGTTTCACTCCATGTTACTGACAACAACAGATCATCGAATAGAGTCAGGTCAAATCCGGCAGAGATACTGTCTGAAGTTTCCGACCTAAGATTCGGGTTACCGGTGTTGCATGACGTAATGAATCCAGAGAAAGAACTGAACAGGTCATCCACATTACTCAGACCACATTGCTCCGGTCGATTGAGTTGTGGCAACGTAGGTACAATGAACGCCTCGCCTGTCGTAGCACGAAGGCTCAGCCATTCGGTTGGGCTGTAAATCACACCATACTTGTCCACAACCGCGCCTTGACCCGTACTGAAGCTCTCATCGCGGACAGCAGCCGTCACCTCCAGGTTGTTCAACACTGGGAAGGAGAATTCAGCAAACCATGCATTAACGGTTCGATTAACAGTCTGTGGTAGCTCCTGGTTACCAATTAGCTGATCGTTGGCAATATCTCCAGCTGGCGGGACGTCCTCGTCGGTCTCATCCCGGCGTTGGTAGCCGATCGCCGTTGCGATTGGTCCTCCCGGCAATTCAAACCCAATAGGCAAGTCGCCGTTTATATGAATATTGAAGGTCTGCAGGGTATCTACGTTGCCTTCGCGGAAGCGGGTATATACAGCGTCTGCCACCGCCTGAGAGTTTCTGTAGCGAGCGTCCTGGGCTCCGAAGGGATTAAAGCAGGTTTCCGGGGCATTGATCTGGTCACAATTCAGGCCATTCGCCACCGCGCTGAAACTGAAATCCTGGTTCGCTACATCCTGTTGGTCAGTATAGCCGTACATGTATTCAGCCCTGCCTTCCCAGTCTTCCAGCCAGCTTACTGGTACTGAAAAATCAGCTCCGAATGAAAAGCGCGCTGTACGCTTGTCATCCAGCTCTCTGTTCAGACCATCGTGGTCGGCCATGAAAGTCGGCTGGGTATTCGCCTGAGGCTTGCCAAATGGCAGCCAGGATCCGATGCGTACATCTTCATAGAAAGGCACGCCTCCGAGAGGGTCAGTGTTGATGTCTGCAAACCGGTTCTGTGCAAGTACGGAGCTGCCGTTGGCATCGCGCATCCACTGGGCGTTCCCATAGGCATCATTGATGATATCGCCGTTTGCATCACGAAGCGGTTCGGCGAACAGTAGCTCACCACCTGAAGCCGCGGCACGGAATGTATTGCCCGGCAACTCACCTCGCACCGTGGGCAGGTCATCTATACGCGAACCGGGATTTCCTGGATTCTCTCGACCGCGTACCACCTGCCTGTTGTACAGTACCTGCGCGTAGAGCGTCAGGTCGTCGCTGAATTCCCAATTCAGGTTTCCATAGAAGTTGGTAGAGTCTATAGCCTCCATATAGTCCCTGGTATCCCCAAAACTAAGCCAGCAACGACCCAGGGCATTGGTTCCCCACGGGGAATTGAATTGCTCAGCCTGGTTGGGCGATTCGTTCAACCCGCAGCTAGGGTCGGGTCGATTACGGGCTGTGCCGGTCAGGTCACCATTGGCATCGCGATTGGGAACCTCGAAGTTTCCTGGATTTGAACCACTGTTATGAGTAAGGCCTGCGTGCACCCATTCCGGTCTGTCATGCCAGGCCAGAGTATCATTCACGGCATAGGAACCCGCCAGCACGATGTCGACATCGCCAAAGCTCTGACCCGCCAGGAATGAGGTCTCCCGCTTCCAATAGTCGCCGCGGCTGTCTTGCTCCTCATAGGCCTCCAGCTTGAATCCGTCATAGGACTTGTAGGGAACCATGTTGACCACGCCGGCCACCGCATCGGTACCATACAATGCTGCCGCGCCGTCTGTAACAATATCTAGACGCTCCAGGGCCATTGTAGGTAGCAATAGCTGGACATTATCCGTGGGCACTCGCTTGCCATCTATCAATGGCAAGGTGGCGCGTGATCCAAGACCACGCAGGTTGAAACTGGCGATCTGATTGGTGGTGCCCTGAATTGAGTTCACCACACCGGTTCCATTGTTAAATGTCAGGTTCTGAACAACCTGAGCCATGTTGATAGTGCCTTCTGCCTCAATGTCTTCTGCAGTAAATTGCACGAGTGGAGATGCGGCGGTTAATCCTTCTGATCGACGAATGAACGAACCGGTAACGATTACTTCTTCGACTGCAGCATCCCCCTGCTGCGCTAGCGCCTGATTGCCCAAGGGCAATAATGCCAGGGAGATTGCTGTTACTAGAGTTTTTACGGGGAATTGCCGAGACGTACGGACTGCTTCGTGGGCCATACTTTGTACCTCTTTTCTTATAATTTTCTAATTTTTTTTCGTTTTGCGCTTACAATCGCGGTACAACTCTTCTCTGCATTCCTAATTCTCCATAGAACTCGTGAAATTACCACAAGAATCGTGGTCAGACGCATCCTGGAACCATTTATCGCCAGATCTGGCGTACGTTTCCGCAATATGCGAATCACAGATCCCAGAGTTCAAGGGGCCTGTAGAAGAGATTTCGTGATCGCCATGGGGAGCCGGAATTGGCAGAATGTGGGACTGGAGTACCCGAATCTGATCCAGGATCAGCCTGGGGAGGGCTGGCTATTGCTCAATACGTGATCATCGTGAGGGTCGAGATCCCCTCACGATGATGTAAGAAAATTACTCGGTTACGGTCACTGTGATATAGGCATCGTGGTACAAGCCTCCATCGTCGGCGCGGCCCCACAGGATATACTCACCTGGCTCATCGAAGGTCATGGTGACCTCGTAGACACCGTCCTCAGGGACAGGGGGCGGTAACCAGAGCGCACCCCAAGGTGAATTTGCACTAGTGCGTGTATCTTCCCAGACTTTCACCTGCGGCGGATCAAACGTCACATTGCCAGGTCCACGGTACTTGTTCCAGGAATAATAGAGGCCATTAACTTTGTCCACCGTAACTTTCTGCGGTGGAGACATCAATCTGCGCTGCATGACTGTTTCGGGCGTCACCAGGGCGGCAGCCAGGCCACCACCCGCAAACTCCGCGAAGCGACGTGCTTCCTCGACAGGGTCCGTGGGTTCTGGCAAGCCATCATCAGTCACCCGAGTTTCTACCTCAAGCGGACGTCCCGCGCGTACAGTGCGGCGCTCATCGCCAATGACACTCACCACTGGCGGCAAGTTTGCGCGTGATTCAGGACTGCTGGTACCCGCGCCTAACGATCCCGTTTCAGAAGCGATCACCATATTGTCCACCAGGTAATCCTGGCGCAGTGTTGCATAAGCCTTGCGTTCCTGGCCGTTCACATTCAGGGTCCAGACCAATTCACGATCACCCCAGTCTGCCGGTACCGTAACTTCAAATGTGAAGCGATTGCGACGAGGCAGAAAGTGTGTGGGCTGCCCCCTATCGGCATCGCCTGGTGAGAAATAATTATTATCACCTACGGGTACATCAGGAGCCTCTTCCCAATTTTCATTCATGTAACCAAACATAAAATTGAAAGTACCATCAGGATTAGGGCGCCAGCCTTCGAAAGCCGGCTCAACATGCTGTCCGCTTGTATAGGTTTGCGCCAATGATATTGGCACGAAGACTAATGAGCAGAGAGACAAAAATACCCCTGCCGCTTTTGTGATGAAACTTCTCATTTCTACAAATTCCCCCAAGGCATAAATTCAGCATAATCCAGAGTTAATCTGCATCATCTCCAGCGGGCTCGTTCATTGGTGATACCAAGGGCGCGCCACAGAGAGGACATCCGATCACATGATCATTTGGCCCCATGTTCAGCACTCGCCGGCGCTCAGCCATCTCCTCCATGAACTGTTCATCACTCATTGAGACGCGCATACCCAGGTCGATAAACATATTGGTTACTGACCTGTTGCCTGAGCCCTGCCAATTGCGTGGATCGGGAACATTGGGGTTTGTCTCTGTGTTGTTCATGTAACCAATGATGTGCAGGATCGTACCCTTGGGCAACAGGGGCGCAGCGTGACTCTCATAGGCGTATCCGCGTACCCAGTTGTGGTCATACCCCACACAGGACAGGGTTTCTACCGTATAACCCCAAATCGCCTCCAGGCACATTCTCTCTCCTGGCGCATGCAGGTGAGGCTCAAAAGTTATAACCTTGGTATGCTGCTCCAGCACACTGTAGGCATGCAACTCCTGTTGATCCTGATTACCGGCAATACTGATATCCACGCCGTTACCAAGTCCCAAGGTGGCTCTCTCGTATTTGGGTTTGTATCCAACCGGATGGAAACGGAATCCGATTTCCAGGTGGCCTGTTGTGTCTTGCCCATTTGAATGCAGATGCACTGAATCAGAATAAATAAAAGTACCAGCACGCAGCAAACGACCACCATCGGGGTCGAAGATATCTGGATTGCGGCCCACTTCGTGAACCGGCCAGCTAGTCACCGTATCTTCGATGCGATCGCCGTTTTCATCCAGTTCAGCAGTACTCCAGATCATATGGTGGAAGATAAACCGACCTCCCACCGTGTCACGGCCGGTACCCGCCTGATTGTTGACATTATTAACCTCGACGATTTCTACCGACTTCACGTAGCGGTCCTCGTCCAGACCAACTGGCACCCGATCAATTTCTCCCCACCAGTCAGGTGTACCTGCCAACTTGGTCACCGAGTTGGTCGTTACGATCAGATCAGGCTCACCAGCAGTCCACTTTACAGAATCATCAAAAACCAGCGGCGCTGGGGCATCGGATGGATTTCCCCTGGGGACTCCAGTGCGAGCCCAGGTAGAAATTGCCGCGATTTCCGCGTCGCTCAATGAAGGATCATTCTTGTAGTCCTGAATACCGACATTCTTCTCCATGTACCAGGGTGGCATGGCCCCCGCCCGATCGCGTAGTCCGGTTTTGTATTCGATTAGCCCTGCAAAAGGTGCTACCTGCTCGTAGGTCACCAGAGGCATTGGGCCAACCCCACCAGGGCGATGACAATTCTGGCAACTACGCTGCAAGATGGGTTCAATATCTTTGTGAAAAGTCACTTGATCTTGCTGGGCGGTGACGGCAGCAGAAAACAGGCTGGCGGCGGCGAAGCCAATTACCAGCAGCAAAGATTGCAGTTGCTTAACCATTTGAGGCTCTCCTGTTCGAGAAACGAGTCAAACTTGTAGTAATTGTTATTGAGCCAGGGCATCTGAGTAGGACTCTGGCTGCATGTTCGATTGAAGTGGATACTGACGAGCCGAAACTGCAATGCCCTATCCCCTTAACTTCCCGATTCTAGCGAAGATTCGTCAAGGTAAAAACAAGAGATGACAAGGCATCTATGTCTTTGTTAACAAAAGCTTTTTTAAAACAAAGAATGCTGTTTCGATTGCGCCAGCAATAAAAAACCCGGGCGAGCCCGGGTTTTAGCAGCTATCTGAAAGAGGCAGTTATTCGCCGAACTCGGCCTTCTCCTCTTCCGTAATCTCTTTCATGCTCAGCTTGATTCGGCCGCGAGCATCCAGATCGAGACACTTCACCAGGACTTCCTGACCCTCCTGCAGATACTCGTTTACATCTTCCACACGATCCTGGGAGATCTGGGAGATGTGCACGAGTCCATCCTTGCCGGGCAGGATCGTCACGAATGCGCCGAAATCAACGATGCGGGCAACCTTGCCCTTGTAGATCCTGCCTACTTCCGCCTCTGCAGTGATGGCATTCACCATGGCTACTGCGGCATCGCGAGAGTCGGCATCTTCACCGTAGATGCGAACATTACCATCGTCATCGATGTCTATAGACGCACCAGTGTCCTCGGTAATACCGCGGATGACAGCACCACCCTTACCGATCACATCGCGGATCTTGTCCGGATCGATCTTCAGCATGGCCATCGCTGGTGCGTTGTCGGAAACCGTGGCACGCGGCTCGGCGATAACCTTGTTCATCTCGCCAAGGATATGAATACGGGCATCGTGGGCCTGGGCCAGGGCGATTTCCATGATCTCTTCGGTAATGCCCTGAATCTTGATGTCCATCTGCAGGGCAGTAACGCCATTGGATGTACCGGCAACCTTGAAATCCATGTCGCCGAGGTGATCTTCATCACCAAGGATGTCGGTCAGTACGGCGAAGCGCTCACCTTCCTTGATCAGGCCCATGGCGATACCCGCCACCGGTGCTGAAACCGGGACACCGGCATCCATCATGGCCAGGCTGCTACCACAGACGCTGGCCATGGAGCTGGAGCCATTGGACTCGGTAATTTCTGACACCACGCGAATCGCGTAGGGGAAATCCTCTTCCTTCGGCATGACTGCAGCGACGCCGCGCTTGGCCAGTCGACCGTGGCCGATCTCTCGGCGCTTGGGTCCGCCCATGAAACCTGCCTCACCTACAGAGAAGGGAGGGAAGTTGTAATGGAGCATGAAGCCATCTTTCTTCGTGCCATCTAGACCTTCCAGCAGCTGCGCATCACGCAGCGCACCAAGAGTAGTAACTACCAGCGCCTGGGTTTCACCGCGAGTGAACAATGCCGAACCGTGAGCCTTTGGCAGCACTCCGGTTTCGACTTCGATTGCACGAACTGTCTTGGTGTCACGACCATCGATTCGCGGATTGCCATCCAGGATTCGATTGCGAACCGTGCGCTTCTCCAGAGCACCGAATGCGTCGGCGACGTCACTCTCGCTAACGCCGTTCTCTTCATTGGCGATCTCGGCGATGGCCTGCTGTCGCAGTGCACCAACCGCATCGTAGCGAGCCATCTTGTCGGAGATCTGGTAAGCCTCGGTTACACCGGCGGCGAACTTCTCTTCCAGCGCAGAACGCAGGCTGGTGTTCTCCGCTGGAGGCTGCCAGTCCCAGGTGGGCTTGCCAGCTTCCGCCTTCAGTTCATTGATGGCATTGATGACGACTTGCATTTCCTGGTGCGCGAACAACACCGCACCCAGCATCTGGTCTTCTGTCAGCTGCTTCGCTTCGGATTCCACCATCAGCACAGCAGATTGCGTGCCGGCTACGACCATGTCCAGCAACGAGGATTCCAAACGTGCGTAATTTGGATTCAGCACATAACCATTCTCATGGTCATAGCCAACACGAGCCGCGCCGATCGGTTCGGCGAATGGAATGCCGGAGATAGCCAGAGCAGCGGAGGCACCGATCATGGCGGCGATATCCGGATCTTCATCCTTGCCGCCAGAGATTACGGTACAGATGACCTGCACTTCGTTCATGAACCCTTTCGGGAACAAAGGACGAATTGGACGATCGATCAGGCGAGACGTGAGTGTTTCCTTCTCGGTCGGGCGCCCTTCGCGTTTGAAAAAACCGCCTGGGATCTTACCCACGGCGTAGGTCTTCTCCTGGTAGTTAACCGTCAGCGGGAAGAAGTCCTGGCCTGCATTAGCCTGCTTGCGTCCTACTACGGTGGCGAGTACCTGCACATCGCCGATTGTTACTACAACGGCACCGGTCGCCTGACGGGCGATCTTGCCAGTTTCAAGAGTGACCGATTGCTCACCAAATTGAAACGTCTTGCTTACTGGATTAAACATATTCTCTTCCTACAATTTCCAAAACCCGCACCTGTTCCTGTTTCGAGTGCGGCGTTCCAGTAATTCCTGTTTTTGTTTATTTAAGATGAACCTTATCGGCGCAGACCAAGTCGCTTGATCAGGGTTGAATAGCGTTCAACATTCTTGCGCTTCAGATAATCGAGGAGCTTACGTCGACTATTCACCATGCGAATCAATCCGCGACGTGAATGGTGATCATGGATGTGCTCTTTGAAATGATCTTGCAGATCATTGATATTGGCAGTGAGAAGCGCTACCTGAACCTCGGGGGAACCGGTGTCACCTTCACCTTGAGCGTACTCTTTAATGATTTCTTCTTTACGTTCAGCTGATAAAGCCATTTTACTTTCTCCGTAATATGCGGTTAATTTTGGCTTCTCCTGATTGCTCTTATGCAATCAATATAGAAGCTTCAATATCCCTATAAAACCAGTGTAACCACGCATATTAGTAGTCAACTGGTACTTTCCTTATCGAAAATGCCTGCTCTGTCAGCCGATTAATTAACTGACCAGCAGACGCCTTGGAGCTACCTTGCCATCGTCGTCTATGGCGCCGATGCCTATAAACTCCTCTTCATCATAAAGCCTTACCAGGCCTTCCGCCGGCAAGTGCCTTACCAATACCGCCTGTCCGTGTTTAACACAGTCGGCTGTAATACTCGGCAACCTCACTTCTGGCAGGTCACCTACTGCTTCGTCCATGGCGACCAGGCATTCGTCGATGCCAGCCAGCCCTTCAGTCATTTTTATGCGCTGCAGCTCTTCAATCGAGATACACTGCTGTTCGCCAAAATTGCCCGCCTGAATGCGTCGTAGCGCAATGATATGCGCGCCACATCCAAGCAGTTCACCCAGATCGTCCGCAATCGTGCGAATATAGGTGCCCTTACTGCAGAAGACTTCGATTTCCAACTCGTCGCCTTCATGCTGCAATAACTCAATCCTGCTAATGCGCACCTTGCGAGACTTTCTTTCAATCTCTATGCCTTTGCGCGCCATCTTGTATAGCGGCACCCCTCCGACCTTGATCGCGGAATGCATGGGAGGTGTCTGCTCTATCTCTCCCTCGAACTGCGACAGGGCAGATTCGATCTGTTTTGTGCTGATTGTGGAGTAATCACCAGTGCTGATTACCACTCCCTCACTATCACCACTGTCGGTTCTGACCCCCAGCTTCAGGCGTGCCCGGTAAGCCTTGTCAGAGTCCAGCAAAAACTGCGATATCTTGGTCGCTTCCCCCAGGCAGAGCGGCAATACACCCGTCGCCAGTGGGTCGAGACTGCCAGTGTGACCGGCTTTTTGCGCCTCAAACAAGCGCTTCACTTCCTGCAACGTGGCATTGGAGCTCAGGCCACCGGCCTTGTCCAGGAGCACAATGCCGTTTACTTTCCTGCCCTTGTTCCTGCGCTGCCTTCCACCCTGATTAGCGCCGCTGACCTTATTCATTGCTCGCTGCATTGTCTGCGTGTTGCTGACGATCCGCTTCCAGGGCATCGTCAATCAAACTGGAAAGGCGATGCCCCCTCTCCACACTGCTATCGTAGTAGAAGTGCAGTTTCGGTACGGCGCGCAAGCGCAAGCGCTTGGCCAGCAATGTCCTCAGATAACCGGACGCCTTGGTCAAGGCCTTCAGGTTCTCTTCTATCTCCAACTGATCCAGTTTTCCTGGATCGGTCAGGGTTTCCTTGTCCTGCTCACTGTCTCCGGTGAGGGAATTCATCACCGTAACATAAATCTTGGCATGGGCGAGGTCATTGCTAACGTCAACGCCCGTAACCGAGACCATGTTGACACGGGGATCGTTAACCTCGAGCTGGATCAGCACAGCGATTTCTCGCTGGATCTGATCGGCAACACGTTGCGCCCTGGCGGTCATTTCCGACACGTTGGCAGTCCCTGTATCAACTCACCGTTGCACTGCAATCGGACAATTTGCCCTAGAGTGACCTGGCGACCTCGGTGGTTTCGTAGACTTCAATCTTGTCGCCTACTTTCACATCGTTGTAGTTTTTAACGCCGATACCGCATTCCATGCCGCTGCGTACCTCATTGGCGTCATCCTTATAACGACGCAGTGATTCCAGTTCACCTTCATAGATCACCACGTTGTCCCGCAGCACCCGGATTGGCTTACTGCGATACACAGTGCCTTCGATCACCATGCTACCGGCAATCAGCCCAAACTTGGGCGAATTGAATACATCGCGTACTTCGGCAATACCGACAATCTCTTCGCGAATCTCCGGTTCCAGCATGCCGCCGAGAATAGCCTTGGCGTCATCAATGACATCATAGATCACATTGTAGTAACGCATCCTGAGGCCTTCGTTCTCAACGATATCGCGGGCGACCTTATCGGCACGCACGTTAAAGCCTATGATCATCGATTTGGTGGTGTGCGCCAGGTGTACATCTGTTTCCGAGATACCACCCACGGCGGAGGCAACGACATTCACTTCAACCTCGTCGTTACCCAGCTTCTGCAGGGAACCTACGATTGCCTCGAGTGAACCGCGCACGTCTGCCTTGATAATGACATTGAGAATCTTCTTCTCGTCCTTGCCTATGCCGGCAAACATGCTCTCCACCTTGTTGGATTGCTGCAGAGCCAGCAGGTTATCTTTGTGACGATTGTGTCGGAATTGGGCAACTTCCCGCGCTTTCTTCTCGTCAGCAACGACTACGAATTCGTCTCCCGCCTCGGGCACGCCGTTGAGACCCAGAATCTCGACGGGAATTGAAGGCCCCGCCTCACTGACATGCTTGCCGTTCTCGTCAACCAGCGCCCTAACCCTTCCAAATTCGGTGCCTGCCAGTACGGTATCACCACTTCTCAGGGTGCCGTTCTGCACCAGTACCGATGCAACCGGGCCCCGCCCTTTGTCGAGACGCGATTCTATTACCACTCCCTGTCCAGGGACGTCGGTATAAGCCTTCAATTCCAGCAGTTCAGCCTGCAGCAGGATTGCTTCCAACAATTCATCGATTCCCTGACCGGTATGGGCTGAAACTTGCAGGAACTGTGTATCACCACCCCAATCTTCGGGGATCACATCGAGTGCTGACAATTCATTCTTGACCCGATCCGGGTCCACACCTTCCTTGTCTATCTTGTTGATCGCCACAACCATCGGTACACCTGCCGCTTTGGCGTGCTGCACCGCTTCCTCAGTCTGCGGTTTCACACCATCGTCTGCGGCTACGACCAGGACAATTACATCGGTTGCCTTGGCTCCACGAGAACGCATGGCAGTGAATGCCGCATGGCCCGGTGTATCGAGGAAGCTGATCATGCCGTGCGCAGTATCAACGTGATAGGCACCGATATGCTGGGTAATGCCACCAGCCTCATGTGACGCAACGGTCGATTTCCTGATGTAGTCCAGCAAGGAAGTCTTACCATGGTCAACATGACCCATTACGGTAACAACCGGGGCCCTGGTGACTTCTTCGGTACCAACCTGCGCGGCAAGGGAATCAGCTAACTGTTCTTCGATGGCGTCTTCCGAGACAAACTTGGCCTTGTGGCCCATTTCTTCAATCAGCAGGGTCGACGTATCCTGGTCCAGCACATGATTAATGGTGGCCATAACGCCCATGTTGAATAGCACTTTGACGATTTCGGCAGCTTTAACCGACATCTGGGACGCCAGGTCAGGCACAGTATTGGCCTCGCCAATCTTGATTTCCCGCGCTATGAATTCAGTCGGCTTCTCAAAAGCGTGAGTCTGCGCGCTAAGCCTGCCCTTACCCTTTCGACCGCGGCGGCGTCCGCCCAGCTCGTCGTATTCATCACCTTCCAGCACGAAGTCATCGTTAACATGGATGGTCTTCGGCCGCTTCGGCGCTTGTTGTGCCTTCGCCTTATTGCGCAGATGTGTTTTCTTCTTTTCTGCTGCTTCGTCCTCTGCAGCCGATTTCTTGCGGCGACTGGCAGGCTTGCCTCGTGCGGCTTCCTCATCGGGGGTGGGAGGAGGTATATCCTGCGACTTGGTTTCTGTTGTTTCCTCGGCAGCAGTTGCGGCTACTGGCTCTCCAGCCGCAGCTTCGGCGGCTACTTCTGCCCCGGTCTGTGATTCAGCCGCAGCTTCCGGTACTGCTGGAGCCTGCTCCTGTTCGGCCTGTAGCTCTTCAGGAGTTGCTACAACTTCTTCTTCCGAAGCCGGAACATCGAGTGCACTACGCTTAACGTAGGTACGCTTCTTGCGCACTTCCACGTTAACGGTCTTGCCGCGACCCGACGTTGACGCCGACTTCAAGGTACCAATCGTCTTTCGCTTCAAGGTGATTTTTCTCGGGGCAGCAGCAGTCGCCTCGCGGTCACCATGACTGCGACGTAGATGAATCAGCAAGATGTTCTTGTCTTCGTTGGATATCTGATCATCAGCAGCGGTATGAGGTAAGCCCGCTTCCTTGATCTGCGCCAGCAATTTGTCTACTGACACTCCAACTACTTCGGCAAGTTCACTAACTGTTGCGTCTGCCATTCAATTACTCCCGTTTACCCTGCACCAAAGGGTTATTCAAACCACGGTGCGCGCGCAGTCATGATCAACTTACCTGCACGTTCTTCGTCCATACCTTCGATGTCTATCAATTCGTCTACTGACTGTTCAGCGAGGTCTTCCATATTGAGGATTCCTTTCTTCGCCAATTGCAAGGCGAGAGTGTCATCCATACCTTCCATGTTTAAAAGGTCGTCTGCAATATTTGCTGAAGACAAATCTTCTTCAGAAGCGATCGCCTGGGTCAGCAGCGCATCCTTGGCGCGATTACGCAATTCGTTGGCAATTTCTTCATCGAATCCTTCAATAGCGATAATCTCGTCCAGCGGTACGTATGCAATTTCCTCGAGCGAGGTGAATCCTTCCTGCACCAGAACTTCTGAGACATCTTCATCAACATCCAGTTTCTGCATGAACATCTCGATAAAGGTGCTCGCTTCCTGCTGTTGCTTGGCGGCGGCTTCTTCTTCGCTCATCACGTTGATGGTCCAGCCTGTCAATTCGCTCGACAGTCGAACATTCTGGCCGTTGCGACCGATAGCCTGGGCCAGGTTGTCCTCTTCCACGGCTATATCCATGGTATGGCTATCTTCATCAACAATAATGGAAGCCACTTCCGCCGGAGCCATGGAATTGATCACCAGCTGTGCAGGGTTGTCATCCCACAGAATGATGTCGATACGTTCGTTGGCCAATTCATTGGAAACCACCTGTACTCGTGAGCCGCGCATACCGACACAGGCACCCACAGGGTCGATGCGGCCATCATTTGTGCTGACTACAATCTTCGCACGAGAACCCGGATCACGGGCCGCGGCCTTGATCTCTATGACCTCTTCCGCGATTTCAGGCACCTCAATCTTGAACAACTCGATGAGCATGTCAGGAGACGTCCTGCTGAGAAACAGTTGAGGGCCTCTCTGTTCCGAACTTACTTCGGTCAGGATTGCACGCAGACGATCCCCGATGCGGAAAGTCTCGCGCGGAATCATCTGGTCACGAGGTAACAGGGCTTCTGCATTATTACCAAGATCAACGATAATATTGTCTCGAGTGACTTTCTTAACAGTGCCAGCGACCAATTCACCAACCCTGTGTTCATATTCTGATATAACGATTTCGCGTTCTGCTTCCCGTACCTTCTGCACGATGACCTGCTTCGCAGTTTGCGCAGCGATACGACCAAACTCAACATTGTCGATCTTCTCTTCGTAGGTGTCCCCGATTGCAAGCGACTCGTCTTTCTCTGCAGCCTGCTCAAGTGTGAGCTGGGAAGCTTCTTCAAGATAGTCTTCATCTTCCACGACTGTCCAAACACGGAAAGTCTCATACTCACCTGTACTGCGATTAACAGCTACACGGCAATCTATTTCTTCATCGTCGTGAAGCTTCTTGGTCGCAGTGGCCAATGCAGATTCAATTGCTTCAAAGATAACAGCTCGGGATACACCTTTCTCATTCGAGACAGCATCCGCAACCATTAAAATCTCTTTGCTCATCATAATCGTGTCACCAACTCATCATTACAGGCAGATTGTTAGAATCTTCCGCCATGCAAGATCAGTAAACTATATTTGCCTTCTCTATATCAGCATGCGGTAGTTGATATTCGACTCCATCTACCTGCACACAAACTTTGTCATCATTGACGTTTGCGATTAGTCCCTTGAATTTGCGCCTTCCATTGAGTGGCGCACGCAACCGCACGTCGACTTCACTTCCCTTGTACTGCTCAAACTGCTCAATCTTGAATAGCGGCCTATCCAGGCCCGGTGACGATACTTCCAGTGTGTACTCTCCAGAGATTGGATCTTCCACATCCAGGATCGCGCTTACCTGGCGACTGACTTTCTCACAGTCCTCGATAGTGATGCCGCGCTCACTCTCGATAAAAATTCGCAGCACCGAATACTTGCCTTGCTGCGAGTGTTCAATTCCCCATAACTCCAGTTCCAGAGCTTCGACCGTCGGCGCTATCAGCTCGGCTATGAGCTTTTCACTATTTCTCACTTTGCCCTCGCCATAAGAGGCCTTCCTAACACGTCGACTGCATTTTGCTCCGAAGTAAAACTCCAGATACAAAAAATGGGCCCTAGGCCCACTCTGTTGCTTCGCAACCGGGCTGAAGCAAGACCCAGTACGAAGAAATTGTCATGCTGTCTCGGGCTCATAACACCCGGGAAACACAGCAAAATAACTACGATCAAGTTGGTAGCGGGGGCAGGATTTGAACCTACGACCTTCGGGTTATGAGCCCGACGAGCTGCCAGACTGCTCCACCCCGCACCAGATCATTGCTAACCCCTTGTTTTGAAAGATCTTTTCTGCTGTCACAATGTGACAGCCTCTCTCTTACAGGGGGGAGGCATTATACGGAGCCGTATGCCTCAAGGTCAAGCACCGTGCGGGTTTCCGCGAAATTGGGGTTTTGGGGGTGATTGGAGGTCCTGGACTGCGGATAGGCAACAGTGCCAGGAAAGATGGTGCCGAAGGCCGGACTTGAACCGGCACGAGCTGGGCTCACTACCCCCTCAAGATAGCGTGTCTACCAATTCCACCACTTCGGCATTGATCTTTTCGATGTTCGTTCTGTTCTTGTCGAGCTGAGACTGGCTCAGCAGGAAACTATTACTCTCTCCGTTAAATACCCGATGAGCCTGGGACAATTTCTAAAAGTGCTATCGATGGGTCACATAGTGAACCCCTCGCATCCCTTCCAGCCAGCGAGCACAGCTCGCTGTCGTTCGTCCGGCGCTCGAAGCTTACGCTTCGAAAACGCTTGTCCTCACCCACCACTTCGGCATTGATCTTTTCGATGTTCGTTCTGCTCCCGGCTAGTCATTCCCGTCTGGAATACTGGGAATATCGCTCTGGGTAGCCACCGGCTCATCATCTTCCAGAGCAGGCACATCCGACTGCTCGGTAACTCTCTGCTCGAGCAATGCCGGGTTCGCAATTGGCAGGCCAGACGGTGTCGCGACTCCAGACTGGCTCCTGGCAAATATCGCCAGTGACAGGCTGGTAACAAAGAATATCGTAGCCGCAATCGTGGTTGCCTTCACCAGGAAATTGCCACTGCCTGATGAACCGAAAACTGTCTGGGATGCACCGGCTCCAAAAGACGCCCCGGCATCCGCTCCTTTACCTTGCTGGAGCAGTACCAGCGCCACGATGGCGACTGCTACTATCACGTGTACTACTACGACTAGTGTTTGCATGATTAATTATCCGCACTTGCACAGATGGCAATGAATTCTTTCGCATCCAGTGATGCTCCTCCGACCAGACCGCCATCGATATCTGCCTGATCGAACAGCTCCTTTGCGTTGGAGCTCTTTACACTTCCGCCATAAATAATTCGCGTATTTACGGCTGTTTGTTCGTCCTGTTGTGCCAGGTATTTCCGCAACAGCTTGTGTACTGCCTGTGCCTGCTCCGGGGATGCAGTTTTTCCAGTTCCAATCGCCCACACCGGCTCGTAGGCCACCACGGCTCTGGAAAAGCCTTTCGCGCCCACCCGATTCCAGACAGTTGCGAGTTGTTCCAGCACTACTTGTTCGGTAGCACCCTGCTCTCTTTGCTCCAGGGTTTCGCCCACGCATAGAATCGGCAGCATTCCGGAATCGCTTACCGCTTCAAACTTGGCGGCGACTGCTTCGCTCGTCTCACCAAAGAGTTGACGGCGTTCGGAGTGACCCACTATTACTGCGTCTACCCCAAAATCCCGCAGCATGCTACAGGCGACTTCTCCGGTGTAGGCTCCCCCTTCATACTGGGATGCATTTTGAGCGCCCAGTAATACCGCAGAATCGGACAACAACTCACCAAGCAGGGGCAGGTAAACATAGGCTGGACAGAGTCCGATCTCCACCTCGTTTGCCAGTTCGGCAGTCCCCGACCTGATCTTGCCCGCCAAGCTCTCAATCTGCTGGCTCGACCCGTTCATTTTCCAATTTCCTACGACCAATTTTCGTCGCATAGAGTCTTTCCTGATTGAGAATTGGGCGGGAAAAAACGGGCGCCAATACTACCCAAGATACTGGGTTCTTGCAATAAATCCGCGCTACCTAGTCTGCAGAGGCCAGCTCCCTGGAAACAACATCGGCTAGCTCCTGGGCCAGGCTCTCGACGGTATTCATGTCCTCCCCTTCAACCATGACCCGAACTACCGGCTCAGTGCCCGAGGGGCGCAGGAGCACACGGCCATTCTTGCCAAGCCTGGACTCTACATCAGAAACCGCAGCCAGCACCGCCTTGTTTGCTGAAATATCCACTCGCCTGGGCAGACGTACATTCACCATAAACTGGGGTAGTTTGTGCATCTTGTTGGTGAGATCCGCGAGGGGCTGGTTGCAATTAACCACCGCCGCCAGGGCCTGCAGTGACGAAACGATGCCGTCCCCTGTGGTATTGATATCCAGGCAAATAATATGTCCGGAAGACTCTCCACCCAGATTCCAGGATCTTTGCTTCATTTCCTGCATCACGTAACGATCGCCCACCTTGGTACGGACGAAGGGTACATCCAGGGCATCCAGAGCAAGTTCAAGCCCCAGATTACTCATGGCGGTTCCCACCACTCCACCGAAGTCTATCTTCTGTCGGCGCCGCTCCCTCGCGATCACGTAGAGAATCTCATCACCGTCTACGATCTGCCCCTTATGGTCAACCATGACCACGCGGTCGCCATCACCATCGAATGCAATTCCCAGATCGGCCTTCTCCTCGAGCACAGTTGCCGACAACTGTTCCGGCGCAGTAGAACCGCTACTGGCATTGATATTCAACCCATCGGGCTTTATTCCAATTGCCTTTACAGTAGCCCCAAGCTCTTCGAATACAGCCGGTGCAATGTGATAAGTAGATCCGTGGGCACAGTCGAGGACAATCTTCATACCATTGAATTTCAGGCTGGAGCCGACGGTACTCTTACAGAATTCAATGTACCGACCTGCGGCATCGGTGATCCTGCGGGCCTTACCGAGTGCAGTTGAGGGGACAGTTGAAACATCTTTGGCAAGTTGATCTTCGATAGCCAGCTCAACTTCGTCCGGCAACTTGGTGCCAGATGAAGAGAAGAACTTGATACCGTTATCCTCAAAGGAATTGTGGGAAGCACTTATCACGATACCTGCCTGGGCCCTCAATGTTCTGGTGAGGTAGGCGATAGCGGGTGTCGGCATCGGCCCGGTAAGATGAATATCCACTCCGGCAGCAGCCAGCCCGGCCTCGAGAGCGGCCTCAAACATATATCCTGATATGCGCGTGTCCTTGCCTATGATGATTTTCTTGCGCGCACCATCATCACTGCCGAACACACGCCCCGCGGCCCAACCCAGTTTCAACATGAAATCCGGAGTAATAGGGGCGGCTCCCACAGTGCCACGAATACCGTCTGTACCAAAGTATTGTTTCTTGCGGGATCCCATCTATCGCACCAATCGAGAAATTCCAGTTTTCATTTCAGGCATTGCCAGGTATCTCTGACCTGCTCTTTGCAATGGCGCAGTGTACTCTAATTGCATCCACCGTGGCAGCCACATCATGGCTGCGAACTATCCGGGCACCACGCTGCAAAGCTATTGTTGCCGCCGCTACTGAGCCCGGCAGGCGCCGATCAACGTCGCGGCCAGTCACAGCTCCGATCATGGATTTGCGCGATATCCCGACCAGGACAGGAACATCGAGTCCCAGCAGAGTATCGAGCCGATCCAACAACTGATAATTGTGAGCGATCGATTTTCCGAAGCCAAACCCGGGATCAATCGTGATTCGCTGTCGTGCGATACCTGCAGACTCGCAGCGCTCGAGCCGTTCGGCGAGAAACTGCCGAACATCCAGCACAACATCATCGTATTGAAAACTATCCTGCATCGTCCGCGGCTGACCCAGCATGTGCATGAGACAGACACCAACATTGGAACTTGCAACAACTTCGAGAGCACCCTCCTTACGGAGCGCACGTACGTCATTCACAAAATGAACGCCACTTTTAATGGCAGCATCCAGAACCCTGGAATCGCTCGAATCTATCGACAGACAGACATCCAGTTCTGCGCGCAGGAGCTCAATTACAGGGACGACCCTGGTGATTTCTTCTTCGGGCGTTACCGCCAGGGCACCAGGCCTTGTGGACTCGCCTCCTATATCGAGCATTACCGCGCCAGCATCGACCATCGCTCTCGCGCGCGCCAGCACTTTATCAAGATCTACTGCGAAAGGCCCAGACCCGCCAGCGGCGAGCTGCGATCCATCTGAGAAGGAGTCAGGGGTTACATTTAGAATGCCCATGCAAACCGGAGATGACAAATCGATTTGTCGATCTCCGGCTTGCAGGATGTGGTTCAAGGGGGGAAAGGCAGGCTAGCCGCCGTCGAGATCAGTGCTCGCCGGCTGGCCCACCGATGGGGCCAGCGCCCTTCTTGTCCGTTTCACTTGCAGCATCAAGCTTGGCGTCTTCTGTTTCCACCTTGCTCGCGCCGTCATTGCTGTCGTCTGAATCAGACCAGCCTGAGGGTGGCCGTGGCTTCTTGCCAGCCATGATGTCATCAATCTGATCGGTATCGATAGTTTCGTATTCAATCAGTGCGTCCTTCATCATTTCCAGCAAGTGTCGGTTTTCCTTCAGTATCTGCTCTGCCTTGCCATAGCATTCATCGATAATGCGTCGCACTTCCTTGTCAATCGCCTTTGCGGTATCACTGGACACAGACTTGGTTTGCGAAGCAGCAGAACGACCAAGGAACACTTCACCTTCATCTTCAGAATAAAGCAGTGGGCCAAGCTCATCGGAGAGCCCCCATTTTGTCACCATATTACGCGCCATCTCGGTGGCACGCTGGATGTCATTTGATGCACCGGTGGTAACTCCCTCTTTACCAAGAGTCATCTCCTCGGCAATTCGACCACCGTAGAGGCTGCATATCTGGCTCAGGATGTGCTGCTTGCTGAAACTGTAACGATCCTCTTCCGGCAGGAACATGGTCACACCGAGTGCCCGTCCACGCGGAATGATAGACACCTTGTAGACCGGATCATGATCAGGCATGAGTCGACCCACAATAGCGTGGCCAGCCTCATGATAGGCTGTGTTCACCCGTTCCTTCTCGGACATAACCATGGATTTGCGCTCTGCGCCCATCATGATCTTGTCCTTGGCCTTCTCGAATTCTTCCATGGTCACCAGGCGCTTGCTCGCGCGCGCTGCAAACAGCGCCGCCTCATTGACCAGATTGGCCAGATCGGCGCCGGAGAAACCGGGAGTACCTCGGGCGATAACGCTCGCTTTCACGCGGTCATCGATTGGCACTTTACGCATGTGTACTTTGAGAATTTGCTCGCGACCGCGGATATCAGGCAAGCCTACGACAACCTGACGGTCGAATCGGCCGGGACGCAGCAGTGCCGGGTCTAATACATCGGGACGGTTAGTTGCGGCCATGACGATGACACCATCATTGCCTTCGAAGCCATCCATCTCTACCAGAAGCTGGTTCAAGGTCTGCTCTCTCTCATCATGACCGCCGCCAAGTCCGGCGCCTCGATGGCGACCTACAGCGTCAATCTCATCGATGAAGATAATGCAGGGTGACTGCTTCTTGGCCTGATCGAACATGTCGCGAACTCGTGAGGCGCCAACGCCCACGAACATCTCGACGAAATCTGAACCTGAGATAGAGAAGAACGGAACCTTAGCTTCACCGGCGATGGCCTTGGCAAGCAGAGTCTTACCCGTACCTGGTTGACCGACCATCAACACACCACGGGGAATACGTCCGCCGAGGCGCTGGAATTTATCTGGCTCGCGCAGGAATTCAACCAACTCCTGCACATCTTCCTTGGCTTCATCCACACCTGCGACATCGGCGAAGGTAACTTTGATTTGGTCTTCACCGAGCAGTTTGGCCTTGCTCTTGCCGAAAGACATGGGGCCACCACGACCACCGGCGCCTCCGCCCTGCATCTGGCGCATGAAGAAGAAAAACAGGGCAATGATGATCAGTATCGGGAAACTGGCCACCAGCAACTGGGTCCAGATGCTTTGCTGCTCTGGCTCATTGGCAACGATCTCCACACCATTTTCGAAGAGATCATTCATCAACTGGTCGTCCCCAATGAGGGGCATAACGGTGCGAAAGCGTGAATTATCACTGCGAATTCCAGTGATATTGATTCCCGCCAGCTCCACGGCTTCAACCCGTCCGGAGCGCACTTCCCGGATAAATTGGGAATAGTTGATGTTGTCTTCCCTGGTTTCCTGGTTGATGTTGTTGAACACAGTCAACAGCACACCAGCGATGATCATCCAGAGAATCAGATTTTTTGCCATATCATTCAAGGGTTTATCTCCCTATAGTTAATTCAGATGAGGCTTGATGCCAGGCCTGGCCCGGAATTGACAATTCTGCTGAGGGAATTCAATTCTAATCCCTGTGGCAATAATTGCACGTAAAACAGGGCCTAGTCCCCAAATCCTGCGCCCAACAGGTAGATTTCCCGGGATCTGGCCCGCGAAGCCTGGGGTTTCCGGGACTTTACAGCCTTGAAACTGGCCTGCATATCACGATGAAACTCCTGGAATCCGGCTCCCTGGAACACCTTCACCAGGAAATACGCCCCCGGCTTAAGTATAGATCTCGCGAGATCCAGGGCGAGTTCAGCGAGGTATACAGCGCGAGGCTGATCAATTTCCTTCATTCCACTCATATTGGGGGCCATATCGGAAATAACAAGGTCGGCGCCCTGCTCGCCAATACTGGCCAGGAGCGCTTCGAATACCTCATTCTCAGTGAAATCACCCTGCAGAAACTCCACTCCCGGCAGG
Organism: Pseudomonadota bacterium; assembly: GCA_027621405.1. GTDB lineage: Bacteria > Pseudomonadota > Gammaproteobacteria > Pseudomonadales > Pseudohongiellaceae > UBA9145. The sequence goes on along the minus strand of JAQCBT010000001.1, from coordinate 137,146 downwards.
CCGTCCATCGGCAATATATCACTGGCTATTACCTTACCGTTGTCACCAACGAGTTCGGCTGCAACCTGCGACCATCCGCCGGGAGCGGCGCCGAGATCGACTACGGTCATGCCCGGCCTGATCAGGCGATCCTTGTCCTGAATCTCAAGCAGTTTGAAGCTGGCGCGGGAACGATAGCCTTCCTCCTGACTCCGCTTCACATAGACGTCATCGAAATGCTCTTTCAACCATTCCTTGCTGCTTCGGGATTTGGCCATGGGACTGGGCTAGGCTACTGGTGAGGGGTTGAGTGAGATGTTGGATAGCATGGTTTTCGAATGCAATAGTTTATAGCGCGGGTAGCGAGCTGTTAGAATGCGCGGCCTTGTATACTGAAATCATCAGTACCTGACTAACAACCTGACACTTACAACCCAGCGGCAGGACACTGAATCCATGAGCCTAAGCAATGCAGATAAAAAGAGTTTACGGGCAATTGGTCACAGCCTGAACCCGGTTGTGATCATTGCACAAAACGGCCTGTCAGAAAATATCCGCCAGGAGCTGGAGCGGGCGCTGAAAGAGCATGAACTAATCAAGGTGAAGCTGGCGATTCCTGACCGGGAAGCGAAGAAGGCACTGACTGAGGAAATCTGCAAGGATTTCGCGGCTGAATGCGTGCAGAGTATTGGACACGTCATACTGCTTTATCGCGCCGCAAAGAAACCTGACCCGAAGTTGTCAAATATCACACGTAACAAGAAATAGATTAAGACCGATTGCCACCTGAATCCGCTAACTGCCATTGAGCCACGGCCCGTGGCGAAAACTCCAGGCGGCAGACAACGATCAGATGTGCTGTACGGTTTCGATCTCGTATTCGATGTCACCTGCTGGCGCTTTAACCACTATCTCGTCCCCTTCCATCTTGCCCATGAGAGCGCGCGCAATGGGTGAGATCACGGAAATTTTCCCGGCAGGCACGTCGGCTTCGTCTTCACCGACAATCTGATAGGTCACCGACTGTTCGGTGTTGAGATTGTATAGCTTTACGGTCGTACCAAAGATCACCTTGCCAGTGGGCTGAATCTTGGTCACATCGATAACTTCCGAATCTGCGAGCTTGCTCTCTATCTCCTTGATACGACCTTCACAGAAGCTTTGCTGTTCGCGGGCCGCATGGTACTCGGCGTTTTCCTTGAGGTCGCCATGCTCTCTTGCTTCCGCGATTGCAGCAGTGATCTTCGGGCGAGTGACACTCTTGAGTTCACTCAATTCTTGCCGCAGGCGCTCGGCGCCCTGGACTGTCATTGGTACCTTATTCATAGTCTCTTCATAGTCTCAGCGCAGCACTGCAAGCGTATTTTCGACGATTGGCAAAAATACAGAACAGTCTCCCGAAGTTAATTTGCGACCCTAGTGCAGGTCGGCGTGCAATTTTTGCAGGGTGTACACCGACATATTACTACCGAACTCCAAGGCGTCACATACTGCGAGCGCCCCGGCGATGGTCGTGGTACAGAATACTTTATGTCTAAGTGCCGTCCTGCGAATCAGGGAGGAGTCGGCGATAGCTTGCCTGCCCTCGGTGGTGTTGAATACCACCTGAACCTCGTCATTTTTTAGCATATCAACTATATGAGGTCTACCTTCCGCCACCTTATTAACCTTGGTGACTTCGATACCTGCATCGGCCAGAACCTGTGCGGTGCCCTGGGTCGCGATCACAGAGTAACCCAGATCAATCAGGCGTTGCGCCAGCCCGACAGCATCCGGCTTGTCCCGATCGCGCACACTGATGAAGGCGTTACCACTGGTCTTTATCGTTTCGCCAGCGCCAAGCTGGGATTTCGCATAGGCTTCGGCAAAGGTAACACCAACACCCATCACCTCACCGGTGGATTTCATTTCCGGGCCGAGAATCGGATCGACCCCCGGGAACTTGTTGAATGGGAATACCGCCTCTTTGACCGCAAAAGTGCTGGGAATGACTTCTTTCGTGAAGCCCTGCTCTTCCAGTGATTGGCCAATCATGCAGCGAGCGGCTATCTTCGCCAGTGAGGTGCCGATGCATTTTGAAACGAAAGGCACAGTTCGGGAAGCCCTGGGATTTACCTCAATGATGTAGATCTCTCCATCCTGATAGGCAAGTTGGGTATTCATCAGCCCCACAACGCCCAGCTCAAGCGCGAGGTCGGTGACCTGCTGCCTGATCTTGTCCTGCACATCCATAGGCAAGTTGTATGGAGGCAAGGAGCAGGCAGAATCACCGGAGTGTATTCCCGCCTGTTCGATATGCTGCATGATGGCTCCTACCACGACCTGCTTGCCATCGCTCACCACATCAACATCGATCTCGATGGCTGAGCTCAGAAAGTGATCCAGCAGGACCGGGCTCTCATTGGAGACCATGACCGCCTCTTTCATGTAGCGTTTCAGTTCAGCCTCGTTATAGACAATCTCCATGGCGCGGCCACCGAGCACATAAGAGGGACGCACCACCAGCGGATAGTCAATTGCAACAGCCTTCTCGATGCTTTCCTCTACACTTCGCACAGTGCTATTGGGAGGTTGCTTCAAGCCCAGCTTCTGAATGAGTTGTTGGAATCGCTCCCGATCTTCTGCAAGATCGATAGCATCTGCAGAAGTGCCAATGATTGGCACACCTGCTGCCTCAAGTTCCGTCGCCAGGTTTAATGGAGTCTGACCACCGAACTGAACGATCACACCATGGGGTTTCTCAAGAAGCACAACTTCCATGACGTCTTCAAAAGTGAGAGGCTCGAAGTAGAGTCGATCGGAGATGTTATAGTCCGTTGAAACCGTTTCGGGATTACAGTTCACCATGATGGTCTCATAGCCATCCTCGCGCATAGCCAATGCGGCGTGTACGCAGCAGTAGTCAAACTCAATACCTTGACCGATACGGTTTGGTCCACCACCCAGCACCATGATCTTCTTGCGATCACTGGGTTGAGATTCACACTCTTCCTCATAGGTTGAATACATGTAGGCAGTGGTCGATACGAATTCTGCAGCACAGGTATCGACTCGCTTATAGACGGGCCTTACTCCCAGATCGTGGCGATGCTTTTGGACTTCCAGTTCCGGAACACCGAGTAGTTGCGCCATACGTTTATCAGCGAAACCCTTGCGCTTCAGCTGCCGCATGAAATCGTAGTCGATTCCCTGCAACCCTCGCTCCTCAATCTTGCCCTCCAGTGCAATGATTTCCTCAATCTGCACAAGGAACCATGGATCGATTCGGGTCAGGTCATGAACAGTATTCAGGGACCAACCCTGCCTGAACGCCTCGGCGATATACCAGATGCGATGTGCGCCGGCCTCGGTCAACTCCCTGGTAAGTACCTGCTTGGCATCGCTCAGGTCACTGTCGAGAATCGGATCGAACCCACACATGCCAACTTCAAGGCCACGCAGGGCCTTCTGCAGTGATTCCTGGAACGTGCGCCCGATGGCCATCACCTCGCCAACCGATTTCATCTGGGTGGTCAGGCGGTCATTGGCCTCAGGGAATTTTTCAAATGTGTAGCGGGGAATCTTCGTCACCACGTAGTCGATGGTCGGCTCGAAGGATGCCGGCGTTGCTCCCCCTGTGATTTCATTGCTTAACTCATCAAGGGTAAATCCGACAGCCAGCTTGGCGGCGACTCTCGCGATAGGAAAGCCGGTTGCCTTGGAAGCCAGAGCAGAAGATCGAGACACTCGTGGATTCATTTCGATTACTACCAGGCGTCCGGTTTCCGGATGAATACCAAACTGCACATTGGAGCCACCGGTTTCCACACCAATTTCCCGCAGTACATCGATAGCCGCATTTCGCAGTATCTGGTATTCCTTGTCGGTCAGGGTCTGGGATGGCGCGACCGTAATTGAGTCACCGGTGTGGACACCCATGGCATCGAAGTTTTCGATGGTACAGACAATGATGCAGTTGTCATTCCTGTCCCTGACCACTTCCAGCTCATACTCCTTCCAGCCAATCAGGGACTCATCGATTAACAACTCATTGGTAGGCGACCATTCAAGGCCTCGAGAACAGATTTCCTCGAATTCCTCTTTGTTGTAGGCAATACCGCCACCGCTGCCGCCCATAGTAAAGGAGGGCCGAATGATGCAGGGGAAGCCAATCTGTTCGAGTGCCTTGTAAGCATCTTCCATGTTGTGCGCTATGGCATGGCGAGGAGTCTCCAATCCGATAGCAACCATCGCATTGTCAAATAGCTCCCGGTCCTCAGCCTTGTCGATTGCTTTGCTGTCCGCACCAATCAGTTCGACCCCGTATTTCTCCAATACACCGTGACGATTAAGATCCAAAGCACAGTTCAGTGCAGTTTGGCCTCCCATTGTGGGCAACACGGCATCGGGTCGCTCCTTCTCAATGATCTTTTCAACGATCTCCCATTTGATTGGCTCTATGTAGGTAGCATCTGCCATGGCAGGGTCGGTCATAATCGTGGCGGGATTGGAATTCACCAGGATTACCCGGTAGCCCTCCTCCTTTAACGCCTGGCAAGCTTGTGCCCCGGAATAGTCGAATTCGCAGGCCTGGCCAATCACGATGGGGCCGGCGCCAATTATCAGGATGCTTTCTATGTCGGTTCTGCGTGGCATATAAATCTTCTGGTTTAGTGAGTTCTACTGATCGATGCGTTGGGTTGCTGGCAATGCCTCGTTTATCTGGCGGCCTCCATCAGCTCGATGAAATGATCGAACAATGGTGCAACGTCGTGGGGTCCGGGGCTGGCTTCAGGATGACCCTGGAAGGCAAACGCCGGTTTGTCTGTGCGCTCGATACCCTGCAATGAGCCATCGAACAGCGATTTGTGAGTAGCTTCCAGGTTGTCGGGCAGGGTTTCCGCATCCACGGCAAATCCGTGGTTCTGGCTGGTGATCATCACCGTTCCCTTGCGCAAGTCCTGCACTGGATGGTTGGCGCCGTGATGTCCCAATTGCATCTTGATGGTCCGGGCACCACAGGCCAGCGCCATTAGCTGGCAGCCGAGACATATGCCGAACATGGGCATGCTCTGATCCAACAATTGCTTGATGGCTTCGATTGCGTAGTCACAAGGCTCAGGGTCACCAGGCCCGTTGGAGAGGAACACACCGTCGGGATTCATGGCCAACACATCTGCTGCCGCTGTCTGGGCGGGGACCACGGTGACATCACAACCCCGCTCAACGAGCATACGCAGGATGTTGCGCTTCACACCAAAATCGTAGGCCACTACCTTGAATTTCGACGGCGGAGCCGCGGAGTAGCCTTCGCTGATGTTCCATACACCGTCCTGCCACCGGTAGCGCTCTTTGACGGAGACTTCCTTGGCAAGGTCCATGCCCTTCAAACCGGGAAAGGCCTTTGCCAGTTCCAATGCTCCCGCTTCGCCCAACTTCTCCAGCTCTGCTCCGGAAACAATTGCACCATTAAGAGGCCCCTTGTCTCGCAAGAGTCGGGTCAGACGACGAGTATCGATCTCGGCGATGGCAACCACGTTATGGGCCAGCAGAAATTCATCGAGGGTCTGATCCTGGCGCCAGTTACTGGAAAGTACCGGCAGGTCGCGAATTACCAGGCCGGATGCCCACACTGCCGTGGACTCATTGTCCTCTTCGTTGGTGCCGGTATTTCCGATGTGGGGATACGTCAGGGTGACGATTTGCTTAGCGTAGGATGGATCAGTGAGGATTTCCTGATAGCCAGTCATCGAAGTATTGAAGACCACTTCACCGCTGGCACTACCTTCGGCTCCGATAGCAATACCTCGAAACAGGCTGCCATCTTCCAAAGCCAATATTGCTGTTATGGACACTCTTGCTCCTGCGTTCCTGGTTAGATTGCCTGAACAATCAGAGGTTATTGTGTTTTTTACAGGCGAAAAAAAGCGGAGGAGAGAAATCTCGCCTCCGCTTTTTACAAAATTCGTCTGCTGTTAGGGGTTACAGTACTCAACATACTGAGAGTTAATTCTACAGAATTTACCCCTCGCCTGTCTACGTACAACGACCTCGAATCAGCAAATGATTATTTTCAGGCTCAATCCAGCCCCAGAACCTGTGTCATCGAGTACACACCCGGTGATTGATTCACGACCCAGCCAGCCGCTCGCACTGCGCCACTTGCGAAGGTCATTCGGGAACTCGCCTTGTGGGTGATTTCAACCCGTTCACCGAGACTGGCGAAAGTCACGGTGTGATCACCTACGATATCTCCCGCCCGCACAGTTGAAAACCCGATGGTTGCACGGTCACGCTCCTCGCCCACTCCTTCCCGTCCGTATATTGCAACCTTCTGCAGATCACGGCCGAGTGTGTCAGCGATCACCTGTCCCATCTTCAACGCGGTCCCGGAAGGCGCATCCTTCTTGAAGCGATGGTGGGCCTCGCTGATTTCGATATCGACGCTGTCCCCCAACACACTGGCGGCCTTCTCCAGCAAGGACAGGCACAGATTCACGCCCACGCTCATGTTCGGAGCAAATACCAGGCGCAGATCCTGTAAGCCATTGATCTGTCGCTGCTGTTCGGGGGTAAAGCCCGTGGTACCAAGCACCATGGCCTTGCCCCGTTCGCGGCAGTAATCCAGGTGGGCGAGGCTTGCCTCGGTGGAGGTGAAATCGATCAGGACATCAAAATCGTCCGCATCCGCCAGACTGGCGACGGTTTTCACATCGAGTTGCTTGCCAATTGCCAGCAGGCCAGCATCTACGCCAAGACATGGATCATCGGCAAGCACAGTCGCAGCCGCGAGCTTGAGCCCGGATCCGTCCGCATCCACAGCCTGTATGAGAGTACGCCCCATCCGCCCCGCGGCACCGGCGATTGCAACCTTCGTCATGTCCACCAACCCCTTGCAGAAGCCGGCAAGTATACCGTCCCGCCACACATGCGGTCACCTCTGCGGCCCGCTTGAATCCCTTTAACTTGAAGCGCTCCTATTAAACAGGCACACTCAGGGCCGCATTTGGAGCCTGATGAATTCCACAGTTTTCAGGACCGCAGACTACAGTCCAGTATTTCCCCGAGTATTCTGAAAATTAATGAGCGACACCCCGGTCTTAGAAGGAAGTAACAAGCAGCAGCGTTACGAGTCCCTGGTTTCGGAACTCTACCAGGACGTGTACCGCTATGCGTACTGGCTTTGCAAGAACCAGCCATTGGCCCAGGACCTTGTTCAGGAAACATTTTTGCGTGCCTGGCGGTCTCTTGACAGTCTGCAAAACGACAAGGCGGCCAAGGCCTGGCTGTTTACCATCCTGCGACGGGAAAACGCGCGGCTCTATGAGCGCTACCGGCCAGACCTGGTGGACATCGAGGACCAGGCCATCGCGGAATCAGACAGCGAGGAGCCTGAAAGCAAGATGGATCGGGAGCTGTTGCACAATGCGATTAATCGATTAGAGAGCGACTATCGCGAGCCGTTGTTATTGCAGGTAGTGGGAGGTTTTAGCGGCAAGGAAATCGCCGATATCCTGGGCCTGAATAACAATACCGTCATGACCAGGCTGTTCCGGGCACGAAGCCAACTGAAGCAGGAATTCGGTCTGGATACGGATCTGGAAGACGAATGACAGTCCTGCGTTGTGGCAACGAGGAGCCAGAACCGGGTATCAAGCAAGACATGCAGAGACATGTTGAGACACATAGAGAGCGGACAACTGCTACAGAACAGTTCGAGAGCAACAAACGAGACAAGTGATGGAAGAATCAGAATTTCGCGAACGGGTCTACGCCAACCCCGGTGCGCCTGACCAGGAACTCCTGGATCTTGCCAGGGATAATCCCGCCTATCAGAAGATTATCGACCAGACCCGGCTCATGGAGACTGAGATAGCCTCTGTGCTCAAGGGTGTGGTGGTTCCCAAAGGCCTCAGGGAATCCTTATTGCAAATCCCCAGCCGCAATGCCCAAAGTAACGAGGAGCAGGCAGCCAGGGTAGAATCGGTGGTGCCCGCAGTCGACAACTCTGCGGCCAACGCAGCCAGCTTCTTTCAGTACTATGCCATGGCGGCCAGTCTGCTGCTGGTGATCGGTGTGGTATTCACCTTGACGTTTGAGCCTGGGCAGAATGAGCTCGAGGTCGCGCTGGGCGAGGAAATGATCAATCACCTCTACCATGAAAGCAACGAAATAGCGGCGATCAATGCCGGAAACGACCTGGTCACAGTGCAATGGAATGACGTGAGCGAGATCATGTTGTCAGCTGGAGTTCAGCTGGCATCGACTCTGCAGCAGAATAGTCCAGTCTATTACGCCAACCCCTGTATCGTATTGCAGGCTTATAGCAGTGCCCACCTGATGTTACGTGGTGAGGAAGGTGCTGTTAGTATAATCGTGATTAATAACAGCCCGGTGGAATCTGAATACCGTATCCAGGATGATCGTTTCCGTGGCATGATCGTTCCGATGGAAGAAGGCAACCTGGTGCTCATCGGTGAAGATGGGGAAAATCTGGAATTGTTCAAGCAGCTATTTTCGGACAACATGGAGTGGGTGATCTGATTACCTATTCCATGAATTCCTGATTCAGCTCCTTCCCATCTACTCAATACGCTCCTAAAATTCTTCGGCGCTCAAGGCCATCAGCGACTCCGCGCCAGCCTGAATTTCCGCTACCAGCGACTTGTGTTTCGGCCACAATCTGGCAAAGAAAAAGTCACCTGTCTTTATCAAACCACCCAGGTGCTGCTGGTCTCCTGCGCCGGCGTTGCGCTGCTGTAGCGCAGAGGCAAGAATTCGTTGCCACATGAAGGCGTACAGCACCAGTCCCAACAGTTCCATATAGGCATAGGACGCAGCTCCCACTTCATCAGGGTTGTCTTCGGCCCTGCTAATAAGCTCTCTAGTCACAGATTTGATTGTCTCCCCGGCTTCAACGAGCACAGGCAGGTAGCGGTTCATACCTACTACTGTCCCGGCCTGCTCACTGAACTCGTGTATTTCTTCGAGCAATATCGCCAGCAATTCACCGTTACTGCGCACCGTCTTGCGGCCCATCAAGTCCAGGGCCTGGATGCCATTCGCGCCTTCATAGATCTGGGCGATTCGCGCATCACGCACATTCTGCTCCTGCCCCCACTCGGCCACGTAGCCGTGTCCACCAAGAACCTGTTGCCCGAGCACGCAGGCTTCGAAGCCGCGGTCGGAGGCATAGGCTTTTTGCACGGGAATAAGCAAGGCTACAAGTTGCTCAGCTCGTGCGCGAGCAGCATTGTCAGGGTGGAAGCGCGAAGTATCGAGCTGCAGTGCGGCATACATTGACAAAGCTCGACCTGCGAGGATATTGGCGCGCATGGTGAGTAGCATTCGCCGCACATCGGGGTGCACGATAATAGGATCGGCCGCAGCTTCGGGGTTCTGTACACCCGAGGGTGCCCTCCCCTGCAGTCGCTCCCGCGCATATTGAGCCGCTGTCTGGTAGGAAGACTCTGCAAGACCGTTTCCCTGTAATCCCATGGAAAGCCTTTCATAGTTCATCATGGTGAACATATTGGACAGGCCGTTGTTGAGTTCGCCCACCAACCAGCCCCTGGCGCCGTCGAAGTTCATCACACAGGTAGCCGAGGCCCTTATACCCATCTTGTGTTCTATGGATCCACAGCTCACGTTGTTCCTCTCGCCTGTTAGCTCGGAATTTTCGTCCACCATGTTTCGAGGTACCAGGAACAGGGAGATGCCGCGAGGCCCGGGAGGTGCATCGGGCAATTTGGCCAGCACGAGATGAATAATGTTTTCCGTGAGATCATGCTCGCCAGCCGTGATAAAAATCTTGGTGCCGGTTATGCGATAGCTGCCATCCTCTTCGGGAACAGCTTTAGTGCGGATAATTCCCAGATCGGTGCCGGCGTGGGGTTCGGTGAGACACATGGTGCCTGACCAGACACCCTCATACATCTTCGGTAGATAACGGGCCTTCAGTTCCTCACTGGCATGCTCGCTCAAGGTCAGCGTGGCACCTGTATTCAGAATGGCATACAGGGCGAAGGAGGAATTGGCTGCAAAGAACATTTCCTCTATCAAAGCCGACAACAGCTTGGGCATGCCCTGGCCACCATAATCCACGGCGCCGGTCAGTCCCGCCCAACCACCCTCTGCGTAGGCCCTGTAGGCGTCCTTGAATCCAGTCGGTGTGGTCACCTCGCCATCGTTCCAGGTGCAGGCCTGCTGGTCCCCGGACTGATTGATCGGCGCAAGCAAACCTTCCGCGATCTTGCCTGCTTCTTCCAGTATCGCTGAAATCAGATCCTCGGAAACTTCTTCGGTTACAGGCATGCTGGCAAACAGTTCTTCTGCAGCGAAAACATTGGCGAGCAGAAAACGCATGTCTGCCAGCGGTGCTCGATAAGCGGCCATGAGTCTTGTCCCCATCTAATCCAAATAAATCGAGCGTCCATTATATGAAAAGGCTTGCCCACCTTGAACTAGTTGCGGCGATAGCTTGGCGAAATTCCATTGCCTGCCTATATTCAATCCGTATCTGCCAAAACAGCGCCCAGGCAGCCAACAACGACATGGTCGCCGTATTCAATTATGTCTGTGATTTCTGGCATCTTTCCTACAAATTGCCTGGTATGCCTGAGGACATGTTCACGGGCGATTTCACTCTGTCCGACCTGCGAATCACAATTACCCTGGCTCAGCTCTACGTGCGCGCGTTGCGGCCTACCCTTTGCCACGGAAACTCTGCGTGACGGCCGCTGCGGAAAGTGTATTGGAATCCAGTTCCCCGTGGATGAGTGTCGAGCGCTCTTCTCCTACAACTCTCCTGTGAAGGAACTGATCAATGGTTTCAAGCATAGGCAGCGACTGGACATCGGAATGTGTCTCGCCAAACTCATGGCATTGAAATTCGATGACCTGCAGGCTGATTTGCTCGTCCCCGTACCCGTGTCCTACAGGCGCTTCTGTGGCAGAGGGTTCAATCAATCCTGGGAATTGACCCGACAGCTGTCCCGCGAACTCGGTATCCGCTGCTGTAATCGAGTGCTGCGCAAATCACATCATACACCCGCACAATCCATGCAGCCTTCGGTCACAGCCAGGCGACAGAACCTGCGCGGTGCTTTTGCTATCGATAACAGGGTGATAATGACGAAGGTGAACAGCGTCACAATAGTCGATGATGTGGTTACTACCATGACCACAGTAAACAGCCTGGCCAGATTGCTCAAACGGCACGGAATACCACGGGTGCAGGTATTGTGCGTCGCCCGCACCTGCTCGTGATATTTCGAACTCAAATCTCAACAGATTTGTGACCCGCCGCACAGCGGGATTGAAGCGCTTGCCTATAATTGGCATCCATCAGACTTCGTGTTTATTGCGCGTTGGTTACGTTGTGGGATGACCAGCAGTTTTGAAAGAGCAGACCTTTAACCCCGATCCTTCGGGGTTTTTTTTGCCCGCAAAAAAAGCGCCGGGGCGCTTCACTTAAGTCTTAAATGGCAGGTGAGGAGCTAGAACTGGTATTTGATAGAACCGTAAGCGACCCGACCATTCTGATCTAGTATACGGGTTGATGAATTCAGCAATTGGGCTGTCTTTTCATCAAACACGTTACGGATTCCGAATGAGATTACTGCTCGTTTGTTCGAGCCGGTTTCCACACTGTAGCCGTATTGCAGGTCTATGGTAGTGATGTCATCAACGAGGGCATTGATCTCTTCGATGTCGAGCTCGCTGATATCCTTGAAGGAATCGAAATAATTGGTTATGGCGCTGGCAGTGTGATTGCCCAACTGCCAGGTCAACATCAGGCTGCTCTGTAATTCGGGGCTGATAACCTGATCTTCGATGCCAGCGACATCTTCATTCAGCAGATCGAGGAGTGAGCCCCGGTTTTCAAAGTCCTGCACGTAAGTGGTCTTGGTGCTAAGCGTAAACTGACCGAAGCGGGACGTGTCCCATACGTAGGAAGCCCCCAGGTCGAAACCGCTGGTTTGCAGTTGGGATCCCAGTAGTGGGTTTTCCACATTAAATTCATTGATCGCTGAATCATCGATGTACAACTGTGGCAGGTTTTGATCGAAACCCGAGTTCACGGTTACCGCTGGAGCATCGGCAATTTCCTGACGCCATGCGTCGGCCTGCAAATCCAGTCCAGTAATCGGCGTGATTTTTACGCCCAGGTTAAAGTTAAGCGCATCTTCCACCAGTCCGCCGCGAAAATCCCTGGCCTCGACATCTCTCGCCACCTCAAATATCGGTGTTGCTTTACTGAGAATCGATGAGGGTGCTACCCGGAAGCTGTCGAGTACATCAACATCCTGAGCCATTGCCGAAGAACTGGCAAAAGCGCACAGCAGGGCCGTTGCCACAGGGGCAAGCCTGTAGCCTGACGCAGATTGTGGGTTCTGTTGGCGGCTCATTGGTTTCTTAACCAGTTTTTCTTTAGGTGTTTTACTTTCGGCGGAGCTTTCAGTAAAGGCTCCTAAACACTCTCTAAGTCTAGCAATTCCGGGGAACTAATTACATATCTTTGTTGTGGGAAAATAGCAGATTCCGAACCCCAGCGGATGCTCGGCCCTGTCTGCTGCCAAATATTCTATCTTGTTGAATTAAATGGATTTTTGCATGCCTAAAGGGATCAGGAGGGGATCCTCGGGTAGGTCGCTTAGTAGCTCGCGGACTGTCCGGGTCTGTCCGGGTAGCAGCAGGTCCGGCGCCAGTTCTGCCAGGGGCGCGAGCACGAAACCTCGCTGATGCGCCCTGGGGTGGGGCAGAACCAGGTCCTCGCAAAACAATTCAATGTCGCCAAATGTCAGCAAATCCAGGTCCAGGGCCCGGGCCTCATTGGGAATGCCTGAACGCACGCGGCCCAGCTCATATTCCAGGCTCTGCAGCTCCGAGAGCAGGAATTCCGGCGTCGTGCCCACAGCCAGATGCAGTTCTGCGACTGCATTGCAGAAGCTGGGGGATCCCGGCGGACAATCCTGTGGAGTCGAGGAATAGATTCGAGAAAGCCTGAACCCGCCCTCACTGAATTGCGCCAAACGCTCGGCAGCATAGGAGAGAGTCTGTTGGGGGCTGCCAGCGATGGATTCCAGGTTTGCACCAAGGCCTATGTAGGCCGTGATGCCGGCTGCCTCATTCCTGGTGGTAACCGATGGAGAGTTCATGAACTGCTTCTACAAAGGCGGCCACGTGCTCGGGGTCAACCCCCGGCGTAATACCATGACCCAGATTGAATACATGACCAGAGCCATTGCCAAAATCAGCCAGTATGGAACCGACTTCCTTGCGGATTGTAGCTGGCGAGGCATAGAGCAATGTGGGATCCATATTGCCCTGCAGCGCGGCCAGATTGCCGATACGCTGCCTGGCTTCACCGATACCGATGGTCCAGTCCAGGCCCACGCCGTGACAGCCAGTCTGCGCTATCTTTTCGAGCCACAAACCACCATTCTTGGTGAATAGAATAACTGGAACCTGGCGCCCTTCCCGCTCCTTGATAAGACCCTTCACGATTTGTTCCATGTACGCCAGGGAAAATTCCGCATAAGCACCGGGAGTGAGGATACCGCCCCAGGTGTCGAAAATTTGTACGGCCTGGGCACCGGCTTCTATCTGCGCATTCAGGTAATCCGTCACCGCATTTGCCAGGCGCTGCAATAGCTGGTGCATAGCTCCCGGCTGGTCGTACATGAATTGCTTGGCAATACGAAAATCCTTACTTCCGCTACCTTCGATCATGTAGGTGGCAAGAGTCCAGGGGCTACCACTGAAGCCGATCAGGGGAACGCTGCCATCCAGCTCCCGCCGAATGACCTTCACGGCATCGGTAACATAAGAGAGTTCCGCGGCGATGTTCACGTCAGGTAACGAATCCACGTCGGCAGCGCTGCGGATGACCTTCCTGAAGCGTGGCCCCTCTCCCGTCTCGAAATAAAGGCCGAGTCCCAAGGCGTCCGGTATGGTCAGGATATCGGAGAACAGGATCGCCGCATCGAAAGGATAGCGTCGCAAGGGTTGCATGGTGACTTCACAGGCGAGCTGAGGGTTCTGACAGAGGCTCATGAAATCCCCGGCCTTCTCACGCGTCGCCCGGTATTCTGGCAGGTATCGCCCTGCCTGACGCATCATCCATACAGGAGTCACATCTACGGGCTGCTTGAGTAATGCACGCAGAAACCGGTCGTTTTTCAATGTCACGGGCAAGAAATCCTTGTGGCTGGCGAGTGAAAAAATGAAGGGGCGGATTTTACACGAGGGGAGCGCTTACACCAACGAGGCGCTGTTTATTGTGCGGCAATTCCCGGGTGGGCAGCACTGATTGCGGCCTGAACGTCCCCGATGCTACGAATCCAAGGCTTCATGTCACGGACATTGGCTGGTAAATCGGACAGGGCGCGGGTGGCCGCCGCGCGGGACGTAAAATGCCCGGAAACCACGACAAACCAGGGATTGCCTTCGTGACGGGCTTCAAAATAACCACGATTGAACGCGCTAAGCTCCCTGTCTATAAAGCGCCGGGCAGCCTCCTCGGATCTTGATCCCATGATCTGCAGGGTAAAGTGGTCAGGGCTAAAAGACAGTAGCTCTCGTTCGAATTCACTCATGCCTGGCTGTGCAAACTGAACCGACACTTTGTCGCGCGAATCAATTGTGGGGACGGATGGGGGATCTACAGGACGCTGTGATTCGTTACTTACACTCAGCTTCTGTCCAAGGTCAGGACTATCTACTGCTGATGTTCCCGTACTCGCCGTAGTATCGGCAGTGGCTGCTGGTGGTACGCTAAGCGGGCGGATGCTGGCCAACCGCAAATCCGGCTCTTCAAGCACGTCTGCCGCCGGCGAATTCAGCTGCTGCGACGTATTTACTGCCAGTGGGATTTGCAGGCGATTGCCCTGGGTATCGACCACCTCCGCTTGCGCATCCTCACCGACTTCAGACCCGGATGGCAGGAAGATCACTGCCGCCAGCAAGCAGACGATCAGTCCTGCTGCGGTAGCCCAGTACGCAGCACCCAATTCCAGCAGAGACTGGGGTTGCGCGACCGGTTTCGGTACGACATGCATCTTGTTATTCAGAGCATCCGTAACCAGCACATTAATAGCGCCAGGTATCCCATTTGCTTCGTTTACTATTTCTCCAACCACTGGAGCCTGGAGTGGCAATTCATCCAAGAAGCCCGCATCTG
The DNA here is from genome assembly GCA_027621405.1 of Pseudomonadota bacterium. Lineage (GTDB taxonomy): Bacteria > Pseudomonadota > Gammaproteobacteria > Pseudomonadales > Pseudohongiellaceae > UBA9145. The sequence goes on along the minus strand of JAQCBT010000001.1, from coordinate 122,004 downwards.
CAAGCTTCAGCTTCACATAGTCGAGCACCTCATCATTACCCAGTGCTTCCATGCGTTCTTCCAGCATTCTTCCAGAGAGCCTGTTGCCTATAGCATTGTTTCCCAGGGAACTATGCAACATATTGGATAATTGCAGTTCACCCAGCATAAGGATGTGTACTGCACCCTCGCTGGCCTTGTTGGTGAGCGCATCCACGATCTCAAGTACCTCACTGGCAAGTTCATGGGCATCGTCCACGATAATCACCAGGGTCTTGGCATTCAGGTACAGCTTTTCGGCAAAACGAATGAGGTCATCCACGATAGCGGCAGGTTCAGGAGAGGAAGCCCCGATAGGCAATTGCTCGAGTAGAGCATCGAGGAATTGATGCTGATTCATGAACAGAGTGGCTTGCACCGGCACGCACAGGGCTTCATCTGTAAAGCAGGCCCGAAATTCACGTGCCAGGGTAGTCTTGCCGCTGCCAAGCGAGCCACACACCATGCTCAGTGGTGCTCCAAAGTGGGCCTGCTCCAGCAGACGCTGCAGTAGTTCCTGCCGCCCTCCGCCGGTGAAGAACGTACGACTCTTCTCCGCCGCGGCGAAGGGGTCGTAGCTGAGTCCCATTTTCCTAACGTACTTGTTCACAGACGATTAGCCCAGTTTCAGGAATAGTGCTCGCGTCAGGCTCAAGCCCTGCAGAGGGCCGCTCCGGCATGCAATGTCTGGCTCAGGGTGGTGCTATCCACCGCATCGGTAAGCAAGGCATCACCAATGGCCTTTAGCAGGATGAATCGTATTTTCCCCTGCTCGGCTTTCTTGTCCGACGCCATCAAGTCGAGGTACTGCTCTTCAGATATATCGGCAGGAGGAATTACCGGCATACCATAATTTTCCTCAAGAACGGACCGAACACGCTGCGCGTCAGCCGCCGCTAACCAACCCATGCGACAGGAAAGATCTGCGGCCATTACCATACCCATGGCAACAGTCTCTCCATGTAGCAGCTTACCGTAGCCACTTGCTGTTTCAATAGCATGGCCGAAGGTATGCCCCAAATTCAGCAGGGCCCGCACGCCGCTCTCTTTCTCATCCCTGGCCACGACATCCGCCTTGGTCTCGCAACATATCCTGACGACCTCGGTGATTGCAGCAGTCTCGAGCCCCAGAACGGCCCTGGAATTTTCCGCCAGCCAGTCGAAGAATTCCCTGTTCACAATCAGGCCATATTTGATGACCTCGGCCAGGCCGGCCTTGATTTCGCGTTCCGGCAGGCTGCCAAGGACTGTGGTATCGATCAGCACACATCGGGGCTGATAGAAACTGCCTATCATGTTCTTGCCGCCTGGATGATTCACCCCCGTTTTGCCCCCAACAGAGGAATCCACCTGCGCCAGCAGTGTTGTGGGCACCTGAATGAAATTCACACCGCGCTGATAGGTTGCCGCTGCGAATCCCGTGATATCTCCAACGACTCCACCGCCCAGGGCCACCAGGGTTGTCTGGCGATCGAATTTTCCTGCCAGCAATCGATCGTAGATCGTCGTCACGGTAGCGAGGTTTTTATGCGCCTCACCATCAGGCAGTACAATCATATCCGCGAAACGGTCTCCCAAGGCGCCCCGAATGCGCTCGGCATACAGTGGTGCTACCACATCGTTACTCACTACCACGGCGCGTCCGCGCCCGAGGTAGGGTTCCAGCAATCCGGGAGATTCGAGCAGTCGATCGCCAATAAAAATGGGATAGCTCCTATCCCCGAGTTCGACGTTTACAGTTTGCATGGTTCCATTCTTCGTTATTTAGCGGGCTTTCCTTGCTCGGCGGACAATTGCAGCTTCCTCAATTGTCGGAATATCTCCTTGCTCACCGTGCGCGGATTGCGGCGATTGGTATCGACAATGATGTCCGCTACTTCCTCATACAGCGGTTCTCTTATCTTCATGAGTTGTTTGATCGTCTTCTCGGGGTTGGCGGTTTGCAACAGGGGTCTGTTCTTGTCACGGCTTGTGCGCTCCACCTGTAGCTTCAATGAGGCGCGCAGATATACCACCGTACCCCGTTCCTTCAATCGCTTGCGGGTTTTCGGCGCCAGAATCGCGCCACCGCCAGTCGCCAGGACTATGCCATTCCTCTTGGTAAGGGTCTCGATCATCTTTTCTTCGCGAACTCGGAAACCTGCTTCTCCCTCAACATCGAAAATCCAGGGGATATCGGCGCCAGTGGCCGCTTCGATTTCCCGATCGGAATCGATGAACTCCATGTCGAGCAACTCGGCGAGCACTTTACCGATCGTAGACTTGCCAACTCCCATGGGGCCGACCAGGTATACGCTTTTCTTCGATGACATGAATAGTTACCAGTGCCCAGAAAGGCCACATTCTACTCCCGCGTGGACTCGTACGCTAAGGCCGCAAGCCTCATTTACGAACCAGGGAGGATATCCAGATAACAAGAAGACCGGGCGAACCCGGTCTTCTTGTCTTACAGGCGTATTCTAGCGGATAGCTATATCGGCGATGATCTTGGGTGTAATGAAGATCAATAATTCCGTGCGGCGACTCGCTCGTGCTGTGCGCTTGAACAATCGTCCCACATAAGGAATGTCTCCGAGCAACGGCGTCTTAGTCTCGGTAGTGGTACTTTCCTCCCGGAACACACCACCGAGTACGATTGTTTCACCATTGTTGACCAGCGCGCTTGTGGTCACTTCGTTGGTGTTAATGGCCGGAACCTGGCCAGAGCCTGCTGCCACGGAATCCTGCTGAATCTCGAGTTCCATGTTGATGCGACCGTCAGGCGTTATCTGTGGAGTAACACGAAGTGACAATACAGCGTCCTCGAATTCGGTCGTGGAACCACCCGCTGTACCGCCCGCCTGGGACTGGTAGGGAATACGCACACCGGAACGGATCTCGGCAGTAACCTTGTCCTGGGTAGTCACCTTGGGACGTGCAATTACTTCACCGTTACCTGTACTCTCCAGTGCAGACAGCTCGAGTTCGATCAAGCCACTGCTACCGGTATAACCGATCGAGAAAGTCGATGCATCGGCTGAAACCACACCGAGATCCACGGCCAGCGCATCGGGAAAAGTGATATTGCCAGCGGGAATCGGCACCGAGGCGATAGCCTGGGAAACGAGCGCATCAATAAGACTTGGGTCGGTACCGGACTGCAGGGCCTGCAATCGAGCCTGATCCCCAGCCAGGGCCGCATTCTGCAGGGCGATCTCCTGCGCCAACTCGGTATTGGCGAGCTCGGTGGTAGTAGCCTGTGATCCACCATAGCGGAAGCTGTCACCAGTTGGTGCGCTGCCGGCACCACCCCAGCGAATGCCGAGATCACGGCTGAAATCTGTTGAGACGTTCACGATACGTGCCTCGATGAGAACCTGGCGAACCGCTACGTCCAGCCGCGACAGCATGGCGCGCACTTCTTCCAGCTTCTCTTCGATATCACGCACGATAATGATGTTAGTTCGCTCGTCCACCGTAGCTGTACCACGTGGAGAGAGAATGCCACCGCCACCTGCAGCTGCTCCGCCTTCACCGGGAATACCCGCAGCGGCCGCACCGCCGCCACCGCCCTCACCCGTGAGCAAGGCTATGATGTCATTGGCATTGGCGTAATTAACCTGAACAAATTCCGTAAACAGGGGAGCTAGCGCCTGAGCCTGTTGCTCAGCTTCTATCTCCAATTGTTCTTGCGCTGCAATTTCGTCTGCAGGCGCCACGTACAACACATTACCCTCAAGTCGACTACCCAGATTTCCCGCTCGCAGGATTAGTTCCAGCGCCTGATCCCAGGGAACGTTGTCCAGTACCAGTGTGATATTGCCCGACACCGCGTCGCCTGCCACCAGGCTGAAATCATAATAATCCGCCATGATCTGCAAGACTGAGCGTATCGGGATATCCTGGAAAGACACACCGACGATATCCCCCGTGTATTGCGCAGTTGCGGCATCTCCTGACACATCGATCGCCGGCGGACGCACACTAACTGTGTATTGAGCACCGCTCTGATAGGCCACATATTCATATGCACCGTCGATATCGATCACCACGGTGGCGCGACCCGACTGACCCAGCACGTCTACGGTGCTGACCTGGGTGGCGAAATCACTCACATCGAATCGACGGTTCAGATCGTCAGGAACCGTTGTGTTCTGGAATTCGACATAGACCCTGGCACCAACCTGCTCGACGCTGCCAATGACCGAGTCGCTGGAGAGATCGATAACGATCTGGCCTTCGTCCTCGTCGCCGCGGCGGAAGGTGACATCGGAGATCCGGTTATTGTTGCTGGCAGGAATACCCGTCACCACGTTGGAGGCAACCACACCGCCACGGGCTGCACCCGTATCGTTACCCACCTGGATTGTCATGGTGTTGCCGAAAAGTTGTGTTTCGTAGTTCACCAATTCGTCAAGATTGACCACCAGGCGTGTACGGCTACCATCATCCAGCACCATGACGCTCTGGGCATTATTGGAATCGATATTAAAACGCTGTTGATTCAACCCGCTGGCAACTCCCAACAGGTCGAGTGAAATACGCGCAGGATTGTCCAGCACGAAACTACTTGGGTCAGGTGGATGTGAATCGAAAGACAGTTGAATCTCGATGCTGTCCCCTGGCAGGTTCACGAAGCCGATGCTATCCAGTGTGATCGACTGCTGCGCATGGGCAGCCGTCATCATCAGAAGCAGGAGCAACGCTCGCGCCAACCCTCTGATTCCGCCCTCTATCCTTTGCAGGCTATTTTTAAAATTCATAATCCTATTCATACTGGTAACCTCGACTTACGTAGTTAACGCAACAAGTGTTATTGCAACGTAAGAGTCTGTGGTCTTTCGACCCAGCCACCGGAGCCGCTGGGCACAATTTCAATAATATTGACTTGTCTTTCACTAATATTCTCTATCCGGCCATGATTGCGACCCAGATAGTTCCCGATACCAACCCGGTGGACTTCGCCAAAAGCATCTTCCACCAGGGCTTCGAATGTATTGCCTCTAAATAACATACCGACCATACGCATCTCGCTTAAGGACTGATTCTCGAGAGGCTCACGAGGTCGATCAAAATCCGGTTCAACATCCTGGGAAAGCACAGTAGCTGATTCCGAGTCGATCACCATGGGCACGACAAAAGGACTGCGCATTGACGCAGCACTGTAGACAAACCCTTCATAGGGAACGAATTCCGGAACCGGCTCAACCTCAGCTCCTGGTCGCCCTTTAACTTCAGCCACGAACGACTCGAGATCCGCCAGGTTGTTGTAGCGCTGACAGGCAACGAGCCCCATGCTCAACATCAGGAGAACAGGTATGCGTACGCTTGTAAGGGTAAGCATACTCATTTACTGACCTGCCCCCGTACCTTCGTCGACTTCCTTATAGCGATAGGTACGTGCCAGGATACTCATATCCAGGAACACATCATCGCGTCGGGTAATAGCAAAATCATGCAGGGTTACGATTCGGTCCAGGCTTGCCACTCCGCTTACGAACGTGCCGAAATCGTGATAGTCGCCCACTGCGTTGAGGTTGATCGGAATCTCGATGTAGAACTCTTGCACCTGTTCCTCAGGCAATTCGAAGTTCGCGAATTCGAGGCCACTGCCTTCACCGGTGTTGGTTACGTCGTCCACCAGCCCCGGCACCTCTGTCTCGGAAGGTAACTGACGCAGCAACTCGGTAAAGGACTCTTCCATCTGTTCGGTTTGGGCGCGATATTCTTCCAGGTTTGAAGCAAGGAAAGCCTTCTGCTCGAATTCTATTCGTAGCTGGTTCTCCTCCCCGGCAACACTCTGCAAACTGGTTTGTAGATTCTGTACATGCAAAAAGTATCCCGCCGCCAGACAACCGGAGAAGATAATGAAGACAATGACGACCTTAACCGCGACCGGCCAAACACCGATAGTGTCCACGTCCTGCAGGTCGTTCCAGTCGAAATTCCTGAGGTCATTGGTGATATTGGATAATATGGACATGGCTTCCCTAGTCTCCCGTCTGCTCTTCCTGGTTTGGAAGTTCAATATTGAGAGTCAACGAAAACGAAATAGAGGCCGACATCGGGCTCTCTGCACTTTGCACTACCGAGAATTCACTCAAGTCAGTTGCGGTAAACCACTGTGAGTCGTCCAGTCTTCGCATCAACTCGGTGATACGTGCGTAGGACTCAGCTACTCCTTCGACCGCGATTACATTTTCAGTTCGGGTTACGGTCTCATAGAAGACGCCGTCCGGGAGGGTTCTCACAAGCTCATCAAAGATACGCACGATTACCGGTCGGGTTCCCTGCAAGTCCGTAATAACATTCATACGAGCACGGATATCTTCCTTTTGCTGACGCAGCTGGTTTATTTCTGCCACCTGTTCGTCGAGTACCCGGATTTCGCCACGCAGAAAATCATTGCGAGCCGTCTGCATATCGATCTCGCGATTGAAGTAGCGGTCTACCAGGAATACCAGGCCACCCGCGATAATCACGAATCCAACCACGATGGTAAGGAACTCGCGCTTGCGTTCCTCTCGCAGGCGCTCGCGCCACGGTAGTAGATTGATTTGAGCCATTAGTATTCACCTCGCATTGCCAGACCACAGGCAATCAGCAAAGAGGGTGCGTCATTCTTGAGCAGGCTTTCGTTTATCTTGGAGCCGATCTGCAAACCTACAAAAGGATTGGCAATCGATACCGGTGTACTCAGGCTTTCCTGTACCAGGTCCGCCAGGCCATCAATGGCAGCCACACCACCGGCCAACAGGATATGGTCAACCTCGTTGTAGTGACTCGAGGAGAAGAAAAACTGCAGCGTCTGGCTCACCTGCTGCACCACGGTTTCCTTGAAGGGCGCAAGAATCTCGAACTCGTACTCCTCCGGCAGACCGCCACGCTTCATCGCGGTCTCTGCCTCGACAGCCGAGAGACCAAATCGACGCTGCACTTCCTCGGACAGGGCGTTACCGCCAAACATCTGCTCTCGGGTATAGATAGTCTTGCCCTTGAGGATGACATTCAGAGTGGTCATCATGGATCCTACATCCACGATCGCGACAGTTTGGTCATCATCGGAGCCAATCTGTTCAGCCAGCAATGTGAAGGCTCGCTCAATCGCATAAGCCTCGATATCTACTACCTTACAGGTCAGGCCACCCAGCTCGAGTGCCGTTACCCGGGAATCCACGTTTTCCCTGCGACAGGCCGCCAGCAGTACCTCGACCAATTCGGGATTACGATGGGACAGCCCCTGACGCTCGAAATCAATGGACACTTCGTCCAGTGGGTACGGAATATATTGGTCTGCTTCCACTACTATCTGATTCTCCATCTCGGAATCAGTGAGTGAGGCGTTCATCTCGATGGTCTTGGTAATCACCGCGGAGCCGGCCACGGCCACGGCGGCGTCCTTTATCGATGGTTTCAGGATCGAAACGGCGGCACTGATCACGTCGCCAACCGCATCGATGTCGCTGATATTCTTCTCCACCACTGCATTGGCGGGAAGTGAGCGAATTACGTAGTTTTCCAGCCGATAGGAATTGCCCACCGCACTGAGCTGCAGGATCTTAATGGTGGTCGAACTGATGTCGATCCCCAATAGCGTATTGGATTTCTTGCCAAAACTGGCGAAAGAACCCAAATTTTTAATCTGATCCAGCACAGCAAATTCCCAAAAAGTTCAAATTAGCCGAGTTTTTTCCCAATCGCAGAGGCAAAAGAAGCGCCTGGCGCGCCCCGTTCCCCTCCTGTCATTCCGTCGAAATATACGAGAAATACTATAATTTACAACTACTTAGAGATTCTTTCTCGAAATTTAATAGTTCCAGATTTCAGTATCGGCCAACTCAGAAATTTATATAGTTTTCAATTAATTATCAGGCTTTCAGAATAAACAACTTTACCATTTAATGGTGATTCAAGCCTACAGACATTTCCTTGAAACAGATCACACCAATGGCGGAAATCCCCGTCATTAGTGGCGTCCAGCCTTGGCTGTCTCCCCTGGGGGCTGATCCACCTCTAAATCAGCCGGGAGTCCAATGCATCCGCGGTGGCGAACAAATTTCAACCAAAATCATAGCGATTCTGCGCTCCAGTACACAGCCACAAAGCAGGCTGGGGCATCACAATTCGATCCTAATGTCCCACATTTCCGGGTATTCTCAAGGGCCGGGTGTATAATGCTGTGCTGCATTTCACACCCTTTTCGAATTTTTTAAACCATACAGCCAGATCCTCCGGAGGCCCATTGGACACAGCTAGTCCCGCAAGCCAGAAGCGCATGAGTCCCGTCATCAGGAAATGGGGCAAAAGGCTGCTGCTGCTGGCGATTACAGTCGGTAGTGGCAGCACGATGGTGGCCATGGCAGCCTATCTTTATCTGGCCCCACTGCTCCCTGCTGCGGAGACCTATCGCGATGTGCAACTGGAAACACCCCTGCGCATCTTCACTGCCGATGGGCGGCTTATCGATGAGATTGGCAATCGCCGAAACCCGATTCGTACCGAAGACATTCCGGAAACCCTCAAGAATGCCGTAATCGCTACCGAAGACGTACGTTTCTATTCTCATCCCGGCGTAGACGTGCAGAGCCTCATGCGTGCCTTCTACGGTTTTCTCTCTGGAAATCGCCTGGGAGGGGGCAGCACCCTGAACATGCAGCTGGCAAACATCCTGTCATTCGATAGCGACAATGTTTACCTGCGCAAACTCAAGACTATTCCCTTTGCATTGCAGATCCAGCGGGAACTGAGCAAGGAAGAAATCCTCACTCTCTATCTGAATACGATTTATTTCGGTGCTGGCGCAGATGGCATCGGTGCCGCAGCCTTCGTCTACTACGGCAAGGATGTGAGCGAACTGAGCCTGGCGGAATCCGCCATGATGGTATCAGTCCTGCCCTGCCCTTCCGCCTGCAATCCGCTAGCCTCACCGGAGCGCGCCAGGCAGCGCCGGGAAACCAGACTGCGGAACATGCTGAACCAGAACATGATTACCCAGGCTGAATTCAATTCGGCCAACGCCGAACCAGTTACAGCCCGCAGGCACAATCGAAATATAGCCGTGCCGGCTCCTTACGTGGCGGAAATGGTACGCCAGACCCTTTATGAACAGTTCGGCGAGGAAACCTATTCGCGCGGCTTCGAAGTGGTAACCAGTATCGATGGCGACCTACAGCTGACAGCAAACAGGGCCCTCGTCGAAGGCCTGGAAGGAAACTACGATCGTCGCCATGGCTACCGTGGCCCAACAGCAAACTATCCAGCCGATCCCCTGGACCCCTTCGGTAACTGGCTAGAACAGCTGGCACCTATTCCTACTTATGGAAACCAGCAGCCAGCGATTGTGACAGAAGTCCAGGAACGGAGCTTCACTGCCCTGATGAAGAATGGCGACACGATCAATGTGCCCTGGGAAGGTATTCAGTGGGCCTATGCTTTTCGTAGTCGCAATGAAGCCTGGCCACCACCTTCTTCAGCATCCGATGTGGTCACAGAGGGTGATCTGGTCAGGGTGAGAGACACCGGAGAAAGCTGGCACCTGGGCCAGGTACCGGATATCCAGGGGGCACTGGTCTCCATGTCCCCAGCCGATGGCAGTGTACTCTCCCTGGTGGGTGGCTATGATTTCCGCTGGAACCAGGTTAATCGCGTACTCACTCCCCGGCCTCCCGGTTCCAATTTCAAGCCTTTCGTCTATGGTGTAGCCCTGGAAAACGGGTACTCGGCTGCCAGCATCATCAATGACGCGCCATTTACCCGTGGTGACTACCGACCCAACAACTACGAAAACAATTTCCTGGGCCCCATTACCTTGCGCCACGCTCTGCGGGAATCACGGAACGTACCCACGGTGCGGCTCTATGATGAGTTGGGCTCGGATAGGGTATTGGCCTTTGCCAACAAGTTTGGTTTCCAGACCCAGAACTTCCCCGCCAATGACCTTACCGTGGCACTGGGCAGCCAGGATGTACAACCCCTGGAAATCGTCACTGCCTATTCAGTAATCGCCAACGGGGGCTACAAGGTCGACCCCTGGTTCATAAAAGAGATTCGCAGCGTCAATGAAGGTGTGCTCTATCGAGCGACTCCTGCCGTGGTCTGCGAATCGGCCTGTCAGAACATGAATGGTGAGTCCGGCGAGCAAGCCTATCCTGCACCGCAAATCATGGATCCCCGGGTTGCGTTCATCATGAACTCCATGCTGCGGTCCGTGGTCGAGGAAGGTAGCGGCAATCGCGTGCAGAGAGAAATTGGTCGTGGCGATCTCATGGGTAAGACGGGCACTACCAATGGTCCGCAGGAGTTGTGGTTCTCTGGTTTCAACAAGGACATTGCAACAACGGTGTTCGTGGGCTTCGATCAGCCGGAACCTCTGGGAGAGCGCGAACAGGGAGCTACTGTCGCCGTGCCAATCTGGATCGACTTCATGTCTGAAGCCCTGGAGGGAAAACCCGAGAATACAATGAGCCGACCCGATGGCATCGTCGACAGGCTTATCGATAAAACCACGGGCCAGCTGGCCACCCCTGGCGACCCGAATTCAGTCTTCGAATATTTCCGGGTCGAAAACGCTCCGGCTCCCCTGGAAAGCCAACTGCCCGGCATTGAATTGAACGAGGAACAGAGTGAAGAGCTCTCTACCGAGACAATCTTCTAGACTGCTGGATTGCGGATTATCTTACGGGCACATACAAACGCCAGACTCTCCTCACCTGGGAGGTGAGTGAGGCTGGCGCCAGAATGTTGTGCCGGATATTGAGTACTGCAGGCTTGCGTTAAACGCGACGATTGCCGAAACGCTTCTTGAAACGATCAACTCGACCGCCTGAATCCAGAATCTTCTGCTTGCCAGTATAGAATGGGTGGCACTGTGAGCAGACGTCGATGAGGATGTCCTTGCCCAGGGTAGATTTGGTTTCGATCACGTTACCGCAACTACAGGTAGCCTTGATCGGGCCGTAGTTCGGATGGATATCAGCTTTCATGTGTATTCTCTCTTCCTCAGTTCAGCATCGCCACGGCGTATCTAGCGCCGCACGACACCGGCTTTGTCAGGATAGCGGTGTCAGGAGCCCGTTAGGGCTATCCCAGGCGCCGGGGCTACCATAAAGCAATGGGGCTGCCATAAAGCAATGGGGCTGCCATAAAGCGCCGGGGCTGCCATAAATAGGGGCGAGCATTCTAACAGAGAATTTGCGGGAAGCAAGCCTCCCCGGGAGGCCGCTAATTCCGGGCCTGGCGTAGCCGATCATGGTTCTTCACCACTTCCTGCATGATGCGGGTAAACAGTTCTTCAACCAGATTCGGGTCTATATCAAGGCTGCTGCAGAGCTCTCGAAGACGGGTGATCTTCTCGGCCTCACGCGACGAATCGAACGAGTTCAGGTTCTGGTTTGCCTTTATTACACCAACGGCATGGGTAAGCTGGAACCGCTCTGCCAACAGGCGCAACAATCGATCATCGATTTCGTCGATTTGTTTGCGGATTTCCTGTAACTCAGCCGGGATTGCCTGTTCGCTCATAGTCGTACTTGTCTGGACTGACGTCTCTGTCGAGATCGCTGCTCTTCTTGTTGCTCTCAAATTGTAAAGTTAACAGTTGTCTCCCGCCTGCCCGGGATATCGCCCACCGCGCAACAAAGGAGAGGCCGGAGTATAGACTATCGGCGTCTGCTGTTCAGCCCCATCCGCCCCGGTTGTCTACTCTTCGGCATACTCGTACTATGCGGAGTCACAGCCATGCCAGCCCTAACGGCCTCACCTCAGCACTCTTATAAATGAACAGCAGCAAGCACCGCGACCCTATAATTCTTCGCGTCGCGATACCCACCCCTCTGCGACGACTGTTCGACTACCTGCCACCAGAGGAACCAGAAGCTGCCGTTAGCCGACCAGGAGAAGCCACGGCAACGAGCACTTACCCGGTTGGCGCACGAATAAGAGTCTCCTTTGGGCGGCGTCAGGTAATTGGAGTTATTGTAGAACACGCAGCTAACTCGTCCGTGCCTGCTAACAAACTCAAATCGGCGATGCAATTACTGGATCGAGAGAGCGTGTTCCCGAAATCCCTGTTCAGCTCCTTACTCTGGGCAGCCAGCTACTACCAGCATCCCGTTGGGGAAGTGTTGGCAACCGCGCTCCCGGCTCTGTTACGCCAGGGTGAACCCCTGCTGGACAGCGTTGAATTCTGGTCGGCGACAACCTCAATCCCGGATGCGACAGAGCAGCTCAAGAGAGCCCCGAGGCAGGCCGCCCTGCTATCCCTTATCAAGTCTGAAGGATCGATCACCATAAACGACCTGAGGCGCAAGGGTTTCGACTATTCGTTATTAAAGCAACTGCTAGCGAGAGGCCTGGTAGAAAGCCGCCAGGAAACACTGGATGAACAATTCACCACCTCCGCAGATACGACTTCCAGTCACACCGTCTCCCTCAACAGGAATCAGGAACAGGCACTGGCGGCCATTGGCGCCGGCGATGCATTCGATTGCCTGCTGCTGGACGGAGTGACTGGCTCGGGCAAGACAGAAGTGTATATGCGTGCCATGGAGAAAACCCTGGCTGCCGGCAAACAATGCCTGCTGCTGGTGCCAGAGATCGGACTCACTCCCCAGGCTGTCGCCCGCTTCACTGAACGATTCTCCTGCCCTATCGTACTGCTGCATTCCGGGCTTGGTAATCGCGAACGACTGCTGGCGTGGCGCGAAGCCCGACAGGGTCGAGCCGGCATCGTCATAGGTACCCGCTCGGCAGTGTTTACCCCGATGGCCAGGCCGGGACTGATCGTGGTCGACGAAGAACACGACTCCTCATTCAAACAGCAGGATGGATTCCGTTACTCGGCTCGTGATTTCGCAATCAAGCGCGCACAACAGGAGCAGCTGCCGATCATACTCGGCTCGGCCACTCCCAGCCTCGAAAGCCTGAACAATGCCCTTGAGGCCAGGTATAAGCACATCAAGTTGCCGGATCGGGCCGGTACGGCTGAACCGGCCAGCATGCAGATCATCGGCATAGAAAAAGAAAGCCTCGACCACGGCTTCTCTGAAGCCATGCTGATGAAGATGGAGAAGCATCTGGCTGCAGGCAACCAGGTGCTGGTCTTCATCAATCGGCGTGGCTACGCCCCCGTCTTGCAATGCCAGAACTGTGCCTGGGTAGCTGAATGCGAAAATTGCATCGCTCAATTTACTGTGCATTCAAGACCAGCAGGTCTGCGCTGCCATCACTGTGGCTCATCGCGGGGACTGCCCCGGCAGTGCCCGCAATGTCATTCCAGTCGGCTGGAGACACTGGGGCTGGGCACGCAAAAACTCGAACTGTTCCTGGAACGGAAATTCCCCGGAACTCCGGTGTTGCGAATTGATCGCGATTCCATGCGCGCGAAATCCAGCTTCGACGACATGATCAGAAGCGTGGAGAGCGGAGAACCCTGTATCCTCGTTGGCACGCAGATGCTTGCCAAGGGTCACCATTTCACCGATGTAACCCTGGTAGCAGTTCTGGACGCCGACCTCGGATTGTTCAGTGCCGACTTCAGGGGCCAGGAACACATGGCGCAAACCATTGTGCAAGTCGCCGGTCGTGCCGGGCGAGGGGAAAAACCCGGAGAAGTCGCTATTCAGTCGCGCCACGGCAGCCACCCCACCCTGCAGAACCTGGTTTGCCTGAGTTATGGCGACTTCGCCGCTCAGTTGCTGCAGGAGAGAAAACAGGGCCAGATGCCACCTTTTAGCCATCTGGCCCTCATTCAGGTTGAGTCAAATGAATCGGCCACGGCGGCAAAGTTCGCAGAACAGATCCTGACCCAGGCCCTGGGCATCATGGGTCGTGAGGCTGGTTTGAGTAGTGATATACAATTGCTGGGACCAATGCCTGCCCCCATGGAAAAGCGCGCCGGCAGGTATCGCTGGCACCTGCTCCTGAAGAGCCACAAGCGCGGTGCATTGCAGGGCTTTGTAGCCCAGCTTAGCCAGGCTGTGGAAGGGATGAGGCTCCCGAGGGCGACTCGCTGGAACCTCGACATAGACCCTCTCGAGCTGATCTAGCCCGTGAGCAGCACAGCTTCCGACCCCATTCCAGCTTTAGCAAAGCCGGAGACTACCGATAATTCTGGTGGCTGTTTCAGAAAGCTTCAATAAAGTAGCTGGAAAACAAAGTGTTAGCAGCTTAGCCCGTGTCACCAAGCCTGGCCTGGCGTGATCGGTGCCATTGGCTGGAAAATAAACTGACGTAAGCAAAAGAATATAGAATAGGGACATGACTCAGGATTTCGCCAAGATCAGGCCGGAACCATTGCTGGAGAAGAAACCAGTGGAGAATCCGCCTGCCTGGTCACTCATGATTACTGGTGTGGTTCTGGGTATCACCATAGGCGTGTTCGCCTGTGTCCTGCTCTATCTTTCCGGTAATGTGCCACCCATAGCACAGGCGACCATAGCGCAGGGCCCTGTCGCCAGTGCAGAACCCCTGGCTGCCAATACGCTGGCTGAACCGGAAGAAGAAGCCGGACTGGAGCTGGAGTTTTACCGGGTATTGCCGGAGAACGAAGTCATCGTCGACGCCACCCCGGTGGACATCAGCTCCCAAGACCCCGATCGGGTCCTCGAAACCCCCCATATGTTGCAGGCTGGCGCATTCGAACGCCGCGAACTCGCTGATACGGAAAAAGCCCGACAGGAAAACCTCGGCCTTACCGTAATAGTTAAGGAACAAACCGTAGGTGGCCGCACACTCTTCCTGGTGCAATCGGGCCCCTATAACACCAATGGGGAAATCGAAGCGGCTAAGACCGTCTATCGCAGGAATAACATCTCCAGCCTCCCGGTTGCAGTGCGCTAGCACCAGCCACTCACCGTCCTGCTCATGCAGGTAACGGTTCTCCATCGCATTCCCCTGCCCTGATTCCAGCGCCAGCGCCATACTAATTGCGCTCTGGACGAGATAAATCCTGCTACAGAGCTTGAATTCCATGGGAAATTCCTCATCTTAGAGGCTTTGGGAGAAGCGCTTCTCCCCAGCCCGGTTCTGCCCACCAAACTCTATCAGCAATGGTGTGCAGGCATCGTAGATCTAGAAGGAGAGAACCTTGGACCAATATAGAGGCACCACCATTCTGTCGGTACGACGCGGCGACCGGGTCGTCATAGGCGGGGATGGCCAGGTCTCCCAGGGCAACACCGTAATGAAAGGCAATGCCCGCAAGGTACGCAGGCTCTATAAAGACCAGGTACTGGCAGGATTTGCAGGGGGCACGGCCGACGCCTTTACCCTGTTTGAGCGCTTCGAGGAACAACTCGAGAAACACTCCGGCAAACTCACTCGCGCAGCGGTTGAGCTGGCAAAGCTCTGGCGCACCGAACGTTCCCTGCGACGACTTGAAGCCTTGCTGGTCGTGGCAGACAAGGAAGCCTCTCTCATCATCACTGGCAACGGCGATGTAATTGAGCCAGAAGACGACATCATGGCTATCGGTTCCGGCGGGTCATTCGCGCTTTCAGCAGCACGTGCCCTGTTTGAAAACACAGAAATGAACGCATGGGATATCGTGGAGAAGAGCCTGGGCATTGCGGCCGATATCTGCGTCTATACCAATAAGCAGCTTACTATAGAGGAACTGGAAATCGGCTAGCGCCTAGTTTCATTCAGTATCACACGGGAATCACACAATCTGGGACGACAAATCCCGGAACCATATTCAGGAACAAGCATGTCAATAATGACCCCCAGAGAAATCACGTCGGAACTGGACAAGCATATCGTGGGGCAACACGAAGCCAAGCGCGCCGTTGCCATCGCACTGCGAAATCGCTGGCGACGCATGCAACTCGATGAACAGCTGCGCAGTGAAATCACTCCCAAAAATATATTGATGATTGGGCCTACCGGCGTGGGCAAGACTGAAATTGCCCGCCGGCTTGCGAAGCTGGCCCACGCTCCATTCATCAAGGTAGAGGCGACGAAGTTCACCGAGGTGGGTTATGTGGGACGCGATGTGGAATCCATCATACGCGACCTCGTAGATGTGGCTGTAAAAATGATTCGCGAGTCCGAAATGCAAAAGGTGCAATACCTGGCCGAGGATCGCGCCGAAGAAAGGATTCTCGATGTTCTCCTGCCGCAGGCGCGCACAGGCGAGGGTACTGAGGTGAATGACTCACAATCCAGTGCACGCCAGATGTTCCGCAAGAAACTCAGGCAGGGTGAGCTGGATGACAAGGAAATTGAGATCAAGATCGCGGAGTCTCCGGCAGGCGTGGAAATCATGGCACCTCCCGGCCTTGAGGAAATGACCAGCCAGCTGAAGAGCATGTTCTCCAACATGAACAGTGGTCGCAAGACGTCCCGGCGCATGACCGTGAAGGCCGCATTGAAAGCGGCCAAGGACGAGGAGGCGGCCAAGCTGATCAACGAAGAAGAGATCAAGAACCGGGCTGTCGAGGCAACTGAACAGACCGGCATTGTGTTCATCGATGAGATCGATAAGGTTACCAATCGTGATAACCTGGGCGGTGCTGGTGTCTCAAGGGAAGGCGTGCAGCGTGACCTGCTTCCGCTAATTGAAGGCTCCACGGTGAACACCAAGTACGGCAGCATCAAGACCGACCACATCCTTTTTATCGCGTCCGGGGCATTCCATCTCTCCAAGCCTTCCGACCTCATTCCGGAGCTGCAGGGCCGACTACCCATTCGCGTGGAATTGGAAGCGCTTACGGCAGAAGATTTCGAGCGCATTCTGGAAGAACCTGATGCCTCTCTTACAGAACAATACCAGGCCCTGCTGGGCACGGAAGGCCTGTCCATTTCATTCAGCAAGGATGGTATTGCGAAGATTGCCGAAACGGCCTGGCAGGTTAATGAACGCACCGAGAACATCGGCGCGCGCAGACTACACACGGTGATGGAACGACTGCTGGAAGAGTTGTCATTCTCCGCCGCCGATCTGGCAGTAGGCGACAACAAGGAAGTCATTATCGATGCTGCCTACGTAGAAAAGCAGCTGGATGAATTGGCGCGGGATGAAGACCTGAGCCGCTATATCCTGTAGGTATCCGAATCATCGCCATGAACTCTGTAGTCCCGACCGAAATCAATCTGCACAAGACTTCTGCGACTTTGGAACTGTTATACGCAGATGGCAGTAGCCGCTCTCTGAGTGCCGAATTTCTGCGCGTTCACTCGCCTTCTGCTGAAGTGCGAGGTCATGGCAAGGGCCAGGAAGTACTCCAAACCGGCAAGCGCAATGTGGCTATCCAGCACATTCAGACCGTGGGTAACTACGCTATCAAACTCAGCTTCGACGACAAGCACGACACTGGCATCTACAGTTGGGAATACCTGAAAGAGCTGGCCGACAACGAAAAATCGCTATGGCAGCAATACCTTGCTAAACTGCAGGCCGCCGGCGCCACCAGGGAGCCTCTACCTCCCGGAGCCCAGGTGATCAACATTAAGCCTTCCCCATCCAGCTAGCACCTGAATTCAGTCAATGAGCAGCGAACAAGAGCAAGACACTACCCACTTCGGCTACCAGCAAGTGCCTGTTGCCGAGAAGCAACAGCGAGTCGCGGAAGTATTTCGTTCAGTTGCGCAGCGCTACGACATCATGAACGATGTCATGTCCATGGGCTCCCATCGGCTCATCAAGCGTTTTACGATAGAACTAAGCGCCCTGCGCAAGGGCCATAAAGTGTTAGACCTGGCGGGTGGTACTGGCGACCTGGCAATGAAGTTTGCCCCCATCGTCGGCGAACAAGGTCAGGTCATTCTGGCCGACATCAACGATGCGATGCTGCAGGTGGGTCGGGACCGCGTCATCGATAAGGGCCTCGCCAACATCATCGACTTCGCCCTGGTGAATGCAGAAACCCTTCCCTTCGCTGACAATACTTTTGACTGTGTGTGTATAGCTTATGGGCTGCGCAACGTAACTGACAAGGACAAGGCACTGGCCTCCATGACGAGAGTCCTGAAACCTGGTGGCCGGGTCGTTGTGCTGGAATTTTCCAAGCCACGTAATCCGATTCTTGGTCGCGCCTACGATGTCTATTCAAATCTCTGGCCGATAGCAGGCAAGATGATCACTGGCGACAGCGACAGCTATCGCTACCTGGTGGAATCAATACGCATGCATCCCGACCAGGAAACCCTCTTGGGCATGATGGAGAATGCCGGGCTGATCAATTGCCGATTCCACGACGTGATGAATGGCATCTGCGCCATACATATCGGTTTCAAGCCCGATCTCGATTTCACTGCACCAGCAGAAGCCTAGGCATCTGGAAGTCATGCAAGAACTCCTTGGTAGCATTGCTCTCTGGCCAGCACAACAAGTCCTGTCAGGAATCCTGGCATCCGATGCCCATGCACGCAAAAGACTGAATCAATTTGCCGGCAAGGCCCTGCAGGTTTCAGCAGCGAGCCCCACCTTCAATCTGTGCCTGATCTTCGATGAAGACACTGTGAGGATGAACGCTCTCGATGCCGGGAAGCACGCATTACCCGTAGATGCCGTGATAAGAGGCAGTGCCCAGGAATTATTGGCTCTGCTGTTCGATAATTCATCAGGTTCACTGGTGGCCTCGGGCATCGAAATAGGCGGAGATGTGCAGTTTGCCCAGGATCTGTTTACAACCCTCAAGCGCCTCGACCTGGATTGGCAGGACTTCGTCGCCCCTCTTGTTGGAGATGTAACTGCCCATGAATTGGGTCGGTGGTCCAAAAAATCCCGCGATTGGGCCAGGGAAGCGCGCACAAATATTCATCGCAACGTGGATGACTACCTCAAGGAAGAGATACGCCTGTTTCCACACCGCAATGAGCTTCGTAACTTCAACGCGGGGGTTGATGACCTGCGACTGCGTATTGATCGCCTGCAGGCTCGGGCTGAAGCCCTGGCAAGCCGCCTTCCCGACTAGCCCTGGCGGCTGATTCAGCAGCTTACTGCATACTTAAGCTGCTGATAATTCTGTGAATATCCACAGCATCGGTTCTTGAGAGCATGACTGCCGGGTGGTATCTTTGCACCCCCTTTTAAACCTGAAGCTATCGCCATCCCGTGTCCCACTTCCCCCGCTTGCTGCGCATACTGAACACCGTCGCCAAGTACCGCCTGGACGAGTACCTGCGCGGACAGCCGGGATATTTCTCGCTGCAATGCACACTCCTGCCTTTTAAGCTAGCTAACATCGGCTCCGGCATCAAAGGCAGCAAACACCAGCGATTGCGGCAAGCCATGGAAGAGCTGGGACCGATCTACATCAAGTTCGGGCAACTGTTGTCGACCCGACGAGACTTCCTTGATGTAGAACTGGCGGACGAACTGCAGGCCTTGCAGGACAAGGTACCTCCATTCAAGCACCCCGATATAAGGACTCTCGTGGCGGAAGCCCTCGGTCAGCCGGCAAGCGATATCTTCAATTCGCTTAATGAAACGCCGTTGGCATCAGCCTCTGTCGCACAGGTGCACGAGGCCATCTTGCTCAATGGTGACCGAGTAGTGGTGAAGGTATTGCGGCCGGGAATTGAAAAAATCGTCAGGGCCGACATCAAACTGCTCAAGTGGGCAGCCGAACTCGTAGAATCAGTCTCCTCGCTGGGAAAACGCCTGCGTCCCATCGAAGTCGTCAGGGACTACGAGACCGTCATTCTCGAAGAACTGAACCTACAATCGGAAGCCGCGAATACTTCCCAGCTACGCCGCAATTTCGAAGATTCACCGAATCTTTACGTCCCAAAGGTATATTGGGACTACACACGCAGGAATATGCTGGTGATGGAACGTATTGATGGCATACCGGTAGCCGACCTGGCCACGCTCGCCCAATACAATGTGAACCTGAAAGCCCTCGCCGAGACCGGAGTAAACATCTTCTTTACCCAGGTGTTCGAACACAATTTCTTCCATGCCGACATGCACCCCGGCAATATTTTTGTCAGCAAAGCAAACGGCGACAGGCCTCAATACATTGCCATCGACTGCGCCATCATCGGATCCTTGAGTAGCGCAGACCAGGATTACCTGGCAAAGAACCTGCTGGCTATCTTCAAGCGCGACTACCGACGAGTCGCCGAGTTGCATGTTGAGTGTGGTTGGGTTCCTCCTCACACCCGGGTAAATGAATTTGAATCGGCAATACGCAGTGTGTGCGAGCCGATTTTTGAAAAGCCACTGAAAGAAATTTCCTTCGGCCAGATTCTCGTGCAACTGTTCCGCACTGCCGGTCGGTTCGACATGGAAGTGCAACCTTCTCTAGTACTGTTGCAGAAGACCCTGTTGAACATAGAGGGCCTTGGGCGACAACTCTATCCGGAACTCGACCTGTGGCAGACCGCCCTGCCCTATCTCGAATCCTGGAATGCGAAGCGCCTGAACCCCTTTACCCTGATTCGCAAGTTCCAGGAAAATCTGCCTGACTGGGTCGACCAGTTGCCCGTGCTCCCCATCATGTTGCTCAATGCAGTTGGTCAGGCTGAGGAACTCAGCAAACTGAACAAGAATTTGCAGGCAGCGGAAATGCGCCGAAAGCAGCTGCGCCGTAAAAGAGTCAAACGCGCCAGGACACTGGGAGTAGTTCTCTTGCTCCTGGCTGGCAGCACGCTGTTGCCACCGGTAGCCATGGCTTTGGCAGCGGTACCTGTCATTACTCTGGGGCTGGCCGGGCTAGGTGCCTACCTTTTGAGTTTTAGAAACTGAGAGCGCATACTTGATCCATGTCTTCCTTCCTTGATGAAATCGCCTGGAACAGCGATGGCCTGGCACCGGTTGTAGCCCAGGAGGCAAAAACCGGAAAGCTGTTGATGCAGGCCTGGGTCAACAGGGAAGCCCTTGCCATCGCCGTAGAAGAAAGGCGGGCCGTATATTGGTCGCGCTCTCGCAACAAGCTCTGGCGCAAGGGTGAAGAATCCGGCAATGTGCAGAAACTTATCGACGTATTCCTGGATTGCGACAACGACGCCATCTGCTACAGCGTCGAACAGGTCGGTGAAGTTGCCTGTCACACTGGCAGGGTAAGCTGTTTCCACAAGCGCCTGACCGACGGCGGCTGGGAAATTGAGGAACCGGTACTCAAAGACCCCGGCTCGATGTATAACAAGTAGGCGAAGAGCCTACTTACAGACTTTCTTTACCAACAGATCGGATAAGTTGCAGCACTATGAGCGATGTTCTAAGACAATTGGCTGAGATACTGGAACAACGGAAGACCGCTTCCAGCGACGAATCCTACGTGGCAAGCCTGCATGCAAAGGGCCTCAACAAGATTCTTGAAAAAGTAGGCGAGGAAGCGACGGAAACAATCCTGGCCGCCAAGGATTGCGCAGGCAGCGGAGACGCTAAGCAAGCCCTCGTTCAGGAGACCGCCGACCTGTGGTTTCACACCCTGGTCATGCTGAGCCACCTGAATCTGGGGCCTGCAGAGGTGTTGGAGGAACTGGAAAAACGCTTTAACATATCGGGGTTGGAAGAGAAGGCGTCTCGACAAAATTGAAGTCCGGCGGCTGCATTATAAATTCGTCGGAATTGGAGGTTTATCATGGGTTTAGGTGGTATAGGCATTTGGCAATTACTGATCATTCTATTGATCGTATTTATGCTGTTCGGGACAAAGAAGCTGCGCAATCTCGGGTCTGATCTGGGCGGCGCCTTAAAAGGTTTCAAGACTGCCATGAAAGACAATGAAGAAGAGCCCGATTCCGACCCGGAAGATGAACCCAAGGATGTGGTTGCCGAAAAAGCAGAATCCAAATCTTAAAGTCATGTCGGGGTGATCCTGTCATCCCGGCTTCCCCATTCCAGTTACCCCCGGGCCATCTCCTCAGACCGATTCTCTCAGGACTGTTGCCAAGGACTCGCCCTAGCAAGCCATGTTTAATATTGGAACTTTCGAACTCCTGCTGATCTGCGTCATCGCCCTGTTGGTGCTTGGTCCGGAGCGGCTCCCCGGAGCTGTGCGAACAGCCGGACTATGGATCGGCCGTTTCCGTCGCAGCTTCTATAAGGTCAAGGCCGACATTGAGAGAGAGCTCAATGCCGATGAGATTCGTCGCCAATTGCACAATGAATCCATCATGGCAGAACTGGAGGAAACGAAGTCGGAAGTAGAGAGTGTCGCCAAGGACACTCATGATTCTATCAACAAGATAGTCAACTCAAAAAACTTCGACCCGGGCGCTTCCAAATACACCGACGAGCAGTTGCAAGCCTCCAATGCCGAGAGTGAAGCCGCCAGGGAGAGTTCGACAGCTAAATCCCTGAAAGAAGAGATTGAGGATGATATACAGCAAGCCGCCGAGCAGATCGACGAAGTAAAACAGAGCCTCTACGGCACCGGCAAGAATCCCAAGCTGGCGAAGGCCGTCGACAACGATTCGAGCAACGACGAAGCTTCCTGACATGACCTCGGCCGAAGACGAAAAAGAGCTTACCCTGATCGATCACCTGATCGAACTGCGAGACCGCATTATCAGATGCCTTCTCGCGATCATTATTCTGTTCCTGGCCCTGTTTGCCTTCGCTAATGACATCTATACCTATGTGGCCACGCCGCTCCTGGATGCTCTACCTGAAGGATCCACAATGATCGCCATTGATCCCACATCACCATTTTTTGCTCCGTTCAAGCTGACCTTCTACGTGGCCTTCCTGATCGCGGCGCCGTATGTCCTGTATCAAATCTGGTCTTTCATCGCACCAGGGCTCTACCAGCGAGAAAAGGCAATAGCGATTCCGCTTTTTATCTCGAGTGTGTTGCTGTTTTATGCAGGAGTAGCATTCGCGCGCTACATCTTGTTTGGATACGTGTTTGCTTTCTTTGTCTCCGTGGCACCGGAAGGTATCTCTGTAGCACCCGACATAAACAGTTTCCTCAGCTTTGCCCTGACCATCTTCCTGGCTTTCGGCATCGCTTTTGAAGTACCAATTGCCGTGTTTATCCTGATCTGGGTAGGACTGGCAGACCCCGACTCACTCACCGAGAAGCGGCCCTATGTGATAGTGGGTTGCTTTGTGGTGGGCATGTTACTAACGCCGTCAGATCCCTTCACCCAGTCCATGCTGGCAATTCCCATGTGGATGCTTTTTGAAGTAGGCATTATCGCAGGGCGAATGATTCGCAAAAAGCAGGCACAAGAAGAAGCCGACGAGGCTAATCAGACCTCCAGCTAAGCAGCAATTAACTGCGTAGCAGAAAAGTCACTGGCCCATTGTTCTCCAGGGCGATATTCATATCAGCAGCGAACACCCCACTGCACACCGGCGAATAGGCAGCTCGTGCTTTCTCTACCAGTTCGTCGTAGAGCGCCTCAGCTTCCGCCGGTGGCATGGCCGACGAGAAACTCGGCCGCAATCCTTTCTCAGTAGATGCAGCAAGCGTGAACTGGGACACCAGCATCAAACCCCCGCCCACATCTTTGAGCGAGAGATTCATCTTCCCCTCTTCATCACCGAATACGCGATAAGCCAGAATCTTGTGTAGCAGCTTCTCCGCTGCCGCTGTGTTATCCGACTTTTCGACACCTATCAGCGCCAACAGCCCGCGATCGATCTCGGCGTGCAATTCACCGCCGATGGCAAGCCTCGCATAGTTGACCCGCTGAATAAGTGCGATCACGACAAGATCCGTCTCTCTATTCCACGTCTTCCAGGTTCTTTACGATATCGTGGGTCGCCCTGATCAGGGCATCAACATTACCCGGCTCGGAGGCAGAATGCCCGGCATCGCGAACGATGTGTAGCTCCGACGCTGGCCAGTGATGATGGAGGAGATAGGCATTGTCCA
This sequence comes from Pseudomonadota bacterium, assembly GCA_027621405.1. Lineage (GTDB taxonomy): Bacteria > Pseudomonadota > Gammaproteobacteria > Pseudomonadales > Pseudohongiellaceae > UBA9145. Next base: position 98,233 of record JAQCBT010000001.1, on the reverse strand, counting down.
GCGGGCAGACGATGTCATAACGTCCGTGGATGATGGTGCCGGGTATATCCTTTACGGCATCCATGTTTTTGAGAATCTGGTTCTCTTCGATGAAACCCTTGTTCATGAAGTAATGGGTCTCAATGCGGGAGAGAGCCATGGCATTGTGGGGCTTGGTGAATTTGGCCATGGCTTCAGCGCTGGGGCGCAGCTTGGAACAGTTTCCCTCCCAGGCCGACCATGCCTTGGCAGCTGCCATTCGTGCTAATTCATCTTCACCAGTGAGCCGCTTGTAATAGGCCTCTACCAGGTCTCCCCGCTCTGCCTCCGGAATAGCTCGTTGAAACTCATCCCAGTTGTCCGGGAAAATCCGGTTTGCACCATCGCGATAGAGCCAGTCCAGGTCCACCTGGCGGCACAGGAATATACCCCTGAGCACCATGGCGTGCACGTGTTGAGGATACCGCTGTGCATAGAGCAGACTCAGGGTGGAGCCCCAGGAGCCTCCAAACAGGACAAATTGCTCTACCTCGAGATACTGCCGGATCTTCTCGATGTCTTCGATCAGGTGCTGGGTCGTGTTCTCTTCCAGTGAACTATGTGGTGTAGATCGTCCGCAGCCTCTTTGGTCGAAGGTGATGATCCGGTATTTACTCGGATCATAGAAGCGCCTCGAACTGGCGTCACAGGCAGAACCTGGCCCACCATGGACGAACAGCACTGGCAAGCCATTCGGGTTGCCGGCCTCGTCGACATAGAGTTCATGGATGTCTGACACCTTTAGCTGGTGTCTCTTATAGGGTTTTATCTCGGGGAACAGGACGAACATTGTTTGGACACACCTCCATGGCTTTGCTAATGGTAGGCCACTGGGGGTGATTATCCTAGCCTGACAATAGTGCAGGTAGTAGAAACCGCGCGCCTTCGCCCATCTGCAACGTTTCCGGCGAGCAGCAGTTGCCCACTACTCACCTCATTGATGTTACGTCGCTAAACATCAGGGTTGGCCAGCTTAGCCGCGTGCGGCAGTTCCCCGACTCATGCGCTTGCGCTCGTTCTCCGTGAGATAGCGCTTGCGCAAACGGATGCTGCTCGGAGTGACTTCCACCAATTCGTCGTCGGCAATGAATTCCATGGCCTGTTCGAGACTGTGGCGCACCGGGGGCGTGAGAAGGATATTCTCGTCACTACCGGAGGCACGGATATTGGTAAGTTGCTTGGCCTTGGTTGGGTTTACCACCAGGTCGTTGTCACGACTGTGCAGGCCGACGATCATGCCTTCGTAGACTTCGGTGTTGGGCTCGACGAAGAGCCTGCCGCGCTCCTGCAGATTGAACAGGGCATATCCCAGCGTCTTGCCTTTGACCATGGAGATGAGCACGCCGTTTATACGTCCACCCAGCTCGGCATCCTTGTAGGGGCCATAGTGATCGAATACATGGGTCATCAGGCCAGTGCCCGAGGTCATGCTCAGGAAGGCCGAGCGGAAACCGATTAGGCCGCGGGTTGGCAGTATGAACTGCAAGCGCACCCGGCCTTTACCATCAGGCATCAAATCCTGCATCTCGGCACGGCGAAGTCCCAGTTCTTCTATGATGCTGCCCTGGTGTTGTTCATCGCAGTCCACGACCAGGCTCTCGTAGGGTTCTTTGATGACGCCATCTTCTTCATGCAGGATTACTTCGGGTCGGGAGATCGCCAACTCGTAACCTTCGCGACGCATAGTTTCAATCAAGACGGAAAGGTGGAGTTCTCCGCGACCAGATACCTTGAACTTATCCGGGGTTTCGCCCTGCTCCACTCGCAATGCAACATTGTAGAGTAGTTCTCGTTCAAGCCGATCTTTCAGATGGCGCGAGGTGAGGTATTTTCCCTCCTTACCAGCAAAGGGTGAGTCGTTGACCTGGAACGTCATGCTGATGGTGGGCTCATCCACTGTCAGCGCTGGTAGAGCTTCGACATTTGTCGGATCGCAGAGGGTATCGGAAATTTGCAGGTCTTCGATTCCAGTTATACAGATAATCTCACCGGCAGCAGCCTTGTCCACGTCGATACGCTCGAGACCGAGGTGACTCTTTACCTGGAGAATCTTGCCCTTGCGTTGATTTCCTTCCCTGTCGACGATCACTACGGACTGGTTACACCTGGCAACGCCACGAGTAACTCGACCCACACCGATCACCCCTACATAGCTGCTATAGTCCAGCGCGCTGATCTGCATCTGGAAAGGTCCATCGATGTCGACGTCCGGTGCTGGCACCTTGTCAACGATGACTTTGAACAGGGGCTTAAGGTCGTCCGCCAATTCATCGGCTTCCAGTCCCGCTACACCCTGCAGGGCAGAAGCGTAGACGATAGGAAAGTCCAGCTGTTCATCGGTAGCACCGAGTTTATCGAAGAGGTCGAAAACCTCGTTGATGACCCAGTCGGGACGCGCGCCATCACGGTCAATCTTGTTGATGACAACAATAGGATTCAAGCCCTGGGCGAAGGCTTTCTGGGTCACGAAGCGTGTTTGCGGCATCGGGCCTTCGAAGGCATCAACCAGCAAGAGTACGCTATCCACCATGGACAGTACCCGCTCCACCTCGCCGCCGAAGTCGGCATGGCCGGGAGTATCCACAATATTGATACGGTATTTCTCCCCGCTTGCATCCCAGTTTATGGCCGTGTTCTTGGCGAGAATGGTGATGCCCCGCTCTTTCTCCTGGTCGTTGGAGTCCATTACGCGCTCGATGGCGGCCCCCCGGGTCTCCAGGGTGCCGGATTGCTGCAGGAGCTTGTCCACGAGAGTGGTCTTGCCATGGTCGACGTGGGCGATGATGGCAATATTGCGAATGTGATCTACCATGGAATGAATCCGGGAAAAGCGCCCGCAAAGGGCATCATGCAAAAGGCGGCGAGTATACAGGGCTACGGGATTGGAAGAAATGGCCCGGGCGTTGAAAGCGTGGGAAATTTTGCGGTATTGCGAAACCGATCCACATTGAAGTTTGTCACTCGGGAGCGGCTGATAAATCCAGTACCGCCACGTTGGTGTAGCCCTCATCCATGAGGTGGGCGGCGTGCAACCTGCTCATCATACCCCTGTCACAGTACAACAGGTATTGCCTGGAAGAGTCCAGATTTGGAAATTCATGTTGCAGGCTATAGAAGGGAATCATAAGCGCATCGTCACTGCCAGAAGTAGCCGGCATGGGCTTGATCTCGATCTCATCGGGATGGCGAATGTCGATGATCTGGCTGTTCGCTGTTACTGACGAAACCAGTTTCACCTCCGAGGTGTTCGTCGCAGAGTCGTTCATCACCTCGGTAATGAGCTGATAGTTCGCGGAAGCCACCGCCGACTCGAGGACTGCGAAGTCGAATCTCGCCTCTTCTTTTTCGATGCGCTCAGGGCGCGCCCTGGTGGTTGGGTTTTTTGAGATTACTGCGCAGTATTCGGGTATATTTTTAGAGAAATCCTCGCTACCGATGTGCCGGGCTAGGTCGATGATGTCTTGCTTGTTGCTCGTACTCAGCGGCCGCAGTACCAGATGTTCACACACGCTGTCGATGACAGACAGGTTGGCCAGAGTCTGGCTCGATACCTGGGCCACACTCTCCCCGGTTACCAGTGCCTTGACCCCCATGTGTGCTGCGACTCTGTCGGCAGCGCGCAACATCATGCGTTTGAGAATAACCCCCATCTGCGCGTCTGCTACATTATTGAGGATTTCAGTGACTACGTTTTCAAAGGGCACTGTGACGAACTTGACCCGGTGGGAGCTGTGATACTTCATCCACAGGAACAAGGCCAACTCCTTCACCGCCAGTTCATGGGCTCTACCACCCAGATTAAAGAAGCAATAGTGAGTCTGCAGCCCGCGTTTGATACAGAGGTAGCTGGAGATGGCCGAATCAAAGCCACCAGAAATGAGTGACAGCACCGCATCCTGGCAACCGAGGGGTAACCCCCCGAGTCCGGCATGCTGTTCCTTGACCATGTAGAAACTGTTGTCCCTGATTTCCATGGCCACGGTGACATCCGGATCCACGAGTTTGACACGCGCCGCGCCAGTATTCTGGTTGAGCCCTGCGCCGATGAAGCGCTCTACATCCACTGACTTGAAGGCATGCCTGCCAGTGCGCTTGCAACGCACGGCGAAGCTCTTGCCGTCCAGTTTCTTCTTGTAGTACTGCAGGGCGATGTCCAGCATGCCGTCCATGTCCGGCAACGGGAAGCTGTCTACTTCGAGGAACTGGCTCACCCCCGGGATACAGGCCAGGCGTTCAGCCATCTGCAGGAGTATCTGTGGGTCATCGGTAGCGGGCTGCACTTCCAGACAATCCCATTCGCCCCTGACGGCGACAGCCTCGTCCAGTTCCTGCAAGACATTCTTGAGATTCTTGCGCAGTTGGCGAATGAAGCGCTTGCGCACCGGACGACTCTTGATCGTGATTTCCGGGAACAGTTTGACCAGGAACAGCATAGGTAATGGGCCTGCAGGTTTAGAATCCTGTCCTGGACTTACTCTGACCCAGGCTGCCCGGATTTGGCGCAGGGATAGCTGGTAGCGGCAGAATTATTGATGAAGAAATGCACAATATTGGTGCTTATGTTTTTATGAATGCACTAACATGGTGCGTAATTAAAATGCCTGTCTCTTGCAGGCCAGCAACCACGGGGGCTCCGGGGTGCCAATGAGTGGCATACATTTTGCTCTTTCATAGGCTCACAAGGCAAGTCCACCTTCGCGACGAAGATCACAGGGGTGGAAACCTTCGATGTCGTACGGTTGTTCTTAAGCTGCTGTACAAAATTTGAACAGGAACTTGTTTGCGCTGGGGTGTAAAATTTCCGGCCCGGCATTGGCGCTCGGGAAGTTCAATCAACACGCACAAGCCACAAACCCATAGTCGCAATCGATTAGGAGAAAGAAACAAAATGAAATCTAAATTGGAATATGTCTGGCTGGACGGATATCAGCCCACCCAGAGCCTGCGCAGCAAGACCATGATCCGCAATGACTTCGGCGGAACTCTGGAAGAGTGCCCAATGTGGTCTTTCGATGGTAGCTCCACCATGCAAGCTTCTGGCGATGACTCTGACTGTTTGCTGAAGCCTGTTGCCATCTTCCCGGACCCTGATCGCGTTAATGGCTTCCTGGTAATGACCGAAGTGCTGAATGCCGATGGCAGTCCCCATGCGAGCAATGGCCGCGCCACTATCGATGACGACGACGACGATTTCTGGTTTGGATTCGAACAGGAATACTTCCTGTGGGATATCAAGACTGGCCTGCCACCGGGCTTCCCAAAGGGCGGCTACCCTAGCCCACAGGGCCCCTATTACTGCTCCGTAGGCGCCAAGAACGCCCACGGCCGCGATGTCATTGAGGATCACTTGGACTTGTGTCTGGAGGCTGGTATCAACGTTGAAGGTATTAACGCTGAGGTTGCCGCTGGACAATGGGAATTCCAGGTTTTCGCCAAGGGCGCCGCACGCGCTGGAGATGAAACCTGGATTGCGCGCTACCTGCTGGAACGCACCGCCGAGCGCTATGACCTGTCTATCAACTGGGAACCCAAGCCCCTGGGCAAGGACCTGGACTGGAACGGTTCCGGCATGCACGCCAACTTCTCTAACGGTGTGATGCGCGAATCCGGTGATGAGTCTATTTTCACCAAGATATGTGAAAACTTTGGCAAGAACATCGAGCGTCACATCAGTGTGTATGGTGCGAATAACGACCAGCGCCTGACTGGTAAGCACGAGACTCAGTCCATCGACACATTCAGCTATGGTGTATCTGACCGCGGTGCCTCCATCCGCATCCCGGTTGGCACAGTTCAGGACGGCTGGAAAGGTCGTCTGGAAGATCGACGTACAGCTTCCAATGCCGATCCCTATAAAGTGGCAGCAGCGATCATCAAGAGCACCAAAGAAGCTCTTAAATAATCGCCGATCAACCCCGCGATCCAAACCCCGGTTACCGCAAGGTACCCGGGGTTTTTTGTGCCAGCAGTTTCCTGATCGAGAACCCAAAGTTTCAGGACACCCATTTTAATCTTCTCCTGATATTTCCAAATATCTCCAAATTTAACAGTGGCTTACAATCCATCAGGAGCCGCAAGGTTCGTCACGAAGCCAGGCAAACCGGGCGGAAGTAAAAGTGGGTGGCCCGGAAAAAGCCGCAGAAAAGTTAGTACTTCTTAACTTTTTATTGATGTGAGGGGTGCAATTCTCGAAGGCCGTGAGCACAAGCGGGAATGGCAACTATTGCAAATTGCACTATTATGGTGCAATGTCCCCATCTATAGCCTTCGCTAGCCATTGAGCCTTCCAGCGATGCCTCTCAAAGCCCCGAATTTACTGGCCTCGCGACCTGCAAATTTTTCTTCGTATTGGTTTGGTTATTGCATAGCTCTCCTATGCCGGCCGCCATTGCCTCGATTACCTAAACCGGTGGCCCAGCCATGAATAAGCAAGTGACTCTCGACAATGTACATAAGCGGTTACTGGATAACCTCAAGACAGGAGTGGTGCTGCTGGATAGCAAGCTGCGCCTGCGTTATCTGAATATGTCTGCCGAACTGCTCCTGGATATTAGCGACAACAAGGCGAATAACACCTTTATCGGTGATGTATTGCTGGGAGCCGAGGATGACATCCAGGAACTGCGTGAAGCCATGGAACAAAGCATGAGTCGCACCAAGCGTAGCGCCGAGTTTGGCCTCAAGAACGGCAAGTCCATCCTGGTGGACTACACCATAAATCCTTTCGAGGAGAAGGGAGAGCTACTCGCATTGCTGGAGCTCAATTCCCTGGAACATGCCCAGCGCATCAACCAGGAAGCCTCTCTGCACAACGCCTATTCCACCACCCGCGAACTGGTGCGTGGCCTTGCTCACGAGATCAAGAATCCCCTGGGAGGCATTCGCGGAGCTGCCCAGTTACTGTCCCAGGAAAACGACAGTAGCGATCTGCAGGACTACACCAACATCATCATCGAGGAAGCTGATCGGCTCCACAACCTGGTGGATCGAATGGTGGGATCACGCAAACCTCTGGAAATCGCCGACACCAATATTCACGAGGTGCTGGAGCGGGTTCGCAGCCTGGCTGAAGCGGACCCGGCCTGCGAACACATCACCATCGAAACTGATTACGACCCCAGCATCCCGCATATCTCGGGCGATGCTGACCAGCTTATCCAAGCCACGCTCAATATCGTGCGCAACGCCATGCAGTCCCTGAACGCGGATAGTTCGAGCGACAAAGACAAACGCATCATCTTCCGTACCCGGGTTGTGCGAAACGCCACCATCGATACGCTCACCCATCGCCTGGCGCTGAAGCTGGAAATAGAAGACAACGGCCCCGGCATTCCGGGGGAATTACAGGAAACGATTTTCTATCCCATGATTAGCGGCCGCCCCGATGGCACCGGTCTGGGATTACCAATAACCCACGGCATCATCAATCAGCACAGGGGATTGATCGAATGCGTGAGCAAGCCTGGCAAGACTATTTTTTCCATCATCCTGCCACTCACAAAGAACGCAGGGAAAACAGGATGACGCGCGGGAAAACCAAACTTTTAAGCTACGCGCCTATCTAGTGAAGGTACAACAATGAGTGCAAACAATTCCGTCTGGATTCTGGACGACGATCGATCCATTCGCTGGGTTCTGGAGAAGTCTCTCTCCAAGAACGGTCTGGAAACCACCAGCTTCGAAACAGGAGACGATCTCCTTAAAAGGCTATCGGTCGAATCCCCGGACGCCATCATCAGCGACATTCGCATGCCCGGCATCAATGGGTTGGAGCTTCTCAGCAGTATTCAGGAGAGCCACCCGGAATTGCCGGTCATCATCATGACCGCGCACTCGGACCTTGATAGTGCAGTAGCATCCTATAGCCGGGGTGCATTCGAATACTTGCCCAAGCCCTTCGATGTGGACGAAGCGGTAGCCATGACCCAAAGAGCCCTGGAACACGCGCGGGACAAGTCCCAGGCAATGCCGGTAGAGAAAGCCGAGACCACCCAGGAGATCATCGGCGAGGCACCGGCGATGCAGGAAGTGTTTCGCGCCATCGGACGACTCTCCAACTCCAACATCTCCGTTTTAATCAATGGTGAATCCGGAACCGGCAAGGAGCTCGTTGCCCATGCCCTGCACCAGCACAGCCCGCGCAAGGACAGGCCTTTCATACCCTTGAATGTCGCGGCCATCCCCAAGGAACTCATCGAGTCCGAATTGTTCGGGCACGAGAAAGGCGCCTTCACCGGCGCGACCCAACAGCGCACAGGACGCTTCGAGCAGGCCAACGGCGGTACGCTGTTTCTGGATGAAATCGGTGATATGCCTGCGGAAACTCAAACCAGGCTACTGCGCGTGCTGTCTGACGGGGAGTTCTACCGGGTAGGTGGCCATACCTCGATGAAGGTGGATGTCCGTATCATCGCTGCCACCCATCAAAACCTGGAGAAGCTGGTTGAGCAACACGCCTTCAGGGAGGACCTGTTCCACAGGCTCAACGTGATTCGTATCCATATTCCGCGCCTGGCGGATCGTCGCGAAGACATCCCACGCCTTGCTGCGTATTTCCTCAAGAAAGCTGCAGATGAACTGGCTGTAGAACCCAAGATCCTGCGCCCGGAAACGGAGAAGTACCTCTGCGAACTGGCCTGGCCTGGCAACGTACGTCAACTGGAAAACTTCTGTCGCTGGGTCACGGTGATGGCCTCCAGCCGCGAAATCCACTTATCCGACATGCCACCGGAATTCTCTGAACAGGAATCGGAAGCCGGTGTTAATGGCAACTGGACCCAGGGCCTGCAGTACTGGGCAGATCAGCAACTGAGCATGGGCAATACCGGTATTCTCAATGAGGCTAGCCCCATGTTCGAGAGGACCCTGATCGATATCGCCCTCAAGCATACCGGCGGTCGCCGCCGGGATGCCGCGGCGCTGCTGGGGTGGGGTCGGAATACGCTCACCCGCAAGATCAAGGAATTGGGCACTTCTTATGGCAAGACTTCGGACTTGAGTGCCGATTAACAGGATTAACTGACCATTGATTGTTTGAGGAGCGGCAGCGCCTCTATTGAGAGATTCGCGCTGCTGCTCTCATCAATCGGTGATGAACAGCTCCTGCCAGTTAATCACCCGATCGTGACCACGATAGGAGCCAAACTCCACAATCCCTCTCGGGAAATCGGAATAGTCGCCATCCGGAATCTCATCATAGGGATCCATGGGATCTTCCGCGGCATCTCCACGCCAGTCGTAGCTTAAGAACTGCAGCGTCGTATCTAGCGTGCCTGCACCCAGATCAAACTCCACCAGGGCCTGTCCGCTAAACTCATCGTCTCCTTCCGGATCAGGAGCTGAAGTAACCAAGGGTCGGTCGGTATCATTGCTGTCGTCCGTGTCACCATCCTGCAAGCGGTTGGTTACGCCCTCGAACACATTAATTTCCACATCCACCAACTCGCCGTTTTCGATCACTGTCTCACCTGGATCCAGGTCGCCCACATAGCTGTTGGCGATATAAGTCAGAGCTGGAGAGCCATCGACATCATAAATGAACGCGGTGCAGCTATCGGCGATGTTGGTGACGAAATTAGCACCGTCGAAGTACTCAATTCGGAATGGAATACCCAGGTCCTCTGTTTCAGGACCAAACGCGTTTTCGATAATCAGTCGACCATATCTGAACTCATGTGGATCATTGGGAGGCGTTGACATCAGGCTCTTCAAAACCGCAGTGCCCGGCTCTGTGATTCCGTCATCGATCTCGACATCGAACGAATCCAGCAGCACATCATTCGCTGCGTTGAGATCATCCGCGTCACCGTCATTGATATTGTTATCAACAGGCGCGAAGGCAATCTTCACCGATTCAAACGGCGCCTCTTCTGCTCCGCTGGCCTGTCGATTCAGCCGGAAATTACCGGATAACTGTAACTGGCCGTCCACCCAGTCATCGCCTGCCCCACCGGTATCGCGGTCGAATGCTGTCGGGAAAGTCGTGGCTTCCAGTCTCCCTGCCGCCGCCAGGTCAATATCCGCCGCACCATCGATGTCTGCAATCGCGCGAATATCAAGTTCACTTAGCTGCGTAATCTTGCTGAAATTTCCAAAGTAATTCAGGGTTGGTTCACCCTGTGCATTCTGGGCCTGAATATCAATGCTAACTTCAAATTCCTCACCGAGGTAAGTGAAAGACGAATTAATGGCACATACACCCTGCTCAACCCTTGGCACGAAGTTGGAAGCAGCCGCGGTGGTGACAAAATGGTTCGGATAGATTCGTCCTACGTTGTTTACCCGTCCAGTAATACCCGCACTCACGCCGTTAGTATCTGAGGCGCCCAGGTAAGCAATTGCTGTTGGGGTCAGGGCATCATCTACCAGCACGGCATCGAGATCGAAAATGCCCACTTCATTGATCGCCAATGATTGGGATGCGGCACTAATTCCATTATTGATTGTATCTATATAGCCAAAGCCCGCTGTAATTGCCCCAGTTACACCGGTTGGTACACCAGGTGTTGATGTGTCCACGGTAATCTCGGCTGCATAGTCATCCGTACCGGATTCATTACCAAAATTAGGGGTGATCGCGTTATCAGACAAATCGGAGGCCGCATCCGGGAGACCATCCTGATCCACATCTTCCCCACTCTCCCACTGAACACCGCGAACCGAGGTTTCGAATGGAACACCTGCGCGCGCAAAAGGCAAACTGTCTCCGTCCACTGCCAGGGTAGCATTAGTATCGCTACCGCGGTCATTACTGAAATCGATATCCAATCCGAATGGCCTGACCACGAAGGGAGTGCTTGCTCCACTCAAGGTGTCGCCAGACAGCACACCGGCTAGGTTATTGCCCAGTGGGATTTCGTATTCGCCATGCAGTGAAATCTGGCCGGCATCGCTAAAACGGAAGTTAAGTTGCGCACCGATATTATTTTCCCCCTGATCCAGGGTTGGCTGATTCTCGAACAGCAGGTCAACCTCCACACCGGAAGCCGCAGGGTTCGCCGTGGGGGAATTGAACGTGGGCACGGTAATCGGGTTATTGCCTTCATCCCAAATTGTGAGCACGGGCGCCGGCGTCGTGGCGCAGTTCGCCGGATTCTCGCAAAGCCCGGCCAGCTTGATCGTCACGATGGAACCATCGGGGACCAGTGATTCGCAGGCAAGAGACTGATTTTCGCCCGGAAGCGCCACGCTACGAATCATCTGCACTGTCACGTCACCGGTAGCGGGCAGGGTGAGTGAGGGTTTGCCTGCAATCTGGAAAGGCAGACTGGTAATTGCGGGATTCAATGTATTCTCATCGAAGAACCTCAGGCCCGCCTCACTAAACGTAATAGAAGGATCATGGTCGTTGAGGTCATCAATAAAGTCGTCGTCTTCGATCTCGTCATAGACACCCGCGATGTCGATATTCACAATGGGGCTATCTCCCGCAGGATCGGTGTAATTGAACAACAGGCTCACGGAAGTCTCGGCACCGAACCATGTATAGCTGCCCTGTCCATCGGTATTTGTACCTGGCCCTCCGATATCTACAAGAGTTCCAGACCCCAATATCAGATCAGCCCAGGTGCCAGCTCCGGTTGATGTGCTGAAGTTCATCACCGTGCCATTGCCGGGCTCAGCGGGGAAGTGATTGGCATCGTGTCCAGTGATCGTTACCGTGGAAGCGACACAGGCGATACCGGTTGTCGCTACGTCAATATGGTAGTGATCGATGACTCCTATACCACAGTCGGTGGTACCGGTAGCGATCTCAACATTATTGATGTACATGGTACTGGCCAGGGTGTAGCCGTTGGCTACGCGGAATCGAACCGAGATAATGCCGGTGAAATCATCTAGCGCACCGCCCAGGGTCGTCAGGTTGACATTCACATTGGTGGGTGAACTATTTGTATTCTGCAGATTCGTGAGGTTGGCTGCCTGCACCCAGTTAGACCCATCATCGCTCACCTCGACGACTATGGAATCTGAAAGATTCAGGTTGGCATAGGAATAATCGAAATCCAGGTAAGTGGTTTGGTTGGCCGTGAAGAGACTCAAGTCGATGTCCCGGGTGAGACTTGGGTCGATACCTGCTCCATCGGTTGTTGGATTGGTGGTGAGCGACAGCCTGCTGCCACTGATACTGATATTGCCGACTGCTGGACCGAAGCCATTGGCCGGGTCGGTCCCTATCACGCCATTGAACCCATCGATCTCCTGCCAGTCGTTATCCCAGCTCGTTGATCCATCATTGTTGCTGTAAGCGACCACATCAAAATTATCGCCATAGGTGACATTGGTAACGACCAGGTTGAAGTTGAAGGTGGGATCCTCTGAACCCAACTCGTCGATGAAGCTATTGGTCACGTTCACGTTGACGCTCTTCGCAACAGGAACGGACTCAGTAAGGTTCAAGTTGAGTGTTACCTGGCCATTGTCTGAAGGTACGAAGGTGTAGGTCGCCTGCCCATCGTCGGCGGTGCCGTTATTCAGGGTTCCGTTGCCAAAGGCGATGCTCCAGTCTCCATCGGAGACCCCGTCCAGGCTGATCAGAACAGAACCTGTGTAGTCCGTATCAACCTGGTGAGATCCGCCACCGCCGATCTGGTGCTTGCGAATGGTGACCTGGCCGGCCTGACAGGCACTGCCAGCCTGTGACTGGGTAATAGAAAAGTGCCCGAAGTAGCCATCTTCGATCACGTGCAGGGCGCTAATCGTACGCGCCGGATCGGCTGAACTGAACACTCCAATCGGGATATTGCCCCTGAACAGCGTTTCCCCTGTACCGGTAGTGGGATCTGGACGCGAATCGACCTCCAGTTCCACCACATCGTCCCTGCCGAAGCTGGCATTGTTGTCGCCAGCTGTTACCCCCTCATCGGAAGATGAGAAGATGAATGTATCCAACACCTGGGTGGCATCGGCCGGATCGACCCGCATGTACATGGCATCGACGTTGACGGTAGAGGTATCAAATACATTATTGTCATTGGCTGTCAGGTAGATGGAGAACGTATTCAGGTTTACGTCATAGAGCACGAGATCGGAGTCGCTCCAGCCAATACCTGCGACGACATCACCGGCAGTGGAGAAAACGAAATTGCCGTTATCGAGCCCATATACTGCATCGATATTCACACCAGTCGTTTCGGTCTCACTGTCCCCGTCGAAGAGCAAACTACCCTGGCGGGTAATCGGATCGTAGATCACCAGGTCGTTGGCATCGAAGGCAAAATTGTTGTCACCCACCGTACTCGAAGAAGCTGTGGACAAAATAATGTGGCCATTGGGCAACAAATGCACCGCATTGATGTCGTTCAGGCCGAAGCCTTCCGCGGAGTTGTCCAGGAACATGGTAGCTTCGTCCAGTACCGGATCGAATATAATCAAATCATTCGGTTCAAAATCAACCAACTCACCAGCACCGGATCCGATGGTGGTAAGCGCTGCGCCGGAAACTGACAACAGGAAGCGCTCGGTGGCTGTGGCTGGCGGCGAGACGATGGTGCCCCCATCAGAATCCGAATCCGGGTCATTGATTGGAGGTGTCTCCGGTTCGGGGTCAAAGTTGTACAAGCCATTGTCAACCGTCGCCGTATTTGAGACCAGATTGCCCGCTGTTCCGGTTACTTCTGTCGTGAGTGTGATCGATGTAGAGGCTCCGACCAGAAGCGTGCCATTGAAATCACAATTCAGAGAAGTTGAGCCCGGATTGGTAAGCGGGTCACAGGTCCATCCAGCGTCAGCCACGAATGAATCAAACTGTATAAAAGATGGTTCCACATCGTCGACCTCGATTGTCGGGGCCACCATAGGCAAGACAAGGTCTGTATTCGGGAAAATAGGGTCCGGTCCGAAATTGGTAACCGTGATGGTGAAGTCAGCGGTCACGTTGAGATCTTCATCTTCCAGCACATCTTCCAGGGTCTTGGTAATCGCAAGGTTGGTTTCGATACCACGCACGTTGGTGGTCACACTATCCACGTTGTTGTTGTTACCAGTCTTGTCATCAAGGTCATCGATGTCCACGATGCCACCCTGCAGATCATTCACATTGTCGAATTCAGGCGACTCACAACCCGCGGGATCTGGCATGACTCCGATGGCCTCCGGGGTACAGGTGCCATCATTGTGCTGCAGGCGCACAATGATCTTGGCATCATTATTCAGGCTCGGGAATGGCGTTCCAATCGGGGCGATGTGAGGACCACCAATTTGCACAGTGAAGTTCAATGGATCCACGCTGGCGTTGCCGAGGCTGCCGATATTCGCTGCAATATCATAATTACAGGTAAATGCAGCTGGATTTAGTGTCACACCGCTTGCCGGCCCTGTCGTACAATCCCAACCCGTGCCGGAGACATCCCCTGCCGCGGCAAAAGTCATTCCCGCCGGCAGATTGCCTGTCACTGTCAGGTTACCCGTCGCCGTACCAAACGAGGGTGCTCCGTTGCCGTTGTTCTGCACATTGACCTGGTAGGTTCCTGTGCTGTGCACTCTATAGGGAGCGCTGGTTTCAGAAATCGTGATCTCCAGATCTGCAATGGGGGCGTTCATCACACTGATGACCTCTGAGATCAGCAGTACAAGATCCTGGCCAGAGGCGAAGCGCGTTGTAATTTCCTCGGCAGCTGCGTTGGCAAATGGATATAACACGTTGCCATCATTCAATTCCGGAACATTTACATCACCGGAGATATAGTGCGTATCGATATCCACGCCCCAGGATGAGCCTGTCTCCCTGGAGTCCGGCGACTGATCGCCCAGGAAATCTATTTCATAGCCGTCGCGAATATCGGTTCCGTTGTCTGCATCGCTATCGAACTGGTATTTCCAGTCACCTCCTCCCAGATCAACCAATTCATACACTGGCCTGGTCACTGTGCCGTTGAATTCATTACCAGCCGGATTAAAGGTGGTCTCAAGTCCAATGTAGTTATTGGGATCGACGGAGCCTGGCTGATCCTGAATCTTCAATGACTCATCGAAATTATTGGTACCCGCATCCAGATCGTAGTCCCCTTCGAGGGTAACGTGAGTAACCTGCCCGTTAGGCACTTCTCCAACGGGATTTGGAGACGCCATACGGAAGTTCCTCGGTACCAGGGTAAACGCTGAATTCTGGAAAGGCTGGAATCCGTGGAACAAATTGATTACCCGCAACTGCTCGAATGGGTTTTCGTACACCACCACCATGGACCAACCGCCACCGCAGACACTGGTCTGGTCCCAATCCGGACCGAACACTGCCGGATGGTCAGACACGCGATAGGTTTCAGTCTGACCCGTCGCCGTAACCAGCGCAGTCACGTCTTTATAGGCCGCAAAGTAGTCGATGGCTGGATCGCCACCCAGGTTTTGCACATCAAATAGTTCATCGGCAGTTATCGATGTGATGATCTCCGACCCCCCTCCCGGATCAAAGGTAAAAGTCACTTGATCGAAATTGACGCCAGGCGGTGGATTGCCCACGTCACCCGAACCAAACCAGTACAGATAGGCCGCTATCACATTGGAATCGATCTGATTTCCGGGAACTGGATCGACATAGAGAGCCAATGCTGTCTCATCGACTTCGGGCAAGGTGAGATTCGCATCGGCGAAAGTATTCGCCACGCACACATCTTCAATGGTCTCTCCCAATCCGGGACTGAACTCGTTATCCCTGGTACGCAGGCTCGCGCCAATCGCCCGATAACTGATGTCGCCCGAATAGGTTTCGAAAAGCACGACCGGCTCAAAGTTGGCGGCGGCAGGAGGGCCGCTAATGAGCGGATTGAAAGCAGCCACAATTTGCGTATAGCGTTCTGGTGCCAGGCTTGGAGTCATATCAACCGTCACCGCCGATGCGGAGGGGATGATTCCGGAAGCGCCAGCAAAAATAAAATAGGTAGAATCCGGCCCCTGAAACGTAATCGACATCGGCGGATTGGGAGAAACTGTATTGTAGTCACCAGTACCAATCGCTCCATCAGATCCACCACTGGCTACGGCAACCACCAGTGCATTGTTCTGGCTGGTGGTGATAGTAGTAGATGCAGTATACGGGGCTACTGGAGCGATGGATTGGTCCCCATTCAGAGGTCCACCTTCAGGCGGTACCGCTTCGGTGGGAAAAACTTGCTCCACATCATCAAAGAAGAACACACACATCGATGGATCATAGGGGTCGTTGTGAATGACCTGAGCCGTCAAGTTGCCGCCAAGGGGATCGATGTCGGCATCCAGAATTCCCCACAACTCGGTATTGTTGTCGTAGGTGTCATCGGCTCGCTCATCCCTGATCAGGGTCATGGGCACCCCATCAAAGGTGACGCTTGAGACATCGCCGTTGCCATCCATTGCTGTGGCAACCAGCACCATGCGACCCCGTAACGCAGTATTGGATTCCTGGGGACTTACCAGGATCGAATTCGACAATGGTGAGGGGCCAGTATCACAGGACACGACCTCAACAACAGGCAGGCAGGAGGTGATTTCCAGTTGTGGATCAGCGGCACCGGATTCCACGATCACACCATCCACACCGTTGACCTGGTCGATGACATTCACGGTCATGGTTTCGGTGTTCAGGTTGATGAAATCCAGGGTTATCTCGCCGCCATCAGTGATACCGTTGAACGTATACAGAGCCACCCCGTCATCATCGCCGGGTGTATCCGTAAGACCGCCAGTTGCAAGCGGAGGCGTGCCTATCTGCCAGTTGCCGTGATTGGTGCTGGTGCTGATGATTACGTCGCCCGTGTAGTCGGCCGCCAGACCTCCACCCTGTCCAAGGCTACGGTAAATACCTATGGTGACCTGCTGGACATCACAGGCCGTCTTGCCGGCATTGTCATTGGTTGCGCCACCGTCATAACTGATTTCGAAATGGCAGAGGCCCACGTTGAGGTTTGGGTCATAAGTTGAACCGGGATTACCGGGGTCGGTAGTTGTTCCGTCACTCACATCGATATTGACCGATGGATTACCGGAACTCGGGTGAGTGAATATAAGCTCAATCACACCGTCGTCATCAGTGACGCCTCCGGGACCATCATCGATAAACGTATAACTGGCGGAGCCGTCATAGGGATTCGGATCGAATACAGTTCCCTCGGCATTGGACACAGCCCAGCCGCCACCATCGTTGGTGCTGAGGGAAATGGTGCCGGTGTAGTCCGTCACCGTAGCACCACTCCCGTCGACCAACTCGATGCGGACGATTTCTGTCGAACACACATCAGTGCTGCCGGGAGTGGCGTCGATGAAAGAGATGCGAAATTCACAGTCAGTGAATGTGACGGCACCATCAGTGTTGTCAACCGTGATGCCTGCCGAGACCGCAGTAAGGGTCACAGCCACCGCCGCATCCACAGAATAGAGTACTTCGAGGACTCCCTGGTCCCCTGCTTCCGAATCGAATTGGTAGGACGCATTGCCCGACCCGAAATTGGAAAAATCACCATAGCCGCCGGTAAGAGCCGAAGGCGCGGCGGCGGCAAGCGCGTAGTTTCCGACATCGGGTAGCCCGGCAGTCTGCAATACAATGAGGCCGTTGAAGGTTGTGGCCGGCGCACCATCGCGGTCGGTTACTTCATAGCGCACCGTGAGCCCGGCGCTACATACACTACCGGTATTGCTGGGTGTCACGATAGTCAGATTGCAGTTGGCAATTTCTACCGTGGGATCGAAGCTGAGATTATGTACAACGGTGGCGCCATTGTCCGCGCTACCATCGGTAATGGTAAAGGAGAGAGAAGCATCTGCGACCGAGGTCTGGTAGGCGAGCGTAATATCACCGCCTTCCGAACCATCCCAGGTATATTGCGCCTCTCCGTTGCCGGTGCCATTGATGTTGTTATCAAGGCCCAACTCACCGTTCGGATACCAGTCACCCAGACCTTCCGCCTCGAAATCCATGGTTCCAACATAGTTTACCAGCGCGCCGTTGGAACGCACTTCAAAGGTCACAAACACGGAACTACATACATCCCTTGAAGTGTCGCTGATGATGATGCGGAATTCGCAGTCCGCGACAGTCAGGCTCGGATCGAAGCCCCCATCTGTCAGGTAGTCGTCTCCAGCACCGCCAGTGCCGCGATCATCAACCACATTAAATGATACCGGCGAACCCGCTGCTGATAGCACCTCATAGTCGAGAATGACAACACCGGCATCATCAATGTGAAAGGTGTAGGACACCGAGCCGTTATTGTCGTTGTCCGGGTTGGGCGTCGTAGCGTTGATACCGGTGTTTACGCTGAAATTGCCTATGCCACTATCGACGGTAACAAGCGCCGTGCCTTCGTAGTTCTCTGCTGGATTACCATCCGAATCCACCAGGGTTATGGTGATCGGCTCGATACCGCATGTGCCCGCATTGCCGTCGTGAGAAATCCGGAAAGAGCAATTGTCGTCAACAGTCAGAGTCGGGTCCTGCGCCAGGGTCTGGGTCTCCTGGAAGGTACGCCCACCCAGAGTCCAGCCAAGATTGAAGTTGTAGCTGCCTGCCGTGTCGGTGGTGAATTCCAGGGTGACTTCACCCAGGTCACCCGTGGTGAACGTATAGCTAGCCTGGCCATTAGTACCCGACCCACCAACGTTGTTATTCAGGTTGGCAGGATTCGCTGCCTGATCACCGGTCGTGCCCACATCCCAGGTGCCCAGCCCCAAACTCGTGGACAGGTTCACGGTGCCCGTAAAGTTTGTGAGCACGGCTCCCGCGCTGTTGACGGCGGCGATCCGAACTTCCTGAATGGCGCAGGTGCTCATGGTGTTGTCGGAAATCAACTCAAACTCAAACTGGATTGGCTCGATACCTAGTGTTGTACCCCGCCAGAATTCACTAGCATCAAGAGAAAATGACTGGGCTGCACTAAGACCTGCCACAGCCTGGTTAATATAGGCGGCCTGTCCCGAAACGGCACTCCCGGAGGTTGAACTCGAATTGCTGGTGATCTCCGTATAGCCAGGCATTGAGTTGCCTGGATTGATGGGGGCATCGTCATCGTCACTCGTTGCGATACGCACCACCAATGTGTTGTTTACCGTGGTAGTCAGGGCTGGTGTATTGGGCGAGTTTCCTGTACCAGTGAGAGTGGTGGGGGGATTGGGAATGATCGTGCCCGATGCGCCGGAAAAATGTAGCAGGTAACCATAGCGCTGTTCATTGCTCGCCAGGGTCCAGTTGTAGGTTCCCGGTTCAGAAGCCGTTACCAGCTTGCTGTAGATCGCCTGGGTCACTCCACCCGCTTCGTTCTGCACCAATACATTCCAGCCCGCGGGAACGGAGCTGAAAGGTAGCTCACTGCCATCCGTATTGATCACGATGACCATGAAATCGCCCACTGCCGCCGCAGCGGGTGCGGGAATATTTATTGGCGTGGAATCGGTGCCGCCTTGAAACTGGGTACATTGTTCCAGCACAACAAGTTGACTTCCGACAATGGATCCGTCGAAGGCAGGACAGGCCGCCTCGGCATCGGGTATAGCCACAAAACTCAACAGCAGGGTGAACAGCAACAGCGCGGTAAACCGGCGTAGTTTCTGTTGAGAGTCTCTGAGGATCGCGAGGACTGGCTGCATGGATTTCTGGAGCGATCAGCGATTTGCTTCCCGATCATTGATGACCGGTTCTGTTCGCTGGGAGCTTGTTATAAATTTCAGCAATTTGAACAACTTACAAGAATATCGACTGTTTTGATGGTTTATTGATTCTGCCTGGTGGCTGTGTTCTAACACGCTTCTTCGCAGGTCTAAAACATACGAAGTATCGGGGCAAAATTCGATAAAAATCCGGGGTCTATTTAGGGGCAGATTCGCGCGAATTTCAGCCTTTTTCCCCTATCGAAAGCAAGAAATGCAGGCTTGGTCACAGAATTCCTGATTTAAGTTAATCTCTTGCAAAAACAAGCATTTAACACGAAAATACCCAAGCATCTATGACTGATGCCGAGCGGGTAATTAGTCAGAACCAACACCCCCTGGAGCCCCCGATGGAACTGGAATACAAGATCATCCAAGCGCAAACTCCCCTGTTCAGTGATACCGCCAGGATGCATGAGATCCTGGCACAGGAAGCGAAGGCTGGCTGGCAGTTGTTGGAGAAAGAAGACAACTACCGCATCAAGCTTCAGCGCAACATCAGCCACCGGGACAATGACAAGAACCTGGATTTTGATGCCTACCGCAGTACTGTAGGGGTAAGCTCTGTCGTGACATATGGAGTGACCGCAGTCGTAACCATTGCTATTGTTTCGTTTATTCTCTATTTCGCGCTTTGGACTTCAAACTAGTAGACTGTCCTAACCTGTATTGTTCTTGCGACATCACCGCAAGTACCTTCGCTTTCAATCGTTGCGTAATTTGTGCCACTGATAGTAACGAGTGTGCAAGTTACTGTTGCGGTGCATTGATTAAGTCCATCAACTGACAAGTTGTAAGTGCCATTGGCACAAGCTGCGCTTGCATAAGCTGGATACTCCTCAGGCAGGAAAATTCGATTCATAGCAAACCCTGCCCCTGATTCGGCCGCATAGAAAGATCGGGTCAAATTAATTTCCTCTTCGAAGGTTTGCGCATTCTGAGAGACCAGCGCATTTATTGCTACCACTATCACTGCCAATATGGTTATGACGAATATTGCAGCAGGCAATCCAACCCCCTGCTGTAGGGATACTATCTGGCTATTACAATAAGTTTGCGTTTTCATCGCCGTTCAATCGGTATTCAAGGAGTGCTACGCGTTAGTACTTCGTGATTGAGAGTGATTGAGGTCACACCATTGCTCATATTGAAAGTGATCTTCACCAAGGAATTCCGTTGTAACGATTGGGTACCGATACTAAATGCGGTAATACCAGAATTGTCGATACTATCTGTGATCAATACTTTCTTGCGCGCAGGGCCTGCCGCATAGTTAGGCAGACATCGATCCGGCGGATCAGGAGTTACCGAACAAGTACCAGACTCCTCTTCCGTTACCTGGCTGGCAAAGAAACCGTAATCACTGTAACGGTACAGCTTCTCCCCCACCACGCAATAACTGACTGGTTGCTCGACTACAAAAAATCTCTGATTAGGGCTACGGCGATTAAACCTGTGGGCAGTAACCAATGTGACCGTACTCTGATCTACAGACGCGCTATCTTGAATATCCTGAATTTCCTGAATCGGTCTGCGATTGGGAAAGTTGGGCCAGTTTGCGTATACCGCGCCATTGTCTCCATCGAAAATCTGGCTCTGATTCCGGGGGTAAATAACAGCAAAACCTCCACTTATTCCGTGTTGTGAGGGAGTGAAATCGACCACATCAAACGTTGTTGAGCCACTTCCGCTAAAAGGAGGGTTGATGTAAGAAGTCGCTGCTCGCACAGGAATAAACTCAATGCACTGATCACCACCAGATACAGGTGACGTTCTGATACTGTTGGGCAGAGAATTGTGAAGCTCCATAGCAAGCCTGTTAATAGCCATGCGCCCTGCCGATGAAAGCTGATTCAATTCGATTGCCAGAACTACACCTTCACTTGCGCGGGAAATATAAGTTACCACTCCCGCAGCCATAACAGCGCTTACCAATATAACCGCTACTATCTCTACGATTGTAAAGCCAGCGTCCCTAGACAGATTGCCCGGAATGCAGTCTGGGATAATTTCCCTGCTGTATGCCCTAAAAATTAGACGCATATGCACTAAATTTAAAGCCTTCTGTCAAACCTCGGTAGTAAACTGTCAAAGTGACTAATTTAGCGTCAAATTGATCGTTTAACTCCGACCCCACACCTAACCCAAATTCTTCTTCTCCTACACCGACATTGATATAGCGCACATCAACTGCGACTCGAAAGTTTTCATACCCTGTGCGCGTGACACCATTGGCATCCTGCAAGGGGGTTGCCTGACCGTCACCTTCATCCAGACCGTGATAGTCATCAATATCGTCAAATCGGGCTCGAGTTTCCGCCCCATCCGGACCAAACAAACCCTCAGCTGTGCATTGACGGGCCGGAGGCGCAGTGGCTCGACAAGGCGGTATTCCACTCGTTCGGGTTCTTTCGTCAAAACGCTTGCCGAGAATCTCATCGAGATAGGCCTGAGCAAGCGCCACAGCCTGAAGTTCAATCGCTGCGGTGGTGCTGCGACTCAAGGAACCGCTTAGCGCAGACGTCATTATCGCCAGTGCTATCGCCAAAATCACTATGGTGACAACCAGTTCGATCATGCTTAAGCCACTCTGTTTAAGCATCACAATCGCCCGCATAGGCGAACCCAGCTGGAGAGACACAAACCGAAAACTCAGAATCGTTGTTAATGCAGACCCTCACAGCAGATGTGACAGCTGTACCGGCGCCAAATCCGCTATTGTCGAGATCCCCCAGTTCACCGAAGCGAATGGTCATCGGAGACGCGGAGCTGATGCCAGTTACGCCTGCAGTCACTTCGCAACTGTCAGTTTGATTGACATCACCACTAAGACTAACACCGCTCGCATTTATCGCTTGAGACTCTATGGTGCCACCTGTCTCTGCCAGCTCTACAGTCAGTTCGGCCCCGGATGCATTGGGAGTCAGGGTCACAGAAACGCCCTCCCTGCCCAAGGAAGACTGTTGCCCTGCTCGAATGATGGAAATAATCTGGCCCTGGGTAGCAAGGGCATTGAAAGCATTACTGTTGGTGAAGCGTCCCATGGTTACAGCAGCAATGACACCAATCAAAACAAGAGCAACAACAATTTCAACAATGGTAAACCCAACCGCTCGCCTCATTGCCTGCTGTCGAGCGTACACTGAGCGCCTGGTTGTCAATGCGTCAAGTATCTGCATGATTATATGTAAATTGGAATATGTCGACGCCTACGCCAGATTGATTGAATGAATGCCAGTTCTGGAATGTGAGTGCTTCATACAAAAAGGCCGATTAGAATCATGAAAATCCAATCGGCCTCCCGTATTAAAATTTCGAACCTGCTCAGTGTCTAACCGACAGCATGAGGGCTAAAACGATGTGATACATCAAACTTAACCCTGGTTCATGGTGAATGCTGTTCCCTGCGTCACCTGTCCGGTTGTTACTGAATATTGAAGCAGAGGAACATTGACAGGCGCAGCCGCGGTGCCAGTCTTGAACTGACCTGTGTAATAGAAGTTACATCCCAAGGCCTGAACGGTAGCTGGAGTTCCCTGAGAGACCGGCACCTGATTGCTAGTAACAACGAAATCGTTGGAAGCTGAAACAGCTTCAATATTAGTTTCCAGGGTTGCAGCCGTGGCGTTATATACTGCGGAGGTCGCGCTGGGTCTGCCAGCCTGGAGCAGGCCCTCGAAAATGGCAAGGCAATCAGCCGAATCGGCGATCACATCACCTCCATCAGTTCCAACCGGATAGCCATTGGGGGCAGGTGTGGTGGTCCCATCCCAAGGATCGAGAGTACCATCGCCGAATTGAGTAATGTTTGCTCCCAACTGACCTGAAGCAAACCAGGCCGCCCTATAAAGAGCCAGACCGGTGTTCAAACCACCGAGAACCGCTTCCTGGACTGCCACATGCGCCTCATCGGTTACGTCCAGAAAGCGCGGCAAGGCCGTTGCCGTCAAAATACCCAGCAACAGAATCACAACAACTAGCTCAATGATTGTGAAACCTGATTGCTTGGCTCTCCTAATTTGTTTCGCATGCAAAGTTTTCATTTTCCCACCTCATTTATCTAAAATAATTGGCATAATAATAATCGATTCGTGTCGTTAGCCAGCGCCATCAATGAATCCTGGCTTTGGGATTCTTGTGTTCAAGGAATTGTCTTCGGATAATTTCAACTAATCCTCTTCCCAGTTCCCAACACTAGTAGTTTGTAAATAACGGCCTATTTATTAATAACTTAACGCCTTTTTCTCAGGTAAATTGCCTGACCTGAATCGTTGATGCGTATTGTTGTGTATCAGGAAAAACCTGTACAGGTGTACGTGCCTATTTCTTCCCCTATTTACCCGAAATATGTGACGTGGCTAACACATTAATATCATTAGCTATTCCTGCGAAAATCACCAAACGTGGCCTGATATGGAAGTTTAGATTCGCCGACTCCGGTTCCGTTACTCAAAATTCGATCAACTCTCAATCACTCCGGATCCCACCAAATCCATGATGTTCGTCCCCCAATCATAGGGTAATACGGGCTCCAGTAGCATGCCGCTTGGTGAGCCTCTGCTCTGGACAGACAGTCTGGAGTCTCCTGCTACTCCCAAAGAAGTACCAACAGATAGACTGCTAGTACTGGCTTGACTTCGATAACTCGCTCTGACGGTGAAGCGAATTACATCGGTAGGCACCTGTTGGCCGTCCACCCGGAGAAACACGCCCTCCTCATCATTAACCAGGTAAACCAGTTCATTTCTTACCTCGTCGAAATACCAACTCCGCCTGTTTAACCTGGATTCATCAACAAATGAAAAAGCACCAAGATAATTGCTCGGTGTATCGAGTAGCAAATCCATTGGGTTTGCAGATTCCAAATCCTGAAAAATAGCATGCTGCCCTCGCGACATCGCCAACATCAGCTCCAAATTAATACTTGTCTGCAGCTGAGATAGTACCGCAAGAAAATTTGCACGCTCTGCTTCTCCAGGAAACTCTGAGAAGCGGCGTGCTGCCGAAGCGTAAATAATTGCTACAACAATAATGAAGACAGTCAGCTCAAAAATTGAAAAGCCCTTAGCATTAGCCCATTGGGTCGGGAAACTTGCTTTTTTTCGACTGGCAAACATTTCTGCAATAATGGCCGATGAAGTTAGTGGAAATACCGCTTTCAGCTAGTTGAACAACCCTGAATAGTTTAACCGTTTGCGGCAGTACTCAAATCCCAAATTGGAAGGAATACGCCAAGCGCGAGTATTAATACCAGGCCGGCAATAAAAGCTATAAGGATAGGTTCTATGGCATCACCAAGCCGCTTCAGATCATACTCAACCTCTGCATCATAAAAATCAGCCACTTCCGACAGAAGTTCATCAACGGTTCCGGTCTCTTCGCCTACCGCAATCATTTGCAGGACTAAAGGAGAAAACATGGCCGAACTTTTCGCTGTTCTATGCAGTGATTCCCCGCGCTCCACACCCTCCCGCATTTTATGAATATTACTGCTTATGAACGCGTTACCTACAGCGCCAGCAACGACAGTAAGCCCTTGCACCACGGGAACACCCGCACTTAAGACCATACCGAATGTTCGTGAAAATCGGCCGAGCGCTACTCGCTCAAAGATGATCCCTGCCAACGGAAAACTCAGTTTACGCCGATCCCACTGGTAACGACCACTCTCAGTATTTTTCCATGACAAAAAGCCGAAGAAGCTCGAAAACAGAACAAGCAGAATTATCGGCCAGTACGTTCGAACAAAATTCGAAGCATCCATCAGTAAAACTGTTTGCCAGGGCAAGTCCGCCCCTAGTCTCTCAAAAGCATCTTCGAATACTGGTATCACAAACACAGTTACAACGGCGAGTGCAACCGCAATGGCTACGATGACGAACAAGGGGTAGCGAGTAGCGCTTTTAACTTGTTTGGTCGTATTTTTCTCTAGCTCCAAGTATTTCCCTACCTCTCGAAAAGCGAGGTCCAGCCTACCAGTATTTTCACCGACGTGGACCAAACTCAGAAAAAGATTAGAAAAAACTGCTGGGTACTTGCCCAGCGATGTCGCTAAGGTTTGTCCATTTTCCAATCCTGTTACGACATCGCTGAGAATAGCCTTAAATGCCTTGTTCGTCAGCGACATCTCTAAACCACGGATTGCACGATCCAATGGCAGACCAGCCTTAGTAAGACTATGCATCTGTCTGGCGAACATGATTAGGTCATCAACTTGTACCTTATTCGCGCCCAAAAAATAGTTGATCCGGTCAATAACAGAAGAGTTTTCATCCAGACCAGGTTTATACTTCCCGCTTCGCGGACTAACTTTTGCTACTCTCGAGGCTTCTTTGATCTCAATAGGTGTAACATTTTCTCCAGATAGAAGAGCTGCAACCTCTTCCGCAGATGCAGCATCAAGACTACCTGATACAAGGCTCCCACTATTGTCTCGTCCACTGTATTGAAATAATGGCATCTTTCTGGGGACCTGTATGATTAAGCAACATCCATAAAGTCGCTTGATTCATCTATCTGCTCGGCGACTCGCAGCACTTCCTCAAGGCTGGTTATGCCCTTTGCTGCATCTTTCAGCGCGCTGATAACCAAAGGCTGGTAGCCTGCTGTTCTCTTTGCAATCTTTACAAAGTCAGAGGAATTTTCCCTTCTCAATGCGTCGGATAGAGATTCGTTCATCACCAACATTTCGAATACTCCAACTCTGCCACGATATCCCGTATTATTACAGCGATGACAACCCGCAGGCTGCTTAAGCTGCATCTGACTATATTCGTCCTCTCCTAGGATACCCTTAATCCACGCTGCATCCTTTGCTTCCGGCACATGGTCAACGAAACAGTTGTCACAAAGCCGGCGAACCAATCTTTGTGCGATCACTGCGCGCAATGCCGTCGCCGCAAGAAATCCTTCGGCGCCCATGTCTACCAAACGCATTGCACTTGATACTGCATCATTTGTATGGAGAGTGGAGAGCACCATGTGGCCTGTCATGGCTGCTCGCAGCGCTATTTCTGCAGTTTCCTGGTCTCGAATTTCGCCTACCAGCAATATGTCCGGATCCTGACGAAGTGCAGCGCGCAACACTCTGGCAAAAGTCAAGTCAATCTTGGGATTGATCTGCACCTGGTTGACGCGGTGAAGGCGATATTCCACCGGGTCTTCCACTGTGATGATCTTCTTGCCAACTGTGTTGAGTTCCTGCAGCGCCCCATACAAGGTTGTGGTTTTACCACTACCCGTGGGTCCAGTGACCAGGATCAGGCCATGGGGCCGGTGGATAAGCTCACGAAAATTTTCGAGCATCTCAGCAGGCATGCCTACATCTTCCAGGTTGGTGGCGCCGCTCGTTTGATCAAGGAGACGCATAACTACGGATTCGCCATTCTCAATCGGCATGGTAGACAGTCGCACATCGATACTGCGACCTTTCACCTTAAGACTGAAGCGACCGTCCTGTGGCAGGCGCTTCTCCGAGATGTCGAGGCTTGCGAGCAACTTCAATCGCAGTACCAGTGCCGGAGCAATGCGGCGCTCTTTCATCACCTGTTCCTGCAGGACCCCGTCGACACGTTGACGAATACGTAGAACGTTCTCGTCGGGCTCGATGTGAATATCCGAGGCGCGTACCTGTACAGCATCTTCGAAAATGGATTGCAGCAGTTTAACCACTGGCGCTTCGCTGTCGTCTGCATCCAGGGTCAGTGACTCGAGGTCGAACTGACCTTCTGTCAGCTCCTCATCCAATTCTTCTGCAAACGTGGCGATGTCTTCTGTTCGGCGATAGACAAGATCCAGGGTATTCAGCAGTTCTGACTCGCGAACAACTGCTTGCTGGATAGGGGTCTGCAGCATGCGCTCGATTTCATCAAACGCAAAAATGTCCATAGGGTCAGCCATCCCCACAAGCAAGCCATGTGGCTTTTCTTGCAGCACGATAGCGCGGTGGCGCCGGGCATAATTCTCGGGAAGGCGCTGGATAAGGTTAACATCAAATTGAAAGCGCTTCAGGTCAATGAAGGGGATCTGCAATTGCTGCGAGAGAAAACTTAAGAACTGGTCTTCCTCAACAAATCCCAGGTTCACAAGAACCCGACCCAGCTTTTGGCCCATCTCTTTCTGAGCCTCTAGCGCTGTCTTCAGTTGCTCGTTTGTGATGACACCATTCTGGACGAGCAGATCGCCGATACGGACTTTTTGTTTGCTTATGGCCATGGTTATTGTCCCAGTAAGGCCAATCGCTCCTGACTACGCCGCCGCAAGTTTGCGCTAAGGTTTGGCATACGCACTGCACGAGAGTAAGCCTGTTTGGCGGCCTCGCTGTTTCCGAGTTGATCCTGGGATGCTGCAAAACCATACCACCACTTTCCCTGACTCTGGTCCTGCTGCACCAGTCCAGTGTAACTGATTACAGCACCTTCGTAGTCGCGGCTGGCCAGTTGCGCGGTTGCCAATATGTCATGGTATTCAAGATCTTTGGACATTTCCGGTGCTCGGGTAATCAGCAGGGCAACGGCTTCAGTCAATCTGCCCTGAGCGATAAGCAGGCGAGCCTTGATCTTCTTGAAGCCTGCATGATTGGCTGAAAGAGCCAGACCAGATTCCACCAATTGCATTGCGCCCAGCAGGTTGCCTTCATTCAGCAACAGCTTGGCATAGGTTTCCCGTGATTGGTGGGCATAGCGATTGTCGATTACCTGCTTCTCTAAGACAGAATAGGCAGCTGTTGAATTGTTGTCAGCGATAAGTCGCAGTGCTTCTTGCACCGCTAGCACATCGCGCTCTTCTGGAGACAATGCTGCGCCGCTTTTGACTTCTTCAGTGGGCACCGCATTCAGGTTTACCGTATTGGGTCGGGCGCCATCCTGGGCAACATCAATGCTTTGCCTATCTCTGGTTGAAACGTCAGGAACCTCTCCCCCAGCGACCTGTTGATTCTGGGCCGATGGAGGATTTTCTGCCAGCGCGGCCGGCGACACTGCTGTTGTCTCTATTGTGGTTTGCTGAGTAACGAGTTGTACCGGAGATGGTTCCTCGAGCTCTCTTTCCCGCGCAACTGCTTCTGTGGATTCCAGGATGGCTCGCGTTTGCTGATCGCTTAATTGCTGTTCTGCTGCGGCAGCTATTGTCTGAAGTGGTGCGACCTGTTGCGGCTGAGTAGCTACCTCAGGCGCTGAGTCGTTTGTGTTCGACACAGTTTCAGTTACCGTTCCGGTGCTGGCTGGAGGCACTGCCGACTGGTTCACTATAGCCGGGTTAACATCTAGCGATCGCGTTGTAGGTGCATTCTCCTGCTGTAACCAGAACCATGCTACCGCCGCACCGCCCAGGGCCATTGCGAGCACCAGATAAACTACCGAAGAGTTTTTAGCTCTCCTCGGCATCATCTCGGGCACAGGGGTCAGCGAGGATGTAGCACCAGAACCATCGCTCTGTTTGCGCCGTTGATCCAGGTCTCGCAGCATGTCATTGACGAGACTCATAGATACATCCTCCCCAGATAAAACATTACTGCAGCACCGATAACCAATCCAGTCACTGCGATGAAGGCAGGCTTATAATTAAAACTTGGCAATTCGACACCTTCCGTGTCTTCTGCCGCACTCTTGATGTGATCTACCTGGACAGACCGTTCACCTTTACCAAAGGCAACCATGAGCGCCTTGTGGCAAAGAATGTTGATAACCCGCGGGATACCATCACTGGCTCGATATAGATAATCCAGTGCACGCTTGGAAAACAGGAAGGGGCCGTTGTAACCAGCCGTAGCCAGTCGGTGCACTACATAGCGCTCAACACCATCGCGATCCAAGGCTTCGATCTCGAACGAAAACGTAATACGTTGGCGAAGCTGGCGTAGCGACGGCTGCGCCAGAGACACATCCAGCTCCGGCTGGGCAAAGAGCACAACCTGGAACAATTTAACCTGCTCGGTTTCTATATTGGTAAGCAGACGCAAGGCTTCCAGCGTTTGTTCCGGCATCGCGTGAGCTTCATCAATAAACAGAACAACCTGCTTGTTCTGCGCTGAGAACTCGACCAGGCGCTCTGTTATGGCCTTCAGTAAGCGGTGATGCCCGACATCCTGGTCAATCTCGATATTCAGCTCTTCTGCGAACGCAAGGAACAGGCCTTTGGGGCTTAACACAGGATTAGGTATATAGGCAGTGATATACGTCTCTTTATCTTCTTCCAGAGTGTTCAGCACTTTACGACAAAGCATTGTCTTGCCCGTACCTACCTCACCCACAATCTTGATAAAGCCCTCCGCGTTGGCCAGCGACACCATCAGCATATTGTATGCCTTGTGGTAGCTGGCCATATTCAGGAAGAACTGTGTATTTGGCGTTAGCGAGAAAGGTAACTCTCTTAAGCCAAAATGTTGCAAATACATAACTGAATGCTGCCTGTGTTAGTTGTTCGCGAAAGGGTCGATAGCGCGATTAATTTCGCGGAAGCGCTCATTGCTTTCTCGAAGAACCCGACTATCCCCTTCCTTGTTTGCAATTATTGGCTTCAATAAAATGATGAACTCACTTTTCACTGTCTGGGTCTGACGTTGCTCCAACGCATCACCAACCAGTGGAATTCTGGATACTCCAGGAATACCGGCTGTCTCATTGACATTTCGCTCAAATGCCAACCCACCAAGAACAACAATCCTTCCATTGTCTGCCTTAATAACACTGTCAATCTCACGTGTTGTAGTGCGCGCCAGAGGAACAACCTGACCACCAATGCTCTTTGCCTGTTCTTCTACTGCAGTGATTATCGGATGCACATGTAATGTGATCTCCCCATTGGCGGAGATCTGAGGCGTGATATCCATGGATATGCCAGAGAAAAATTGTTCAAGACTATTTTCAGCATTAGTTGTCGTGTTATTGGCTGAAGCCACAGTCGTGGTATCAGCCTGTGTCTGGAAATATTCCTGATCTCCATCCTGAAATACGGCCTTTTGGTTATTCAATACCCTGAGCTGCGGGCTGGAAATTACCTGGGTTGTACCTCGGGTTTGCAATAGCTGGAAAACCGCATCGAAGTCAGTAAAGTTTGTACTGAATTGAAGCGGGTTACCAATTCCTTCTATACCACCAACCCCATTGATCAGTTGACCGGCAACATCGTTGTCACTACCTAGCAGCCCCTCCGAATCACCTAGAAACTCACCACTTCCAGTCACAGGATCATTCGCCTGCGGCCCAAACGTGTTGAAATCGAGGGCGTACTGGAAACCTTTGTTCAACACGACCTCGAGAAATTGCACTTGAATGATCACTTCCCGACGCAATGATTCCTGTGCTGCATTGATGAATTTTTCGATTCTATCCAACTCATGAGGAAATGCAGTCACGATCACAATGCCTGTAAGAGGCTGCACCAGTACGCTCTTGCCTTCGTCTGTCACTGTAGACTGATTCCTCGATCCCGAACCTCCGAAGCCTCCAATCCCACCGAGTAAACCTCCAGCAGCCGCGGTACCTCCTCCACCACTACTACCAGATTCAACCCCTATAAGGTTGGAAATCGCAGTCTCAAGGTCAGACCAGAAATCTGTGCTCGTAGATGTCGAGATTTGACCGCCCGCACCTCCAAGACCGCCTCCTAAACCACCACCGAGGCCTCCACCGATGCCACCAAGACCTCCGACTCCACCCAGTCCGGCAGCGCCCGCATTAAATCCAGAATTTATCCCTCCGAGCCCACCAAAAGCGCTGCCTCCAAATCCACCCTGACCACCAGCACCTGCACCACTACCGCCAGCTCCTCCGTTATTGACAGACATGTTGGAAGTACCCTGTCTTTGCACATTCAGGTAGTCAATTGAGAATTGCCGCGTTCTCAATCCGCCGGGCCGAATAGTATAGATGTTGCCTCGCCGAGCTATGTCCAGGTTGTAAATTTCTGCGACTGTATCCATAGCTTCTTCGATGGTGACATTCGGAAGGCTAATATTGATGTTCACATCTACATCTTCGCTTATTGCTACACCATAATCTGTATCAGCAACGAGACTATTGAAGAACACATCAGCAGGCAGATTAGGCGAACTAATAGAGACGCGCTCCTCAATGGGAGCCAATACACTCTCGTCAAGGGAAAGACCCGGAATAAGCTCACCGAGCAAATCTGATTCATCTGCGCTCAACTCGTCTTCAGGCGCTTCGATCTGTGTCGCCGCTTCATCCAGGGAAACCTGTATCTCCTGAAGAATCGTCATATCTGGAGTGGTGGCAGGTCGGGTCGCACAGGCGCTCAGGAACAGCAACAGCAATGCAACAGGAACAAGCCTGCCTGGCTTGTTGTGCTCTATGTAGGGTGAAAGCTGTTGCATTCTACTTCTCCAGTAAATCTTATTGTGTTGCTGGACGCTTGATACTATCGCCGTATAGGGAGATTCGTCGCTCTTCTCCGTTTATGGAAAGCGTTACGCTGGTTCTGTCAATCGCCACTACTGACGCGCCGCCAATGTTATCGCCAATGGTTACTCGCTCCGAGTTCACAACAGCAATTGGATTCGTGCTACTTGCCCTGATGAAGCTCACATCGTAACTTGATGGCAAGACGTTTCGAATCATATTAAGCACATCTGTGCCACGATTCTCACCTACCTCAACCGACGCCAGCAGCGGTCGTGTAGGATCTACTAGCTCTTCGCCATCGATCAAGTCCCCGTGACTGGCACTCGTCATCAAGACCACGAGTGCAGCAACTGTCAGCTCCTTTCTAAACACCGATAAACCCCTGGTCTGTACTCAACGTATGTATTTCCAGAGTCACATGAGCAATAGGCCATTCGAGCTGTCTGAAAGAGATCGCATCCCAGAAGAAGCTGCCGGTGATTTCCTCCAGGAAGCGCAAATATTTCAGGGTACTGAAATAGTCGCCCTCAAACTCGATAACCAGCCCATGGGAGTAAACTTGTCCCACAACTTCATCTTCGTCCACATCACTAAAATTCAGTGCACCAGTTTCAGCCAGGATTTGTCCTGCATCTGAAGCTCCCTCTCTTAAGGGCTCAGCAGCGATGTTCTGGAAGGATACCAGCTCCAATCCTTGCTGGCGCTCGAGCACTGTAGTCAGAATCTCCGTCATCTGATTAGGTGTAACCAAATCACCTGCGAGGGCCTGAATCTGCCTATCCAGTTCTACTTGCTCTCGTTGCAGGACGATCAGCCGGTCATTGATAAAACGGTTTGGATCTTCCTGGCTCTGACGCAGCATTTCCTGGTATGAGGATTGCTGAGCCTGAATTTGTCGTTCGACACTCGCAATACGGCTCGTTATATTGTCTATATTGGCTCGCAAAGGATCATATGCAACACTGAGGTAAATCATCCCGATTCCAGCCATCAGCAGCCCGAGTATCATCAACCTCTCAGACTGCTTTCTTGATTCCAAATTACCAATCATAGAATCAAGCGCTTTTTTTAACTGCTCATTCACGATTAGTCACCAATTCGAACTGGAATATCTGGTCTGTGACATCAGAACGAGAAATTAGCGGACTGAATCGATGACTCTTTAAAGGGCTTTCACCTCGTTCAATATTGTCCACGAACCGTGGAACCATCGCAGAGTCCATGGCTTGTCCTTGCAACACTACTGAGCGACCACCTTCGCTAAACTCAAATTCAGTGATGCTTATACCATCGAAAGACGCACGAGACAGGTCCTTAAAGAATTCTGAAAAACCAATGACATTGCCGAGCTGCGTTCGGCTCAGGAAGTCCTGGATTTGCATACTCGCCTCTAGCCTCGCCTCCACCATCTCGAGCCGATCGGTCAGCGCCGTGTCCTGTGAGCGTCGCGCGAGTTGCTCATCAAGCTGCTCGGTTTGTCGCGTCTCTTCTTGCAGCGTAACTTCAAGAGCTGCCAGTTCGCTTTGCAGGCTCCACTGACGGTATATATCAAAAGCCGATACCAAGACCATCAAGATGATCATGGCGCCCAGAATCTGCCCCATCAAAAGTGGCGTCACCGCGTCTTTCTTAACCCGAAACTCGGGCAAATAGAGGTTAATCTGTTGTTTCATTATGCGGCCTCCTCGGCTGGAGGCTGCTCGGGCTCGGCTGGGTCAGGCTGTTTTGCTTCCTGCTTCTGCATGCCACGCAGCGTGGCACCGATTGCATAGGCACTCAGTTGTTGCTGCTCGGGAGTCAGTGTGACCTTGCCCTGAAGTTGTTCACTTAGATTCAGCGCAGTGACTTTTGCTGCCAACGCATCATTCAGGGCGGCGCACATCTCGTTGGTATCCTGTTGCCGAGGGGCTATCACGATCCGGGTGATCTGTCCCTTGCTCATCTGGCTCTCGTAGTAATCCAGTGAACGCTGTATTTCCAGTACCAGCTTGTCCTTGAGGCTTTCCCATTCCAGGGACTTCATGACATCGGGTGCAAGCTGGGTGTTGATGCGACGACTCAGGTATAGCGCACCCTTGTGGCTAATATTCATGGTGCTGCCAGTGAGGCGTAAGTCCATGAACGCGGCTCCGTTGCTGTCATCGATAAAACAGCCCGTCATGTTGTGCATGGCCAACTCGGGGATATCGATAATGGCAAGCTCGAGATTGCTATTCATCACCTGTTCGGCCAGTTGCCTGATGCGAGTTTTTGCCGCGGCAACAACATAAACCATGTTGCGTCCACGATAGGCATCATTGGGAACGGGGAATACATCGATCGCCGCATCATCGATCTTCATGTCGAGCAGGTCTTTCACACTCCAGCGCACCGCAGCGCGCAATTCTTCCGGTTCGACCTTTGGGGCTTCGATGAGGTGCAGGCTGTATTCGTCAGGGCCGAGTACATAGCTGCATTGCTGTCCGGCAATGCCCATCTTGTCTACCAGCTGGGTCAGCTTGGTCTCGAAGTCCTTCTTGCCTTCGAAACTTTCGATTCTGCAGTCGAGCAAGTATGGCGCGTTGTTTCGCTTTTCCAGATGCACGACAGACAGCTTGCCAGGAGTCACGGCGACGCCGACCCTGCCCTGCTGCTTTGTCTTTTTACCGAACAACTGCGCTAACATTTCGTATACCGATGACTAATCGAGCGTTTCTAATCCATCAGTGGCGGTCGTGGACTGCGTCGACCTCTAGCTCGAGAAAATCCTTTTCTTCGAGGGGACTGCATCTGAGTCTCGCGCGCAGGCGCGTACGAAACTTAGTAAAAGTCCTTAAGGAATATCGTTTAAGCTATTAAATACTAAAACAAATAGTGGCAAGCATCGGGATAAACTAGGGAAAGTATGAAACTGGGTACCGAGAACTGAATACCGGGTCACAGGGGCTTGGGTCGAAGCTGGGAAGAAATTAGAAAAGTAATGAATTACTTGTACCCTCGATTTACCCGGGGAATAAGGGAAGCAGAAATGAACAGTGTTTATTTTAAATCAGCCCGAGATGTCTAAATTTTGATCAATATCGTGCTTTTTCAGCCAGAAATACCCCCAAATACGGGAAATATCATCCGTTTAGCTGCAAATACAGGGTCACAGCTCCACCTCATAAAACCCTTCGGATTCCGCCTGGACGACAAACGCATGCGTCGGGCGGGGCTGGATTATCATGAATTTGCCGGCATTCACGTCCATCAGGATTGGCCAGCCTTCAAAGAGGTAGCCGCCACAGGGCGGCTACTGGGAATCAGCACCAAAGGATCGGTGCATTATAACGAGTTTTCCTTCGAACCCGGTGATTTCCTGATATTTGGGCCAGAAACCCGAGGTCTGCCACAAGATATCCGGGATGAACTAGGGGCAGAGCGACTGCTGCGGATACCCATGATGCCGGACAGCCGCAGTCTCAACCTGTCGAACGCGGCGGCAGTCATCACCTATGAAGCATGGCGACAAATGGGATTTGCCGCCAGTTCGGATCACTGAACGGAATCGCCCGCCGCTGCTGATTCGCCTGCCGCGGCCTTTTGTGCGTCCTGCTGCTTCTTCTGGGCATACAGGGCTTCGAAATTGATGGGCGACAGAATCAGGGCGGGGAAACTGCCCTTTACCACCAGATTGTCTATGGCTTCCCGTGCATACGGAAACAGTATGCTGGGACAGACAGTCGCCAGGATATGCTCCAGGTGCGCATCTTCAAAATCCTTCAGTGTGACGATGCCTGCCTGATGCACCTCCACCACAAAGGCGACCTGGTCTTCCTGCTGCGCTTCGGCGGTCAGTGACAGTACGATTTCATAGACGTCGTCCTGCAGCTTGGTATTGCGGGTCTTGATGTCGAAATTGATTTTCGGGTTCCACTGGGCCTGAAAGATCTGCGGGCTGCGGGGAGACTCGAAAGAGCTGTCCTTGAGATAGATGCGCTGTAGCGCGAATTGGGGGCCCTGAGCTTGCTGACCGCTATCGGCTACTGCGGGATCCTGGGGAGTAGTGTTGTCGTCTGCCATGCTATTTCCTGTCGATTGCGTACTTTAGAATAGTGGTTAAGTCTGTCGCTAAGTGTTTTGGCGAGAAGCACCGTATAAACAGGGCTATGCTTGCTCGGCTGTCTGCTTATTGGCTTTCTTCCTGCCACCTTTCTGTTTTGCAGGTTTCTGCGCCTGTTGAATTAATGGCAGGGATTGCGCCTTCCATTCGGTAACCCCTCCAGAGAGTCGGTACACTTCACTGAAACCATCCTCCTGCAACTGCTTGGCAGCGTCCGAGGAGTGTTGTCCCAGTTTACACACCACAATCACCGGTTTTTCCTTGTATTTCTTCAACTCCGGCAGTCGTTGCTTGAGTTTAGCGAGGGGAATATTGATGGCGTCCACGATATGGCCACTATCAAATTCCTTCTTCTCCCTGACATCCAGCACCACACCGTCTTTGCGGTTAATCAGCATAACCGCCTGCTGCGGCCCGACGGATGAACTGCCTGTCCTCTGCTGGTAATAAATGATGGCCCCAACTGTGACCAGCCACATGCTGGACAACACCAGGTGATTACCAATGAATTCAATGAACTGGGCCATAGCCTCTCGCCGCGGCGGCTTGGAAAAACAGGTACAACAAATCAGGTTGCCCCGCGCAAAGCACCGCCTGTCCTGAAAAAAGGCAGCAAGTATACACGTGTAAATGGCAGTAAAGAAGGCGAGTTCCAACCCCAATCGACCGGCTGACTCGCACTGCAGGAGGCTTTTCAGGATAATAGTGCCTATCCGATGAATAATCGTTCATCCCCGAAATTTGAGACTTTCAGAATTCTATGAGCCACAAGAACACCGCCCTCCTCCTGATCCTGGACGGCTGGGGTTACCGCGAGGAAACCGACAGCAACGCCATTCACACCGCCAACACACCTGTGTGGGACAAGCTCTGGCAGGAACGAGCTCATACCCTGGTGGACACCTCAGGCCGGGCAGTCGGTCTGCCCGAAGGACAGATGGGGAACTCCGAGGTAGGTCATATGAATCTGGGTGCTGGCCGGGTCGTGTACCAGAGTCTTACCCGCATCGACAAAGCCATAGAAGACCGCAGCTTCTTCGAAAATCCACTGCTGTGCTCGGCAATCGACAAGGCGGTTGCCAATTGGTCGACCGTCCATGTATTCGGCCTGCTGTCTCCTGGTGGTATTCACAGCCACGAAGACCAGATCATGGCGTGCTTGGAATTGGCGCTGGACAGAGGGGCTGAACAGGTCTGCCTGCATGCCTTCCTTGATGGCCGGGACACCCCACCTCGCAGTGCCGCAAAATCGCTCAAGAGAGCGGCTGATTACTTGCTCGCTTCCGGACGTGGACGGGTTGCATCCATCTGTGGCAGGTTTTATGCCATGGATCGCGATCAGCGCTGGGACCGGGTCCAGGCAGCCTATTCACTGCTCACCGAGGCCAAGGCAGAGTTCTCATTTCCCGATGTAGAGAGTGCCCTGCAAGCAGCCTATGACAGGGGCGAGGACGATGAATTCGTGCAGGCCACAGTCATACAGGTCGAAGATCAACCCGTAGCCGTGGTGAAAGACTGTGACGTCGTGTTGTTCATGAATTTTCGCGCCGACCGGGCTAGAGAAATTACCCGCGCCTTTGTCGACAGCGACTTCGATGGTTTCCAGCGAACGGCATGCCCGGTGCTGGCCGACTTTGTCATGCTCACCGAATACGCCGCCGACATTAAAACCAGCTGTGCCTATCCGCCGGAAGAACTGCACAATGTCCTGGGTGAATATCTGGCCAGCCAGGGCAAGACCCAGCTACGCATCGCCGAAACGGAAAAGTATGCCCATGTGACTTTCTTCTTCAATGGCGGCAGGGAAGATCCCTTCACGGGAGAGGACCGCACCCTGATACCTTCCCCGAAGGTGAAGACCTACGACCTGAAGCCAGAGATGTCGGCTTACGAAGTAACCGACGCGCTGGTCGAGGCCATCAAATCCGGGGAATATGACGCCATCATCTGTAATTACGCCAATGGCGACATGGTCGGCCACACGGGCGATTTCGACGCATCAGTGAAAGCCGTGGAAGTGGTGGATGAATGTCTCGGACGCATAGTCGAAGCCATCGAATCCATCGATGGAAATCTGCTGGTCACCGCCGACCATGGTAACGTGGAGCAGATGCTGGACCCGGAAACCGGCCAACCTCTCACCTCCCATACCAACGGCCCCGTGCCACTGGTTTATGTAGGTAGCTCAGGCGAGCAATTTGCTGGCGAGGGCAGTCTGTGCGACATCGCCCCGACCTTGCTCCACCTGATGAAGCTGTCCGTGCCGCCGGAGATGACTGGGAAAATATTGTTAAGCCCCAAAGACTAGCCAGACATTAACCGATACTCACTAAAAGTGCCAGGTCACACAGATGAAACGCATCCCGATCGTCTGCATCGCTATCCTGGGCTTGATCCAATCCGCATCCGCTATGGCGGCGGAAAATCCGGAGCAAGGCGAAGCGCAGGCGCAACTTGAAGCAGTCGCAACGGCAATCTCCAATATCGAAAGCTGGCTGTCCAATGCCAATAAACAACATTCGGAAGAACTCGCACGTCTGCGGGAGGCTGAAGTCGCTCACTCTGCAGCAATCGCGGCAACCACCGCAGTGGCCGGACGGGTAGCCGCCCTCAGGGAAGAATCGACAGCTCTACAGCGAGAGCAAGAGTCCCTGTTAGACCATAAGGCTGAACAGGAGGAAATACTCGCTGT
Organism: Pseudomonadota bacterium; assembly: GCA_027621405.1. Classification (GTDB taxonomy): domain Bacteria; phylum Pseudomonadota; class Gammaproteobacteria; order Pseudomonadales; family Pseudohongiellaceae; genus UBA9145. Next base: position 59,469 of record JAQCBT010000001.1, on the reverse strand, counting down.
CCTGCTGCGCGCCGCCTACATGAGCGGTGACTCCCAGGCTCTGAAACTGTTACTGAATGGAGAGGATCTCAGCGAGGGCAGTCGCATGCTGAGTTACGCACGCTACCTGTCCGAATACCAGCTAGGCAAGATCGAGCAATACCAGCGGACCCTGGATCAACTCACTACGGTAGAGGCCAATCGCGAGTCAATCCTGAATGAACTCGAGTCCCGCTTGCAGGAACTGCAGCGGGAACAAAGCGCTCTCGAACAATTACAGGCCGAGCGCAACCAGGCGGTAAACGCATTGGCAACGACGATTACTGCCCGCAGTTCGGAACTCGAACAATTGCAACTGGATCGAGCGGAACTTGAAAACCTGCTGGAAGAAATCGCCAGGGCCATGGAGGGTATTCGCTCCTTCGACGATGTACCGCCATTCGCTGAACAAAGGGGTGAACTAAATCCGCCCCTCGCGGGTCCATTAATTAGTCGATTCGGTGAAAGCTATGGCGGCGGTAGCCTCAGGCGCCAGGGAATCGTCATTGGCGGCGAGATTGGTACGGTGGTCAACGCGGTCCACGCCGGACAGGTCGTGTTCGCCAACTGGCTAAGGGGCTCCGGGCTACTGGTAGTAATCGATCATGGTGAAGGCTTCATGAGCCTGTATGCTGGCAACGAGGCGCTGGCGGTGGCTGCCGGAGACTGGGTGGACGCAGGCGCGGTGATCGCCACATCGGGAAACGGCGTATCCAATCAGGCTGGCGTTTATTTCGAGATCAGGCGCAATGGTCAGCCCCAGGATCCCTCAGATTGGCTTAGTCCTTGAATTTCAGCGGGTTTTTGTGACTCTGGACGTATAAACAAGCAAAGGCATTTGCCAATTCCAGATTAAACTGGAACTATTGAGCCACCATTTATTGCACGACCCATCGCGGGCTGGATATTGCAGGCCGCGACGCTTCGCAACAGGCACTCGCCCCCGGGTGAGCAACAGGTTCTATATATGACGATTATTCCTTCAATTCGACGCGCTTCCCTGGTTGTTGGCATCGCCCTCGGCATTGCGCTGAGCGTCAGCCCGATGGCATCGGCCCAAACCGAGCAGGCGCAGGCACGCCCCTTGCCTATCGATGAGGTTCGCATGTTCACCGAGGCACTGGACCGTATTCGCATGGCCTACGTGGAGGAGATCGACGACAAGACCCTGTTGGAACACGCTATCAGGGGCATGCTGGCCGGACTGGATCCCCATTCTGCCTATATGGCAGGCAGCGACTATGATGCTCTGCAGGAAACCACCACCGGCGAATTCGGCGGTCTCGGCATCGAGGTCGGCAGGGAAGATGGTTATATCAAGGTCATCAGCCCAATCGATGACACGCCAGCCGACCGGGCAGGCATTGAGGCTGGCGACCTGATCATCCAGATCGATGGCCACCCCCTGCGCCAGCTCACTCCGGAGGAAGCTGCCAACATGATGCGGGGCGAGCCCGGTACTGAGGTCACCGTCACCATATCCCGTTCCGGCATGGAACCGTTTGATCTCACCATCGTGCGGGAAGTGATCTCTATCGCCAGCGTGCGCAGCATGATGCTGGAACCAGGTTATGCCTACGTTCGCATTTCCCAGTTCCGGGTGAACACTGGCGAGGAAATGGAGAAGGAAATCGCGGAACTTTACGAAGAGCACGGCAACCTCAAGGGTATGGTGCTGGATCTGCGCAACAATCCCGGTGGTGTATTGCAGTCTTCGGTGCGAGTCGTTGACAGTTTTGTAGACCAGGGCCGAATCGTTTATACCGAGGGTCGACTGGAAGGTAACGACATGGAGTTTTCTGCAACACTGAATACCATCGCGCCAGAAATCCCGCTTGTCGTCCTTATCAATAATGGTTCGGCTTCCGCCTCGGAAATTGTTGCAGGAGCGCTGCAGGATCACGGTCGCGCCATCATCATGGGCACCCAGAGTTTCGGTAAGGGTTCCGTGCAAACGGTACTGCCCCTGGATGACAGCCGCGCCATCAAGTTGACCACATCGCTTTACTTCACGCCCAGCGGCCGCTCGATCCAGGCGCAGGGTATAACGCCGGACATCATAGTCGATGACGCTTTCGTAACCCGACGATCGCGTTCCTTCATCCAGGCCAACGAAGCCTCCCTGCCGGGCAGACTCGCCAATGGTAATGGTGTGGAAGAGGTGAACAGCCAGGAAGAAATGACCGAGGCCCTGATCTCGGCGGAGGAAGTCCTGGTAACAGATTACCCACTTAATGAAGCGTTGAACGTGTTGAAAGGGATCAATGCCTTCAAACCTGCGCAGCGCAATGCTTCGGGCTCGTTTGCCCAGCGTACTGATTTCTAGAGAACGCTAGAAACTCTACAGAATTCTCATCTCGATCCCTTTGGAAGCCATGTACTCCTTGGCTTCCTGGATCGAGTACTCCTGGAAGTGAAAGATGCTGGCGGCAAGCACGGCGTCGGCTTCGCCTTCCAGCACACCCTCGGCGAGGTGTTCCAGATTGCCCACACCGCCCGATGCGATTATCGGGACTTGTACAGCATGGCTGGCCGCCTTGTTAAGTGCCAGGTCGAATCCTTTCTTGGTCCCGTCCCTGTCCATGCTGGTTAGAAGTATCTCACCGGCCCCGTATTCCACCATTCGCTTGATCCATTCGATGGCGTCCAGGCCGGTCGGGTTGCGCCCGCCATGAGTAAATATTTCCCAACGCGGCGCCTCCCCTTCCTGCGATACGCGCTTGGCATCCACAGCCACCACGATGCACTGGGAACCGAAGCGCTGTGCAGCCTCCCGCACGAATTCAGGGTTCTTAACGGCTGCCGTATTGATGGCGACCTTGTCGGCGCCAGCATTGAGCATGGCACGAATGTCTTCCAGGGTGCGAATACCGCCGCCTACTGTTAAGGGAATGAAAACCTGGCCGGCGATGGCGCGTACGGTATCTACAGTCGTAGCACGCTCTTCATGACTGGCGGTGATATCGAGGAAGGTGATCTCGTCGGCGCCGGCATCACAGTAGCGCTTGGACACTTCGACAGGATCACCGGCATCGCGGATGTCCACGAACTGCACGCCTTTGACTACCCTGCCGTTCTCACAGTCCAGGCAGGGAATGATACGTTTCGCCAATGCCATCTAAGTTCCTCCCGCGCTTGCTGCGGGCACCAGGCTCTTCGTTGTGGGAGATTTTGGGCGCAGTCATTTATGTCTACAAACTCCTGCGCCCAAAATCTCCCGCGCCTCGATCCTGGCACCCTGGCTAACCGCTACCTCACTTTAAACTTTCGATTTTTGTAAGCAGATCAAGAGATCCCGCTTTCTCGATATTCGGGAAGGCGAGCAGATTGCGCGTGCAGCTCTAGTCACCGTTATCACAATAGTTCTGGGCTTCGGCCAGGTCCAGCTTGTTGTCGTAGATGGCCCGGCCAGTAATGACCCCCATGATGCCAGCACCTGTAGTGGTCTTGCAGGCGGCTTTTAGATCCACGATATCCGCCAGCTTGGCGATGCCGCCGGAGGCGATAATGGGAATGCTGGATTGCTCGGCCAACTCGACCGTGGCATCGATATTGACACCCTGCATCATGCCGTCGCGGGAGATATCGGTATACACGATGGCGACCACACCCATGCCGGTAAAACGCTTGACCACATCCACCGCATCCAGTTCTGACACGTCGGCCCAGCCTTCGGTGGCCACCTTGCCATTCACGGCATCCAGACCGACGATGATCTTGCCTGGAAATTCTGTGCAGGCAGCCTGCACGAAGTCGGGGTCCTTCACCGCCTGGGTTCCGATAATCAGGTAGCTGACACCGGCCTCGATATAGAAACGCGCGGACTCTAGGTTACGAATGCCACCTCCAATCTGGATAGGCAAGTCAGGGAACTGTTTGGCGATGGCGGCGACTATTTCACCGTTCACAGGCGTTCCGGCGAAGGCGCCATTGAGGTCTACGATATGTAGACGGCGAGCGCCCTTCTCTACCCAGCGTGCGGCCTGTTCCAGGGGGTCATCGGAAAACACCGTTGAGTCTTCCATGCGTCCCTGGCGCAGACGTACACATTGCCCATCTTTCAAATCAATTGCGGGTATCACTAGCATCGCTTTATCGAGAACCGTCCCACTGTAAAAAGTTGCGTAACAAGGCGAGCCCTACCGCCTGGCTTTTCTCAGGATGAAACTGGGTGGCGAAAATATTGTCGCTGGCCAATGTCGCGGAGAAGTCTACGCCATAGTGCGTGACCCCTGTTTCCATAGTCTTGTCTTCTGCCTGCACGTAGTAACTATGCACGAAATAGAAGCGGCTGTTGTCTGGCACACCCTGCCACAGGGGATGATCCTGAGTCTGCCTGACCTGGTTCCATCCCATGTGTGGAACCTTGAGGCGCTGACCATCTTCCATCAGCCCGTCGCCAAAATATTTGACCTCGCCCTGCATGAAGCCGAGGCAATCGACGCCGCCGTTTTCTTCACTGTGTTGCATCAGGGCCTGCATGCCCACGCAGATAGCGAGCACGGGTTTCGTTTTCATGGCATCTGCCACGATCTCACCCACGTTGAGGCGATTGATCTCGGCCATGCAGTCACGAATAGCCCCTACACCAGGGAAAATAACACGATCTGCTGCCGCGATGATTGCCGGGTCCGGGGTCACTGTAACTTCCGTAGCCTGTCCCAACTCCGCACCGACATGCTCGACTGCCTTGGCAACGGAGTGCAAGTTACCCATGCCGTAATCAATTACTGCAACTTTGTTCATCTGACTTCGACTTCAGAATTGAATCAGAGCGTGCCCTTGGTAGAAGGAATCACTCCGGATTGACGTGGGTCGGCCTCCATCGCCACGCGCAGGGCCCGGCCGAATGCCTTGAAGATGGTTTCGATCTGGTGATGCGCATTGGCGCCACGGATGTTATCGATGTGCAGGGTCACCATGGCGTGGTTCACAAAGCCCTGGAAGAACTCGTGAAACAGGTCCACATCGAAATTGCCCACGGTGCCTTTCACAAATTGCACGTGGTAGTCGAGGCCGGGACGACCCGAGAAATCGATGACTACCCGCGACAAGGCTTCATCGAGGGGCACATAGGCGTGGCCATAGCGACGGATTCCCGTCTTGTCCAGTGCCTTGTTAACTGCCTGCCCGAGAGTAATGCCGATGTCTTCAACTGTGTGGTGCGCATCGATTTCGAGATCGCCTGCGGCCTTGATGGCCAGATCCACGAGGCCGTGGCGGGCAATCTGGTCCAGCATATGATCGAGAAACGGCAATCCTGTTTCCACCTCGAGCTTGCCGCTGCCGTCGAGATTCACGGAAACGGTGATTTGGGTTTCTTTGGTGTTGCGCTCGACAGTGGCCTGTCGGGGTTTCGGAGCTGGCGCGCTCATGAATCTGCCTGTTGAAGGAAAAGGCGCATTATAATGCCGCCTCCGCTCGAGTAAAAGGCTGCAATCGTGCATGAATTGGGCCGTTCCGGTAGACTAGGGACACCGATTTCCGGCCTGGTTGCACAATTTCCGACGAGTAGAGTTCCCAGTTGTACCTATTATGAAGAATTTCCCCAAAGTCCTGATCGCCCTGGTCGTGGTGTTGGCAATAGGCTTCCTGCTGCTGTTGTCCCAGGTAAACACCGAGCGCAACAAGCAAGCGATCCAGGCTGCCGTCAGGGATGCCACCGGATATGACTTGATCATCGGGGGTGATCTGTCCCTCAGCCTCTTCCCCACCCTGGGCCTGTCCCTGAATGATATTCGGGCGCGCAATCCGGCCTTTCCCCAGGAACTGGCCTCGGCCAGTCGTGCTGTCTTGCAGATTGATCTGCTGTCAATTCTCGGCGGTGAGTTCCGGGTAGAAGAAATCACGGCCGAGAACTTCCATGCCAATTACTTCGTACAGGCCGATGGCCGCAGCATCTGGACTATAAATGAAGAGGACGAAGTGCAGCCAACTGCAGGGGACGCGGCGAATGACTATCCCCTCCAAGGCCTTTCCATCGAACGATTGCGCATCGCCAATGCCAGTATCGATATCCAGGATCAGTCACAGGGACTGCGTTACCGGATCGACAATCTGAACCTGGACTCCACGGACACCAATCTTGCCGGACGTCCATTCTCTGTCGACCTGCAATTCGACTACGAAAACAATGGCATGTCGGCACCGATTCCCATGTCCCTGTATGCAGATATCCGCAGTGACCTCGCAGCAGGCAGTGCCAATCTCGACAATGTTCGACTGAGTGTCACCCCGATGCTCCTGCAAGGCTCCGTCGCCCTGGCCGGACTGAACGAATCGCCAACGCTGCAGGCTAATTTTTCCGCTGCGCCATTCGATGTGTTGGGCCTGATGGAGTCCCTGGCCCTGCGCGAACCAAACCCCCAGCTCGACCTTGCGCTGGATGCCGGGCGACAACTGAGCCTGCAACTGGAGATAGAAGGGAATTCGCAACAACTATCGGTGCCGCGCTTTGAGCTGAATTTTGCCGGCACCACGATTAACGCCACCGCTGACGTGCGCTTCGCTACCGGGCTGGCGCCTACCAGTGTCAGCTACAGTGTTATCGCTGGCGACATCGACCTCACTCCCCTGTTTCCTGACACAGAAGAGGCTGATGAGAATGCTGCAGTGGAAGCCGAGCCCGAACCCGCCCAGAACCAGGTTGCGCAATACCAGCCAGAAACGGAAATCCCAGCGGAGCTATTGCGCAGCATAAGCCTGCTCGGCTCGGTGGCGATCGACTCGGTCACTGCCAATAACATTCGACTGGACAACATCAATCTGTATACGAATGTTGAAGACGGCGTGCTGGATATAGAACTCACTCCAGTTGAACTGTTCGAGGGCAATGTGCAAGGTACGCTTCGCATCGATGCACGCAGTACAACGCCGGAACTTCAGGTGGGCTCGGCGATTCAGGATCTTAATTTGGCAGAACTGGCACCTTCTGTGTCGCGCTTAAGCACAGTGTCCGGCTTCCTGCAGGCAGAGTCCAATTACACCGCCAGGGGCCTCACCGCATCGGCTCTCATGGATTCCGTATCCGGTAACACCGCGTTTCGGGTAACGGAGAACTCCGTGGACATAGGAGTCATCAAGCAGGTCTTTACTGCCATCGCGGCGCTGAGCCCGACTGGCGAGGCCATACAACAGTGGCCCGATGTCATTCGCTTCAATTCCATGAGCGGCTACTGGCTCGTTAATGATGGCCTGGATACCGACCAGGAACTCAAGCTGCGCATGGACAACTTCGACGTCAGCGGCGGAGGTGGCCTGGATATGGAAGCAGGTACGTTCGACTATGACCTGCTATTTACTGTTCTTGGGGAACCTTTTACCCAGACCATTCCTATCAACAACCTCTATCACGATGTTCCCTGGCCGGTAGACTGCAGCGCCGCATTTGACGATCCTGTGAATCGCTACTGTCGGCCGGACTTTACCCGGGTGCGCGAGATATTCGGCCAGATAGGCACCAATGCAGTGCGCAATCGGCTGCAAGAAGTCATCACGGACCAGGCACCCACCGAACTGCAGGATTCGGCACGCGGTTTGCTGCGCAGCATCTTCAACTAGCAGCAGGGAACAGTCCTCAGTGTCCGCGCAATGAAAATTCGGTTCACTAAACTCTCCGACCAAGAGCATCGCGTCCAGGTCATACGGGATGACGGCAGTATGGATGAGGCAACGCTGAACAGCCGCAGTTTCCTGCGTCATGACTTCGCCCATCTGGCCGCCGAGGAATGCGTTGGCCTCGACGAGGGTTTCTGGGGCCTGGTCGCCAGGGGTGCTCCCTTGAATGGCGAAGGTATGGGCGGACCCTATATCCAGTTAGCAGAAACGCTGGCCGGCCCTATACAGACTCTTATGCGTATCGACGCACCTGTAGTGCGCTACATCGCGACCCTGTCCCATCTACTTCCCGATCGGGACTGTGGCGAACTCGGTGCTGCCGTACACGAGAAAGCCAGACAGCTGCAGGGGCATTGGCAGGCCACCGCCTATGGCGACACCATGGAAGTGGAGTGGACTCTCAAGTAACCCGTATGAACAACAGTGCTACAGGCAATACGGGTTTCGCGGACAGCGTCCTGGACTGGTTCACCCAGCACGGTCGCAAAGACCTGCCCTGGCAAGAGGACCCGACTCCATACCGGGTCTGGGTTTCCGAGATAATGCTGCAGCAGACCCAGGTCAGCACCGTCATCGATTATTATCAACGCTTCATGGCGCGCTTCCCTGACGTCCATACCCTGGCCAGTGCCGAACTCGACCAGGTGTTACACCTGTGGACCGGCCTCGGCTACTACGCCCGTGCACGCAACCTGCACAAGGCTGCCAGTATCGTTGTAGCAATGCACGGGGGAGAATTCCCCACTGAACTGGCTGCGCTGGAATCGCTTCCTGGCATCGGACGCTCCACCGCAGGCGCAATAGCTGCACTGTCCATGAATATTCGTGCCTCCATACTGGACGGCAATGTGAAACGTGTACTCACCCGCTATCACGGCATCGAAGGCTGGCCGGAACAATCTGCCATCAAGAACAGACTATGGGAACTTGCCGATGCGCTCACTCCAAGCCGGCAGGTCGCGCAGTACACCCAGGCCATGATGGACCTGGGCGCAATGGTATGCACCCGGTCGAATCCAGACTGCACTCACTGCCCCCTGAATCATGACTGTATAGCCTGTAAAGAAGACAAGCAGGCGCACATTCCGGGCAAGAAACCCAGGAAGGTGCTACCCGTAAAGTCTGTCGTGATGTACATCATCCAGAATGATGACGGTGAAGTGATGCTGGAGAAGCGTCCGGCGCAAGGCATCTGGGGTGGACTCTACTCCTTCCCAGAATACGAGAAGGATCTGGCAAACAAGGTGTCCGAACCTGTTTCGGAGGCTGGATGGGTATTGCATCCAACCCAGTGCAACGAACTGGTGTTACCTGCCGGACTACCTGACCTCAACATCCAATCGGAGCCAGTCAGCAAATTACCTCCCCTGCGCCATACTTTCAGTCACTATCATCTGGATATCACACCAATTCATAGTTACTTCAAAGGCAGCGCACGAGAGTTTGCTGAACCTCGACGATACATCTGGTACCCTCTCGACGGTTCAATGGAGGTTGGATTGGCCGCACCTATCAAGAAGCTGCTGGCCCGCCTCCCCAGGTAGCAGGAGAATACGCAGATGGCTCGCACAGTAAATTGCAGGAAATATGGTAAGGAACTACCCGGACTACCCGCGCCACCCTATCCCGGTGCCAAGGGCCAGGAAATCTTCGAGACCGTTTCCCTGCAGGCCTGGCAGGAATGGCTGGCGCAACAAACCATGCTCATAAATGAGAAGCAGCTCAGCCTGGTGGATCCACAAGCCCGTGAATACCTGCAGCAGGAAATGGAAAAATTCCTGAGCAACGAGGCGCATGATGTAGCAGAAGGTTATGTGCCGCCGGAAGACTAGGAACCGTCGACAGTTTTCTACCCCGCGCTAAAAATCCAGATCCATTCTTAGAGTCGGCTGCAACCGTCAGGCACCCAGCACAACAGCCACAGCCAACAACAAACATGCCAGGGCGATAAAGCCAGCCCAAGCTGGCAGGATATAGCGCACCCACGCTAACCATTCAATGCGCCCGGCCGCCAGATAGGCCAGCAAGGTTCCTGAAGTAGGTGTCAGCATGTTGGTAATCCCATTGCCAAATAGAAACGCCGACACTGTCGTCTGTGGCCCAACACCAGCCAATTGGCTAAGTGGTGCGAGTATCGGCATCGTTACGGCCGCCTGACCAGACGTTGAAGGTATCAGGAAATCCAGCAGTAACTGCGAGAAAAACATCCACACCGCGGTGAGATAGGCCCCATTCTCACCGATCGCTCCATTGAGTGCGTTTACGATGGTATCGAGAATCTGGCCCTGTTCCAGCACCATGGTCACAGCCATCGCCACCCCGATCAGGGAACTCGCCAACAACACTTTCTTCATGCCAGAGATGAACGCCTCAACTGCTTCGTTGGCACTCATCTCACTGCTGCATCCCAATGCAATACTGACAGCGATATAGCAAGCCGTAAGCTCGTGATGCGCCCACTGCAATCGGGTAGAACCTACAATGATTGTGATAATACCCACGACCAACACCAACAACATCAAGCCTTCCCGGATTGCGAGAGGTGGTACCTTTAGTTCATGGAAGTCAAATTCTACATTCCGACTTACATCACGCAGCTTGTACAACATGAACCCAATACCACTCACCAGGAATACGATATAGAAAAACAGTCTCAGACCAACACCGCTGAAAATCGGCACACCAACCAGCGGTTGCGCAATAGTAAGCGGTATGGGATTGGTAACCGAAGCCAGATAGCCGATCTTCACAGCAAGGTTGACGATGGCGAAGCCGACAATGGCGGGCAAGCCGATGCGAGTAGCCATGGCCGTCATCACAGGAATAACAATGAGATATTCAGAAGCCAACCCCAGAAATGCGCTGCCGGCGGAGAACACTGTCATAAGCACAATGACCAGAAGACTGATATTGCCCTTGACCATCTTCAGCAAGCGATTAATGCCATTGTCCACGACCCCTGCCTTGTCGAGAATGCCGAACATCCCGCCAATGATCAGAACCATGAAGATGAGGCTCGCGCCGCGTTCCAGGCCCGCCGGGATAGCGAGCAGTGTTTGAACGACACTGACCGGAGCCGCGACCCCTACTGCCGTGTCAGGTGCAAGCAACAGTCCCCGAATGCTGCGCTCCTTGGTAATGAGCTCGAAACTCTCCGGCACAATGAGCCTGCCTTCGCGCTCATAGGCACCCGAACTCACGAGCCAGGTCATGAGGCTGGCAAGCACGAGAATACTCATCAATATGATGACGGGATTAGTACCCTTGCGCGAAGTCTCTTCTGCTTTCATTGCATTTTTCTACTTTCTATTTGCTACCCTGCAGGTTGGCCCATCACTGGCATTCACCGCCTAGTTCACGCCTTATCATCGCGGCCAGGCGACTGGATAGTACTGTCAGGTTCTGGCGCAAGGAAGAAAATTCAGCCGACTTCACAAACCGGGCTTCATCGAAATAGCGGCGGCGGTTTATCTCGATCTGTATGCTGTTGATGCCATTTACGGGATTGCCGTAGTGCCTCACGATATATCCTCCCTTGTAGGGATCATTGCGTTGCACCGAATAACCCATGCCCGACAGCACTTCGACGATCTGGTCGCCGAAACCTGAATCACTACTCTTCCCTTCCGCATCGCTCACTACAAAGTCAGGTCTTGACCGACCCGCGTCGACGTTCATGGCGTTACCTGCCGATTTCATGGAATTGCAATTGATGTGCCAGGCCCTCCCATAGCGGTCCCGCAGTGCTTGCAATCGCGTATGCAGAGCAAGGTGGTAGGGCGCGTACAGTGTCTCTATTCGCTTTCGAATTTCATCCGGGGAGAGTGGATGCAGGTACATCGGCTGGCCCGGAAGAATATAGCGCCGGATCAAGCCCATCCCGCGCTGGCTATAGGCTGACGGCGCAATGGGATCCCAGGCAGCAGGCCATGGTTGTGCGAGTAGTTCAGGATCTATGCCATTACCAGCTCGATTGGGATCGATGACAACCCGTGGGAAATTCGCCTGCAGCAGCGACGCTCCGTGTTCCACAGCGCCAGACCACAGCTCTTCTACGTGGGCATCCCATGCGGTGAGCAATGCCTCACGAGACGCTATACTGCGAAATCCGGCGGGGAATTCGTTCCCGCTGTGGGGGGAATCCAGCAATAGTGGCAACTCGGCTTGCGCCACCGGCAGTGTCAAGGTAAATGGCTCGTTCACACGCGCTGGTCACCCCATGTGTCAGGTTCAACTGAGCAGCCAGCAGCCATTGTGCGAAGATTGCGCCGATAGCGGAAGCGCCCTGCACAAACCCAACCCGAGTATATTTCAGTCAAGCGCCTGGACCCATGCCGAAAATACTTGCATTGCTTCGAGAATCCGAGGGAATAGCACTTCCTTCGCCTGCTCCTGATCACCTTCTATTAACGCAAGTTGCTGTAATGCTTGTGCACCATCGAAGTCAACGTATGACAGGCGTACTGTCAGCTCATTCGCCGGACGTCCAAACGCGGTTCCTGGCAGAAGTGCGATTCCGGTTTCTTCCAGTAGACTTTCACAAAGAGTCGCGCTGTCGGTAATCCCCCGCGCGGACAGCGCCTGCCGATGGGTCTCAAAATTCAGGAAGTGGTAGAAGCCACCCGTTCCTTCAGGAACACTGACCCCGCTATTCAGTAACGACTCCCGTACCCAGGCTTGTACAAAGGTGAGAATCCGGCAGCAATCATCCAGGTAGGTATCGATCGCCGGATCTTCGGAGAACGCTGTGATCGCTGCATACTGAATCGGGGCACTGGTGCTGGTATAGGTTTCGCTGGCTATATTGGCGATGGCATCGACAAGGGAGGCGAGCCCTTCTGGAAACGCGGCTACCCCCAGACGCCAGCCACCGGCTCCACACCATTTACTCAAGCCGGTAGTCACAATCGTTCCTTCCGGGTAATGGCTGGCGATGGAATGATGATTGTGGCGATGGTCAACCTCACCATAGATTTCATCACTCAACACCAGTATGCCCAACTCTCTGGCTGCTTCTGCAAGAAGCTTGAGTTGTTCAGTCGTAAAGGTGGCACCGGTTGGATTATTGGGATAGTTCAACAAGAGCACGCCTGTCTTGCCAGCCAGTTTTTCCCGGCAAGCCGCGAGTAAGGCTTCCGGCCTCAGCATCCAGTCGTCGGCTTCCCTCGTCTCAATCCACAGGGTCGAATTACCCGCCAGGCGCGATTGTGGATGATAAGACACCCAACTGGGGCTGGGCAGGATCAATATCGTATCCAGCGCCATTTGAATGAGGAACAAGAGTTCCTTCGAACCGGGGGCGATCAGAATATTCTGCGCCTGGAATGTGAGGCCATAGCGCCGCCTGAACCAGGCAGCGACCGCCTCACGCAATGGCAGCAGCCCCCGCACAGGCAGATAGTCCTTCTGGTGAGCATTGGCCTGCAGCGCCTTCACGACAGGATCCGGGACCGGAAATGGCGACTGCCCCAGCCCAAACCTGAAGATCCTGCGCCCCTCCGCGACAAGCCGCTGGCTACGCTCATTAATGGCCAGGGTCGCCGAAGCCTCAAGGCCAGCCAGCCGTGGATGGGCATTGAATTTCAGGCCAATGGCAGACTTCGGTGAGGGCATGGCGGAACCATTACGCTTTCATACAATGGCCGTGATTCTAGAGCCATTCCCGCTCGAGAACGAGGAAATCTGATTCTGGCAAAAGAAAATACCGGCGATCCCGGAGCCCACGGATACCTTGACTCAGGGGCCGAGAAACTATTTAATACGCGGCTCGCGAAAGCAGGCACTTTGCGAAATCCAGACGGATTCATGAAGTAGCCACTCCTTATGCCCAGGTAGCTCAGTTGGTAGAGCAGGGGACTGAAAATCCCCGTGTCGGTGGTTCGATTCCGCCCCTGGGCACCAGCTCACTCACACTTACTGCCACCCGACCAGACGCGTAGACAGCTCTGGTGCCTGAGAGAATCTGTTGCTGGACAAAGAAAAGCCTCGCAAAGCGGGGCTTTTTTATGCGTGGGGTTCGGGGGTGGATGAGAGCCATCGATGTGGTTCGAAAGCTGCGCCAGCAGCGCAGACGGCGGAACGCCGCCCGCAGGGTGAGAACTTTGATTCAATCAAAGTTCGAATCACAAACTGCGAAAGCAGTTTGCTACGAGCGCGCCAGCGCGAAGCCAACTCCCCTACACTTAAGCACACTGGCATTGACGCGTAGGTGGCTCAGAAGCTTCAAAATATCTGTTGCTGACCTCAACCGGAATAAACACAGGAGCGTCGACAGCTTCGCTGCTCAAGAGTATCTGTTACCAGACTTCGTCGAGGGGTTACATACTCCCTTTCAGCAATCGATACCTAACAGCCAAATCCCTTAAACTATTAGACAATTAGTGTCCCCCCGGCACCCTATTAAAGGAGTATCAAAGTTCCCTGGTCTTTGACTTCTCAGCCCTTTCAATCCATCAAGTTGTTAAGTTGGGAGTGAACCCAAGGTTCGCCCAGGATTCTCTCTGGGCAACCATAGCAGAGTTAGATGCAGGGTTTGATGCGTAGCTTTATGAGTAGACGACGCAATGGGTGTAAGAAAACTGGCCGAGTTTGTGGAGCTAGCCTACCCAGGCTGATCCATTGAATGTACCGCCCGGGATCAGGTCTAGTCGATTACCTACAAACTCTTAAGCCGTTTATCAGAATAGAAGGCCAGCATGAGTTGGTCCTTGATGGAAAGACGCACACCCTTGCCTGCACCAGCGGGTCCCACTTCGGCATCGCCGCAGTAAGTACCGAAGACGCGATCCCAGAAAATGATGTCACAACCGTAGTTGGAATCTGCCTGGCGGCGTTCCAGTGCATGATGGCAATGATGTTGCTGCGCGGTAGCAAAGAACCAGTCCCACACAGGCATTGAGACCATGGGCAGGTTGGCATGGTTGAATTTGCCGTTCCACATACCGAAGGCTGCTGACACGATGAACACTTCATCGCTGGCACCAAACAGGGCCAGAGCCAATGGCGTGCCGAAGCCAAGCGCCAGGTATTCGAACGGATGGGTACGGTTGCCGCGCATGGCACTCAACTTGGTCAGGTGATGATGCGTAGCGTGCATACGCCACCAGAACAGTGACTCATGCTGGATGCGATGCAGCCAGTAATAGGGGAAGCTGGAACACAATCGAATAAACAGCGCGGCGCCAATCAGCCCAAGCACTGTAGTGGGTTCAAACTCGATCTGCAGGGGAGACATATCACGCAGAGCCCGGAAGCCTTCAGATACCGGCGTCCGATACAGGTCAGAAATAATTGGCCCCCAAAGCAGCCCCCCCGAGGCCATCCAGAACACGTCTTCCAACATTTCGTCGGGTTTGAGCAGCCAGGACTTTTTCTTGGCCCAGAAGCGCTCGGCGATCAGCAGAATAGGCGTGGAAGAGACTGCAACAACCAGTGTCCACACGCGGTAGTACTCCCCTCCCCATTCGTTGACCAGAATGGCGGCGGCCAGAAGCATTGAGCCCATCACCAGAAGCGGTTGTGGCAGAGCCAGGAGGATGTTCTTCCTGTTCCATTCGACTTTACTGCCTTCGGTGATAATGCCTTCTTCTGTACGCACTAGTGGCTTGCCGGAGGGGCCCGTCTCAGGTGATGAGGGTTCCACCGAGTCCAGAGGATTAAACAAATCAAGAGGGTTTATGGATTGATCAGTCATTACTGCTGCTCCTGGGCTTTTTGGCTGATTGTTCTGGTAAATTGATTAGTATTGAACTGCATTGCTGGCAACCTAGCAGGCATTTTTGCTGCCACAAGTCCCGGTGGTTGCCCACTCAACTTCTCCGTCTTCGACCTTCGGCGTAAGAATATAGGTCACCCCATCCAGGTCAGACTCATCCTTCATCCACGTCGCAATGATCTGGCCGTCGATGACAGAAATGCCGTGGGCCTCTTCAGAAACAAGCATCTCATCGGGCAACCCAGCCTCTCCGCTATCGAGAAGATCCATGTCGACGCCTCTCCCGGAAAGCAGAGCAGCCTCTATCGTGTCCTGGACAGGCTCCACCATATCGACCAGTTCGCTATAACGGAACTCGATGTTCAGCTCTTCGTAACTGTCAAAATTTCTCACCAGATAGAGGACAACCAATACAGCTATAACACCCGCGAATGCGAGCAGGGCCAGCCGCTGCAGCTGATCGGGCTGAGTTTCACTTGCGTCCACTGGGCGCTCGATTGAGTCGGAGTTTTCGCTAGATTTGGACATAGTGCCAGCTGCAAAAGACCAATCGGTTGAGGAACTGCCCATGCCCGGTTTCTCGCCGATACCGTCACCCAGACCCAGAGCGCCCAACTGGGCAACACCCCAGGCCATCAGGATAACGACCAGTGCACCGATGAGTTTGTTATCGCCTTCGATTTCCAGGTAGGCCCAGATGGGAATGCAGATAATGACCAAGGCGAATCCCATCACCACCGGAGGAATTTCTCTCCCGGCGATTTTCACAGTACTTCCAAACTTGATCCTCTCTAACAGGAGATCAAACTTGTCGACCAGATTGTTCCAAGTTTCCATACCAGTCCCCGCCTCTTTTTGAGACCAAAAACAGCAACATGCACTTTATCTGTGCGCTTTAGCGCGAAATATCGCCAAAAAAGCCAGAATCAGTCAGATGTAGATTTATGCAGCAATTACTGTGCCGAACTTGGCTAATTGCGCGTTGATGCCGGTCCCGTCAGTGTTCGTGCAGCAGCTGCTCATAGGCAGCGATGAAGTCTGAAGTCATCTCGAAGAAAGCCAGCACGCTCAGGCGCGAAAGTTGCATGGTGATGTGCGCCTGCAATACTGCAGGACATCACAATCTGTAAAATTGGAATTCAGCTCGATGAAAAAACTCCAAACAGGGAACCGGCAGCGCGGGCTAACAACCGCCGAGATGGTTGTCTATCCCATGGTAATAGTTGCAGCTATAGCAGTAGCTTTTGGTTTCTACCACAACTCCAGAATCGACGACGCAGTGGCTGCTGCCGTTGATCTGGGGTTGGAGCAACAGGCAATCATTGAAGAGTATTTCGATACCTACGGCGAGATGCCGCAGTCAGAAGCGGACATCAATCTGAGCCTCATTCCGCAAGGCATTCTCACCGGTATGGACTACCGGGCAGGCGAGTTGGGAGTACCTGCTGCCGACAAATTACGCACCGGAACGCTCAGGGCCCTGGTAGATATGACAGAATTTGGCGCACGATTTAAAGACATTGAATCTGGCTTCCTGCTCATTGCACGAGCCCAGGACGACAACACCCTCAAATGGGACTGCGTGGCGGACGTGGTCACAGTAGACGCCTTGGGCAGGCGCTACTTGCCAGAGACCTGCAGCAGCGCAAAAGACGACGAAGATGGGGAGAGAGATGGCGAAGAACTGTAAGAAGAGTAAAGTTGATGACCACCTTACATGCACCACATGCGACACATTAACGGCTTCGATGCTCAAAACAATCTGTTGCTGGACTCAATCGAAGTGAAGCCAAAGCACTGTGGGCTATTGACTCCTCCCACCTTCACTGCATTAAGTTGTTAAGTTGTAAGTGTCCCCAAGATACCCTCGGCGTTTGCAAAGATTCACCGCTCAAGTTGCTTACCCGGTCAGGGCTACTCTGCATGCGTTGACTCAGGTAGCCACGGCCAGGGGAAGTTCTTTTCTCAAATAATTGGCGAATGCGGTAACTACCGGCATGACACCCTGTCGTGATGGCATCAGTAGACTAATTTCAGCATCGCCCGCCGTCCATTCTGGAAGGATGCGAACCAGGCGGCCGAGCTTTAGATCGTCTCTGCATATGTACGCGGGAAGGCCAATTATTCCTAATCCAGCACAGGCCGAGTGCTTGAGTGTAACCATATCGTCGCTGCACAACCTGGGCTTGTAAGGCAAAGAGAAGTCCGACCCATCTGGTCCTTTAAGTGACCAGTATCCCAGCTCTGGTTTCCAGCCGAGTTTTAAGCCAGCGTGACCGGCAAGTTGCTCAGGGATTTTGGGAGTCCCGGCCTCTTCCAGATAAGTTGGCGAAGCGAATAGCCCCCAAACCGCAGGCGCCAGGTGCCTTTGAATGAGGCTTGAATCCGGGAGAGGCCCTGTATGGGCTCTAATCACCAAATCCAGCCCCTCCTCAATCATATCCACTGGCTGGTTGGTGACCTGTTGGATTATCTCCACCTCTGGATTTAGAGAGAGGAATCTCGACACGATATCTTTGATCGCAAACTGAGCCATCCCCACACTACAACTCAGCCGAATCCTGCCCGACAGTGTATTGCTATGGCGCTCAATAACTGCCCGGGCCGCAGCAACCTCATCAAGAGCCGATCGGGCATGATGGTAGAACGCCTTACCGACGTCTGTGACCTGAAATTGTCTTGAAGTCCTTTGAATCAAGCGAACATTTAACTGCTCTTCAAGCTGTTGAATACCTCTGCTTAGTCGCGATTTGGGTATGTCCAATGCCCGTCCAGCCGGAGCAAAGCCTTTCTTCTCGACTACGTGGACAAAATAGTACAAGCCGTTGAGGTCCATGGGGTCTCCTTCTCCTCAGTGTTCTATATTTGAAACGATACTTTTCGATTATGCCACTTTCGCCGTTTATCGTTCCAATCTAATCTACTTTTCACGTTCAACTTACCCCGAAGCTCTGTGGAGAAATGATTTATGAACACGCTGGACAACGCGCCGACAAAACCTGCTCACGACCTTTTTCACTACTCAGCTCCTGTGCCGGGTGAAATCCTGGTCATAGGTGATGGGTTCGAAGCCAAGAGTTTCAAACACGCGAGCTTTTCAGGATTGATGGACCCTGTCGTGATGGTGGACCACTTCGTCATGTCACAACCGACATTCGGAGAACACCCCCATGCGGGTATGTCTGCTGTCTCAGTCTTATTCGAAGACAGTGTGGGTGTTTTTAACAGCCAGGACTCGCTCGGAAACAACGACGATCTGAAACCCGGTGATCTCTACTGGCTTAAGGCAGGAAGAGGAGCCACCCATGATGAAAAGCCGGTTGCGGATGGTATAGCCCATGGTCTGCAAATATTCGTCAACTTGCCCAGCAAGTCGAAAAGTGACTCACCCAGAGCTTTCCATATCTCTTCAAGAGACATGCCTGTTATCAAGTCTTCGGACTTCAGGGTGCGGGTTGTTCTTGGACAAAGCAATGATGTGGTCGGGCAGAAGTCGCCCAGCTTCCCTCTGACAATTCTCGATGCTTATCTGAACCCAAAAGGCCACTACAAACATAAGATCCAGGGCGACCAGTCGCTCTGGGCCTACGCCGTAGCAGGGCAAATAAGCCTGTCGCTCGAAGGAATGCACTTTGCGCTGAGCGAAGGAGAAGCGATTGCGATTCATATTAACACTGAACAAGCAGAGCTATCGCTCGCAGCAGATGATGGGGCACACGCGGTACTTCTTCAGGGTGCACCTATTCGCGAACAATTTGTGCAACGTGGTCCATTTGTAATGAGTAACTCTTCGGAACTGGATGCCATTGTTGTTGCTCACAAGCAGGGAAGACTCGGTTCAATAAAGGCTGCTCAATAAAACTTTCTTAACCGTTAAAACAGGAGAAATCTATGAATTCTATCAATACGAATCACACACCACTTACTCGTGAAAACGCAGCACTCGTACTGGTTGATCATCAGGTCGGGCTGATGACAGGTGTCCGCGACTACTCGCCTGCCGAACTCAAACACAATGTGGTGGGATTAGCCAAGGCCGCGAAGATTCTCGGCGTACCAATAGTCACTACAACAACTTCCGCAGATACCCTGTGGGGGCCAGCGTTCCCTGAACTGGTAGCCGCCTTGCCAGACCAGGAATTCATTGACCGCACCACGGTCAATGCCTGGGATGATGCGAGAGTGGAGGAGGCTATCCGACAAACCGGAAGACAGAAACTCATCTTCGCTGGAGTCTCTCTGGAAGTTTGTGCGGCTTTCCCCGCCATGCGCGCGGTTCGGGAAGGCTTCGACGCCTATGTCGCAGTGGATGCGAGCGGTACTTTCAATACTACAAAACACGAAACAGGCCTCTCCCGATTGGCCCAGAGTGGTGTTGTTGTTGCTGATGGGGCGAGCTTGATCGTGGAGATACTTGCCGACAATGCCGTTGAAGAAGCCATGGGAGTCTACGAGGCCCTGGATATGGATTGGGCAAATCTTGTCGGTCAAGTCAGGGCCAGCGCAGCAGCCTAGCCGACTGAAGTTGGCGAAAAAACCGGGGACAGACCACGTTTTCGTATGGCACCGATTAGAGGCTATCCAAATCATTAAGAGACGAAAACGTAGTCAGTCTCCGGATTTCCAGCAGAGACGCAGTTTTTCCTCGCAGATCATATTTCCTCAAATGAAACCAACTTGAACGTAGCGTTGCTATTCCCGACGCCTACAAAGTTCACGTTCGCATAAGCAACGATGCCATCTATTTCGAGCGAATGAAGAGTCAAGCCACGAGTTGAAACGTCGTATCTCGCCATATTTGGCATCGGCTTCTCAAGCGAAATGGCCTGCTCTAATCGTGCGGTAATTGTTATCTCACCAGTATCGGTTACGTTAACGGCAAAAGGCAGGCTAAGGTAATCATCATCAGGCAGATGGATGTTGACCTGTAATTCATTGCTGATGCTGTTGTAACGTCCACTAGGTAGATCTCCGTCACTGTTCACCACGGTCATAGCTACGGAAATGTAATTGAAGCTGGCCGGTGTTTCACAGGTTACCGGTTCCGGGAAGAAATCAGCGCCCAGGCTATCAAAAGGATCAGAATATTGAGCCTGATTGGCCAGTGCGATTGCTATGACCACGTCCAATCCATTTCCGATGACCTCGCCGAATGGCGTATATCCTGTACCTGCATTATCAAACTTGAAATTGTCGTCGAGATTGATAATCCAATCGCTCGTGAAAGCGTTATCGGATCGGTAGGAGTGAACCAGCGAGATAGATCCACGTTTGTTCGCCAGGTTGGTTTGTTCAAAGTCAATCGGCGGCTGTTCGGCAATTCGTTGAACCCCGTTCGGGCAGCTCGAGAACGTGTAGCCTCCACCTCTTACAAAGGCCAAATCAGCAGTGCCGTAAACGAAAGAGTTGTCGTAGAGGCCCTTCGTAACATAGGCGAGAAAATTCTCTGAAGATTCAGGTGCGGCGCGCTCATTCAGCTCCAGGTAAAACACACCAAGCGAAGTACGCACTTCAACTATAGCCCCTCCCAGCACAGCGACGGGCAAGGCCAGAATAAACAGAGCGATAAGAAATCTCACAAGCGCCTTCGAGGGAAAAGTGGAATTGAATACAAGATATCAACAAGGTCAAAGGACCTTGATTTTCCCGCATTTGAGCGATTATATAGCACCCTTTCTGGTACTTTCTAGTTTCGCACTTGAAACACGAAAAACCGGGCACAGTCCACGTTTTCGTATGGCACCGATTAGAGGCTATTCGAATCATCAAGAGACGAAGCAGTGGTCTGGCCCAGGGGAACCCTTATGACATTTTATAAATATCTATTAGCGACCATGATCGTTCTGGTCTTTCCTCTGCCTTCCACTGCCCAGGATGATGACTTCGTGTTTTATTCAGATCTCGCACGGGACTGGTATCAGGCCGGAGATTATTTTGAGTGGACCTCCACCACGGCGGACAATAATAACGCCAGGGTGAATGTGTTCTACCGAACCTGGGGGGATGAGTCGAATCCAAAACTGCTGCTCGTCCATGGCTTCCCCAATTCCAGCTTTGATTACTACAAGATGATCCCCTACCTTGAGGATGACTATTACATTGCTGCACTGGATTTTCCAGGATCCGGCTTTTCAGATAAACCGCTGAATGGCTACAACTATATGCTGGCCGAGAATGCCGAGATCCTGGACCACTTCGTGCGTGAGGTGGTGCAATTCGATGACTTCGCCCTTTACACTCACGATCGCGGCGTGAGTATCGGCCTGGCATTTCTGGGCAATTACCTGGATAGCGACGATCCTGGCTACACCATTAATTATCATTTTCTGTCCAATAGCGGCATGTTTCTGCCCCTGGCTAATCTGGTACCCTTCCAATTGGCCTTGCTTGACACCGAAGCCAGTGAACGCTTGATTGCCGCGCGCAACGCCAGACCGCGGCTCACAGAAGGTGAACCGGAAGCCGTGGCCTATTCTGATATTTTCGACTTCAAACAAGGCAACATATCCCTGCTTTACGTGGGGCGCTATTTGCTGGAACGCCAGGCGAACGAGCTACGCTGGCTAGAGAACCTGCCACGCAGCCCCATCCCCGTGGCGTACCTGTGGGGCCTGGCGGACGATGTGAACCCCATCCGCATCGCCAATCATGTATGGGATACCTATCTGAATGAACGTGAAGTAGAAAGCAGCTTTTGGGTTATTCCAACAGCGGGCCACTATCCGCAGCGAGATAATCCTGAAGAAGTGGCAAAGGTGATTAAGGTGGCACTCACAGGCCAGGTACCCGATCGCGAATCAGAAAGCGAATTCATGCGGCGTTACAGTGCTAGCAGGGCACATGAGGATGCAGTTTACGTGGGACGCACAAGAATCGAGGCGCTGGATTTTCCGAGTTCAATTGAGTACACCCCATCGGGTTATCGCGTTGTGGAATAGCTCGGTTATAGTTTACCAATCAGTACTCACTTCTTGGCATACTCAGTTACGCACTAGCACCTGTTGCCTGACTGAATCGAATGCGGTGCTGGAGGGCAAGCCACTTCGATGCCCAAGGGTATCTCTTGTCAGTACCTGGCAATGGGATATTCAGCTATTCTGAACTTCTTGAGCGATTGGCAACTTCCGGATTATCCTTTCGGGGACTTAATTTCTTCAGCGGTGACACTAAACTTTCTCAACTCTGCATTCCCGAAAGAATTAACGATGGCCACATCCGCCGCATCTCGGCCACGGGCCATCAGAATCCGCCCTGCTTTGTGCTGATTGTTACGCGGGTCAAACACATACCAACCACCCTCCAGATAGGCTTCAAACCAGGCGGCGAAATCCATTTCCCCGTCAGGCTCCTCTCCATAGAGGTCGCTTATGTACCCGGTGCAATAGCGTGCTGGTATGTTCAAACATCTGCACAGCGTGATAGCCAGGTGAGTAAAATCGCGGCACACCCCCACTTTTTCCCGATAGGCTTCCGCTGCTGTCTTGGTCGATCGTGCAAACTCATAGCCGAATGTAAGGTGCTGATGAACAAATTCACAGACAGCCTGAACACGTTGCCAACCAAATGGCGCAGTAGAGAACAGGCGCCACGCTTCACCCATCAAGACATCAGTCTCACAGTATCGACTGCCCAGGAGATAGACCAGCACATTTTCATGCAAATTTTCTACAGCGAACTGGCTTGCCTGCGGAGCAATGTTGTCCAGCTGACCGGAATCTTCGATCAGGGCATTCGTGAACAATCGGGTTTCGCCTTCAGGAAGCACCAATCGAGTGACCCAGTTACCGAACATATCAGTATAGCCAGTGAGTGGTAGTTCAGGATCGGTATACGCATAGTCCGGCGACTCAAGATCTGCTGCCCGACTTGAGTGGACATGGAGCGTAGCAATTACGGGAGTTGGCTGAGAACAATGATAGGTCATATCGTAACCAAGTCGAATGCGCATAGGGTTGGGTTTAATCCTTCAGTTACCCGGATTGGGCGATTGGGAATTGAATATGTCAGGCTGATTATGCTCAGTGCAAGAGATTACAAACTCTGGCGAATTACGATGAAGGTGGCGAAGCTCAACAGAACCCTGTTGGCTCCTGTTTTCATCCAGCTTTGAGTTGCTAGCGGCATTTTGAAAGTGAGAGCGGATTGTTATGCGAAACAAGGCACTCGCAATAGCAAACTGCCCTGTTTCATTTTCTGGATGCATCTACGGGTGGCTTTAACGCGCTTTAGGCGTATGGTCGGCATCCACTCCCAAAATTGGATCGGCTTAGGAAGCTTCTAGCATGGGACGATATTCCTCGCCTCAAGCCCATAGGCTGTCCTCGAAATTGTGAACTCAACTTTCTGCCCTATAGCCAAGGTAGTGAATCCCGCCCCGACAACTTCGCGAATTCGCGCGTAAATATCCGGTGCAGATCGTCGCTGAATAAAACCTACACCTTTTTCGGCGTCGAACCAGGAAACGGTACCAACAAATACCGTCTGAATATTTGGCTTAATCTGCATTATGTTTAACCTTGAGTTTGGCGCCTGTTACGCGACCAAGTTAATAAGAACCCGCCAACACAGCTACCAGATTACGAGTTTAGAGATGAACCGGGAGAAACTTATCCCTTAGCACATAAGGGAGTATGTCGCTGTTAAGCGATGACCAACCAAAAGGGACATTCAATTGCACCTGTCGTAGTCCATGGTATCACCTGCGCACTTCAATAGCAGGTTTTTTAACCTTTAGATCAATTATTTCAGTTTAATTCAATGAAAGTGACGGCTCCAGGCTTCCTGGATCAGCTTATTCTGCGTATTCAAGTTCCAGCATTCCCCTCTGCACTGCAATTTATCCAAATTAAGTATCAAGGCCTGCTTATTAATGTTACAGTCCGTAACTCTGCCTGACTGGCTAGAGCTCTTTCTCGCATTTTTCCCATTCCACTCCAACAGAACGACGCACCGCTCTCCGGCTACCACTAGTCCGCGCAATCGTACCAGGCTATTTGATCAACTTTTCAGGCAAACCGACATACACGACCTGCAAGTTGGCCATGAACCTGGCTCCTATATAAATAAAGGCACGCTTCACCAGGCCACAATACTGCGCTCAAACGGAAAAATTTGGGCGAATCACAAATCTCAACAGATTTCCGTTTCAGCTTCTATCTCAGCTTGAATCCCAATTGTGCTACTTCTTGGACACTACAATGATTACCTATATTAAGAACACTCCATCCATCAGCATACTGCTTGTTGCCTGCTTTTTGACTTACCCAATCAATGCAAGTGCACAAGGGGCAGAATCTGAGATCTCGCCTGCTTATTCTTTCAATCGCGAATATGGCCGTGGCTGGGATTGCATACGAGGCTACGTGAAGAGCAGCAACCAATGCGTACCCGTTACAGTGCCCGACAACGCCTATCTGGATGCCTATGGCTCTTCCTGGAAATGTCACCGCGGATATATAAAAAGCAGGAGTTCCTGCAGAGAGGTTGTTGTTCCCCCCAATGCCTACCTGATTGAGGCGCAGTACGGACAAGGTTGGGCCTGTGAAAGAGGGTATAAACCAGATCGGCGGGTACAGCGCCAGTCCGAAGCCGGGTGTTTAAAAATTAATTTGCCGGTGAACGCCGTGTTGACCGGGTCCAATTATGGTGATGGATGGGAGTGCGAGCAAGGCTTCAGAGCCAGTGCTGACTCCTGCATCAAGGTTATTGTTCCTGAAAATGCCTATGCGACCGGATATTCACATGGCGATGGTTGGGAGTGCCTCAGAGGATACCAGGAATCTGAGGGTTCCTGCATGGCCCTTAGCATACCGCAAAATGCATTTCTGGATCGCCGTGGGCTGAGCTGGAATTGCAATCGAGGCTATCTCAAATCACTCCAAGGGTGCATTGAAATCAGCATTCCCGAGAACGCATTTCTAAATGATGACGGCAACGAATGGCGCTGTGAAAGAGGTTACCAGAGGCAAGAACAATCTTGCGCGATCATTGAACTTCCTGAGAATGCCCATCTCGATTCCTCTGGAAATGCCTGGATCTGCGACCGGGCTTTTACGCGACTCGTAAATAGATGCGATTCTATTTCCTGACAATCAAGTTACTACCCAAGTAGTGGGCGGGCATGTAAATTGATTTGTTATTAGTCATAACGATTAGAATCATTCAGGACTCGCCCCAATTCAAGGCTTGCAACACTTTTTCAAAGTGCAGAGTAGATCTCTTGGCGATTGAAAATTATTGTGTTGTAGGCATGAACGCTAACGCATTCTCATCTCGGCCATTGCATTATTTCCTTTGATGACTGCGATATAACCAGTATCGCCCCCTTGGGTTTAGTTCCTCATTGCGAGCATATCTGTGCTCTAAGGCTCGACTTCCCTGGGCTACCATTCCCCAGGCACTCTACGTCATTCGATGCTCAATCTACCTTGATCCAGTCTATCTATAGAATCAAAGTGGCTGGCATGGCTTGATCATTCACCGCTTACTGCCAATGCCCCGGCGGTGTACTTCTTGCCCCGGATGTAACGCCAGGCAATCACTACAGAAGTAATTGAAAACACCAGGCCAAGCATGCTCAGCATGATAACAACCACATCCCACAATGGACGTTGACGCCACAGCAGCTGAAAATCGAGGCTATGCAAACCATTGAACAACCATCGTTCCAGTCGCGTCGCATTGGTAACCCGGGTTAGCGGCTCCCCGGTATCCTGGTCAATGTGATACCAGGTATTTTCCTCGTCATCAAAGCGCGCACGATACACTGGTAATGGCCGATGCGCATTATGGCGAGCATAGTAATAATCATCGTATTCACTCAGCAGCTCGATGGACAGTACTTTCGATTCGGGGAGTAGTCGTGGAATGGATGCCATGATATGCCCAAGCAGGCGCGGCGAACTAGCTTCCTCATCACTGCCAAACCAAACTTGCTGATCTCCAGCATTATTCACAGCAACGAGGTAGGCTTCCCCGTTGATGTAATGCCAAGACACTTTCTTTATCTCTACGGGGAACTGCTCCTCTTGCGCCATGATCGTGGTTGCAGGCAATGAGTTAAGCCGCATGAAATCCTGGCCTGTATAACGCTCGATTTGCGGTTGTGCCGATGTGTGTGAATCAAATATCCCCCAAGGTCCCATTGACATCAGACCGCTCAAGGTAAAGGTAAATACAAAGATTACTGTGACCAGCCCCAGCACATGATGCCACTTCATCATGCCTGTATAGGGCGTATAGTACTTACCGCGAAATGGATTTCGGATACGTAGTCGAAGAACGCCAATAATGGCGCCGGTGGCAATGGAAACCAGGCCCAACAGGGAAATATAGATAATAGTTTGGACCCACACATTGCGGTACTGGCGAAGTTGCACCGGATAGATCCAATGCACGGTAGAGCCAAGCCAATTCCAGAAACGTTCCCGACGATTGGTATCCCGCACCACCAGCCCGGTACGGTCTGAGATATACAATTCAGTACCTTCGGCATCGTTCAGTGCCACCCGGTGAAGAGGCCGCATTGGCCCCAGAGATTCTGACACCGTCCATTGATCGATCTGCATCAACTCACGATATTCAGGCTCAGAATCACTATCTGAGAACCCGGACAGGCGGGCTGCGGCGAGCGCCGACTGCGTGCTAAGACTGTCAAGAACATCGCCGCTATCGGCGAATACAGTGAGCAATCCCCCCCTATCCATCTGAAACAGGTAGGCGGGCTTTCCCAAGACGGACTGCAATGAAACCGATCGCACGAGTTCAATTGCTCCTGCACCGGCAAGGGCCTGGGCCGGACTTAGCCGAACCGCCGCAAGATCCAGTTCAGGCAGGTTTTCCAACTCCTCTGCATGAGTCAGTTCCGGATATTCCACGTACATCATTACGATGCCACTGGCGAACCACAGGGCAAAGAAAAGGCACATGACGATGCCCAACCAACGATGAACAGTAAAAAGTAAGGTCTTGATCTTCATAATTTTTTCAATCGTGCCCGACAGCAGATAAATTGGCGCCTGTAGAGTTTGCGAACCAATACCACATTATCCGGAAGTTTCCCCTAAAAGCGCGTCTCGGCACGTTATAAAACGTTAAGCCAATGTAATTAACTGCCGGACAAGGCCAATCATTCATTAGAATGCCAGCAGTTTTTAATAGCGGCAACGCGAAGCCATGGAGAGATATCCCGCTATGCTGATCAACCATCGTATGACCCTGGTTCCCCGCACTTCCGATCCTTGCGTAAAGCCTTTGGCATGCAGAAGATCTGTGGCAAGGCTCACCAGCCTGCTAGTCATGGGGATGAGTACCGTGCTGAATGCCCAGACCATCGAAGAAATAGTCGTGCGCGGTCAGGGGGGAGTCGGGGCGATACGGCTCGGGGGGGTGAATGAAGCAGGGAGCCGCCTGGGCCTGTCTGCCTTTGAATTACCGGCCAGTGTGGACATCATTAGCCAGCAGGAACTGGCGACGAAGGGCGATTACGGCACTCTGGAAGCGGTAACCCGCAGCGCTGGCGTCTCCTCCAGCGCCAGTCCGGGTAACGGCGGTACCTCTATCTCGTCCCGGGGCTTCAATGGCCATGACTCCACCATTTACACCTATGACGGTACGCGCCTGTATATTGTTGCAGGCACTGTTTCCTTTCCGGCTGATACCTGGACCCTTGACCGGGTCGAGGTATTGCGCGGAGCCGGCTCGGTGATTAATGGCGTTGGCGCCATAGGCACCACAATCAATTACGTACCCAAGAAACCCATGCCTGGGGAACCAGACTTCGAGGCTATGGTTGCTGCAGGTAGCTTCGGCATGCGGCGCATTGCAGTCGGCGGCGGTGCCGATTTGTCGGAAGACTGGGCCTATCGCCTGGACGGCTCAGTGCAGGAAGAAGAGGGTTTCGTAGACCGCGCTGAGGAAAACCGCGTTGTTGTTGCCGGTTCCCTGCTTTATGAGCCCAACCAGGACTTCAGCATGCGCTTCAGTGTTGATTATGCCGACATCGATGCTGCGCCTTATTGGGGGACTCCCCTGATCAATGGATCCGCCAGTCATGACCACAGGAAAAATAATTACAACTTCGGCGACGCCCGGGTGAAGTATGAAGACAAATGGTATCGGGCACACACCGAGTGGCAGCTTTCTTCAAATGTCACTTTCCGCAACGATACTTACTTTCTCGACGTCATGCGGGAATGGCAAAATCTTGAAGAGTACGCCTATAACACGACTACAGGCCTGATTGATCGCGCCTTTTACCTGGGTATTATTCACGACGAAGAACAACTGGGCACCCGTTCCGACTTCCTGATTGAGTCTGAAATAAACGGCCTGTCCAACAACTTTAGCGTTGGTTTCGAAGCGAACCAGATCGATCTCAATTACCTGAACAATTTTTCCACTGGAGGGTTTGGTGTTGGCGACAGCGTTCCGGTATTTGGTTTCACTGCCGGTTCCCTGCCAATCGCCACGATTCCAACTGTTCTTGACTACCAGACCGATACCAAACAGTGGGCAATCTTTGCAGACGACATGCTGGAATTAAGTGACACAATCAATCTGGTCCTGGGTCTGCGGTATGACGATATTGATTATGACCGTTATGACCTGGCTATTGGCACCAGTCCCGCCGCGGCCTTCACTACCGGCTTTGATGAGATTACCTGGCGTGTCGGATTGGTGTACCAGCCCGTCGATTCCCTGAGCTTTTACGCCCAGGCCAGCACCGCAGCGGATCCAGTAACTTCGCCTGTTTCCATCAGTGCGGGCAATAAGGATTGGGACCTGACCACTGGCGAACAGTGGGAACTTGGCGTGAAACAACAATTTCTCCAGGGACGAGCCGAGTATACGCTGGCTTACTTCAACATGAAAAAGGAAGACATGGTAACCCGACTTCCCGGAAGCGCCATTTCGGAGCAGATAGGACAACAGGGTTCTGATGGCATCGAAGCCACCTTGAGGCTGAATCCGACAGACCAACTCAGTGTGGATTTCAATTTCGCCTCCATCAATGCGGAGTTCGATGAATTCTATTCCGGCGGGGTATCGCTGGCCGGCAATAGGCCGCGCAATGTACCGGAACAAACGACCAACCTGTGGTTGAACTATGCCATCTCCCCCTCACTTCAAATCGGCGGTGGGTTTCGTTATGTGGATTCCCGCTTTGCCGACGATGCCAATACCGAAGAGATGCCGGAATACACGGTATTCGATGCCAGCCTGAACTGGGCCGCAGGTGATGATATGACTGTTACTCTGCGTGTCCGTAACCTTACCGATGAGGAAGACTATGTGTTGGCGCCCTACGTCCCCATGCAGTGGATCTTCGGTGATCCACGCTCTTATGAACTTAGCCTGCGCTTCGGTTTATAGCATAGGACACCAGACAGCATTTTTTTGAATGGAGAACCAAGGGCGGATCTATTTTTCGAGATAAATCTGCCCCTATTTCCCATTTACCCGCCTGATGATCTTTACCGCATCTGTCTACTAAGTTTTAATTTACGGATGGGACAAATCACCTCACTTTTTGCGCATAAAGTTGCAGGTATTGCTGAGAAGTCCATAGACATCTCTGCGATGCTGTCAGGAATGGGCATCGATCCAGACGCACCTGTCGATCCATCACTCATGGTAAATGACAGTGACTACTACAGGTTTCTGGAAAACATCGCCAGAGCAGAGCAATCCGGTCACACTCTCCCGCTCCGCGCAGGTAATTCCATGCGCTGTGACGACTACGGCGTCTTTGGGCTGGCCTGGAAAACCGCATCCAATCTGCGGGCATCCTTTACCCGGTCGGAACGGTACTGGCGTGTCTTGACCAGCGTTTCCGTCTATACCATTGAACCTACCGATGATGGCGCTTTCGCTCACCTTCACCGCGATGGCGTTCGAAACCTGGGCACCCGACTCTCCAACGAAGCCACGCTGGCGAGTATGTTCACCATGAGTCGCGAAGTCTCAATCCAACCCGTGAAGCTGAATGGCGTATTCTTCAAGCACCCGGGACCTGAAATAGAGACAGATCACGAGGCATTCTTCGGCTGTCCCGTACATTTCAATACCGACCGCGATGCCCTGTTGATCGCCGATGAGTCCATGCAATCACGGAATAAACTCGCTGATGCAGGAATCACTCAGTATTTCGAGACGCAACTCGAAGCGGAGATCAGTCAAATTGGAGAAGAGGACGCGCTGGACAAACGAGTCAAGAACCAGATTGCCAATGCCTTGAGTGAAGGGGTTCCAAACGTCAGTGATATAGCCAGTGCGCTGGCCATGAGTGGTCGCAGTCTGCAACGAAAGCTGTCGGCGCAAGGATTCTCCTATCAGGAACTCGTGGATGGCGCACGCCGGGAGCTGGCAGAACGCTTGCTCATTCAAAGCAAGCACTCCCTTAGCGACATCGCCTTTCTCACTGGTTTCTCGGAACAAAGCTCATTCAATCGGGCATTCAAGCGCTGGGCAGGCCAGACCCCCCGCTCCTACCGTCTCGCTGCCAAATCCAGAGCCATCCCTCAACAGTAAACAATGCTAAAAATTGGCGGCATCGGCCAAAAACCTGGCATGAGCTGCCAATAGCTTTGCGTCCCGATTCCCTACCATCTCTCCTGACCTCTTTAATCAACGAGACCAATTCAGGAGAGCACTATGAACAACACTGAGCAAAAATACATTCTGGTAACTGGCGGCACCGGCAAGACTGGCCGTCGCATCGTAGAGAACCTGCACAAGATCGGTAAGGCCACTCGTGTGGGATCGCGCTCATCCACACCCGCTTTCGACTGGAACAACGATTCCAACTGGGGCGCATGCCTGGAAAACGTGGAGGCGGTGTACATAAGCTACGCGCCCGACCTTGCCATGCCAGGCGCTACCGACACTATTCAGGCGTTTGTGGATCTTGCTGTGGCCAAGGGTGTAAAGCGCCTGGTTGTGCTATCTGGCAGAGGCGAAGAAGAAGCCCAGGCCTGCGAAAAGATCGTTATAAATAGCGGCCTGGAATGGACCGTGGTTCGTGCAAGCTGGTTTTTCCAGAACTTCTCAGAAGGTGCATTCGTCGACATGGTTCTTGCTGGACAGATTACCGTTCCGGCAGGCGATACGCTTGAACCCTTTGTGGATGTGAATGACATCTCTGATGTGGCAACCGTTGCCCTCACCCAGGATGGGCACAATGGTGAGATTTACGAAGTGACGGGTCCGCGCCTGATGAGCTTTGCCGACATCGCCGCAGACCTCTCGGCGGCTATTGGTCGGAATATCGCCTACCACGATGTACCCCATGACGCCTTCGTTAATGAAGTAAAAGCGTCTGGCGCCCCACAGGATGTGATCTGGATGTTGGATTATCTGTTCGCCACTGTGTTGGACGGCCGCAACTCATCTCTCACCGATGGCGTGCAGCGCGCACTGGGTCGCGAGCCCAGGGACTTCAGAGACTACGCAAGCAAGGTTGCGAAGACTGGCCAATGGAGGGCAGCCGCGTGAGCAAGCTTGTCAGAGCTCAGCTGCACCTGAACGGGTGGGTTGCAGTACTAATAGGCAGTTTTATAGTCCTGGACCCGGCGGGCATGCTCGCCTCCTACGGCCTACAAAGCGAGCTGTCGGCGGGGTTGATGTCCGAGCTGAGAGCCCCCGGGGGACTGCTACTCGTCTGTGGCCTTGCGATCGTGTTCTGTTCATCAAGGCCGGCAATGGTTCATAGCGGCCTTCTGCTTTCCATCATGGTGTATGGCGCTTATGGCAGCGTGCGACTACTGGCTATGCTGATTGATGGCTTGCCTCCTGTGGAGATTCAACTGGCGGCAGCGGTCGAAGTGGGTCTATGTGCTCTTTCCGCAGCCTCTTTATACAACGTTCAAGTTCGTAACCAGCTCGCTCTGGACGGCCAGGGAGATTCTCATGACTTTTGATTGGGCACTTTACTTCTGTCTGTTTCTTGCACTATGGAGTGCTTTGGTAGGGGGCGTTTTCAAAGCCTTTTCTGAATTCATTATGGCCGGACTGCTTCGTGCCGAGCCGGCCGCGGGTATCGAATCGATGCAATGGATCAACCGCACCGTGCTACGCACGGAATTCGTAGCTGCCCTGATATCGATAGCCGTATTTTCAGTGCTGTTCGCTCTCTATGCGTTGTTTGTATTCGAGGGGCCAGGCCAGGTCGCTATCCTCATTGCCGCCTTCATCTATGTGCCTAGCGTATTTCTGATGACGATGTTCGGCAACGTACCGATGAATAATCGACTGGCTAAACTCGACCACAGATCAAACGAAGCGGCGATCTATTGGAAGACCTATGGCGAACAGTGGACCCGGCTGAACCATATCCGAACCCTGGGCTCGATATTCACAGCTGGCCTGTACCTGGTCGCCGCCATCACGTTGATCAACACTGGACTGGTCTAGGTAAAGGACAGAGAACCAGAATGCAAATTCGATTTTCCCTATCCTGGCTCATGCTTCTGATCTCTGCCCTGGCAACATGGTCGGTGTTTGTCTTCTTCACAGCATTCTCCGGATGGTGGCTGTCTCCTATGGTGAATCCTGATGATTCGTCGGCGTTTTTCGAGTGAGCCACCACAACGCTTGAACTGGAGAACGCAGCGGGCAACTCGGCTTTGGTGCTTATAGAAGACGGAGAGATCGCTGGTGAATTCTACCGCGGAGCAACTACACAAGTAGATGCGGACACAGTATTCAGCACAGCCTCCATGAGCAAATGGATCGCGGCGAACGGTATCATGCAGGCCGCGCTGGAGGGAAAGCTGAATCTCG
Organism: Pseudomonadota bacterium; assembly: GCA_027621405.1. GTDB lineage: Bacteria > Pseudomonadota > Gammaproteobacteria > Pseudomonadales > Pseudohongiellaceae > UBA9145. The sequence continues at coordinate 26,339 of JAQCBT010000001.1, read as the reverse complement.
ATGCGCCTGTCGCAAACTACCTGTCACGGTGGGAGTTGCCAACGAATGGATTTGACGCTTCCGAGGTAACCATTCGCAGACTGCTGAGCCATACAGCGGGTTTCACTGATGGGCTCGGGTTCGGTGATTACCGACTGAATGAACCCCTGCCGACACTGGAACAGGAGCTGGCCAATCCGCGCGCTTCATCGGGTGAACCTGTTCAGATCCAGGTGAGCGAGACGCCTGGCAGCAACTGGCGCTATTCCGGGGGAAGCTACCTACTGCTGGAACTCGTGATTGAGGAAGTATCAGGTCTCAGTTTCGAAGAGTACATACAGCAGACCTTCTTCGATCCGCTGAACATGCAACGTACTACTTACGCCAGCCTGGGTACAATTGATAACAATGCTGGTTCGATAACTCGCAGCGGGGAACCTGCAGACATATATCACTATGCGTCAAGCGCGGCGACAGCCTTGGCGACATCGGCAGCAGACTTGAGCCGATTTGTGCTGGCACAGATTCCCCAGAGCGGTGCAAACAGAGTCCTACCCCTGCAGACGATAGCCATCATGCGTGAGCCCCATGGCAGAAGTTTCGGGGCTGATATCTGGGGGCTTGGTACCATGCTCTATGCACCAACCCCTGCGGGCGACTCTGTGTTTGGGCACGACGGTGGCAACGAACCCGCTATCAATAGTACAGCTCGGATAAATCCTGACACGGGAGACGCTCTCATCATTCTGGAAACCGGGCACCCTTCATTGGCCACCACAATCGGTTCCCAATGGGTTCTGTGGCAAACAGGATCACCGGATTTTCTGGATGTCGATTCGGTACTTGCCAGCATGGTACGGCCCGCTGCTGCTGGCTCGCTGTTGATACTCTTATTATTCGCTGGCGCGTGGATCGTACGCCGCTAGGCGGACAGTGTTGCCTCGACAAGAAGGTCAAGGAGCCCGCAAAAGATTTTATTGCTGGCACGACCCACCTACAGCCAGCTGCTCAACTTTAAAACATCTCGCGCGCGATCGTAACAAAACCGTAGTGAAACAAAGCTCTCTGCCCCAAAATGCTACCTTTGCTATACTCCAGGGCTCACTCAATCGCGTCCGGGGCACTTCATGACATTTCGCAACCCAATCGTATCCGTAGCCGCTCTGCTTATTGTCGCTTCTTTCGCGGTACCACAGCAATCCGCTGCACAAAACTCCACAAACCCCTATGCAATCGTCGAAGGCTGGGCGAAGCTCCCCGGCGGAAGAGTGATGGGCGCTGTCGGCAAGGCGAAAGTCGACCCGGACGGGCGCCATATCTGGGCCATCGTACGTTGCGATGCCGGGCCGGACCGTTTCGGTTTGGAATGCCTCGATTCAGACCTGGACCCGGTCCTGAAGTTTGATCCCGATGGCAATGTGGTGGAGTCATTCGGCAGCGGTTTGTTCATCTGGCCCCATGGCATCGACGTCGACGCCGATGGCAACGTCTGGGTAACGGACGCAGTGAGCGATAACGCTATTCCGGCTGGCGACCGTCGTGGTCATCATGTCATCAAGTTCAGTTCAACTGGTGAAGTGCTCATGACTCTCGGCACACCTGGCGAGCAGGGAGCAGGACCCAACCACTTCACCTCCCCCAGTGATGTGGCAATCGCGGCCAACGGCGACGTGTTTATTGCAGATGGCCATAACGAGAACGGCAACAACCGGGTAGTGAAATTCAACAGCCGCGGCGAATTCCTCATGTCCTGGGGTGAGACTGGTTATGCACCGGGACAGTTCCGCGCTCTGCATGCCATCGCCATAAGTCCGGATGGCCGGGTGTTCGTGGGAGATCGCAGCAATAGCCGGATTCAGATCTTCGACCAGGAAGGCAATCACTCTGCCACCTGGACCCAGTTCGGGCGCCCCAGCGGCATCGCCTTTGACGACGAGGGGCGAATTTACGTCGCGGACTCCGAATCAGACAACGTGCAGAACCCTGGATACGAAATGGGAATTCGTATTGGAGAATTTGAAACAGGGTGGGTAAAGGAATTCATTCGCTTCCCATGGGCGAATCCCAATATCCTGCCGGGAAATGGGGCTGAGTTCGTTACAGTCGATAACGAAGGTAATATCTACGGTGGAGAGCCGGTCCCGAACCCGCATGTCAATGCTCGAACACTCAGGAAGTACGTGCGAGTCAGACCCTGACAAAAAAGATAGGGATAGATAGTAAAAAAGGGACAGATTTATTTTTGACAAAAAATAAATCTGTCCCTATCTGGCTCAACGGGCAATGACTACTCGCACTGCCGCATCAGGCTCTACGTCCAGAGGGCAAATTCCATTTGCTGTGCAACTTCGGGTAGTACCGAAGTAGTTGTTACCAGGCTCCAGGGAATCAGTATCCGAGTAAGTAAACAAAACCCGGTTACCCGTGACTTTGGCGAAGCCCGTATCAGTGCTTGCATGACTTGAACCAACAGAAATCCAGCGTCGTCTCGCCGACTGCCAGATCAGCAGAGTCAGAGGCCTCTGCGGATCCAGATCAAGGTTGATAGCAACTGCTTCAACATTTATCGGCTCCCCTCTTATCACGTAGGCGGTGGCCTGGGTGATTGCGGAATCCTTGCCCTGTACGACCATGGGGTAAAGGGTCATCAATCCGGCCACCAGCAGCACGAAAATAGGGACGGATTTATTTTTTTTCAAAATAAATCCGTCCCTATTTTCGCCACCGGAATTTTGATGTTATGCACTGGCAACAGTAAATTTTCCACTCATTTGTTCCGCGATTACTCGCAGTGAATCGCTCATCGTGTCTGCCAGCGTCCACGGCCCGTTGATCACTAACATTCCGGTTGCCCGCATCCCCTTCAACACCTCTTCGTTCTCCAGATGCAGTTCGATCTTCAATCCACGTTTTCCTCCCAGCTTCTCAAGCTTCCTGAGCATCGGTTGCAAGAGTTTCGGTGCTACCACTGGATACCAGACAGCAAATACGGCATTCGGCATTCGCCGCAACCCTTCCTTCACGGCTTCAGCTACCCTGTAGTAGTCTGCGTCCAGTTCATAGGACGGATCTATCAAGACCAGCGCCCTGGCATTCTGCACCGGCAGTTGGGATTTTACGGCTGCATAGCCATCGGAATGGAATACGCGAACCCTGCGATCTCTTTTGAACAAAGTCGCCAGCTGTTCATATTCGGCAGGATGCATCTCAAAGAGCCGCAGTTCGTCCTGTGGCCGCAGCAGGTCGGCCGCTATCAAGGGCGAGCCGGGATAACGATTCTCAGCGAGATAACTGCCAATGAGAGCACCCCAGGCACGCGCACTCTGCGGCAGTGCCGACAACTCAATGGCTCCGACACCGAGCCTGTATTCCTCAGTCTGTTGACTCATCCTGTTGCGTAGCTCATACAAGCCGGCGCCGGAGTGAGTATCGATGTAGCGGATCGGTGCCGGCTTGGTCTTGAGATAATCGATAACCTGTACCAGCAAGAGGTGCTTAAGTACGTCGGCAAAGTTTCCGGCGTGGAATCCGTGACGATAGCTGAGCATGCTTAGTAGTCGGTGTATTTGCGGGAGCTGCCCCGCACCTTTTCGGCAGGGTATTTGCGGGCATTGCTTTGCAGCTTTGCTTGGGCAGCGGAAACAAGGTCAATACCCAGCCGGTCGCTCAACAACAGGGTGTAAAGCAGAATGTCTGCCAGTTCTTCTGCCACCCTGGACTGGGTCTCCTCATCCAGATCACTCGACTGCTGCTCGGTCTGCCATTGGAAAATCTCCAGTAACTCTGCGGCTTCAACCGACAGTGCCATAGACAGATTCTTCGGCGAATGAAACTGACTCCAGTCCCGCTCCCGCACAAAGTCTGCCAGCTGCCGTCTCAAAAGTTCGACATTGGTGTTCGGCATAGCAACTTTTTCCAGTTAAGAATTAGCGATGAACTGTTTAAGGATAAATCTGCTTACTTACAGATACCAGAGGTTACCACTTCTCGACTTCCGAATGGGATACCAATTAATTGATTCACGAGCCCACAATAGTAGACTGACAATTCTTCTCTATGAACGCAGAATTATAGATGGGTTCAAAGAACAAGCACCTGCTCGACCGTTTATCCTGGTTTCCATCCAGTTGAGCGAGATGGGGAATTGGAAGCCCTGAATCAGCGATTGATCAAGTCCATTGAGGACATCATGCTCTCGACGCCCAGCAAGGCATCAAGCACATGGTGTAGCGATTTCAATTCCACCAGCCGAGCTTGCCGACGCCATAAAGCTCGCAGCGCCGCTAAATATCCCGTCTTGTTGGCTTAAAGTCTACGGACGCGCACATTTCAGGGCAGTGCACAATCATTCAAACTCTATCTTAAGTGGCGTATATTATGTGCAGGTCCCACCCGGCTCTCACGGCATCATCTTACATTCGCTCATGGCAGATTTGCTGCTAAAGCTACTAAGCGGGAAGCCAGTGACCTGAATTGCCTGACCATGACACAGAACATTGTCGTGGGTCAGATGATCCTCTTCCCCCAGCTATCTACGGCATCGCGCGCCTTCCAATCATATGGATGGTCAACGAATTAGCATCGCGTTTAATCTTGTAATGTGATGAGTGCTAATCAGGTCGGATCGCCGCAATTCGGTTGTTTGATTCAATTCTAGGGAACTCAACCAGGATTTGCATCTTTTCCCCCTTTTATTCCTTACAGATTACCGCCAGAATTAGTGGCGTTAATCGTAAAGAACGGAATTAAGTCGATGCCTATCTCAAGACGAGAACTACTAAGGACAAGTGGCAGCCTTGGCTTCGCGGCCATGGGTCTTGGCTGCCCGGCTAGCTCTTTGGCAGCCTCTATCAACACCACAATCAAACCAGGGCGCCTGAGCCCTGGTTTGACTGTTGGGCTGGTAACCCCGGCGAGTAATGTACCAGAAGACGAGGATCTGCTGGCCGCCATGGACTTCGTGCGCTCGCTTGGTTTCAAAGCCAAAGCGGCGCCGAACCTGCGCAGTCGCAAAGCGTATCTGGCTGGCACCGACCAACAACGGGCGGATGACCTGAATTCACTGTTTGCCGATCCCGATGTGGATGCAATCTTCTGCGTACGGGGCGGCTACGGCTCTGGTAGATTATTGCGTGATCTTGATTACGACATGATTGGCAGCAATCCAAAGATCATCATGGGCTATAGCGACATCACCGCAATCCTTAACGCCATTCATCTTCGCACCGGATTACTCACCTTTCATGGACCTATCGCGGGTGATAATTTCTCGGACTATACTTTCGAGCAGTATCGGCGTGTGCTGGTAGATCCCACTCCAACCACCTTGATTGGTGAGCCACCCGTATTCGACACCAGACCCGGCGTCGTCGAACGCAAAAATCGTCTGACCCCGATCGTTTCCGGTTCAGCAGAAGGACATTTAATCGGGGGCAATCTCTCTCTACTTGTAACATTGATGGGCACGCCTTTTGAACCGAACTTTGAAGGCGCCATCCTGTTCATGGAAGATGTCTCCGAACCTCCATACAGTGTCGATCGCATGCTGACTCACCTGTGGCTAACCGGTAAGCTGGAACGGGTAGCTGGCATCGTGTTCGGTAAATTTACCGATGATGACTACGACGGCAACACCCTGAGCATGGAACAGGTTCTGCGTGAGCGTTGCGAACCTCTGGGCATTCCAACCCTGCGCGGTGTCATGATCGGCCACATCGATGACAAGACGGTGGTGCCCATCGGCGCTCGTGCGCGACTCGACGTGGATGCCGGCACCTTGACCTTGCTCGAGCAGGCAGTGCAGTAGATAAGCTGCATCAAACCAACCCCAGTGAATTTGAGTCATTAATGATCTGCGTCAACTTTAGTGTCACTACGGATGAATAAGCTTGTCTATCAGTTGTATATAGCAATGCGGGGCTTTTCTACACTGCTCAGTCAGCAAATCGAATTTATCGATCGCCCGAATCAATAATTCCCATTAGCACTGGTTTTCCTGATCCCCTATCCTGAAAATCGTTAAATCAACTTTCATCAAGCGGAGGACGATAATGATTTTCCGTCAGCTATATGAAGAGCTCAGCAGCACCTATACCTATCTCATCGCCTGCGAGGAAACCGGCCAGGCGGCCCTTATAGATCCCGTCTACCCGAGCGTGGAGCGTGATCTCGCTATTATCAGGTCCCTTGGCTTGAAGTTACTGTACACCATCGACACCCATATTCATGCGGATCACATAACGTCCGCCAAGCGCTTTAAAGAACTTACGGGTAGCCAGATTATCTTTCCAGTCGCGTCGCAGTGTGATTGCCCTGATCTGCGTGCAGAAGAAGGCAGGCCTCTCAATGTGGGTGGTGTCACCATCGATCCACTCTACACGCCCGGGCACACAGACGATCACTACGCCTATCGCGTCGGCGACAGGATATTCACCGGAGATGCATTGTTGATTGAAGGATGCGGTCGAACCGATTTTCAGAATGGCGATTCAGATACGCTCTACAAGACTGTGCGCGAGAAATTATTCAGCCTGCCAGACGATACCCTTGTCTATCCGGGACACGACTATCAAAATCGCCACGTCTCTTCGATCGCCCAGGAAAAACAGCGTAATCCGCGACTGGGTGGCACCACGACAATCGAGGAATTCCGGCAAATCATGGCAAACCTCAATCTGGCCTACCCTAAGTTTATCGACCATGCCGTACCGGGCAATCAGCTTTGCGGCGTGTGTCCAACGGACCTACCGACGAAGTTCAATGAGTACTGTGCGGAAATGACAGAGAGCATCCAAGGCTAGTCACAGTATGGAGTCGGCAAAGCGCTTGGGAGAATCGGCCTCGATCAAGGCTTCAGCGCCGCTTCATAGCTCAGAATCTGGCCGGTTTCAGTCTTGTCTGCCCCGAATCTTTTTCGTGTCAGACATGACCTGCTTGTAAAACTTCCCCTGGGCTTTGGATGCCTTGCGTTGCTCTGCCAAGGACGCGGTGTTGCGGGACTCTTCACGCAATAGCTTCAGATAGTTGTCCAGGCGACGCTGATCCAGCGAGTCTGCTGCAATAGCCTCTTGTACAGCGCATCCCGGTTCCGTCTGGTGCTGGCAGTCGCCAAACTTGCACTGACTGGCGAGCTCTTCGATATCGGAAAAAGTGGCGGCGATCCCCTCCCTTGCATCGGCCAGCTGAATCTCCCGCATGCCGGGCGTATCCAGGAGCAGGCCACCGCTGTCCATAGAGATCAGGGAACGACTCGTCGTGGTATGGCGCCCCTTGGCATCGTCCTCCCGTATCTCGCCCGTGCTTTGCCGCTGTTCTCCCAAGAGGGTATTGATGAGCGTTGACTTGCCCACACCGGAAGATCCCAGAACTGCAACGGTGGTGCCCCGTTTGATCCAGGGCATTAGCCTGGCGACGCTCTCGGCATCGAGACAATTCACCATTTCCACAGCGAGATAGGGGTCGATTGCATGAACCAGTTCCACGAACTGTTCAGGCGACTGCACCTGATCACTCTTGCTCAATACGACCACAGGGTCGGCACCAGCCTCGTTTACCAGCGAGAGGTAACGCTCGATGCGATTGAGATTGAAGTCGTCGTTCATTGACGAGACGATGAAGGCCACATCCACATTAGCCGAGATGATCTGTTTCCTGAGTTCGCTGCCTGCAGCCTTCCTGGCAAAATACGTCTTGCGGTCCAATCGGCGCAGGACCCTGTGATCCGAATCCAGTAACAGCCAGTCACCCACGACCAACTCCGGTGTCGTTGCCAGTAGTGAAACGGTCAAGACATCCTCACCGGTTGCCAGCACGACCTCTGATCTATGCTGTTCGATCACCCTGGCCGGCACGACCTGATCCCACTCATCCAGAGTGAGCTGATGCTGAAAGCAGGCATGCCATCCCAGGTCAGAGAGTGCGCTATGGTCCGTCATCCTTCGTCTCGATTGAGTTCGGCCAGCAACTGGACAATAGCGGGCTTGAAATCAAGCGACTACTTAGTTGGCAGAAGCCGCCATACGGGGAAGGTGCAATACCCACTGTGCTGCCAGAATGAATGTGGGCACACCTAGGGTTACCAGCAAGGTCTGGTTCATGCTGAGGCCAAACCACATCTGAGGTGACTGGCCACAGAATCCATCCGCTCTGAACAGGACGGGTATCCACTCATCCAGCATCATGAACTCGGGAAACCCCGCACCCATGGAGCAGCTGGAGATGACCGTGCCCATTTCGACACCATAGGAGTACCAGCTAGTGTAGAGCGCTCCTCCCATGAAGAAGAGCGTGAGTGTAAGTGCAGACCAGCGTAACCAGAACTTGTCGCTGACGAAGGCCCCAAATATGGCCGAGAACATCGCCCCATAGACCCAGGCCCTGATCTGGACGCACAGGGCACAGGGGTAATACTCCAGTGCGTACTGCCAGTAGAGCGCGATTGCCTCCATCAGCAGAAGATAGGCTGCTCCGGCGATCCAGTATAGGCGATTGCCACAAATTCCATAGATTCTATTCAACACTTTTGGCTTCCTGTTCTCGCGATCCGGAGGATTCGCCTGGTTACGAGTGATTGCGATCGGGCAACTACAACTGTGGCTATATCAAAATTCTGGCAAATACACTGCACAGTTTGATTATCGCCGCACCGGGGCACTTTGTGAAGGCCGGGGCAGTACCTGACAGATTAGGAGAGTGCTCTCAGGCCCAATAATCTGGCTGCATTGCACCCTATCGATGATAATTGGTTCGACTCTTTATCCTTTAATTCAATAAGCACAAACTGAGGAATATACTTTCCCTGTTCCGGGTCTATTGGAAATATCCTATTCACAGCGCGTTGTATACCATGACATCCAGAAGCATTGTATTCAAACTGGTCCTGTTTTTTGCGATCTTGCCATTCAATTATGCACTAGCAGAATTCGATCATAGACTGTGGGATGAATTGTTGAAGCGACATGTCGTGACAGCCAACGGCGGGATCACGACGCGGGTCGATTACGCGGGCATGAGGTTCGACAGCGGAAAATTGCAGGAGTACCTTGGCAGCATCGCATCGGTCTCTCGCAAGGAATTTGAAGAATGGGACGCTGGCGAGCAACTCGCCTTTCTCATAAATACCTATAACGCTGCGACTGTGCAACTGGTACTCACACAGTACCCGGAACTAGACTCAATCCGGGACATCGGTTTCCTGTTTAGCTCACCCTTTCGGCGCAGTTTCATATCGCTGTTTGCTGAACAGGTATCACTCGATGATATCGAGCACGACATGATTCGACGCTGGCCACAATTTGAAGAACCCAGAATACATTTCGCCGTGAATTGCGCCGCGATCAGTTGTCCGCCACTACGCGCGGAGGCCTATCGGGGCGACAGCCTGGATGCACAACTCGATGCCAATACTCGCCGGTTCTTGTCCAATCGTGATATTAATTTCCTGGCCGGGAACACCCTGTGGATTTCAAAGATCTTCGACTGGTATGGCGATGATTTTTCCAGTGACTGGAGAGGTAGCAGCAGCCTTGAGAAATTTCTTGCGGATTACAGTGAAGAACTTGGCCTGAGCGCAGAACAGGCGGCACTGCTTGCAAACAGTAAAATCAGAATACGATTCACAGCCTATGACTGGAGCCTGAATCGATCGCGCTAACCAGATGTATTCCGATTGGCAAGGAATGTGACTTTAGTAGCCTATCCGTAGCGGATTGATTCTGTGAGGTCCGGTACTCATTGCAAGCGTTCGCTGCCATCGAGCTGTATGCCCAGCGCTCGCAGTTGATTAGCCACTACCGGATCGCGGGAGTATTGCCATCGGCGGTAGAGACTTATGACTTCTTCCATATTCATTGATCGTTCTCGCGAGCAAGCATCAGCCACCATGTCCAGCATCCTCGTAAAAGTATTGGCCAATTCGTTATAGATGTGCCGATTGCTTCTGGCATTGGAGGCTAGATAATCATAGGCACCACCACCCATACCAACAAAATAATCCTGGCCGATTCCACGCCTGGCCCATTTTTCTGGAAACAACGCGCCCAGGAAGAGCGCCATATCACCAAGTTGTTGCAGAATCAGGCAACGGTGCCTTTCGTTGCTGGCCTCCATAGCGTCACTATAGAGTAGTGCCAGGGGTCGCACGTCGAACTGCCCATCCTGGTAGGAAAAAAAATCTTTACTGCGACCGAATCGCTGCAGTAGCTGGCCAAGGTACCAGCAGGTGTCTTCATGGGGAGGAGGCCTGAGTCGTTGAGCGTAGCGTGTAATGCGCAATCGAAAATAGTTGCCCAGGGATGTTTCCGTGATTGGAAATTGCTCTGTCTCAAAGTCCATCTAACTCTCCATCAACAGCCATCACGGGAAAACTATAGGCCAGGTTGCGGATTTCTGGCAATTGTTGATTCCTGATTCGCAGGCCGCCCCGGACTAAATTCCTTTGCCTTGACCGCAAAGCCGAGAAGCTGCAATTACTGTCCTGGGACCTATCTACCGATTGCGAAGAGATTCACTCAGTTTTTGATAATATCTAATATATTCAATGGTTTAGATATGAACATATTGATGGGAAATTTTTGCCAGCTTGCCCTTGAAAACTTTTTACGTCGGCCCTATTTGCGCTCTTACGGGGAGGAGGCACCCCAGCCGGTGCTGACTCAGGCCGGATCAGGACCTGCAAAGGTACTTCAGGCAAGCCGTCAGCTTGCGGCCTCCTCTCCCAACTGATTCCTTAAACTGTATTTGAGATTTTCTTTATTGAAGGAGGTTTCTTAAATGTCTTTACGCCCACTTTCCGATCGTGTGGTAGTCCGCCGATTGGACGTTGAAACCACGACGGCCGGAGGAATTGTTATACCCGGTTCGGCAGCGGAAAAGCCCAATCAGGGCGAGGTTGTTGCCGTTGGACCCGGTTTGCGCCACGACAATGGTGAAGTTACACCGATTGCGGTGAATGTCGGCGACCGGATTCTTTTCGGCAAGTATTCCTCAAACGAGATCAAAGTGGATGGCGAGGAACTGCTGATTATCAAAGAGTCAGACATCTACGCCGTGATTGAAACAGAAGTACCTGTGGAGAAAGCAGCATGAGCGCAAAAGAAATCAGATTTTCCGACAGCGCCCGCGAACGTATGTTAGCCGGTGTAAACATATTGGCGGATGCAGTCAAAGTTACACTTGGTCCCAAAGGACGTAATGTAGTACTGGACAAGAGCTTCGGTGCTCCCAAAGTCACCAAGGATGGCGTAACCGTGGCCAAGGATATCGAACTGAGTGACAAGTTCGAAAATATGGGCGCCCAGATGGTGAAAGAGGTTGCCTCCAAGACTGCCGATGTAGCAGGAGATGGCACCACTACTGCCACGGTATTGGCTCAGGCCATGATTCGCGAAGGCCACAAGGCAATCGCCGCCGGTTTCAATCCCATGGACCTGAAACGAGGAATCGAAGCCGCTGTCCGCGCGGCAACCGAGGAGCTGCAATCTCTTTCCCAGCCCTGTGACGATAACAAGTCCATTGGCCAGGTTGCCACTGTGTCAGCGAACTGGAACACAGATATAGGGGATATCCTTGCCGAGGCCATGGAAAAAGTTGGCAAGGATGGCGTCATTACCGTCGAAGAAGGCAAGTCACTCAACAATGAATTAGAGATTGTTGAAGGAATGCAGTTCGACCGTGGTTACCTGTCTCCATACTTCGTTACCAATCAGGAGAAGATGCAGGTTGAGCTGGACAATCCCTACATCCTGCTGTTCGACAAGAAGATAAACAGCGTTCGGGATATCGTTTCACTGCTGGAAAAAGTGGCCAAATCGGGTCGCAGCCTGTTGATCATCGCTGAAGACATCGAAGGCGAGGCTCTCGCCACCCTGGTGGTGAATAACCTGCGCGGCATTCTCAAAGTTACCGCAGTGAAAGCCCCTGGTTTCGGAGACCGCCGCAAGGCTATGCTGCAGGACATTGCTATTCTTACAGGTGGCACGGTAATTTCCGAAGAAGTCGGTCTAAGCCTGGAAAGCGCAGCCCTTGAAGACCTGGGCAGTGCGAAACGGGTTGTTATCAGCAAGGACAACACCACGGTTGTGGATGGCGCGGGCCAGAAGACTGACATTGAGGCGCGTGTCGCACAGATTCGCACCGAAATTGAGAACACATCTTCCGACTACGACCGGGAGAAACTTCAGGAGCGAGTCGCGAAACTCGCCGGTGGTGTTGCTGTGATCAAGGTTGGTGCTGCGACCGAAGTCGAAATGAAGGAAAAGAAAGATCTCGTCGACGATGCGCTACACGCAACTCGCGCTGCCGTGGAAGAAGGTATTGTCCCCGGCGGTGGACTGGCCTTGATTCGCACAGCAGATGCTATTCGCAACAAGGTCAAGACTGTCAATGAAGATCAGGCGATCGGCGTCAACATCGCCTTGCGCGCGATGGAAGAACCGTTCCGCCAGATCGTGGCAAATGCCGGGGTTGAATCCAGTGTCGTTCTGGATAAGGTACGCCAGTCAGAGGGCAGCTATGGATACAATGCCCAGACCGAGGAATTCGGAGATGTACTCGAAGCCGGCATCATCGATCCTGCGAAAGTTACCCGCTCTGCCTTGCAGCATGCGGCCTCTATCGCTGGCCTGATGTTAACAACCGAGGTGATGATTACTGAAAAGGCTGAAGAGAAGTCTGCTGCTCATGCCCATCCAGGCATGGGTGACTTCTAAGTCTTGACTATGACGTGAAGAAGCAGGGCTCGGAGACGAGCCCTGCTTTTTTTATTATTCCTTCAATGCATCCAGGCTACCGTGGACTGGCGTGCCTGCAAACAGCGTGAGCAGCACACTGGTTTCCGAAATCTCAGCAGGGTCGATCTCGAACAGATTGCGATCCAGTACAATCAGGTCGGCGAGCTTGCCGACTTCGATGGAGCCAGTGCGATCTTCCTGCCCATTGAGATAGGCGGCATTGCGGGTAAACGCGACCAGGGCAGATTCCAGGGACAGGCGCTCCTCGGGCTGCATCACGGGCACAGTATCCCCACCGGGTGGCAGCCTTGTGACCGCAGTTTCAATCTGCGGAAACGGATTGGCGGTGGTCACCGACCAGTCACTGCCAAAAGCGATCATGCCACCGGCATCCTCAATGGATTTCATGGGATACATCCACTGGGCGCGATCTTCGCCGATGAATGGCACGGTCAACTCGGTGACATAGGCATCGTTGTAGGCCCACACGGGCTGGAAGTTGGCGATAACCTCAAGCTCCGCAAACCGCGAGAAGTCATCGGGATGGATGATCTGCAGGTGGGAGATGTGGTGGCGTAAGCCACTGGCGCCATTGTTCGCTCGTGCCGCGGCGATCGAATCCAGGGATTCGCGGATAGCGCGGTCACCGATGGCATGGAAATGCACCTGGAAACCCACCCTGTCCAGTTCGCTCACGATCTGGTTTAACAGTGCTGGCTCGATCATGCTGATACCGCGACTGCCGCTGGGAATAAAATAGGGTTCCAGCATGGCGGCAGTATAGTTTTCCATGACGCCGTCCTGCATGATCTTCACTGTGCCAGCTCGCAGCAGTCCGCCATCTTCGAATTCCGCGCGTAGCGCCTGCAAGGTATCCACCTGTTCCAGGCCCTGGTTACGATCCCAGCGTAGTGAGGCAACTACCCGCATATTCAGTTCATCGCGCTCTATCAGGTCACGGTACGCCAGCAAGTCATCGCGACGCACACTGGCGTCGGTGAACGAGGTGATGCCATAGCCATGCAGCAGGTCGCGGGAATATTCCAGGCCGCGGATACGGTCTTCCACGGAGACCGGGGGCACCAGACGACTGACGAGACTCATCGCACCTTCTTGCAGGCTGCCCAGCACATCTCCAGTCAGGGGATCGCGATCTATTACGCCATCTACTGGATCCGCTGTGTTGCGGTCGATACCAGCCAGTTCCAGGGCGCGGCTATTAGCCCAACCGGTATGACCATCCTGGGACACCAGGTACACCGGCCGGTCCGGAACCAGATCATCGATAAAGGCCTTGCTCGGAGCACCACCGGGACCGAACACCGACATTGACCAACCTCCCCCGGTGATCCAGTCCAGTTCGGGGTTGGCACTGGCATAGTCGAGGATGGTGCGACGATAGGCATCCAGGTCATCGAGCCCGTTCAGGTCGCACTGGGCGGCTTCCACCCCGGAACTGATCGGGTGTATGTGACTGTCCTGGAAGGCTGGCATCATCATGCGACCACCGAGGTCGACCGTAATGCTGTTGGCTCCGACATAGGCCTGAGCGCCGCGGTCGTCGCCAACATAGACGATTTCACCGTTGCGAACTGCCACGGCCTCTGCCCAGGAACTTGCCGCATCCACCGTGTAGACCTGGCCGTTGGTGAATACCGTCTCTGCTGCCTCCAGGGTCGGGGCTTGCGTGAGCGGTGGGCTTGATGCCGGATCACTACAACTCGCCAGAATTAGCGCCACTGTCAATAAAGGCTTGAATGACATATTGTTCATAACGGCAAGTTTAGAATGCCCGATAAAATAGGGACAGATTTATTTATCGAAGATAAATAAATCTGTCCCTATTTTATTCTGGGTTGGACTTCGGCCGGAGTGCCATCGAACAAAATCTGACGCGACGCGATATCGATCGTGGCATTGCCGACCTGATAGACAGACTGCTGGGGCCGATTACCTTGCTTGCTATTCACACTATCGGTCCTTGTTGTTCGATCGCGCTAACTGGGGAGCAAGCCAGCGTACATTGAGCAGGACAAATATACAGCAGTCCGTGGTGACAGCACCATCGGGCGAAACGCACACTGAAGGCTGGCACAACATAGTCTTCTATTCGCCTGAATCCTTACTCCGCCCGGGGCGCTGACTTATTCAGTACTGTGCGAGATTTCTCTGAAACACCCGCCAGTAGTACCATTTTGTAACGACCTGTTCGGTACCATCTTCGTTAATTCTGGTCGTAACCGGATCTCTGCCGATGACTTCGCGAAATTCCTCAGGATCGCTCACCAGCACCGCTGTCATCTCGTAGATCTTGCCATCGATCTTGAGGCGCACCCTCGGATCGCGTTCCATGTTTGCCCAGTAGGTTTTGTAGTAGGGAAACTCTCTTTCCAGCCGCTCGTCTCTTGCGCTGCCGCCAATATAGAGCCTGTCGCCTCGGGGAGTTGGAAGAATCGTCACCGAATGCGGAATACCATACCAGGTACGCGTCTCCAGCATGATGGTGTTACCGAGCTCGGGATGAGCCACATCCTGTACCCAGTCCCAGTCAGCTATTGGTTCACGGACAACCTCTCCGCTGAGCCACAAGCCAGGTCGGGTCATTCGACCTCTCTCCGTGTATTCCGGAGTCGTATAATCCATGTATTCGGGGTCTAGTCCGGTGACGCGCAATACACACAGAATGCCAAACAGCAGGACACCCAGTATCAATAGGCTCTTGACCAGCTTATTCATGATTTACCCTCTCCGCCCGGGATAGTGCCAACCTTAGCAGATGCCACGCATCGAAAACACGGGGGATTCCGGACATGTTCTGATAAAAAGCTCCGCAAACTCCCAAGACCTGCGGGTGATATCAGCAAGGAGCGCCTATTCCAGATTCCGTTCAGTGTGACCTTTTCGGCTTTCACTCGTCAAACCAGTACTACTGAGACAACAAACCCCTAATTCAACCGGGAGCGCAAGCTGTGCAACACCACCTCAAGACTATCCTGCTAGCTACCCTTGCACTCATGCCCATTTTCGGCTTGGCACAGGGTGATCTGGAGATCGTCTTCAATCCTGACAATTACTCGTTCAGCCCGCATGAGAAAGCCCACATCGAATCGATTATCAGGAATTTCGAGGCAGAAGTAAGAACCCTGCTCCCCAATCTGCCGACCGGCATTCGGGTTAGTGTTTCTCCCCTATTTCGGGATGTCTCGAGTGTTGGCGGGGTAACAGGCCGCGCCGATGATCCCGTCAGCATCAGTATCTACATCTCAACCGTCTTCGAAGGCGGGATTACTGCAGCCAGTGATACCGGCCTCGCACCGGCCTTGTACCACGAGTTTCACCATCTTGCTCATGGCTGGTCAATAGAAGGAAACAGGTTCGGGCCAGGAATACCCACTGCCGCAATCAATGAAGGCCTCGCCAATGTGTTCTCTGAAATTCATACGAATACTGCCTTCGAAGGGAACGCACCGCCAGCGAATGCCTGCCAATGGTGGCATGAAATCAACTCGCTTCCCCTGGATGCCAGCTATGGCGACTGGATGGTGAAACATCCTGATGGACGAGATGCCATTGGCTATCGGGCAGGCAGTTATATTATTCGCATTGCGCTGGCAAATTCCGGACTCTCCATTATCGAACTCAGCCAGAAATCGATTGCCCAAATACAGCGGCTGGTAGGAATGGCCGCTAGTAGTCGAACTGGCTGCTCCTGACTGTTGATCATCAGCCAAACGGTGCGACCGTGTACTGCAATCACTATTGAGATCAAGCAATGAATATCTCCATTGCGGCATTGTGATGGCCTGAAGCAAGTTTGCAGGTTAGAACCAGAATTTCAGTCCGGCTATCCAGTGCGTATCGGCTCTGTCTTCGCCAGGTAACAACAGATCGGCTGTTTTTCCATACTTGAGAACTCGTTCGATGCCAAAATAGGGAGCGAACTGCCGATTAAATTCGTAGCGCAGTCGAAAACCCCATTTGACCAGGGAAAGCCCCTCTCCCTGTCTCATGGTAGTGTCAGTTTTTCCGTAGGTGTGCACATCGAGCCTTGGTTGCATGACGAGGCGCTGGGTCAACAGCAGGTCGTACTCCGCTTCAATATCCAGAAGCGTGTTGCCGCCCTCGCCAACAAATAAACTGGCGTCGATCTCGAACCAATAGGGCGCCAGTCCCGCTAGGCCGATGGAGGCCCAATTCCTGTGACCCTCGTCCCGTACTTCCCGCCGCACACCCAGGCGCAAATCCCAGAACGGGGATATGGCCCTGGAATGCAGCAAGTCTATTTCTGCAACATCCAGGGTGTCCTCTATGATTTCGATTTCACTGCGCAACAGAAACCGGTTGTAGCTGTCACCGATCCAGGCGTGGCCTTCGAATTCAGTCGCATCAATGTCATGGGACTCCACGTATTCGAATCGATCTACCCACAGCCCTGTAAACACCATCTCGTCTGCAAGACTGAGTTGGTCTTCTGGCGCCAGGGTGTAGGGACCTGAACCGCGCACATAGCCCCCGGAATAGCCATGGGGATCTCTCAGTTCAGTCTCCGCGGTTACTGGCTGCGAAGTTTCCATCTGCATCTGCTGCATGGCCTGATGATCATGCGCAGCAGGCATGCTCTCTGTACTGCCGTCTGTGGGCATCTCATGCTGGCTGCTGTGATCACTGTGATCTGGCACGGCGTGCTGGGTATGACTTGAATCCTGGGCATACAAGGGGCTCACCCACATGAGCAGCAAACAGGCAGGAATCAATAAACTGCTCCTCATGCCACCACCACTTCGCGAAACATGCCCGCGTCCATGTGTAGAAGCAGATGGCAATGCCAGACCCAACGACCCAGGGCATCGGCGGTGACCGAGAAGCTCACACGCTGTGCAGGTTGCACGGGAATGATATGGCGGCGGGCCAGGAAGTTTCCGCTTGCATCTTCCAGGTCACTCCACATGCCATGTAGATGCATTGGGTGGGTCATCATCGTGTCATTGTGCAGATGCACACGAAGTTTCTCGCCGTAGCGGAAGTGCACTGGCGTCGACTTGCCGTATTCCAGACCATCGATAGACCAGCTATAGCGTTCCATATTTCCGGTCAGGTGCAATTCAATTTCCCGTTGTGGCTCACGTCTGTCTATCTCCCCGCCCAGTGTGTGCAAGTCGGCGAGGGTCAACACTCTTCTTGATGTGTCGCGCAATCCAATACCGGGATCATCGAGATTGGTGCGAGGGTAGTCGATGCGCATGTCAGTGCTTGGTCCAAATTCAGTGCTGGCATGCCGTGCGACGATTCTTTGATCCATCGACATAGCCATACCGCCATGGTCATGATCCTGGGTCATGCCCATGCCTGAATGATCCATAGCTGACATATCACCCATCATGTCGGTCATGGACAACCACTGCGCCGGCCTGGTCTCGGGAATCGGTGCCTCGATCCCGGGGCGGACGGCCAGGGTGCCCCGCGCAAATCCTGTCCGATCCATGGTTTCCGCAAACAGTGTGTGGGCGTCATCGGTGGGACTTACTACGACATCGTAGGTTTCTCCCGGGCCGAAACGTAATTCATCTACGGTCACGGGTTCCAGATCGATACCATCCACCTGCACTACCGTCATGGGCAGACCGGGTATTCTAAAATCGAAGAAAGTATTGCCAGCAGCATTGATCAGACGCAATCGCACACGCTGCCCCTTCTCAAACCCGAGACCTGGGTTCGTACCTGCTGCTCTGCCGTTCATCAGGTAGGTCAGTGTATCGGCAGACAGGTCGGCAAGATCGGTAGGCTTCATGCGCATGGTGTTGAACATGTTCCGACGGTTGCGTGCCGATTGCAGACTGCCGTTCTGTATGTCGTCAATCAACAACGGCAAGGTTGGCTGATTGAAGTTGTACAAGTGGCCCAGCGTCTTGAGTTTCTGAAATACGTACTTGGGATTTTCATCCGTCCATTCCGAGAGCAGGATGATATGGTCTTGATCCGACTGGATACGCTCTCCTTGTGCAGGTTCGACAATGATTGCACCGTACATCCCGGTCATTTCCTGAAAGGCAGAATGGGAGTGGTACCAGTAAGTACCACTCTGTTGCAGCTTGAATCGGTACTGGAAGGTTTCACCCGGCGGTATCCCCGGAAAGCTAATGCCGGGCACACCATCCATCTGGTAAGGCAGGATGATGCCGTGCCAATGGAGCGAGGTTGGCTCCGAGAGACGATTGCTCACATTGATTGTGACTGTATCGCCCTCCTTCCAGCGCAAGGTCGGGGCTGGAATGGATCCATTGATAGTAGTGGCTATCTGGGGGGAGCCGGTGAAGTTTACCATGCGCTCTTCAATAACCAGGTTGAAAGTCGTGCCCCGGAGCTCCGGAGCCACATGTGCCGCCGAAGCGGGGTCGCTGGCGAATGCCAGGCGGTGAGCGGGAAGCAGCAGGCTGCTACCAATCAGGCCCTGTACGAATCGGCGGCGTGGAAGCTGAATTCCCTTTTCGCTACCGCGGTCGTCCCGGCCCGGCATTTTCTTAAACTGCATGATCTACTCCAAATAACTACTGATTTACGATCCTGAATTGCAGGATCGTTTTAGACCCTGATTCCCTGCCGGATCAGCAGTAGCATTGGTCGACACGACAAGACGCGGTCAGTCGCCGAGAATGCGGAATGGCATTATGGAAGATGCGCTCGCTGATCCGTCAGGAGCAGATTGGCGGGCGATAGAGTAGATCGGGATAGCTACGAAGATTTCCAGATTCCAGTCCCTGCAATGGGCTGTGCAATCGGGAAGACATGACACTGTCTGACAGGATACCAAGAATCAAACAGTGATTGGCACAGGACACACAGTGCTCATTGCAGTCAGCCTCATCATGGGACTCATGATCTACTGCAAGGGAGATACCGTGATCCTTGTGTGAATGCGAAGTGTGAGGCATGGACTGGCTATCATGAGCCTCACCATGAACATGTGCCTTGCCATGACCAGGATGGTGCACTTCTGCTGCATCGTGTTCGGTAGCCGCAGCGCTGCGGTCTGTCATGGACAAAGCCATCCAGCCTACCAGCCCGGCATTCGCCGGTGCTGCCAGCAGCAAACAGAGCAGAAGGGTAAGAACCTTCCTGGGTGTTGACGTCATTGCCAGTTCTCGATGCAGGGGTAAGGCTCGCAAGCCGCGCTAAGTAAAGACCTTAGAGTAACTCGAGAGTCAAGGGCCCATCATAGCGCAAATGGGTCATGAAGATAAATCTGGAAACGGAGCTGAATGCCCCAGAATCGCGGATTCGGAAAGACGCCGGGTTTGCGGACCTCCTGGATATACGTTGCCTGAGTCAGTGCCTGGCCGAGCCTTACCAGCGCAAATCCGGTACTCCCAGGGTGAGCTAATAGCAATCCAGGATATCTGTGATTGCTATGGCTCGCCATTAACCCTGCGGAACGATCCCCATATCCCGTTACGAGAGTTACCGTGTCACTCTGGCCATCGTTGATAGCCTGGCAGGCCATAGTTTGGCGGGTTGATGACCTGCCGCCGACGATGCTGTTGGCCTGATTGATTGCCGGACTTGAGCACCCGGATTCCTGGTGATCCCTGTTTCCCTTACATGCTTAAGGTAACCTGGCAAATCCGGATTCTGCACTTTCCAGTCGGGCCGCCATGGCTTCTACGAGGCGCAGAGTTTCCAGACTGCGGGCATCTGCGTTCGCAAGGCTTGTCTGCAGTTGACCGATCTGGCTGGTCAGTTCGGCAACCTGATTTTCCAAGGTCCGGTTTTGTGCTGTCAGGTTTTGAATGCGGTCCTCGGCTTTGGTAAGACTGGTGTACTGGCGTTCCATGACTGACGAGACATCAGCCGTGGTCAAACCTACGGCCGCGTTTACCAGACCATAGATCTCCTTGTTGTCATCCCAGGCCACGCCAATAACTTGCTTGAGTTGATCGACCCGAATTCGATCCCGACTTACCGCAATGGCGAGACCGTTGTCCATGCCAGAAGGAATGAGGAAATCTCCCACATTGACATCGCCCAGCACTTTAACCGGGGTTTGGCCCATGAAGGCTACCTTCTCGTAATTCCGCTCTTCACCTTCGGGCGGCATATTGCCGAGCACGATGGGGCGAATCGAAACAACCATGACATGGTCGGCACCATCGGTCTTGCGCGAAATCTTGCCGCCGAACACTCCGACTACATCACCGGAGATGATGTGTTCTTCAGGATCCAATCTTTCCAGCCATTCGGCGTAGTCACCTGAACCTGATTCGTAGGTAACACCGGCTCCGGTCGCGGCGAGTTTCAGTCTCTCTTTGGCAAACTCAAGAGGATTCTCCTTGGCCTTCACGATCAAATTGACGGTTTTCGGTGCATAGAATAAAAAGTCTTCAACCAGGTCGTCTGCAACACTGGTATCAACGGACATGCTGATATCCCTGATGGGGCCTTTTGATTGGCTCAATGAAGGCAGGCTACCGGAGTAGAAATTGAAGTCGAAGCCGATGCGATTGCCCAGAATCGTTTCATCCATGCACAGTTCCACATAGCCACTGCCATCACCATCACAGCCAGGATTGCCAATAACTACTTTGGGCAGCTCCCCGTCACTGAAAACCAACCACTCGCTGAATGGGTAAAAATCCATGTTGAATTCAAACATATCGGAAAGATTCTGTGCGGTAACAGCCGCCAGACCAATACTCCATTCGGCGACGTCGTCGAAATCGGTGCGGCTCACACCCTGAACACGTCCCACCATCTTCGCGTTGCCTTCACCGCTCTGGCGAAAGAAGGATACAAACTTGTCAGACGTATTGATGGCATTTGCCGGATCGACATTGAAGCCAGTTGGGTCTTCGCTATGCAGTATTACCGCCATGCCTGCAGTGTTGTACTGACTCTCATCTGAAAAGTCGGAGCCATTGGTTTGCCGCGTGTTCTCCACGACCATCACGTGATGTTCGGGCAGTACCGGGCGGTTGAAACACAGGTTGAGAATATTTGTCTGGATGTTCAGCAAATCGAAAGGATTGGCCAGACATTCGCGGCCGGGACCAGGTATGTCACGTTTGATATGTAGCGGCACGTTGACAGTCGCATTGGCGAAATCACCGATGCCTACATTGAGGGGCGTGGCCGTGTCAGTAGCGCCGTCGACCCAAGCTGTGGTGCCAGCTTCACCAGGAAGGCCCTGTGGGCCGATCGGACCTGCGGGTCCGTCATCTCCCTTGTCTCCCTTGTCTCCTTTATCTCCCTTGGGACCCATCGGACCTTGTGCACCATCGGCGCCGGCCAGTCCGCGTGGACCTTCTGGTCCCTGGGCACCAGGTTCGCCAGTGGCGCCAGGTATGCCCGGGAAACCCTGTGGTCCGACTGGACCCTGCTCACCTTGTGGGCCCTGTGGTCCTTCTGGCCCCTGAGCACCCGTATCGCCCTGCGGACCCACCGGTCCAATTGGGCCCGCTATACCCTGATCTCCCTGGGGACCAGTCGGACCTTGGGGACCGACCGGACCTGCAAATCCCTGTTCACCTTGTGGACCCGCTGGTCCCTGCGGACCTGTTGCACCCGCCAGGCCTTGTTCACCCTGGGGTCCCACTGGTCCAACCGGTCCAGCTATACCTTGCTCACCTTGTGGTCCCTGGGGACCAGTGTCGCCCTGGATTCCCTGTGGTCCGGTTTCGCCTTGCGGGCCCTGCGGTCCGATTTCGCCTTGCGGGCCCTGCGGTCCTGTTTCGCCTTGTACACCAGCAATACCCTGTGGCCCGGTTTCACCTTGCGGTCCTGCCGGACCCTGTTCTCCCTGGGGACCGGCCAGGCCTTCAGGTCCAGCTTCACCTGCAGGGCCTGCCGGGCCAGATTCTCCCTGTGGGCCCTGCTCTCCGCGCGGTCCTGTTTGACCTTGCGGCCCGGCGGGTCCCTTTTCACCCTGCGGACCTGCTGGCCCGGCTACACCCTCAGGTCCCGCTGGTCCTTCTGGACCTTCCGGACCTTCCGGACCCGCGGGTCCCTGCGGTCCCTCGGGACCTGCGAGTCCGCTGGGGTCTATAAGTGAAAACTCAAATCCGCCTTCTTTCTTGCCATTGTTTACGGTGATCCGGTACGAGCCACTGGGTAAGCCTGGTGGCAGTTCCGCCTGTATCTCACTCAACTCCAGCTCTGGCACCACATTTTCGGTGCAGGAGAGCGCCGTCAGTTCATTGATCGCAGAGGGCAAACCGATACTGACGTGAATGCCTTCGTTCTTCTTCTGGGCACAGAGATTCTGGCCATAGATTTGAATCACGTTGGGGTTAGAACTTGACCACAGAACGTCACTTATCAGCACATCATTGGGGCCGGTATCTGTAAATGGCGCATTCACGCTGTCTGCAGCAAGAATCGGAGAAGCCAAACCAAGAGTGAGCAGCGCAGAACCGGTAACTCGAGAGAGAAGACTATTATTCATGGGGGTATCCATTGGCGTTATTGGCGAAAGAACGTCAATAGATACTAAACAGAGAGAGAAATCAGGGCGTCAGGTATTCACCTGATTTTTACCTGGGCTGGCAGGCCAGAGTCGGTCACGGAGGCTTTGCTTGCTAGATCTCCTTGAGCAAGCCATTTTCCCGGGCCATTTCCATGAGCTCCGTTAGGTTGTGCACGCCCAACTTTTGCATCAATCTGGTGCGATGTGTATCCACGGTCTTGAATGACACATTCAGAAGTGCAGACACCTCGCGAGTGGAATTGCCCTCCAGAATCGCCTTCAATACCTGCATCTCGCGCTTGGTCAGGGTATCCAGTACTGTGCATTGCGCAAGCAGTGACTCAAATTCGGGACTGATGAAATTCTGGTCTTCTGCTACCGCCCTGACTGCAAGCAAGACTTCCTCCCCAGAACCCCGTTTGGCAACCAGCCCATTGACTCCCAGCGATCTTGCTTCCTTTAATATCGCGCTGCTGGCACTGGCGGTGAGCAGAATAACCTTCACCGGGTCTCCGGCTTCGCTCAGGCGTTGAATGATTTCAAGCCCGGTACAATCCGGCATGGAAAAATCGATGACAACAAGATCGAGCAACAGGGATGCACGGGACTCCAGCAATTCCAACCCCGAAGCAAACTCCACAACAGAATCTATTTCTTCCAGTGTGGTCAAAAGGACCTTGAGTCCGAGCCTGAATATCTCGTGATCATCAACGATGGCAATCTTCATAAGGGTAATCCCAGTCGGAAGCAGGTGCCGCGACTTTCGATGCTGGTGGGATCTATCGTCCAGCCGTAATCTTCGCAGAGCGCCTTGACGATGCCCATACCCAGACCATCACCCTTGTTCTCACTCTCCTGATGTCCAAGCCCGATTCCATTGTCCACAACCAGGATTTGCAGCGTGTTCGGCTTTCTTCGTATGCCCACAAGAACCCGCTTACCCCTGGAGTGACGAATGGCATTTGCCATCAGATTACTCACGACTCGCTTCAATGGAACCAGAGGCACAGCAATGTCCAGTTTGCTCTTGACCGTTCTTATTTCCATGCCGCGGTCCTTTGCTTCGTCTGCAAACTCCGCTTCCAGTTGTTGAAGTAACTCCCCGTAGGTGCGGAATGCGTCGCCTCTCTTCCCTGTGGTCCCAATTTCATCCTTTTCGAGGAGCAACTCTTCCATGTGATCCAGTGATCGATTGATCACCTCATTTGCTGCCGATGAATTCTTGCCTCCACTCGCTGCCAATAGTGCCAGTCTCAGGGAATAGATCGGCTGGCGAATATCATGACGTGCGCGGGCAATGTCGAGGTTACTCTGATGCAACTCCTGTTCGGCTTCGTAACGCGCCTGTTCGAGCCTGATCCGCTCCTGTGCCTCTGTCAGCCGTTCCCGCGTACTTTCCAATAATTTCTGTTGGGTTTTTTGAGCGGTCTCATTGAGGGTTTTCAATTGATCGGAGAGACCATAGGATAGCAACAGTGCTTCGGCCAGCACTCCTGTCCGCAGGAACAAGATTGGCGCGATGGAAGAGGTGAATATCGCAAGATTGGCAAGCCCATACAGGAATGAGCCTAATGACATGAAGAACCAACCGGCCACAAAATAGCGAGCCGGTCGATAACCCTTCATCGCAATATAGACACCGGTACCAAAAAGCAACAAGCCTCCGAGACCAGAGACAGCAAGCCCCACCTGGTCGGAGAACTGCGGCTCCACCACTGGTGTGGCGAGTAGCATGACGAAAGCAACCGCAGCAATACCTGCCAATACACGATAAAGCCTGGGCGCCCTGACATCCAGCTCAAGAAATGAAATGGTAAAGAGCAGCGCCATAAGATTTACCAAATGCCCAAATACCATGGTGGCATGGGCATTCCAGACAGGACTCTCCGGCCAGAGATACTGAAAAGCCAGCCCGTCCATGTGCAACATGAAGAGCAAAATAGCCAGCTCCTGCGTGGCGTAGAGCAGGTGAGCCAGCCGACGTACTGCATAGAAGTGAAACAAATTGACCAGGATTAACGTGCCGAGAATGCCAGTGAGCAAGGCGAAGAAGAGCCTGTTTCCGGCATACTTATCAATTACCCATTGTTCACTTCCCAACTGCAGAGTCATATCAACGCCGCTACCGGACCTGACATATAACAAAAGCTGCTTGCTCTCTTCCGGCTGCCAGGTCAATGGCAGGGTGAGCTTTGGTGTTGGTAGTGGTCTGCTGCTGAATGGCTGAAATTCATCGCCTCTCAATAGCTCGAGCAATTCGGACCCGGCGCGCACCTCATAGATAATGAGTGGCTCCATAAACTTGACGTTGGTATCGAGCACGAGCTCAACAGCTTCGTTTGAACTGTTGTATGCATCCAGCAGGAACCAGAATTGATCCGTCGTGTACCCGAAGCTGATCTCCCCTCCGGGAAGAGGCTGGAAGTCTTCCGCCAGCACCTGGGATGCAGCCAGTTCTCGGCCTTGGGGTAACCGTGCATAACGCACGTATGAGGATAGTGATGTGGCGTTCTGGACTGAGGCCACATCCAGCGAGGCAACCTGTGCGCTGATCACAGAAGACAGCAGCAAAACACTCAGGCCCACGAATATCGCTATCGCAAGATAGCCAGGAGTAATTCTGAACGAGAATGGCGGCTTCATTCAGTTGCTCTGAGTGACAGGTGGCTGGAATTCTTACCTAGTGGCAGTTAAGCGGGTAGCTGTGTGTCAGCGCGTTCGTTTTGCTGCCACCGCGGCGCCAGGGAGAGTTCTGAAGAATAGCTTTCTTTTGAATACCCCATTATTTATGACCCAGATCATTTATCTTGTGGCCACAAATGACTATTCTTGTTGGAGAATCAGGAAATACAGGAGTCATCAATGACCATTGAACACCATGACCTAATACACGAATTCCCCGAGTTTCGCGAGCGCATCCATGACCTGAAGGTCAACGATCACCATTTTCGAAAACTCTTCGATGAGTATCATGAACTGACCACTGAAATCGAAAACATGGAGAAAGAAACCACACCGGTTTCCACGCAAACGGAAGAAGAAGCGAAGATGCGCCGGGTGCACCTGAAAGACGAACTCTACAAGTTATTGACTGCTTGACGGGAACCAGGGTCCGCAGGCGGAGAAATAGGGACAGATTTATTTTTCCCAAAAATAAATCTGTCCCTATTTCTCGC
>JAQCBT010000049.1 GCA_027621405.1 Pseudomonadota bacterium | reverse complement strand
CCTTCGGCCTCTCGGACACCTCACCGTATTCTCAAGTTCTTTTCGACTCATTGCGAGCCGTTTATATAGGCCCGCTCCGCGAGCCTGAGGTCGGGATTGATTCAGAATTTGCGGGGGCGCAAATTCTTCACCCTGCGGGCAGCGCTCTGCGCTGTCTGCGGCGCTCACCTACATGGATGTAGGTGTGCCGAGAATCGCCTGGAGCGATTCCGGCCCGCGCCTTTCGAACCCTCGATGCCTTTCGACATACACACTTTCCAGGCGTGCTCCAGCCAACGAGCATAGCTCGTTGTCGTTCGGGCTGCACTCGAAGCTGACACTTCGAAAGCGTTTGCCCTCACCCTCGCCTACATGAATGTAGGCGTGCCGGAAATCGTCTGGAACGATTTCGGCCCGGCCTCTCGGACACCTCACCGTACACTTTAAGGGCGCGTAACATAGCCTAGCCCCGTTTCCATTACAAGTCAGCTACTGCCGAATCGATCTCCTGATTATCTGGTCAAGCGACAGCGGGTTTGAGCTTCTGTATACATTTATGTCCAGACCTCCCCTGCGCAGGAAGTTCATGGAAAGCTGTAACTCCTCTGGCTGACAGCGTATCGAAATATCCCTGAATATGCGTTCTCCACACTCCTCATGATAGCCCTGGTGTTGCCGGAATGAGCACAGGTATTTCAGCAGGCTGCCCTCTTCTATCCGATTGCCTGAGTAACTGATCAGGACACTGGCCCAATCAGGGGCCCCGGTAACCGGGCAATTGGATTTGAACAGTTCGGAGCGGAGTTCCTCATCGAAGACCAGCTCATCTTCAGTTCGCAGCAGTGCGGAATCCGGCTCATATACCTCAATCTCAATATCGAGCCCGTCGATGGATTTACCGCGCCTGGAGGCATCGGTGCCGAACTCGGAGTTCTCCACCCCATGGATAAGTACCTTGACCTGCGACTTGCTCACCGCCGACAGGTCGTTGACGATTACGTCAGTTATCTCTGAGGAGCTGGCGAAGGACTCCTGGGCGAACGAGTTCAGGTAAAGCTTGAGCGATTTTGATTCGACGATGTTTTCCGAGTCGGCGTTAAAGAAAAAGTCTGCGACTGCAACCACCGGTTTACCCTTGGTATTGAGCCAGGACAATTCGTAGGCATGCCAATGATCCAGCCCGTGCATGCTGAGTTTCTTGTCTATATCCAGCAGCGATCGTGCCGCCCAGCGGGGTATGGGATATAGCACACCGGGATCGTACTTGCTGGGACTGGGTATGCTCTCCCCCAGGGGATTGGTGGCCTTCGTATCACCCATATCAGTGCCTGATCCCGGTGCCGTGACGCAGGAGCCAGAGACAGCCGGTGTAGAGGACAACGACGAAAACACCAAGGATCACAAAAGCCCAGTAGACATCCACGTCGGAACTGCCGAGGAATCCATAGCGAAAGGTATTCACCATGTAGAAGATAGGATTGAAGCTGGACACGGTCTGCCAGAAGCCCGGTAACATCTGAACCGAATAAAACACCCCGCCCAGGTAGATCAGCGGAGTCAGCACGAAAGTTGGGACAATGGAAATATCATCGAAGCTGTTGGCAAATACCGCATTGATGAATCCAGCCATGGAGAAGACGATGGAGGTCAGCAAAATTACGGCAACGGTGATAAGCGGATGAGCGATCTCCAGGTCTGCGAAGAACAGGGACATGGAGGTAACGATGGCACCAACGGCCAGCCCACGTGCCATGCCACCCACGACGAAGCCGGCAAGAATGACATAGTTAGGAACCGGTGATACCAGCAATTCCTCTACACTGCGCTGAAACTTGTGACTGAAGAAGCTGGACACAACGTTGGAATAGGAATTCTGGATTACGCTCATCATGATCAATCCAGGGATGATGAATTCCATGTACTGGAAGCCGCCCATCTCACCGATACGCCTACCCACCAGGTTGCCGAAAATAACAAAATAGAGCCCTATGGTAATAGCTGGCGGCACCAGGGTCTGCAGCCAAATCCTGGAAAAGCGCCTGACCTCTTTTATTACAATCGTTTCGAATGCAATGAACTTGTGGTTATTCAACAATGACATCGTCTTAACCCTGGTTGCGCAGGCGTGTGATAAACAGCTGCTCCAGCCTATTGGTCTTGTTACGCATACTGCTGATGGCAATACCCTTGCTATCGAGTTCCGCAAACACGGAATTGACGTTCACTCCGGCTGCGACACTGACTTCCAGTGAATGCTCGTCCACCCGTCGCGCGGAGACACCTGCCGTATTCAGTACGATCTCTTCCGCCAACAGGCTAGGAGAATCCAGCACGAACACCTGCGAATCCAGCTCAGAAAGCAGTTTCTTCATGCTGGTATTCTCGATTATTTCTCCATTATCTATGATGGCGATGTTGCGACAGAGTTGCTCGGCCTCCTCGAGGTAATGAGTGGTGAGAATGATGGTTGTACCGCTGGCATTTATCTCGGTGAGAAAATCCCACATAGAGCGGCGCAACTCGATATCCACACCCGCTGTCGGTTCGTCGAGGATAAGCAGGCGCGGCTCATGTACCAGCGCCCTCGCTATCATGAGCCGACGCTTCATGCCTCCGGAAAGGGAGCGGGAACGATCCATGCGCTTCTCCCACAAACCCAGTTTCTTCAAGTATTTTTCGGTGCGCTCGTGGGCAAGGGAACGAGGCAGGCCGTAATAGCCCGCCTGGGTCATCACGATATCCCTTACCCGTTCAAACTGGCTAAAGTTTACTTCCTGGGGAACTACCCCAAGATCCAGCTTGGTTTCGTAAACATGGGTGTCCACATTCCTGCCGAACACCTCAACCGTTCCGCCACTGCGATTAACCAGGGTTGAGATCACCCCGATAGTGGTCGATTTTCCCGCACCGTTCGGCCCCAGGAGCGCAAAGAAATCCCCCTGCTCCACCTCCAGGGAAATGCCTTTGAGCGCTTCGAAACCATTGGCATAGGTCTTCTTCAATTCCTTGATTGCGATTGCGACGGTCATAAAAAGTTGTAATTAGATGAACGGCTTCCTGTAACTGTTGGCTCTAACAAGAAATGCAGGCGCTAATCTACGACAGATTCCATGGCAAAAAAAAGCCCGGCATGAGCCGGGCTTTTTATAAGGCCTCAAAATGGGCCAATTATGGCGTCCCCTAGGGGTTTCGAACCCCTGTTGCCGGGATGAAAACCCGGTGTCCTAGGCCTCTAGACGAAGGGGACGCAGCATTGGAAGGCGCGAATTCTAGGGGGCTGCAGCCTTCCCGTCAAGCAAAACTCCACCCATTTTTATCAACCTGCGATATAGCGCCACATTGAACTCGACACCGGTTGTGCCTGTATGCTCAAGCGGGTCGATCGTTTCGGGTTCAAGCCCGGTGCTGGCGGCTATCTCTGCGCCATGCAGGCCCCTGATACCGAGACTCCAGGCCATGGAGGGCAGGTCCAGGACAAAGTAGTGGAACAGGTCACGCCAGCTTCGATCCTGGCTCCTGAACAGGTGATCCACAAACGCGATATCGAACCAGGCATTGAAAGCGATGAACAATACCTGTCTGCCGGCCGCGGTGCGAGTGACGAACTCATCAATCTGCCTGACCGCGTCAGCGGTGGAAACATGGTCCAGCTGTTCCCAGCGTGCGACGGAGAAACCATTAACCCGGGCGGCACCCGGATCAAGACGTTCGGGATGGTCAGGCATGATACGGAGAAAAAGCCGGTCAATCTCAACGCCGTCCGGATCGGTGATGATCATGCCGATATCGATCATTTCATGGTAGCCGGGTGTCAGACCGGTCGTTTCAACATCGACATGGGCCAGTACCCGGTTGTCCTGTCTGCCGCTGGCGGGGGTCTCGCTCTGGGCAGGAACCGTAGCGCAGAGCAGCAACCACAGGCAGCAGTAAAGCAGCGCACCGGATTTTGTGAACCAGCGGTTCAAAATGTGACCTCCAGGCCCAGGAATACCGCCCTGGGTGTTCCCACGAAATAACGATCATTGCCAAAGGCGAAATCAGCGCGCTCCGCATAGTCCTGGTCGGTCAGGTTCATGATTCGGAACTGGGCAATCATACCGGGGTGCATCTGCCATCGGCCTCGAAAATTCAGGAGATCGTGGCCGTCATAGGGATGCTGGTTCTCGGGGTCCTCGTAGTAGCGACCCACGTGAACCCATTCAAGTTCCAGCGAGAGGGATGAGGCTGGTCGCCATCCGATGCGCGCGGAACCCAGTGTCTCCGGTGCGGTATCAATGTCGTTACCGTCCAGAGGGCTGCGGGACAGCAGCGGATTATTTTCGTACCGGTGCCTTGCCAGCGTCATCGCCAGTGCGGCTGACCAGGCTGCATTGAACTGGTAGCGATACTCCAGCTCCAGCCCCCGGTGCGAGGTTCTGCCGTTATCCACGTTCAGGCGATTGGTATCACGAAAGATAAAGTTGTCCTTGTTCATCGCAAACAGGCTCAGGGTGTAATCGGACTTTTCAGTCTGGCCTCTGAAGCCCAGCTCGAATGCGGTGAGTTTCACCGGGTCAATCCGTGCCACCTGCTGGGTGTTCTGCAGACGGTACAGTTCGGTTGCCTGAGGTGCACGATAGCCCCGCGTCAGGCTGGCAAAGACCTGGTGGTGCTCCTGCCAGTCCCAGACCAGTCCCAGTCGGGGTGACCAGTTACGGAAGCTGTCCTGTCGATCTCCCGGCCGGCTGAAGCGGCAGCCACCAAAGCCACAGGGTGTGCCATCCTCGCGGGTTCGACCGCTGATCATCCTGTTATCGTAATCGTAGCTGATGAGCTGGTAGCGAAGCCCGGCGGTCAGTTTCAGGGTCTCTGAAATCAGTCTTTCGT
>JAQCBT010000048.1 GCA_027621405.1 Pseudomonadota bacterium | reverse complement strand
CACGCAGGTCAGGTACTACCCGCCCAATGGCAGCAGCCAGTTGCTCCCTGCCCGCCCCATTGATAACCATGTCCTTCTCACCCGCGATAAAGAGTGTCGGAACTCGTACCACAGGATCGAGTTCCGCCGTGATTTCCCAATTTCTATGCAGGTTTCGATAGTAGTTGACCCCGCCCCTGAATCCAGAACTGGCAAACTGCCTCACCACGTAGGCCAGATCTTCCTTGGCTAACCATGGCGGTAGTCCTTTCGCTGCACCGAGTCGACCAATCCAGCCACCGGCTGATTGATGCTTGTCGGTAATAACGGGATCCTCTCGAGGAGAGTCTGGAGAGAGATAGAGACGACTAATGATGCCATGGGGATCTGCATCGTATTCTTTCTCCGCAATTCCCCCTGGCGCATTGTGATACAGCATGTAGAAGAAATTTTCACCGAAGCGCTTGTGATAATTCTCATAAAGTGATTCTGAAGGCCTTCCAGCATAGGGCACACTCATGGCCACAAGTGCGCTGAATCGCTGCGGATGAAATAACACCGCATGCCAGGCAACAATGGCACCCCAGTCGTGACCAATCATGATGGCCTGTTTTTCACCGAGGGCGTCGAGGATGCCAACCATGTCATCACTCAAGCTTCGGATGTCATAGGCTTCCACTGCTGCGGGGGCCTCGGTCTCGCCATATCCACGCATATCGGGTACAGCTACCCGATAGCCTTGATCGACAAGAAAGGGTATCTGGTGGCGCCAGTTGTACCATGATTCAGGCCAGCCGTGCGCCAACAGACACAGGGGAGCATCACGATTCTCGTCACCAGCCATGGCGATACGCATATGAATGCCATTGGCTTGAAGAGTCTTGAACTCAACTCCTGGCAACGGGCAGGTCTCTGAATCTGGCATGGCCACACTTCGCTCCATAAAATATTCTTATCTACACGTAGCGCACACTGGTTTGGGTCCTCCGCAGACACCGCGAACCCCAGCTTTATTGAAGCGCCAATGGCAAGGCTATCATGCTCCACTCCTGCCAAAGCAAATACTTTTGTTAGCTCGATTTACTGGTTATGCTGCGAACAGAGATTACCTACCTGGCCCTGGCCAGACCCGACAAGAAATCATGGAGATCTGATAATGAAAATAACAAGCAGGATACTTCTATTTCCCCTACTGCTGCTCGCATGCTCCGCCTACGCTCAGGATGTCCGCATGTACAACACCGTAAAGACCAAGCTCATGTCCGGCGGCCAGGTTCTCGGAGGAACTGTCGACACATCCGACCCGGACGTCTATTGCGCTATGGCCAATGCAGGATTTGATTTCATCTGGATCGAGATGCAGCACAGCCCACTCAATTACACTGATGTGGCCCGCATGATCTGGGCCTGCCGCGATGCCCCTGCAGTACCTTTCATTCGTGTACCGGACGCGACCGAGGGAGATATCCAGAAAGCGGCAGATATTGGCGCACTCGGCATCATAGTCCCCATGGTAGATTCGCCCGAGAAAGTGGAAAACGCCGTGCGGTTTGCGAAATATCCCCCACTGGGTCGACGCAGCCAGGGCGGTGGTCAATACGGGCGCCTGTGGGGCAGCGACTATCGCCAGACCTGGAACGACAACCTGATGATAGTGGCCATGATAGAGACACCGGAAGGTGCTGCAGTAGCCGATGAAATCGCCACTGTCGATGGCGTCGATGCCATTTTCATAGCCAGCGGCGATCTGGGTAGTTTTACCGGCCAGCGCCAGGGTGACCCACAATACGAACAGATTGTAAGTCGTATCAAATCGGAAACCGAAAATGCGAGCAAGTTCGTCGGCGGTCCCTCGGCCTGGATGACATCACGGGAAGGCTATCAGTTTTTTCAGGCGCCCAGTGTCACGAGCCTGATTCGAATCGGCGCCCGGGTCACCCTGGAACAGGCAGACCCCTGCCGATTCCTGCCCTCCGGCGCCACTCCCGTCGCAGGCGAGAATCCCTGCCCATGAGCCAGCCAATGGACCAGGCCGGTTTCAAAGCCATGTGGGATCAGATGCAGGACGCGGGCTATTTCAACCAGCATCCTCACTACCGGGATTACTTCGGGCAGGAGTTGACCGCTGAGGACAGGGCGCTGGATGCAGCCATACTGGATCTTGATTTCAGCAGGGACGATATCGAAATGCCGGCCCCCTACTCCGAATCGCTGGAACGTGCCGTGAAACGCACCGAAGCCGAGTGGCTCTACAAGATGTTCAGGCTGCCCGAATCCGGCACCGCACTGGATCTGGGGTGTGGCTTTGGCAGATCGGTAGCATGGCTTTGCGAACGCTATAACCAGGTAATCGCAACCGATATTTCCGGCTCGGTGATTGAATTAGCTCGACGGCTCATCAAGGCAGACAATGTCGACTTCTACGTCAACGATGCAGACGATCTACCCGCTGACATCAATCCTGCTTCAGTTGATGTGGCCTATATCTTCACAGTTTTTCAGCACATACCCCGAGAGTTTGCCCATAAACTGTTAGGGCAAGTGGCAGATAAACTGCGTCCGGGTGGGATTGCCGTGTTCAACCTGATCTCGGAGGTGAATGAAAACCTCAATGACGGTGTTCCCGAGACTGAATGGGCCATAGGGTATTCCAGGGGACAGGCTTACGACCTGATCGCTGACGCCGGGCTACAGTGCGAACGCATCGTGCGCTGGTACCGCCCTGAGAATGATGTGAGCTGGCTGTGGGTTGCTACCAGGAAATCCTGAAGTATTTGGACACTAACCCAGCTCTAGCAGAACTACATGAATGTCGGATGAAGCAATAGGATGTGACCTGCATTCTATTTGGCTCTGCGCGAGACCCTAATGGATCGTAGCAATACTTGCTGCACAGGCCCGCTCACCGCACAACTCTACTCGGCACAAACTCATGTTCGAAAACGAACAGCTAATTTGACTGGAACCCAAGCCCTGCTCCGTCGACATGATCGAACTCATTGTGCAGTACTCCAAACTGATGAGCTACAAGACCATCACCATACCCAGAGGCGCCGGACATGACTCTCAGTTCTTCACCGATATCACGCCTACGGGCTTGCTGTTCATACCCAGTGTCGGCGGCATCAGCCATGCTCCCGATGAATGGAGCCATAGGCATGATGTCGAGAAAGGCTGCAATGTCTTGCTCAATGCAGCCCTGGAACTTCTCGATGCTGAATAATCAGCTACGCGATGGTTGCTAGTCGGGAACCCGGTTACCCGCGATATACACCTGTTCTATGGTCTTGGTATTCAGGATATCGGATGCAGGATTGCTCCCCAGAACATTGAAATCTGCCCAGTTGCCCGGCTCCAGGGTTCCAATATCGCTCATTCCCATGCATTGGGCCGCCACACCCGTCGCCGAGCGCAATGCATCCAGAGGTGACATGCCTGCCTCAACCATCAGCTGCAGCTCCAGGTGTTCGAAATAACCCTGGAATCGCGCCGGTGGACCGGTGTCCGTTCCCATGGCGATCGGCACATCCGCTGCATGCAGACTGGCCACGTTCCCAAGCGCAACCTCGAGACCCTGCTTGTAGAGCTGCGCCGAACGGCTACTGGCCCTTCGACTCATGCGCTCCGGAGTTTGCAATTCGGCAAGTACATCGGCATCTGCTTCCTTGAGGAAATAGGGATCGGCAAAGAAATCCGGGACGTCTTCGTAGACGAAGGTTGAGACCTCCCTGGTAAGGGTCGGTATGTAGCAAACCCCCTGTTCCCGAACCTTGGCGACAAATTCGTCATCCACCGGCAGATCACGGATGCTATGGGCGATCAGGTCGGCCCCTGCATCCAGCATGTACTTGGCGTCTTCCAGGTAGAACAGGTGCACGGCGACCGGCAGTCGGCGAATATGCGCCTGGTCCACCAGTGCATCGAACAGCGGCTTCGGTAATTTCTGCGTGGCACCGAGATTGTCATCGATACGGGTCTTGATGAAGTCAGCACCGAGATCGGCGTTCCTGTTCACTTCCTGCCTGATCGTGCTTTCATCGTTTCCACTCACCACTGTTCCGGCAACATACAGTCGCGCTCGATCAAGATCGGGATTGTATTGCTCGTTACGCAATTGAAAACCCGCATCCTCGTCGCCACCGAGACTGAATACGGTGGTGATGCCATAACGCGCATACAGGCTCAGCTGGCGTAATAAATTCTCCCGGCTGTATTCGCCGTTGGCATCGAGGCCAACCGTCGCACCGACATGACCGTGCGCGTTAATGAGCCCGGGCATGAGGTACTTACCGCTCACATCCACCACGTCGGCACCCGCGGGTATGGTTACCGCATCCCGGGGGCCTACTGCCCGTACCCGGCCATCGGTGATCACCAGCACGGCATTGGGCAAGGGATCAGCATCGGTACCATCGATCAAGGTGGCACCGACGAAGGCGATGGTGCCTTGATTGGCCTGGCTTGCCAGGCTGGTGAGAGAAAGTGCCAGCAGGAGCAGGTTGCGCGCTATTGATGTCATGGTGTGGACCTCCTGTGGTTATTGGAGAGGAATTGCTGGGGAAATGCAAGGCAGGTGGGCTTTGGGTGGAACGGGAATTGATTGTCTGCGCTCACCTACAGGGGTGTTGGCGTGCCGGGAATCGCCGGGAGCGATTCCGGCCCGCGCCTTTCGAACGGGCACGTGAAAGCGGCAGGATGAGCCATACAAAAAAGCCCGCTAAAGCGGGCTTTTTTTAGGTTCGGTGCAAGGCACGATTGATTCGGAATTTAGGTGAGCGCAAATTCCTCACCCCTGCGGGGCGTCTCGCTCTGCTCGACTGTGGCCTACAGGGATGTAGGTCTGCCGGAAACCGCCGGGAGCGGTTTCGGCATGCGGCGCTCGCCTACAGGGATGTAGGCGTGCCGGGAATCGCCGTGAGCGATTCCGGCCCGCGCCTTTCGAACGGGCACGTGGAAGCGGCAGGATGAGCCATACAAAAAAGCCCGCTAAAGCGGGCTTTTTTGTATGGCGCACCCGGCACGATTGATTCGGAATTTGCGTGGGCGCAAATTCCTCACCCCTGCGGGGCGTCTCGCTCTGCTCGACGTCTGCGGCGCTTTCGCGCCTTTCGAACGGGCACGTGGAAGCGGCAGGATGAGCCATACAAAAAAGCCCGCTAAAGCGG
>JAQCBT010000028.1 GCA_027621405.1 Pseudomonadota bacterium | reverse complement strand
CATGGTCTACGTGACCAATCGTGCCTACGTTTACGTGTACCTTGTTTCTTTCGAATTTTGCCTTCGCCACAATATTTCTCCTCTTAACTTAATCTTTAAAAGTTTTACGATTTACGCAGCAGAACTGATGATGCCTTCGGCGATATTCGCAGGCACTTCCGCGTACTTCTTGAATTCCATGGTGTAGGTTGCACGACCCTGGGTTGCGGAACGCAAATCAGTGGCGTAACCAAACATTTCGGACAGCGGTACCTCGGCAGTAATAATCTTGCCGCTTGGTGAGTCTTCCATACCGCCAACCATGCCACGACGACGATTGAGATCGCCCATCACGTCACCCATATAATCCTCTGGAGTAACAACCTCCACAGCCATCACTGGTTCAAGCAGGGCTGGATCAGCCAGCAGGGCACCCTTCTTGAGCGCCATGGAGCCGGCGATCTTGAACGCCATCTCACTGGAGTCCACATCGTGGAAGGAGCCATCATACAGGGTGACCTTCATGGCCAGCAGAGGGTAACCCGCCAGACAGCCATTCTTCATTTGCTCCTGGACGCCCTTGTCCACTGCAGGGATGTATTCCTTGGGAACCACACCACCCACGATCGCGTTTACAAATTCGTACTCGTCATCGGGATCAACAGGCTCAAGACGCAGCCACACGTGACCGTACTGACCACGACCACCGGACTGCTTGACATGTTTGCCTTCGACCTCAACCGCCTTGCGGATAGTCTCACGATAGGCAACCTGCGGCTTACCGATGTTGGCCTCGACAGAGAATTCACGGCGCATACGATCGACCAGTACGTCCAGGTGAAGCTCACCCATACCGGAGATAATTGTCTGACCTGACTCTTCGTCGGTTGCAACGCGGAAAGAAGGATCTTCCTGGGCCAGTTTGCCCAGTGCGATACCCATTTTTTCCTGGTCGGCCTTGGATTTGGGTTCAACTGCAACCGAGATTACCGGATCCGGGAAGTCCATCTTCTCCAGGGTCACGATATGGTCAGGACTACACAGGGTCTCACCTGTAGTGACGTCCTTCAGACCAATCGCGGCCGCAATGTCGCCAGCCAGTACTTCCTTGATCTCTTCGCGGGAGTTGGCATGCATCTGTACCATTCGACCAACACGCTCTTTCTTGTGCTTAAGCGGGTTGTACACGGAGTCACCTGAGTTCAGGGTGCCTGAATAGACACGGAAGAAAGTCAGGGTACCCACGTAGGGGTCGGTAGCAATCTTGAAAGCCAGGGATGCGAATGGCGCATCGTCCTTCACTTCGCAGGTGATTGGTTCGCCAGCTTCGTTGACGCCTTCGATCGCCTTAACTTCGGTTGGGGACGGCATGTAGTCAACTACTGCATCCAGCACAGCCTGCACACCCTTGTTCTTGAACGCAGAGCCACACAACACCGGAACGATCTCGTTGGCCAGGGTGCGTATACGGATACCCTTCATGATATCTTTTTCGGAGAGTTCACCCTCTTCCAGGTATTTCTCCATCAGCTCTTCGTTG
The DNA here is from genome assembly GCA_027621405.1 of Pseudomonadota bacterium. Taxonomy (GTDB): domain Bacteria; phylum Pseudomonadota; class Gammaproteobacteria; order Pseudomonadales; family Pseudohongiellaceae; genus UBA9145. The sequence goes on along the minus strand of JAQCBT010000028.1, from coordinate 27,920 downwards.
GCTTCGGCAGCACTTTCCACCATCTCTTCGTGCCACTTTTCACATTCAGCCTGCATATCGGCAGGAATGTCCTGGTATTCGAACGTGGTGCCCTGGTCTGCTTCGTTCCAGATAATTGATTTCATCTTCACCAGGTCGATTACACCCTTGAACTCGTCTTCTGCACCAATGGCCAGTTGCAGAGGAACAGCTTTCGCTCCCAGACGATCTTTCATCTGCTTCACGACTTTCAGGAAGTCAGCGCCGGCACGGTCCATCTTGTTCACGAATACCATGCGGGGTACTTCATAGCGGTTGGCCTGACGCCATACAGTTTCAGTCTGTGGCTGCACACCAGATGAAGCACACAGCACCACCACTGCGCCGTCCAGAACACGCAGTGAACGCTCTACCTCAATCGTGAAGTCCACGTGTCCCGGTGTGTCGATGATGTTGATGCGATGCTCATCGTACTGGTTGTTCATTCCATTCCAGAAACAGGTAGTAGCCGCGGAGGTAATGGTGATACCACGTTCCTGCTCTTGCTCCATCCAGTCCATAACAGCCGCACCGTCATGCACCTCACCAATCTTGTGAGAAACACCGGTGTAAAACAGTACACGTTCGGTCGTGGTTGTCTTGCCCGCATCCACGTGCGCGGCAATACCAATATTGCGATAACGGCTCAGGGGGTGTTTTCTAGCCACAGCTTTACCCTCAATAAAATTTAATCAATTAGAAACGATAGTGTGAGAAGGCGCGGTTGGCTTCAGCCATACGGTGCACATCTTCACGTTTTCTTACAGCGCTACCGCGACCTTCTGCGGCATCTACAATTTCGCCTGCGAGACGCAGAACCATGGATTTCTCACCACGGGCACGGGAATGTTCTACCAGCCAGCGCATTGCCAGGGCATTACGACGCTCGGCGCGAACCTCCACCGGAACCTGGTAAGTAGCACCACCTACACGGCGAGACTTGACCTCGACCATAGGCGCGATTGCATCCAGGGCTTTCTCAAAAGTTTCGAGGGGATCGGAACTACTCTTCTCGGCAACGATATCCAGGGCACCGTACACAATCTTCTCGGCAACAGACTTCTTGCCGTCGACCATGACGTGGTTCATGAACTTCGCGAGGATTTTGGATCCGAATTTTGGATCAGGCAAAACTTCACGCTTTGCCACAACTCTTCTTCTAGGCATAGTAGACCTCTATGTTAATTCAGGTTTTCCCGGGATCCGCAGCGAGTCTGCGTTGAGACTGTGTACCCGGCCTTACTCAAATCCCGACACATTGTTTAGAGAGCCGTGTCGAGTCGCGCAATCCTTACGCTTGTAGTTGGCTCTTGTAGATGGGTGTGTGAAATAGGGCCAGATTTATTTTTGGGAAAAATAAATCTGTCCCTATTTCACACACCCATCTTAAATTCTTACTTAGGACGCTTGGCGCCGTACTTGGAGCGACGCTGCTTGCGATCGGCAACGCCAGAGGTATCCAGGCTGCCGCGAACGGTGTGATAGCGCACACCTGGCAAATCCTTTACACGGCCACCGCGTATCAGGACCACGGAGTGCTCCTGCAGGTTGTGGCCTTCGCCACCGATATAGGAGGTTACTTCGTAGCCATTAACCAGACGCACACGACATACCTTGCGCAGAGCAGAATTCGGCTTCTTTGGTGTAGTGGTGTACACACGAGTACAAACGCCGCGCTTCTGGGGCGAGCGCTGCAGGGCAGGCACGTCACTCTTGACGACCTTGCTCTTGCGGGGCTTGCGAACTAGCTGGTTAATTGTTGCCATGTCAGTTTCAGTAATCCTATATCTTCTTCGTTAACCTTCGACTTAATCGAACCAGACGATCGCCAGTCCAAAATTTCCGCCGAATCCAGTAAAAATCAGTTTTTGCATGAAGATTCCGTCTCTCGAAATCCACCAAAAGCCGACCGGTCGACAAAGGAGGCGAGAGTTTAATGATCTCGACTCCCGGAGTCAACCGTCTCAAATCTGAATTTGGAGCCTGAGATGCCCGAAAACCGGGCATCTCAGGCTAATTCAGCTTTACTCCTCGGCCTGCGCAGCCGATTTCTCGCTGGCTTCCGCCGCTGACTCGGCCAGGGCCTCACTCAGCGCCGCTTCCACGTCGCTGGCACTGACACCCTCACTATCGGAGTGCTCGGCCGCCATCTTCTTACGGTTTTCGTGGTAGGCCAGGCCAGTTCCGGCAGGAATCAGACGACCCACGACCACGTTTTCCTTCAGCCCGCGCAGGAAGTCGCGCTTGCCGGTAACCGCCGCTTCTGTGAGTACACGGGTGGTCTCCTGGAACGACGCCGCCGAGATAAATGACTCGGTCGCCAGGGAAGCCTTGGTGATACCCAGCAACATGCGATCGAAGCGAGCGAGTTGCTTGTCTTCCTTTTCCAGCTCGTCGTTGACTTCCAGGATCTGGGTGTAAGTCAGTTGCTCACCCTTGATCAGGTTGGAATCACCCGGATCGGTGATCTCAACCTTACGCAGCATCTGGCGAACGATCACCTCGATGTGCTTGTCGTTGATTCGCACACCCTGCAATCGGTACACATCCTGAACCTCGTTCACGATGTACTGGGCCAGCGCTTCCACACCCTTCAGGCGCAGAATGTCGTGAGGAGCAGGAGGTCCTTCAGAAACCACCTCACCTTTTTCAATATACTCACCCTCGAATACGGTCATGGTGCGCCACTTCGGAATCAGGGTTTCGTAATGATCGGAACCATCGAGTGGGTTTACACCATCCTTCGGTGTGATAACCAGACGTCGCTTGCCCTTTGTTTCCTTACCGAAGCTGACAGTACCAGAGATCTCGGCAAGAATGGCTGGTTCTTTCGGCTTACGGGCCTCGAACAGGTCGGCAACACGAGGCAAACCACCCGTGATGTCACGAGTCTTCGAACCTTCCTGTGGGATACGTGCGATTACGTCACCGATGTTGAGGTCGGCACCGTCCTTCAAGCTGATGATCGCGTTGGCTGGCAGGAAGTAGTGAGCAGGCACGGTTGTACCGGGCAGACACACATCCTTACCCTTGCCGTCCAGAACCCGGATAGCAGGACGCAATTCTTTCGCCGCAGAAGACCGTTCTGCGGGATCGATGACAGACCAGGTAGTGAGACCGGTAATCTCATCCGTCTGTTCACGTACAGTAATACCCTCTTCCATCGCTTCGAAGGCAACCTTACCAGCCACTTCAGAAACGATTGGGTGAGTGTGTGGATCCCAGGTTGCAACCAGCTGACCGGCTTCAACCTCTTTCTTGGAACCGACAACAATCGTTGCACCATAGGGAAGCTTGTACAGTTCCTTCTCACGGCCATTGGTGTCGTTCACGATCAACTCACCGGAACGGGACACAACAACCAGTTCACCTTTCACGTTCTCAACAGTCTTCATGTTGTTCAGGTGAATAGTACCGGTGTTCTTGACCTGTACGCTGTCAGTGGCTGTAGCACGGGATGCCGCACCACCGATGTGGAAGGTACGCATCGTCAGCTGTGTACCGGGCTCACCGATAGACTGAGCGGCAATAACGCCCACGGCCTCACCGACGTTGGCCAGATGGCCTCGGGCCAGGTCACGACCATAGCACTGACTGCAGATACCGAAGCGGGTTTCACAGGTAATTGGAGAGCGAACATATACCTGGTCGACACCCTGGGTTTCCAGTTTCTCAACCAAGCGCTCGCTAATCAGTGCGCCAGCTTCGGCAATCAATTCGCCGGTTTCATCGTGCAGTACATCCGCCGCCAGGACACGACCCAACACACGGTCACCCAGAGGCGCAATGATGTCACCACCCTCGATGATCGGCGACATGTGCAGACCTTCCTTGGTACCACAATCATCTTCAGTGATGACCAGATCCTGGGAAATGTCTACCAGTCTGCGTGTCAGGTAACCGGAGTTTGCCGTCTTCAACGCAGTATCGGCGAGACCCTTACGGGCACCGTGAGTCGAGGTGAAGTATTGGGATACGTTCAGACCCTCACGGAAGTTCGCGGTAATAGGCGTCTCGATGATAGAGCCATCCGGACGCGCCATCAGACCACGCATACCAGCGAGCTGACGAATCTGTGCGGGGGAGCCTCGAGCGCCGGAATCGGCATACACGTAAACCGAGTTAAATGATTCCTGCAGCTCTTCCTTACCTTCCTTGTTGATTACTGGTTCAGTTGACAGCCCTTCCATCATTGACTTGGCCACGATGTCATTGGCACGGGACCAGATATCGATCACTTTGTTGTACTTCTCACCCTGGGTTACCAGACCGGAGGCAAACTGGGACTCGATTTCCGCCACTTCGGAGTTGGCTTGATCGATGATCTTGGCCTTCTCTGCAGGAATAGCGAAGTCGTTTACACCGATGGATGAGCCGGAACGAGTGGAATACTTGTATCCGGTGTACATCAATTGGTCGGCAAAGATAACTGTCTCTTTCAGACCAACATTACGGTAACAGGCATTGAGGATCGCGGAGATTGGCTTCTTCGACATCTTCTGGTTCACCATGGAGAATGGCAGACCTTCAGGAACGATATCGAACAGCAATACTCGACCCACCGTGGTATCCACGATGCTCGTGTTGTATTCCTTCTCACCGGCTTCATTCAACGCGCAGTCGGTAATACGAACCTTGATGCGTGCCTGCAGGTGGGCATTGCCTGACTCATAAGCGCGCAGCACTTCCTTCGCATTCGCGAATATCATGCCCTCGCCCTTGGCGTTAACACGCTCGCGAGTCATGTAATACAGACCCAGTACCACGTCCTGGGAAGGCACGATGATAGGCTCACCGTTTGCCGGAGCCAGGATGTTGTTGGTAGACATCATCAGGGTACGGGCTTCCAGCTGGGCTTCCAGAGTCAGGGGTACGTGTACCGCCATCTGGTCGCCGTCGAAGTCCGCGTTATAGGCGGCACACACCAGGGGGTGCAGTTGGATCGCTTTACCTTCAATCAATACCGGCTCGAATGCCTGGATACCAAGACGGTGCAGTGTAGGAGCACGGTTCAGCAGCACTGGATGCTCGCGAATTACTTCGGCCAGGATATCCCAGACCTCGGCTGTTTCCCGCTCCACCATTTTCTTGGCGGCCTTGATCGTTGTAGCCAGGCCACGACGCTCCAGCTTGCCGAAGATGAATGGCTTGAAAAGTTCCAGCGCCATCTTCTTCGGCAGACCACATTGATGCAGCTTCAGGGTCGGACCTACCACGATTACGGAACGACCGGAGTAGTCCACACGCTTACCGAGCAAGTTCTGACGGAAACGACCCTGCTTACCCTTGATCATGTCAGCCAGGGACTTGAGTGGACGCTTGTTGGAGCCGGTGATGGCACGGCCGCGACGGCCGTTATCCAACAAGGCGTCTACCGCTTCCTGCAGCATGCGCTTCTCGTTGCGCACGATGATGTCCGGCGCATTAAGATCCAGCAGTCGCTTGAGACGATTGTTTCGGTTGATAACCCGGCGATACAGATCATTCAGGTCGGAGGTCGCGAAACGGCCGCCATCCAGAGGTACCAGCGGACGCAAATCCGGTGGCAGTACTGGCAATACATTCATCACCATCCACTCGGGCTTGTTGCCAGAGTCGACGAAGGCTTCCAGCAGCTTCAGGCGCTTGGACAGCTTCTTCAGCTTGGTCTCGGAATTGGTCTGTGGAATCTCTTCACGCAGGCGTGTGGCTTCCGCCTCCACGTCCATGTCGTTCATCAATTCCTGTACGGCTTCGGCACCCATCTTGGCTTCGAATTCATCGCTGAACTCTTCCATGGCTTCGTAGTACTGCTCATCTGTCAGCAGTTGTCCGCGCTCCAGGGTAGTCATACCCGGATCGGTTACCACGAAGGATTCGAAATACAGGATGCGCTCGATATCACGCAGGGTCATATCAAGCAGCAGGCCGATTCGGGAAGGCAGGGATTTCAGGAACCAGATGTGGGCAACCGGGCTGGCCAGCTCGATGTGACCCATACGCTCACGTCGAACCTTGGACAGCGCCACTTCCACGCCACACTTCTCGCAGATAACACCGCGATGCTTGAGGCGCTTGTACTTGCCGCACAGACACTCGTAGTCTTTTACCGGACCAAATATCTTGGCACAGAACAACCCGTCTCTCTCGGGCTTGAATGTCCTGTAGTTAATGGTTTCAGGCTTCTTCACCTCACCAAAAGACCACGCCCTGATCATCTCGGGCGATGCCAGACCGATACGAATAGAATCGAACTCGTCTGACTGTGACTGAGATTTCAATAAACCTAGTAGGTCTTTCATTCTATTTCCTCCGCTGATCGCCCCTGGGCAATCAGGCTTCGATAATCAAATTTCGTTGTTAACTGGTGCTTTTCGTACTGATAACTGGATTGCCAGCTTATTCGCTGACATCCAGTTCCATATCAATCCCGAGAGATCGGATTTCCTTAACCAGTACGTTGAATGATTCCGGCATGGCCGGCTCCATTCGGTGATCACCATCAACGATGTTCTTGTACATCTTGGTGCGTCCAGCCACGTCATCGGACTTCACAGTGAGCATTTCCTGCAGAGTGTAAGCCGCGCCATAAGCTTCCAGCGCCCACACTTCCATCTCACCGAATCGCTGACCACCAAACTGCGCCTTACCTCCGAGCGGTTGCTGGGTAACAAGGCTATAAGAACCAGTTGAACGAGCGTGCATCTTGTCATCTACCAGATGGTTCAACTTGAGCATGTACATGATGCCCACTGTAACCTTCTGGTCGAAAGCTTCGCCGGTGCGCCCATCGAACAGAGTGACCTGACCACTTTCATCCATGTCAGCCAGCTCCAGCATCTGCTTGATTTCTTTTTCTGCGGCGCCGTCGAACACTGGTGTTGCCATCGGCACACCACCGCGCAGGTTGTTCGCCAACTCGTACAGCTCCACTTCGGAGAAAGACTTGATGTCTTCCGTACGCTCACCGATTGAGTTGTAGACATCAGTGATCAGCTTGCGCATCTCAGTGACCTTGGTCTGGGCATCGAGTGCCTTGCCAATCTTCTCACCGAGCCCCTTGGCAGCGGCACCCAGATGCGTCTCCAGGATCTGACCCACGTTCATTCGCGAAGGCACGCCCAGCGGATTCAACACGATATCAACTGGCACACCGTGCTCGTCGTAAGGCATATCTTCTTCTGGCATTACTACGGAGATAACACCCTTGTTACCGTGACGTCCTGCCATCTTGTCACCTGGCTGGATGGTGCGCTTGATCGCCAGGTAAACCTTGACGATCTTCAGTACACCTGGAGCCAGATCGTCGCCCTGGGTGAGCTTCTTCTTCTTGTCTTCGAAGCGCTCATCCAGATCAACACGGCGTTCCTTGAGTTGTTCCTCGGCACGCTCCAGCTGGTTATTCATGGCTTCGTTTGACATACGCAGCTTGAACCAGTCTTCGCGCGGCAGGCCGCTGAGGTAGTCCTTGGTGACTTTCTGGCCTTTCTTCAGCTTCGGACCGCCTGCCACAACCTTGCCCACGAGCGCTTTTTCCAGACGCTCATAAGTGGCATCCTCAACGATTCGGTATTCGTCGTTGATGTCCTTGCGAACCTGCGCCAGTTGCATCTCTTCGATCTCGATGGCGCGCTGGTCTTTCTCCAGACCATCACGGGTGAAGACCTGCACATCGATTACCGTACCCTTGACACTGGTAGGAACACGCAATGAAGTGTCTTTCACATCCGATGCTTTCTCACCGAAGATCGCGCGCAGCAGCTTTTCTTCCGGAGTAAGCTGGGTTTCACCCTTCGGTGTTACCTTGCCCACCAGAATATCGCCAGCGCCGACTTCAGCACCGATATACACGATGCCTGACTCGTCCAGCTTGCTCAGCGCGCCTTCTCCCACGTTGGGGATGTCAGCGGTAATTTCTTCTGAACCCAGCTTGGTGTCACGGGCGACACAGGTCAGCTCCTGAATGTGGATACTGGTGAATCGATCTTCCTTCACCACACGCTCGGAAATGAGGATGGAATCCTCGAAGTTGTAACCGTTCCAGGGCATAAACGCGATGCGCATGTTCTGGCCCAATGCCAGTTCACCCATGTCAATGGATGGACCATCGGCCAGGATGTCGCCACGCTCCACCACATCACCGTCCTTAACCAGCGGCTTCTGGCTGATGCAGGTGTTCTGGTTGGAACGGGTGTACTTGGTGAGGTTGTAGATATCCACACCGGCCTCGCCCGCATCCGTCTCTTCGTCGTTAACCTTGACGATAATTCGGGCCGCATCGACGCTTTCGATCACACCACCGCGGAATGCGACAACACACACGCCAGAATCGCGTGCCACGTTGCGCTCCATGCCGGTACCGACCAGGGGCTTCTCTGTTTTCAGGGTAGGCACTGCCTGACGCTGCATGTTGGAACCCATCAATGCACGGTTGGCATCGTCGTGTTCCAGGAATGGAATCAGGGCTGCAGCAACAGACACCATCTGTTGTGGAGCAACGTCCATGTAATCAATTTCGTCTTTCGGCTTGAGTGTTGTCTCACCCTTGTAGCGAACCGTTACCAGGTCATCGACGAATGCACCCTTCTTGTCGAGAGGCGCAGAAGCCTGGGCGATTACGAAATCGCTCTCGTCGATTGCGGACAGGAAATCGATCTCATCGGTCACCTTGTTGTTGACGACCTTACGATAGGGGCTTTCCAGGAAGCCGTAGTGGTTGGTGCGCGCATAGGTTGCCAGGGAGTTGATCAAACCGATGTTTGGACCTTCCGGCGTCTCGATAGGACATACCCGACCGTAGTGAGTTGGATGTACGTCACGCACTTCGAAGCCTGCGCGCTCACGGGTCAGACCACCTGGCCCAAGAGCAGAAACGCGTCGCTTGTGAGTGACCTCGGACAGCGGGTTGTTCTGATCCATAAACTGGGACAGCTGACTGGAACCAAAGAATTCCTTGATGGCAGCAGCTACCGGCTTGGCGTTGATCATATCCTGTGGCATGAGGCCTTCGGAGTCCGCCATGCTGAGGCGCTCCTTAACAGCACGCTCAACGCGTACCAGACCTACACGGAACTGGTTCTCTGCCATCTCACCCACGGAACGAATGCGGCGGTTACCCAGATGATCGATATCATCCACGGATCCGAAGCCGTTGCGAATGCCTACCAGCGTCTTCAGCACGTCTACGATATCAGAAGTATCGAGTACCGGGTTGCCTTCAGACTCGGGACGACCCAGGCGACGGTTGAACTTCATGCGACCGACTGCAGACAGGTCGTAGCGCTCTGGCGAGAAGAACAGGTTGGAGAACAGATTTTCGGCTGACTCCTTTGTTGGTGGCTCACCGGGGCGCATCATGCGGTAGATCTCAACCATGGCTTCCAGTTGGGAAGTGGTATTGTCTATGCGCAGAGTGTCGGATACGAATGGCCCACAGTCGAGATCGTTAGTATAGATAGTCTGGAATGACTCAATTCCCTTCTCGTAGAAGGTGTTGAGCATATCTTCCGTGATCTCGGCATTACAGGGGTAAAGCACCTCGCCGGTTTCCTTGTCAATTACATCAGCCGCCAGCGAATTACCCACCAGGAAGTCATGTGTTACCACCAGGGAATCCAGCTTGGCCTGCTCCATCTGACGAATGTGACGAGAAGTAATTCGACGACCTTCCTCGACGATAACCTTGCCTTTCTTGTCGTTGATCGGGAAGTTCAGCACATCACCACGCAAGCGCGCAGGTACGAGTTCCAATTCCACAACAGGCTCTTTGCCTTGCTTGATTTTGAAGGTATTGTTCTCGTAGAACATCTCCAGAATATCCTGGGAACCAAAGCCCAGGGCACGCAGCAATACCGTTGCAGGCAGTTTCCTGCGACGGTCGATACGCACATACACGAGATCCTTGGGATCGAATTCAAAATCCAGCCAGGAACCACGGTAGGGAATCACCCTGGCGGAGTACAGCAGCTTGCCGGAACTGTGAGTCTTGCCACGATCATGGTCGAAGAACACACCCGGGGAGCGGTGAAGCTGGGAAACAACGACACGTTCTGTGCCATTGATAACGAAGGTGCCGGAATCAGTCATCAACGGGATTTCACCCATGTAGACTTCCTGCTCCTTGATGTCCTTGATGGTCTGCGTGGTGGATTCCTTATCGTAAAGAATCAGCCGAACCTTCACCCGCAGTGAAACAGAGTAAGTTGAACCTCGTAACTGACATTCCTTGACATCGAATGCAGGCTTGCCGAGTTCGTAGCTTACATACTCGAGAACCGCTTTACCCGAATAGCTTACGATGGGAAATACAGATTTGAATGCGGCGTGCAGGCCCTGATCCACAAGCTCCTCGGCAGGAGTGCCCTGCTGGGTGAATTGTCGATAGGAATCGATCTGAATGGACAACAGGTAAGGGATATCCATAGCGCTTGGCAGCTTGCCAAAATTCTTACGAATGCGCTTTTTCTCTGTATAGGAGTAGGCCATGAGTTTGTTCCTAGCAATAAATACTGTCTTCTGGTTTCGTGCGTCGCTTCTATCTTGTTTCAGGACCCTGTTTTGAGGACCCTGCTCTGAGGGGAGCGACGACGTCTTGCCTGCTTCTTGTTGCTAATCAGCGCCTTCTTGCAGCGGCGCCAAAGCAATAAATCTTAAACACAGCAGAACATCGAACCCGGGATCGCCGGATTCGATGTGCCTGTGAGTACCTGCAATCGCTTATTACTTAAGCTCAACAGTTGCGCCAGCTTCTTCCAGAGCCTTCTTGGCTTCTTCGGCTTCAGCTTTAGGAGCAGCTTCCTTAACAGTGGAAGGTGCGCCGTCAACCAGCTCCTTGGCTTCTTTAAGGCCAAGACCGGTGATAGTACGAACTGCTTTAATGACGTTTACTTTCTTGTCGCCAGCTGAAGCCAGAACGATATCGAACTCGTCCTTCTCTTCGGCAGCGGCTGCATCGCCAGCAGCTGCAGCTACAGGAGCAGCAGCAACGGCAGCAGCGGCAGAAACGCCAAATTTTTCTTCCATCGCTTCAACCAGCTGGACTACGTCCATTACTGACATCTCGGCGATTGCGTTTAAAACTTCTTCTGTTGATAGAGACATGAGTCTTATCTCCTACTTAGTAAATATTTAATCGAAAAATCAAAGGAATTAGGCTGCTTCCTGCTTCTGGTCGCGAACTGCAGCAACCGCTCGAGTAACTTTCGAGGGCACTTCGTTCATCGTACGAGCAAGTTTGGTGACTGGTGCCAGCATGACACTCATCAGTATGGAACGAGCCTGATCCAGTGTTGGCAGTTTAGCCAGCACATCGATCTGGTTCGCATCCATCAGCTTGCCACCAATGGAAAGCGCTTTAATCTCAAAATCGTCATTCTCTTTGGCGAAATCCTTCAGCACGCGTGCAGCGGCACCTGGATCTTCCTGGGAGAGTGCGAGAATGGTTGGACCAACCAACACTTCCTGAATGCATTCAAACTCGGTATCTACCACGGCACGCTTGAGAAGCGTGTTACGTACTACGCGCAGATAAACCTTGTTATCACGAGCACTCTTGCGAAGCGCAGTCATCTCCTCCACGGTAACGCCACGATAATCGGCGAGCACCGCAGACAAAGCACTACTAGCAGCCTGATTGACTTCCGAGACTATTTGTTGCTTGTCTTCAAGTCGAATAGCCACTTTTTAACTCCTTCAGTTTGGACAGAATCTGCCAATACAATCAGTACAAGCCGAAAACCAGCGAGTCCTGCCCAACGGTTAAGGCAATATTGCTACTGCCTGTTTATTCGGTGATAAGAATCCAGTTCTATTGAACCCGGATTGGCTTTTCACCATCTGCGTAGGAAATTAAGAGCGCTTACCTACTGCGTAAGTGCCCACCTACGGTCTTTGATGGTTCCGTAATACGGAGCCACAAAGGCGTTTTGTGCCCGATGCTCTAATTTTTTGAATTCAGTGCCAGATATCTCTCGGCAATTAAATCCTTCCAAGCATCGCTGCCACAAAGGCGACACAAGCTCCCTCATTCAAGGGAGCTTGCAATAATTCGTTATTACAAAGTCAGTGAAGACTGGTCGATCAGAACGCCGGGGCCCATGGTCGATGAGAGCACTATCTTCTTGATATACACTCCCTTGGACGAAGCAGGCTTGGCCTTCTTCAGATCTGCCAACAGGGCTTCCAGATTGGACTTGATAGCAGAACCCTCAAAGCCAATCTTTCCGATACCGCCATGGATAATGCCGTTCTTGTCAGTTCGATAGCGAACCTGACCTGCCTTGGCATTCTTCACTGCAGTCTCGACATCTGGTGTCACGGTGCCAACCTTGGGGTTTGGCATGAGTCCGCGTGGACCCAGAACCTGGCCCAGCTTACCAACCACACGCATGGCGTCGGGCGAAGCAATGACCACGTCAAAGTCCATGTTGCCGCCCTGAATGGATTCGGCGAGATCGTCCATACCAACCAGCTCGGCTCCAGCAGCCTTTGCCTTTTCGGCGTTTGCGCCCTGGGCAAATACTGCGACACGAACATCTTTGCCGGTACCGGCTGGCAGAGTCGTGCTGCCACGAACTACCTGATCAGATTTGCGAGGATCAACACCCAGGTTAACCGACACATCGATCGACTCTTTGAACTTCGCTGAAGCAAATTCGCTCAGCAAGGATACCGCCTCATCGATTGAATAGGCTTTACCCGCCTGAAGCTTCTCATTCAGCAATTTCTTCTTCTTGGATAGTTTGGCCATCTTATTCTACCCCCTCGACTTCCAGCCCAGCGCTGCGCGCGCTACCTGCCAATGTGCGAACCGCCGCGTCCATATCGGCCGCAGTCAGATCTGGCATTTTCTGGGTCGCGATTTCTTCCAGTTGAGCACGATTCACCTTGCCTACCTTCTCGGTATTGGGGCGACCACTTCCCTTCTTGATGCCAGCCGCTTTACGCAGCAGAACAGCAGCGGGTGGGGTTTTAGTGATAAACGTGAAGCTACGATCTGCGTAGACAGTGATTACAACCGGAATGGGCAGGCCCTGTTCAACGCCCTGGGTTTGGGCATTAAAAGCCTTACAGAATTCCATGATGTTAACACCATGTTGACCCAGAGCCGGACCAACAGGTGGACTCGGGTTGGCTGCACCTGCACCAACCTGTAGCTTGATATAAGCTAATACCTTCTTAGCCATTGTATTTCTCCTTGGGTGATGGCGCTGACAGGATCAGCTCCCCTAACCACCTCTCACACGGCTAGATGTTCGAGGATCGAATTTCGCCCTCTTGACGAGGACACTTACACAGGGGACAGGATAAATTCTGTCCCGCGGGGTCCGCTTGTTTCGGGAAATTGCCATTTCCCGGATATTGCGAACCAACTACCTTATGGGGACAGAATGAATTCTGTCCCACGGAGCCTTGCGGCTCCCTAGCTCTTTTCTACCTGGCCGAACTCAAGCTCGACCGGTGTAGATCTGCCAAAGATCAGAACCGCAACACGCAGCCTGCTCTTTTCATAATTCACTTCTTCGACGGTGCCTGTGAAGTCATTGAAAGGTCCATCGATAACACGAACCATTTCACCAGGCTCATAGACGATCTTATGAGTTGGCGTATCTTCACTCGCCTCCATTCGCTGCAGGATCTTGGCGGCTTCCTTGTCGGTAATCGGAGCCGGCTTCTCTGCTGTGCCGCCGATAAACCCCATGACCCTGGGAGTTTCCTTAACCAGGTGCCAGGTATCGTCGTTCAGGTCCATGTGGACGAGAACGTAGCCTGGGAAGAATTTTCGTTCGCTCTTGCGCTTCTGTCCCGCGCGCATTTCCAGCACTTCTTCAGTGGGCACGAGCACTTCGTCGAAATAATCTTCCATGCCTGAGAGAGCGATGCGCTCCTTCAGTGCATGCATAACTTTTTTCTCGTAGCCCGAATAAGCGTGAACTACATACCAGCGTTTAGCCATCTCAGTCCTTTATGTGATCAAAGACGAAATTACGCCATTCAGGGCCGAATCAAGCAGCCACAGAATCAGCGCAACGATAAAGATCACTATCAAGACAACAATCGTTGTCTGTGTCGTTTCCTGCCTGCTGGGCCAAACGACTTTTCGAATTTCAACTCGAGCATCCAGGCAGAGATTTACAAACGCCCTGCCCTTCACTGTCTGCGCCGCGATCCAGCCAGCGACACCAGCCGCAACAAGCAAGCCAATCGTTCTGAACAACAATGACTCTGCAGCAAAATAAGAATTGGCATACACAGCACCACCGACGATCACGGCCACTACTGACCACTTGATCCAGTCCTGCTTGCCAGCTTCGCGTTCTATCTTCTCTGCCATTTCTTTCGTACTGCTCTAATCCAATGCCTGCTCATAAATGGCAGGCCAGGAGGGAATCGAACCCCCAACCTGCGGTTTTGGAGACCGCTGCTCTGCCAATTGAGCTACTGGCCTACGGTGTAGTGCAAGTCTCCGGCGTCTTTCACTAGTTCGGCAGAGGTCCAGAACGTGTCTGATATTTCTGCCGATCGAAGCCCGAGCCTCACTCAACAACTTAGTATTCAATCGAGGAACCGGCTCCAATCGAAGCCACAATTTCGTTGAAAGAATTTTTGAAGCAATCATTTACAACCCGTAAATTCCTGCTTCGAAAATTCCTTTCGCCTCGCCTTCAGCGCCCTCGCTCGCCAATCTGCAGTGCAATTTCTTACACTGACATCTCGATCTTTCTCAGTTTCATCCTTGAATTCAGCTTCGACCAAATTCGATGAAACTATGCTAAACCCCTCAATATTTCCTACAGATCGCCGTCATTTACCCACTTTCTGTAGAGACGACTGAGCCGAAACTCCCTAATCCGAGAGTTTCGGCTCTTTAATCGATCAAGTCTTGACTTATTCGATGATCTTGGCTACTACACCAGCTCCAACTGTGCGGCCACCCTCACGGATCGCAAAGCGCAGACCTTCGTCCATCGCAATCGGGGCGATCAGTTCAACAGTCATCTTGATGTTGTCGCCAGGCATTACCATCTCGGTGCCTTCCGGTAGTTCTACGTTGCCAGTCACGTCCGTGGTACGGAAGTAGAACTGGGGACGATAGCCCTTGAAGAACGGAGTATGACGGCCGCCTTCGTCCTTGCTCAGAATGTACACCTCAGCCTCGAACTTCGTGTGCGGTGTGATAGAGCCTGGCTTCGCCAGTACCTGCCCACGCTCAACTTCTTCACGCTTCGTACCACGCAGCAGAACACCCACGTTCTCACCAGCACGGCCTTCGTCCAGCAGCTTGCGGAACATCTCTACACCTGTACAGGTAGTAGTCTGGGTATCCTTGATACCAACGATCTGGATCTCTTCACCAACCTTGATGATGCCGCGCTCAACACGACCGGTTACCACAGTACCACGACCGGAGATCGAGAATACGTCCTCGATTGGCATCAGGAACGGCTTCTCAACATCGCGCTCTGGCTCGGGAATGTAGGAGTCCAGGGTCTCAACCAGCTTCATCACAGAAGGGGCACCAATATCGGAAGTATCACCTTCCAGCGCCTTCAGCGCAGAACCTACGATGATCGGGGTGTCGTCACCCGGGAACTCGTACTGGTCCAGCAGCTCGCGGATTTCCATCTCTACCAGTTCCAGCAGTTCAGGATCGTCCACCATGTCAGCCTTGTTCATGAAGACCACAATGTAAGGTACGCCTACCTGACGGGACAGCAGGATGTGCTCGCGAGTCTGTGGCATGGGGCCGTCAGCCGCTGAACATACCAGGATCGCGCCGTCCATCTGCGCCGCACCGGTAATCATGTTCTTCACATAGTCGGCGTGGCCCGGGCAGTCTACGTGTGCGTAGTGACGGTTCGGGGAATCGTACTCAACGTGGGAAGTCGCGATGGTAATACCACGCTCTCTCTCTTCCGGCGCATTGTCAATCTGATCAAAGTTACGCGCCTCACCACCATAGGCTTCCGCGCAAACCTTCGTCAGCGCCGCTGTCAAAGTCGTCTTGCCATGGTCTACGTGACCAATCGTGCCTACGTTTACGTGTACCTTGTTTCTTTCGAATTTTGCCTTCGCCATGCCGGACAGCCCCTATTTCTTGCTAGTGTTGAATTTCACGAGTTAACCGAGCGGGATCGGTCACCGTATTAATATCTACCGTTTACTTACTATATTATAAAGAAGCAATAAATTGCTTCGCTTCGATATATTCGTCTTTTTCTCGCTGCTACCAGCATCCGGATTGACCAGGATTCTGGTGCTCACTCCCGGAGTCGAACCGGGGACCTCTTCATTACCAATGAAGTGCTCTACCGCCTGAGCTAAGCGAGCTAATTTTTTCAATCAGTGCCCTTTGGGCCCAATCAAAGCCAAACTCAGCTGGCCTACAGCTCAACAGTGAAGCCTCACAGGCTTCCTGCTTATAAGCTCATTACTTATAAGCTTCGTTCCAGGTATCTAAGTGATATGGAGCGGGTAGCGGGAATCGAACCCGCGCAACCAGCTTGGAAGGCTGGGGTTCTACCTCTGAACTATACCCGCGTGACTGTAGCGAGTTCGCCATGCTTCCACTTACCTGACCCTATTTCCAAACAGATTCAGATGGTGGAGGGGGGTGGATTCGAACCACCGAAGCTTGCGCGTCAGATTTACAGTCTGATCCCTTTGGCCACTCGGGAACCCCTCCCACAAGATCTCCCAAGGGTCAAAATCCCTGGCTCTCTCACTCAGGGGCGGCATTTTATTGGAATTGGGATGCTTGTACAAGGCCTTCACAGAGATTTTCCAGCCTTGTCAAGCCCTCTGTTTCTGCTGATAAATCAAGCCATTCCGACTCAATTATGCGCTCGGATTCCACTGGCCTCAGGAACACCCGAATCCGGGTTTCGCCGAGGGGAATTTCTTCTATCTGGGGCCCATATCCCAACCCAGCCACCTGATCTTGTGCAGCCTCAGCCTGTTCCCGGCTGCCAAAGAGGCCCAGGGCAATGGCATTTTCGAGCTCTCCGCGGGTGATCAGGTAGACATCCAGCCCTAGATCCTCCCCCATCAGGCGTTCACTCAGGTCATCGAGGATGGCGGCCGCAATATCCCTGCTCGGTGTTGGTGGCAGGTAGAGCCGAAATTCTGCCTGGGGGGCTTCTGCATCAAGGTAGGCCAGCAGATTCCGGTCCCTGGCTGTTGTCATAAACGCCTGGGCCTGGGCCTGATCGAGAAACCCGCTCACAATGGAACATTGCCGGACTGAATCGAGGTCCAACTCATCCCCCTGGGCCTCATATTCACTGAGCAGTGTCAGGCCAGTATTGAGCAATGCCCGCGGCTCCTCGGCTATGAGCTGAGGCCGCGGGTACTTGTAGTTCCAGGCAAAGTATCCGACATTCGCCAACAGCAGGAAGATCGCGATATAGCGCACAGCCTCAGTGCCCTAGCTTATCAGTATCAACAGCGCCGGACTCCACCGTCGGTTCCGGGCAAGCAAGCACCAGGCCATCGAGAACCAGGTCGGGAACGATGTTCACCTCCTCCAGGCCATCGAGACAAGCACGCAATTCCAGGGCATCACCACCGCTCAGGTACGTTGCTACCGGATGCATGTCCGCGGCAATAGCGGAGTGAGTCTTCTCGATCAAGGCCACCGCCGCAGCGAGAGCACCATTATAGACGGCCTGCTCGGTGCTGTTTCCGGGTCTGCACGTCACCTGGTCATCTGTACTTCGCAAGCGTATCCCCGTATTTGCCTCAAGGGCCGCAGCCATCAGGGCCAGACCTGGCAGTATGTAGCCGCCGATATGCTGTCCGTTCGCATCCAGCACATCAATGGTCAGTGCTGTACCGCCGTCCACGACGATACATGCTCCACGCGACCTGTTGTAGGCACTCAGCATCGCCAGCCAGCGATCGACCCCCATGCGCGACACCTCGGCGTAGGAATTCGTGACCCCTGCACAATGCTGCGTGACCGTTGCGAATCGAGGGCTTATGCCCCAGATATTCCTGAGCCAGTCATTAAACTCCGTGAGCGAGTCGCCCTTGCGGACACTCGCTACCCTGACCTGCTCCGGCTTTTGAAAACCTTGCAAGTCGGCGAGGAAACCTGAAACTGTGCTGGAAACGGAACTGGCATGCCCTGCCTGCACCGCTGCAGACCCTGGCTCGATAAACCGCCACTTGATACGGGTATTGCCGAAGTCCACTTCCAGTATCATGGGCTTAACCATCTCCCAGACTTCGAAGAGAGGGGAATATCTCACCACCAGTAACCCTGGCCACACCACTGACTGTCCGCAACATCAAGGCACCACTATCATCCACACCAAGACAGCGACCAATGAATTTTCTTTCCGCACTCTGTATCACAACATCCTGCTCAAGGTAGCGGTCCGCCGCGTTCCACTGGGATTGGAAACGGGAGAATCCTTCGCGCTCGAAGAGCTCGATGTTATCCAGCAATCTGGACACAATATTTGCAATCAGGATCACCGGTTCCACCATCACCGGCAGCAATGCCTGCAAGTCGGTAACCTCACGATCGATTTCTGATTTCGCGTCTTCCGAGAGAAGCAGATTCAACCCTATTCCAAACACGATAGCCACACACTCTCTCTGCAGGCGCGTTTCCAGCAAGATACCGCCCAGCTTTGCCTTGCCCACCAGCAAATCGTTCGGCCACTTGAGTTGAATTTCGCCTGCACCCAGGGATAGCAGGGACTCACGCACCGAGAGCGCGGTAACCAGGCTTAATGCCTGCAAACCTTCCAGTTCCCGTGGGAAGTTCTTTACCAGGGACAGGTATAGACCGGCGTCCTTCGGACTGTGCCACTTGCGTCCCAGGCGCCCCCTACCGGCAGTCTGGGAGGATGCCGTCAGCAGCAGGGTGTCAGAATAACTGGTCTTCAGCCTGCGCAGCGCTTCCGCGTTGGTGGAATCGATCTCATCGAAGACGAAGATCTCATTCACCCGACTGCTGAGCACCTTGTCTAACTCACGTTTGTAGCTTGCTTTATCCATCTTGCTTGATGCACCTGAATGCAACGACAAAAAAAGGAGTGGCTCATGTGCACCGCACCGAAGACCACTCCTCTTTGTTAATCGGCAACCCCACTCTGGCTGCCTGCTCGACTACTCGCTGGAAGAGGCTGCGGAATCCCCTCCGCTGGCCGCATCCTCACGGCGCAGCTTCGAGTATACGGACCAGGCTTCAAGCACGATAAACACCGAGGAAACCATAACCGCCGACTGGATAATTACGAGTAGCCACTGTCCGGAATTGACATAGGACATCACGTACCAGGCTCCACCCCAGGAGGCCATAAACAGGATGAACACGGTAGGGGCGATCAGGTACTTGGCCGGACGGCCGAGCTTGATCAGGTAGACAGAGATAACGATCAGGGTCATGGCGGCGAGAATCTGGTTGGATGCCGCGAATACTGGCCAGATCAGCGTACCGCCGTCGCCCGGATAGTTGCCATTGGATACACCAAAGGCCAGCAACAGGCAGGCGCCGACCGCTACGAAGGTAGAGATGTAGTTACTCTTCAACGGCTCGATATTATAGATATTGCCCCATTCCTGGATGATGTAGCGAGTCAGGCGCAGGCCGGCATCCATGGTGGTTCCAGCAAACAGCACAACCATTACGGCCAACATGGTCTGGGCGAAGGTCAGGGATATCCCCCAGCCTTCGGAGATCAGTAAAGCACCACCAGCAATGAAGCCGGTTGCACCTGGACCACCAGTAATGGTTGGGTAGATCGCATCCCAACCGCCGGCCACGGAAGATGCATACAATGAACCGGTCACAGCTACGATGGTGATCAGCGCCAGGGAACCTTCTCCCAAAGCACCCAGGTATCCCACAAAGCGTGCGTCTTTTTCATTGTCCAGTTGCTTAGCACTGGTACCAGAAGAAACGATGCCGTGGAATCCGGAGAGTGCGCCACAGGCAATGGTCACGAACAGGATGGGGAAGATAGGCGGCGTGCCTTCCGCTACATCGTTAAGCATGGGTGCGGACACATCAGGCATGGTGAAGAGCACGGCCGTATAGAGCACGAACAGGCCAAGCACCAATTGCGCACCGTTGATGTAGTCGCGGGGTTGCAGCAACAACCACACCGGCAACATGGACGCGATGCCCGCATAGATGTAGAGCAGGATAATCCAGTTACCATGCTCCTGCAGACCAAAGATGTCACCAGGCAGGGCCAAGGGCCAAATGCTACCTATATAGATAGTGAAGTAGAGAATTGCCACACCGATGATGGAGATGGCCAGCAGGTTCACTTTCTTTCGGATAAGCACTCCCACCGCAACGGCAACCGGAATTGCTGCCCAGGCCGGGAATACCGATTCAGGATAGATGATCATTTCGTCGGCGATAATTGTGGCGAACATCGCATTCACCAGAACCAGCAACAGGAAGATGATTATCATAAGCACCGAGCGAACGCGGGTGCTGACAATGGATTCCGACAACGCGCCGATAGACTTGGCGTCATGACGATTGCTGGCCCACAATGCGCCAAAGTCATGTACGCCGGCGAAGAATATCGAACCAAACGTTACCCACAGCAGGGCGGGCAACCATCCCCAGTAGACAGCAATAGCCGGACCAACGATGGGCGCAGCGCCGGCGACAGCCGTGAAATGCGAACCCCAGAGCACGAATTTGTTGGTGGGAACGTAGTCAACACCATCTTCGAAACGATGAGCAGGAGTCTCATAGTTTGGATCAAGGCGGTAAATCTTTTCAGCGATAAATTTCGAATAAACGAACCAGCCAAAACTGAACCCGACCAGTCCAAACAGGACTATAAAAATTGAGGACATGAAACTCTCTCCCGCCTTTTTTATTTTGTTTTAACAAGAATTTTAGAGCCCTGAATCATAGCAAGTTAGCCGTGCCGCTTCCAAGCGATAAATTTAGCGCAATCGCCTGTAATTTCAGGAATTTTCCAATTACTACGATTCCCGCACTTGATCGCTGGCAATAAAAAACCCGGCCACCTTGGCGGTGGCCGGGTTTCACTGTTTGAGACCCGTAGAGAGTTATTCGGCTGCGTGGTAGGTCCAGTAGCCGATGAACATCTCATCCCAGCTCTGCAGACCGAAGCTCAGCTGCTTGCTGGGGTCAGGGTTAGCCGGATTGAACTCGGAATTGTCGAAAGTCCCGGTTACATGGGCCGTGGTTCCTACAGGCAACACCGCTGGCTCGCTCAACTGATAGGTCGGCTGCCAGGCGTAGCTGTAGGCAGGCACGCTCAACAGGTCCTTGGTGGTGCCATCGGGATATTCCACGGTGAACTTCATGTCCTTGCCGCGGAAGTGCATGTGGGCACGCAGTCCTGTCACTACCACATCTTCGTCGAAGGTATAGCGCGCCGATGCCTTGTGGTCGCGGGCATAGGGAGGAATGAGGAACATACCGGCTACGGAACGGGTGAAGTTTTCGTGCTCCGGTGGCTCATCGTACATGTACAGGCCTAGCAGAGTCTCGTCTGTGGTGGCTCGCCCATTGGTTGTGTAGTGAAACTGCATGGACAGCTTGTGACCCTTGGGAATGAATACACCGGTATCTTCGGGGAACATCATGGCGTCCACCTTGCCGGGCGCATAGCCTTCGAGGAAGCGGGTTGCCACGCTGCCCTGGGCTGCCTCGCCTTCCGCCGTTTCCAGAGGCGCAGTCACATACGTAAGCAGGTGATGCAGAACGGATTCGTCACCGGCGATGTACTGCACCCCTCGAACCCACTTGTCTTCATCAAACGGCAGTTCCACATCGACATTGATGTAGTCGAGTACGCCGGTTGCAGGAATCTCATGGGTTGGTGCCTTGACGATAAAGTCAGGCTCACCCATCTGCCACTCGCGACGGTCGGGGAATTGCAGTGTCGCCAACGGATCTTCGGCACCAGCACCGCGAGGAGCGCCTGCGTCGATCCAATGCACCACTGTCTGTAAATCGTCGTTGCTGATGTAGCGGGCATTATCGAAGTGGCCGATATAGGGATCTACCTGGGTTGGTGGCATACGCTTGGTAAGCAACACTTCCCGGATCATCGGCGACCAGCCCTGCAGCATCAGGTGACTATCCATGGCGAAGGGACCAATACCTCCCTCCCGGTGGCAGGATGCACACTGCTCGGCGATGATTGGCGCTACTTCAGTGCTGTAGTCTGGCACGCTGCTCGCGTGCTGTTCCCTGGCAGGATACTGCAGCTCACATCCAGTGCTGGCGGCGATGACCGTTTCATCGACACCTCCTGCCAGTTCAGATTCGAGAACCTGGGACACAGAACCCTGCACAGGCCCGCGATAGAGCAGATTCAAACGCGCGGGATCCAGAACCGTCACTTCGCCAGCGGCGCTGAAGCTCAGGGTTTCAGATACCAGCTGGCCATCGTCGATCAGCAGGGGCAGTTCGATGCCTTGTGCGGCCCGCGCCGCGCGCAGCTGGTCTATATCCTGGGCCGTGCTGGAATTTATCAGGGCGAAGGCCACGGACTTATCGGCCCAATCAGCCTGCAGATTTTCAAACTGGGCAACGGCCTGGTCGATATTGGCGCAACTGGCGTCGTAAGACATCAGCACCAGGGCTTCCATGTGCCGATAGCGGCTCAGTTGGTGAAAGTTTCCTTCTGTATCCAGGAGAGCAAAATCGCCTGCCCGCTCCGGCAAGGCAAAGGCGCCGGATGCGAGTACACTAAGTGCTACAAAAAGTGAGGATTTCAGATGACTCATGGTCGATTCTCCGAATCGTGAGGTGAATACGCCATTCTAGACCAACTGATGAATTAGAACAGCCCCGAAATTAAGCTGTCCGCCAGACTGAATAATATGAGGGTTCAGTGTGTCTTATGGTAGGAGAAATAACCGATAAACATCTCGTCCCAGCTCTGTGCGCCGCCGCGTACGGTAGCTCCGGGGTCCGGGTTACCGAGGTTGTACTGGGAATTATCGAACGCACCTTCGATCAGCACCCTCGAACCAGCCGGAAGCAACATGGGCTCCGACAGCCGATAGGTGGGCTGCCAGGCAAAGTTGTAGTCCGGCACATTCAGAATCTCTTCCTGCTCACCGTTGGGATAGACCACTCGGAAGCGCATGCTCTTGCCACGGTAATGCATATGCGGACGCAGGCCATGGAGCATGATTTCGTCTTCAAAGACATGGTTTGCGCTCATCTCATGTTGTGCCACACCCGGAGGAATCACAAGGTTGCGACCACCATGACTCAGGGCAAACGTTGAATACTGATGCTCGGGTTCGCTGTCAGCGAAGTAGAGGCCAAGTCGGGTCGAATCCACAGTTTCCTTGCCAAAGGTCGTGTAATGCAGAGACATCTGCACTGCCGAACCCCTGGGAACGAAGACTCCGGAATTCTCCGGATAAGTGGCAGCTTCATCCTTGCCTGGCGCATAGCCTTCAAGGAATTCCCGATAGCGATCGTTATCGCCTTCGACGATTCGCTCGTCGTAATCCGCCGGCACGATGAAGCTCAACAAATGGTGAAGCACACGACGGTCGCCGGGGATATGTTGTACCGACTTGATCCAGCGATCTTCTTCGAATGGCAGGTTGATCGTGACATTCTCATAATCGAGGACACCGGTGGCGGGCACTGTAAATGGTGGCACTTCAACGATGTAGTCCGGCTCGCCAAGATCCCATTCAGAGGAAGGTGGATGCACTCCCGCGAGTGGGTCGATCTCGAATTCACCAGGCGGCGAGCCCGCGTCGATCCAGTGCACGAGAGTCTGCAGCTCCTCGGCATCCATATAACGGGCGTTAGTAAAATGTCGGACTTCAGGATCAACCTGTGCCGGTGGCATGCGTCTGGTCAATAGCACCTCTTTCATCATGGGCGACCAGCCCTGGGCCATCATGTGCGAGTTCAGCGCAAATGGCGCAATGCCTCCTTCCCGGTGACAGGAGGCACATTTTTCTTTCAGAATGGGTGCTACCTCTGTGGCGTAGTCAGGCACTTTGGCCAAATGCGCCTCTCTGGCAGGGAAGCTCAATTCGCAACCTTCTGCTGCGGCAAGTACGGTAGCCCCGATCTTGCTGGTATCGCCGTTCACCGCCTGTTGCAGGGTTACAGCGAGAAGATCAGTGCCTGCCCGGGCCTCGATGCCCTGCTCGGGGCGTGCCCGCCGCGGCTCGATATCAAGCCCACCACGGTACAGCACCCGCAATCGGTCGGGGTCGACGACCAGGATTTCGCCCGCCCGGGAGATACCAAGGCTCTCTGCCACCAGTTGGGCGCGGTCGTTGAGTATTGGCATATCGATTCGATACAACTCATCGAATCGCTTGAGGTCATCGCGTTGATCTGAAGCCGAGGCAGCAATCGCGAGGAAACTCACGCCTTCACTTTCCCAACTGGTCTGCAGTAACCGGTACTTGTGCAGGTTTTGCAGGTTGGCCTGGCACTGGCTGGCAATCGAAATGAGGACCACGGCCTTGCTGTCACCGTATTTCGAAAGTTGATGAGCATTACCTTCATGATCGAGCAATGAAAAATTCGCTACCCGATCCGGTGAGGCGTGCACTCCGGACGCGGCAAACAACAGCGAAAACGCAAGCACAGCTCGCATCAGGCTTGAAGCAAAGATCGAAAATTCAAGGGTAGCCACAGGGAAGCTGCCTTCAGGGCCCGGGGGCCTGTTTCAATTGGGTTTATTCAGGACGCAGCTTATCCCAACTATCGATCTGCTGTGGCAACACAGTGTAAGCGATTGTAACAAATTGAAACCCAGGGAGGTGTGTATCTAATTGTTTTAAAACAATTTTTCCCGGTTATCTGAAAATCGGCATGGGCCTTGTTTCAGTTCTTCGCATTCAGTTTCTGGGCGACGCCATAACTAGAGAAGCTCTCGATCAGGGACAGCTTCCTGAACAGCTCATACATGGCCCACAACGCGGCCACTATTACGATCATCAACATGCCCCAGCGCATCAATGAAGCGAAGAACGTCGCGTCCAGCACGGGCATCTGATACTGGAACTGTGACAACTGGCCACCTCGTTCAAGCATCCAGTGCCAGGCGCTGTGAGCCAGTAATGCAGACAACAGTATGCAGCCGATTCTTTCCTCGACGAAGTACTTGAACAGCAGGTTGAGGACTGGAATCACCAGAATCAGGACGAGGATTTGCCCCAATTCCACGCCGATATTGAATGCCAGCAAGGATGAGAACAGGTGACCACCAGCAAACTGCAAGGTTTCGCTAAACAGGAAGGAAAAACCGAAGCCGTGTATCAATCCAAACCCGAATGTCACCATCCAGCGATGCTCCAGCTTGGCGCCAACAATATTTTCAAATGCCATATACACGATCGAGAGTGCAATCAGGGTCTCGATGAGAGGCGGGAACCATAAAACGGCGGGGGCCATGCCGAAAGCAGAACTGATAAGCGTAATCGAATGCGCAACTGTGAATGAGGTTACCACGGGAATCAGAGCCCGGATGCTGCGCAGGGGAATCACCAGGCAGAACAGGAACAATAGATGGTCGACGCCTTCGAGGATGTGATCGAAACCCATCGCCACAAAGCGTGCGGCCGCCTGGTGCCAGCGAGGATCCAGTTCAACATAGCCGGGGTTGCCTTGAAAATTGAAAATCCGTTCGGCACCACTTGGTACCAGGAACCTGAGCACCGTGGTGGTTTCGCTGGAGAGCGTGCCCAACTCGGGTTCAACGGCAAACTGCGAATCCTCGGACTCGATCCTGTAGGTCACCAGTACATCCAGCACACCTTGCCGCCAGAACAGGTCGACACTGTCATCCAGTGGCGGGCTATTGATGTTCTGCAAGGCGCTTTCATAGTCGGTGAATGAACGGTTGCTGGGCAGGGATACCCGGGTAGCTACCAGTTCCTTGTCACTAAGTTCCTCACCATTCTCAAAGAAGTGAATGGACTCCGTGATGTAGACCTGTGCTGCTTCATCCAAGCGGTCCTGGGCCTCGGAAAACAGCAGGTAACCCGGTCCACGGAGCGGAAATACGATCTCACCCAGGGCTTCCATTGGCACGCGCAACAGGGCGGTGAGCTGATTTCCTTCCGGTTTGACGAATGCATGTACAGTGACACGGGAGGGAATGTCATGGGCGTTTACCAGCGATGGCAGAAAGAAAATCAGCATCGAACCAGCGAACAGAGTCAGCCGACCGGCAGAAAGGGTATGGATCAGGGCAGTAAAAAGACGATTCATCGGGTATTTTTCTTGTATTTACAGTGACTTAATTCACAAGGGGTGGAGCAGGATAATGCCCCTTGCAAGCGCATGCAACTTGGGCTGCTTTAGCTGTTACAAATTCTTACAAGTGCCCATGGCAATTAGCCGGGAGGCAGTATACTGCGGGGGTTTTAGACAGTATACTCAGCCAAGCTCTGGTTGTACGTCGCCTGCGCAGGGCTCAAGAGGAGATAAAAATGATTAAAAAGAAACTGGTGATCGGCTCGTTTCTGGCAGCAGCACTTGTTGCTCTGGGAATCGGTCAGTCAAAACTTCAAGAACCAACTGTTGCCGCAAGCAACGATGTAATGGCTCCCGCATTCCTGGTCGATCCACTGTGGCCCAAGCCACTGCCCAATCACTGGATTACCGGTAATACAATCGGTGTAGACGTGGACGCGCGCGACCACATCTTCACTGTTCATCGTAACACCGAAAACATGTTCGGTGGCCGTACCGAGATCGGTCTGGCTCTGGGCGTTGCAGAATGCTGCACACCGGCACCACCAATTCTCGAGTATGACATCGAAGGCAATCTGATTAACGCCTGGGGTGGACCTCCCGCCGACGAGTCCTACGTATGGCCTGCGTCAAACCACGGTATCGAAGTTGCGCCTAACGGCGACGTGTGGATCGGTGGTAACGGCCCCGGAGACTCCCACGTACTGGTGTTCACCCGCGATGGTGAGTACATTCGAACTGTCGGTATTCCTGGCGAAGACATAGACAGCAACAGCCGCACCCACTTTAACCAGGTTGCGGAAATCGCAATCGACGTGGATGCTGGTGAAGCCTATCTGGCTGATGGTTATCGCAACAAGCGTGTAGCGGTAGTCGACGTAGCGACAGGCGCCTTCAAGCGTTACTGGGGAGCCTACGGCAACACCACAATCGATGATGACGCAGATGTTACCTATACACCTGGTCAACCCGGACCACGCGAGTTCCGCGGTCCTGTTCACTGTGCTGAGCCTTCCAATGACGGCCTGATCTATGTATGTGACCGTGGTGCAGACCGCGTTCAGATCTTCCGTCCAGACGGCACATTCGTCAGCGAGCACATCTACAACCCAGCCACTCTGGCCCAGGGTTCTACGTGGGATATCGCCTTCTCACCGGACGAAGATCAGGAGTTCATTTACCTGGCCGACGGTCAGAACTTCAAGATCTCCATCATCGAGCGCTCTTCCATGGAAGTACTCTACACATTCGGTGACGGTGGACGTCAGCCTGGCCTGTTCTATGCTCCTCACAGCATCGCGACAGACTCCGAAGGCAATATCTACACCACTGAGACTTACGAAGGTAAGCGTGTACAGAAGTTCCTGTACCAGGGCATGCAGCCAGTCACCGTCCGTGACCGTGCGCCAACATGGCCCGCTTCTGAACTGTAAGTTCGTCACAAGCTAGACAAAAAAACCCGGCTCAGGCCGGGTTTTTTTATGGTGCTTCCCAGATTTCCGGGAATTGTTGCCAGGCTCTGGTTGAGGAATTCTCTGTTGTGCCAATCTGTAGGTCTGGTCGTGCCGGGCGTTATGTTTCTTTCTGTCTTGGTTTAAGTTCACTTAGTTGTGCGGTAGTGCGAAGTCGCGAAAGTATCCAGGCTCAGAGGCAAAAAGAAAGCTCCGATGTATCGGCTGTCACTGACCAAGCGGCTGTGGGGAGGCAGGGTTCCCAACCC
>JAQCBT010000013.1 GCA_027621405.1 Pseudomonadota bacterium | reverse complement strand
ATCGAGCTCTTCCGACAGGACACTGGCGCTGTCAACGATGTAGCGGTAGGTCATGAAGGCCTGCCAGTCGGCCACATCGGCAGTATTCACCAGGTCAATAATGGGTGACATGGCACTTGGGTAGGATACGTTCAGCGCTTCCAGGTTACTGATACCAGCTGCATTGAAATAGGCATCCCAGTCCAGTCCCGAGTATTCGGCCTTGAAGTCTTCATAACTCATGGGATTGTAGGTGAGGTCGCGATTGCGACGCTCGGAACGTGGCCAGGTATGCTCGGCAATTCGGGTTTCCAGCGCCAGGATCGCATCTGCCTTCTGCGCGCTATTCTCGATATCGGCAGAGTCCAGC
Organism: Pseudomonadota bacterium; assembly: GCA_027621405.1. Taxonomy (GTDB): domain Bacteria; phylum Pseudomonadota; class Gammaproteobacteria; order Pseudomonadales; family Pseudohongiellaceae; genus UBA9145. The sequence goes on along the minus strand of JAQCBT010000013.1, from coordinate 111,475 downwards.
ACGCGAGTGATATGAGCCACATATTCGGCGCGGACTTCCAGGAATTCCGGGGTGTCCTGCAGGTAGTAGTCCCGGTCAGGCAGGCCCATGCCACCGATGGACAGGTTCAGCATATGCTTGTCCGGATCGGAGCGATCAGCACCCACGTAGAAACCGAACGGGCTGGCGGTGTTCTCTATCTGGGCGCGGCCAAAACCGGCGATCAGTTCTTCCAAGGTGTCGATCTCGGACAGAGCAGATAATCCCTGGCGCAGCGGGCTGATGCCCAACTCGTTCAGGGTTTCCACATCCATATAGCTCAGGTAATAGTCACTGACCTTCTGCTCCACCGAGCCCTGCGCGGGTTCCAGGGAGGTGAGGTCATCGATAATGGTGCGCACCCGCTCATCGGAGCGGTCGCCCAGCACATTGAAGGAACCATAGTTGCTGCGATCGGCAGGCAGTTCAAAGGTATCCAGCCAGCGGCCATTGGTGAAGCGAAAGAAATCGTCGCCGGGACGTACGCTGGGGTCCTGGTGGCTGGTATCGACGCCAAAGCTGCCGAGTTCGGGCAGGACTTCGACTTCAGTCATGCTGGGGCTGCCTTCAATAGCAGCCGGCTCCATGGGCTCGGAGCTGGTAGTGGCGGTATTCTCTTCAGAGCCACAGGCGGCGAGAATCAGGCAGCCGGCTGCGATGAGAAATTTAAGTTGGGATGACATGTTTATCTCCAAGCATCTCTGGATTGAATGTTAGACAACGAGCAGTATACCCGAATAAGTCCGCGCCTTGAGTTGCCGGGGCTCCAGAAAAGCTCCTGCCTTTCGCAATATCAGCTACAGGCGGTACACTGGGCTCATCAACAATTTCGAAAGTTGCCCAGAGCGCAGAACCCGACTCCCTTTAGACGTCTTCACATGGCAGGAGGTTATCCATGTCTCACCTCGTACGGCACTTTGTTCCTACTGCGGGTGCAGTGTTACTGAGTGCACTACTCACAGGCCACAGTCTGGCCCAGGACAATGCGACACCGAATGGTATTGCCGATAATCGCCGCAGTGCCTTCGCCCTCACCAATGCCAATCTCTATCAGGGTGACGGTGAGATCCTGCGCGGCACGATGCTGATTCGCGATGGCCGCATCGTGGAGCTGGGCAACGGTCTCAACATCCCTGATGGCTATTTCGAGATCGACCTGCAGGGCCGCTATGTGTATCCGGGTTTGATCGATATCTATACCGATCTGGGCATGGAAGAACTGCAAGAGGTCGACAACAATGGCCCTGCGGAAAACCTTTTTCCCTCAGCAACAGCGCTCAATGTGAACGATGCCATTCGCTCCCACTTCCGTGCCAGCACTGCCTATGAACCCGATGAGGAAGCTATCAAGAAGTACCGGGAGTTAGGATTCTCCACCGTGCTGAGTCTGCGCCCGGATGGAATTGCCCGCGGCACATCCGCACTCATTACCCTGGGCGACCAGAATGCCAACGAGGCAATCATCGTTCCCGACGCGGCGGCGCACTATTCGCTGGACAAGGGCAGTTCTACCCAGTCCATGCCTTCTTCGCTAATGGGATCATTTGCCCTGCTGCGTCAGACATTCCTCGATGCACAGTGGTTCGCCCAACAGAATCCACGCCCATTTACCGATGCCTCCCTGGAGGCCTGGAATGCTACCCAATCCCTGCCGCAAATCATGGAGGTGGAGAACTGGCAACTGGCCCTGACCGCAGACAAGGTCGGTGACGAGTTCGATACCCAGTACATCCTGAGGACCGGGGGCGACAGTTACAAGCGTGCGGAACTTATGGCTGGTACCGGTGCCTCACTGATCGTCGGTCTGGATTTTCCGGATGCTCCCGATGTCGCCGATCCAATAGCGGCAGAAGACGTGTCATTCGAAGATCTCAAGCACTGGGAACTGGCTCCCTACAACGCGGGCTTACTGGAGCGGCAAGGCATTCAATTCGCCCTCACCAGCGAAGACAGTGATGATTTCTGGGCTGCCCTGCGCAAGGCTGTCGCCAGTGGCCTGTCAGAAACCATGGCCATCGATGCACTCACCGTTATCCCGGCACGGCTGCTAAACGTGGCGGATCAGATCGGGACCCTGCAGTCCGGTGCTTTGGCTAATTTCCTGGTCAGCAGCGGACCACTCCTCGCAGACGACACAAGCCTGCTGGAGAACTGGATCGCAGGCAAGCGCTATCAACTCAACCCCGATTTTGATGATCGCCAGGGCGCTTACCTGCTGGTTGTTGGAGACGACCGTTTCGACCTTGAACTCAGTTTCGAGCAGGCGGAGCCGAGCGCGGCAATCAAGCTAGCCGACGATGAAACCCGTCGTGTAACCATGGAGCTCAATGAAGACATCATCACCATGAGTTTCGCTTACGACGATGCTGGTAATCAGCTGCGGCTTACTGGCTGGACCAACGACGCGGGATGGCAGGGCAATGCCTATACCCCGGCCGGCGACCTGGTGAGCTGGCAGCTGCAACGCATTGGCGAATTGAACGACGAGAGTGATGATGAGTCAGGTGGCAACAGCGCAGATCTGCCGGGACCGATACTCTATCCGTTCACTGCCTATGGCAGGGAGACCCTTCCCACGCAGGAAGACTTCCTGGTCCGTGGCGCGACGGTATGGACGAACGAAGAAGACGGTGTGCTGCAGACGGATGTGCTGGTGCGTGACGGACGTATCGCCGAGGTAGGCAACAATCTCGATGCCGACGGTGTACGGATAGTGGATGGTACGAACAGGCACCTCACTCCTGGCATCATAGATGAACATTCCCATATTGCCTTGTTCAATATCAATGAGGGACAAACCAACTCCTCCATGGTGCGCATGAAGGATGTGGTGGATTCCGAGAATATCAATATCTACCGCAACCTGGCCGGTGGTGTAGTTGCAGCACAGTTGTTACATGGGTCGGCAAATCCTATCGGCGGCCAGTCTGCTATCATCAAGATGCGTTGGGGTTCCTCACCCCAGGAACTGCTCATCGAAGATGCCGCCGAGTTCATCAAGTTTGCACTCGGTGAAAATGTAAAGCGCAGTCGTTCACCGCAGTCGGTTCGCTATCCCCAGACCCGCATGGGTGTGGAGCAGGTATTCATGGATGCCTTCAGCCAGGCACAGGAGTACGGCAAGACCTGGGAGGAATACAACAGTCTGTCTCGCAACCAGCAACGCAACACCCCACCGCCGCGACGCGACCTGGTGGATGAAGCGATGCTGGAAGTGCTTAACAGCGAGCGTTTCGTGACCAGCCACTCCTACGTGCAATCGGAGATCAACATGCTGATGCACGTGGCGGACAGCTTCGACTTCAACATCAACACTTTCACCCACATTCTCGAAGGCTACAAGGTAGCTGACAAGATGGCGGCCCATGGTGCCGGCGGTTCAACCTTCGCCGACTGGTGGGGCTATAAATGGGAAGTGCGCTATGCCATTCCCTATAACGCGGCGCTCATGCAGCAGGCCGGCGTTACGGTAGCACTCAATTCTGATGACGCAGAGATGTCGCGCCGCCTCAACCAGGAAGCGGCGAAGGCCGTGAAGTATGGTGGGGTCAGCGAGATCGACGCGATGAAGATGGTTACCCTTAATCCGGCCATTCTGCTGCATCTCGATGATCGCATGGGCAGCATCAGGGAAGGCAAGGATGCCGATCTCGTCCTGTGGTCAGATCATCCACTCTCGATTTACGCAAAGGCAGAAACAACCTGGGTCGAGGGCGTTCCCTACTACGATCTGGAACGGGACAGTGAGCTGCGTGAATCCATTGCCGCTGAGCGGGCCAGGATTATCGCCGCGATAACTCGCGAAGGAGGAGCTGACTAATGCGACTTTCCAAATTTCTGAAAAACACAGCATCGGTATTTGTCCTCTCTTTCATGACTTCAGTCCTGGCGATTGTGCCCACCCCGGCACCGGACCAATCCGGGCCAATTGCTCTCACCGGCGCGATCATCCATATCGGAAATGGTGAGGTACTGGGCGACGGTGTAATCACCTTCGATGAGGGGATTATCACCGCCGTAGGGTCAGCCAGCGACAACATCAATCTGAGTAACCACCAGGTGATCGACCTGCAGGGTCGTCATGTCTATCCCGGGTTCGTCTTGCCCAACAGCACTCTTGGCCTGATCGAGGTGAACAGCGTGCGTGCCACAGATGATGTGGTGGAAGAAGGCGACATCAATGCCAGCGTGCGCGCGGCGATCGCCTACAACACCGATTCGGAAATCATTCCCACCAATCGCTTCAATGGCATTCTCACCGCGCAGGTTGCGCCCCAGGGTGGCCTGATATCCGGTTCGTCCTCAGTATTTAAACTGGATGGCTGGAACTGGGAGGATGCGCTGCTTTCCGAAGATGTGGGATTGCACCTGCATTGGCCTTCCTATAACCAACGTCGACGCAACTCGGAGACCGGTAATCTTGAAACGGTCGAAAACGAGAATTACCAGGGGCAAACCCAGCTGTTGCATGACCTGTTCCAGAATGCGCAGAGCTACACCGGTGAGCCTCTCAACCTGAACCTGCTGGCCATGCAACCGCTGTTCAACGGTATTGCCAAGCTGTTCATTCATGCCGATGAGGCGCGGGAGATCATCAGCGCGGTGCGCTTCGCCCGTGGCTATGGTGTCGAGCAGATCGTACTGGTGGGAGCCGCCGATGCCTCGTTGGTCAAGGATTTTCTACTGTCAGAAAATATTCCAGTGATCTACGAGCGAATTCACGAACTGCCGCTGCGCGAGTGGAATGATGTAGATGCACCTTTCAAGACACCCTTCTTGTTGCACGACGCAGGTATAAAGGTCGGCATCGGTGGTGGCGCCACCTCGATAGATCGCCAGCGTAACCTGCCATTCTTCGCCGGTACGGCGGCCGCCTATGGCCTGGACCGGGAAACGGCCCTGGCCATGATTACACGCATCAACGCCGAGATCCTCGGAGTGGATGAGCGCGTAGGCACTCTGGAAACCGGCAAGGACGCAACCCTGTTCATCTCGGAAGGCGATGCACTGGATATGCGTAGCAGCCAGGTGATCGCCGCATTCATCCAGGGTCGTGACATCGACCTCAATGGCACCCAACAGCAATTGTACGAACGCTTTCGCGACAAGTACGAGAATCAACTGGAATAAGGGAAAGGACCCGGACATGGAAGAATATCCAACTTTTGTCACCCACCTGGAATGCAGTTACACCGGCAAGACTTACCCGGCGGATCAACTGCACGGTCTCTCGGAAGCGGGCAAGCCCCTGCTGGTACGCTACGACCTTGAGGCGCTCGGAAAGTCGATCAACAAGGAAGACCTGAACAGCCGCCTGCCCGAGTTCTGGCGCTACCGTGAGTTTCTGCCCGTGCGCAAGTCCGAGAATGTTGTGCGGCTGGGAGAGCTGATGACTCCACTGTTGCCCGCCAGCAAGATGCAACAACAACTGGGTTGCGGAGAAATACTCATCAAGGACGAGGGGCGCCTGCCCACGGGGTCATTCAAGGCCCGCGGTCTTGCCCTGGCCGTCGCCATGGCAAAAGAACTGGGAGTCAAGCGCATGGCCATGCCCACCAATGGCAACGCGGGCGCAGCGCTCGCTGCCTACTGCTCCCGTGCCGATATCGAAACCTTCGTGTTCTGTCCGGAAGATACACCAAGGGTGAACGTTGAGGAGATTGCTTTCCAGGGCGCCAGGACTTTTCTGGCCAATGGTTACATCAATGACTGCGGTCGCATTGTCGGTGAGGGCAAGGAGACAATGGGCTGGTTCGACACGTCTACCTTGAAAGAGCCCTATCGGATCGAAGGCAAGAAGACCATGGGCCTGGAGCTGGCTGAGCAGCTTGGCTGGCAGGTGCCGGATGTCATTCTTTATCCTACCGGTGGAGGCACAGGCCTGATCGGCATGTGGAAGGCATTTGCAGAACTCGAAGCCATCGGCTGGATCGGATCGAAGCGGCCGCGGATGGTGGCGGTTCAGGCGGAGGGCTGTGCACCGATAGTAAAAGCCTTCGACGAGGGAACTCGTCACGCCGAGCCCTGGCAGAATGCGCACACGATCGCAGCAGGTATTCGGGTACCGGCCGCGGTAGGGGATTTCCTGATATTGGATGCCGTAAGAGAGAGTAAAGGATTCGCCGTCGCTGTTTCCGATGAGGCCATCAACCGGGCCCACCAGGACTGTGCCAGGACAGAAGGCATTCTCCTGTGCCCGGAAGGTGCGGCAGCCCTGGCCGCGCTGCGACAGGAACTGGAGAGCGGGCGCATCGGCAAAGACGAGAACGTGGTGCTATTCAATTGTGCCACGGGGCTCAAATACCCAATGCCATCGAGACATCACAAGATCGACCTGAAGCAGCCAATCGACTACGACTTCATCAAGTCAGCACGATAGGTAGCGCGCTTCTATTGCAGGACCCTGCGTAGTTCGGTGCGAATCTCGTCACTGGTGGAATCCATATGCGCCTGTAATCGACAGACTCGACGCGGGATGAAAGAACCGACCGGAACCTCTTCGCGACAAACAATGCGCTCTTCCGGGCTCACACTGGCATTGTAGGCTTCGACCTCGGCATCGGTGGGTGTGACTTTTTGATGGATGCTTCCTGCTGGCCCAAGACATGCCGTCATGGCCATTCCGAGAAGCAGACAGCAAAAAAGTTTAAGAGTGCTCATGTCTAATTGGTGCTGACGGACAGCACGTTGTATTGGGGAGGGAACAGGTATTCCAGCCTGACGTCTTCAATCACTACCGGAGCACCATCCTTTATCCTGGGTCGAAATTGCAGCAATGAAACTTCATAAAGCGCCCGTTGTCGCACCAGGTCATTATCCGGAGTGGCGCTGATCACTTCCAGATCGTCGACATTGAATCCCAGGGGAATGATCCGGTCATTGCTCATCAGGCCCGCTGGCAGCAACGGGTGCAGGGTGAACTTGACCAGTGCCATGAATTCCGCCCCGGCATTGGAATTGATGGCCACCTCTTCCGAGGGCAGGTGAGTCGCCGGGTAGTTTGGTGTCCAGGCATGGAAACGCACAGGCCCCTGATCTTCGTCGGCAAAGGCTTCCAGGCTGGTAGCAAGAGTCGTGGCTGGCAATACAGTCGGGCGGGCGAACACCCGGTTCGCCTGCTCGGGGCCGAACCCGTTAGCCAGCAATTGATTGTAGGAATCGGTATAGAGTTCGAGGGCGCTGGTTTCGTTGCCGAACAACATCTCCCAATCTGCCTGGTAGATCTGCACCAGGGCCAGGCTCTCCGCTGGCACCTCTTCGGTTGCGGCGTAAATATCTGCAATTCGATTCAGGAGCTCCGCACCGATTCGATAGCTGATGCGCAGGGATTCACCCATGGTGAGGGTAAAGCCGTTTATTTCCTCGTCATCCTCAGAGCGATGGACATAGCTGATTACGCTGCTGTTCTTAACCAGTGAACTCTGGTAGTAGTGAGCCAGCACAATATTGTAAAGCCATGGAGTCAGTTGGATGTTGTCCTCACCAAGTGTCGCTTCAATGCCGCTTACGGCTCGCCAGTTGAGATTTTTGGCTGCGATCAGGTAGCGCACGCCCAGGGGGTTGTTGGCATCGGCAGAAGCCTTGAGCAGGAGCTCGCTCAGTAACTCGGTTCCCTCCAGGTAGGCATAGAAATCCCGGGTGTAGATTTCATCATTCAGCCACTCGAAATAGGTGAGGTGGTTCTCGGCCTGTTCGAACTTGCCTTGAGATAGCTGGGCTTCGATAGCATGGCGCAGGGGAATCCTCTGCTCCTTGCTGCTAAGGCCATAGTTGACCTTGGCTACCTGCATCGCTTCCAGGAAGATGCGCTCGGCTTCGGGAAAGTCTTCCGCCTCCATGGCAAGCAGGCCCTGTGAAACCAGCTGTTCTATATTTCCCTGGTCATAGGCATTCAGAAATGCCTGGGTGGAATTAGCCGAGCCCTGGGCATAGAGAAGAGGGCACTGCACAAGGAGGTAGAGCACAAAAAAGGCTGGGAAGCCCGAAAACACTGAATCTCTTACAGTCTTTCCCACGTCTAGTAAGCCCTGCTAAAACTGGATTCCAAGGGGATATTTCAGGATACCCAGATTTCTCGAAGCCCGCAATTCCCCGTGGATCACGATTCGAATCTTGTTGCCCGATTGGGCATACTCAGCAGCAACAATTCTGGAGGCCCTATGAGCAGCAATGATGGCAACAGTGGCATCGACCTCTACACCTGGTCGACCCCGAATGGCAGGAAAGTATCAATCATGCTGGAAGAGCTTGGGCTCGAGTACCGTGTTATTCCCATCGACATAGTCAAGGGCGATCAACATCAGCAGAGCTATGCCCGCATAAGCCCGAACCACAAGATCCCCGCCATCGTAGATCATGCTACAGGCGTAACCATGATGGAGTCAGGTGCCATTCTTATGTACCTGGCTAACAAGACCGGCAAGTTGATGGCCCCGATGGGCAGTGACAGGTTCTGGGAACAGATGGAATGGTTGATGTTCCAGGTGGGACATGTCGGGCCCATGCTGGGCCAGACCCATCATTTCGTGAAATACAATCCCGGCAAGTCACCCTATGCAGAGGAGCGCTACAGCAGGGAAAATGCACGTTTATACGGTGTTCTGGAAGAACGGCTGAGCGACCGGGAGTTCATCTGTGACGCTTACTCCATCGTCGACATCGCAACCTGGCCCTGGATTTCCCGCTTCGAGTTTCAACAGATGGACCTGCATCAGTATCCGCGCCTGCTGGACTGGTACCTGCGCATCTCCGACCGTGCTGCGGTGCAGAAGGGCTATGGGGTACCGGAGGAGCTCGCCGTTCCGCACCCCTGAGCGCAGCACAGGCAGGTCCTAATCGGCGTAGTCGAGTGGCAGGGTAGTGGTGTACTTGATCTGTTCCATGGCGAAGCTTGAAGACACGTCTGTCAGTTTGGTTTCCTGCACGAGCTTCCTGTAGAAACTGTCAAACGCCGCGATATCCGGCACCACAACCCGCAGCAGGTAATCCGATTCCCCCGCCATGCGGTAGAACTCCACCACTTCCGGAAAGCGCTTTACGGTGTCAGCGAAATCCTGGAACCACTCCCAGTTGTGCTGGTTGGTTTTGACCGCCACAAACACGTCCACATCCAGATTCAGTTTCTTGCGATTGAGGAGCACTACCCGCTGGGCGATAACGCCTTCTTCCTCGAGTTTCTGGATACGGCGCCAGCAGGGCGTGGTGGACAGGCCCACTGCATCGGCGATTTCCGCGGTGGAGAGCTGGGAATTCTGCTGCAACAGGCTGAGTATTTTCTTATCTGTCTTATCCATAGCATAAAATACTAATTATGTTCTAAAAGCAGGAATATATTTCCCAATATTAGGTTTCCGACAGGAAATTAGCAAAAATATTTTACTGTCCCGGTGCTATGCTTCATGGGTATCAAGAGTTCGCTGCGCGGTTCCCGGCCAGCTCAATGGCCGCTCTATCGCCGCAGCCGGGTTTAAATAGTCGCCTTACGAGGCAGGAGTGCTACATGTCACGGTTTGATGATCATTTGAGACAAGTCGATGAGACCTATCTCGAGCATATGGGTCATGCCTTGTCATTTTCCTTTAACCTGGCAATCGCTGCCGTGGTCTGCCTGGTCCACGCAGTCTTTCCATTCCTGTTCGAGAAGCGCGGCAGCTCCATCGTGAACCGACTGCATGATCGAATGGTGGTAAACAGGCATTCCCTGGGGGGGAGCAAGCGAGAGAAGTCGGAGGCTGGCGCCGTAACCAGCCGTTGAATCGGCTTCTCTTTACGCGGCCGTACCATTAGCGGTGCTATGGAATAGCAGTGCTGTGGACGGCCTTTTCTTTTCCTGCCTCCGGGCTTCCCTTCCCACCAAACCCCCGAGGCGGGTTCTTACTCCACTCTATCCATTTCTCCGGTTGCTTCAGCCCGACTGGCATTGATTCCGGCCTGCAAAGCCTCTAAGGTCGCTGTCATCGAATGACGACTGCCGAGGGAGGCAAGATGAACAAGACTAATGGGCTGGTGTTATTGGTCGCCGGAACCCTGGTTTCCGGACTGGCCTCGGCGCAGGCACCCTACGTTGCTCCGCGCAATATCTGGGGGCAACCCGATCTGCAGGGCGTGTGGAATTTCTCGTCCAATGTGCCCATGCAACGGCCAGAGCAATACGGCGAGCGTGAGTTCATGACCGATGACGAGATTGCCAGTATGCGGGCCCGGCTCGCTGAGCGCGATGCTGCGTCTGATCAGGCCGTACCCAGCTCGGATCCGAACAGTCCCGGTGGCTACAATGACTTCTGGGTAGAGAGCGCGGGTCTTACCGATCGCATTCGCACCTCCCATATCATCTATCCGCCCAATGGGCGTTATCCGGCGCGGGTGCAGGGCTCTCCGATTCAATTCGGTGGTCTGGGCGATGACGTGCCAGGTACGCGCCCGGTACGTTTCACCGTGGGCGGTATTGCCAAGACGGGGCCGGAAGATCGCGGGCTGTCCGAGCGCTGTATCGTTGGCTTCAACGATGGCCCTCCCTTTTCACCCAGCCTGTACAACAACAATGCACAACTATTCCAGCATCGGGATACGGCGGTGATTCTTACAGAAATGATTCACAACGCCCGCATCGTACCGCTGGATGATCGTCCGCCGCTGCCTGATGAGATTCGCCAGTGGTCGGGTGATGCCCGTGGTTACTACGATGGTGACACCCTTGTGGTAGTGTCCACAAACTTCACAGACATGGCGGCGGCGCTGGAGCCTTTCGGTATTGCTGAGGACAAGGTACTCACCGAGCGTTTCACCCGGGTTGATGATTTCACCGTCGAATATGAATGGACCCTGGAAGCCCCTTCCACCTTCACCGACAGGATCACCGCGGTAGTACCCATGACCAAGGTGGCCGGCCAGCTCTACGAATACGCCTGTCATGAAGGCAACTATGGCATGGTGAATATCCTGCGCGGTGAACGCATGGAAGAAAGACGTGCCATGGAAGACGGGAACTAGTCCGTTTGCCAAAAGCTCAAAAAGCCCGGCTTGCCGGGCTTTTTTGTGTCGATTTGCCTGCCTTGAATCACCACCAAAAGTAACTAAATTGCCCAGCCACAAGGATGCTGCTGCTTTCCAGCAAATCGTCCTCGGTGGCCATGGATTGACCATCCAGGGTACCGGCTCTATTGACAATTCGTCAGCGTCAAAATACTGTATTTATATACAGTATTTTGATATGTCATCATGGCCGAAAAGTCCCCCGCCGAAACCGTGCCAGTGGCACGGCCGGAGTCCAACTGTGCCCTGTCACCGCCACCGGTATTGCCTGCCTATGCCGAGCTGCACTGTATCTCTAATTTCAGTTTCCTGCGGGGCGCCTCCTTTCCGGAGGAACTGGTAGAGCGGGCCGATGCGCTTGGTTATACCGCCCTGGCCATCACCGACGAGTGTTCATTGTCCGGTGTGGTGCGCGCCCACATGGCGGCGAAGGAAAGGGATATACAACTCATCATTGGCAGCGAGTTTCATCTGGAGGAAGGCTGTCACCTGGTCATACTGGCCTGCAATCGAAACGGTTATGGCCACCTGAGTCATCTCATCAGCTGTGCCCGACGCGAGACGAGGAAGGGGACTTACCGACTCGATCGCGCAATGCTGGAGGACAATCGTCCGCAGAACTGCGTGATATTGTGGTTGCCGAATCTTCACCAGGCACCGGAGCACCTTGCCTGTCAGGCGGTGTGGCTACAACGGCAGTTTCCCCGGCGCTTGTGGATCGGCGTGGAGCTGCTGTTGCGAGGCAATGACCGGCAGCGTCTACAGCGCCTGCAGCAACTGGGCAGCCAGTTTGACATTCCCCTGTGTGCAACGGGCGGGGTCTATATGCATGACCCGGCGCGGCGCATCCTGCAGGACACGGTGACCGCTATTCGTCTTGGCCGGCAATTCACTACCCTGGGGCTGGATAGCGAGAGCAACGGCCAGCGTCACCTGCGCAACCGTACCCAACTGGGCAAGCTGTTTCCCAATAGCCTGTTGCGGGAGACGGTGAATATCGCGGCACGCTGTCACTTCTCACTGGATGAATTGCGTTACGAATACCCCCGGGAGCTGGTGCCGGAAGAGTACACGGCCCACGGCTGGTTGCGGGAGCTGACCGAAAAGGGCATCCGGGAACGCTGGCCCGCGGGTGCCACGCCAAAGGTGCGCAACATCATCGAACATGAGTTGATGCTCATCAAGGAGCTCAACTACGAGCACTACTTTCTCACTGTACATGACATGGTGGCCTACGCCCGTAGCCAGGGCATCCTCTGTCAGGGGCGTGGCTCTGCCGCGAACTCCGCCGTGTGTTATTGCCTCGGTATCACCGAGGTGGATCCTGCCCGGGTCGAAGTGCTGTTCGAGCGTTTCATCTCGAAGGAAAGAAATGAGCCACCGGACATTGATGTGGATTTTGAGAATGCCCGCCGCGAGGAAGTGATCCAGTACATCTATGACAAGTACGGGCGCGGGCGTGCGGCCCTGGCGGCCACAGTTATTACCTACCGCTCGCGCAGTGCCATTCGCGATGTGGGTAAGGTGCTGGGGCTGGATGACGCGCTGCTCGACCATATCTCCAAATCCATCTACTGGTGGGGTGCGACTCTCGAAGAACAGCTAAGTGATTCCGATATCGACCACAATGACCGGCAGATCCAGATGCTGGTAAGCCTGGCCAAGGCGCTTATCGGTTTTCCCCGTCACCTCTCACAACATGTGGGCGGTTTCGTTATCAGCCAGGGTCCACTCACCCACCTGGTGCCCATTGAGAACGCCACTATGGAAGACCGCACCGTCATCCAGTGGGAAAAGGATGACCTTGAATCCCTGGGCTTGTTGAAGATCGACGTGCTGGCGTTGGGGATGTTGAGTGCGGTGCAGAAGTGCTTGCGGTTGGTGAGCAGTTACAGCAAGGAACCGCTCACCATGCAGAAGATTCCGGCGGAAGACCCGAAGGTCTATGACATGATGGGGGAGGCCGACACCATCGGTGTATTCCAGATCGAGTCCCGGGCCCAGATGAGCATGCTGCCGCGCCTGCGCCCGCGTAACTACTACGATCTGGTGATCCAGATCGCAATTGTGCGACCTGGCCCTATCCAGGGTGACATGGTGCACCCCTACCTGAATCGCCGCAATGGCAGGGAGCCAGTCACCTATCCCAGCGAAGCGGTACGGGATGCGCTGGAACGCACCATGGGGGTACCCATCTTCCAGGAACAGGTGATGCAGCTGGCCATGGTGGCAGCGGGTTTCAGTGGTGGTGAGGCCGATCAGTTGCGCCGGGCCATGGCGGCCTGGAAGCGCAAGGGCGGCCTCGAGCCTTACCGCAAGAAGCTGGTAGACGGCATGCTGGAACGGGGTTACGAGGAAGACTTCGCGGAGAAGCTGTTCAGTCAGATCAAGGGCTTCGGCGACTATGGATTCCCCGAATCCCACTCCGCCAGCTTTGCCCTGATTGCCTATGTGTCGTCCTGGTTCAAGCTCTATCATCCCGCCGCTTTCTGTTGTGCCCTGCTTAACAGTCAGCCCATGGGTTTCTACGCGCCCGCGCAATTGGTAAAGGACGCGCGGCAGCATGGCGTGACCGTATTACCGGTCACCGTGAATGACAGCGACTACGACTGCACACTGGAATTCGAAGAAGGCTATGTGAAACCGGATTCACCCTGCCATCACAACAAGATTGCGCAATTGCGGCTCGGCCTGCGCATGGTAAAAGGCCTCTCGGAACAGGGTGCTAAAGCTATTGCGGAGGCGCGCCAGTCAGGCGACTGTTGCCAATACCACAGCGTGCAGGACCTGGTGTTCCGTAGTGGCATCAATCGCAGTGACCTGGAAGCCCTGGCCGCGGCCGATGCCCTGCGTGAGCTTAGCGGTGATCGTCACCGGGCGTTCTGGCAGGCATCAGGGGTGGAACATTGGGGTCAGGGTAAAATTGCATCTGGTGCCGGGCTTTCTTGCACAATGCCAATGCAATTTTACTCTGACCCCGCCGGCGCTGACTTCGGTGCCGATGTGCTGTTGCCCGTGGCCAGCGAAGGGCAGAACATCGTCGGCGATTACACCAGCACCGGGCTGAGTCTGCGTCGTCATCCGCTGGCCCTGTTTCGACCCCACCTGGATAATTTTGATGTGTTAAGAGCCGAAGACCTCGCCGCCGTGGACAATGAAACCAATGCCAAGATCACAGGCATCGTCACCTGTCGACAGCGACCCATGACCGCCGCTGGTGTTACCTTCCTGACGCTGGAAGATGAGAGCGGCTTCGTTAACGTGGTGGTATGGCCCAGCCTCGGTGAGAAACAGAGGCCGGTAGTGAGACAGGCGATGCTGATGGGTGTGGTGGGTCATGTGCAGAAGAGCGAGGGTGTGATTCATCTCATCGCCAGGGAGCTGGTGGACCTGAGTCACTGGTTGGGAACCATGGAAATTTCTTCGCGGGACTTTACCTGAGGGCCGTGCCTTCACACCATCAGGAGCTCCTGTAGCCGAGTAACAGATAGGCTGCAAGAAAACTGAGAGGCAGCTTGGTCGCAAATACCAGAACAAAAGACGCAAGGGCTAAATTCCAGGGAATAAAGCCGGAATTGGCAATAGCGAAATAAGTGGTGACGCCACCTACCAGCGAGACAAAGAATCCGGTTTGCAGTGCGGTAATCGGAATGGAGTCGTTACAAGAGGCCAGCTTGGCCAACAACCAGGCAATGGCTATTCCATAGAGGAAATCAGGCAACAGGGAAAAGAACTCACTCCAGAGTGTGTCTCTCCAGGGTACATAGGTGAGACTACTGCCAATCTCGTCCCACAGGCTGCCGAGGATAAAGTTATTACCCAGCCAGCCAGTGAGGTTCAACAGGAATCCGATCAATAGGCCGATGAGGACTACCCGGCCGCTTGTTTGCGCTTGTGTTGCTGCAACTTTATTCATGGGTGGCCTCAGGTTGTAGATTCTTCATCCTGACGTGTGGCTAGCCCAAATGTTACTCCGCCAACCACTTATACATGACCAGCGCATCCACCAGGCCTCTCTCAGGATGATTGAAGGCCCTGGGCAAAGTACCTACCGTCTCAAAACCCAGACCGTTCCAGAGTCGCACCGC
Source organism: Pseudomonadota bacterium (assembly GCA_027621405.1). Taxonomy (GTDB): domain Bacteria; phylum Pseudomonadota; class Gammaproteobacteria; order Pseudomonadales; family Pseudohongiellaceae; genus UBA9145. Next base: position 96,338 of record JAQCBT010000013.1, on the reverse strand, counting down.
CCCTTCATTGCTCGAGGCCACGAAGTTGAACTGCATGGCCTTGTAGCCCAGTTTCACAGCCTCCTGCTGAGAGTGTTCGCACATGCGGGTGGCGAGGCCCTTGCCGCGGGCTGTTGAAGCAACCATGTAGCCGCAGTTGCAGACATGGGCACCGGGGCCTTCGTTGTTGCTCTTGATGTAATAGGTGCCGAGTATCTTGTCGTCTTCTTCGGCGACATAGGTCTTGCGGGGATATTCCATCCATAGATGAAAGGCTTGTTCTTTCGTGGTGTCGCGTCGGTAGCCGTAGGTATCACCGGCGGAGGCTACCTCTTTGAAGACAGGCCAGATAGCATCGAAGTCTTCCTTGCTGGCTTCCCTGATATTCATGCCAATTGCTGCTGAATCCTTGCCTGTTTTCACAATCTATTGGCCGCTGTAGGCCGCTTCCAGTGCTGCCAGGTCAAATTTGACCATGGTCATCATCGCGCTCAATACCCGCTGCGCGGTTTCCATATCGTCCGCGTTGATCCACTGCATGAACTGCTCCGGCACTATCTGCCAGGCGACACCGTATTTATCTTTTATCCACCCACAGGCCATCTCGCTGCCACCCTCGCCGAGTTTTTCCCAGTAGTAGTCGATCTCTGCCTGGTCTTTGCAATTTACATACAGTGAGATCGCTTCATTGAAGATAAACATGGGTCCACCATTGAGGGCGAGAAACTCCTCGCCACGGAGGGTGAAGCTGACTGTGAGTACCGAACCTTCCGGGTTTGGCATGCCCGGAGGGTTGCGGGTTATCTGGGAGATCCCGGAATCGGGGAAGATGCCCACATAGTAGTTTGCGGCTTCCTCGGCGTTGGTATCGAACCACAGGCAGGGTTTTATGGCTTTCATTTTCGGGTCCTATTTCAGGGAGTGCAGGCCGAACATATTACCATCGGGATCGGTGCCCAGGCTGACGAACCCGTATTCACCGATGGACATCTTTGCTCGCACCAGCTCGCCACCGGCATCGGCTATACGTGCCTCGGTTACGGCGCAGTCTTCACAGGAGAAATACACCAGTATGCTGTTGCCGCCGGAAGTCATGCCGGGCATGTGCACCAGTGCACCTCCAGCGCCCTGATTCGCCGGGTCGGCGGGGAAAGCCAGCATGGATAACTGACCCTCGGGACCACCCGGTAGTGGTGCCAGTTCCGTTTGCAGCATCGCTTCATAGAATGCTTTCGCGCGGTCGAGGTCCTGCACGTAAATTTCAAACCAGTTTACGGGATTCTGTACCATGGGTTACTCCTTGCTTGTTTAGAGAAGGGGGTCAAGAAAAGGGTCAGAGTACAAATACAGTAGTTTTCCACTTGAATGGCGTTATTGCCATGGAATATCCAAACTACTGTATTTGTACTCTGACTCCCTTTTCTACTACCACCTATGCTTGCCGCTTTGCTCAGGCAAAGAAGCCGTGAAGATACCAGCGTCGGTCGCCGCCGCGTTCCCGGTACACCCACAGGCGACTGCCGCTGCTTTCCTGCGCCACGTAGTAGTCCCTGTTCACCTCGTCACCGGTCCACCAGCAGGACTCGATGCGTTCCGGGCCGCTTATCAGGCTGACAGGTTTACGATAATAAAGTCTGCTGCCGCGGCGGGTAAGTTCCAGAGGGTCGTCCAGTAGCCACAGTGGTCGAGGATTGTCTGCCACCAGGGCGCTGGGAAGCTGTTGCTGTCGGGTCACTATGGTGAGTTGCTTTGCGGCATCCTGTCTACTGCTGCCGGCCTTAATCTTTCCTGCCTTTCGTGTCCCTCGTGTCTTCCTCGCCTGTTCGTAGTCGAGTTCCTGGCTGGCATATTCGGGGCAGTGCTCGGCGATGGTGTTGATGCTCTTCAGGGTTTGTCCGCCCAGGCGAGCCTGTAGTTGCTCCATGAACTGATCCAGGCTACTGCTGGAGGTGGTGGGGGCCGCCTTGTCTTCCAGCAGCAATGATTCACTCTCGCTCATGAAGGCATCAAATTGCTTTATGTGCAGTCTCACCCCGGTAACCGGTGCCGGCAGGCTGAGATTGCTGAAATGGGTTTCCAGCAATAACAACAGGTGGTCGCGGCAACGGCTGGCCTGGCGCAGCGCCATGTCGATCTCGCTTGCCTCGCGTCTCTCGTGAAGCAGGGAGAACACCAGGTGGCTGGCACTGAGATCTCTGTGCCGCAGGAAATCACAGAGTTGGGCCAGCAGTTCATCCGCAACAGGTAGCAGGCGATCCAGGTTTTCCAGCTCATAGGGCAGGTCACAGGACGTGGTAAACGCTGGCGGCGGCAGGTAGTTATGAGTAGGTTCCGCCGCACTCCCGAGGGCGCGATTCAGTAGCCTGATGAAGTCACTGCCGAAGCGTTTATGCAGTCCATCGGTAGGTAGGCGCCAGATGTCCCTTATTTTGCGCACGCCCATATTGTACAGGCGTCGATTCTGCTCCTTATTAAGTTGCAATACCTCGGTAGGTAACTGACCAAGGGCAGAACGCAGGTTCTCCTTGCGGTAGACAAGCAGGTTTTGACCGGAGCGTGCGAGCAGCAGGCTACCCGTTACCGTGGGGCTGGCCGCGTAGAGGAAATAATCAGGCAATCCTCTGTCCTGCAGTGCCGGCGTAATCAATGACCGCAGCTTGTCGTGAATTACCTCGATGCCGCCAAAATACCTGAGGCTGCTGCGCACCTCGCAGATGAGAGCCTGGGGATGAAAGCTCACTGTGGAACTGACAGATTCCATCAGCGCGGCCAGATGTTTCAGTATTCGCTCTTGCTGAGGCTCGCTCAAGGTGGCCAACTGCGGCAGGAACAGGGCGTACCACAGCTTGCCGCGGTTCCGCGGCGCGGGCGCAGCCTGGTCAGCAGTTCGAACCTGCGGCTGAGGACCGGCGCCGGCGGGCAGCGGCAGCTTGATGACCCGGCTCTCTCCTGCTTCCGGCAGAGGGAGTTGGGCCATGGATTCGGAGTCTTTCACCGTGAGACTCCGACCTAGATATGAGCGTAGAGGCCGGGCTGGGGCTCTGATTTAGCCTGCAAAGCGGGACGAAAATCCGGTCCGAAGCAGGGGTAGAGATCGAGTCGGGTGCTGAGTGGGCGGAAGTTGCCCCGGGCCTTGAGTACTGCCACCTCGGCATCTGAGAAAGCCGAATCTTTCTCACAGGAACTCTTTATTTCCATGCGCAAGGGCGATGGTGAGTGGTTGCTAACATTGTGCTTGAACAGCACGCCCAGGGTGTCTCCGGTTTCCCCGGCCAGCTGTAAACGACGCAGTACCCGGCCCGGTAGCCAGTTCTGCCAGGCCAGCACCAGGCCGCAGCTGCCACTCTGTAATGCCTTCTCCATGCTCCACAGGGCATCGCGGCAGGAAGTATCGGCTTTGACTACCAGCACCTGCTCGATATCGATGCCGGCCTGTACCAGCGCCGGAGCATAAAGCTGGTGGGGCGGAGAGATCCACAGCACCCATTTACCCTGGGCTATTACCGACCGCATGAGTGGTAATAGTAGCTGTAGTTCTCCCATGCCCCATTGTTTGCTAATGACTTCCACCAGACCATTGCGGGGCCAGCCGCGCCCGGGAAGGATTTCATCCAGCTCCGGATAACCGGTGCTGAGTCCATGGGAGCCCTGGCCGGCCATGTCGCAGCCACGCCACAATTTGGGGTTGCTGTGCAGGAGTTGCTCGATTGGAATCGTTGTCCGGTTCCCTATGCGGGCGCCCGTCTGACCCGAATCCTGTTGTGCTGAAAATTTCGTGTTAGCTGTCAGGCCTGTTCTTCGCTTGCCTGTCAGTCCTTGCCTGTAGGCCGCACCAGCCGTGGGCCCTAGCCTCATCGAGGCTCCTCTGATCGTCGCCATTTTGGTTTCCACACCTCTATTGTTCTGCGTTTTTTGCAGCTTTTTATGTCCCTGATCGGACGCTGCGTACTTCAACTACTGTATTTTCATACAGTATATAGTCAGTACTTTTTTGCAGGCAACTGTTTTTTAGTACTTGAGTACTTTTTTAACTATATCCAGTAGTCAGTTGTTTTTTAGGTAAATTTTCGGCTAAAGCTTTCCCGTAGAAAGCCGTTAAGCCAAGAGAACATTGACTCAGCAGTGGAGCCCGTCGATGAGCAAGAAGCCGGACATGGTGATGGTAGTCATCACTCTGTTTGTTGTGAGTGTTCTCGCAAGCAGTGTTGCCCAGAGTGCATTGATGTAAGGCAGGAGCCTTGCAGCACTTTGCAGGCAGTGAACGCTATCGAATTTACGATAACGACAAGGGATACGAAAAAAGCCAGGGATAGGTAGGGAAGTCGCTCAGTGAAGCCGCCCTATGCAGTATCGGGGCGGTATATTTTTTTCTCGGTGACCACAGCATCCAGCCGGACGTCCCAGGTCTGGGTTGGGAAGGGTTCTGTTAACTGGCAATCATGCGCCAGTCCCACCAGCAGCGGTTGGCTGCGTCGATTAAAAATCTTGAAACTGAAGGTCCGGTCATAGAAGCCTTTGCCCATGCCGAGACGAAAGCAGTTGGCATCGAAACCCACCAGGGGCACGAACACCACATCGAAATTGGTGGGCGAGATATGTTCTTCCGGATGCGGTGGTTCGAAAATTCCCCACTCGTTCTCAATTAACTGAGTGGACTCATCGTAGGGTGAGAATGTCAGCAGTTCTTCATTGTCTTTGCTGATCACCGGTAAATAACAGGTTTTACCGGATTGTAAGGCATAGTCCAGAAGTGGCCGAGGGTTGATCTCGCCGTCGATGGTCAGGTAGAAGGCGAGCTGATTCGCATTCTTGAAAAAGTCTTGTTCGCTGACGAGTTCGATCAGCTGTTGGGCTGCAGCCGATTGCTCTGCTTCCGAGAGGTTTCTTCTCACTTCCCGCAGAGACTCACGCAGAGCCAGTCGTTCTTCTCGATTCATATCAGGAAAATTCTTCCAGGATCTCTTCTAGGAACCTTCAGAAACTACAAAACAGCTTCATTCTGAATGCCAACAAGACGACGTCACTCGCATGAAAAAGAATCAAGTCCCCCGGAACACCGCTACCAAACTTGCCCTGAACCAAAAGGTTCAGGTGGTGGCCCTCGCGATGCATAAGGCTTTCCGACTTGCGGACATGCACACCAACATCGTCGAGATGCCTCCGGGTATAAAAGTATCGGCTCAAGAACACATTTGATTGGCAAATGTTCTAGGGAACTCTCAAAGCAAGTATAGCTTGGGGACGGAGGTAGGGAAAGCAGCGTAGCGCGTGCTTTCCAGAGGCAGATCAACAAAATGGGAGTTGAAAAAAGAGCGCTAGACCACGCTAGAAGCAGGGTTTAAAACCCACTACAAATGCGAGGTGAGAAAATTCTTAATCGAGGGAGGTTCTATCCCTGGGCGCGCTCGCATCTGCCACAGAAGCAAGCGCCGGGATCAGATTTCCAGTTGCCGTGACGAGGCCAGGGCCAGGTCGATCTTCTCTTCGATATCGTGCAGGCGATCGCTGGTGACCTGCCGGGTTTCGTTGATTAAACGATTCTTGCGCAGCATGTCATGGGTGATGTTAAGCGCGGCCATGACGGCGATCTTCTCGGCGCCATGAATATTGCCACGGCCCTTGATTTTGCGCATGTTCTCGTCGAGATAGCGGGCTGACTTCAACAGGGCTTCCTGATCGGAAGGTGGGCAGTTGACCTGGTATTCCTTGTCGAGGATCTTGACCTGTACAGCGGTGCTTTGTTCGCTCATGATTTTCGGTCCGTGCTAAATCAGGAATTGTCCATTGCCTTGAGACGTTCGAGTACGGATTGCAACTTACTCTTTGCTTCCTGGTTCCTCTCCACCATTTTTTGGTGTTCGCTCTTGAGCGAAGACTCATTGGCCTTGAGTATCTGGTTTTCCCGTTTCATTTCGGCGCATAGATCGATGAGATCATCTACCTTGCTGCTCAGATTCTGGAAGCTATCGTCGGACATATTGTTAACAGTGTGCTGAAATTGCTAAGTTTCTGGAAACGCTCAGGAAATCCCCGGAATTTTCCAATGGGTTACTCTAGAAATTCCAAAGAGCCCAATACGCTATTGGCATAACCTTAGGCTTTACATTAAGAGTGGAGTAACTATAGAGCCGCCGCTGGAAACGGTCAACACAGGGGGCCTAAAAAAGTGGTCTAAAAATGCCGGAGTGGGACTTGGTTCCGCATCTGTAGGGCTTTATGCTTGTGCGCTTGATGTAACACTGACTCAAGAGGCACTGAATGGCCGCCACGCAACACAAATTTCGCGAAATGAAACGGCGTCGCAAGGAATTGATGGCGCAGATGGAACCCAACAGTATCGCCCTGGTTCCTGCCGCACAGCCCAAGGTTCGCAACAACGACGCACATTACCTCTACCGCCAGAGTAGTGACTTCTACTACCTCACCGGCTTTGCCGAAGCCGATGCTTTGCTGGCGCTGATTCCTGGCCGCAAACAAGGTGAGGTCGTGCTGTTCTGCCAGGAGAAGAACAAGGAGAAGGAACTCTGGGAAGGCCGCTTGATGGGGCCGGAAGTGGCCCGTGAAGAGCTGGGCCTGGACGATGCATTTCCGATCAGTGACATCGACGATATTCTGCCCGGGCTGATCGAAGGCCGCGACCGCGTCTATTACGCCATGGGCAAGGATGACAAGTTCGATGACCGGGTAATGGACTGGGTGAAGGTTATCCGCAGCAAGGCCAAGATGGGCGCTCACCCCCCTGGAGAATTCCTGGTGCTGGATCATTTGCTGCATGAATTGCGACTCATCAAAAGCGGCGAAGAAATAAAGCTTATGGAACAGGCGGCGAAGATTTCCGCGGAAGGTCATCGCCGTGCCATGGCTTACTGCAAGCCGGGTATCAAGGAATATGAGCTGGAAGCCGAGCTACTGCATGCCTTTACGCGCAATGGTAGTCGTGCGCCTGCCTATAGCTCCATCGTAGCCGCCGGCGATAACGCCTGCATCCTGCACTACAATGAAAACAACGCTGAAGTTAAAGAGGGCGACCTGATACTAATTGATGCTGGTTGTGAGTATGAGCACTATGCATCAGACATTACTCGAACCTTTCCAGCGACTGGAAAATTCTCGCCCGAGCAGAAGGCTATCTACGAGATAGTCCTGAAAGCTGCAGATGCAGCTATTGCAGCGGTAAAACCCGGTGCCGCCTGGGATGAGCCCCACAGAGCATCTGTAAAGGTGATCACCCAGGGCCTGGTAAAACTGGGCCTGCTCAAGGGGCGTCCGGCGCAGATCATCAAGAGTGAGGCGTACAGGGAATTCTACATGCATCGGGTAGGTCACTGGATTGGTATCGATGTACATGACGTGGGCGACTACAAGATCGACGATGACTGGCGCCTGCTGGAGGCTGGCATGGTGACAACCATCGAACCCGGCATCTATATCGCGCCGGACAATACCCGGGTACCGAAGAAATGGCGTGGTATCGGAGTTCGCATCGAAGACGACGTGCTGGTCACCAAGACAGGACAACGCGTACTGAGTACCGGTATCCCCAGAACCGTGCAGGAAATTGAATCCTTCATGGCGGGAACTGTCCACTAGCCATGCGAGTGAGTGAAGCCAGGTGCCACTATGACGTCGTCGTTATCGGCGGTGGCATGGTGGGTGCGAGCTTCGCAATAGAGCTGGTAAGACAACTGGAGAAACAGGCATCCGCGCCGAGATCGATTCTTGTCATCGAATCCATCACGCCAGGTGACACAGATAATCAACCCAGCTTCGACGCGCGTTCTACCGCGCTTTCTTTCGGTAGCAGGGAGATCTATGAGTCCATGGGTTTGTGGGCTTCTATCCGGGAAACCGCCGCGGCTATCCATGGAATCCAGGTTTCAGATCAGGGCCATTTCGGCTCAACATCAATTAGCCGTGAACAACAGGGCACAGAAGCGCTTGGCTATGTAGTAGAGAATCGCAGGCTGGGCACGGTGTTGCAGGCAGCCATGGATGATCATCAGGCACTGCATTTCCTGGCCCCGGGCAAGGTTGAGAAGATCACGCCCGTTGCCACAGGCATGGAGCTCGAACTCCAGTACGTGGACACGACGCAATCGGTCACGGCGGCACTGGTAGTTCTTGCCGACGGCGGTCGTTCCCCGATCTGCGAGCAATTGGGAATCCAGCGCAAGCGCGAGCCCTATTGCCAGCATGCAATCATCAGCAACGTGGCGTTCCAGTTTCCTCACAACAATATCGCTTATGAGCGATTCACCGAACAGGGTCCCCTGGCCATTCTGCCCCTGCCTGATTATGAGCAGCTGCATCGCGGATCCCTGGTCTGGACGGTAGCGGAGGGTAAGCAGGAAGAGTTACTCAATTGCGACGAACAGGAATTCCTCCAGCGCCTCAATGTCCAGTTCGGTCACAGGCTTGGGCGCATCGAGAAAGTCGGGCAACGCTTCAGCTATCCGCTGATACTCACCGAGGCACAGGAACAGATCCGCCCCGGCCTGGTGTTGCTCGGCAACGTCGCTCATACCCTGCACCCAGTGGCCGGGCAGGGGCTCAACCTGGCACTGCGGGATTCCCATACTCTCGCAGGACTAGCGGCGCAAGCAATTCAGCAGCACAAGAATCCGGGTGCCATGGAAACCTTGCAGGCCTACCTGGAACGGCAACAGGCAGACCAGCAACGGGTGATCCTGTTTACCGACCAAATGGTCAATCTATTTTCCACAGGCAAATGGAGCAAGGTTATGGCCCGCAAGGCGGGGCTGCTGGGACTGGAGCTGTTGCCGGGCCTGCGCAAGGAATTCGCCAGACAGGCCATGGGCCTCTAACTGTCAGCTCGACTTGATCTGTACGAGAATAACTATCTGAAACCGCTTTTCGTAACTCAGTTGGACTGCAATTCGCTGCGAATTCGCTCAATACGGTTGCGATTCGCGCCCAGGTCGCTGTAGCCGAGGCGGGACGCCGAGCGTACATGGGTGACGCCGTTATTGCGGTCGTACAGGAATTCCACATCATCGACATAGCCCATGATGCGGGTAGTAAATTCAGCGTAGAGATAGTCGCCCTCGGAGCTGACGATATTGGTGTCATCAAATCCAAGCAGTATCCGCTCCACATCGGCGAGGCTGGCTGCCAGTGGCTCGATTGCATGGGTTTCGTCGGTCGCGAAACTCGAAACACAATTGGGAGAGTCGGGACAAGGAGTGAGGCGACCATTTTGCACGCCGATGTTCTGTGGAGGTTCCCCCGCACAGGCGGTGAGGAATGGAAGCAGTGAGAGTATTGATTTCTTCATGATGCTGGCGCCATGGAAATTACAGTAAAACGCTGGAAGCAGAGTGACGGATCAGCTTATCCGACCACCGTCATCCCCAACCATTCGGCGATCAATGCGGGCTTTTCTTCGCCTTCGATCTCTACCGTGACTTCGTGTTTGAGCAAATAGTGTTTGGGCTTCTTCTCCTCCGCGCCAAGCAGTTTGAAGCGACCACGAATCTTGCTATTTACCTTGACCGGATTGATGAAACGCAACTTGTCAAAGCCATAGTTGATACCCATCACGGTGTTTTCCAGCTTCGTGCTGCCTTCATAGCCCATGAGCACCATCAGTGACATGGTCAGAAACCCATGGGCAATGGTGCTGCCAAATGGGGTCGCTGCGGCTCGCTCGGGATCCACGTGTATATACTGGTGATCACCTGTGGCTTCCGCGAACTGGTTGATACGTTCCTGATCGACGGTCAGCCAATCTGAAACGCCTACCTCTTTGCCAATATAATCAGGCAGCTGCTCCGGGTTCAGGGTGAGAGCCATGGTGTTTGCTCCGAAATTTCCTGTATGCGTCGCAGTCTACCAGCTATCCAATAACCGGGAAACGATCTGATCCTTACTCGCATCCACAGCGAATTTAGGGAAATCTGCTGACACCACCTATAATCCCACTCGATGAACATGCAAAGAAAATTTGATATCGCGATCGTGGGTGGTGGCCTGGTGGGAGCCAGTCTGGCACTTGCCCTCGCCGAATTCGAACTCAGCATCGCCCTGGTCGACAGGCAGGCCTTTACTGCCGACAAGACTCCCTTCAGGAACTCCCCCGGGCATTTCGATCCCCGGGTTAGTGCCATAACCCCGCAGTCAAAGAGGTTTCTGGAATCCATCGCTGCCTGGGACGGTATTGCCGCGCAGCGGCTGTGTCCGTATCAGCACATGGAAGTTTGGGATGGTGAAGGCACAGGCTCGATTCGATTCTCGGCAGGAGAGATTCAGCAGAGCGCGTTGGGTTATATCATCGAGAACAGCGTGATATTGGCGGCGCTGTACCAGGCAATTGCTCAGCACAGAAATATCGAGCTACTGGCACCCTGGGAACTAGCTTCTATCGCTAGCAAGGAAGGTGGGGTCAGTGTGCTGGCCTCAGATGGCTCGGTGCTGGAGTGTTCTCTGGTGGTGGCCGCCGATGGCGCGAATTCGAAGCTGCGCGAACTGGCTGGCTTTGAAACCCGGGAGTGGGACTATGGGCACAATGCCATTGTGACTACAGTGAAGACCGGCTTACCCCATCAAGCCACCGCCTGGCAGCGCTTCATGCCCACGGGACCGTTGGCATTCCTGCCTCTGGATGGTGGCACGAAAGAGGGTGGCTCCGTCGGACAACAGCACTGTTCAATCGTCTGGTCTGTTATCCCGCAACGCGCAGAAGCGTTGATGGCTCTGGACGATGAGGCTTTCAGGCTTGCCCTGGGCAAGGCATTCGAGTACCGCCTGGGTGACATCGAATGGACAGACAGGCGCTTTCAGTTTCCCCTGCGCCAGCGTCACGCCCAGAGCTACTTCAGGGATGGCGTCGTGTTAGTCGGTGATGCCGCACATACCATCCATCCATTGGCCGGGCAGGGTGTAAACCTCGGTCTGCTCGACGCCAGAGCGCTCGCTTCCGAAATTGGCCGCGGCCTGGAGGCAGGCAGGAGCCTGAATGATGAACGCATCCTGGAGCGCTACCAGCGCGACAGGAAGGGTCACAACATGAGCATGATGTGGTTGATGGAAGGCTTCAAGCACCTGTTTGCCGAGCAAGCACCCCCAGTCACCTGGTTGCGTAACCTCGGTTTGTCCACGGTGGACAACTTCAGCCTGCTGAAGAATCAGCTGGCAAAACAAGCTATGGGAATTGACTGAAGCTTGGTCGATCTGAGGAACCAATTAACTAATGATGGCTATCGGCATGTTGCTTGTTGAGAATTGCGCCTACTGTCCCCTTCACCTGGTTTCGAATCAGCATCTCTACCTCTTCATTTTGGGTTAACGCACAGCTCGCCGGCCAGTCCTGGTAGGCAACGGCAGTAGGAATGGAGCCGGAATTCCTGAGAGCCACCATGCCGTGCAACTGGGACCATATAAGCAATGTGGTATTCACGACGTCTGCCTCTGCACAGGGAACCTGGTATTTCTGGAATATCTTGTACACCAGCGCTCTGGCCTTCACCACGCTGTGACAGGAAACCTTGATGAATTCCGGGGTCGATTGCTCTGTCGGCAGAGTGCTGCTGAACAGGAATTGGAAACGTGCGGGTTGTTGCTGGGAAAAGTGGAAATAGGCAAAGCATATTTCCAGCAATGCCTGTTCCGGGTCTTCAGCGCCACTGGAGCGGGCATCGAAGAACAGGTTGATCTCCTCATAAAGCCGGATCTTGATGGCCAGCATGAGGCTTTCTTTATCCGCGAAATGGTTATAAACAGCTGAGGGAGTAACTCCCACCTCTTTGGCGAGACGGCGCAGGCTGAGCACGCCCAGCTGATTATTTTCGATGAGATTCAGCGCCGCATTGATGAGCGCTTCCTTGACGTTGCCATGATGATATGACTGCGTATTTTTTATTGTATTTTCTGGCAGCATGCCCTGTCCTCGTTGACCAGGTCTCCTTAGAGTTGGAAACTGTAACGCAACTGCAACTGAAATACATCGTTAAATTCGTACACGGCGAAGGGAGTTTCCTGATCCAGGTCATAAGAGACCCACAAAAGCCCGAAATCGAGATTATCTGACCAGTTGTAGTCCGCGGAAATGCGCACCACCCGACCGGCAATATTTACCAGTTCATTCCACACGGCGAGCACCTGTACGCGTTCATTCAGCGGAGTCCAATAGGCGCGAAGCCCACCGCCCAATTGGGTTCTATCCACCAGCATGGTGTCTTCATGCTGTTTAGTGTGTACTCCATCCAGCTCGAGAGTTAGCAGGAGATCGCGAATACCGTTGTACTCCACCCCGAATACCCCTAGAACCTGATCCCGCTCTTCCCAACCATCCGCTCGATTCAGCAGCGTGGCCTGATTGCTTTGCATCTGGCGGTCTTCATGGATGCCGAATTCGCCGAACACTAGCCAGGAACCCTCCACCCAGTTCGCGGAGAATCCAAACGCACGCATCCGATTCTGCCTGAAAATCGCCTGTGGCTGCGCCGACTGCAAGGCTTCCAGCCGCTGTAGCCCAACGCCGTTGTCGTTAAATTCACTGGCAACAATCTGCAGGTCGCCTTGGGAGAACTGAGTGCTGGCGCGCAGAAAATACTCGGAATCGTGCTCCACCGATTCTTCCAGTATGGCGAAACCCGCCCGCCGAAACAGGATGAACTGATCGAATTCATCGCCGTTGGGAGACAGCAGGTTACGGCCGGCACGCTTGGTAACGACATTGTCGATGGCCCAGTCACCCAGGTTAAAACTTAATTGCAGTGCCGGGACCTGCAGGCGTAGATCCTCCAGATCCTGCTGTCCGAGGGCAAACTGGTTCTCGATATTGACCAGGTCTGTAACCCGCAGATACTCGGCCATACCCCATACCTGCATCTGGTTGCCAATCTTGAAATACACACCATTTTCGTACTGATGCTCGAGGTAGAAATCGCGAATCTCGTAGCGATTGCGAAACTCATTTATCTCATCGGGGTGATAGGGTGTGTCATCAAACCAGCGGTAGACTTCATCGTGGTACATGCGTGCGCCGAAGCGAAAGGCGGTGTCGGCGTCGACTTCGACATCTACCTGGCCAAACAGCGAGGTCTCGATGCGGTTGATTTCCTTGTCGGAGCGTGAGAACAGCGGACCCGGTGCCTGGAATCCATAGGCGATTTTCTGGTTCACCCAGCCGAGAAATTCTAGCGGTCCGCGATCACTGGACTCTTCGATGTCGACATCGATGGTGGAGAAGAAGTCATCCTGTGCAGTGGCGTGTGCGCAAATGACCAGCAACAGAACAGCAGTCAGATAATTAGTTCGGGATATTTCCTGACTGCTGATCACATAACGCCTCGAGATCAGTCGAGTCCTCGCTGCATGGATTCGGTAGTGAACATCTCGTCAGCGACTTCGGCGTTATAGTCGATGTCGTTCAGCTGCAAGACACTGGCGTGCTCCTGTCTGCCATTGCGGGTAGTCACGGCCTGTAGTCTGTGGGTGGTCCAGATGCCGTTAACCTGCTTGATGTCACTGGAATTGAAATACTTGATACGATTGGCGCGTAACTCCCAGGCCTGGGCCCGTACCTGTACAAAATTGTCCTTTCGTATCCAGGTTTGCAGGCGGGAATATCCGGTTGCTGCCTCGGCCTGTTCTTTCATCGATGCCTTAGGGGTAGCTTCGATGACCCAGGTATCATGTCCATCTACCTCCTCTGATTCATTCACGAAGCGATAGTCGTACCAATCCAGCTCGAGACCATTAATGTCAGCGTAAGTGAAGTCGCTACCGAGAAAGGAATCCGACGTGTCACTGCTGGCAATACGCTTGACTCTTTGCAGGGCCGGCAGGTAGAGCCAGGAGTCATCATCCTTCTGCGGGTCATCCCAGTCATTGTTGAGGTAGGCGGTGCCTCGGATGTCGGCGGGGCTTTCAAAACGAGAGAGGGATCGTGTATCTGCTCCATAGTCTTTGGAATAGATTCGCAAGCTGCGAGTGCGCTGCCGATCACGGCGGTCAATCAACACCATCGTATAGTCGGCGACAAAAGATTCACCATCGTCGCGACTCTCTACCATTTGCATCACTTCCAGTGCGGAGAGTTCGGCGGCGCTCAATGATGAGGCGAAGCCAACGCTGATGCAGTTGAGTGTAATAAGAAAGACAGATCGAATTGGATTCATTGAGTTTATTTTAGATTAAAGAGAATCAGTACTTAAAGAATTAACTTCAGCATTCGTCTCGTCAGTGTCTCCATCCACATAGTGAAGGATTGCCGGCAGAAAGACCAGATCGCCGATGAGTGCCAGTGACATGATGATCGACCCGAAAAGTCCTACATTAATTACGGTGGTAAAGGAGCCAAATATCAGCACGCTGAACCCGAATATCAGCACCATGGAAGTGAACAGCACGGCACGGCCTGATTCATTCATGGCACGTTTGATCGATTCGTGGGTTGAGAGACCCGCATTCTTGCCCATCAGGTAGCGACTCATGACGTGTATGGCGTCATCCACTGCCAGTCCCATGGTCATGGCGAAGACGACAACAGCACTCTGGTCCAGGAATACACCCATGGTGCTGGCTACGCCAGCGGCCAGCACGATGGGGACAACGCTGGGGATGATGGACAGGATGCCGTATTTCACCGAACGGAACAGCAAGATGAAGAAGAAGGTGATGACTGCCAGCGCGACAAGGAAGCTGCGTGCCATGCCTTCGGCAGTATAAATCTGCTGCGCAGTTAACAGGGCCATGGTGCCGGTAACAACCGGGTCCAGATGATCGTAATTCGCTTCCATGTAATCCTGGATCACATCCAGTTCCTGCTGCATCTCCGAGGCTGGCATATTAACCACCGGTATCACCAGCCGGGTCAGGCGGTTCTCAAAATCCACGATGTCGGAAAGATCCTCGTTGGGTCCGGCGCTGTCATAGAGCAACAGAAGCTGCGCGGCCAGTTCGCGACTATCGGGCAATCGGTAGAATTGTGGATTATCCCGATTAAGGGCCTTGTTTATCTCTTTGAAGTAGTCGACCAGTGAATTAACAGGGCCAAGTGTCTCTCTTTTTGTGAGCCAATCCTGAATCTCTTGCGCATCCCGCAGGAAAGCCGGTTCCTTGATTCCCTCTGCGGCACCGGAGTCTAGAACGATGTCGAGTGTCATCATGCCCTTATAGACTTCATCGAAATAGTGGATATCCAGGCGGGTGGGGCTATCAGGCCTGAACAATGTCTCGTAGTTTGTGTCTATCTGTACCCGGGGCAAACTCCAGATCGAGAACAGGACTGTGAACAGCCCGGCGATGATGATGGGCCGCCGAAACCTGCGGGTGAACCCGGGTAGCATACCGGTGATGCGAGAGACGACTCCGCCCTGAAGAATCCTGCCGGTACCCCTGGGTAATGCTTTTACGTAGCTCAGAAGTGCAGGCAGAACTGTCAGTGCAAATAGAAACAGCAGGATCGAGCCGATTGCCCCCAGTAAGGCGAATTCCCGCAGCGGTTGCAGTCGTGTAACAGAAAGTGCGAGGAACCCGGCTGATGTTGTCACTGCTGTAAATAGCGCCGGTAGCCAGATAGTGCGTACGGTATCGATCGCTGCCTCTTCGCCGCATCCTCCACGCTGACAGGCATAGAAGAACTCCAGCATGACATGAATGCTGATACCGACCCCAATGATGATCATGGTGGCAGGCAGGGCAGCACTGTCCACGGTGGTGTGTGGAATACCGATGTAGTACTGCAATTCCAGCAACAGCAGCAAACCACCAGCGATCACCAGCCAGGGGAACAACATGGCGACTATCGAGCGGAAGCTGATGAGCAGGATTACAATCATCACCAAGATCATGATCGGTATCAGGACAGCGGTATCCTCAGAAGAGACTGTCTCGAAGCGTTCATTGACCAGCGGGTAACCAGACAGATGAAGTGCGAACTGTGAAGACTCCAGGTTCGTTTCTTCGAGAAACCGATAGAGGTCCTGGGTAACGGCTACCTTTACCTCCGAGCTATCCGGGCTGTATTCCACTCTGGCCGCGATGCGGGTGTGACGAAAATCTTCAGTTATCAGGGTACCAATCGCGAGTTCTTCCTCAGCGAGGATGGTCTTGACCCGCTCAATTTCCATCGGATCATCAGCCAGTGAGTAGATGTCATCAATCAGGTAGTCGGTGCGCAGGTCATCACCGTCGGCGTGTATATATTGGTAATTGCTCAGCGAGCGGAGTTGAGTGACGTAGGGATGAAATTCGAGAAACTCAGAGAGTCGAGCCAGCGCATCCAGAGCATCTTGGGTGAATACATCTGTCGATGTTCCGCTCGCTTCAATCCCGACGATCAGATATTCGTTATCGCCGAAATTTTCATAAAGGCTGTCGTATTCAAGTAGAGCTGGATCACCGGGAATGAAATAGCGCTCGGTGCTGTTATCAAAGGGGATCGTTCCGCCGGTAGTGAGGGTGAGTACTACAAGTAACAGTGCGACACCGATGATTCCGGCTCTCCGGGCAATGACAAAACTTGCCCAGGCATCAATAAATGCTCTCATCGATGTTCGCGCCTCTCCCTGGAACTCTGTGCCCCAGTTGTTACTTTTATTGGTTCGCTTTCTCAGCCAGTATTTTCAGAAAGCTGCGAAGTGAGCGGGCTGGAAAGGCATCTCACCGACTTCGTGAGAGTAGTGTAATGCCAGATGAAAACGGCGTAAAGTTTACAGAGTTAATATCACGCGGTCCCGTGCAAAAAGCCAAAAAATCTTTATATAAGAATTTCTTATGAAGATTTCTTAAAGTCAGTCGATAAACCCCTTGTGCGAACAGTAACCCCCACCATTACGGGGAATATGGCGTAGATAAGGAGCAGCCAGGGGCCATGTCTAAGGAAGCTAGAAAGGAAAACAATTTCCCCTTCGATCTCGATCTGAGCAATCTCGATACCGGTAGCATAACCAATATCCTCAACGATATTGAGAGCCACCTCTATCTCATGGAAGACGAGAGCGATCTCAGCCAGCTATTAAGGGTAAAAGCTTTCTTCGAGGATGAACTGAAGGTCGCACATCGACTGCACTAGCCCCAGGTCGATCCATTTTGGTCTCCAGTTCACTGCGGCGAGCAATCGCAGGGGCGATTCGTTTTGCCGAATTCATTGTCATCGGTCCCGGCGCTGGTTTATTCTGCTATGCCCGATCAGGCTCACAGGACAGGGCGTTGCCCGGTCCGTAGTCGATCGATCCGTTTCAGTAATGACAAGAAAAGGTTAAACCTATGAAATCTGCCCTTTCGCTGCTTGCAGCTGTGCTAATCAGTTCTTCCGCGTTTGCGGATCTCGACATGGCCGCCCTGGAGCGGGCTATGGCAAACCCGGATCGCCCTGCCGCTGACAAGGAGCGAGACGCTTCCAGACAGGCACCCGCGGTACTGAATTTTCTCGGTCTCGAGGCCGGCATGACCGTACTGGATATTAACGCCTCAACAGGCTGGTATACCGAGGTGCTTTCCTATGCAGTTGGGCCTAACGGCAAGGTCTATATGCAGAATCGCCCGGGTGGCAATGCCGCCGAGGCTGCCGCGGCAAAGGCTGCTCGTCTGCCCAACGTGGAACAGGTAGGCGCGATTACCGATCCTGCTGCGGGTTCAGTGGATTTCGCTATCACAGCCCTGAACTTCCACGATTTCCACAATTCCAATCCTGACACAGCCCAGAATATCCTGAACGGTGTTGTTTCCGTGCTCAAGACTGGCGGTATTCTTGGCATCATCGACCATGAAGGGACACCCGGCGCTGATAATCAGTCCCTGCACAGAATCGCATTCGACGAGGCGGTAAAGGCTGTGCTGGCTAATGGCAACCTGGCCCTCGTAGGAGCCAGCGATGTCCTGGACAATCCAGCCGACGATCACACACTTCCCCCCTTCAATGAAGCATTGGGACGCAACACCGATCGCATCGTGTTGAAGTTCATCAAGCTGTAAGCAAGCAGCCAATTAGTAATACCAGAAAGGGCCTGTATGATAAGCATGCAGGCCCTTTTTTTTGCTGTGCCAGAGACCCTTTGATTAATTATGTTACGTATCCGCGGAGCATGCCGCGGTTTTCTGTAATGCAGAGATGTAACATAATTGATTACAGCTTCCCTATAATCCAAAGCCTTTCCAGGCGCGTTTTAGTCAAGGCAATTCCGTCCCACCCATCCATTCAGCCATTCCCGGGAAAAGTTTGAGCGAGCAAGATAACCAGACCTCCGTCCGCAGATTCCTGTCGGTCTTCCAATACAGTCGGGTTGCCATCGAGATTGTCTGGAGCACCAGTGCCGCGCTGACAATCGTCATGGCGATTACCACCCTCATCGCGGGTGTGTTGCCGGCAGCTATTGCTTCCATTGGGGGCCTGTTTGTCGATGCAGTTGCCACGGCCATTAATTCCCAGGGTCAGGAAGCGGAGCTGGCAAGGAGCGACGTACTGCGCTATGTCCTGATCGAAGCAGGTCTCGTGGTGCTGATGACCGGTGCCCAGAAAGCCAACGGTGTGTGCCAATCCATCCTGCGCGTACTGCTGGGCAACAAGATCAATGTGATGATCCTGGAGAAGGCCCTGACCCTGGAGCTGGCTCACTTCGAAGACGCGGAATATTACGACAAGCTGGTACGGGCCCGGCGTGAAGCATCCAGCCGCCCTCTCAGCCTGGTTATCAAGACCTTCGACCTGATCAGGGATCTCATCGCACTGCTAACCATTGGCCTGTTCCTGTTGCAGTTCTCCGTCTACGCGGTATTACTGCTGGCGCTCGCTGGCATTCCTGCCTTCGTGGCGGAGGCGAAATTCTCAGGTGAAGCCTTCCGCATCCATCGTCGGCGATCCGCGGAACGGCGTATGCAGATCTACCTGGAGATGGTGCTGACCCGGGAAGACGGTGTCAAGGAGGTCAAACTGCTGCAACTGGGCAAGCTGTTCCTCGATCGCTACGTCAATATCTTCCGCGATATCTACAAGGAAGATCGCAACCTGGTACTGCGTCGGGGATTCTGGGGCTACGTGCTGGGCCTGCTGGCCAGTGCCGCGTTCTACTTTGCCTACGGCTGGGTGGGGCTGGCGGCGATTGCGGGTGCGATCACTATCGGCCAGATGACCATGTATATCGCGCAGTTCCGTCTTGGGCAAAATGCCGTCACCAACAGCCTCACTTCGGTGAATGGCATGTATGAGGACAATCTGTACCTGTCCAATCTCACCGAATACCTGGCGCACAAGGTGCCGGAGCAATCCGGTGACCAGGTGGCCGGGCCAGACCCTGCCGATGGTATTCGTTTCGAAGGCGTCAGCTTCTACTATCCCGGCAGCAAGACACCGGCACTGGACAATGTGAGCCTGCACATTCGACCCGGGGAAAGCCTCGCCATCGTCGGTGAAAATGGCAGCGGCAAGACAACCCTGATCAAGCTGTTAACCCGCCTCTACCAGCCAACATCGGGCACCATCTACCTGGAAGGGCTAGACCTTGCGGACTGGGATATCAACGCGCTACGCCAAAAGATTGGTGTGATATTCCAGGATTTCGCCCGCTATCAAATGTTAGTAGGTGAGAACATCGGCATCGGTGATGTGGAAGACCTGGAGGAACAAAACCTTATTGAGGAAGCCGCCCGCAAGGGCATGGCCGACGAGTTCGTGAAAGACCTACCCGCTGCCTACCAGACCCAGCTGGGCACCTGGTTCAAGGACGGCAAGGAACTGTCCGGTGGCCAGTGGCAGAAGATCGCCCTGTCGCGGGCCTTCATGCGCAGCAAGGCAGATATCCTGATCCTTGACGAACCCACCGCCGCCATCGATGCCCGGGCCGAGGCGGAGATATTCGCTCACTTTCGGGACCTGACGGCGAACAAGATATCCATCATCATCTCCCACCGCTTTTCCACCGTGCGCATGGCGGATCACATCATCGTGCTGGAGAAGGCAGCCATAATGGAGGAAGGCAGCCACCAGGAACTGCTGGCAGCGGATGGGCAGTATGCCACCCTGTTCAATCTGCAGGCGAAGGGCTATCAGTAGTAGCGCGAGGGAGAACATCTATGGAAATGTCTGGCCCCATTACCTATCTGCTGGTGGCACTGCTGGCCTGCTTTCTCGGCACTATTCCCTTCGGCCCCATCAACCTGACCGTGGTCAAGACGACGGTGGACTATGACAAGCACCGTGGTCTGCAGGTGGCGCTCGCCGCTTCCCTAATAGAGATATTTCAGGCGCTCATCGCGATCTGGTTTGGCATGGTGATTAGCCGCTTCCTCGAAACCAATATGTTGTTCAAGCTGCTAGTGGCCGCGACGTTTATTCTGCTAGCCCTCGTCGTGTTATTCCGAAAACCGAAATCGGAATTGCGTGATGCTAAGGAGAGAACAGCAGAAGAGAAACAATCACTCTTCAGAAGCGGACTGATGATCGCTGCATTGAATCCACAGGCGATACCTTTCTGGATCTTTGCACTCGCTGCTATATCCCAGTCTTTCGTGTTCGAGTATGAGGGCATTAACCTGCTGGCGTTTCTGCTTGGCGTATTCATTGGCAAATTCCTTGCGCTCGGGGGGTTCGCCGTGGCGAGCGCCTACCTGAAGACCCATACTGAACAGAGTGGTGTGCTGGTGAATCGGATGCTGGCTGCCGTACTGCTATTCATCGGTGCGAACCAGCTTTATTCTGCCTTGACCCCGATGTGACTCATAAGATCGATTGCCTGGGGAATGGGTCGGGCGGGCAGGAGTCCCCGTACACTATTTCCGACGAACACGCGGGTCGCTCTTTCCAGATCGCCGAGATTGAGTACCGCTTCCCTTGCTTTACCAGACTCGAGCAGGTCGCGGCGCAGGGTTCCGGCGAGGAGGCCACTGGACAGGGCAGGGGTCAACAATTCTCCATCGATTTCCAGGAACAGATTGTAGATTGTTGTCTCAGTGAGTTCGCCACGTTCATTCCACAACACAACATCATCAACTTCGCCAGCATCCGCCCTGGCAGATTCATAGACTTCACGATTGGTAGTCTTGTGTCTCAGGAACAGGTCACCGGATTGGACTGGCTTCTTCGCCAGGGTCAAGGTTACTTCTTCTGCCGCACGCACTAATGGGCTCGTCTCTACCCGACACTGGCCAGCACTGTCGAGCAAGAGTCTTATGCGCAGCGGCTCAGATGACTCGATGGTAGCCAGTACCCTGCCTATTTCATCCGGGTTCAACGGATAGCCAAAATAGTTGGCGCTATCACTCAACCTTTGCAGGTGAAATTTATGCAAGACGATACCCTCGCCCGGCCGATAGAGCATCGTCTCCAGCAGATCGAAGGACTGCCGGGGTTGCACGATCCTGGCCTTGTCCAGGGTCTCCTGCCATTCGCTTGCTGGGTCTGAATCCCACACCACGCCGCTGCCAACACCATAGGATGCGGTCATATTGTGGTCATTAAGCACCAGAGTTCGGATGCCGACGTTGAACTGTGCTCGTCTTTGCGGACTGATAACCCCAATAGCGCCGGTATAGATGCCCCGGGCCGAAGTTTCCAGGGTCCTGATGATCTCCATACTCTGGCGCTTGGGCGCGCCGGTTATAGAGGCGCAGGGGAACAGTGCCCGAAATATCTGCCACAGGCTGGCGCCGGAGCTCGCCGATACCCGGGACACCTGTTGCCATAAAGTGGGCAAGGCCATGATCTCGAACAGGGCATCAACCTGTACACTTCCCGGCCTGGCGATCTTGCCAAGATCGTTGCGCACCATGTCCACAATCATCAGGTTCTCTGCTTTCTCTTTTTCCGAATCGAGCAGTTCCTGTTGCAATTGCTCATCAAGCTCCCTGACCTCATGCCGGGGCCTTGTACCCTTCATAGGTTCCATGGTGATGCGATCGCCTTCGAGCTTAAAGAAAAGCTCAGGAGATACACTGCAAATTATCGTGCTGTCATGTTGGAAAAATACAGAACGAGGGGATGGCTGATGCTCGTAGAGCGTCGCGAAGATGTCGAGCGGACTCGAGGCATCGGACACCCGCTGTCCACGGAGAGTATGGGTGAAATTTACCTGGTAACAATCCCCGGCTTCCAGGTGATCTTTAATCTTTTCTATTTTCTCCAGGTAGTCACCGCGCTCCAGGCTTGTCGCAAGTGACAGGGGTAAGTCAGGCAAGGGTTGCGGCAGGCTGGCGACTGCAGGTTCTTCGAATATGGCGAAGCATAGCAAAGGAGTACCTGGCTGATGCGCGGGCAAGCTGGAGTCGAAGGCGGGCGCTGCTTCATAGGCGACATAGCCAACCGCGTAATAACCATCATCAATCAGTGCCTGCAGGCGCTGGAAACAGCCCGCCACTTCTTCAATATCGGAAGTACTGACGATCTCAGTGGCATTGGTAAATAACAACCATTGGCCAGATTGCTCATCGCGTACCAGCGCGGTAACGGAGTCGAGGGACGCTTGCATGTTCAGTCTGATACAGGAAGCAGGGAAGAAAAACCAGATACCAAATCGAATTTCACGGCACTGTGTTCGTATACATTGCGTTTGAAGTTGGCTACAGTAGGTGAAGAAATCCATGCAGTCTACCAGATGGTTATTAATGCAGTTCTTCACTCCTTCGCTAATTGTTCATCTGCTCCCAGCCTCGAGCAACCATGCCTGAACAGAAAAGCCCTTCATCGCCAGAATTCGAAGCCAGCGCAGAACAGATTCGCCAGGCCCGGGAGCTGGGCAGGGCGCGTACCCGCCTGCTGGTCTGCTTCTGGACCTTGCCCGTCTACATCGTTGCCATCTGGATACTGCTCAACAACCAGAAAGACATCGAGGCACTCATGTACATTTACATGGGCATGTGGGCCGGTTTTGCCGTCGACATGGCCCGGCGTCACTGCCCGGTCTGCCACCAGCAGTACTTCGTCAAGAACATCCTGCTAAGCCTGCGCAAGAAGTCTTGCAGGCACTGTGGTTTTCCTCTGTCCCGGGGCGATCCCACCAAGAGTAAAGACGAGGTTACGTTTTAAGCCGTATCACCGCTTTCACGGGAGCCACAAGTCGATGCAGCAAAATAAACTTTTCCAACCATTTTGCTTGTTGGCTTTTTCAGTGCAAAGACTCGTCGTCCTGCGCTTGATACGCATAGGCTTCGCCGCCGATTAGCACCTCCAGCGTATTGTCGGATTTCTCCTCAGTCAGGCCGATCATCTCATCATAAGGGCTCTGATGGCGCAGAATCATCTGCCCCACAATCAGTCGATCAAACTTGCTTTGCAGTTCCAGCTTGCTGAATGACTTTAGAAAATTACCTTTTTCATCGGTCACATAGCGTTCCTCGCCGTCAAATAGTACCGATATCAGGTACAGGCTCTGGTCATGACTATGCAGAATGACTTTTTCAATGAACTTCTGCTTTCGCAGTTCTGAGAGCTTGATTTTCACCGGGCGATCCCAAATGGTGTTTCTATATAAAGTTATAAATCCGGTACGACAGCTATAGAGGTTTAGACTCATTTGTTCGCTGCCTTTCGATCACTGTCCGGACAAATTAAGTCAGAGTGAAATACAGTATTGGATTTTACTTTGACCCCTCTTATTCTTCGTATTGTATTTTTCATCTCTCCTGACGAGATCCCAATCAAGAGCAAAGACGAGGTCACGCTCTGGTGCGAATCAGGCGCACTAGCTCCACGAAACGTGGTGGCTGTCCCGTACGCAGTACTCCTTGCCTGAATACCTTGCCCGACAACCACAACACAAGCACGATACTCACGATCAACAGAGCGGTAGTACCCACTATATCAATCATGGGTGGATCAGCCGCGGCCCGGTTCATCATCAGGTACGGGGTAAACAGGGGTATCCAGGACATGACTCGAACCAGCGAATTATTGGGGTCCATCACCACGAACGCCATCATCGCGATGGGCACGACCTGGATGAAAATCATCGGTGTCATCAGGGCCTGGGCTTCTTTCAATGTGTTACACAGGCTGCCGATGGCGAGAAAGATGCTTGAATAGAGCGCATAGCCTGCAAAGTAGTAAAACACAAACCAGGGAATGAGCTCCGATCCCAATATAACATCCAGCATCTGGTTGATCAGTTCGGTTTCGGTGCTACTGTAGAGATTGAGGAACAGGAAGAAAGAGAGTAGCCAGATCCCTATCGTGGTCAAGCCGGCCATGCCGATGCCTACCAGTTTGCCCATCATCAATTCGTCGGCGGTAACCGATGCCAGTAAGACTTCGATGATGCGATTGGATTTCTCTTCCACGGTATTACTCAGCAGGTACTGCACGCTCTGCATGAGAGAGATGAACATCAGGTAGACAAAGCCGATCGGTGCAAACTGGCGGAAGGTATCGGCCACGCTAACGGCTTCCTCTCCTGCTGCCGCTGTTGGGTCAAGCTGGGACATGGGCATGCGGGTGCGCTGCACCCTGGACACCAGGTCTGTGTTCACCCCCAGGTTCTCGTATTCCTGTTCCCTGATCTCGGTATTGATACTGCGGATGATGGCGTCTGGAAGGCGCGAATCGGTGAGGTTGCTGGCCCAATACTGGACTCCTTGTGGGCCGTCCGGAGGCGCTGGCATTGCACCCGGCCTGCTGATGTCATTGTTCACATCGGCAGGAATAAGGATGAGAGCAAACAACGGCCCCTGCCTGCCATCGACACTCACCTGGCGCTCGCCGCTAAGGTAGGGGCGCAGGGCTTCCACGATCTCTTTGGCTGGTGCTTCCGGGTCGACGCCATCGGGAAGTGGCGCCTCGATGAATTGTGGCTCCGGTGTTTCGAAGGGCGGGCGATCTTCTTCCAGGTAGGGGCTTGCCATGGTGATGGCGAAATCCAGGCCGCCGCTGTTGAGCCACTCATCCAGTGCAGCCACCTCATCGGCGTCCACATCATCGATCATCTGGTCGACGCTGTTGCCAGCATTGGCACCCTGCAACTCAAGATCAGTCTCCGTCCGGTATTCCATCAGATAGCCAACAAACTCCTGCAGTATGCGCCGCTGGTGCTCGCGTTCTATGGCCACGGCAACGGCATCCTCATACTGACCGGACTGATCCACCAGCATGTAATAACGGGTGGGAGTCGCATTCTGCAGGACGATCTGGATAAAGAATATGCCTACGATCATCAGCGGCACGATGAGAATGGTGATCCAGAATCCCTTCGTGCGCACATTCTCCATGTACTCGCGCAGGGCGATGAGTTTGATGATGTTCATCGTGCCGCGTGCTCCCTGGCTTCGTCGCCAACCAGGTGTACGAACACATCGTGCAGGCTTGGTTCACTGAACTCGAATCGATTGAGCGGAATATTCTTCTCGAAACAGTGCCGCAGGATTTCCTGGGGATTCAGCTGCTCGGAAATCTCAATCGTCCACTGCGCAGGATTTTCCTGGTCAGCCTGGATCGCGACGACTCCGGATATCGCCTGTAGCGCATCGAGCTGCGCCGATGTCTCCACGATCACCCGTCGCGGCATCAGGGCCTTGGCTTCTTTTACTGTGCCATCAAAAATCTTCTCTCCGCGGGTGATCAACAGGATGTGATCACACAGACGCTCGGCATGCTCCATCACGTGAGTGGAGAAAATGACAGTCTGGCCATTGCTGGCCATGTCGCGAATGAGTTCTTCGAGAACCTTCTGGTTCACAGGATCCAGGCCGGAGAAAGGCTCGTCCAGAATGACCAGCTCGGGTTCGTGGGCCACTGCCGACAGCACCTGTACTTTCTGGCCCATGCCCTTGGAAAGGGATTCCACCTTTGCCTCGGCGAAATCTTTCAGCCCGTATTTCTCCAGCAATTCGAAAGCCCGTTCCTTCGCGGCCTTCTTCTCCATGCCCTTCAACATGGCGAAGTACTGGATGATGGCCCACACCTTCATCTTCTTGTACAGGCCCTTCTCTTCAGGCAGATAGCCAATGCGATTGCGGGCGGTGAGGGCCGAATCACCGCCAAGAATGCTGATGGCGCCGCTGCTGGGTTTGATGATCTCCAGGATCATGCGCAGGGTGGTGGTCTTGCCGGCACCATTGGGGCCGAGAAAACCATAGATCGCTCCCTTCGGAATCGAGAGGCTGACGTCCTTGACGGCGGTGAATTCACCGTACTTTTTGACGACGTTCTGCAGGCTGAGAACTGGAGAGTTCATGCTTCCTCTGGAAACCACTATTGCGGGGTTCGGGGAAGCAAGTATCGCAGAATAGCAGGAAGACCTGTAGCGGAGCGCTCCGTACTGGAGATTACTCGCTCCGCGTGGCGTTTAATCCGACAGATACTGATCGATGGCAACCGCCACCTTGCGGCCTTCATCGATGGCACGTACCACCAGTGATTGGCCACGACGGCAGTCACCTGCAGTGAATACCTTCTCGGCAGAGGTCTTGAATACGTCGTAGTCGGCCTTGTAGTTGGAACGCTGGTCGAGTTCGAGTCCCAGGGGCTCACTCACATAGTGTTCCGGGCCGAGGAATCCCATGGACAGAAGAATCAGGTCGGCTTCCCAGAATTTCTCGGTGCCGGGTACTTCCTGGAACTTGCTGTCGACTTCAACGGTCTTGATACCCAGGAGTTTACCGTTCTCATCACGGACAAACTCCTTGCCGGAGATTGAATAGACCCGGGGATCACTACCATCTCTGGCGGCGGCTTCTTCATGGCCGTAATCGACCCGGAAGATCACCGGCCAGGTGGGCCAGGGATTATTCTCGGCGCGTTCTTGCGGCGGCCTGGGCATGATCTCGAAATTTACCAGTGACTTGCAGCCATGGCGCAATGAAGTGCCGATGCAGTCAGTACCGGTATCGCCACCACCGATGACTATCACGTTCTTGTCCCTGGCGCTGATGTATTGACCGTCTTCCAGGTTGGAATCCAGCAGGCTCCGGGTGTTCTTGAGCAGGAATTCCATAGCGAAATGCACGCCATCACCTTCACGATTGGGGATCTTCAGGTCACGGGGTGTAGTTGCACCTGTGGCCAGCAGCAGGGCGTCGTTGTCATCCAACAGTTGCTGTACGCTAACCGCATTATCACCGCTGCCACCGACATTGGCATTCACCACGAACTCGACGCCTTCCTGCCGTAGCAAGTCAACCCGACGGTCGACAACACCCTTGTCCAGTTTCATGTTGGGAATGCCATACATGAGCAGGCCGCCGATGCGGTCGTCACGCTCGTACACGGTGACTTGATGTCCCTTGAGATTGAGTTCTGCCGCGGCGGCCAGGCCAGCGGGGCCTGAACCCACGACGGCTACCTTCTTGCCGGTGCGTATGGAAGGTGGCTTTGCCACTACCCAGCCATTTTCGAAACCCTTGTCGATAATGGCGCACTCAATATTCTTGATGGCTACCGGGGGTTCGTGAATACCCAGTACGCAGGCGCCCTCGCAAGGCGCGGGGCAAACCCGGCCGGTGAATTCGGGGAAGTTATTGGTCTTGTGCAGGCGATCCAGCGCTTCTTTCCAGCGCTCGTTGTAGACGAGATCATTCCACTCCGGAATCAGGTTATAGACCGGACAGCCATCGCCTGACTGGCAGAATGGCACACCACAATCCATGCAGCGCGCACCCTGGGTCGCAAGATGTGCTTCCTTGTGTTCGGTGTAGATCTCCTTGAAATCCAGCAGCCGCTCCATCGCATCGCGATAGGGCTCTGTTTCGCGGGCGTATTCTTTGAATCCTGTTGGCTTTCCCATCGATGCAGTCCCTTACGCGGCAGTCTTGGCGCGCTCTTCCAGAACACGCTTGTAATCGGTTGGCATGACCTTGACGAACTGGGCCAGTGAAGCATCCCAATTATCCAGGATGGATTTAGCCACTGGTGATTCTGTATATCCCAGGTGGTCTTCGATCAGTGTTTTAAGCTCAAGTACATCGGCATGATCGGCAACGCCTTCAAGTTCGAACAGTTCCATGTTGCACTGTTTATGGAAATCACCATCGGGATCCCAGACATAGGCGATACCGCCACTCATGCCGGCACCGAAGTTGCGGCCGGTTTTGCCCAGGATAACCACGCGGCCACCGGTCATGTATTCACAACCGTGATCGCCGATGCCTTCGACGACGGCGCTGGCGCCGCTATTGCGCACGCAGAAGCGCTCGGCCGCGATACCCCGAATATAGACTTCACCCGATGTGGCGCCGTAGAGAATGACGTTACCGGCGATGATGTTCTCTTCCGCCTTGAAGGTACTCTCCTTCGGTGGGTAGAGGATGATCTTGCCGCCGGACAGGCCCTTGCCTAGATAGTCATTGGCATCGCCTTCCACGGTCAGGGTAATGCCCTTGGCCATGAATGCGCCCAGACTCTGGCCGGCAGAGCCATGGAGTTTGATGTTGATGGTGTCCTCGGGCAGCATCTCGGCGCCGTAGCGCTTGCACACCTCGTTGGACAGCATGGTTCCCACGACACGATTGATGTTGATGATCTCGTGCTCGATGTCTACCCGCTTGCCTTCTTCCAGGGCGGGTTTTGCCAGCTCAATCAGGGTGTTGTCCAGGGCCTTGTCCAGACCATGGTCCTGTGCCTGGGTGCAGTAGAACCCGGTATTCTCGAAAATAACCTTGGCAGGTTCGAGGATACGGCTGAGATCCAGGCCACTGGCCTTCCAGTGCTTGATAGCCTTGTTGGTATTCAACAGGTCGACCCGGCCGATGAGTTCATTCACCGTGCGGATACCTAGCTGAGCCATGATGCCGCGCATTTCTTCCGCCACCATGAACAGGTAGTTCACCACGTACTCGGGCTTGCCCTTGAACTTCTTGCGCAGCTCCGGATCCTGGGTGGCGACACCAACCGGGCAGGTGTTGAGGTGACACTTGCGCATCATAATGCAGCCAAGTGTGATAAGTGGCGCTGTTGAGAAACCAAATTCCTCGGCACCCAGAATCGCAGCGATGGTGATATCGCGGCCAGTCTTCAGCTGTCCATCGGTCTGCAATACCACGCGGGATCGCAGGTTGTTCATCACCAGGGTCTGGTGAGTCTCGGCGATGCCCAGTTCCCAGGGCAGGCCAGCGTGCTTGATCGAAGTCAGCGGCGATGCACCAGTACCACCGTCGTGCCCAGCGATTACCAGGTGATCGGTCTTGGCCTTGGTCACACCGGCGGCGATCGTGCCCACACCGATCTCGGAAACCAGTTTCACACTGATGCGAGCGGCGCGATTGGCATTCTTCAGGTCATGAATAAGTTGCGCGATATCTTCGATGGAATAGATATCGTGATGCGGTGGTGGACTGATAAGCCCCACGCCAGGGGTGGAATGACGAATACGGGCAATCTGTTCGTCCACCTTGCCACCGGGCAATTCTCCGCCTTCTCCGGGCTTCGCTCCCTGCGCGATTTTGATCTGTAGCTCATCGGCATTGGTGAGGTACCAGGCTGTTACACCGAAGCGTCCAGACGCCACCTGCTTGATAGCGGAGCGCTTGGAATCGCCATTTGGCAGCGGGTTGAATCGCTCAGGGTCTTCACCGCCTTCACCGGTATTGGATTTACCACCCAGGCGGTTCATGGCAATGGCCAGGGCCTCATGACTCTCTTGCGAAATGGAGCCGAAGCTCATGGCGCCAGTGGCGAAGCGCTTGACGATTTCGCTTGTAGGTTCCACTTCATCAATGTCGATGGCCTGTGTCTCATCGAAACGGAAATCCAGCAGGCCGCGCAGAGTGCAACGCCGGGTTGCATCTTCGTTCACAAACTTTGCGAAAGTCTCATAGGCTTCCTTGCTGTTATTGCGGGAAGCGAGCTGCAGGTTGAATATAGTATTGGGATTCCACATATGGGAATCACCGCCGGTACGCCAGTGGAAGTCGCCGGGGTTATTCAGTACCGGAATGCGGTCACTGTCCTTGGCCGGATAACCGATGGCATGACGGCGCTTGGACTCTTCAATCAACACACTGAAATTCACACCCTGCACACGGCTCGCGGTGCCGACAAAACAGGTCTTGATGATTTCATCGGCGAGGCCAACAGCCTCGAAGATCTGCGCACCCTTGTAAGATTGCAGGGTAGAAATGCCCATCTTGGCCATCACCTTGAGCATACCCTTGGCAATGCCTTTCTTGTATGCATAAACGAGGTCGTTTTCAGTTGGGCATTTGTCGCCCAGCAGCCCGTCCTTGTTCGCCTGCCACAGTGACTCGAAGGCAAGGTAGGGATTAACGGCGTCCGCACCATAGCCTGAGAGCAGGCAGAAGTGGTGCACTTCCCGCGCCTCGCCGGTTTCCAGCACGATGCCAATCTGGGTACGTTGCTGAAGCTTTGTCAGGTGATGATGAACAGCACCACAGGCAACCAGCGCACTCAGTGGAATGCGCTCGGCCGAAATATTGCGATCAGACAGGATGATGAACGAATAACCGTCCTCGATAGCCTGTTGTGCTTCCTTACAGATGCGCTTGATTGCATCCATGAATCCGTTTTCGGCCTTCGCATCGAAGGTGATGTCGATTACCTGGGATTTCATACCCTGGTAGTCCGCATGCTTGATGTCTGCCAGTTCCTGGTTGGACAACACAGGGTGATCGATGCTCAGTCTGTGTACCTGCTCCGGTGTGGTATCCAGCAGGTTGCCTTCCGGGCCCAGGAAACAGCGCAGTGACATGACCACCTCCTCCCGGATCGAATCGATCGGGGGATTGGTTACCTGCGCGAAGAGCTGCTTGAAGTAGTCATAGATCATGCGTGGTTTGTCGGACAGACAGGCCAGAGCCGAGTCATTGCCCATGGAGCCCAGTGGGTCACGGGCTTCGGTGACCAACGGAATCAGCATGAACTGCATGGTCTCGGTGGTGTAGCCGAAAGCCTGCATGCGTTGCAATGTGTCATCTGCGTCGAGGGAAATGGCGGATGCGTTGCCGGACAGATGCTGCAGAGTCACCTTCTGTTCCGCCAGCCATTGACCGTAGGGACGCGTGTTGCAGATGAGCTGTTTCACTTCCTCATCGGGAATCAGCCGGCCCTCTTCGAAATCGATCAGGAACATCTTGCCCGGTTGCAGGCGGCCCTTAACCTTAACGTTGGCGGGATCCACGTGTACGACCCCCACTTCTGACGCCATGATGCACTTGTCGTCGTGGGTGATGTAGTAACGGCTGGGACGGAGTCCGTTTCGATCCAGTACCGCACCGATGTAATGACCATCGGAGAACACGATAGAAGCCGGGCCATCCCAGGGCTCCATCAATGCTGAATGGTACTCGTAGAAATCCTTCTTCTCCTGGGCCATGTTGGTGTCGGATTGCCAGGCCTCGGGAATCATCATCATGGTGGCTTCGGCTAGCGAGCGACCAGACAGCAGCAGGAACTCCAGTACAGCATCGAAGCTGCCAGAGTCGGAGCAATCGGAATCAATAACCGGGAAGATGTCACCCAGCTTGTTTCCGAAAGCGTCAGTTGCCACTTTACCCTGACGGGCAACCATGGAGTTCACATTGCCACGCAGTGTATTGATCTCGCCGTTATGACTCATGAAGCGGTTTGGCTGCGCCCTGTCCCAGGAAGGGAAGGTGTTGGTGCTAAACCGGGAGTGCACCATGGCCAGGTGTGTTTCGAAGTCCGGGTTGGTCAGGTCCTTATAAAAAGGAAAGGTCTGCGCCGGGGTCAACATACCTTTATATACAATTACCTTGGTCGAGAGGCTGCAGGCATAGACCTGCTTCGCTTCCTTCATGGTCTTGTCGTTGCGCAGGCGATGCGAGAAGCGCTTGCGAATAATATAGAGAGCGCGTTCGAACGCGTCCTGTTCGAGGCCATCGGCGGCGCCAATGAACAATTGGGCGATAAAGGGCTGAGCCATCAAGGCTGCTGGGCCTACGTCTGCGCCAATGGGGTCGATTGGAACGTCACGCCAGCCAATCAGGGTTTGGCCTTCCTCGGCCACGATGCGATTAATGGCGGCAAAGCAGGTGTCTCTTTCTTCCTTTATCTGTGGCAGGAAGATATTACCCACCGCGTAACTGCCCGCCTCGGGCAGGTCAGTGCCTAATTCGTCTTTGGCGATCTTCTTGAAGAAGCTATGGGGGAGGGCCATGAGGATACCGGCGCCGTCGCCGGTGTTCGCCTCGAAGCCGCATCCGCCGCGGTGATCCATGCGCGAATTCAGGTGGTAGGCATCCAGCATGATCTGATGACTGGGCACGCCCTTGATATTGGCCACGAAGCCCACGCCACAGGAGTCTTTCTCATTCGCTGGGTCGTACAGTCCGGTCTTCTCCGGAAAGCCAAATTTCAGGGGATACTGCTGCTCATTCATTATTAGCTGTCTCTTGATAGATCGCCGAGTCAGTCGCATTCTGGTTTTATTTTCCCGCTAGTCTCCATCCCGCCGAAGCAAGCCCCTCGGGTCTGGTCACATAACGCTGCTGAATTCGGCCCGACCGGGCGGTGCGTAGTGTTTTCCTACTCCCTCCCCGAACACCGGAGGGGGTGCTCTCAGGAGGGCCGGACAAAATACCATCAATGCATAATATGTCAAGGTTTCCGGGGCTTTCCGAATATTCTGCGGTTGATTAAGTGCCTGTTTTCTAATGAATTGTGGAGCGCCGATTTTGGATTTTATGACAATATATTGTCGAAAACACACAGGCTTTGCCCGGTGGTAGGCCTGGCAAGCCAAAATTCGTTCCCAAACCTTTCCAGCACGAGATTGAGCTTGCAGCGTAGGCATTTGAGGGCGGCAAATTCTTGGCTGTGCTGGCCCCGAAAAGACCCTTCAGCAGATAGGGTCAAATCCGCCGTAACGAGCAAAAATACTGGCTGTGCGGGATTTTGGCTTGCTTGTAAATTGGCAGTGGGTGGATTACCCTAGCTTGCTCAGTAGTGCTGCAAGGCATTGATCTAATTGCAAATAATTCTCATTTAGATTTGAGCGATTGGATTGATAAAAAAACGTATAAAAATAACAAGCTAGCCTGACTTCGAATTACTGAATATTAGAAACCTGTGTCCCTATTTTTACGGAGGCGACCAACCCGTGAATCCCAAACTAACCCGACGACGCTTCATCAAAGGGGTCATTGCCTCTGGTGCAGCGGCGACTACCACCGGCATGTGGTACGCGGCCAATGGCCAGAGTGGACCTGCCGGCGCCGTTGAGCGTCTGATCAGAATCAATGTGAACGGCCAGATGCGTAGTGTCGATGTGGCTCCCCAGGAGACCCTGGCATCCACCCTGCGCTACAAGCTTGGCCTGACTGGAACCAAATTGGGCTGCAACCGCGGCGAGTGTGGTGCCTGCACCGTGCTGGTCGACGACGTTGCCACCTATGCCTGTTCCGTGCTGACCCAT
Source organism: Pseudomonadota bacterium (assembly GCA_027621405.1). Taxonomy (GTDB): domain Bacteria; phylum Pseudomonadota; class Gammaproteobacteria; order Pseudomonadales; family Pseudohongiellaceae; genus UBA9145. The sequence continues at coordinate 63,087 of JAQCBT010000013.1, read as the reverse complement.
TCCATGAAGAATGGCCGCATCGAAACAGTGGAAGGGTTAGAAGCCGCCGATGGCACCCTGCACCCTGTTCAGCAGGGTTTCGTTGAAGCGCTCTCCCCCCAGTGTGGCTACTGCACACCGGGACAGGTAATGGCGGCGGTTGCCCTGCTCAGGGAAAACCCGAACCCAACTCGTGAAGAAGCGCGACATGCACTGTCCGGCAACATCTGCCGCTGCGGTTCTTATGACTCATACCTCGATGGCGTGATGCGCGCTGTCGAACTCGCATAGGTAAATCATCATGGCATATATGCATATTGGAAAAGACTTCGTGCCGCCAGATGTTCCTGGCAAGGTCACGGGTCGAATTAAATACGCTGAAGACTATACCCGCGATGGCATGGTCTATGCGCGTCTGCTCACCAGCCCAATCCCCCATGCTCGCGTTCTTGATATTGACGCCTCCGAAGCGCTGGCAATGGACGGGGTATACGGCATCCTGACTGCAGACGACGTGTATCCGGACGGCGAACCCCAGAGCACCGGTCTGAAGATCCTAACTAACGAACCTACATTAGTGGGCGAACCGATCCTGGCGGTGGCTGCTATCGACGAGAAGACAGCTGAGACCGCGATCGCTCGCATCAATGTGACTTTCGAGCGGCTGCCATTCGTCCTCGATCCCCTGGACAGCCTGGCCGAAGGTGGCCCCAACGGCTATCCCGGCGACAACAACACCTTTGTCTTCCGTCAGGGTTTTGCCCAGGAGAAGTGGAGTGCCGACCAGGTAGCGAGCTTCCGCGCCGGCAACGAGCCAACGGCAGAACCCCAGCAGACCTGGGAACTGGGTGACCTGAACGCGGCCTTCGCCGAATCAGAATTCATCTACGAAACAACTTTCACGACAGCGGGTTATCCCCACCACTCCATGGAGCCACGTAGTGCCCTGGCTTACTGGGAAGATGGCAAGCTGTACGTACACGGAACCTCGCAGAGCCTGACAGCCCTGGCCGACGACATGGCCGGCATCATTGGTGTGCCCAAGGAAGACCTGGTCTTCATCAACGCGGCGACCGGTGGTGGTTTTGGCCAGCGTGCGCGTGCTGGTTCCATCCCCAGCATGGCGATTCCTGCCAAGCTTTCGCAGAAGATCAATCGTCCGGTCATGATGCGTGTGACTCGCGAAGAAGAGTTCACCATCGGTGGTGCCCGTCAGGGTTTCCAGGGCTGGATCAAGGTTGGCTTCAAGCCAGACGGCGTGATGGCAGCCTGCGATATCTACATCATTTCCGATAACGGCGGTAAAGGCGGTGGCGGTGACGCTTCTTCCGCAGCCGACTGTATCGACGTGCTGTACCAGCCGGACGCCCTGCGATTCCGCGGAACCTCCATCGTCAGTAACACGGGTCACCGTGGTGCCCAGCGTGGTCCCGGCCAGAACCAGATCGCGCCGATCATGGCACCGATCCTTGACAAGGCCGCCGATGCTCTCGGCATCAGCCGACTGGAGATCCGCCAGATCAACACGCCGCGCACCGGCGATGTCGCTGGCCCACAACAAACCCCATTCACTTCCGCCTTCATGCCGGAGACGCTTCGCTTGGCTACTGAGCAGTTCGGTTGGGAAGGCCGTCAGTCCCGCCGCCGTCAGCGCAATGGCAGCAAGGTAGTCGGCCTTGGCATTGGCCAGGGTTATCACAACGCGGGCCGTAGTGGCATGGACGGTATCGTGTCCATGGGCACTGATGGCCGCCTGAAGATTCACAACGGTGTGGGTAACCTGGGTACCTATTCCTACGCATCCACTTCCCGCGCCGCGGCTGAAGTGTTGAAGATGCCCTGGGAACGTTGCGATATTCTCAATGAGCGTACCGACAACCACCTGCCGATCACTTCACCACAGGATGGCAGTAACTCCATCTTCACCAATACCCGTACCTGCTTCGGTGCAGCGACGGATATGCTGAACAAGATGAAAGAGATTGCCGCGACCGACCTCGGTGGCGACCCGGCAGACTATGATGTGGCAGACGAAAGGGTCTATCGCATCTCTGATGAATCTGTTGGCTACACCTACGCGGAAGTGGCGCAGCGTGCCATGGAGCTGGGTGGCAAGTTCACCGGCGAAGCTGAGCTTCCTGAAGAACTGGCCGAGTGGACCCAGATTTCTGTTAGCCGCCTGGCAGGCACTGCCTTCCTCGGTGTCTATCACGATCCTCGCCATGCCGGTAATCCTCCAGGATTCACCGTCACTTGCTGCGAGATCGAGCTGGATCTGGAAACTGGCAAGTACGAGATTCTCGACATGATCAACGTGGCCGACTCCGGCACGATCATGCACCCACAGGGTATGAAGAACCAGCTGGTCGGTGGTGCAGTCTGGGGTATTGGACTGTCCGGTTACGAACGCCACCTGTATGACCCGCAAAACGGCTTACCGGCTTCAACTGGTTACTGGCAGAGCAAGGTTCCGACCTATCTCGACACGCCAGTGAAGATTGATACTGGCTGGGTGGATCTACCCGATCCTGAAAACCCGGTAGGTGCACGCGGTGTGGGTGAGCCAGCAATGGGTTCTGTCTCCGCGGCATTGACTGCTGCTATTTCCGATGCACTGGGTGGACACCTGTTCAACGCTGCACCGGTTACCGCAGACATGATCATTAATCACCTGGCTGGCACTTCCGAAGACGCGAAGCCGCTTGCCCAAAACAATTTCCGAGGTTGATATGGTAGCCACATCACATGACGTAATGCCCGATATCGAGCTTTATCAGCCTACTGATGAAGACAACGCCCTAGCATTGGCGAGCCAATTAGGCAGCGATGGCTGGCTGCTGGCTGGTGGCCAGGACACCTTCGGCTGGTTGAAGGACCGCAACAAGACTCCTTCCGCCATGATCGAGTTAACCCAGATCGATGCCTGGAAAGGCATTCGGGAAACCGCCGATGGCGTGGAAATTGGCGCGGTAACAACACTTACCGAGATTTCCAAACACCCACTCATCACCGAGCGCTATGGACTGTTGGCCAAGGCCGCTGGTGTAGTTGCCAGCCCGCAGATCCGTAACGTCGGTACCCTCGGTGGCAACCTGAACCAGGACGCCCGCTGCTGGTATTACCGCCGCGGCCTGGACTGCTATCGCGCTGGCGGCAACCTCTGCTATGCCGATTCTCCAGAAGGCCTGAACCGGGAGCACGCAATCTTTGGCGCCAGCCGCTGTGTTGCAGTGTCCCCGTCTGACACTGCGCCGGCCCTGGTTGCCCTGGATGCCACCATGGTTATTGCCAGTGCCAGCGGTACTCGCACCATGGCTGCACAGGACTACTTCATTGGCCCGGCCCGCGACATCACGCACATGACCGCGCTGAACGAAGGTGAAATCCTGACAGCAGTGCGTCTGCCAGCCAGCTGGGCCAACGCCGAATACTATTTTGAGAAAGTTGCAGACAGAAATGTCTGGGACTTCGCGCTGGTCAGTGTGGCGGCAGCTATGAAAGTGTCAGGTGGCGCTATTAGCGATGCGCGCATCGCATGTGGTGCGGTGGAATGCACTCCACGACGCCTGGAAGCTGTAGAAAACGCGATCCGCGGACAGCAACGCTCAGAGGATCTGGCTTCACGAGCCGGGGACATGGCAGTAGAAGGTGCACGAGCGCTTAACTACAACCATTACAAGATTCCTTTGATGGCGAACCTGGTCAAGCGCGCCGTGCGCGGTTAAGAAAAGCCGTGCGCGGTTAAGAAAAAAGGGGGACACTAATAGTTTAATAGCTTAAGAAGTTCGCACTGAATTCACGGCGACATCCAATCCGCTTAAGCTATTTAACTATTAGTGTCCCCACTAAAAACAGAAGTATCAAAATAAAAGTGAGAGGGTAGTAGAGTGGGAGAAATAGTCCGCTATAAACGAGATGTATGGGGTGAGGAAGTTATCCTCGGCGTGTCCTGGGATTTACTCTGGGTAGTAGCTGTTGCAATCCTTGTCCTGTTGGCTGCGCATGCCATCGTGATGGCGGCAATGGCGAAGAAGAATCTTGATCGCCCAACTGCCGATGGTCGTCGAATCATCCGCCACGAGTCTATCGACCGGACATTTCACTGGCTCATGGCAGCCAGCATATTTGTGCTCATCTTCACCGGTACTGCGCCGATTCTCGGTTTGCGTATCGCCTGGCTGAATATCCACTGGATTAGCGGCCTGATCCTGACCTTCTTGGTAGTCGCCCATATCGTGCGCTCCCTGTTCTGGCAGGATTTCAAGTCCATGATGCTGACACCCAAGGACTTCTCCGAGCCCTTCGATTCCTCACGCAAGCCTGGCAAGTACTACTTCGAGCAGAAGGGTATGCACTGGGCGGTAACAGTAGTCGTGCTGGCCGTGATCGTCACTGGCCTGTTGATGTTCCTGCAGATCGATACCCCATTCTGGGATCGCACCAACAGCATGCCGGAAGATCAGCTTGGCCTGGTGTTCCTGCTGCATGGTCTGTCTACCCTGGCCCTGGTCGCCCTGGCAGCTACCCACATCTACTTCGCACTGCGTCCTGAGAAGATCTTCTACACCCGCGCCATGATTTCTGGCTGGATGTCAGAGGACGAACTGGCGGCAAACCACGATCCCGCCAAGTGGACACCGAAAGAAGCAGATTAGGAAGCAAACCAGAAAGATCCGTTCAGTAATTCCAAAAAGGTGTCAGGTACCCGTACCTGACACCTTTTTTTTCCCTAAAGCGCTTAAATCAAGTAAAAAAGAATTCTGGAGAGTGTCCCCTTGGAATTAGCAAAGCATATCGAAACCATTGAATCCGGGTATGAGTTCCTGCTGGCCTACGCCGCACAGGGACGACCAGCCAAAGCTGAGACTGGCCCTGGCCCCCACGCACGCCCCACACTCCAGGGCATGGCGGAATCCATGCAGGCCATCGTCAAGATACTCGCGACGAGTGAAGACCCTTTCGAACTGGTGATCGTGGATGACTGCCGCAAGGCGGGCGCTGCCCTGCAATTCATCCTGCAGCAGGAAGCCATCGGTTCCGAGATCGTGGACAACCTGAATGCTTCTATCCACCTGCGCGCGGTGCTAACCGATCTGTTCCTCTACAGCGAGGCGATTGAGCCGCTAGCGGAAGGCGAACCCGCAACGTCAATGTCCTACGATGCCACCAAATCGGGCAACTAGGAGCTGGGGACACTCACAACTTAACAACTTAACTATTTAGTACTCCCGAATTTCATTTTGATTCAGTGTTGCTGTTAAGTTGTTAAGTTGTGAGTGTCCCCACTAACTCATGATCCAGTATCCAAGCCGCCTGTCACTGGCCAATCTGCCAACCCCGATCACTCGCCTCGAGCGCTTTGTGGTGCCTGGTGTAGATGCCCGTATCTGGGTAAAGCGGGATGAACTGACCGGAACCGAAGTCTGTGGCAACAAGATTCGCAAACTTGAATTCTGTTTTGCCGAGGCCCGAGAGCAGGGCTGCAACGTCGTCATTACCTGCGGCGGTATTCAGTCCAACCATTGCCGTGCCACTGCAATCTTGGGGGCTCGCCTCGGCTACAAGGTACACCTGATACTTCGTGGCGAGAAGCCACAGCACCCGGACGGCAACCTCCTGCTGGACTACCTCAGTGGGGCCACCATCGACTATATTCCGCAGGCTGAGTGGAAGACCCACATCCAGTTCGCCCATGACCTTGTGCAGCGCTATGCGGGGGAAGGGGCCAAGGCACTCTTTATTCCCACCGGCGCCAGTGACGAGGTCGGCCTGTGGGGTTACGTGGCCGCCAGCGAGGAGCTGAAGCGGGATTTCCGCAACCTGGATATGTCGCCTGATTACATCGTCACCGCCACCGGTTCCGGTGGTACCCAGGCTGGACTCGTGGTGGGGAACCAGCTGTTTGATCTGCAGACCCGGATTCGCGCGTTCAATGTCTGTGACGATGCGGCCTGGTTCGAGAACAAAATACGGGAAGACGTGACACTCTGGAAACAGCGTTACGAAATCGACTTCGATGACTCGGCCCTGGAGATTGAAACCGTGGAAGGCTATGTCGGACCCGGGTATGGTGTGGCTGAGCAGCCCGTGTTCGAACTGATCAGGGATCTGGCCACGGCAGAGGGACTGTTTCTCGACCCGGTATATACGGGCAAGGCATTTTACGGCATGGTGCAGGAATTAAAGAAAGGTGACCACGGCAGTCTGCCTGGCGCGAGGGACGTCCTGTTCATTCATACGGGTGGTCTCTTCGGTGTGTTTCCACAACAGGATAACTTCCGGTTCTAAAACCCGGGAAATCCTCGTTAAGAATGATTATCATTAGCAGCTGAGAATTGCTGGCCCGGTCTGTGCATTACACTCTGCATGGCTAAAATAGTTGCCTGAGCAAAATCAGCTCTCGAGCGATCACAGTCGGTGGCAGGTTTAACCCAAGGAATAGTGATTATGAATAATCCCCAATCCGGCAACACGGTAATCGCCCTGCGCAGGCTGGTTTTAGCCATGGCGCTCGGTACCGCAGCGGTTCAGCTGCCGCTGAGCCTGGCCCAACCCCCGGCCGAGCCCGATGGTGTGGCCGGCGCCACTGCTTATGCCGAGCCGGAAGTGAGTCCCGGGTTCGATACCCAATATGAGGCGGAACTGCTGCTGAACACCCGGCAACTGATCACCGAGGGTGCACGCTCCGGCGAGGGCTACTTCAGCGCCGATGGAGCACAGTTAATCTACCAGGCCGAGATGCCCGGCAATCCCTTCTACCAGATCTACCTGATGGACCTGGCCACGGAAGAGGCCCACATGGTGTCCACGGGTATTGGCCTGACTACCTGCGCGTGGGTACATCCGACCCTGGACAGGATCATGTATGCCTCTACCCACGAGGACCCCAATGCCATAGCCAAGCAGGAAGAGGAGATCGCCATCCGTGCCAGCGGAAAAGATCGCCCCTATGGCTGGGACTACGATCCCTACTACGACATCTACGTGGCGGATAGCGACGGTGGCAACCTGGTGAACCTCACCAACACCATGGGCTACGACGCTGAGGGCTCCTATTCTCCCGATGGCAGCCGCATCCTGTTTGCATCCAACCGTGAAGCCTATAACCGAAGCCTGAGCCAGGTGGAGCAGGCACTGCTGGAAGATGACGCCTCCTATTTCATGGACCTGTACATCATGGATGCCGATGGTTCCAACGTGGAGCAACTCACCTTCAGTCCCGGCTACGACGGCGGGCCCTTCTTTAACCGGGAAGGAGACAAGATAGTGTGGCGCCGCTTCAATCCGGACGGCAACAGCGCCGAGATCTGGACCATGGACGTCGATGGCAGCAATGCCCGCCAGCTCACTGCCAATGCCATGGTGAACTGGGGTCCGTACTTCCACCCCGATGGCGAATACATCATCTACTCCACCAACGTGTTGGGCCATGCCAACTTCGAACTGTTCATGGTGGATGTAGAAGGCCGCAATGATCCGATCCGGGTAACCAATACCGAGGGCACGGACATCCTGCCGGTGTTTTCACCCGATGGCAGCAAGCTGGCCTGGAGTACTACCCGCACCCCAGGCGGTGCCTCCCAGATTCACATCGCCGACTGGAATCACGAGCGGGCAGTACAACTGCTCGGACTGGATTAGGCTCTGGCAACGGCAAGACGATGCGCTCACTGATAAGGACATTCTTCCTCAGCCTGCTCAGCACCGTCGCGCTGGGCCAGCCACCGGGGCAGGACCTCGGGAGTGTTGCGCAGACAGTGCAAGTCACCGAAGCGCCGTTGCATCACGAGCTGACAGTCGAACTGGACCCGGTCAACAGCGGCATAGTAGTCAGCGACCGATTGACCGTACCGGATAGTTATCGCGGACAGGAGCTGAGCTTCCGTCTCAACAGTAATCTCACCATCACCAGTAGCTCATTTGCTGTCAGGCCAGTGACCACCAACCAGACCGGCGCGGTGGTGGCTTCCACGGTAGCTGAAGAAGCACAGACCACCGAGTACCTGGTCAGCATTCCCTCCCGTGGCAACAGGCCCTTCACCATCGAGTATCGGGGCACGATCAACGATCTCGCCGAACAGGACAGCCCCGAATATGCCCAGAGCTTTGCCCAGACCTCGGGAATAATTTCTGAACTGGGGGTATTCCTCAGCCGCGCCTCGGTATGGGTACCGCTCTTCGATGATGGCCTGCTGACCTTCACTATGCAGGTGAGTTTCACCGAGTCGGCCCGCAGCTGGTCATCTGTTTCCCAGGGTGAGGGTCGCTTCGGCCAGACAGGCGTGCAATCGGGACTGCCGGATCGCTGGGAAATGCCGCACCCCACAGAAGAGATCTATCTCGTCGCTGCCGACTTCACGATCTACCAGCAGGAATCGGATGACACCCAGATCCTCGCCTATCTGCGTACACCGGATTCCAACCTCGCTACCCGCTACCTCGACGCTACTGTGCGTTACCTGAAACTGTACGAACCCCTGTTGGGTGACTATCCCTATTCCAAGTTTGCCCTGGTAGAAAACTTCTGGGAGACCGGTTACGGCATGCCTTCGTTCACCCTGCTGGGAGAGCAGGTCATTCGCTTCCCCTTTATTCTCGAGTCGTCCTATCCCCATGAGATCCTGCATAACTGGTGGGGCAATGGCGTCTATCCCGATTATGCGAGTGGCAACTGGAGTGAGGGCCTCACCGCCTACCTGGCCGACCATCTGTTCCGGGAAATGGATGGACTGGGGCACGAGTACCGCAAGGAGATGCTGGCTCGTTACAAGAACTACGTGTCAGACGGCGATGACTTCCCACTGGCCCGCTTCACCTCGAGAAACTCCGCGGCAAGCCAGGCCGTTGGCTATGGTAAGACCCTCATGCTCTGGCACATGCTGCGCCTGCAGGTAGGGGATGAACTATTCATCGAGGGCCTGCGACGCTTCTATGCAGACTACGAGTTCCAACGCGCTTCCTTCTCCGACATCGAACGCCTGTTTACCGAGGTCAGCGGCCAGGATCTGTCCCAGTTCTTCTATCAATGGGTGCAATGGATCGGCGCCCCCGAGCTGTCTCTCACCGTCAGCGAAGAGACTGGCGACCGGGCCCGCATCATGTTTGCCCAGACCCAGTTCGGCGATCCCTATCTGCTGAAGGTGCCAGTTGCCCTCTATTATGAGGGGGCCGATACCCCCGAACTATATGACATCGATCTCTCGCAGAAACTCGAAGGTTTCTTCGCTGACGACTACTCCCGGCTCAATGCCGTGCTGGTAGACCCGTATTTCGATGTGTTCCGCACCCTGGACCGGGAAGAGACTCCGCCCACGGTAGGCGAACTGTTCGGCGCCAGGCAAATCAGCTTTGTGCTCCCTTCGACCGATCGGGAGCAGTGGACCAGCCTGGCGGAGAGCTTCGGTGCCGGAGTCGAGTTTGAACTCATCTTTGCCGACAGCATTGCCGAATTACCCACAGATCGTTCGCTGTGGATCCTGGGTCGCAACAACCCCCTGGCACAACAGGTATTCGCTTCGGTCGCCGATTACGGTGTGAGCGTGCAGCCAGACTCGCTGCAAATCGAGAACAACAATTTCGAATACACCGACAGAAGCACCGTGGTAGTCGGTCGCCATCCGGCGAACCCGGAGCTGGCCATCGGCTGGATTCATATTGATGACATGGTGGCGCTGCCCGGCATGATCGAGAAGCTCCCGCATTACGGCAAGTATTCCTACCTCAGCTTTACCGGTGCAGAACCCACCATCGACGTACGCGGCATCTGGACCAGCCCCAGTTCACCAATGCGCTGGGTAAGGCCTGGCTTCATCGGCACTGTGGCCTGGGACAACTTGCCGCCCATGCCTGCCATTGCTGAGCTACCGCCGAAGTATCTGCCGGAGACACTGCAGCGCCACGTGACCACACTTACCAGCAACAGCATGCAGGGCAGGGGGATTCGTACTCGCGGCATTGATGAGGCGGCGTTGTACATCGCCGATCAGTTCCGCCGCGCAGGTCTGGAGCCAGTCGATGGAACCTTCATCCAGCGTTTCGAACGGGTCTATGCAGGCCTCGGAAGTGTAGGACTGTCCAATGTGGTCGGCATGATACCCGGGGTGAACAGGAGTCTTAGCGCCAGACCTGTGGTGATCGGTGCTCACTACGATCATCTTGGTGTCGATGAGGCAACAGGTAGGGTCTACGCCGGTGCCGACGACAATGCCTCCGGCATCAGCGTGATGCTGGAAGTTGCCGCAAGCCTGGCTCGCGGTTTCACACCACAACGACCGATTCTGTTTGTCGCATTTACAGGAGAGGAGTCAGGCCTGTTGGGTTCAGATCATTTCGTAAATAATCCACCTGGCGCTTACGCTATGGAAGACATCTACGCCATGGTCAATCTGGATGCGGTAGGACGCCTGGAAGGCAAGCCCCTGCAGGTGTTCGGCACAGAGAGTGCCTACGAGTGGCCCTTTATGGCCCAGGGTATAGGCTTCACCATCGGCGTGCCATCAGAATTCCCGGCGCAGACCATTGCCAGCAGCGACCATGTCAGTTTCCTCAACGCGGGTATACCGGCGATACATCTGTTCAGCGGGACTCACCTGGATTACCACCAGGTCACCGACTCTGCAGACAAGCTAGACTATCCCGGTATGTCCAACGTCGCCCTTTGGCTGGAAGAAGCCATCGTCTATCTCGCCGATAACAGTGAACCACTGCGGGTAAACCTCGCCAACGCTAACACTGTGGAAGTGAGCAACAACACCAGCGAGCGGGAAGCCAGTCTTGGAACCGTTCCGGACTTCGCCTACGCCGGTGCAGGAATTCGTATCTCTGCTGTGACCCCTGGCGGGGCGGCGGAAGCTGCAGGCCTGCAGGCCAACGACGTGCTGTTAAGCTACGGTGGGGAAGCGATCGACAGCCTGCAGACCTATTCCAACCTGATCCGGGGCTCGGCACCCGGTGATGAGGTGGTCTTGAGTATACAGCGGGGAGACCAGCAACTAATTATTAACGTGATACTGCAGGCGCGCTAGAGCACGCTAGCGCAACACCCCGAACAGCAAGCCTGCCGTCAGGAACACCAGCGACAGAATGATCAGGCGCCTGCGAGATGCCGATCGGCCATTTGCCCAGTTATAAATCTCATCCTCTACGAATAGGCAGTGTTGTTGTTTACGGCTCATGTGCCGAAGACCTCATTGCGGTGAATCCATGACCGCAATTAAAGCGAACCCAGATGACAGTCGCCTGGCTCAAATAAGGCAAAGTGACGAACAAATCTGACGAAATGTGGCAGAGCCACTTCCCGGCAGAAAACAGGGCCAATGAGGCTGTTTCCTATTTGCAATTAATTGTGCCGAACTGGATTGAGGCAGGAAAAGTTCCTATATAGTACGGTTCAAGAACAACGGGAGTGGCGTAAATACCAGTATTTGCCGGCCAACCGGAAAAAAAACAGAAGTCCTGCTGAGAGAAACCATGGCTCAATCATTGCGTCGCTGCCTAGTGTTATGCCTGTCATTGGCGTTCGCTATCCCCCTTGCCGTGCAGGCTCAACTGCCCCAACTCACTCGGGTCGACGAGGACGTAGCTGCCATCCAGCTGGACGGCTTCCTCGACGAGGCCGTATGGCAACAGATTCCTTCCTTCGATGGCATGCGGGTAATCAATCCCGACACCCTGGCAGAGACTCCTTATGACACCGACATACGCGTGTTCTACACGGAGCAGGGCATCTACATCGGGGTCAAGAATCACCAGCCCGCCGACACCCTGGTGGCGCGCATGACAGCACGCGACACGCAGTTGGACAGGGACGGCTTCGTGGTAGGGATCGATGCCTCGGGACAGGGTCTCTATGGCTTCTTCCTGCGCATCAACCTTGGCGACTCCATGACCGACGCCTCCCTGTTGCCGGAACGGCAGATGAACATGCAGTGGGACGGCTCCTGGAATGGACGAACCCAGGCACTGGACGATGGCTGGAGCGTGGAGTACTACGTACCCTGGTCCATGATGCCCTTGCCGCAGGTAGATGGTACACGGCAGATCGGATTTTATTTCGAGAGGCAGGTTGGATCTATTGGCGGCGAAGCCTGGTCAGTACCACCCCTGCCCCGTACCGTTAATGAATTCCTCTCCGCCTATATGCAATTCGAGCTAACTGACATAGAACCGAGACGGCAGCTTACCTACTTCCCGTTCGTCTCAACCGTATTCGACGGCATCAAACATGACAACGATCCCCGTGTCGGTACAGACATCTACTGGCGTCCCACGACCAACACCCTGCTGTCCGCCACCATTAACCCGGACTTCGGTACCGTGGAAGCCGACGACGTTATCGTTAACCTCACTGCCTTCGAACAATTTTTTCCTGAACGTCGCGTGTTCTTCCTCGAAGGGCAGGACATCTTCAATAACACCTCGCCAAGAACCCGGGGCGGCGGTGGGCCCGGTGGTCCCATACAGATTCTCAACACGCGCCGAATAGGTGGAGCCGCCAGTTTCGATGTGCCGGCTGGTGTGGAAGTAACTCCTACAGACCTGAGCCTGCCAACCGACCTGTTCGGTGCGGGCAAGTTCACCGGACAACTCGGTAATGTTCGCTACGGCGTACTTCTCGCTGCCGAGGATGATCCAGAAATCGAGGGCAGACTGGAAGATGGCACCATCGTCGGCATTCAGGCAACTGGCCGCAATTTCATGGTTGGCAGAGCCTTGTATGAAGACACCAGCAGTGGTGGCCGGCGCCAGTTTGGCTGGATGGGCACCATGCTCGATCATCCGAATGAAGAGTCGGTAGTGAACGCACTGGATGCACATTTCTTCTCCGCCGATAATCGTTGGGTTGTCGATACCCAGTTCCTGCATAGCGACAATCACGGCGAAACGGGGCAGGGTTTTACTGGCGATGTCAGCTTTCGTCCACAACGCGGTATAAACCACACCCTGCGTGCCACCTATTTCGACGACACCTTCGACATGAATGAAATGGGATTCCTGACCCGTAATGACCAGGCTAATCTCGATTACAACTTTTTCCAGATTGAATCCAATCTCGAAGGACTGCGCCAGCGCACCACCAGTGTGTTCATCACGAACCAGTGGAACACAGCAGGCCAGCCGGTGCGCATGGGCGCGTTCTTTAACCGGGAATACCAGTTCGAAAACTTCAACAACGTAAACTGGAGTCTGCGCTACTTCCCTCGCCGTATCGACGACCGCCTCGGACGAGGCACCGGCGACTTTGTAATCCCCGACAGATTCAGTGTGACCGGGGGCTACCAGACCAATGTTGCAGAAGCATTCGCCTGGAATGTCAGTTTCGACCTGGGGCAGGACGAGCTAGGTCCTACCAGTATCCAGGGCAATGGCGGTATCACCTGGCGTCCTACCGACCGCTTCTCCGCGGACCTGCAGCTTAGTTACACGGACAGGGAAGCCTTGCTTGTGCATCGTGGCGGTGGCAGATACACGGCATTCGAATCCCATCAGTGGTCACCCCGTTTCGACGTGAACTACTTCCTCACCGCCCGCCAGCGACTGAGCTTCTCCATGCAGTGGACCGGCCTCAAGGCCTACGAAGACATGTTCTACCAAGTAAACCCCGGCTCCCGCGAACGCCTCATCGCCGTCGCCAATCCCGACACCACACCGGACGACTTCGTCATCAGCCGCATGACCTTCCAGGCCCGCTACCGCTGGGAAATCGCCCCGCTGTCCGACCTCTTCGTGGTCTACACCCGCGGCGCCAATCTTCCCAGCAATAGCTTCTTCACCTTCCAGGACCTCCTCGAACAATCCTGGAACGACAGGGTAGTGGACCAGGTCGCGATCAAGCTGCGCTATCGATTCGGCTCCTAGTTCTCGAGTGAAAGTGCATCCAGGCACTTTCGCTCGATGCCGGAACTTGCTTGTTACGAATCGCGCTTCATTCTGCGAATCTCACCTCGCAACAGCTTCCAGTCTTGCTGGATAGAGTGAATAAGGGTGCGGGCCAGACACACCGCGAGCCAGATCATGCTTTGGAAGCTCAGGCGAACCGGAAATAGCGCGAGCACTGTTACGTGCCCAGCCCCCAATCATAGATTGGGGTCGTTCGGCGGCGCAGAAAGCTTACGCTTTCAAAAACGCTTGCCTCACCCCTGAGCGCGCAGCGCGGAGGATGAGTTGCGCAGCGCCCGGTTCCCCTGTGCTTCCAATGATCCGCGGTGTGTCTGGCCCGCACCCTTATTCACGGATTCAGGACTCTGCCTTTATTAACCTCCCGGAGAGAAACTTCGAAAAATTCCCTGTAAACTCCCTGTAATATCTACCCCGCAAGATTCAGGCTTCAAATGTCGATCCACCAACCTGCCATTCACGGACCAACACTATGCGCTTATTCAACGTCGCAGCAGTCATGCTGCTCACCACACTGGTAGCATCCGAATCCATGGCCCAGAAAATCGTCATAGCCCACCGCGGCGCCAGCGGCTACCTGCCGGAGCACACGCTTGAGGCCAAGGCCATGGCCTATGCCATGGGCGCGGACTACATCGAGCAGGATGTGGTGATGACCGCCGATGACCAGCTCATCGTGCTGCACGACATCACCCTGGATCGCACCACCAACGTGGACGAAGTCTTCCCAAACCGGGCGCGGGATGACGGCCGCTATTACGCCATCGATTTCACACTGGAAGAGATCAGGCAGCTAAAGGCAACCGAAGGCTATCGGGTGCTGAGTAACGGTGAGAAGGAACAGGGATTCGCCGGTCGTTTCCCCATGGGTACCTCATCCTTCAGTGTCCCCACCCTGCAGGAAGAAATAGAACTGATCCAGGGCCTCAACAAGTCCACAGGCAGGAACATCGGCATCTATCCGGAGATCAAGGGTCCGGCTTTCCACCTGGAAGAAGGCAAGGATATCAGCCAGGCCGTGGTGGAGATGTTGAAAGCCTACGGCTATACAACGAAGCAGGACAGGGTGTTCCTGCAAACATTCGAATACGAGGAACTGGTGCGCATCAAGCAGGATATCTTCCCGGCACTGGGAGTGGATATAAAGCTGATCATGCTGATCGGAGACCCCGAAGCCTACCCTTGGATGTTCGAAGCCGATGGCATGGAGAAAGTGGCTGAACATGCCGATGGCATAGGCCCATCTCATTTCCTGGTGATTGAACGCTCATCCACCCGGGATAATCTGAAGATCACACCGCTGGTGCAGCGTGCCCATGCGGCAGGCATGGAAGTACATCCCTACACCTATCGGGTGGATCCCGGCCAAGTACCAGCCTACGCCAACAGCTTCGAGGAGATGCTGCAGCAGCATTACTTCGAGGCAGACGTGGATGGTTTGTTCACAGACTTTCCTGACCGTGCAGTACAGTTCCTGAACTCGCGCCGCTGAATCATGCTCCATGTCGTCGCGGTGTTGTCTGTAATAGACAGGGTGAAACTGAATCTGTTTGAATCACAAGCGATGGCAATCCTGAAGCGCCATGGCGGGGAATTGGTGGTCGCGTTCACGAGTGCCACCGAGCAGGGAGAAAGGGAAGTCCATCACCTGTGCTTCCCGGACAGGGAAGCGTTTCAGGCCTATCGTGATGATCCTGAATTGACTGCTCTGGCATCACTGCGAGCAGAGGCGATCAGCAACACCGAGGTGTATGTTTCCGAAAGCGTATTGGATTACCAGCCAGACTGATCGAGCCCAATACCCGGCAGGTGAAACGCCATGAAAGCACAACTCTTGCTAGTGATTGTTTGCAGCCTGCTCACGGCCTGCGCCAGCAGCGCCATTCGGGTTACCTATAACTCCGAACCACGTGGCGCCCTGATCACGGCGGTGAATTCCATTACTCCCATCGGCCGGGCTCCAGTTACCCGCGCCTACAACCTGAACGCACTGCCACCTCCGGACGCCAACGGCTGCGTCATTATCCCCGGGGTGGAAGCCATATGGGACAGCGGGGCGACCGCAAGGGCCGGGCGCTTGAGAATCTGCGATCTGGAAGACAGGAACCGGTATATCGAACTACCCCGTCCCCAGGGCTATCCCAATCTGGAAGTGGATCTGGAGGCGGCTGCACGACAAGGCCTGCAGCAGGCGAGGGACAGGGATTTCAGGAGAATAGGGGGAGTAGAAGCACCCCGTAGTAACCCTACAGGTAACTGATTTGCGCTGGATGCAGTGCCCTACTCAGTCGCTAGTTGCCAGATACCACGAAATTCTCGCCAGCCTTGATCCATTCCATGCAGAACGCCACACCAGGGAAATCGGCATCGATGGTGAAGCCATTGGCGAGGGGCATGAGCATGAAGAGGCCGAGAGCGGCGGTGGAAACGGCGTAGAACACCAGATCTTTATTTTTCATTATTAGTGATCTCAAAGTTTCTAATGAACTTTTCGTAGATCTATTCTGCCTTACTTTGAAGCCTAAAAGAACAGCAGTTCCCTCAACAAAGGTGGGGAATTCTCATGTTCTTTTATACAGTATCGGCAGGCCTGAAAAGGCACTTTACAGCACTCATTAGTCAGGCAGGTCCCGCATACCC
The DNA here is from genome assembly GCA_027621405.1 of Pseudomonadota bacterium. Lineage (GTDB taxonomy): Bacteria > Pseudomonadota > Gammaproteobacteria > Pseudomonadales > Pseudohongiellaceae > UBA9145. Next base: position 46,572 of record JAQCBT010000013.1, on the reverse strand, counting down.
TGGTCACCCGGGCTCCAGAGCTGTGCTGTCTCTCTGCAGCACGCTCAAGCCGTCTCCCCTAGCTCCTGCCAAGGGCGGCAAGCACCAGACGCGCCATCTCCGCATGACCCTCGGCAGTCGGGTGGTAGCGGATACCGGAGCTCAGGATGGTCTGGCCATTGATCCAGCGGTCAGATGCATTGGGCGCGCAGGGGCCATGGCCCGCCGCCCGTACATAGGGGTCGGCCACCAGTACACCGTGATCGGCGGCAGTACTCACGAAGATGTCTTCAAGGGCCTGGCCCATCTGCAACAAATAGGTGGTGTCCTCCTGACTGAGGCTGAGCTCGCTGCAGCTAACGGCATCGACAGGAAACACGCGGGGATAGGTCACCAGCACGATAGTCACATTCGGTGCCCTGGCCCGAATCTCTTCGAACATGGCACCCAGCTTACCGGGCAACTCGTTTATGGCGTTATTAATGGCCGCCTGATCCAGGTTCGCCGTGCAACGCTCGGAAGCTGGAGTACCTGAACACGCGAATGTAGACGAAGTATAGCGAATGTCGTTGCCGCCGATGGTCACCGTCACCAGCGCGGTGTCTGGGGAGACCGCCTCGATCTGTAGCGGGGCGCCATCCTGTGAGGTATTGCGGATATGATCGGTGGTAGCACCGGAGCAGCTGACGTCGGTGTGATCGAGGTTCAGGGCCGCTGCCACGATGCTTGAGTAGTTATTGGTGGAGCGGCCGCAAGTCCCCAGTTGCTCTTCGACGCCGTTACCGGCTGCAAACGAGCTGCCCATGGAGACATATTTGGCGCCGGGTGAGAGAGAGGGGGTCTGTGACCAGGCCGTTATGGAATAGAGAATTGAGAAAAGCAGGGCGATGCAATTGATTTTCTTGTTCATGTAGCCTCCCGATTTTTGTGGCTTAGTCTACCCCGCGAGATGAGTTTCGGCATTTATAAATTGTGCCAGTGTTTACGAATCTATCGCGGACACATCGCTTGTTATGTGTCTTTCAACCGTATCTAATTTCCAAGCCTTCACATTCTTGAGGTGTTTCAAAGTACTCATTCACCTTGTTAAAAACTTCCTCGGTATCGAAAATGGCTCTTTCGGGCTGTTCAATTCGTCGTTGAGCAATGTGCTTCAGACATAACTCATCGCTAACTTTGAGATAGTAAAACTCATATGGAGACCCGGCGTTAGTAATTATCTGTTTGAACCAATCTCTCTGCCTCTTGCTATTGGCAGAGAAGTCCATGACCACATTTATACCTTTCCTCAATATACCCTCGACATGGCTTTGCAGTAATGATTTCAGTCTTTTGGAGTAATGCAGATAATCATCGAATGTAGAAATTTCACCTGGGTACAATTTTTCTAGCCATTCGTCTTCGGAAATCAGAATAGCATTTCTTTCTGCAGCGACTTTCTTGGATTTTGTCGATTTTCCTGCGCCCATCTTCCCACAGAAAAAAATCAATGTGCCGCTACTCATCTCTGAACCTCATTGTACACATAATGCCGGTTCTAACGGGCGCGTGCGCGAGTACAGTGGGCGGATAGAGTGCCGAAGCCATCTTCCCACCGCACGGAGTGCGGCCGACCCATTGAAACTTTGTTATGTCTCGTTAGCTCCCACATGACTCAAATAGTATATTTAAAATGAAAATGTCAATTCAATATGGCAGTCAAAGATGCTAATACAGCGATCAGTAAAACAATAAATCCAGTTAATACGAGCAAGCCACTAAAGTAACCTCGTATCAGGCTAGTACCAAAAAAATCTGAGAATGCCCAGCCAAAATAGAATGGAAGGGGACCAATCAGTAGCATTAGGGAGGCGAAGCTGGCAAGTGATTCAGAGGTCTGAGAGACATAAGCATTTAAGGAATTGCCTAGCAAGACTAGACTAGTGAGTAAAATTGCAGCTTGGCTAAGTAAGTAAACAGTGAGAGTTAATATCTCCGTATAGTTTCTTTTACTTTTCGGAAAAACGATCATTACAGATACTGCGGCAAGCGGAGTTAGCAACATCACGTAGCCGGCTGGATAAGACTCCACAAGAGCTAATAAATCAATTACCAAATATTCCAGAAGGGAATCGGGTTCCCACCCATCGCTCAGAAACCCGGAATCAATCGGATTGCCAAGAGCTACAGCGATAGCAGAGCATACAAGAAAGTACTGTACAGGGCTTGCATAGCGTATACGTTTGCCATCTATGTACTCGGCAACCATTGAGCCTGGCCTTGAAAGCATTTCCCTGAAAGTTTTATACCAGCGATTATCTACATCGGTTAGCGTCGACCAGATGTCTCCAAAGATAGCAATGATATCTAAGGTTTTTCGTATGTTTTTCTGCCCACAATGCCCACAGTACATGTTGCCGTTCAGAGATTTATGACAATTCAGGCAATCTGGCATATCGATTATCGCCGAAGCACTTTACTGTAGGTGTACATTTGGTGTCTTTCTCCTTTAAGCAACTAGAGGGATCGCAGAGAAGTGAATCAGAGACATAACATTATAAAGTCAGACTCTCACATATTCTTGATGTAACCGTTACAACGGCCCGACTGAATCGGATTCTCATATATCTCTTGCTGTTAATTCTGTGGCTGAAGGAAATCCAAGTCACGATCACAGTCTCTTTCATTTCGCTGAATAGAGGATGTTTCCGGGCTCTGGTTCAAGTAGCAGGGGGCTAACAGAGATCGTTCCGGTGCTAAGTGCTGGTCTGGAATCGCGCTCGTGGTCGCGCCTCCTGGGTTCTTATTCTTATTGTGTGGCGATATAGGTACCAAGGATAACTATCAAGATCAATGCTTTTGCGCTGTAGTGTTTCAATTTCACCTGTTCCATTTTTGGCTCCTTTTTGGGTATTCCGTGGATTGCAGAATAGGGGAGCGCAAGGCAAGAAAGTATGGGTTACTGGTCCCATATACATTTATACAGTATTCAGGCGGCGGAACCGGCAGGGTGTAGCCGGAAGCATTTGCTGAGTGAAGTGCTCGAAAGCCCCGGCCGACGGGGCTTCTAGAACCGATAGCGCAGGCCGAGTAAGCCTGCCCTGGGTGGTGCTGCGCCCAGGAATATGGGTACGCTCAGGTCCTCTATGACAGGCACTTCCACTTCATTGGGCTCCTCACCCAATAAGCCGAAGGTCTCAAACTCCCGGTCGAATACATTGTTCACCAGGGCAAAGGCTTCGAAGTTATCGGTAACGCGATAGCGGGCCCGCAGGTTCACCAGGGTATAGCCATCCACCGTAGCAAGCTGGTTAGACTCGTCACCCCTGAGATATTGGTCGCTGTTGCTGATGAGGTCGAGGCCTACGCTGAAGCCATCGTTGAACTGGTAGTTGGTGACCAGCTTGAACTGGTCCTGGGGTATTCCGGGAATGCGGTCACCGCTGCTCACCCGGATTTCGCCTTCGTCGTTCGCGAAGTCATGGTTGGGGCTTAACACATCGAAGTCGTCCTCGAAGGTGGCGGACACATGACTGTAGGCCAGGAACCAGTCCAGTTCTTGCAGCTGTCCGGACAGGCTTGCCTCGATTCCGGCGCGTCGGGTTTCATCCACATTGGCAAACAGGCCCGTGGAGCGACCCGTGGTCTGGAACAGGATGTCGTCCTCGTTGGTAGTCTGGAACAGGCCCAGTGAGTAGGCGATATCACTCAGTGCACCATCGCTGCCCAGATAACCTCGTGCGCCTAACTCGAAACTCCTGGCGACTACATCCTCCAGCGGTGGATCGGCGAGGAACGCATTGGGGAGTCGACATTCGAATTCCACATCGTTCGGGTCATCGCCACGGGCGATAGCGTATTCCACTGCCAGATCAAAGACGCCTTCATTACAGGCCAGCTCGATGGGTGTGGGTGCGCGATTGGATTCACTGTAGGAGGCGAACAGGTTGTGATTTTCTGTTGCCTGCCAGGTCACCCCGATGGCAGGGTTGATTCGCGAGAACTTGTGGCTGCCGTTCAATTCTGGCCTCTCGCCAGACAGGTCGCGCAGGTCCACCGAGGTGTCGTTGGCGCGAGCGGAAAGCGTGAATGCGACAGACTCTGAGAGATCAAGAGTGGCAGTGAGGTAGCCACTGAAAGATTCGGTTTCGGTATTGATAGACGTCGCCGCTTCATCGACGAAGGTACCGATACCCAGACCAGTTGTTATGCGGGTCAGGGGGTCGATGTTCGATAGCTCCAGCACGGAATTGAAATCTGATTCACCGTGGAAATAGGCACCACCAGCAACGAGCTGTCCCGCATAGCCAAGGAAGCGCCCACTGAAGGTCCACTGGAAGTCAGCGCCTGCACTCTGCTGCACACGGTTGCTGATATTGTTGATGGCATCGTCGGAGAGAGCGCCAGTGCCGGACAAATCATCGTCTTCGAATCCCTCGATATGGAATTCCTCGTCTTCACCCAGGGCTATCGCTGTGGCATTGAGGAAATCTTCCAGCGCATCAGCATCGGCAAACTGGCCTTCACACAGGTCATCATCATCCAGTCCCAGTTCTTCCAGGTCGTCGTCTTCCACGCCCTCGATCAGGCCGTCGCCCCCGGTGAATTCACACACAGCGAACTCGCTGCCATCACCGTTGAAGGAGTCGGTATCGTTCTCTCGCCAAAACAGGTTGCCACTGAAACTGATGCCAGGCGTGATGTTGTGTGCGAAGTCCAGACTCACCATGGTCATGTTGTTCTCGGTGATATCGGGTCCGGTGAATATCGCTTCGCGCCTGATGTTGAGCAGCTCAACAGGGGAGGCACCATTGCCAATCAGATCTGAGCGGCCGTGTTGCAGGTTGAGATTGACTGCGGAGACTTCGGATCGAAAGCCAAGGCTGCCATAGATGTTCAGGGCATCGGAGCTGGACTCGTCACGCCAGCCATCCTCATCGAAGTGTTCAACACTCAGGTAGTAGCCAAGTTGGCCATCGTTGTTGCCGGTTTCGAAGCTGGTGATGCGACGCCCAAAGGAGCCAGCGCTTATCTCGACATTGGTACCCTGGAAACTGAAGCCATTCTTCATGTCGATGACCAGGGAGCCGCCGAGGCTGTTAAGGCCATAAAGGGGGTTGGCGCCGCCGCCCAGTCTTACTTCATTAATGGCGGACTGCGGCAACAGGTCCCAGTTCACCGTATCACCCAGTGGCTCATTGATACGCACGCCGTTCTGGTACACCGCCATGCCCTGGGCCAGGCCCAGCAGGGGGGAGGCGGTGAAACCCCGGTACTGCAGGTCTGCCTGCAGGGGGTTATTCTGGGCATCGTTCCAGGACACACTGGTGAACCCCTGCTTCAGGAAGTCGGCCAGCGACAGGCCTTGCTGGTTCTCGATATCGTCGGCAGAGCCGGTCTGGATGGGGTAGGGGATCTTGTCTCGCTCGATGCTGGAGCCAGCAGGGACTACTCCTACAACCACGATCTCTTCCGGATCCTGGCCCAATACGCCCTGATTCAATACCGAGGCAACGAGCAGGCATAGCAACTTCTTCTGCGTGGGGAATCCCATCTTCTCTCTTAAAACTGGTTTCATAGCGGCGAAAGCGGTGGCCAGTATAGCAGAACCGCGCAGCAGGCCATTTTCCGACAGTAGGCCTTTGACCCGGCCCGACAGTGTGTGTAGATTACCCGCTCTCTGATCCGCCTCCCGCCAGCACCTTCTCAGGAGAAAACCATGTCCACAGTTCTCATCACCGGCAGCAACCGCGGTATCGGCCTGGAATTTGTCAAACAGTACCTGGACCGGGGCCACAGGGTGCTGGCTACCTGTCGCAACCCGGACGACAAGGGCGAACTGGCGGATCTCGCGGCAGCCAACCACAGTGTGACCCTGATGGCATTGGATGTGGGCAGTGAGGAGTCACGGGCCAGCTTCGCCGCGGCATTGGCCGATACACCGGTGGACATCTTTATCAACAACGCGGGAGTCTATGGCCCACGGGATGCCTCCTTCGGCAAGGTTGACGCGAAAGAATGGGAGCAGGTGCTATTCGTGAATTCGATCGCACCGCTGTTACTGACCCAGGACATCATCGCTAACCTGCGCATGGGCAGCGACAAGAAGCTGGTCTACATCACCTCAAAGATGGGTTCCATCGATGACAACAGCGGTGGCGGCAGCTACATCTATAGAAGCTCCAAGACGGCACTTAACTCCGTTGTGCGCAGCCTGTCTGTGGACCTGCGGGACGAGGGATTCAGCGTTGCCGTTCTCCACCCGGGTTGGGTGCAGACCGACATGGGTGGCCCCAATGCCCTGATCGATACCCTGACCAGCGTCAGCGGCATGATCGGTGTAATCGATAAGCTGAGCCAGGCCAACACCGGGCAGTTCTTCAACTACGATGGCCAGCCTATTGCCTGGTAAACCAATCCGCCCTGCGCTAACACTACGTATTCAATTCATGATAAATCGCATTTTAAAGTCCGGCGCGGCTTGGCTCTCGCTAGGGCTGCTGTTGCTGCCGTCCCAGGCATACCCCCATGGCGGCGTTGCCTTCGAGGATGACCTTTGCGTCATCAATATCAATTTCATGCAGGCGCACTTCACGGTGTTCCAGCCGGATACCAGGGAGACGGAGGAGTTCTGTGAAGACATCCCGGACGTCACACGTTCGGTATTTGTTATGGAATACCTGCATAACCTGCTGACCGAGATGACCATCGACTTTCGCATCATACGGGATGTGAACAACCTGGGCCGCTTCGCAGACTGGGATGACGTCCAGGCCATGGGCGATCTGGAAGAAATCACCGTGTTCTATGAACAACCCCGCATCGAAGAGAGCGGCTTCTATAGTGCCAGCTATGAGTTCACCGAGAAGGGCACCTACATAGGCGTGGTTACCGCCGAGTTACCGGAAGAAGATCGCTACTACAATGCGGTGTTCTATTTCCGGGTAGGGGGCAGGGACTGGGGTACCATCCCTCTCTTTATTGCACTGGCGCTGGTCCTGCAGCTTGGCTACTGGATAAGCACCGGCGGCTACCAGCGCTGGCAGGAGCGCCAGACCCGGATTAGCTGACTGCGGTTGGTGACACTTTGGTCATAAATACCCTGATTGTGTTGCAAACCTGTAGCAAGTTGATCACCTAACGTCTTTTCTTAGGCTGTACACAGCAATTCCACGGGCAGAATATTTAGCCGCGCGAATTCAGGCCGATAAATGTATCGGGAGTTGTGCTGTTGGCTTCTCGCCAACAGGCAGCATGGTCAGACGAAGTGACGTGCAAGCGCACTTGCTGACGTGTAAACTCTTTTTGAGCAAGCAGTCGAACCAGGTGATTGAGCGTGAACGCCAAGATTCTGCGATTGAACAAAGCCGGTATTCCTGTTAGTTGGCTAACCCGGGAAGAGACAGCAACCCTCCTCGTAAAGGACCTGGTCATCTGGAGCATGGGTGACACCGTGATGGAAATTCGCGGCGGCTATAACCGGGAAGGAGTGCAGTCAGTCCTCAAGCTGCCCAGCATCGTGGCCTGTGATGGCAAGGTGCACAAGGACAACTTCGATCCCCCTTTGGAAAATAAATTCCTGTTCCGCCGCGACAAGAACATCTGTCTCTATTGCGGGCACGAGTTTGGTGTCAGCGAACTATCAAGAGATCATGTGGTTCCCATCTCCCGCGGTGGTGCCGATATCTGGACCAACGTGGTGACCTCCTGTCGCCGCTGCAACAACCGCAAGGCCGATCGCCTGCCTGAGGAAGCCAGCATGGAACTGTTGGCGATTCCCTTCGTGCCCAACCACTACGAGTTTCTGTACCTGTCGAACCACGCAGTGCTGGCCGACCAGATGGAATTTCTCAGCGCCCGCTTCTCTCGGCATATCAAGTTAAGTTAACCCCGATACCATTCACTTTTTACTTGCGACGGGTCTGGTTTTTTCGGCGAGTGCCGTTTGCGGTTTCGTGATAGCATGCGACCACCGCAAACAAACACCTCTTCAACTCGCCCACTCGATCTGACGGAATAGTCAGCGATTAGTTAAGCAAAAAAGCCCATGAGTCATTACCAGCAGAATCCAGTAGCGGGGTTTTTCCTCTCCCTCGTTGCCGCCGCCATGTGGGGCGTGCTGCCTATTGCCCTGAAAGAATTGCTGACAGGCATGGAGGCGAGCACCGTGGTCTGGTACCGCTTCCTGGTGGCGGGGCTGGCCCTGTTTGGCTGGCTGGCATGGCGCGGTAAGCTGCCACCCTTACTCAGCACGACCAACAAGCTGCGCACACTATTGCTCATCGCTGCATTGGGCTTGTGTGGTAACTACTACTATTTTTCCCTGAGCCTCAATTACGTGAATGCCGAGACCAGTGAAGCGGTTATCCAGCTCACTACCCTGTTCCTGATACTCGGTGGTGTCTTCGTCTACAAGGAACCCTTTACTCTCATCCAGAAGTTGGGCACAGGCCTGATCGTGTTAGGGCTCCTGCTGTTCTTCAATGAGAGGCTGACGGGATTCACCTCCTTCGACAACGAGGAAACCGTGGGTGTAATCATCGTGGTAGTGGCGGCCATTACCTGGACGATCTACGCACTACTGCAGAAGCAACTGCTGAAAAACTTTTCGTCCGTACAGATTCTGTTTGTGATCTACGGCGTTTCCATCATCGTGTTGCTGCCAATCATTTCACCAGAACAGATTTGGCAGCTCACCACCCTGCAATATGCCTTGCTTGCCTTCTGCTGCCTCAATACCATTGTGGCCTATGGCTGCTTTGCCGAGGCCCTGAACCTGTGGGATGCCTCCAAAGTCAGCGCCATGCTGGCACTGGCGCCGCTATTTACCATCGGTACCCTTAAGCTCATCGTGTTCCTGAATCCAGACTATGCCTTCTCCGATCGGCTGTCCTGGCTCTCCATACTCGGGGCGCTTTGCCTTATAGCGGGCTCCGCGCTCACCGCACTGATGCCCGTGCTCTACAACCGCCGGGCTCGGCTGGCTGAAGCGGCACGGGTCAACGCCAACTAGTACGCCCCGTTGACACTGCAAGTCTAATCGGGAAAACTCAGAGCAGTCGCTTTCCTGGCTTTCGCCAGTACTGCAAAGCCGAATCAGAACAACAACAATCCTCAGGGAGCGGTCCCATGATTCCGAATTCCATGCGCCAATCAGTATTCGCTGTTCTTTGTATTGCGACCCTTGGCCTAACGCCTGTACTGGCCCAGGCCGATGTCACCCGCATCGAAGTCACCGGGGAGGACACAGCCACCCGGACCCTGAATCCCTTCAGCTACCAACGCTATGTCGGTGTTGCGTATCTCACCCTGGATCCCCGTTCCTCGGCCAACGCCACGATCACCGATATCGAACATGCACCGCTCAATGCCGACGGTCTGATCGAGTACTCAACCGACTTCAAGTTGCTGGTGCCTTCCGCGGACATCGCCAATGGTGTGCTCGCCTATGCAGTCAATAATCGTGGAGGCATGAGTACGCCTCCGGAGCAAGGCCAGATGCCCATCGCCGAACAGGGCTTTACTTACCTGGTGACTGGCTGGATCAATGAACTGGCGCCGGGGGACGATCGCATTCGCCTGCATGCCCCTGTTGTTGGTAACGCCGATTCACCCATAACCGGTGATGTGCGTTATGAAGTCAGTGTCGGTAGTTCAACAAGCCGAGTGGAAATCGCCGGTGGCAATCACCTGGCCTATATGCCCACTGACCCTGGCCTGGAAAACGCGACCCTGACTCGCCGTCTGTACCAGACCGATGCCCGCATCCCAATCGAGCGATCCAGCTTCGAATTGGAAGTGGAAACCGTGGCAGACAGCAATCAGCCCAGGGTATGGCTGGAACTCGATGGTGGTTTCGAGCCGGGTGTGCTCTATGAATTGATCTACGAGGCGCAGGATCCAGTACTCTCCGGTGCCGGCATGGCGGCGATACGCGATCTTGTATCCTTGATCCGATACGGCGGCGAAGGCAGCGAACAACTTGCGCAGTTCGACCTGCCGCCAATCGAGCATGCCATTGCCTATGGCTTCTCCCAGAGTGGTCGCCTGCTACGCCAATATGTATACGACGGATTCAATGCCGACAAGGCCGGGCGTATCGTCTTCGATGGCGTGGTGCCATTCATCGCAGGGGGAGGCTATGGCATGTTCAATCTGCGCTTCGCCATGCCTACTCGTACGAACGGACACCACTCGAACTACCTGTATCCCAACGACCTGTTTCCCTTTACCTATGGTGAGAGTACGGATCCTTACACCGGTAAAACCGACGGCCTCCTCGCCAGGGCCCGGGCTACGAATACGGTGCCAAAGGTGATGCATATCCAGACCAGCAATGAATACTGGCTGCGGGCCGGGTCATTGCCACACACCAACCCCGAGGGCACTGAAGATGCAGTGATTCCGGAGGAGGTGCGCTTCTACACTATCGGCGGTTCCCAGCATGGTTCCGGTAATGGTCGTATTCCCGGCGAGGCCACGTCGGGCCAATTGCCCCGTAACCCCAATATGTGGAACCCCATTGGCATGTCCCTGGTGGTGGCCATGTCTGACTGGGTGACCGACGGTGTGGAACCACCGGCTTCTGTGTATCCCAGGATTGCCGATGGCACCCTCGTGCTGTCCCACATCGAAGGCCGCATCAACCGCGATGCCTGGAACCCGGTGAATGGCTACAACCATCCGGCCAGCATGTACCTGCCGGCTCACGCCAGCTACGGCAATCGCTGGGAGAGTGATCGCATCATCGACAGTCATCCCACCTATTCCGATCACTTCTACCGGGCACTGGTGCCCGCAGTGGACAACAACAATAACGATCTGGCCTCCGCCACGATCCTGCCGCCTCTGACAAAGGTGCCACTTGCCACTTTCGTGTCCTGGAACCTGCGCAACCCGGCTACCGGGGCGGAGCGCTCATTGGCACGATTGACAGGCGGTTATCTGCCGTTGGCGAAGAACACTTTCGACGCCCTGGCCAACAGGGATCAGCGGGATTCCATCGAGGGCCTGTATCGTGGCCCGGAAGACTACCTGCAGAAGTATGAGGCCGCCACCGACCAACTCATCGCCGATGGCTTCCTGTTGCCAGGGTTTAAACAGGACTACATGGAAACAGCAGAAGAAAACCTGGCAGTCTTCGAATGAACTACTGCGCGGCGCTACCGTATTGATACAGCGCCGCCGTGTCATCTTCCGGCACGAAATAGAACAGGCCCCGGCCCTGGGGCGTCATCTCGAAGTAGAAGGGATTGCGGGTCAGGAAATCGCTGGTAGAGGTTGTTCCATTCACCCTGATCTTGTGCAGCACCAACGGACCTGAGGTATTGAGCAATTCGATACCGCCGATGGTGAGGCGGTGGGTATTATCGATCTCCACGCTGCCAATGCCACTGCACAACAAGCGATCGGGACCCAGTAGCTGGCAGTCCTGGTAATCCACGTCTGAATTGCGTTTCTCCACCTTGCTCACCATTGCGGTCTGGTAGCTGCTGCCAATGGCCTTGATCTGGTAGAGATAGCGAGAACCCCAGCTCGCCGCGTACAAAACCTGATCATGGGGATTACGTAGCAGCGCACCGAGGTGATCTTCGAAGCGCAAGGCCTCTGTCGCAACCAGGGTGTCGGGATCGACCTGGTAAACGATCGAGTGGCTATCCGGCCGGTACTCCGCTACCGGTATCCACAGGTGCTCACCGTCGAAGTCCATGCCACCAGGATGGTACATGGCGCCATCGCCCAGGGTGGTGTGGGCCAGCAATTCGCCCTGGCTGTTGAACTTGAACAGGTGACCTGTGCCGCTGCCGGTGGTGCGGTCATAGTCGGAGTCGGCCAGACGTTGTGGTGCTTCGATGACCTCCACCGAACTCATGAAAAAGTCATCCCCGACCCGGGTCATGCCCTGGGGATGATAGACGGGAAATTGCAACGGCGTGCGCTGCAGCAGGGTCCAGTCCTCGTCGCTTTGCAGTGCGGTGATTAACGCGAGCTGCTCATCGGTCGACTGGGCCAGGGCTCCGCCTACGAGGCAGCAGGCGAAGAAACAGGCGAGAAAGCCCGTTACTCTGAATCGCCAGCGAGCGTCAGCGGAGATGAGAGGCATTAATCGTCGCCCGGGCTTTCCAGGGACACCGGCTCCAGCCGCGGCAGGGTACAGGCATGGGGTGCGGTATCGAAGGAAACATCGGCTAACTCACCGGTCCCATTCAGGTTCATGAAGGTCTGTTGGGGATCATCACCGAGACAGATCAGCTTCTCGGTGCTGGCGCCTTCCCGGACCAGGCCGCCCCACACGATGTTGGGCGAATTCTCACCAGTCGCCGCATGCCACTTCGCCAGCAGGGCGTGGGCAGGTTTCGTGCCACCGCGGATGTATTCGTTGTCGTGGATATAGATTTGTTCCGGGTAGGGGTCGTACTCCGGATCGTCGATGACCCGACCACCGAGCACGAAGCTGTATACCATGATGTGTACGCTCTCGTTATCGGCGAACTCATTGCCGAACACCTCGATGTTGTCGTTGGCCAGCACCAGCAGACCCGTGCCCGGTGGCACGTTGCCCACGATGGCACCTTCCGGCGCAAAGTTTTCGGTATTGTTTTCCAGGATGCGGTTATTAAAGACCCGAGTGGCCTGTCCGCCCTGTACCTCGAGGTTGGGCAGGTCGAACACCAGGATGCCGCCAGTGTTGTTGATGGCCACGTTATCGTAGACATCGGCGAAGGTAGAATTCTCGATCTCGATGCCCGCCACGTTGTACTCGGCATGGGAGTCGCGCACGATGATCTGGCTGGACTGCCCCACGTAGATACCCGCATCGGCCGCACCGATGGCAACGGAACCTTCGATCAGGATGTTGCGGGATTGCACGGGGTAGATGCCGTAGGCACCATTGTCCGAACTGGGTCCGTTGGTCCATTCGGTACGCACACGGCGGATGGTGACATTGTTACTCTCGTTAACTTTCAGGGCGTCACCCACGGTGTCTTCGATGCCAAGGTCTTCGATGGTGAAATCATCGGCGGTCACCAGCAGACCCTCTGCGCCCTGCACCTGGTTGGCAAAGGACAGTACGGACTCATTCATGCCTGTGCCCCTTATTGTGACACCCGGCACGGTGAGGGAGAGGCTGCGACTGATAGCGTGCGTGCCTTCGGGGATTTCGATCACGTCACCGGGCTGGGCCTGGATCAATTGCAGCTGTAACTGCTCTTCGTAGCTCAGCTCGGGTTCCGGTGCGGGAGCAGGGGCCTCGGATTCGCCGCAAGCGGCGAGGAAGGCACCGCAGCTGAGGAAAAATGCGGCCTGGATGTGTGTTTTTATTCTGGTACTGGAATCTGGCATGTCCGGTAACTCCTGGCTCGGTAAATCCTGAATAGTGCCGCCTATAATGACACGAATCGCCCCCTCTCTACATCCTTGACCACCTTGTCATGGTCGAAGACCTGGCCATTCATGGTGATGTAGACCCCGGGCGGCAGGATCTGCACCGCGGTGATGGCGGCGCCGATATTGAACATGGCATCGGAGGTCTTGAAGCGGGCGGGTTCCAGAGCGCCGGTGAGCACGATGGTCTTGCCCTGCTGCAACGCGAGTTCACCCAGCTGCGCGGCGGTGTGCACCATGGTGTCGGTGCCGTGGGTGATGATGATGCGCCTGTCTTCCGTGCCGCTAACTGCCTCCTTCACCCGGGCTCGGTCCAGGTCGTCCATGTCCAGGCTATCCTTCTGCATAAGCGGTGTCACGTCGAAGCGGGGGTTGAGCTTCAGCCCGCCCAGAATCTCGCCGATGTTGGGTGGCCCAACTTCGTAGCTGCTCTTGGCGTCGAAGTAAATCTTGTCGATGGTGCCACCCACCGTGAAGATGCGAATGATTTCTGATGCGTCGTTCAATTTCAGTTTTCTCTTGGATAACTCGTTGAAAAGTCGATGATTAAGCGAACAGTCGATTCAGGGCATACCGCAGACATCAGCGATAGCGGTATTCATCGAGATACTGTCGTACCTTCTGCAGCTCCTTCGTCTGCCTGTTAATGGTGTCCGCCGGGAAACTGGCAGCGAATTCGGCCAGCAGCGGCGCGGCCGAGGCGATGCCTTTGTCCCGCATACGTCGCCCCTGCGCTGTGATGGTAACCCGTTTCTTGCGACCACTGCTGCTATCGGGCTCCACTTTTATCAGGCCCTTGCTCTCCAGTTTCTTCAGGGTATTGGTCATGGCGCCAGCGGTGACCTGGAATGCCGTGGCCAGGCGGCTGGGGCTTGCCTCGTCGCCGACCCGAAAGAACCAGTTGAGGACGGCGAACTGGGAACTGGTAAGCCCATCCGGCAAACTGCGCTCGAACATAGTGCCCGCCAGTTGGGAGATGATGGCGATCTCATTGAAATAGGTGAAGAGGGCGATGTTGTCTTCGGCCGTTTTCCTTGTTTTATTCATGGCAGATTCACAAAAATTGGAATTGCGCTATTGTAGTCACAAATACTTTAAAGTTAAACTGTTTAACGTTAAAGTATTTAAGGGTTTTAGCCAGGATAGATGTCCTGCGGCCCAAATTGGAGAGTGACTATGAAATACCTGAGCTGGGGAGTTGTCTCCCTGATCTTCCTGGTTATTGCGCTATTGGGAATCGAGAGACTGGCAGCCGAAAGAGTTGAAGTGGTAGAACTACACACGCTGGACGAGAAAGGCGAAAACATGACAACCCGGTTGTGGATCGTAGACGATGAAGGCTATCAGTACTTGCGGGTAGGAGCGGATGGATCGGGTTGGTTTAGCCGCATCACCAATAACGAAAGCATTGCTCTGACGCGCAATGGCCAGACTGCCACTTATACGGTGGCATTGAGACCCGACAAGAGCGAGCGTATCAACGCCCTTATGCAGGATAAATACACCTGGGGTGACACCTTTATTGGCATCGTAGTGGGTAGCCGGGATGGCTCCGTACCTATTGAGCTACATCCCCAGTGAGTTACAGAGCTCAATGCATTGGTAGCTAATGTTTGTTGACTAGATGCCTATCTTGCTGAGGGAATTAATCAGTTCCCGGATGGTTTTCTCGGCCACGGGATGACTCGCAGCGAAACGGGATTCCAGGGCGATGGCGTCATCCAGCATGGATGCGCTGTCGCTTTCCACGTCGGGGTCGGTGAGTTCTTCGATATCCACGTCGAGCTTCCTGGCCAACTCCAGGGTATCCGGGTCCACGCCATCGGTGTCTTGCAGCTCGGCTATCAATGCCGACATCAGTTCCTTGAGTCGTTGCTCACTCATCTTGCTCTCCGGGTATTGCCTGTCTAAATCGCTATGCGTTTGAAGTTGAATTGTTCGGTTGTGATGGAACCATCGTCCTGGCGCAGCCTCAGGGAAACCGTCAGGCTGTGGCCGCTCACCTCGTAACTGAGCCCGCCGAATACTGCCTTGTTTTCCTCTACCGATTCAAGCCTGAAGGTCACGTAATCGTCCTTCTCTTCCCAACCGCTGAAATCTGGATTGAAGTGTTTCAGCCTCAGCACCCAGCCGGATGCTTCCTCGGTGATTTCCATGTATTCGGTAAACACCAGCTCGCCGTCGTTGGTCTGGGTGAAGATTCCGAATACCCGGCCATTGGAGGGCGGCATCCACATCTCTTCCGATTGCCCGCCAAATCCTTCACCGCTCCACATGCCAGTGAGGAAGCCAAAGTCCTGCGCTGAAACCTCTGCTGCCTGCAGGGACTGGCCTGGCAGGGTCAAGCAAGCGACTAACAGAAAATATCGCAGGATTTTGTTCATGGGCCACCTCCCAAAGAGGCTAATGGACTGGCTGTCTATTCTGGCGAATTATGCTGGACAAGCCAAGCTGGTTAATCAGAGCTTCCCTAGTTGGCCAGCACAGTGCGTTCTCTTGCCCAGGCCTGTAGACGAGAGATCTTCTCCGCCATCACCACGGACAGGGGCCGGGTATTCTCGATGGCCTCCACCAGCATGGCCTGGGACAGGGGTTCCTGCCGGGCCAGGGCGTGATACAGGCCCGATACCACGACCTGCTCTATCTCCGCGCCGGAGAAGCCAGGAGTGAGTGCCGCCAGCTGTTCCAGTTCCAGGTTTCCTGTATTTGCTTCCCGTTTCTGCAGGTGTATCTGGAATATTTCTTTCCTGACTTCCTCGTCAGGCAGGTCGACAAAGAATATCTCGTCCAGACGGCCCTTGCGAATCAACTCCGGTGGCAAGTCTTCGATGTTGTTGGCAGTGGCAACGATGAATACGGGTTTGTTGTTCTCTGCCATCCAGGTAAGCAGGGTGGCAAGCAAGCGCTGTGACGTGCCGCTGTCATAGTCGCCTGTTGAAATACCCTTCTCGATTTCGTCTATCCACAACACGCAGGGTGACATGACTTCAGCAAGCTCCAGGGCATGCCGCATGTTTTTCTCAGTCTCCGCGAAGAACTTGTTATACAGGGTACCGAAATCAAGTCGTAAGAGTGGTACGTGCCAGACCCCGGCCACGGCCTTTGCCGCCAGGCTCTTGCCGCTGCCCTGGATACCCACCAGCAGGATGCCCCTTGGACGATCCAGTCTGGAATCTTTCTTGTTGCTGGTGAATGCAGCCTGTCTTACCTCCAGCCAACTCTTGAGTGACTTGAGCCCACCTACCTGTTTGAAGTCGGCGGTCTCGTATTCAAAACTCAGGACGCCGTCTTTACCTAACAGTTCATACTTGGCTTTCTGCACCCGATCGATATCGCAGCGTGAAATGGCGTCGTCATCATAGATGGCATTGCGAATCAATCGTTGGCTTTCTGACACCGTGAGCCCGGTGAGATTGTTGACCAGCAGGTCGATGGACTTGCGATCCGCTTCCAGCTTCTGGCTCGCGTTGCGCAGCTTCCATACTTTCAGTTCGCTGATGACCAGCTTGCGAATGGCATCGCGGTCCGGCAGGCTCAAATCGAAGCGGGCATTGAATCGAGAGAGTTCGGCAGGGATCGTCAACTCATGACTGATGAAGATCAGGTGATGGCCGTTGTTGCGATGTTCCTGGGCAATCTCCTTGATCATGCGCACGCAGAAGGCGTCGTCCAGGTGAGGATGGAAATCCAGCAGCACATAGATGCCAGGGGAGCGGCTGTTATTGATCTGTGCCAGGGTCTGTTTCGGGTCTGACTGGGCCTCCATGTTCTGTGTGACATCCTTGTCCAGCAGTGACATGGCCGGTCGACCGCTGCCGGCATCTACCAGCCCCCTGGTGATAGACCACTGCAGCACGGGCTTGCCAATCTCCACGCTGCAGCGCCGAATCATATCCACGGCACGCTGCTCCTCATGGGTCTGGATACTGATGACTGGTTGTGAGGAACGCAGCAGTAAGAGAAGGTCATTGAGTTCGAACACACGTGACTTCCTGCAAGCGGGTGTTATTTGATTGGTGGTTACCTAGGGAACCTGTGATTAAGTACGTTGCGTCTCTGCGGAGGCTGTCGAGGTTTTCTGCCGCGTTGCCGCCTCCCTAGCCGAACAATCCGGTGATGGCACGAATACGATGGCTCTCGCTATCAGTAATATAGACCACACCGCGATGCACGCATACACCGTGCGGGCGGTTGAGACTGCAGGCCAGCGGATCGCCATCGGGACCATCGCCCCGTTCCCCGGTGCCCAACACGGTATCGACCAGCCCTGTGGTCAAGGACATGCGCCGAATCACGTGATTCTCAGTGTCCACGATATAGAGGCTGTTGTCGGCGCGGGAATAGGCAATGCCTTTCGGGCCATTGAAGCTTGCTTGCAGCGCCGGGCCCCCGTCCCCGGCATAGCCCTGCTCGCCAGTTCCGGCGATGCGTCGCAATCGGTTGCCGCGGATATTTAGTTGGTACACGGCATTGCCTTCCCGCAACACCAGGTAGGCGTAGCCATCGGGATCGGTGTCGATAGAGCGGGGTCCCAGCAGCGGTGTGCCGTCCAGCGGTCCCTCATCAGGAGTCGCTGAGGGCTCGCCGGTTCCCGACAGGGTGGATATAAGCCCGGATTCCCGGTCGACGATGCGTAATCGCTGGTTACCAATGTCACAGATCAGCAGATTGCCCCGGGAATCAAAGGCGATGCTGTGGGGTCGGTTCAACTGCGAGAGCACGGCGGGTCGGCCATCGCCGGCGAAGCCGGCTTCACCGTTGCCCGCCAGGGTAGTCACGAGACCGGTCTGGCCGTTGATCCTGCGCACCGTGTGATTGTCGCGCTCAACGATATAGAGATTCCTGTCATCCCAGCGAATCTCATGGGGTGCCGAAAATGGTGTTTCCATGGGTAGGCGGGATTCGGGTCGGTAGCCTTTCTCGCCGGTACCGGCGATGGTGCTCAAACGCAGGTTAGTCAGGTCGAGGCGGCGGATATGCCCGGTGTCGACTTCACAGAAATACAGTGCGCCATCGGGGCCGGGCACCACGCCATAGGGATTATCCACCGGCGTTTCCAGTGCCAACACACCACCCCGGGGTTCCGCCTCATGCCCACGCTCGCCGTTGCCGGCCACCGTGGCCACCTGCACGCCCTGCCCCAGGGCGATGTGGGGAAAGCCGGCGGCGACGGCGGATCCTGCGCAGGCTGTTACGAACTTGCGTCGACTGAATGCCCTCATGACTTGTCCCCGATTCTTGTTATATTTTTTACGTATGTGCTGTTGATGAGTGTGCTTCCAGCTAGCTCTGCAGTGTGCCTAGCACCTTGACAAGCTTTGCCTTTAATTCGGCATTAGTCAATTGGCCGCTATCCCTGTCAAAGTTGTCATTGAAAGACGGTATGGACAATGAGCCCCGGATATCGGCGCCAAAATGGGGAGCAGTCTTAAGGGCGATTTCCAGTGCACCGGCCCCGCCCCGTCGACCCGGAGAAGTCGACAGCATGACCACCGGCTTGCCCTGGTACACATTCACTTCGATGCGCGAGCACCAGTCGTAGAGATTCTTCCAGGCGGCGGTGATGGCGCCGTTGTGTTCTGCGAAGGAAATCAACAAGGCATCCGCACCGGCAATTTTGTCGAGGAACGCATGCGCCAACTCTGGCTGGCCTAGTTCTTTCTCCCTGTCCACGCTGAACAGAGGTAGTTCGTAGTCATTGAGATCCAGTATTTCTACGTCGGCAGCTGCCACCAGTGAAGCGGCATGGCGTACAAGTTGCTTGTTGATGGACTGCCGGCTGTTGCTTGCAGCAAAGGCGAGTAGCTTCATAGGGGGATCAGGCTGGTGCTCCATGATTCATGGTTTCAGGATGCAAATAAGCGGCAAAGGGAGTTGAGTTTTACCGACGATCTACATACTCTCACAATCAGGTTTATAGAATAAGACCAACGCGCTGTAAGCGAGGACCCAACAATGTGTGATCTTGATACCCAGAAAGACGTAGAAGAATACCTGAGCGATCACCCGGAAATGAGCCGGCGTGACTTCACCAAGCTGGCCGCTGGTGTCGGTGCAGGCATGATGCTGCCCACCATGGCCAACGCCCAGTCTATTTCCGAGCGTGATATCGATATAAGAACCCCGGACGGTGTGGCCGACTGCCATTTCGCCTATCCCTCGTCCGGCGCCCATGCCGCCGTGCTGGTATGGCCCGATATCCTGGCCCTGCGCCCGGGATTCCGGGAAATGGGTCGTCGCCTGGCCCGTGCGGGTTATGCAGTATTGACCGTGAATCCCTTCTACCGCGACGCCCGTTCACCAGTGGTAAGCTTTGGCGCCAGTTTCGGTGATCCCGATGTACGCAATCACGTATTGGGCATGGCACGTAACCTCAACGAAGACACCCACTTCACCGATGCCCGTGCCTTCCAACAGTGGCTGGACCAGCAACCGGAAGTGGATACCAGCAGGGGCATTGGCACCACCGGTTACTGCATGGGTGGCCCCATGGTGATGCGCACCGTTGCCGCCGTGCCCGATCGCTTTGCCGCCGGTGCGACATTCCACGGTGGTGGTCTCGCCACGGCCCAGCCCAACAGCCCACACCTGCTGATTCCAGATACCAAGGCAGCGATGTTGCACTGCGTGGCGGCCAACGATGATGAGAATGATCCGCAGGCGAAAGTCACCCTGCGTGAGGCTTATGCCGCAGCAGGCATTGCTGCCGAGATCGAAGTCTACGAAGGTGCCTTGCATGGCTGGTGTGCCATCGACTCCCAGGTCTATCACCAGGCCCAGGCTGAGAGAGCGTGGGGTCGCTTGCTGAACTTATTCGCGAATAATTTGGCGTAGCGCCCTACAACAACTGACCTCATTGCGAGAAGGCGTCTGGTTTCGACCAGACGCCTTTTTTTACGCAGAGATTACCTAGAAAATAGGGACAGATTTATTTTTGGGAAAAATAAATCTGTCCCTATT
This sequence comes from Pseudomonadota bacterium, assembly GCA_027621405.1. Lineage (GTDB taxonomy): Bacteria > Pseudomonadota > Gammaproteobacteria > Pseudomonadales > Pseudohongiellaceae > UBA9145. The sequence goes on along the minus strand of JAQCBT010000013.1, from coordinate 26,268 downwards.
TAAGCGCGTTCAACATCTCCACCATGCGCTGTCCACAATCCCCGGCATCATAAATCTCGCGATGACAGGGAAGCAGCACATGCTGTCGATCATTGTCGAACAGGGGCAGCGCCCAGTTCCTGAATCCGGGTTTGTCTTTCAGGCCCATGCGGAAAATCTTGTGCAGCCGCAGGCCGGGCTTGATGCCATAGAGACCCAGCAGGAACTTGATGATGAAGTTGCCGTCCACGTAATCGAAATTCAGAAAGGCATCGCAGATAAGCCAGTAGGTTCTGTTACCAGAGTCGACGCTAAGCCACACCTCGTGAAACTTGTTTTCCGGCAGCACATGCAGTTTCACGTGCCCAGGCAGCAGGGCCGCCAGCGTCTCGACCGATTCCAGTCCGTCGATGCTGCGCTTCTTCTTTCGTAGTCGATCCTGCAAACCCTGGGGCGCGAAGACCCTGGCATCGGGGTAGTGCTGCTGCCACGGGACGATGCCTAGATTGTGACCGATATTAGGTGCCAGGAGTAACAATTTGGTCGTACTATCGAAACCAGCAGGCAGCAAGTCTTCGAGTCCGGGTCCCGGGCTGAAGACCAGCAACTTGTTTTCGGGCAAGCCTAGCGCAACCGAATAGGGTGTGGTTCCGGGTATCTTGTACCTGGCACGAAAAATCGCAGCTGCCTGGTCGACGGTTTCCCAGTTGGCTTGCACAGAGCACCCTCTCTTTCTGGCAGAAAAATAAATGGCGACTGCAGTATTGCAGTCGCCATTTATGTTGCGGGGAAGCGCCGCTTCCGCTGTCGGGATTACCCTACTGGGTATTGACCTTGTTGGTCCAGAAGATATCTATGTTGCCCAGGCTGTTGTCCTGGCGGGATGAGAACCAGCTAAAGCTGTCACCACCGGGCGGCAGGGCTGGGCACATATCGGCGGATGCCGTGTTCACCTGTGGACCAAGATTGCGCGCCGGTCCCCAGCTATTGGGACCCTGCTGCATGGCGCCCCAGATATCCATGCCGCCATAGCCGCCTTCACGGGCCGAGGTGAAATACACCATACCATCGGTATCCTGGGTGAAGTGGAATTCTTCGGCGGCGGTATTGATGTTGGGGCCCTGGTTCACAGGCTCGGTCCAGCCGCCATTGCCGTCGGGGCTGGAGCAGTAAATATCGGAGCCGCCGTAACCACCGGCACGGCGTGAGGCGAAGCACAGTGTTTCACCATCCTGCAAAATGGCAGGGCAATGTTCATCACCTTCGTTGGTGCTGATGGGGAAACCAACCAGTTGCGGCTCGGTCCACTGGCCATTTACCTTGCGTGTAACAAACAGGTCGTTATTGTTCAGTGGCGACGTAGTAGCCAGGCGATCTGACTTGAAATAGATGGTGTTGCCATCGGCGGTAATCCAGGGCTCGCGATCGTCACCCTTGCGCAGTGGGTCGACATCGGTGCGTGGCGGCTGGTTGATGGGAATACCCATGTTGACAGGATCACCCCAGGTGCCGGTTTCCTCGTTGAAGTAGGCAATATAGAGATCCTTGGGATCACCCTCGGCGACCGCCATGTCCTGGCGCGCACTGCAGTAGACCATGGTGCCATCGGCGGCGAAGGAGAGCTCGCCCTCGGCCCACATGGTATTGATGGGGGCGCCAAAATTGTGAACGGCCTTGTCCACCCAGCTGTCTCCCTGGGCCAGGCTCAAAGAAGAGGCTGTGCCGAGCAACCCGCTGATAGCAAAAGTCAGTATCTTGGTGTTCTTCATGGCAATGTCCTTGCTTGTTCCGATAGTGAATTTCGATAGTGAGTCTGCCGGTGTCTGTCGATTAGCAATTGTTTCCGAATTGGCCAGACAGTTCACCTGACTACTCACCTAACTGCGCCAGGTCACGTGGTAGGTCCACCAGTGATCCGGGCGCACCGCATCGAGGTCTGGTATGGGATTGAACGGGCCGCCACCGTGGGTCTGCAACTTTATCACACGGGCAGACCATGCATGATCCATTTTGGCCGGGTCCTGTATCCGGTTCAAGACCACGGGATAGGTGACCCCGTCCAGTTTCATGACCGCGGATTCATTGGCCTCGACCTTCGAAGCCCAGTATTTGCTGTCGCAGACTGAACAACTGAGATACATCTCGCCCTCTGGCGTGGCAAAGCAATTGAGATTCACGGAATGGGGGCGGATGCCGGCGTAGATCTGTAGTTGGCACAGAGGCACATCGTTGGCAAAACTCCAGTCGGTGATCGGCCCTTCGGCTGCCTCGCCCAAGAGGAAGCCGCCCGGCATTCGGTCACAGGGGCAGACCGAGGAGTAGATGAAGAAGCCGACCACGGCTACTGCCAGCAGGCCGCCAAGGCTACCTCCGATAATCCATTTGAGTTTGGCGCTTCTGCTAATTGCCTGCGAGTCATTCATAGGCTGCCTCCTTCTTTCATTATTATTCTTGTTTTCTTCTTGTGCTGGAAAAGCAGGGTCGTTTCATGAGACTACCGTATTTGGCAATAAAGCAAAATTCCTCGCGGGTGTCAGGCGTCGAAAAAGGCGACGAACCGAATCAGATATCGCCTGTCTCCAACTCGAACAACTGACGCAGGATTCTGCGCCACTGCAGGTATTGCTCTTCCATGGTACCGGACAGGCCGTGCACATTGCGATTGAGCTCGAGGAAGGTGGGTGCCAGTTCCTTGTTGAACCCGGTGGCCAATTCGAGGAACTCCTGCTCGTAGATCTTTGCCCAGCGGTAGCGGTCGTAGCGCTGCAGCAGGGTGAGGGTTGTGTTGGTGGAACTGAACAGGTCCTGATCGGCGCTCTCGCGGGTCGTGAATTCCAGCTCATTTTCCTGGTCAAAGGCATAGCGTCGCCACACCAGATAGGAGGCCTGCATTTCATCGAACAGGGCCTTGTAGTACTCGTCCACGGTATCGATGAAGAGATGATGGCGGCGGCGCATCTCCAGCACACGATTCATCATGGGGTCCTGTTCGGCAGGCAGGGTGTTAATCGTCAAATAGCCCTCGGCGTCGGTGGCCAGGGACTCGGCAAACGAATCGGGAGCCAGGTCGTTAGCGTAGACCAGCTCCGAAACGCGCTGCACCTTCTGCAGTTGTTCGCTGGTCATGGCATTCCGCACCGCCAGCAAATCATTGGCAACCTGGTTGTAGATGTCCTGGAATGGTTCCTTCAGATCCTCACGTTCCAGCTGGCTGGCGGCTCGTAATCGGGAAGAGTCCGGATAGTCTTCAGCCCGTGAATCGTCGGCATAGGTCTTCTGCAGCCAGCGCCGCCCCGTGCTGTCGGTGGCTTCCATGGCAAGCACCAGCCGCGATCCATCGGAGTAGAGGATAGTGCCTGACAGCAACAGGTCTACCGAGGGATCTGCCTGGGGTAGTACTCGCACTGCACCCCACTGCCCGGAATTGAGCAGCGTGTCCCGCAACAGGTAAGGTAGAAAGTGGCGTTCGTTGTCCCGGATCTCCGTGAAGATCCAGTCGCCATAAGTCTCGGATTCGTCTTCATGATAGGTATTGGTGAAGACGCTGATGCCAACATCAAGATAGACCTCGGTTTCTTCCTCGCTGGTCTGCAAGGTAATCGTTCCCACTGCCGGAATCTCCGGGTAGTGAGTAATGGGTTCAGGGGGATCGGAACTGGCGCAGGCCTGCAGTAGGATCGCGAGCAAGTAGACGGAACAGGCGCCTGGAATGCTATGTAACCTTTTCATATCACTGCTTCTTGTCACTGCGATCTGTCATTGCAGGGGCGTGACCTGGCTGCACACTCGACCACGACTGACGGTTACGATGCAGTTCAATTCATCGGCGCCAACGTCGTAGCGATTGAAAGACTGGATCAGATTGAAAGGCGTTCCGCCGTTGCTGTTCACGCTGGTCACCATGCGCAACTGCTCGCGATTGGCGTCCACGGTAAAGCGGTGCTGAATGACAATGTTGCCGGGCAGGGAGATAAGAAAGACCAGCTGTTGGTTCTCCCAGCCACAGATCTCCGAACCATGTGCGCTTTCGAAGGTGGTCTGGGCACCGTCTTCGATGCCACAGATCAGTGGCGCCTCGCCGCTGCGTTCGATCCGCACCTGGTTGCGATCCTGGGTTATCTGCATGGTGCTCTGGCGATTGATGTACTCAGCCAACTGCGCGAGCTGGATCAGGTTGGCGCCCCTGGAAGAGTTGCGACCGATATTGAGGTTGCCAAGGGATACCGCCGGCCCGCTACCGCTGCGGATACCCGCCTGCTGCAGGGCAGCCGCTTCCTGGCGCAGCCTTAGCTGCCGGTCGAGCTCATCTTCCCAGCGATCGCTGCGGGCGAAGTCCTTCTCCCAGTTGCCGGAGAAATTGAGGCGCAAGGGGGCATTGAAATCCAGTACCGGAAGTGAATTCTTATCCCGGTCGCGCTGGGCACTGGCTACCGGGAGATGTCCGCCAAGCAAGGCCAGCAGCAGTCCCTGAATAATGATCTGGCGCAGTCTCGGTAGGGGCATGGTAAATCGCAGAATTGGTAATGGCTGTTATACGATGAAGCCCGGCATGTCCTGCTCTAACGGGCAGCCTGGGCCTGGCTCTCGCTAGCAATTAGAGTAAACCAAATCGCCTTGAATTTCCCTGTCTGCCGTTGCCTTCTGCAGGAATCGCTTCTATGCTGGATTCCGGAACCCCACCGCACAAGAACAGCTGCCCAGCAGCATTTCAGCCTTTCAGGAGGTCACTATGTCCAGGGCTCGACCCGATATTTACTTGCTTGCTTCCCTGTTGCTCGCCACAGGCCAGTCTGCACTCGCCCAACAGGATTTCAGTAACGTGGAAATCATCCCCCATCATGTCGCGGGCAGCGTGTACTACCTTGAAGGCAGCGGCGGCAATATCGGTCTTTCAGTTGGTGAAGATGGCGTGGTCATGATCGATGATCAGTACGCCCCCCTAACAGAGAGAATCCTGGCAGCGATCAGGGGTCTGAACGATGGTGAGATTCGCTTCGTCATCAACACCCATGTTCACGGCGATCACACAGGTGGAAACGAGAACCTGGGCAAGCTCGGTATTCTGATCCTTGCCCGCGACGAGGTCAGGGTGAGGCTGGAAGCGCAATCACCCAAAGATGCGCTGCCTGTTCTTACTTACAGCGATGCCATCACCATCCACTTGAACGGCGAAGAGGTGTTTGCCTTCCCGGTGCCGCCTGCCCACACGGATGGCGATACCTTCATTCATTTCGTTGACTCCGACGTGATTCACGCGGGCGATGTGTTTCGTACCACAGCCTTTCCGGTAATCGATACCAACAATGGTGGCACCCTGGACGGAACCTTGCAGGCCCTTGGACTGCTCATCGGGACGGCTGGCCCGGATACCATCATCCTGCCAGGCCACGGAGCTCCCTCAACGCGTATGGAAGTCATGGCCTTTCGGGATATGATCCTCGATATAAAGGGCCGGGTTGAACCCATGGTTGCAGCCGGACGCAGCTATGATGATGTCGCCGCTGCAAATCCCAGCGCCGCCTACAATGACCAGTACGGCAATCCGGACCGCTTCCTGCGCGCCGTGTATACTGAGCTGGGCGGCGAACTTTAAGATTGAGAAGAGCAGGCACCAAAATGAGATATCTGACACCTTTATTTTCAGTCGCGACCCTGGCAACTTCGCTTTGCCTGAATAGCCTGGCCTGGTCTCAGGATGCCACAGTGCCCCAGGAGCTGGTGAATGCGCTGTGGCGGGCGAGCAGTGAAGACGAATCCGACAGGGTGAAGCAGGAGATTCTCGACACTGGGGCCAATGCCTACCGCATGTACCTGAGCCTGCGCCGGGGACCTGAATACGTGGCCCCCGAAGCAGAGAGTGGCACCGTGTTCGCTCGCGAGATAGAGGGCGAAGAATTTCCCTACTACGTGTCTATTCCCGCCGATTACGATCCGGAGCAGAGTTACGCGGTGGAGTTTGCACTGCATGGTGGGGTCGGCAGACCGAAGCCCGCAGCGGACGAAAATTTCTGGGAGCGCACCATAAGCAGGTTGAATGCGGAAGATCGCTTCATGGTGATTCCTCTATCCTGGCAGGATGCATACTGGTGGGCAGACGTGCAGGCGGACAATTTGACGGCCATCCTCAGGGAACTGAAGGGTCGCTTCAATATTGATGAGAATCGGGTGTTTCTCAGCGGTATCTCGGATGGTGGCACTGGAGCCTACTTCTTCGCCTTCAAGCAACCAACCGAATGGGCCGCATTCCTGCCCTATATCGGTCATCCCGGTGTGCTAAGAAATCCCAATAGTGGAGGTGGTTATCGCCTGTATTTCGAGAACCTGGCGAACAAGCCCCTTTACATAGTGAACGGTGAAAATGACCGGCTCTACCCGGCGGCGTCCCTGACTTCCTTCATGGAGATCCTCGAACAGGCAGATGTGAACTATACCTGGCGAGTGATCAAGGACGGCGGTCATAACACTGAGTGGATGCCTGACGAACTTGAAGCCATCGAGGCATTCAAGTCAGCAAATCCCCGCGATCCGCTTCCGGATGAGATTCAGTGGGTAGCAGACCGCACCGACCGCTACAATCGCAATCAGTGGATCGTGGTGGATGAAATTGCGGAGGAAGATTTGCCCAGCCTGCTGCGTGTGCAACGGGATGGCAACAGTTTTTCAGTGGATGCGAGGGGCGTCAGTCGCTTTACCCTGCTGCTGAGTCCGGAAGAGATCAATTTTGCCGATCCGATTCTGGTGTCCGTCAACGGACGCATAGTGCATAGCGATCCAGTGCGGGAAAATGTGGAGACTCTATTGAATTGGGCGGCCCGTGATCGGGATCGCACAATGCTCTTCACCGCTGAGTTATCTTTCGATGTAGAAGAGTAGGCTGGCCGTGCCGGGTTTAACCCTGTACAAGCCATAAGATCGCGGTTAGCATCGGCATCCATCGCGGGAATGCAGCAGATCTTCGATTTCCTTGGCAAATAAGACACATCGGAATACAAATAGTGAAACGTAATCTTCGTCGTAGCATCGACATCGCTCTCACCGGCCTCGGTATAGGTATAATCTTTTCCGCTGTGATCCTGCGTGGGTCACTGGATATTACTGCCCAGATGCCGCTGGCATTACTTGGTGTCTTGTTGATGGAAGCCGGTGTGTGGGGGCTTTCGACCAAGCTGTTCCCAAATGAGCGACGCTACAGCAAACTGCGAATTGAAGGCGATGCCATGATCAATCACATTCGTGAGCTTAACGACGCTGCCATTGCCCACGCGGCAGGCAAGGAAGACGCCAAGCGCTTTCAGGCGACCTTGCAGCAGATGCATGATTCCGTGATCCGCATGTCCGAGCTGGCTGGCAAGGAAGACGGGCCGGTGAACCCCATGGCACCTCCCAGGGATAGCTAAAGCAAGGACCGGCCAACCGTCGGGCCATTCTCAACTTATTCTCAAACCGTTTTCGACCCAACCCGACATCTCCCTTCTCCAATACCCGCCATAGCAGTACACTGCGGCTATGGAAAACTACGTCAAGATTGGTGAGCTCGAGATAGCGAGCGAATTGCATGACTTCGTCGAAGGGGAGTTGCTGCCGAAATTGGGCATGCCCCCCGCAGTGTTCTGGTCTTCCCTGTCGGCGATAATTACCGGTTTCACTGTTCGCAATGAGCAACTTCTCCAGCGTCGGGACGAGCTGCAGGCCCAAATCGATAGCTGGCACGCGGCGCGCCGGCAGGCGGAATTGCCCCATGACCATGTCGAGTACAAGGAGTTCCTGCACAGTATCGGATACCTCAGCGAACCATGCCCGGATTTCCAGATCGACACAGCCAATGTCGATGAAGAGATAAGCCTGCAGGCCGGGCCGCAATTGGTGGTACCCGTCAAGAACGCGCGCTTTGCTCTCAACGCCGCCAATGCCCGCTGGGGAAGCCTGTACGATGCGCTATATGGCACTGATGCCATCGGTGAGGAGGATGGTGCAGAGCGAGCCGGTTCCTACAATCCAAAGCGAGGCGCAAAGGTCATACAGCGGGTACGGGATTTCCTCGATCAGTGTTGCCCGCTCAGCAATGGGAGTCATCACGATGCCATCGCCTACCGCATCCAGTCAGGTGGTTTGCAGGTGCAATGCGGTGGCAAGACTACTGAGCTGGTGAATCCAAAGCAGCTTCTTGGATACAGGGGCGAGAAAGAGGCGCCCGAAGCTATCCTGCTGATCAATAACAGACTGCATATTGAGATCCAGTTAGATTTGGAATCAGAGATCGGACGCATCGACAAGGCTGGGGTCAGTGATGTGTTACTGGAAGCGGCGATCACCACAATCCAGGATTGCGAAGATTCTGTTGCTGCCGTCGACGGAGAGGACAAGGCGGAGGTTTACCGCAACTGGCTTGGCCTTATGAGCGGTGAACTGCAGGAAACCTACATCAAGAATGGCACATCCCTGACCCGCGTGTTGAGTGAGGACAGGCAATATCAATCACCTGAGGGAGATGAATTTATTCTGCCAGGTCGCAGTCTCATGCTGGTAAGAAATGTGGGACACCTGATGCGTAATCCGGCTATTCGTTATCTGGGCGAAGACGTGTTTGAGGGTATTCTCGATGCTGTCATCACTGGCGCTATAGGGGCCATTGATGTGATGGGTAAGAACAGACTGCGAAATTCACGACAGGGCTCGGTATATATCGTAAAACCCAAGATGCACGGGCCAGAAGAAGTTCGCTTTGCCTGTGAGCTGTTTTCGGCCGTGGAGTCCATGCTCGGCCTGGAGGCCAATACGCTAAAGGTTGGCATCATGGACGAGGAGCGGCGCACCAGCTTGTCCCTGAAGCAATGTATTGGCGAGGCGCGCTCGCGAGTGGTGTTTATCAATACGGGGTTTCTCGATCGCACCGGAGACGAGATACACACGAGCATGGAAGCAGGGCCCATGGTGCCCAAGGCGGACATGAAAGCGACACGGTGGATCCTGGCCTATGAAGCCAACAACGTGGACGTGGGTCTGGCCTGTGGCTTCAAAGGCCGGGCACAAATTGGCAAGGGCATGTGGGCGATGCCGGACCGCATGGCCGATATGCTCGAGCAGAAATCTGCGCACCCGAGAGCGGGTGCCAATACTGCCTGGGTGCCTTCACCTACCGCGGCAGTGTTACATGCCATGCACTATCACCAGATCGATGTGGCGGCGGTGCAGAAGAAGTTGGCCAGGCGACCAGCGGCCAGCATCGATGACATCCTGCAACTGCCAATCGCACAGGATGCCGGGAATCTGAGCGAAGGCGCTATTCAGTCCGAGCTGGATAATAACGCCCAGGGCATTCTGGGATATGTGGTACGGTGGGTAGACCAGGGTATCGGTTGTTCCAAGGTACCAGACATCCACGATGTGGGGCTGATGGAAGACAGGGCGACCCTGCGCATCTCTTCCCAGCATATTGCCAACTGGCTGCACCATGGCATCTGCAGTCCCGAGCAAGTGGTGGAGACCCTGCTACGCATGGCGGCGGTTGTGGATGAGCAGAATCAGCACGATCCCCTGTACCAGGCCATGGCAGTCGATCCCGATAATTCAATCGCCTTCCAGGCCGCCTGTGAACTGGTGTTCTCTGGCCGTTTGCAGCCCAATGGCTATACCGAGCCGGTCCTGCACCAGGCGAGACTGGCAAAGAAGGCCGAAATCCGCGCTGCCAATGGCTGATCAATCTTCACACCCTGCAGATGGGCAACAAAAAAATAGGGGCAGATTTATTTTTCTAGAAAAATAAATCTGTCCCTATTTTTTTTAGCGCCGGCCTTGACTGGCGTGTCGGAAACCCCGCCGCCCCGCAGCCGCTTGCTCAGTGAATGTGGCGACATTGACGTCTTCTACTCAACTCTATATTTGCTCTGCTTTGATCAGAGGGAAGCCTGGCCAGCAAACTATGTAGCCCCCAGCAGCGCTCAGAGCCCCTCCTGTGCGGCACGACCACACCCTGCAAGGATGACCTGACGATACTACAACCAGCCTCCACGAACAGAGCTTAATCACATTTCCCGCTAATCCGCGAAGAACCTAAAAATAGCCCTCTGGCGGTATACCGCCCGCCCGTAATTTGTCATTATTGGCAGTTCTAGAAGAATAACAAGCCTACCCAGGCAGAGGTGTACCATGGGAACCGCAGTCCGTCTCCTGACATTCGTTTTATCTCTAAGTTCTTTAGTTCTCGCATCCGCGGCCCAGGCCCAGCAAAACAATGCCCGCGGCCGCATCGGCGAGAGCCCCTACAATGTTATTTCCGGATGGCACCAGCCGTTCCAGGCGGAAGGCTTCGGCTTCGGGGGCAATTCCGGTCTTTGGGCCGAGTCCGAAGACCGCATCATCGTGGCCCAGCGCGGCGAGACCGAGTTGCCTTATCCCATCCCTGATGACTTTCCCGGCTATGCGGGTTCCCTGGGCATCAATGTGCTCACCGAAACCAACCGTCGGGTATGGCAGAACTGCCTCTACGTGATGAATGCCGACGGCGAAGTCACAGAGATATGGGATCACCTGGACTACCTGTGTGAAGATTCCGAAGGCCCCGGTCCTCACCGCATTCGCATCAGTCCCTACGATCCGGAGAGCCGCATCTGGCTGGTGAATGAGACCTTCCACCAGATCTATGTCATCGCTAACGATGGCAGCGAAGTGCTGGCCACCTACGGTGAGAAACTCGTTCCCGGAGATGACGAAACTCATTACAACCTCCCGCAGGACGTGGCATTCCTACCTGATGGCCGCATCCTGGTGGCCGATGGCCTGGGTAACAACCGGGTTATCATCTATGACGAGGACATGAACTACCTGGGCCAATTCGGCGAGGGCGGTGACGGCCCCGGCCAGTTCAACACCATTCACTCCCTGGGCATCGGCCCGGAGGGTCGCATCTTCGTAACGGATCGTTCCGGGTTCGAGGTAAACCTGTTCCGTACCACCGACGATCCGGCAGTCATGGAATTTGAACGTTCCATCGGTCATCCCACCGGCATGCCCCTGGACATCGTCGTCAATGAAAACGATTTCTGGATCACTGCCCTGCAGCCGCTGCGCTTCCTGAATTTTGATTTCGAAGGCAATCTGAAATACACCTGGCTTGTTCCCAGGGAATTACCCGACGGCTACCTGGAAGTTCACACCTTTACTGTCGATCCTGCGGGTAACCTGATCGGTGGTGACAATCAGTACGGACGCTCGCAGAAGTTTGTACCAAAGCCTGATGCAGATCCCGAGTTGTTGATCGAGCCGCCCTGGAGAGCCCGTTAGGAAAAGCAGAAACAAACCAGGCTCAGGCGCATGAATACATTGAAAACAAGAAACGTCTTACGCTTGAGTCTGGTGTTATGCCTGCTATTTCCCTGCCTGCCTTCCCAGGCACAGGATGAGTCAGTCCGACTCAACACCCTGATCGATATGTTCGAGAAGGAACAGCCGGCATTCGGTGTGCTCTCCTTCGACTACTCACTGGATAATGCGCGCGCCATGGCCACCTCTGGCCTCGACTTCCTGTTCATCGACATGGAGCATTCCCCGTTCGATATCGAACGCCTGCGTAGTTTTCTGTTGGGCATGACCGACAAGCGCAGCATCCTGGAGAAGGGAAGCCTGCAACCCGATGTGGTGCCACTGGTTCGCATTCCAGCCGCCGCCGGGTCGGAGGAGCTCGTGGCACAGGTGAAGCAGGTATTGGATGTTGGCGCTTATGGCGTGTTCTTTCCCGCCATCGAGAATCGGGAACAGGCAGAATTGGCGGTGCGGGCGACCCGCTACCCGCAATACAACGGTGCAGATGATTTTGAGCCGGCGGGCCTGAGGGGTCGCAACCCCTCCAATGCCGCCTGGTATTGGGGTATCCGAGATTATCACGAGCGGGCAGATGTATGGCCCCTCGATCCCAATGGCGAGTTACTGGCCATCATGTTCATCGAGTCCCCCGCTGGTGTCGAGAATATCGAAGAGATAATCACTGTGCCGGGAGTTGGCGGGATCTTTATCGGTCCCTCTGATCTCAGCACTTCCATGGGCTATGCGAGCCCGGCAGCACCGGAAGTGGAAGCTGCAATCCAGGCCGTGCTCGCGTCCTGTCTGCAACATGATGTACCTTGCGCCATAACCACCAATGCCCGCACTGTCGAGCAGCGATTACAGGAAGGTTTCCGTTTCGTGACAGTAGGGGTCGACGGTGGCCTTCCCGCCGGTGCCCGCAATGCCTTGAATCTTGGTCGCGAGGCCGCTGGGCGCCAGTAGTTCAGCAAGACTTTCACTCTCGTACTTGTTATGTCGCAGTGGCTTGTTAGTATGACTTGCCATGATTGAACTGCAGCATGTTCGCAAATCCTATGACGACGGCACATCCTGGGCCGTAGCCGACACTTCGTTTACTGTCGAAGAGGGAGAGCTGCTGGGCCTCATCGGCGAGAGTGGCTGCGGCAAGACTACTACGCTGAAGATGATCAACCGCCTGGAGGAGCCCAGTTCCGGCCTCATCTCCATCGCCGGCAAGAATGTCATGGAGCGCAATCCCCAGGAACTGCGGCGCAACATCGGTTATGTGTTTCAGGGCATTGGCCTGTTTCCCCACTATTCAGTTGCCGAGAACGTGGCGGCCGTCCCACGGCTCCTGCAATGGGATGAAACCCGTATCCGGCAGCGCTGCCAGGAAACTCTGGACATGGTGGGTCTACCACTTGAGGAGTACGGTGAACGCCTGCCTTCCCAGATGTCCGGTGGCCAGCAGCAGCGGGTCGGCGTGGCCCGGGCACTCGCCGCGCAGCCCGATGTCATCCTGATGGACGAACCCTTCGGGGCCCTGGACCCTGTCACCCGCGCCGAGTTGCAGGAAGAATTCAAGCGCATTCAGGCGACGCTGAATCTCACGGTCATCATGGTAACCCATGACATGACCGAGGCCCTGCTCATGGCTGACCGCATCGCTGTCATGAAAGGGGGCGAAGTACTGCAGATCGGAACGCCCTATGAGTTGTTGAACGAACCGGCCCACGATTACGTGCAGGAGATCGTGGAGATGCCGAGACAACGGGCGGATCGTCTGGAAAAACTGCTGCACCGGTCTGCGAGTTGAAACGGTGAGCGAGAATCTCAGAGAGCAGCTCCTGCTCCTTCCCGACTATTTTCAGGGGCACCTGACCCTTACCCTGATCGCCATGTCCCTGGGTGTTGCTGTATCGATACCCCTGGGGGTATGGGCAGCCCAGTCCAATCGTGTGAAAGGCCCCCTACTCACCGTCGTCAGCATCATTCAAACAATTCCCAGTGTAGCTATTCTTGCGCTGGTGGTTGCCTTGCTTGGTGGCCGCATCGGCCTGGTACCGGCAATCACAGCCCTGGTTCTCTACAGCATGCTTCCCATCGTGCGCAATACGGTGACCGGTCTGGAGTCTGTCACAGACGATGTGGTAGAGGCGGCTCGGGGCATCGGCATGTCATCCCGCCAAATCCTGTTGCAGGTGCGCATACCCCTCGCACTGCCAGTGATTATCGCCGGCATCCGCACCGCCATGGTGTGGACCGTCGGCCTGGCAACCCTGTCCACCCTCGTCGGTGCTACCAGTTTCGGCAACTTCATCTTCAGTGGTTTGCAGACCCGCAACCTGGTGGCTGTAACGGTAGGGAGTGTAGCGGCGGCCGCTATGGCGGTGATTCTTGATGCCATCATAGGCGGCATTCAATGGCTGGCGGAGAATCGGGTTGTGCAGGTAGATGAAAAGCGTTTTCGCCGGGTTCGCAATGCAGTGATGACAGCGCTGATACTGTGCGGTGGTTTTATCATCTACAGTCTGCTTCCCGAGGAAGAGGTGGACTTCGTGGTGGGCGGCAAGGGCTTTACCGAGCAGTACATCATCGCCGGCCTGGTAGCCGCAGAACTGGAAGGAGCAGGATTCAGCACCGAGCAGCGCTTGGGGATGGGTACGGATGTGGTGTACGAAGCCACGGCCAGCAATAGCGTCGATGTGTACCTGGAGTACTCGGGCACGGTTTGGTCTAACCAGATGCTGCGGGAAGACAATCCCGGACGAGAAACCATAATGGCAGAAGTAAATGACTATATAGCGCGCACCGACAATCTTACCAACGGTAGTCGTCTTGGATTCCAGAACCTCTACGCCCTCGCCATGCGCCGGGATAGGGCGGCGGAAATGGGGATAAGCAGTATAAGCGACCTCCGGCCCTATGCGGCGGACATGGTGGCAGGTGGAGACCTGGAGTTCTTCAGCAGGCCGGAATGGCTGCAGCTAAGAGACACCTATAACATTGATTTCGGAGAGAAACTCACCTTCGATACGACCCTCATGTACAGCGCGGTGAACGAGGGCCAGGTGGATATAATTTCCGCCTATACCACCGATGGCAGGGTGGCTGCTTTCGATCTGCTGATACTGGAAGACCCTGAAGGGGCCCTGCCACCCTATGATGGATTCCTGGCGGTCTCGTCAGAAGCCGCAATGAATCCTGGCTTCATGGCCGTGGTAGGCAATCTGGAGAGAAAGATTTCCGATGTGGCCATGCGCCAGGCCAACCGTATGGTAGACGTGGACGGTCGGCCGGTATCAGAGGCGGTGGCCTACCTGCAGACCTTCCTCGACTGAGTCGGTGTGGGTCAGGGCTGAATGGAGAATGGTACGCCGTTGCTGCTGTACACGAACACGTTACTGCCGCTGACTGAGTAGGCAAAGAACACCGTGACGCTCGCCGCATCGACGCCGACGCTCGATGGCACGAAATTTTCGAAGGCCGCGACAGTCTCACTGGCATTGAGCGCACGAGGGGAGATTGTTCCCTGCAGAGTTTCCAGGGCGCCATCCCAATTCTGGTAAGCACCATTGGCATCTCGATAGAAGAATCCTGCTCCCGCTACCGAAATCACGGCATAGGTCTGGCCTGTTTGTCCCTGGTGTTCGCTGGGGATCAACAGGGTGGCGGATACATCGATGGAATCCTGCGCGGAGAACACACTGACGCTGGTACTGTTGTCACTGCTGCGACTGGCACCACCGTACATAATGAGATTGGAGGATCCGCTCAAACTGGTAATGGGCAGCACCCTGGAGGTTCTGCGGTTCGCTACCTGGTGGCGGGTGTGGTTGAGGGTAAATACGGCGTCAGCGCCCAACTCCGTGTCATTGCGGGAGACTCCACAGGCAAGCCCATTACAATCGTTGCTGTCGGGGTTGGAAAACAGCGCAATCTTGCTTGCGCCTGGATAGTCGGAAGGGCTGGCCATGATGGTGACGAAGGAGCCGTTGACGCCATGGCCCAGTGCATAATCGAATGTACCCCGGGCACCGCTTTCCCGCCGCGAGTGATTGAGGCCCAGGTTGTGACCCAACTCATGGGCCAGAACGATATCACTGCAGCCGCTGCCGGGAGTAAACATCGTGACATGTAGATCCGGAGTAATGATCGTGGGGTGATAGAACTCCCCTTCGAATCCCACACCTGGAGTAGTTCCCAGGCCGCACACGGAGGCATTCTGAACAAGCCCATCTACCAGCACGACTATGTCGGCACCCACGGCTTCCCTGATGGCGTTCACCGATTGAAAAGGAGAGTTTCCATTGCGCAGGTTGCTGAATGCGGTGCTCAGGTCGTCGTTCACCGTATAGCTCGTGCGGTTGTAGTAGACCGGGCGAAAGCGAATTCTGGCTGAGCTATTGGCGTAGTAGCCGTTGGTGATTTCCACCAGTTCGTTGACCCGGGTTTCCGGTGTCACGTTGCCACTGGCGTTAACGAACCGATCGGTATACAGAAACATCAGATCGATTTCGGCAATGAAGTTGTTGTCGATAACCGAGGCTGAGTTATTCGGATCGGTTTTGGTGAACGCTTCATTGAAATCCGATTGACCATCATTATCGCTGTCCAGCAATGTATCGCGGTAGACGAACACGAAAGCGTCGTTGCGCACATTGTTGCCGAACACGTCACCAACGAATACGCCACTGGCAACCTGGGGATAGGATGCGCTGCTTATCTGCACCGTATACTCAACCGTCGCTGTGGCCCCTGGCTCAATTGTTGGCAGGTTGCAGACAAGCGAGGATTGCGCGCCTGTTGAACCAGGGCTGCATGCGCTGGAGCTGGAGACGAAGTTAGTGTCGTCGAGTATGAATAATACGTTCAGGCTTTCGCCGCTGATGGCGCTGGAAAGATTATTCTTGACGGCAATGGACACGGTTAACTGGTCACCGATACGGGCGTAATCTGAAGACAGGGTTTGCACGATACTGACGTCATTGCCTGAGAGGGCAGAGACGTCGAACAACAGGTTCTGACCCGGATCTTCATCTACTGCAATACCACCATCGTCTATGCGCCGTCGCTGCCCCTGATCGATCTCGGTAAACAGGTAACCCGTGTAACCATCTGTAGCCGAGCGCTCGGTAATAATGCGCCAGCTTTCATCGCCAAGATTTACGTTGCCCAACAGGTTATTGGTATTCACTATGAGGGTCAGGGTTTGCAGCCGACCGCCCGTCCGGGCTACTCCACGCCAGGCGGTGTCACCATTGAGATATTGCTGCCGCGAGTCGAGTTCGAAGCGAGTAATCTGTCCAGGCAGGAGCTGCACGAGAAGCTGTTCACCAACGGTGAGGCTGTCCAGCACATCGTTGTTGATACGAATACCACGCTGGTAATCAACTTGTTCTGGAAGCAGTTGTTCCGGGCTGGCGTTGCCTGCGAGGTCAACGAAGAGAAGCTGGTCCTGGGCAAAAACAGGGGATTTAAACAACAGGATAAGAAGCAGAGCCTGCAGTAGTGAAATTCGGGGGTAGATGAAACGACGGGTACTCATGATGTGTCTGCGTGTCCTGCTGGCTTGGCTGTTCTATTCCCCTATTGTAGTGAATGAAGCCGGGAAAAAGAGAAGAAATTTAGGGAAACCGGGGGAAATTTGGCGCTGAAAGCGGGCAAGAATCGGCAACTTGCCCCCTTTACCAATGAAAGGGCCCGGCAGAACAGGGTTCCGCCGGGCCTGTGGATAGAGTCTCCTGGAATCGCGCTCTCTATTTGTAGATAGCGGCCCGGGCAGCTGCATGAACCTGCAGCGAATAGAGAATATCGTCGTTCTGGATCATACCCACGAAACCGATGTTCTCCACGGGATCGATCCAGAACCAGGAACCGGCAATTCCCCACCACCAATGGGTGCCTTCCGGCGCGCCCTGGTAGGCATCTGAATTTTCCACGATGGCAAAGTCCAGGCCGAACACATTGCCGGGATAGAGTTGCCCGATGTTGGGCACAGCATCTGGAAGCTGGTTGCTGCGCATCAGTTCGATTGCCTCTTCAGAGAGGATGCGTACGCCGTCGAGTTCACCCTTGTTCAGGTGCATCTGCACGAACTTCATATAGTCGCTCGCTGTGGAGGTCAGGCCGCCACCGCCGGATTCAAACTTGGGCGGACTGAGGAAATCGAATGCAGCCAGATTGGCCTGGTCGGTTCGACGCAGGGTGCCATCATTGTTCGGTGCATACTGGCGAGACAGGCGATGGGCCTCGGACTCTTCAACATAGAAACCCGTGTCTACCATGCCCAGCGGCTCGAACAGGCGTCGTTCGAGGAACTCGCCAAAGCTCATGCCGGACAGTCGTTCAACCAGGTAGCCCTGCACATCCACAGAGATGCTGTACACCCACTGGGTACCGGGCTGGTAGCCGAGCGGGATGTCTTTCAGCGCTGGCATGGATTCGGCGAGAGTAGCTCCGGTCAGATTCATGATGCCGGCGCGTGCATAGGCTGTGGCAACCGGGCCCTGGGACAACGGTGGTGTATAGAGCAGGCCGCCGGTATGGCTCATCAATTCGCGGATGGTCATGGGATGATTGGCCGCTTCGGTTTCCCAGCTGCCGTCTTCATTCTGTGAAACGAATACCCGCATCCCGGCCAGCTCGGGCAGGTGCTGCTCTAACGTGTCGTCCAGTTGAAACTTGCCTTCATCCCACAACATCATCAATGCCGTGCCGGTGACTGGCTTGGTCATCGAGAAGATGCGGAAGATGGTGTCGGTGCTCATGGGCACTTCATCCTCAACGTTCTGGTAACCGAGCGCCTCGTTCATCAGAACCTTGCCATCCTGGGCAACCATCACCACGGCGCCGGAGAGTTTGCCGGCATCGATTCGAGCTTGCAGGTCGGCGGTGACTGCAGAGAGCCTGGACTGATCGATGTCCGCCCAGCTGCTCGAAGTAAAGACCAGCGCAAGGCCGATGGCCAGGCTGGTCAACATGTTGTTCCAGTTTCGAATACCCATTGTTCCCCCTGATTCTATGACAGGAATTCAAAGAGGGGCTATTAGAGCATCAATTGTCGGGGAAATGAATTGCGCAACGGCAGCGTAACGCGACGAACCGGGAGCTGGTCGCAGACGCCGTTAGCGGCAGGACAGAGCCTGGGCTGTCAGGCGATTCCAGCTCCCCGCACACCGACATAGACCGAGTAAAGGGACTGGCTGGCCGTCATGAACAGACGATTGCGCTTCTCCCCGCCGAAACACACATTGGCACAGACCTCAGGCAAGCGGATGATGCCAATGCTGTCACCATCCGGTGCAACCACCTGGACACCCGGCCTGGCACCGCACCACACATTGCCGTCCACATCGCAGCGAATGCCATCGGCGGAAGTACGACTGCCATCCTCGGGATTGGTTAGTTCGGTGAAAACCCGACCGTTGCGCAGCCGTTCGCCATCCACATCCCACACCCTGATATCCCTGCCTGCACCAGTATTGGCTACATAGAGCAGCGAGTAATCCGGAGAGAAGCAGAGACCGTTGGGGGCATCGATGTCATCGGTAACCCGGGCGATGCGCCCTGAGTTGCCATCAACCCGGTATACAGACAGAGGCAGTTCCTGCTCTGCCGCGTTGCCTTCGTAGTTGCCGCGAATGCCATAGGGCGGGTCGGTAAACCAGATGCTGCCGTCGGGGTGCACGACAACATCGTTGGGGGAATTCAGCGCCGTGCCTTCGAAGCTGTCGGCGATGACCGTTGTTGTGCCGTCGTATTCATAGCGTACGACCCGGCGGTTGCCGTGCTCGCAGGAAAGCTGTCTACCCTGAAAGTCGAAGGTATTGCCATTACTGTTGCCAGCGGGATCACGGAATACCGTTACCCGATCGTCATCTTCTATCCAGCGCAGTTGCTGATTGCTGGGTATATCGCTCCACACCAGGTAGCGACCCACGCCATTCCAGGCCGGACCCTCGGCCCAAAGCGTGCCCACGTGATGACGGCGGATCGGCGTGTTAAACAGGATATAGCGACGGAAGCGGTTATCCAGTGCGATCAGGTCAGGGTCGGGATAACGCAGCGGCGAGTTGCCACTCCAGTCCCGCTCCTGATACGGGCCAAGGTCCTGGGCGAAAGCAGTTGGCAGGGCAAGGCCGGCGACCGCAAAGCCCACCGAGCTGCGAAGGAACTCGCGCCGCTTCAGCAGGCCTGGGGAAATATCATCAATCGGGGTTTTCATAGCTTCATCTCCCTGGCTTGTCCTGTTATTGCTATTATTGGCGGATTAGCAATTCATGCTAATTCAAGCCCCCGGAGCTTGTCGAGAAATGCGGCTGCCAGGCCGCTGTAGTTGTCGAGAGTTGTCGAGAGTTGTCGAGACAAGAGTCACAATGAATACCTATCTCCTTATCAAGATTGTTCACATGAGTTGCGCCATGCTTTCCGCGGCGGGCTTTACCCTCCGTGGTTACTGGATGGTGACCGAATCCAGCCTGTTGCAGAGCAAGCCATCGCGCATCCTGCCCCATATCATCGATACACTTCTGCTGGTCAGTGCCATCGCACTGGTGGTGATGTCGCGCCAGTACCCCATCGTCGTGGGCTGGGTGACAATCAAGATCGTGTTGTTGGTGATGTATATCGTGCTGGGAACACTGGCATTAAAGAGAGGCAAGACAAAGCAGCAGCGTATAGCCTTCCTGGTTGCTTCGCTAATTACTGTTGCAGCTATCTTTGCAGTCGCGGCGATTAAACCTGGTTGGTAAGTTTGGCCTTTGCCGTGTCGGCGGCATCCAGGAATGGTCCATCGACACAGAGCCTTCTGCCATCGGGCGCATCGCAGGCACCACAGATGCCGACCCCGCACTTGGTCCAGTAGTCGATGGAGTTGAAGATACGCTCTGCCGGGCAGTAGCGGCGTTGCAGGGCTTCTGCTGCGCGCACCATGGGAGCCGGCCCGCAGTTGTAGAACACCACATCAGTCAACTCTTCTGCAGTCAGTTCTTCGAGTCGTTGCGCCAGCAACTCAGTTACCAGGCCATGGTAGCCAGCGCTGCCATCGTCGGTTGCCACGTGCAGGTCACTGACCTTCGCGCTCTCTTCCTCGAAGTAGAGCCGATCCTTCGAGCGCGCACCGAAGAAGATTTCTGTGTTTCCGAAATCCCGTGCCAGCTGATATACAGCCGCCAGCCCGGTGCCGCCGGCAACTGCCATGATCCTGGCTCCGGCAGGTGGCTGTACGGCATTGCCATGGGGGCCACGCACATAGGCCTCGATACCCGGCTGTATGTCCATCAGTTCCTTGGTGAATTGACCGAGGTTGATCACGGCCAGCCGAAACGGATCGTCGGTCAGTGCGGAGAATGGCTTCTCGCCCAGGCCAGGTATCCACAGGAAGATAAACTGGCCTGCCTGGATATCCAGCTTCTCCTTGAACGTAAGAATACAGATATCGTCTGTTACACGTTCGTTGGAGACGAGTGTAACCGGGCGGAAGCCCATGTCGATGTCATAACGTACCAGGGATTCTGCCTTGTCACTGCCCGTCTCGAGATCGGTGCTCAGGGTACTGAAGTATTCAGCTATTTCGTTCGTGTTCATGCCCACGAGTGCAGAACCTACGCCAATAATTGTGGCACCGGCCTCCTGGAAAGCTTTTACCTCGGAGGCACTGCTGATTCCACCGCAGGCGATGATGGGGCATTCGACGGCCGCATCGATTTCCTGCACAACCTGCAGTGCCCGGTCGAGAATCGCCTTGCCGGAGACTCCGCCTACCTCGTTGGTGAGGATGGCGTGCCCATGGGCGTCATAGCGTTCCGGGCCCATGGTGTTGATGGCGCAGAGGCCGTCGGCACCACCAGCTACTGCCGCTCGGGCGATCTCGGCGACGCTTTTTACATTCGGTGTGAGCTTGGCGATAACCGGAACATCCACGGCAGCCTTTACTGCGGCCACGATCTCCTGCACCAGCTTCGGGTCCTGGCCCATAGCCATGCCATAACCCTTGGCATGAGGGCAGGACAGGTTTAGCTCCAGGCCATCGCCGTAGGGTGCCAGTTTCTTTGCCACGTCCACGTATTCCTGCACGCTGCCACCAAAGATGGAGATAAGCAGGAAACGATCCTCGGGGATGTTGAGTTTGGAAAGCATCTCCGCCGAGCGGTCGGCGCCGGGGTTAGTGAGGCCAACGGCGTTACCAAAGCAGCCCGGTTTGAATTGGGTCAGGACCGGCTCTCGATAACCGAGTCTGGGTTCAGGTCCGATGCTCTTGGTGGTGAGTACGCCGACCTCCGGCATGGTGTCGAAGACACGCTGGATGATGTTGGCGGAGCAGGTAACGATACCGGAGGGGACTGTGAAGGGGCCAGAAAGGGTCTTGCCCAGAAATTCGATTTTCAAAATGGCTCACGTAGATCGCGGGGGTTAGATGCAGGCTGCATTATACCCCCAAGCGCGCCCTGCTTCTAACGAAGCAGGAATGGAAACGCCGCGATTCTTTCCCGGGACAGGGCTAGAGCAGTTCCTTCAGTGCCGGCTTCGTGACCTTGCCCATGGCGTTGCGGGGCAGGGCGTCCACGATCTTGATCGCCTTGGGTATCTTGTAGGATGACATCCTGTCAGTGCACCAGGACTTCAGGTCTTCGTAGGTCAGCGAGGCGCCATCCTTGAGACCGATCACGGCCACCACAGCTTCTCCCCAGGTATCGTCCTCCACGCCGATGACGGCGACCTCAGCGATGGCCTCATGGGTCAGCAATACGCCCTCTATCTCCAGTGCGGACAGCTTGTATCCGCCGGACTTGATGATGTCTACGGAGGAGCGGCCCATGATGCGGTAGTAGCCGTCTTCGACCACGGCCACATCGCCTGTGCAGAACCAGCCATCCTTGAATGACTCCTTCGTGGCCTTGGGATTGTCCCAGTACTCGAGAAATACATTGTCACCCTTGATCCGAATCTCCCCGGGCAATGCCTCCTCCTTGATGGGTTGATCGTACTCGTCGAACAACTGGCACTGGACTCCTGGCAAGGGCTGGCCGACGCAGCCGGCTCGGCGCTCGCCGTTATAGGGGTTGGAGATTCCCATGCCAATCTCGGTCATTCCATAGCGTTCGAGCAGGACCTGTCCGGTGAGCTTCTGCCATTGCTTGAACAGCTTGACCGGGCAGGCGGCGGATCCGGAGATATTCAGGCGCATGTCACGGAAGCCATCGCAGATCTTCTCAACCTGGGCCTTGTCTATGGTTTCAAAATACTGGATCAGTTTTACATAGATAGTGGGTACGGCCATGAACACATTATAGGTGCCAGCTATCACATTTTCTGTGATGCGGGGAATATCGAACTTGGCGAACAGGTGCACGGTGGCACCAGCCCACAGTCCACAGCTGAGAATATTGATGATGCCGTGAATATGATGCAGCGGCAGGAACAGCGGTATCACATCGTCTTCCGTCCATTCCCAGGCGTCTATGAGTGTGGTTATCTGGGCCTTGATAGTCTTGTGGGTACTGACTACACCCTTGGGCTTGTTGGTGGTACCGCTGGTAAACAGCATCATGGCCCGGCGACTCTCGTCGATCGCGGGCAGGGCGCCCGCGCTGTCGGCCAGCACGTCATCGACAGAAACCAGTTCGATGTTCAGGCTTGCGCAGAGCTCACGCAGAGATTCCTGGTATTTGCCGTTGGCAATCATGCGCGTGACACTGGCGCAGGTCAGGTAGTGCTCGAGCTCCGCTACAGCCGACGCCACGTTCAGTGGTATCGCGATGCCGCCGGCACGCCAGACGCCGTGCATCACCGTGACATAGTCCAGTGACGCGGGAATAAAGAATGCAATGCGTTCTTCTTCCAGGTCTGCCTTGCCATTGAGCAAACCGGTGGCGAAGCGATCGATGCGCGCATTTACCTCGGCGTAACTGTATTCCTGATCGCCCTCGACCAGCGCGGTCTTCGGGTTCTCGTTGCGGAGGTGGGGGAAAAATTCGGCACTCATAAGCAATTCCAGAAATTTACTAGATTGTCAGTACTCAGAACATTGCACTGACGATAAAAAACAGTATCGATGGGCCTAACAGGCAGCCTACGCCGGTGTAGAAAGTTGCAGTCATGGCGCCGTAGGGAACCAGCTTGGGATCGGTGGCGGCAAGACCGGCTGCCACGCCACTGGTGGTGCCCATGAGTCCGCCAAACACCATGGCGGATTGCGGATTGTCCAGGCCGATGAGTTTGGCAACAAGTGGTGTGCCGATCATCACGAGAATGGACTTCACCAGACCCGCCGCCACACTCAGTGTGATCACCTCGTTGCTGGCGCCGATCGCCTCACCGGTTACCGGGCCGACGATGTAGGTAACGGCGCCGGCGCCTATGGTGGTGATCTCGGCCGCATCCGTGTAACCAAACATCACCGCGATTGCCGCTCCCACAACGAAGGACACGATAACCCCGGCGAAGATTGATATGACGCCGGCCATCCCGGCCTTCTTGAGTTCGCTGAGATGAACACCGAAGGCCGTGGCGACGATGGCGAAGTCACGCATCATGCCGCCGCCCATCAGGCCAATGCCACCCAACAATGCAACATCGGCCACTCCCGTATTACCGCCTGTGGCCACGCCGCCGAAGTAGGCAGCCAAGAGGCCAAGCGCGATGGCGATGGCGGAGCCATGGATACGCCCATTGGTCAGTCTGTCGGCGAGGAAATAGGATATCCACATCACCATCCCTACCGCGGCGAAGGCGACGATGAGGTTGTTGCGAACGAAGACGCTCTCGATGATCTCCATCGCTATGCCTCCTCGCCCTTGGCGGCAGGTGCCTTACCCATCTTGCTGAGCACCGGCACTAACGCGAAACTCACTGCCACGGCCGCTACCCCCGCCAGCAAGGCCAGCATGCCCCCATCCACCGCCGCCGCCACGTTCTGGCGTGCCGCCATGGCAACCACAATAGGGATGTACATGGCCGACCAGAAATGGATGCCGGAACCGGCAGCATCATGGGTCAGCGATTTGAAGCGGTCGGAGTTGCTGGCGAGCACCAGCAGCAACATGGCAATACCGACGCCACCCACGTTGGCTTCCACCCCCAGCAGCACGCCGAGTGTATCGCCGACAATCATGCCCAGAATCAGGCATACCGAGAGCAGGGCAACTCCATAAACAATCATGGTGGGGTTCCTTCTATTATTGTTGTGATCTGCTTGCGACCACAGGACTTGCCGGTAAATCGCCTGCAGCAGGTTGGGAGGATGATATGACGCCACGGCGGGCCAAGGCAATTTGCCCTGATTCAGGCAAAAATCACCAGCGTCATGCCAAAAATCAACACGCCAGTGGCCAATACCGCCGCGTAGATAGCACTGGTAAACAAGAACAGGATCACACTCAGGGACCAGCCCTGTTTGAAATAAACTTTCAGGCTGATCAACAGGTAGATAGCCATCCATAGGGTGGCGACGTCGCTAACCCATTCCACCACGGGAGTGGCAGCCGAAAAACCCAAACGATCCGGGGTTGTGATGATGAAGTTGAGCAGTATCATGAGGAACAGGAAGCTCTGGTTGTGAACCGTCAGAACAAGATGCTCAACATAGTAACGGCCGGTAAAGACCCACAGCAGCTTCTGGATTAATGCCAGGACAGGCATCATTAGCAGCATGAAAAAGGTGATGTATTCGAGGGAATTCATGAAGAACTCCTGGGGATCCGCGAGAATCTCGGTGAGGTTGGCCTCCACCTGCGCGGACAGATAGTTCTGCAGGTTCTGATTTGCTTCGACGGTCAGGAAGGGTAGCTCTATCTGTGCTGTCAAACCAATGAGCCCATCGAAGTCTTCGATACTGGCCGGTGTCCTGCTGCCTCCTTCATCCTGGCTGGCAGGGGCGGTTGGCTCTTCCGGTGTTTCATTGATTGAACCGATGGCCTCTGAGAGGGAGCCCAGGGTATCGGCCACCGAAATGAGCAGAAACAGTGCGATACTGATGACCAGGAACAGGCGTAACGGTGGTGTATAACGCTGGCGGCGTCCATTGAAATACTCATTGGTCAGGAAGCCCGGACGGATAAGCAAATAGAATACGGTGCGATAAGCACGTCCATCCAGCTCAAATACGACCCGGATGAGCTCTTTGAGGAAGTACAACACCGAACGTTTCACTTCCCGCGCCAGTTGCCCGCAACTGGCGCAATAGGGACCCCGCAAAGGCTCCCCGCAATTGAGGCAGCTGCAGTGGCTGATTTCTAGGCTCGATTCAGTCACGGCCCTTATTTTATCCACCATAAGTGATCGACGCGGAGGGATTTCCGGGGTTTGATAAAAGTCTTCAGGGTTATCGTGGTCAGGGCGAAGAAGATGAGGGCCCCGGCCCACTGCCCGGACACGCGAACCGGGCAGGGGCGGGGATCTCAAGGAGGGTCTGGGCTCCATTCAAGAGGTGTGGAGGGGTGGTGCCCAGACTAACGCAATACGACATTAGATCACTATGCTGTGTTGCGAGGGCAACGATACCACTATATGTAGTGAAGCACAAGCAGTGACACACCCCCACCACCCAAGCCCCACTTACAGGACACCCATTTTATTTTTGCAGCACTTACAGGACACCCATTTTATTTTTTGCAGTATTTTTATAGGACACCCACTTTTTCGACTCCGCCACAAGCCAGGCAAACCGGTTATCCCAGGCATTTCAATTCGGAAGCCATTAACCTGCCCAATATAATAAAGTATTAACTTTACTATATAAGCGAAGAGCACCGTGAAGGCTCTGAACAAGATCTGCTTGCTGAGATGTTTCCCGCTTGATGTAGATCAAAAAGCGCCAGCAGCTGTTGTGGTCTTATAGGCCCATGACGCAGACAGCCACTATTCGCAATAGCTGGCTAGATGAGTCGGGTAGTTCTCAAGCAGGGATGGGGTTGCCGCTTACATACGGGCAACCCCATTTTTTTTGCCTGCGCTAAATGGTCCCGCCAGCTCCACCAGGTTCTCACAGCATCCTGCTCCCCCCCCCCC
>JAQCBT010000012.1 GCA_027621405.1 Pseudomonadota bacterium | reverse complement strand
TGCCTATTTCAGTGCGGCTGGTATCAGCGACCTGGACGCGCTGAACGTATCCTACCCAAGTGCCATGTCACCCATTATTGACCTGGTGAATACTGCCGATGTGGCTGACTGGCAGGCCTTCATGACCTACCGCTACATCGTTGACAGCGCCAGTGTCCTGTCGGAAGAGCTCGATCAGGAAGCTTTTCATTTTTACTCGACCGTACTCAATGGTGTACCCGAGCAACGCGAGCGCTGGGAGCGCGGCGTCGCGCGTGTTGGCGACCTGAACAGCCTCGGTGAAGCCCTGGGCCAGGTCTACGTGGAACGACATTTCCCTGAATCTGCCAAGCAGCAGATGGACGAATTGGTTGAGAACCTGCGTGCGGCGCTGCGCCAGAGCATCGAGCAGAACGACTGGATGGGTCCTGATACCAAGGAAGAGGCCTATCGCAAGCTGGAAGCCTTCCGACCCAAGATTGCCTATCCCGACAAGTGGAAGGATTTCTCCGAGCTGGAAATTCGTCGTGACGACCTGTTCGGCAATGCCCAGCGGGTGCGTGAATTCAACTACGCAGATGAAGTTAGCCGTCTCGGCAAGCCAACGGATCGTGAAGAATGGGGCATGACGCCACAGACGGTTAACGCCTATTACAATCCTTCGTTTAACGAAATCGTTTTCCCCGCAGGCATCCTGCAACCCCCGTTCTTCGATCCGGCTGCAGACCTGGCTGTGAACTACGGTGGTATAGGCGCGGTAATCGGTCACGAGATGGGCCACGGCTTCGACGACCAGGGATCCAAGTCCGACTGGGCCGGTGTGCAGCGCAACTGGTGGACTGACGAGGATCGGGCCAACTTTGAGGAATTTGCCACTGGACTTGCAGAACAGTACAGCGCCTTTGAACCGGTGCCGGGCTATTTCATCGACGGCCGCTTCACGCTTGGTGAGAACATTGGTGACGTGGGCGGTCTGTCCATGGCCTACCGAGCCTACAAGATGGCACTGGGCGGCGAAGAAGCGCCAGTTATCGATGGTTATACAGGTGATCAGCGCTTCTTCCTGGCCTGGGCCCAGGTGTGGCAACGCAAGTACCGTGAAGACGCCCTGATCCAGCGCCTCACCACCGACCCCCACTCTCCCTCCGAGTTCCGGGTGAACGGCGTCGTGCGCAACTTCGATGAGTGGTACGAGGCCTTCGACGTGCAGCCCACCGATGCGCTGTACCTGCCCCCCGAGGATCGCATTCGCATCTGGTAACCGGGTCCGCTTAACATAAGCGGATTGCTGAGTCAGTGAGAAAGGGGTAGCTTTAGGGCTACCCCTTTTTTTAGTTGCTGTGAATTCATATCGGGCTTTTAGCCTTGTCGGAGGAAGCAATGGTCAAGTCGTTCTCACTGCTGATTAGTATGCTCCTGATGCTCTCTATGGGCAGCCAGACCCTGGCTCAGGACAACTTCGACATCCTCATTCGCAATGGACGCATCATCGATGGCACCGGCACTCCCTGGTATGAAGCCGATGTCGGTATCAACGGAGATCGCATCGTACGCATCGCCAAAATGCCCAACGCACGTGCCGACCGTGTCATCGATGCCAGTGGCCTCGTCGTGGCCCCGGGTTTTATCGATCCGCACACCCATGCACTTCGCGGTATCTTTGATGTGCCGAACGCGGAGAGTGCACTGCTACAGGGTGTCACCACACTCACCGAGGGCAATGATGGTTCATCACCATTTCCCGTCGATGAGCACTACCGGGAGATCGAAGAATTGGGAATCAGTCCCAATTGGTCCATCTTCGTGGGCCAGGGAACCATTCGTTCCATCGTGGTTGGCGCTGAGGACCGTGACCCTACAGCCAGCGAGATGGAGCGCATGAAGTCCATGGTGGCGGAAGCCATGGAGCAAGGTGCTCTCGGCATCTCCACTGGTTTGTTCTACGTGCCCGGCAGCTTTACCTCGACGGAAGAAGTTATCGAGCTATCGAAAGTCGCGGCCGGGTATGGCGGCATCTACATCTCCCATATGCGAGAAGAAGCCTATCAGTTACTGGATTCCGTGCAGGAGACCATTCGCATCGGGGAGGAAGCCGACATTCCCGTACAGATGACACACCACAAGGCCATCGGTGTGGAGAACTGGGGTTCTTCTGTTGAGAGCCTGCGCATGGTGGACGAGGCCCGTGCCCGCGGCGTAGACATCACCATCGACCAGTATCCTTATACTGCGTCACAAACCGGTATTACCGCGCTGATACCGCAGTGGGCACAGGAAGGTGGCAATGATGAAATGCTGGCACGTATCAACAGCCCGGAAACTCGCTCCACGATAAAGAATGAAGTCGTGGCCAAGATTCTCTACGACCGCGGTGGCGGCGATCCCAAGAATGTCTTCATCTCGCGCAACAGTTGGGACCCTTCCATGGCTGGCAAGAATCTCGCCGAACTCACTATCGAGGCCGGCATGGAACCCACGCCCGAGAACGCCGCGGAGGTTGTCTTCGATATCGTTCGCGGTGGGGGCGCCACGGCGGTCTACCACGCCATTGGCCCGCAGGATGTGGACCTGATCATGCAACATCCCGCAACAGCCATCGGTTCCGACGGACCGGTCGGAATCTTCGGCGAGGGCGCGCCGCACCCGAGGCAGTACGGCACTTTCGCCAGAGTGCTCGGTTACTATGTGCGGGAACGCGGCATCATCACTTTGGAAGAGGCGGTGAAGAAAATGAGTAGCCAGACGGCAAGACGTCTCGGCATTCACGACCGTGGATTACTCACCAACGGCTATTTTGCCGATATCGCCGTCTTCAATGCGGATGAGATTATCGACAAGGCTACCTTCGAAGACCCTCATCAGTATGCGGTCGGGATGAAGTACGTGCTGGTAAATGGCGATCTGGTAGTGGAAAACGGACAACACACCGGGCGTCGTCCAGGACGTATTCTCTATGGTCCTGGTTATGCAGGCAACTGAGTAGCTAGCGTGCAAACGGCCTTCAGGCCGGTACTTGTTAGCTTCGGTTCAGCTACAAAAAGGCGGCGTAGTCTCCGACTTCCCACCAAATTGCTTTGACTGAAAGTGTGAATGCCATCCCGGAACTTGCACGCGTCTGCTTCTACCCTGAGTAAGCGTTATCAATTCATTTCATTGAGCTTGCACGAGGTAGTAATGAGCAACTTAGCCAACAAAACTAAATATCTGTTGTCAGTAACGGTGAGCCTGATCCTGCTTCTTTCAGTTGAAGTAGCTGTGGCCCAGGGCAATAGCGGGAATAGTAATGCTGGTGGCAACGGAAATGGCAATGGCAATGGCGGCGGGAACGGCAATGGAAATGCATTCGGCAATAGCAAGAACATCGGAGTGGGAAATGCATCCGATGGCATTATGGCTCGAATTCGCACCAATAAGGGTGTTATCTACACCGGTGACCCACTAGAGATTAGTGTCAGCTTCCCCCGTGGTGCGGAGCTGGTTACCGACGGAGAAGTAGATGCCTACGTTGTGGTATTCGCTCCTACAATAAGCGAGTCAGAAAGCAGCCCCTCCGATGACTCGAGCAATTCTTCCGACTCCTCCGACAGCAGTTCTGATGATTCTGCAGATGACTCCTCAAGTGACAACTCGGACAGCAGCAACAACGGCACAGCAAATGCGCTATCAGATCCCATCGTGGTGCCAGTCAGTGATTCAGCCAGTGTCGATGAGACTCGACTCTTCGAGATTCCCGCGGTCGATTTAAGCGCTCTAGCTGCCGGTACCTATCAGCTGGGATTGATACTTACCAACCCTGGAGGCAACCCGCTTGTTATCAACGACTGGTATGCAGGCTTATTGGGACTCGTGCATGTGGTTGGACTGACCATCACAGACGAAGCAGTTGACTTCGATGCAGACATGGATGGTCAGGTAGATGACGATTCTGACGGCGATGGTTTGTCAGACTCAGACGATGATTCGGACAGTAGCTCCGATGATTCTAGCGATTCATCCTCGAACACATGACCCCTAACCAGCCTTCAGAACGAGATTAAAAAGCGGCCCAACGGGCCGCTTTTTTGTCAGGGAAAAGCCTCTCAGAAAATTATCAGGAAAACCCGGTACTGAGATAAATCGCCGGTATCCAGATGGCAATAGCCATCAATGCAGAACAGGTCAACGCGATCAGCAAACTGCTGGCGAGTGAGTGCGAGATAACAGTTCGTGGTTGAAACAGATAGAGAGTTGCTACAAACAGCATGCAAGATGTGCATTCCTGTTTAAAGCTGTACCAACGTAACAGCAGACGATCTCTCATCATGCCAAGATAGAGAAAGGCGAAAGATGCCGCAAACTCCAGCCCGAACACATCGATCACCAGGATCAGTTCCATGGCGAATGGCAGCACGGCGATAAGGAGCAGGATGCTGCCCCACTTGATGAGCTTGTCCCTATCCAGTTGCATGCTGACTAGTTAGCCTCGAGAAAGGTTTTGAGGCCACCGATCTGCAATCCTTGCACCATGTCCACTATGGGTGCCAGTTCGGCGAAGCCATCCGGGTTAATACCATTCACCCGGTAAGTCATGACCACTTCAGTACCATTTTCATTTTCGGTAAAAACAAAGGTCAGCGCACCGAACATCCCCATGCCCTGCAAGGGGCCCAGCCCTCCAGTCATAGTCATCATCTTCTGTGGATCGACGAAGGAGATGCGCATGTGTTCCGCCGAACGACCGTCGCTGGCCATTTCACAAAAGCAGCCTCCGGCACGAGGCTCGATGGAGAACGTACCCTGATCGAGCCACCAGCTATGATCCTTTGGCCACCAGTTGTCCACTTCCTCGACGAAAGTCTGCCAGGTAGTGGCGACGTCATCGCTCACCTGGATCCTGTTCTCGACGATGAACCCGGTGTTCGCGACGTGCTGCACCTCGGCTGACAGGGGACCGCTGCACAGGGATGCCAACAGAAAAGCAAGGACTGAACGTCTCATCCGAATACCCCGGGAGCTGACTCCCGCTGTTGATTGGAGATCGTTCGACTCAAGGAACAATCAGGTCTGATAATAAACCAATGGACAGGGCATATTTCAAGGCCGGGTTGTAGGCCATGATGCCGCAGAAGTTTCCATACACGAGATAGGCTTCATCGTCGCCGGCATCGCCATAGACCAGCGCTGCGGGAATGGAACGGCCTGGCAGGTCACTGCCATCGGCCTGCCGCACTCCCAGGGCCTGCCACTGTTGCAGGTCGCGCCACACACCAAGGCTACTGTAGCGGCTACAGTTACCCGGCGCAGTCATGGTTGCCGATTCATTCTCACGCAATCGCGATTCACCCCCGGGTGGCAGTACGACCGGTCGTCCCCAGGTCAGGTCATCGCTCCAGCCACGGGCCTTGATATAGTTGGCAATGGAAGCAAACACGTCTGCCTCGGAATTCCAGATATCGCGATTGCCATCGCCGTCATGGTCCACGGCATATTGCAGGTAGCTCTCGGGAATGAACTGGGACTGGCCCATGGCACCCGCCCAGGAACTCTTCATCTGTTCATAAGGAGGAAAGCCGCTTTCTAACATCTCCAATGCAGCAAAGAATTGGGCGCGGAAGAATGAGGCGCGGCGATTATCGAAAGACAAGGTAGCCAGCACATTGAACAGGGGCTCCGGTATCGGGTAGGTCCCAAAGTTGGTTTCCATCCCCCAGAAGGCCACGATGAAGCGCGGCTGCACACCATACTGCTCCCCTACTTCCTTGAGAAGGTCTGCATGTTCAATCATGCGCTTCCTGCCGTTCTCTATCTTCCAGTCGCTGACCCTGGCGCCTAGATACTCGGCGTAAGTCTGCACCCGCTCGGGTTGGGAGCGGTCACTGCTGATGATGCGTTGTACCGGCGGGGTTATCTCGGAGAATGCCAGTTCCACCGATTCCGCGCTGATGCCACGATCCAGCGCCTCCTGTCTGAGCTCGGCCAGCCAGGCATCGAAGTCACGTTCCTGGGCCGAGAGCGGTATCGGGTAGACGAAGATTGCAGTGATCAGGAAGAATCTGGAAAAGAGTCTGGTGAATGTCATAGCCCTAGCTTGCCAATGTTGAACTGAACTACTCCGGGTTATCGGCAAGAGGAAGATATACTCTTCTTCGTGCACATCACGCTCCACGTTGACGTAGTGGCAGAAACGGGGACACTGATTACATGCTAACTTATGAAAACTGAATCAGAGAACCTCGCTAAGTTACCAAGTTGTTAGTGCCCCTATCAATTTAATGAAACAACTTTGTTTCTCAGTCATTAAGTTGTTAAGTTGTGAGTGTCCCTACCTATTGCTCAGCAATTCGTTTACAGCCCGATAGGCTTCATTGATTGACGCATCAGTGTGTGGGCTTGCCGCCGCATCCGCGTTGGCAATCGCAATGCGGCCATGGCGCTGTCGCCCTACCACGCAGGGACGTTCGTCTGTGGCTGTATAGGCCCACTCATCCGGGTCATGAAGCGGATTGTAGGAATAGCTGTAACCGTGGGGCCAGCGATTCACGGTCAGCCCCACTATATCGCGTTCGTCATCGAAACCCGCTGGACCAAGCACCCGCATCATCTGGTCTCGCAGCTTTTCCTCAAAGGAATCGAACGAGGTGTTGAGCATCATGTTACGACCCAGCAGGTGTTGATCACGTCGGGAGAGGTTCTGGCCCGGCGCGTCGAAGTAGGCAGAGAAGCGCATCACGATGGGCTCCTCGGGATTCCTGGGCGCCTGATAATCACCCATGGTAACCGAAGCCTGAAGGCCAAGACTGGAGTAGAAACTGGTGGGTGCACTTACGCGTGAGATGCCTGTGTCGACAAATGCCTGCCAGTTGCGCAGCAAGGCACCACCATACACCAGCGGGGATTTGATTCCATAGCTCAGGGCTTCCTTCTGCGTCGCAGGCAACTCGGGGCATATGTATGGGATTACCGTGTTCCAGCAGGCCATGACCACAGCATCGCTGGTGACGGTATAAGCCTGCCCGTTATTAATATACTGAGTGAGTACCTGATCGTCACCCTGGTGCTGCACATTGGCGACTGTGCTATTGAGGCGAATCCGGCAGTTCCGATCGCTGCGATCCAGTTGGCTATAGTCAACTGCAGCGGTCACGATGTCTTCCATATCAATACCAGTGACAGCTCCTGCAATCAGTGAACGCACCAGAAGACGCGTGATGGTGGCGTTGCCATCCGGGAAATACATGTCTGGATCACCACTGCTGGCGCGCTCTAGATTTTCTCTCCCGTGGACGCCACCCGGTTCGTTAACCAATACTTCTGGTGCCAGGTCTTCCAGATTGAGGCCGGCAAATCCAGGAAAGCCTTCATCACGATAATAGATCGCAGGGATTGCATCCGGGCTCACTACAAACGACCCGTAGTATGACGAGTGAAACAGCTTTACCACATCGGCATGCACCTTTACTACATTCAGCAAATAGTCCTTGTAGCTCATTTGCATCAGGCGCTGCCGGGTTTCGTCAGCTCCCAGACCGGGGAAGTAATTCTCCTTAGATTCATAAAGGCGAATTACATCCTGTTGCGCCTGGTCATTGAGGGGACTTTGCGCGATTGCCTCAGCGATAGGCATATTGCTGTATCCAACAACCAGCTTGTCTTGGCCAAAAGATTCGCGATCAAAAAAGCGGCCGTCTTTTAGACCCATGTCGCGGTAAAAGGAAAACATGTCACGATTTTTTTCGAAATAGCGCCCCCGGTCGATACCCAATTCCCAGAGCAAACCAGCGGCTATCGTGCTGTATTGGGAAGGCGCTTCCACATTCAGGGTGCCGCCGTTAACCAGGAACATGCGTCCTTCATACCAGAATTCATTGCGCTTGGCGTGACCACCAAAGTCATCATGATTGTCGAGAATCAGGATTCGTGATCGCTGGCCATGTTGTTTGCGATAGAAGTATGCGGCCGCCAGGCCGCTGATACCGCCCCCAACAACAACCAGGTCATAGTGACCGTCTCCGGCTTCCACAGAACGCCAGGTCTGGCCATCGCGCATGGCGTGGCCAAACTCAAACGAACCTTCATGACTACCGCGCAGGCCCTGGCGCGTCGGCGGATAATAGTCAGGGGGCAACACTGGTGCACCCGACTGGTCCTGTGCCATCAGCTGTAGCGGCGACAGGCCACTACCTGCTACAACACTAATGGCACAGCCGTTGAGAAAGTCTCGGCGCGTAATCTGGGGAATCTTCGTCTTTTTCATTTAGCCGTGCCCTTGATGGTTGAATTCGCTGAGCTACATCGACGGATTGATCAGATACTTCTCTCCAGTCGCTTGCTTACCGTAAGCCCTCATGGCTTCGAGCGTGTGCGTTTCGGGTAGAGACACTATTTTGTGTGAGTATAGGTGGTATAAACGCTATCCCCAATCCTGATGTCGATCAAGAATCCTGAAATTTCAATCCTTGGTCCTTGGCCTTTGGACATGATTCACTCATCTGGCAAGCAGCTCCGGGGACACTGATATCTTCGCAACTGAACATTGCCAGTGAGGATGGATTCATCGCTTATGTTACCAAGTTATCAGTGTCTCCTGGTTTCAGCTTTGACGACTCGCATGACTACTTCCTGTCAGATCTGTTAACGACCACCGGTAATATCTATGAAAGTGCCCGTGACATAGGACGACCTCTCTGAAGCCAGCCAATAGATTGCCTCGGCAACCTCCTCGGGCTGGCCGCTGCGCTGCATGGGAATCAGGGGAGCCAGCCGCGCAGGCCGACCTGGCTCACCACCATCGGCATGAATGCTGGTTTCGATGATTCCCGGACGCACCGCGTTCACCCTGATGCCTTCACCGGCAACCTCCAGGGCCAACCCTCTGGTAAAGGTATCCATGGCACCCTTGGTGGCAGCGTAGTCCGTATATTCATTGGGTGCGCCCAGGGTTGCAGCGATGGAGGAGACGTTAACGATGCTGCCTCCCAACCCTCCCTCTTTCGTCGACATGCGACGCACCGCTTCCCGACTACAGAGAAAACAACTGGTGACATTGGTGACGAGAAGTTTATTCAGCCGCTCGGCAGTGATGCCGGACAACCTGCTCTGGGGCAATAGGATGCCCGCATTGTTGATGAGCACATTCAATGCGCCCATCTCTTTATCGAATGACTCAAACAGGCGCAACACATCGGCTTCCTGTGAAACATCCGCCTGAACCGCTATACAGTCAACGCCAGCGGCCTTCACTTCTTCAGCGATGTTTTCCGCGGCTTCGCGATTGTTTCGATAGTTTATGCAGACACTGTATCCATGTCGCGCAAACAGGCGCGCGGTGGCGGCACCAATGCCACGACTGCTGCCTGTTATGAGTACTGATTTTTGCGACAAGAGAACTCCTAGAACAGGGCAAGCGGATTAAGTGGTGAGCCCATGCCTTTCTCGATACGCAGCGGAGAGGCCATGATCATGAATTCATAGCGACCCAGCTCTTTCGCAACTCGAGCCACATCGGCGAAGTCCAGATTATCGAAGATGGAGACTCCAAGCGACACCAGGGCGAGGCTGTGCAGGGGAAGAAAGACGTCGCCTACCCCACTGGGGGTTGCATCATTCCACATGTCGTGACCGATCATGGCCACGCCGCGCTCCTTGAGAAACCAGGCAACATTGGCGTGGTAGCCGGCGACACCTTCCGAGGTAGGCCAGGGACCCAGCGCTGCGCGGCGAGTCCAGCGACCGGTGTGCAGTAAAATTACATCACCGGGTTCAACGGTGACACCCTGTATTTCTTCGAGAGCGACCAGGTCGGCATAGGTAATGGCCGTCCCTGGTTCCACCCAACCGTTGCCGTCCGGGTCCATGCCGGGGAGCAATGTGGCGTCAAACAGGATGCCGCGAGTCACGATGCCGTTGCGGTGGGCATGGATGCTTCCTCGTGGACAACCATCCGCGGCTTCCACTTCTTCCCAGGTGACCCCGTTGTAGCCGCTGCCCTCATACATGATGTGGCAATCCAGGGAGTCCAGGTGACTGTGGATAGTGCCGTGGTAGCTGCCGGTGTATTCATAGCTATCGGAGGCACCGGTGGGACTTACCCGCAGGACTTCCCGCTTTAAAATGGCCGAAGTATCAGGAGATTCAATCTCGTCTG
This sequence comes from Pseudomonadota bacterium, assembly GCA_027621405.1. Lineage (GTDB taxonomy): Bacteria > Pseudomonadota > Gammaproteobacteria > Pseudomonadales > Pseudohongiellaceae > UBA9145. The sequence continues at coordinate 103,686 of JAQCBT010000012.1, read as the reverse complement.
CCTGCACCACATCATGGGCCAGTGACACCGTGATGCCTTCCGACACCAGGGCTGCTGCCTGCAAACGCTTCTCAGCCGTGATGAAGTTTGCCTGACCCAGTTCATCTTCGGGTCCCCAGCGCCCCCAGTTTGAGAGTTCCTCCATGGCACGCTGGAAATCCTCATTGGTCTGCATGGGACCGGGGCCCTGCGCATAAATAGCCTGTGCAGAGACCAGCAGGAGTGCCACTGAAACGATCCCGCTGAATGACGTTGTTTTGATTCTTGTTGCCATGACGACTCCTCGATCATTGAGTAGGGAATGCCGGTTGCGGCAGGGAAACTATACAGGATTAATCGGGGTAGTGATAAAGCGCCGGTGGCCATCGGAGTGTAACAATTTACGCGTCAACGAATCGCACAAGGCTGGTAAGAAGGATCACTCGAACGCCTTCTCGCTTCGGCCACTGTTGCCGATACGGCGCCCTGCTCACCAAATTCGACAATAGCATCCATCCAGAAGCGGGAGAGGTTCAGGTCATAGGTCAGCAAACCGCCCATGCTGTTAAAGATGCTGACATCCGAATCATCTGAATTAGCCAGAAGTTGTATTAAGCTATCGGATTCTTCCAGATAGCTTTCGTTCTTTTCAGCCTGTGCAATGCCAGCCGGACCCGGATTGTACTCAGGTTCACAGACCGCTATGCCATTCACATAACCGGCAGGTGCAGGAGAGCGCAGCAAGGTCAATGGGCCTATCGTCAATAGCAATATGGCGAGGAAGAAGCCAGCGGCCAGCCATCGCTTGCGCCGGGAATTATTGACTGTATTCAACTACAGAATCTCCAGATCAGGAATCAGCTTACAAACATCGACACTCGGCATCGCATGCGACTGCAAAGTGAGTACCCCTAATCTGTAGCGTGGTATCACCAGCCGGCAGCCGATAGCATTCTGGCGTTAGTTCGCGCTAACTGCATCGTTTAAGGCAGGATAGCGCAGGTTCACTGCAGTCACGCTGTGTAACAGCCTATAGAACTCACACACGCTGTCCGAGACGAAGCGTAGCTCACCAACAAGGGATAAGCGGATGGTTTCACTCATGCAGGTGCCGTTATGGACAGTCTCGTCATTCATCGCTCAAGGTACAAGTTGCATTCGCACGGTGAAACGAAGTGTAAGGAAAGCAATCAAAAAATGAAAACGAAGAACAGGGGATGCCCTTCGTTTTCCAATACCCGCTTTCAGGGGTAGCGTATCGATCAAGGTCTAACTTCCTGCTTAAACCATGCAGAAGGCATTAAATTTATTGCCATCCAGGTCACGAAAGTAGCCCGTATAAAAACCTGATTCGTTTTCTGCCGGTCGGAATCCCGGATCACCCTCATTGGTTCCACCCAGCTCCAGCGCCTTCTTGTGGAAGGCATCTACTTTCTCGCGGGAGTCCATGAACAGGGCAACCATGGTGCCGTTGCCCACTGTGGCAGCTTGCTTGTTAAAAGGATTGCTGATGGCGACGGAAGGCGCGTCGGGCGCAGGCGCCCAGGCGATGAAATAGTTTTCTTCTTCCATGAAACGGCCAATGCCGATGGAGCCGAACAGTTCATCGAAGTAGGCGGCGGCGCGCGCCAGGTCATTGGTACCGAGGGTTACGTATCCGATCATTGTGTTTTCCTCTGTGGTAATTGCGTGTTTGTCGAGCTTGCCACTATACCGACAGGCTGCTGACAGCATGGTGTCAGTAGACTTGCAGTAGCCTATAATCTTTCGAATACCGAGGATCCCACGCCATGCGAAGAGCCGACCGCCTGATCAAGATCGTCCACTACCTGCGGCGCATGCGCCACGCCGTAACCGCGCAGAAGATCGCCGATGATTTCGATATCTGTCAGCGTACGGTCTACCGCGACATTCAGGACCTGATGAACTCAGGGGTTCCTATTTACGGTGAAGCGGGAGTCGGTTATGTCATCGACAAGAAATACCATCTGCCACCGGTGATGTTTGATGCCGATGAGCTGGAAGCCATCGCGCTTGGCATCAACATGGTGTGCAACTGGACCGACGAGAAATTTTCTGGCAAGGCACGAAGCGCGCTGGAGAAAATTCAGGCCGTGCTTTCAGACTCTCTGTTGCGGGACATGGAGCAGCTCACGACGTATTCCGAAGAGAGCCATCGCAAGATTCCCTGGGAAGCAGATTTCTCGGAGATTCGCGAGTGTATCCGAAATCGTCGCAAGATTTCCTTCCAGTACAGGGATCTCAAGAACAAGGTGAGTCAACGCACCATCCGTCCTCTATCGATGGGTTTTTTCGGACCAGTGTGGCTGGTCACTGGCTGGTGTGAATCGAGACGGGACTTCCGTAATTTCCGGCTCGATCGCATCCGCAACTTTGCATCGACCGAAGAGTACTTCAAGGATGAAAAGGGCAAGACCCTGAAGGCCTACCTCGCGCAAACACTCTGAGCAAGTCGGCTACTGCTATTCTGATTCCACAAGTGTGCGGTTCTTCGACTGGTTTGCGCGCAGGACAACATATACGGCAACTGTGAGGTCGAAGGACAGGCAGGCGATGGCGTACCAGGGTGGAACAATATGCGCGCCCGGTCCGAGCCAATGCAGGGCAGCATCCCAGACCGGATGCAAGCCCCAGCCCACGGCCAGCCAGATCATCGAATTCTGCAGTGCCAACCAGACGCACAGGCCATAAACAAGCACGCCGACACACTCCACCATCAACCAGAAGCCATCGCCCTCGTACAGCGCGAATGTAATATAGATGAGCGCCGCTACAAGCAAACCCACACCGATACCGAGGGTGACTCGTCTGTCATCGAAGCGATGTAGCCAGATAATCCAGGGAATCGGCAACAGCAAACCGAGAATAAAAAACAAGAGAAAATAGCTGGTGGATATGGTCATGATTGATTGCCTGGCTGGAAATCTAGCAGCCTAAGCCTTGAAGCTGCTTCAAGGTCAACTACTCAGTACTATCATGACCCGTGCCCATGTCCCATGGCAGGACCCATGGTTCCCGAGACGCTTCCCGATCAGAGCAGGTTTAGTTCAGTGGGTCGTTTGCCATCGAGTTCGAGCCTGAATAGCGACAGCGCTTCGCCATCGGGATTCGTGGTCTGTTCCGAAAAGCTGAAACCGAGCCTCTGCAACAACTGAATGGATTTAGTGTTGTGGGGAACCGTAATGGCCAGCAGAGTCTGCAGGCCAAGCTGCTTGCGGGCATAGTCGATCACGGCTCTCGCAGCCTCGGCGGCGTAGCCTTCTGCCCGGTAGTCTGCCAAAAGCGCGAAACCCAGGTCCGTGTGTTCGAGGAATGGCCTGCGTACCAGACCGCAGATGCCGATCGGTACCGAAGTCTCTCTTAGTTGCATGAGCCAGAGTCCCCTGCCTTCCCTGTACCCGGGTAAGATGCGCTCCTGCAGGTAAGTTCTCGCGCCGATCTCATCGGTGACATCATGATCCACGATGAATTCACGCCAGGCTGGTTCCGACAGCAGACTCAACATGAATCCAGCGTCTTCCAGGGTGGCTTCACGAAGCAACAAACGCTCCGTTGTGAGTATGCTTTCCTTGATTGTCATGTGCTTCCTGTCCTGCCTCATTAGCCCTGACTCAAAAACTCCATCCACAGTCCAACACCGATAGCCAACAGGAATATCAGGGACGTTGTGATGGCGGCGATGATAAACCAGCGCATGCTGCCCTCGGCCCTCGGGTAGCCTCCCCTGGCAGCCTTCTCTCGCATGACGCCTAGCATCTTGAATAACGGCGGTCGCACGGAAACGTCATTGGCGTATTGGTCGCCGGATCCGGGACTGCCCAGTGCTTCCCAGGTCTTGGGATCCTTTTCCGCAAGCTCCTTGAAGAATCCGTTCAGCGAGCGAATATAGATGAAATTTACGATCATGCAGGCAAACATGATCACCATGAAGCCGCCGATTAGCTGCTCATCCGTTAGCTCAGTCATGGGATGCTCCTCAATTCCAGGTACTTTCTACCTGTTCTGTTTAGCCAGGTAGCGATCCAGTTGATCGGCAAAGTTCTTGCGATCCGATTGTGACAATGCGGGAGGCCCACCGGTTTGCACGCCGCTGGCTCGCATGGTGTCCATGAAGTCACGCATATTCAAACGTGCCTTGATGTTGCTGGCGGTGAACAGCTCGCCGCGGGGAGATAGCGCCACGGCTCCTTTCTCGATCACCTCATTGGCGAGGGGAATATCCTGGGTGACGATCAGGTCACCGGCCTGGGTGCGTCGCGCAATCTCATCGTCGGCAACGTCGAAACCCTGTCGTACCTGCACGCTCTTCAGATTGGGAAACGGTGGCAATGGAATGGCTTGGTTGGCGATAAAGGTTGTCTGTATGCCGGTGCGCTCAGCCGCGCGACAGATGATGTCGCGTATGACTTTGGGGCAGGCGTCGGCGTCGATCCAGATAGCCAAGAGTCGGTTCCTGCCCTAGTCCTTCATCTCAAAGGTAAAGCCAACAAACTGCATGACATCGTCGGGGTGGAGCGCCCGGTACAGCCCATTGGCTGCCACATTGTCTATTTCTGTGCCGAGCCACAGTTCCTCGCAATCGTGTTCATAGGCGATAGACAGCAGCTTTCGCATCATCGCTGCACCTGCACCCTTGCGGCGCTGGTCCACACAGACATCGACTTCGTCGCAATAGAACCAACGTTCCTGTCCGTAGGGTTTCAGTTGCAAGCGGCCGGATGCCATTCCGAGAAACGTTCCGGCCTCATCCTCATCACGGCAAACGATGAAGACCGTATCCTCCAGGCGCAAATAGGCAAGCAGCCCATCCACATCGTATGCGCACATTTCGTTAGCTTCGTCCCAGGAGGCAGCATTGATATCTGCGACAATCCTGTCGAGGTTCGATTCCGGTGTGATGACTTCTACTATTGGCATTGGACTACTTACTCAAGGAGCCTGGGATCAGGCTTGGGAATTGGATATTGGCTTCACCCGACTGGCGAGCAACAGACCGAGCCAGGCCATCGGCAGGTAGGCCAGCAGCAGGTCCATCACGATAAACCAAAGCGGTGCGGGAATCATGGTGCTGGCGGCTATGCCCCCGGCGAGAAACAGGACGGCCAGAATACCCGCCAGAAGATTTCGTCTCTCACCTGCGAGCAGGCAACAAACGAATACGCCAGAAAAGGTGCCGAGAGCATGGGCGAGAAATGGCGCGGCAAAGTTTAGTGGCCCCATGAGGTGAATCGTCTCCGCCAGGGACTCCATGGTGCTCATGTCCACACCAGGGGGCGGTGGTATCAGAATGGGACCGACGACGACGATGGCCATGTTGGTGACACTGCCAACGACAAAGCCAAGCAGCGCTGCAACTACCAGGCGAACTGTTTTTTGCATCATTGAATTCCTGATTCTCGTCCTGGCATGTGCCGCGCAGCCCTAATCAGGCTTCCTGAGAATTTTTTCCATCACCTTGCCCTTCGCGAGTTCGTCGACAAGCTTGTCCAACCAGCGAATCTTCTGCATGAGGGGATCTTCCACCTCTTCCACTCGCACGCCGCAGACTACTCCCTTAATAAGGGAAACATTGGGATTCAACTTCGGCGCCTCGTCAAAGAAGGCACGGAAGTCCGCTTCCTTCGCGATCTGTTTGTTCAGGCCCGCCTGGGTGTAGCCGGTTAGCCAGCGAATGATCTCGTCGACTTCTTCCTTTGTCCTGTTCTTGCGCTCCGCCTTGTTGATGTAGGCGGGATAGACCTTGGCGAAGGCCATGGAGAAGATCTTATGCTCTGCCATGGGAACGACTCTTGTCATCTCGTTGTTGGATTTGTATATCCCGTCGATTTTGTCACTGATTACCGGTAGCTTCTAGCGCCACTTCCCTGCAATTCTCGCAATTCCGTCAAGGTCGAGAAATGGCGATTTTCGCCATAAATGTGGATTTTTCACTCTCAACAGGGATGGTGTCTGTATCTATCTTATTGTTTTATATAGATATATAAAGCTGGCATGCTTCTAGCAACAGATCCCCTGTTACTAACAACAATTGGTGTGAAATCCCAACAAGCGCGAATCGCCTGTGTGGAGCGAATTATGAAGACATTGGGCAATCTGGTCGTAATTTTTCTGGTTATCCTCGGTGTGCTGGCCCTGATCCCCTTGGCCGCCATGGGTGTGGGGCTGGTGTTCGGCATCTTCTGCCTGGCCATCTGGCTGACCCCGTTCTGGATCATCGCTACGTCGGACAAGACCACGGGATTTGAGAAGATCGCCTGGCTGCTGGCCATGATCTGCCTGAGCTGGTTTGCCTGGGTGTTTTACTTTTTCCTCGCACCCATCAAACCGCGGCCACGTTACTCCCGTTATGACCGCTATGATGATGAGTACTACTACGATTATCGCTAGTCACTCTCGCACGGGTCCTGGCGAATCATAACTGGCAATCGCTGAAGGTTTGGTTATCATAGCGAGCGCTCTCGCCAGGAAGTCCGATGCCAATCATTGAAGTCAGTGATCTCGCGAAGCAGTACCCGCTTCCCGACAACAAATCCGAAAAGTTTTTCGCGGTTAATGGCGTCTCGCTTGCTATCGAAGCAGGCGAGATTTTCGGCATCCTCGGTCCCAACGGCGCTGGCAAGACAACCACCCTGGAGATGATGGAAGGCCTCAATGACATTGATGGTGGCACGGCACTCATCGACGGCATCAGCGTCAACGATAATCCCTACAAGGTAAAAGAAGTCATTGGTGTGCAACTGCAGGCCAATGAGTACTTCGACAACATCAACCTCGAAGAGTTGTTGTCACTGTTTGCCGCCCTGTACAACAACAACGCGGATCCCATCGCACTGCTCAAGAAAGTACAACTGGAAGAGAAGGCGAAAGCCAAGCCGAACAATCTCTCCGGTGGCCAGAAGCAGCGCTTCTCTATCGCCTGTGCCCTGGTGAATGAACCCAAGGTATTGTTCCTCGATGAACCCACCACCGGTCTCGATCCGCAGGCCAAGCGCAACCTCTGGGACCTCGTGCGAAAACTGAATAAGGCCGGCATGACCATCGTCCTGACTACCCACAACATGGAAGAAGCGGAAGAACTGTGTGACCGCATCGCCATTATGGACAAGGGCAAGATCATCGCCGAGGGAACGCCGCAGGAACTCATTCTCGAATATGCACCGGAACCACCGGAAGCACCTCTGCACGGTGACCTGGAAGATGTCTTCCTGGTCCTGACCGGTCACGAGTTGAGGGAATAGCACAAACATGCTGACCGCCCTGCAGAGACATCTTACTTCCGTATTCCTGAAAATATTCTGGCGCGACCGACGCTCGATATTTTTCAGCCTGTTTTTCCCGGTGATTTTTATGACGGTGTTCAGTTTCGCCAACAGCGGTGAACAGGACCCTATCTCGGTAGGCATCGTCAATAATTCGAGTAGTGCCGTGGCAACGGACTTTGCCGACATGTTGATCGCGAATCCCTTATTTGATGTAACCGTTGGTGAAGAGGCTCGGCTGCGTGAGGAATTAATTGCTGGCGACCAGACCATGGTACTGGTGCTACCAGAAGACTTCGATACCAATATCGGCAACACTACATCCGAAATCAATGTGGTGGTTGACGCGGCACAGGTGAGTCAGCTTGGCCTCATCATGCCGCTGCTTGAACAAACCCTGCTTTCCATAGAGCGAGAGTTCCGCGATATTGAACCCATGTTTTCGATTGCCATCGAAGATGTACAGGCTCGCTCCCAGCGCTATATCGATTTCCTGCTGCCGGGTCTGATGGCATTTACCCTGATGCAACTGTCCATCGCGGGCAGCGGCTTCAACATCGTGGAATATCGGCGCAAGGGCATTCTCAAGCGCCTGTTCGTGACTCCTATCGAGCCGCGCGATTTTATTACCGCAATCGTGCTGGCGCGTATGGCCATCGTGCTGGTGCAGTTATCTGTGTTGATCATGTTTGCAGTGCTACTGCTGGATATCCGCATCGTCGGAAATTTCTTTGCCTACTACCTGGTGGTGATACTGGGGACGATCGTGTTCCTGTGCCAGGGCTTCTGTCTCGGCAGCCTGGCCAAGACCCAGGAGGCCATCGGTGCTCTGGGCAATATCGTCATCATGCCCCAGATTTTCCTGTCCGGGATTTTCTATCCCATCGAGTCCATGCCGGAGTGGATTCAACCAGTCGCCCACCTGCTACCGCTGTCTTTCGTGTCGACGGGGATGCGCGAGATCGCCAATGCCGGAGCCACTCTGCTGGAAATCTATCCAAGCCTGATCGGCATTATGGTGTGGTTCGTCATCAGCTTCGTAGCGGCGACTCGCCTGTTCCTGTGGAAGGAAGTGGCTAACTAAGCTTTCCTGTCGATCAAGCCTTAAAATTTGGGCCCCGACTTGCACCGTGTTCGGGCATGTATTTCGTGGCAGCCCGGTGACATTGCGCGCGCATTTAGTCTATATTCTCTGGTCAGTCTGCAAAGGCCTTGCCAGTTCCCTGTACCCTATTTAGGAGTGTTTTACAAAATGAAAAAAGTACTAGTCCTGATTTCTGCACTGAGTGTAGCCATATCCGGCGTATTGTTTGTGGCGTCCGCACAGGGCGACATGACACCGGAGCAACGTGCTGCCGCCGCAGTGGATCAACGTAAATCCCTGTTCAAGACCATTCGTTATAACCTCGGACCGATAGCCGGTATGGCACAGGGCGCCCCCTGGGATGCCGAAGTGGCCGAACGCAATGCCCGTCGCATCGCCGTCATGGCGACCATGATCCCTGAAATGCTGGCGGTAGACACCAGCGACTTCGACAACATCGAAACCACGGCGCTGGACAGCATCTGGGACAACCAGGATGACATCGCTGCCAAGGCCCAGGCGCTTATCGATAATGCCAACGCCTTCGCCGACGTGGTTGCCGAGACTGGTGACTTTGCCCAGTCCATGGCCCGCTTCCGCGCTCTGGGTGGTTCCTGCGGCAACTGTCACGATACCTATCGCGTAGACAACGACTAATTAGTCGCCAGAATGTGCAACGAGAAAGGGCAGCTTAGCTGCCCTTTTTTTCGCAAAGTTATCTACCACCACTGAGTAACTCTTATTGCATTCCCATACTGCTGCTTTTGTGTGTACTTCACAAAGAGCAGCGCTCGAAGTGCTGGTATCGCTGTAATTAAGGGAATTTGTAGATCACCTCAAAAAGACATGCCATAGCGCGAGCGAAGTAGTGCGGATTCAATCAGAATGCTTCCGCCAATTGGTCCTCCAATAGCTGAACCTACTGGGCTTGCACCTCCATGGACCAAGCTGAGTTCTGCTAATGGTAGTTCTCCAACTCTCAAACTCCTTTTGAAATTAGTTACCCGGTTTTCCTCAATCACGAACCGAACTCAGGCGCATAGTTCCTGCAACTTCATTGTCAGGAGTTCATCACCTGATTCTCGATATGTTGCCCGATATCCAGCCGCAATGGTTCAAGCTGCGTGGTAGTTACATCCGGAAGAAGTGTGTAGACACCCACTGGCATTAATCCCGGAATCACCAATGATCCAAACCCCGATCCACCACACACCAGTTCCAGTTCCTCGTCCTTGAGTTCCCGCATAGCATTCTCCTTTTGCTTTTGCTGGGTCTGAAACTCTCTCGATACGAAAGATTTCAGTAACCCAGTGTAGTAATGAACACCAGCTAAATGAAGTTTTCGCGAAAAATAGAGTAGACTCGCGCGATGCATGCCATGACGTTCAGGAAATATGCACCCGCCGGCGACTTCAGCCAACTGAAGCTGGAGCAGGTAGAGATCCCGACTCCAGGGCCAGACGAGGTACTGGTTAAGGTGAAGGCTGCAGCAATCAACGATTGGGAGCTGGGACTGCTGACCGGTAAGCCGATTTTCATGCGTGTATTTCTCGGTCTGTTTCGACCAAAGGCGAAGATTCGCATCATCGGCTGCGACATGTCTGGCACGGTGGAAGCGGTGGGCTCTGCCGTTAAACGCTTTCGACCCGGCCAGAAAGTCTATAGCGACCTGTCAGACAGCGGGTTCGGCGCCTTCGCCGAGTATGTGTGTGTTCCAGAGAAGTCACTGCACTTCATGCCCAGCAATCTCAGTTTCGCCCAGGCCGCCGCGATTCCCCATGCGGCAATGCTTGCCCTGCAGGCACTCAGGGACATCGGTGGAATAAAGGAAGGGCAATCAGTCCTGATAAATGGCGCCGGCGGTGGCGTGGGTATACTTGCCCTGCAATATGCAAAGCTTTTCAAGTGTCGGGTGACTGCCGTGGATAGCACACGCAAGCAGGAATACTTACATCTGCTTGGTTTCGATCACTGTATCAACTACGAAGTGGAAGACTTTACCCAATCCGGCAGGCAGTACGACCTGATCCTCGATGTGAAGACCACACGGCAACCCGAAGACTACCTGCGTGCCCTAAAACCTGGTGGCACCTATATCACCGTGGGCGGCGATATCAGTCTGGTGATGAAGATTGGGCGTCAGAGTAAACGACTGGCGAAGCAGCATGGCAAGACGTTGCGGGTACTGGGTCTTAAGCCGAATCAGGGCTTGAACGAATTTACTGGCATGATCGAATCGGGAAAGATCCTGCCAGCGATCGACAAACGCTATCCGTTGAAGGAAGTGCCAAATGCCCTGCAACGATTCTATGAGGCGAAGCAGGAAGGCAAGATCATTATCAATGTGGAAGAAGCGACCGTTATTCCTGCCGGTGGCGAGTAAAGAACGCTGCAAGTGCATCGCGATCTTCATCGCTTAACTGGCTGGTATTGTTTTCGATGACTTCGTTCATATCACCGCCCACGAATTCCCCTTCCGGCGTCATGCCCAGAACCAGGAACAGGTCGAAGTTTTCGAAGGTCCATTCCTCGAGGGCATGGGCATCGATGGCTTCGATCACTTCTTCACCAAGCTGAGCTCCCGCGTACTCGCGCGAATAATCAGGTATCCCAAGGCCATTGCGCGGCGTATGGCACTCACCGCAGTGAGCCAGATGGCGCGCAATATGGGCGCCCCGGGCCACGAGTTCATCACTGAACTGCTCTGGTGCGGGTTCTGCGAAATCCGCCAGCTTGTTCCAGCCAGCCACCGTCCAGCGCTGTAGCCAGGCTGGAACTTCCGGCGCGGGTGTTACGCTGCTAACGGCATCCAGGGACATGAGATAAGCCGCCATGTCCAAAACTTCTTCATCGCTCAAGCCCGCATAGGAGCGATAGGGAAACGCCGGATAGTAATAGCTGCCGTCAGGAGTACGGCCATACTTGAGAGCGGCAATGAAGTCACTGCCAGTCCAGCTCCCAATACCGTTTGCTGTATCCGGTGTAATATTGGTTGCGTAGAACGTGCCGAAGTCTGTTTCGATGGCATAGCCGCCGCTCAGTGCATCGCTATTCTCATCCTGGTGACAGGATCCACAACCCCCGGCACTTACCAGATATTGGCCACGGGCAATGGCCTCGGCATCAGTGGGGATAGTGACATCGCTATCGATCGATGGTGACGCGAACAACCAGAAGTTGGCCACAATACCGACCACCCCCAGCACACCAAGTACGCCCCACAGAATCTTCTTTGCCATGCCTGCTCTCCAGGGAGCCTCTCATTAAAACAGTTCGGTTAATTGTTCTTTCTTGAAGGTTTTGATTTTGTCCGTTTCGCCGGTACGAATCAATTGCGGCCAGTCGGGGTTGGCGAGCAAGGCGCGGCCCACGGCGATCAGGTCAAATTCATTGGCCTCCATTCGGGTAATCAGCTCGTCGATGCCGGCCACTTCTGCCTCGCCCTCTCGATAGGTGGCGATGAATTCCTCCGTGAGCCCGACGCTACCTACACTGATGGTTGGCTTGCCGGTGAGCTGTTTCACCCAGCCCGCCAGGTTCAGGTTGGAACCTTCGAACTCAGGCTCCCAGTATCGACGCGTGCTGCAATGAAAGATGTCCACACCAGACTTCGACAAGGGTTCGAGGAAATGAGCCAATTCTTCCGGGTCCTGGGCCAGCTTTGCATCATAGTCCTGCTGCTTCCATTGGGAGAAGCGCAGGATCACCGGGAAGTCATCGCCAATTTCAGCACGTATGGATTCCACAATGGCCGCGGCGAACCGGGTACGCTTCACCATGTCACCACCGTATTCATCGTCACGGCTGTTGGTGCCTTCCCAAAAGAAATCGTCGATGAGATAACCATGAGCGCCGTGCAGTTCCAGGGCATCAAAGCCAAGATCGACAGCATTCACCGCCGCGCTCGTATAGGCAACGATCAACTCATCGATCTCAGCGTTAGTCAGTGGTTCCAGCACATCCTTGCCCGGGCGCAAGCGGCCGGAAGGCGAGACAGATTGCACATCGGGATATGGACCTTCACCGGGCTTGCGAATAACCCCCACATGCCATAACTGTGGTGCGATCTTGCCGCCAGCAGCATGCACCGCCTCGACAACCTTTGCCCAGCCTTCCAACGCTTCGTCGTGAAAACGCGGGATGCGCACAGAAGAGGATGCAGCCTTGTGGGGAATCGTGGTGCCTTCGGTCAGTATCAGGCCCACCTCCCCCTCGGCCCGACGCACGTAGTAATCGCGCACATTGTCGTCGGGTATACCGTTGGGAGAGAACTGCCGGGTCATGGGGGCCATGACGATGCGGTTTGGCAGTGACAATTTAGGGTGTTCGAAGGGCCTGAATAGAGTGTCCGTATTCATTACTGCTTCCTGTGTCTAGGGTGAATCTGTGGCTGGCATTCTAGCAGTTGTGGAATTCGAGTCTAACTGGGTAAACTGAATGCGACTGCATCAGGAAATTCGCCATTGCTAGAGTTCGAACATATTGTCCAGGTTAACGAGCCGGATAATGATGCCATCTCCGATATCAGCCGTAGCCAGCTCTGGCAGGGCCTTGTATTAAGGGCTCGCAATCCGGAGAAGTTCAATCGCAGCCTGGAGTGCCAGTTACGCCCCGTGGGCAATAACGAATTCCTGCGCACGATCAATGTCGGCAATACCCGCTTCTGTGAGCACGTCATCCTCTACCCCGAAGAAAGCATTCACACCAGCACCATCCCGGAAATGGAACAGATCGAGGCGGAGAGCGAAGCCCGCATCGAGGAACCGCAAGCAGGCTATTTGTTTGTCCGCTTTCGCTACAAGCGGGAGTTGAACGACGATGATGAGCGGGTCAACGTGGAAGAGCATCTGAAATCCGCCTACGTGCAGATGGACCGGGATGCCATCGCCATGATTCGGCTCCTCGCCGAAAGTGAGCTATTCGACCAATCCCTGAATTAATCCTGCAACTTTTCAACACAAAGACACTCCAATCTTTTACCTGGCCTGAAAATTCCTGACTATTCTGGAGGTCGATTATGAAATCACTTGGTTCTTGTATTACGCTCGCATTCGCCGCGTTGTTCTCCACTACCGTATTCGCCCACACCACCATCGGTGTCTTCGATTTAAATCGCGCCATCTTCAGCACAGAAGCCTGGCAGGCAGAAGTACGAGAGCTGGAACAGGTTTTCAGCGAGGACCAACAAACGGCGGATTCCATACGTGAAGAGCTGGCCGCGCTGATGGCAGAAATAGAGAACAACGCACCTGTGCTCACAGTTGCCGAGATCCAGCGGCTGCAGGAGGAGGGTCAGGTCAAACAGATGCAGTTGCAACGTATCGGCGAGAGGGTGCAGACAGCACTGCAAAGCAGCCAGAACGCCTTCGTGGAGCGCTATCGAAGCCTGCTGGGAGATGCGATCAATGAGATCTATGAAGAAGGCGGTTTCGACATGATCCTGCGCTCAGAGAGCATCGTGGTTTCTGGCTTCTCTCTCGATGTCACGGCCGATGTGACTGCCCGTCTCAATGCCAAGATCGCTGGCATCGCGAACGGTAATTAGGCAACACCCGCCTTAAGCAGCAGGGAGGACGTCAGGATCGCCTGACGCCCTCCAGTCGCTTGCTCCACAACACAGCAGCTACACCACAACATAGACGCTATTAACCCTGCGATAGGTGACGTCGTTAAAGCGATAGTGCACCACCCCACCAATGCGAACCGTCGTATAGCCTCTCGGTAATGCGGCGACCCGAATCCCGGCTACAGGCCTAACCACCCGGAAGCGGGCTCCCTCTCTGACATAGAACACGCCGTCTGCCACATAGTAGTTTCTTCCCTGGTGCACAATCCTCACGTGATGGGATGGCACGGTATCGAATAGATCCCCTGCCGAGCGGGCTACCAGGTTCCGTACAGGTGCTGGCGTGACTACTACCTGCTTTTCGACCACGACGGTGCGACCGTGCACAGCATGGCGGGGATGGGCGTCGGCACTGCCAGTTCCAAGAGTGATCAGCAAGCCTGTTGTAACAGTCAGTACGAGATGTTTCATAGAGTCTCCTCGGTCCGCCGGACCACGATAAGCGCGGAAGAATACGTTCTGCCTGGATTATTTAACGCGGCATGAGGAGAGAGGTTGACCTGGCCCTGTGATGGCGTTCACAGGAACTCAGTAGGTGCTGATCACCACCCTGAAGCCGATGGCTGGATTACGGACGCCGGGATCGATACCGCCGCGAATAGCGGTTCGAATATTGTTTAGCGGATCGGCGAAGGAGCCGCCGCGCATCACATACAGGGCATCTTCAGACAAGCCTTCGCCATCATCTTCTTCGCTGTAGGGATAGTCCTGCAAAGGACTGCGGGTGAACTCCCACACATTGCCCGCCATGTCGGAGAGACCGAAGGCGCATTCACTACAGTTTACTGCAGTGACCTCCCTCGGTTCGGAGCCATTGAAGTTGGCCAGCTCGGCAGGCGCTGCATCACGCCAGGGAAAGACCCTGCCGTCTGTGCCGCGAGCCGCTTTCTCCCATTCCGCCTCACTGGGTAATTGCACCTTGCCACCGTTATCGAGGAACTGGCGCAGCGGTAGGGGGGTGTCTTCTGAAGTGCGCAGCTTGTTGTCGAGCCAGCGTGTATAGGCAATTGCCTCGGGCCAGGTGATGCCAGTCAGGGGCAAGGCGCCGGGGCTGTCCAGCGGCGTCTCCGGTGACGCGATGCCTGTGTCTTTAGCATAGGCCGCATATTGCGCAATCGTGGTTTCATAACGGGCGATGTAATACGTCGGCAAAGTCACCTCGCCCTGACGACGGGTATTGGACCATCGCTCATTTTCATAGGCCATCCTGTCAAGGGCAGGATTACTGCCCATGGTAAACGGCCCGGCCGGAATTTCCACGAAGCCCAGCATGTCGTCAGCAGGCAGAAACCACATGTCACTGCGGAAGCCAGGCAGGGACGGTGTCGAGACCACGCTCTCAGCTGAGGCAATGTCCTGTGGTTGGCTGCCCTGCTGGAACAGGAAGAATCCGACCAGTAGAGACAGCACGGTCATCACACTGAAGCCTAGTGTGCGTCCTGGCACCTTCCTGGTCTCTGTTGCAGCCTTGTCATTCATGAGATGGCTCAGGATCTCGCACAGGCGAATTCCCAGTCGTGATCGCAGGCTCGCGAGTAGAGTTCTTCCACGGGTGCCTCCATTAGATTCAGTCCGCCTTCGCGCAGCAACAAGCGCAGGTCCAGTTCATGGGGCTCGTCCCTGGCTACAGCGTTCGAATCCAGCAGATTGACACAGCCTGCCCTGAACTTGAGTTCACAGGACTTGGCGAAATACTCGAGCGCGAGCTCTTCATCGCGCTCGACGATGCGACCCTCCCTGAACTGCACACCCAGCTCATTGCAGGCCCAAGCGGCGTTGTCACCACAGTAGGTGGTTTCCAGTTGCAGGAGACGTTGGCAACTGTTGGATACGCCGTCGGCGCAGGCCTGCTGCCAGAACGGCAGACTATCTCCCGTGTGCTTGCCGTCAGTCTTGCCCAGCAGGCTCATGGATCCGAATAGCACGATCCACAGGGCCATGTGGGCGATATTGGCTCGTCCCGAGAACCAGGTGGACTTCCATACGTTCACCAGGCCCTCCATTTTTACCGAGCGTACGAAGTTGTCTATGGCTATTACGCTGAGATTGAGTAGCGGGACACACAGCAACTTGTCGTAGAAGGTCGGTGCGCCTAAAACGCCCAGCACTGTATAGAGTGCGAACACCCCCATGCCGTACAGGAGCCCGAATACCAGTTTCCCCAGCGGCGTTCGGGGCGACGTCGATGGGTCGGTAATCAACAGGTGCAGGCCAAGGAACACGGCAGCAGGTATTTCCGAATCGATGAAATACGGTACCCCGGCAACCGCCGAATACAGGGCACTGAAGCCGAACAAGGTGATCGCTGCCATGCCTGTTACCAGGGTGATGGAGAAGAAATACATCACCACCAGGCCGACCAGGAACAGGAAGGTATAGATATTGGGGGCCAGGGTCAGGGTCGAGGCGATTTCCTGGCCCCAGGTAAGACTCGTGGTATTCGTGGCAATCAACAAGACAGAGATGATGCCCAGAGCAAAGGCAGAGGGATTAAAGATGTGGACGTTCTTGCCTTCCCGGTTCCAGCGCACGTATTCCTTGCCCATGAAGCCGAGGGCGATCATCAGGAATTGCAGGTAGAACCAGTCGTCACGGAACCACATGAACAGGTTGATGCTGAGGATGATGGGCACCGGTCCGAAGCCCAGGGTGTAGTCGCGCTTTCTTGACCAGCTCAGCAACATATCGAAGGTATAGGCAAACAGAACCTGGGCCAGGATCAGCCAGACATGCTCATACACCGGTCGCCAGTAGTAGCCCCAGTACAGGTATACACTGGTCTGTACCATGGCCTGAACATAGTGCTGGGGGCGCAACAGGATGAAAAATCCGAAATGCTCCCCTTCCCGCTGCGCCTGCCATAGCTGGGTAGCCAGCCAGACCAGCAATACCGCCACTGCCCCATAGAAGGAGGCGAGCAGTACCTCGTTGCCCTGAACCCTGGGTGTCAGGGAGAGCAGAACGAGTCCGGCGATGAGCATAAGGGGATATTTGAAGTTCCCGAGGGAGAGGCCGCTGTGGCCCCGGGATGTTACTGGTGTTGCCATGTGCTGTGTCTTACGCCTGTTGGAAGTCGCTGGGAAGAATAAACCAGCCGTGGGGCCAATTCAATTTACACCACTACCCGCCATACCCCTTGAAATATGCCGGAAACAGGCGTAGTTTCAGGGGATTAGGCCCCTCGTTAAGGCATCAAAATAACAAGATTTGGAGGTTCAGATGAACAACCGAGCACTGAGCAAACTGTCTCTCACCATGGCCGCTGTATTGGCCGCTTTCGGTGCCAGCAACGCCCAGGAAAGCACTATCCCCCGCACGGAATATGGTCACCCCGATTTTCAGGGTTTCTATACGTTTCGCACCATTACGCCCCTGGTACGCCCCCGTGAGCTGGAGCGCTTTGAGACCCTGACCCCGGAGCAGGCAGCAGAATGGGAAGAGTTCGAGAACCGTCGCCAGAACCGGGACCTGATTATCGACAGTGTGGGGGGTGCCCAGTATCCGCCGGGAGTCATTTCATACAATGAATTCTGGTACGAGCGCGGCAACCAGACTGTGGCCGACCGTCGTACCTCGCTGATCTACGATCCACCCAATGGACGCCTGCCGCGGCTGAATGAGGCTGGTCAGGCACGACAGGCCGAATACCAGCAGATGGTGTTCGAGAGTGCGGGCCCCGAGGGCCGTACTACGGTAGACCGCTGTATCACCGGCTTCGTCGGTGGCCCACCCATGATCCCGGGCTCCTACAACAACAACATGCAGATCGTGCAGACCGAGGATCATGTGATGATCCTCAATGAGATGGTGCATACCGCGCGCATCATTCCCTATGCCGATGAGTTCGATATCAAGCAGGGCAAGTGGGAAGGCAATTCCATCGCGCGCTGGGAAGGCGACACCCTGGTGGTGGAAACCACCGGTTGGTACCACGACTACAACCTGCGCGGCATGTCTGACCAGGCCCACGTACTCGAGCGTTTTACCCGGGTAGATGAGAATACCCTGGAATACGATTTTACCGTGACCGACCCACTGTCCTGGGATGAGTCATGGTCGGCGCGCGTGCCCCTGCGCTCGTCACCTGACCCGGTATTTGAATACGCCTGTCATGAGGGTAATCACGGGTTGCTTGGAATCCTTGCCGGCTGGCGCCGTTATGAAGTGATGGGCTTCAATGGCGATGGTTCGCCAAAGTCCGAAACTGGCGTTGTGGCCACAGATGAGTAAGTAACAGAAACAACAGTACAACAGTGATAAACTGGAAGGGCCAGCTCGGTTGAGCTGGCCCTTTTTGTTTACCCTGCATTTACAGTACCCGACTATCAAATTACCCAGATCATGAAGTATTACAGACCCCTCGTTACCAGCGCTTTTTTCGTCGTTTCTAGTCTGTTGAGTTTAGGCAGCCAGGCCGAAGTACGTTCAGTCTTCGTACAGTCCACACTGGACTACAATGCCATATTGATTACTGAAGTAGACGTGGTCTTTGTCTATAGTGAAGATGCACTGGCAATGATTCCTGACACCAAGTCAGCCTGGTATGGCAACAAGCGACAGCTTCTGGAATCGTCGAGCGAAAGCATCGATGTCGTAAACCTGTTTATTCCGCAGGGTTTCGATTCATCCATGCTGAGCCTGCCGGAGCGACGCGGAGAGGCGTTGAAAGTGTTCGTGTTCGGGCAACACGATGTCTCGACCCGTGCACCCATCGACATCAGCGCCATGGAAAACGTGCAGGTAGAGATCAACCAGTTTGGAATTGTTGTAACACCTCGCAACTAGTCAGAGGGTAGACCTGATAATGCTCGAACCAGCCTATTTCATTTCATTCCTGCTGATTTCCATTCCGTTTATCCTCAGCCCCGGTCCGAATGTTGTGGTGATAATCTCCACCAGTCTTGCCACCGGTACCAGGCGTGGCCTGCAAACCGTGGCGGGCATCTGGTTGGCTATGATTATCCAGCTCTTCATTGCAGCAGTGGGAACCAGCTGGC
Source organism: Pseudomonadota bacterium (assembly GCA_027621405.1). Classification (GTDB taxonomy): domain Bacteria; phylum Pseudomonadota; class Gammaproteobacteria; order Pseudomonadales; family Pseudohongiellaceae; genus UBA9145. Next base: position 84,720 of record JAQCBT010000012.1, on the reverse strand, counting down.
TGCTGAGCATCCTGGCCGAGGGCCTGATGTGGATCAAGTGGGCGGGGGTAGCCTATCTGGCCTACCTGGGCGCAATGGGCATCTATCGTTACGTTACCCACAACGGCACTGTAGCGGCGACGGCTACCGGCTCCTTTCAGCGGGGCTTCTGGATATCGCTGACCAATCCCAAGACGATTCTCTTTTTCAGTGCTTTCCTGCCCCAGTTCGTCACCGATAGTAGCCTGTACATGCAGCAGATCGCGCTGCTTTCTGTGACCTTCCTGTTGCTTGCCCTGATCCTGGACTCCAGCTACGCGCTGCTGGCCGGGCGGCTGCGCTGGATGCTGGTGCAGAAGAACTTCGATCGCATCCAGAACGGTATTAGTGGAACACTCTACCTGCTGGCCAGCGGATTACTGGCTCGAACTTCCACAAGCTAGTCAGAAGTCACCAGTGCACCGTGCCGGGTGCAACAAATTTGGCACGCTTTCTCGCGTCGCGTGACAGGTGTGGATGCACGGACACTAACGCAACTCCAGCCGGTACACCCGCTTTCCCAATGATTCCAAGATGGCAATCCCGGCCGGTTCGCGGCTGATTGCCCAAATATGACAATCTGTAACATCGGCCCACGCCTGGTGAGAGCGGATTGAACTACGTTAGGAGGGTGGTTTATCCTTGTCCCCCCCTTTTTAGAACCAGAACAACCTAACTCTAAAACAACAACGAGAGAGCTCATGATGTCCAAGAAGCCTTTTATCAGCACACTGTGCGCTGCAGCCCTGGTATTGCCCGCTGCTGCATTTGCCCAAGTTGGCGGAAGCCCGGATATGGATCCGGTAAATGACCTGCCGAATCCCTATATCACCCAGTCTGGCTTCTTTAAATTGCCTGCTGATCGTCCCTGGGGTTCTTCCAGTACGGTAGAAATCCATCCTGACGGTGAGAGCGTCTGGGTTGCAGAACGCTGCGGCGCCAATGCCAATGCCTGTATCCAGAATCCTGACGTGAATCCCATCATGCTGTTCGACAAGGATGGCAACCTGGTGCGCAGCTTCGGTGCGGGTTACATCACCTGGCCACACGGTATCGAAGTGGACCATGAAGGCAACGTATGGGTCGCCGATGCCCGCGGCACCGATCAGTACAATGACTATGATGGCGACGAAGAATATGGTCATCAGGTTCACAAGTTCAGCCCGACCGGTGTACACCTGATGTCACTCGGCAAGAAAGGCGGTGGTCAGAACGAAGAATACTTCTATACCCCTAACGATGTGCTGGTAGCACCCGATGGTTCGATCTTCGTAGGTGAGGGTCATTCGAGCGCGGAAGGCACACCAAACCGCATGCACAAGTTCGATGCGGACGGCAACCACCTGTTCTCATGGGGCGAATGGGGCATGGGTCCTGGCCAATTCCGTCAACCCCATGGACTGGCCATGGATTCCAAGGGCCGCCTGTTCGTGGCTGACCGCGGCAACAACCGCATCCAGATCTTCGACCAGGAAGGTAACCTGCTGGATATCTGGTACCAGTTTAGCCGTAACAGCGGCATCTTCATTGATGACAACGACGTGCTCTACGCAGCGGATTCAGAGTCTGGTTCCGTCAATCCAGATAACGGTCACTGGACTCGTGGCATCCGTGTCGGTAGCGCCATTACCGGTAATGTGGAATTCCTGATTCCCGATCCACAGCCTGATTGCCGCGGTACCTGTACTGCTGAAGGCGTGGTCGCCGACAAGCACGGCAATATCTTCGGTGCCGAGGTTGGCCCCGTTGGTGGTATCAAGCGTTACGTGCGTCCGGTGAAGTAAACACCGACCTCTGTTGCCGGCGAGTTGCTTTAGTGACTTTGCCGAAAGAATTGAAAGCCCGGTATCTCCTGATACCGGGCTTTTTTATTTCTCCGCTTCGAGAAAATAGGGACAGATTTATTTTTTAAAAAAATAAATCTGTCCCTATTTTCTGTCCCTATTTTCTCTTCCGAGCCGGCGGGACGGGAACCCTGGCTCACCGCAGCCGCGCTCGGCGCCACTGACCTGGATAGCTACATGCACTACAATAAATCGTGACTCATAGTTCCGCTCATAACCTTCATTAATTGGCATTCAACTGGCCTTACCGACTCAAACTATGCCATCCCTTGAAACCCTAATCGCATTTACCCTTGCGGCCATAGTGATGAATCTGTCGCCCGGCCCCTCCAATCTCTACATCATGGCGCGGACACTTGAACAGGGTGTACGGGGTGGACTGGCAGCAGTGGCCGGTCTGGCGGCAGGGAGTCTGTTGCATGTGCTGGCCGCTGTGTTGGGCCTGTCTGCGATCTTTACTTACTCACCCACTGCCTACACTGCACTGAAGATTGTTGGTGCTCTCTATCTGATCTATCTGGGGATCACCGCACTGACCCGGAAGCAGGAGTCCGAACCAGGGCTCACAGATTCAGGCAACAGGCATGCAAGGTCGACCAGTAAGATATTCAAGGAGAGTGTGATCGTCGAGTTGAGCAACCCGAAGACGGCTCTGTTCTTTATCGCCCTGCTGCCCCAGTTCGTAGACCCTGAAGCAGGTGCAACCGCGCCGCAATTCCTGTTGCTGGGGCTGATCGTGACCCTGTCGGCCATACCCTGCGATCTGTTCGTCACCCTGTCTACCAACCGGGCAGCGGCGCTCATAAAAGAAAACCCGAGCCTGCAACTGTGGCAGGATCGGGTTTCCGGTTCGATCTTGACGGGGCTGGGTGCCTACGTCTTGCTGAGTGATTATTTCAGCGCTGGGCCAGATCTTACACCTGCGCCAGAATCTCGTTAAATGTGACACTTGGCCGCATTGCCGCAGAGGCTTTCTCTGGATCAGGCTTGTAGTAACCGCCTACGTCCATCGCCACACCCTGCACTTCATTGAGCTCGGTCACGATCTTGCTCTCATTGGCAGCCAATGACTCGGCGATGCCCTTGAAGTGAGCGGCCAGCTCGGCATCTGCAGTCTGTTGCGCCAGGGCTTCTGCCCAGTACATGCACAGGTAGAAATGACTGCCACGATTGTCCAGTTCCTTGACCTTGCGTGATGGTGACTTGTTCTCATCGAGGAACTTGCCGGTAGCCGCATCCAGCGTATCGGCCAGGACCTTGGCCCGGGGATTGTTCGTGACGTTCGCCAGGTGCTCGAGAGAGGCAGCCATGGCCAGGAACTCACCCAGTGAATCCCAGCGCAAGTGGTTTTCTTTCTCGAATTGCTGCACATGTTTTGGCGCAGAACCGCCAGCGCCTGTCTCGAACAGACCACCACCCTTCATCAGGGGTACGATAGACAGCATCTTCGCCGATGTACCCAGTTCCAGAATCGGGAACAGGTCGGTCAGATAGTCTCGTAAGACGTTGCCCGTGGCAGAGATCGTGTCCTGGCCCTTGGCGAGGCGCTCAAGAGTGAAGCGGCAGGCATCGTTCGGGGCCATGATCTGAATCTCCAGTCCACTGGTGTCGTGATCCGGCAGGTATTGATTCACTTTCTTGATCAGATGGGCATCGTGGGCGCGGTTTTCATCCAGCCAGAACACAACCGGAGTATCGCTCAAGCGCGCGCGGCTTACCGCGAGCTTTACCCAATCCTGAATCGGTGCATCTTTCACCTGGCACATACGCCAGATGTCGCCTTTCTCTACTTCGTGTTCGAGCAAGGTGTTGCCGTCGCTATCCACGACCGAGATCTTGCCAGCGGCGCCGGCTTCAAACGTCTTGTCGTGACTGCCGTATTCTTCGGCCTTCTGTGCCATCAGGCCCACGTTTGGCACGCTGCCCATGGTGGAGGGGTCGAAGGCTCCGTTGGCCTTACAGAAATCGATCACTTCCTGATAGATGCCGGCATAGCAACGATCCGGGATTATTGCTTTCATGTCATGCAGTTTGCCATCCGGACCCCACATCTGGCCGGAGGAGCGCAGTGCCGCAGGCATGGAGGCATCGATGATGATGTCGCTGGGAACGTGCAGGTTGGTGATGCCGCGATCGGAATCGACCATGGCCATGTCCGGGCGTGATTTGTAGCAGGCTGCGATATCGGCTTCGATTTCGGCCTGCTTGTCTGCCGGCAGGCTATTGATCTTGGAATACACATCCCCAACACCATTGTTTGGATCGACCCCAAGTTCTGCGAATAACGCGCCGTGCTTCTCGAACACATCGGCATAGAAGACCGTCACGCAGTGGCCGAAGATAATCGGATCGGACACCTTCATCATGGTGGCCTTCATGTGCAAGGACATGAGTACGCCCTTGTCCTTGGCGTCGTCAATCTGTTCCGCCAGGAACTTGCGCAGGGCGCCGACGCTCATGCGGGAGGCATCGATCACCTCACCAGCCTGTAATGCGATACCGTCTTTCAATACGGTCACCTTGCCAGCGCTGTCGCTGTGCTGGATTTTCACCGTCGTCGGAGCAGCAACCGTGGTGGATTTCTCGGAGCCAAAGAAATCACCGGCAGACATGCTGGCCACGTGGGATTTCGAATCGGCTGACCAGGCGCCCATGCTATGAGGGTTCTTCCTGGCGTAGTTCTTGACCGAGCCAGGTGCACGGCGGTCAGAGTTGCCCTCCCTCAGGACCGGATTTACCGCACTACCCTTGATCTTGTCATAGCGCGCCTTGGCGTCTTTTTCTTTTTCATTGGCAGGCTCTTCGGGGTAGTCCGGCAGCGCATAGCCCTTGTCCTGTAATTCCTTGATAGCCGCCTTCAACTGCGGGATTGATGCGGAGATGTTGGGCAGCTTGATGATATTGGCCATGGGATCCTGGGTCAGATCACCCAGTTCCGCCAGTGCGTCAGAGATCCGTTGCTCGGTACTGAGGTAGTCAGGAAAGTTGGCGATGATACGGCCTGACAGTGAGATATCGCGAATATCCACTTCCACGTCCGAAGCTTTACAGAAGGCCTTGATGATTGGCAGCAGCGAATAGGTAGCCAGTGCTGGGGCTTCATCTGTTTCCGTATAAATAATGGTAGATTTTTGCTCTGACATCATGTTTCCTTGTAATTCAATTTACCGAAGTTCGAATTTTCAAACTTCGAATGCTTGCGGCGCATTGCGTCTTCACTCAAGAGCCGCCTTTTAGCAGTAACAGAAGCACCAGCAGTAACACCACTAGCAGTACTAACCTGCCCGGCTGAATGAGTAAAATCCGGTCGTGCGATTAATCCAGATGGACGCATTTGAGGGCCCGAAACGGGCGCGTATTATAGCAGTGAAGCGCTTTATCGAATAGTACGGCCCCGCTCCATGAGCCCCGCAAATCTTCAGATTACCCATCTTGAACCAGTCGAAAAATAGCAATAAATCCGAGAAATAGCAGACTATGATCATTGAGACAGCCTTGCCTGATTTTCAGTTGAGACAGGCAACCCGGGACGATTGTGGCCTGATTCTGGGCTTCATCCAGGAACTGGCCGAATACGAGAAATTGAGCCACGAGGTGGTCGCTACCACAGAAATCCTCGAACAAGCGCTGTTCGGTGACAGGCCCTACGCCGAAGTGCTTATCGGTGAATACCAGGGCCGTGCCGTGAGCTATGCCCTTTTCTTCCATAATTACTCAACCTTTACCGGCAGGCCCGGCATCTACCTGGAAGACCTCTACGTGCAGCCGGCCATGCGCGGCAAGGGTTTCGGCAAATGTCTCCTCGCCTACCTGGCTAAACTGGCCGTCGACCGTAACTGCACCCGGGTGGAATGGTCGGTGCTCGACTGGAACGAACCATCGATTCAGTTCTACCGCTCCATCGGTGCGATTCCCATGGACGAATGGACAGTACAGCGTTTGCACGGTGAGGCACTTTCGAGTTTCGCCGCGGAATTCAAGTAACTGGAGATCATCAGGTCAGGATAGTGAGAAGGGCAGTGAAGAGAGGTTTGCTATGAGTAGAACAGTGTTTATCAATGGTGAGTATGTCCCCGAAGAAGAGGCGAAGGTTTCGGTGTTTGACCGCGGGTTTATCTTCGGCGATGGTGTCTACGAGGTGATCCCGGTGTTCCTCGGCAAGCTCGTGGATAAGCAGTATTTCGTGGAACGGCTGGACCGCAGCCTGTCGGAATTGAGCATCGCCTGGCCCTGCTCTGCGGACGACTACGTGGAAGTCATGCGACAGCTTATTGGAAGGAATGGACTGCAGGAAGGTGTTGTCTATTCCCAGGTGACTCGTGGAGTTGCCGACAGGGACTTTCCTTTCCCGCAGAATGCCACTCCCAGTTTCATGGCGTTCACCTCGGTAATGCAATTACTGAACAATCCGGCAGCAGAAACCGGAATCAAGGTCGTCACTACTCCCGACCTGCGCTGGAAGCGACGTGACATCAAATCCATCAATCTCCTGGGTCAGGTGCTGGCCAAGCAGGACGCCGTGAGCCGTGGTGGTAAGGAAGGCTGGATGCTGGAAGACGGCTATATCACCGAGGGCGTTTCCTCGTCTGCCTACATCGTTAAAGACGGCGTCATTATCACCCGCCCGCTGTCCAACTCTATCCTGCCGGGCATACGTCGGCGAACACTGCTGGAACTGGCAGAGAGAGAGTCTATCGGTATCGAGGAGCGCCTGTTTACCCTTAAGGAAGCCCTCGAGGCTGATGAGGCATTTATCAGCAGTGCGACGACCATGGCGCTAGGGGTAGTGGATATAGATGGCAACAAGATCGGTGATGGGACACCTGGCCCTGTTACTATGAAGATGCGAGAGCTGTATACCAACCGCGTACTGGAAGAGGCGCGTAATTCATAGCTGCCTGTTAGTCAGTTCTCGACTCAGGCCCTGTCGCCAGGGAAACTCAACACTTCTTCGATAGAGTTTAGGCCCAGCTTCACCATAAGCAATCTATCTACGCCCAGGGCGACACCAGAACAGTCCGGAAGCCCATCTTCCAGTGCCGCGAGCAAGCGTTGATCTGCGGCGATCGAGGGAAGTCCCAGTTCCTTTCGCCGGGCCTGGTCTTTAGCGAAGCGTCGCCTCTGCTCCTCGGCATCGCTTAACTCGTGATAACCGTTGGCCAGCTCCATCCCACCACAATACAGTTCGAAGCGTTGCGCCACTGCGACACCCTGCCCATCGTGTTCGATTCGCGCCAATGCGGCCTGTGCCACGGGATAGTCGTAGACAAAGCACGCAGAGGGTAGAGCGGGCTCAATGCAATGGTTCATCAACAATTGCAGGCAGTCGGTATCATCGAGGCCAGAGATATCCATGTTGATCTTGCCCAGCAGCACTTCACGAAGCTGCTGTGTTTCTATGCTATGGGGATCGATCTGTAGATGTTGTTGGAAGAGTTGCTGGTAAGTAAAGCGAGGTATTTCGCTGCAGTCGAGAACCTGCTGCAGCAAGCTCCCAACTTCATCCATCAATTCAGGCAGGGAGAAACCCGGGCGATACCATTCCAGCATGGTGAACTCGGGATTGTGTTGCCTGCTGGTTTCTTCCCGGCGGAAGGCTTTACAGATCTGGTAGATGGGGCCTGAGCCCGATGCCAGCAGGCGTTTCATCGCGTATTCCGGCGAGGTCTGCAGGTATCCGGGTTCACCAGAATCAGTGAGACCCGGCACCGGGAAGGATGCCAGGTGCACGTCCGTAACGGTGCCGAGGCTGAGCGACGGGGTCTCCACCTCCATGACACCACGCTCAGCGAAGAATTGCCGGATCACCTGCAGCAGACTGGCTCGAGCCTGAAGCGTGTTGAAGGTTGCTGTGGATTGCCAGTCAACCATTGCTTTATTGGTCTATTGCTATTTGGCGTTATTTAGCGTGGCTTTGCGTGTTACTTGGAAACCCGGTTCTGGTATTCGCCGGTGCGAGTATCGACTCTCAGCACGTCACCGATGTTGACGAACAGGGGCACTTTCACGACAGCACCGGATGCCAGGGTAGCCGGTTTGGTGCCACCCTGGGCAGTATCACCCTTCACGCCGGGATCTGTTTGAACGACCTCAATCTCAACGAAATTCGGTGGTGATACCGAGATTGGTGCCTCATTCCACAGAACGACTTGATAAACGTCCTGCTCCTTGAGCCAGTCTTTCGATGCAGAGATCGCATTGGCATCGGCGGCTACCTGTTCAAAACTGCCATCGGTCTTCATGAAGTGCCAGAACTCACCGTCCGTATACAGATACTCCATGTCGCACTCCATGACATCCGCGGCATCAATTGATTCTCCGGACTTGAATGTACGCTCCCAGACGCGGCCATTGAGGAGGTTACGGAATTTGACACGATTGAATGCCTGGCCCTTACCGGGCTTCACCACTTCGTTTTCCATGATGGAACAGGGATCGCCTTCCACCAATACCTTCAGGCCGGATTTAAATTCGTTGGTTGAATAGCTCGCCATGTCTTCCTCTCAGTTTTGCCTCTCGGTTGCTTTCTCTTGCGCCTGACTGCTCAAGCCTGGCTATTTGTGGCTGCTGCTCTCGCTCTACTATCTGAGGAGATGCTCTTGTTGATACACTGGCTGCGCAAGATGAATCGATCAACGATTCCAGATAGTTCGAAACCAATTTCTTGAAAACAGCGGAGCCGCGTGAGCAAGCCAGTTCTCAGTCTGATCCAATCTGACCTGCCTGAAAAATGGCAACAGATATTATCCGATCTGATTTCAGAACCAAAGGAATTGCTGGATATTCTGGGTCTGGACGGCTCAGAGAAGCCCGCCAGCCTGGCCGCCATCGACAGCTTTCCCATGAAGATTCCACGCCCCTTTGCCCTGCGCATGGAGAGAGGAAACTGGCGCGACCCTTTGCTATTGCAGGTATGGCCGGCCAGTGAAGAGGAAAACCAGGTCCCCGAACTGGTGACCGACCCCTTGCAGGAATCAAGTTTCAATCCAGTACCTGGGCTATTGCACAAATACCATGGCCGGGTGCTGCTCACTGCTGTGCCCCACTGTGCCATCCACTGCCGATACTGTTTCCGCAGGCATTTTGACTATGCTGCCAATACGCCGGGCAAAACCGGTTGGCAGGCAGCACTGGATTATATTAAGGCCGATGGCAGCATCGAGGAAGTGATCCTCAGCGGTGGTGACCCGTTGGCGGCCAGTGACAAATACCTAGATTGGCTGCTGGGTGAACTGGAAGCCGTGCCCCATGTGACCAGCATCCGTTTTCACACTCGCCTGCCGGTTGTTGTACCCCAACGGGTAACCCCGAAACTACGCCGCCTGCTGCAGCGGAGCAGGGTGCGCACGACGATCGTGGTGCATTGCAACCACGGCCGTGAACTGGACAGTGAGGTTACCCGCGCTTTAAGTACTTTAGCGACAGATGGCCACACGTTACTCAATCAAAGCGTGCTTTTAAGGGATATTAACAACAATCCTCCAAGCCTGGTGGAACTTAGCCGCAGGCTTTTTTCCGCCCATGTACTACCCTACTACCTGCATCTACCGGACCGGGTAGCAGGAACCTCTCATTTCCAGGTATCCGAAGAAGAAGGGTGCAGGCTGATAGCTGAGCTGGAGGAATTGTTGCCCGGCTATCTGATACCGCGCCTGGTCAGGGAAGAGCCCGGCGCTGCCCACAAGACGCGCATCCTCTAATCCTGCGCCTGGTCAGCAGGCCACAAGGTTCAGGAAGTCGTTACCGGGTTTCTCCCACTAAACGCTCTTTCAGGGACACGGATGTCATGGCAGAAGAAGATTTCGAGGTGGTCGAGCTAATTCAGGAAGCCGGCTTCGCCGACACAGTGGGCCACGAGCTGGCAAGCACTGAGAAAGCTCTCGACACGCAGGATCCGCTCACCGGTCTGCTTACCGAAGCGGCCTTCAAGAGCCAACTTGACCGGCTTTTGCAGCGTGCGAGACGGGTGTCAGTCACAGCAACCCTGGCGCTGCTGCAGCTGGAGAACTTTTACGAGATTCGCACCTGGGTCGGCAGGTCGGAAGCGAGCCTGTTGCTGAGCGACATCGCCCGGGAACTCAAGAAGGCATTGCCACCCTCCGTTGTTCTCTGTCGCTGTGAACACTTCGAATTCGCCGCGCTGTTAACGAACGAGTGCAGTGTCAATGCACAACTGATTACAAGCCGGGTTAAAACCGCCCTGCGGTCAGCGCTGTCTGCGGCAATTCCTCCACAGCTAGAGTTGAAATGCGGTATCGGCCTGTCGCAGATTACTGGGCAGATACCTTCCGCCGAGGTGCTGTTTGCCCGTGCCCGCCATAGCATCAGCCTCGCCCACTCCCGCCAGCGCCATGCCGAACATGCCAGCATGGCCCGGCCCGAAGCTACACTGGAACATCTCAGGCGCGCGCTGAAAGACAACAACCTGCAGATGAATTTTCAACCCATCGTGAACATGCAGGGAGATGGCCTGCCTCGCTTCGAGGTGAGGATCGCCCTGCTCGCTTCGGAAATGGCGGTGCCAACCGATCTGCTGTTCGAGATCGCCGTACAGAATGCATTGGGTGAGGCGCTGGATCGCTGGGTAATCGCCAAGGCGCTGCGTCATCTGCGCCTCCGGCGAGGATCTGGTCTGCTGTTCTTCATAAATCTCACACTTAATTCCCTGGTCAGCCCCGGGTTTCTACCCTGGCTCAAGGATCGATTGCAGCAGGCCTCAGTAGAGCCTGAACAATTGGTATTTCAGATTAGTGAAATCGATGTGCTGATTGCCCAGCACCACTTGCAACACTTTAGCGCCGGGCTGAAGAAGCTCGGCCTGCGCCTGTGTATAAGCCATTTCGGATGCACCCAGGAGCCCTATCGTTACTTGCCGCTGGTGCAGGCGGATATGGTCAAGCTGGCGAGCGTCCACCTGGAAAATGTGGCCAACGAGATTCACAAACGTAAGCAGCTACGTGCTACCGTCGACAAGCTGAACAGCTATGGCATCAGGGTCATGGCGGGGATGGTAGAGCAAGTGTCTGTGTTGCCTGTGCTTTGGAAATCCAGAGTCAATTTCGTTCAGGGTTATTGCTTTCAGGCTCCAGGTACATCGCTGAACTTTCATTTTCTGAGCGAGCAGACCCTGGGGCTGCACTGAGGCGTGGATCTGCATCTGGCGCGACAGTGTCCCTCCCTCCAACTCATGCATAAAGCCTTTGGGTAAGCTGGTGGCTCCTGCTATTCTTGCAGCCTGTAGCTGAGTCTCCATTACAACAGCCATTCCAGAGCAAAAACCTTGTCAGCAATTGAAGACGAGCAGGCTTCAGACAGCAGGCCTGCCGCCCCGATAAAGAAGCTTTCCCGTAAGTTCATACTTGCCGTTTGCCTGCTGCTGATCCTCACCATGTGCGTGTTCTGGCTAATCAGCAGTTACAACACCCGTAACCTGCTGCAGCAACAGGCTGATGAATTTGGCCATGCACTGGCGCAGCAAATGGCTTCACAACTGACAGAACTGGTGTTGGCGAATGATCTCATCAGCATGAATGTAGTGCTCACCAGCCTCGCAAGGCAGTCGCCGATCACCGAAGTGTCCGTGCTCAGTGTAGACAATTCCGTCATCGCCACGGCCACGGGATCGGCGAGTACGACCACCCCGCTGCTGCCGATTCCCATACCACTGTCGACTTTCGATGCCGAATACCAGGCAGCAATTCGCTTGCCGGACTCCGTGATCGGAGTCGTGCGCTTACAGCTCAATCTGGACTACATCGAAGTAGGCATGCTCAACAACCTGTTGCTGATTGGCGGTGCAACGATATTGTTGCTGTTCGTGGCAGCATTCATGATCTCGGCTTATTTCCAATACCTGGTGAGCTTTCCTGCCAATCTGCTGTCCTTTGCCCTCAGCAATATTCGTAAAGGAGAAATCGAAACCTGCCCCGAGCCCGATACCAATAACGAACTAAGCCAGGCAATTCGGCAGTACAACGCCACGGCGGAATTCCTGGCCCAGAATGCCTTCCTGGACAATTTCGGTAATCGTCAGCCGGTGACCGATCCCCAGGACCTGAAGTTTGCCCCAGGGCAACAGGATGTAAGTCTGCTCATAATCTCCATCGCCAATTTTCAATACCTCGCATCGACTTTGCTGGATGAGAATTTCGTAAGGCTGCTTAACAAGTTTTACTTCTTCGTGGACAAGGTGAGCCAGCTATACAACGGCAAGGTAAGCTACTGTGCGGATGGCGAGGTCGTGGTGAATTTCGCCGATGCACCACTGGGCGAAGACCAGGCCTTCTACGGTGTCTGTGCGGCGCAGTTGTTCCTGCATATCGTTGGAGACATCAACGACATCGGAGACGAGACCGTGCCTGCGAAATACAAACTCGCGGTGCACAGTGGACAACAGGTGAGCAGCCTGTACTCACCCATTACCGGCAGCAGCAACAACCTCAGCGGCAAGACTCTCGACGAGGCACGGGCCATCTGTCGTGAATGTCCCAACAATTCCCTGTTGATCAGCGAGAGCAGCTACCAGCACGCCGGGGCGCATTCCCGCATTGAGGCAGATGAGTTTGCCGAGATCGGCGAGGTGGAAGTGGTGAAGACCTACCTGGGACGAGAGCCCATGTCTGATTACAGGCTTCTACTGGAACGCCAGGCAATTCAACTCATCACTCTCTATTCTGACTAATCAGTGCCTTTTCCCACAACTTCGACTCTGTCTACCTTCTGGAAACCGCGGGGGTGAGCCCTCACGCCTTCGAAGCGCAAGCTTCGAGTGAGGGCGAACGGTCAGCCAGGGATGGCTGACCTGGGGCATGGGAAGAACACTGCTGTTGCGACAGGGACGTCATGCAGGTATCCGCTTACTCGCTTTGTTGCCCCGCCCGCCAGCGTGCAAGCTTGTTAATCGGAGCTTTTTCCCAAGACCTCAACGCTGTCTACTTTTTGGAAACCGCGGGGGTGAGCCCTCACGCCTTCGAAGCGCAAGCTTCGAGTGAGGGCGAACGGTCAGCCAGGGATGGCTGACCTGGGGCGTGGCAAGAACACTGCTGTTGCGACAGGGATGTCATGCTGGTATCCGCTTACTCGCTTTGTTGCCCCGCTCGCCAGCGTGCAATCTTGTTAATCGGTGCTTTTTCCCAAGACCTCAACGCTGTCTACTTTTTGGAAACCGCGGGGCAACTTCAGCCCCCGGCGACCACGCTCACCCGCATAGTGTTCGAGATCCGCTGCCTTTAGATTCAGGTGGCGCTTGCCCGATTGGACAGACAGGGTGTCATCGTCATTGAGCACGGCGATGGCCACTACAAATTCGACGCGCTCCGCGACTCTCGCTGACGGTATACCGATGATCTTGTTGCCCTTACCCTTCGCCAACCTGGGCAGCTTGTTGAGCGGGAACATGAGGATACGGCCTTCGTTGGTAATGGCTACGATGTACTGGGCATCGTAGTTGTCCACCATCACAGCCGGCAAGGTCTTGGATCCCTTTGGCAGTCGCAGGATCGTCTTTCCTGACTTGTTCTTGCTTACCAGGTCGCCCACCTTGGCTACAAAACCGTAACCCGCGTCACTGGCCAGCAGGACGTCCCTGTCATCTTCGCCGATTACCACGCCTTCAAATGTGGCACCGGATGGCGGGTTTACCTTGCCCGAGACAGGCTCGCCCTGGCCCCTGGCAGACGGCAGGGAGTGTGCTGCCAGGGAATAGGCACGACCAGTGGAGTCGAGGAAGATCGCCAATTGGTTGCTCTTGCCCTTTGCTGCCATCTTGAAAGCGTCGCCGGACTTGTACTGCAGGCTTGTTGGATCCACGTCGTGACCCTTTGCAGCGCGCATCCAGCCTCGTTGTGACAGCACAATGGTAACCGGTTCTGTGGACAGCAGTTCCGTTTCACTGAAGGCCTTCGCTTCTTCTCTGGCAACGATTGGCGAGCGACGATCGTCGCCGAATTTCTCGGCGTCCGCCTGGATTTCATTCTTGATGAAAGTCTTGAGGCGGGTGGCTGATTTAAGTAACTGCTCGAGAGTCTTGCGCTCTGCAGCGAGTTCCTTCTGCTCGGCCTTGATCTTGATCTCTTCGAGCTTGGCCAACTGGCGCAATCTCAATTCGAGAATCGCCTCTGCCTGACGCTCACTGATCTTGAACGTCTTGATCAGCGCCGGCTTGGGTTTGTCGGCTGTACGAATGATCTTTATGACTTCATCGATATTGAGAAAGGCGATCAACAAGCCGTCGAGAATGTGCAGGCGGTCGAGTATCTTGTCAAGACGGTGTTGCAGTCTACGCCGCACTGTAACAGTTCGAAACTGCAGCCATTCCTTCAACAGGGAAACAAGGTCTTTCACCTGCGGGCGCTTGTTCACGCCGATCATGTTGAAGTTAACGCGATAATTCCTCTCCAAATCCGTTGTGGAGAACAGGTGAGACATGACGCTGTCTGCATTCACCCGGTTGGAACGTGGCACGATAACAATGCGAGTGGGATTCTCGTGATCCGACTCGTCTCGAAGATCCACCACCATGGGCAGTTTCTTCTTCTGCATCTGTGCTGCAATCTGTTCCAGGATCTTCGCTCCGGAGACCTGGTAAGGCAGGGCATTGATCACGATCTCTCCGCTCTCGACAGTATAGGTCGCACGGGCTTTCAAGGTGCCGCGTCCTGTCTTGTACAACTCCAGAATCTCATCCCTGGGAGTGATGATTTCAGCTTCCGTCGGAAAATCCGGCCCCTTGATGATCTTGTTGATGTCCTTCGTTGTTGCCTTCGGATTATCCAGAAGATGAATGCATGCCTCGGCCACTTCCTTGAGGTTGTGGGGGGGAATATCTGTCGCCATACCCACGGCGATACCACTTCCACCGTTGAGCAGGACATTGGGCAGGCGAGCTGGCAGGATCTCCGGTTCTTCGAGCGTGCCATCGAAATTGGGACGCCAGTCAACCGTGCCCTGGCCCAACTCGCCCAACAGCACATCGGCATAATTCTGCAAGCGGGATTCGGTATAGCGCATTGCGGCGAAGGACTTGGGGTCATCCTGCGAACCCCAGTTGCCCTGCCCATCCACCAGTGGATAGCGATAGGTAAACGGCTGGGCCATGAGCACCATGGCTTCGTAACAGGCGGAATCGCCATGTGGGTGGAACTTGCCGATCACGTCCCCAATGGTCCTGGCGGACTTCTTGAATTTGGCTGACGCTTTCAGACCCAGCTCGGACATCGCATAGACGATGCGACGTTGCACGGGTTTCAGTCCATCACCGATACTGGGCAATGCCCGATCGTTGATGACATACATGGAGTAATTCAGGTAGGCCTGTTGGGTATAGGTGCGCAGCGGAATCTGTTCGACGCCGTCATCTGATACTGTGATGTCCTGTTCCATAGTTCTCTCTGCGATCGCGGGCTGTCGCCCGCGATTGGTCAATTCTATTAGTCAGCGATGTCCGCCAGGTTGCCACTCTCTTCCAGCCAGACCTTGCGGTCGGCGGAACGATTCTTGGCCAGCAGCATATCCAGGATGGCATCGGTTCCCTGCTTCTTTTTGGCTGGTGTATCTTCAAGGGTAAGCTGGACAAGGCGCCGGGTATCTTTCGCCATGGTGGTTTCCCTGAGCTGCAGCGGGTTCATTTCCCCCAGCCCCTTGAAACGCTGAACATTGATCTTGCCGGCCTTGTTCTCGGCGGCGATGCGATCAAGTACCCCTTCTTTCTCTGCCTCATCCAGTGCGTAATAGACTTCCTTGCCTACATCGATTCTGAACAGTGGTGGCATGGCAACAAACACGTGCCCGGCTTCCACTACCGGCCGGAAATGCTTCACAAACAGAGCGCACAGCAGGGTAGCGATATGCAGGCCATCGGAGTCAGCATCGGCGAGGATACAGATCTTGCCGTAGCGCAGGCCGCCTATATCGGGTGAGCCGGGATCGACACCCAGTGCAATCGCAATGTCATGCACCGCCTGTGAGGCGAGAATCTCGCCGGAGTCCACTTCCCATGTGTTCAGGATCTTTCCTCTCAGCGGCATGATGGCCTGAAACTCACGGTCCCGGGCCTGTTTCGCGGAGCCTCCGGCAGAATCGCCCTCTACCAGGAACAGCTCTCCCGCCATGACGTCTTCCGTGGAGCAGTCTGCCAGCTTTCCTGGCAGTGCAGGGCCACTGGTGATTTTCTTGCGGGCAACTTTCTTGCTGGCCTTGAGACGGGATTGGGCGTTGCTGATACAGAGTTCGGCAATGGCCTCCGCCTCGGCGGTGTGCTGATTCAGCCACAGGCTGAAGGCATCCTTGACGACGCCGGCAACGAACACGGCACATTGTCTCGAGGACAGGCGCTCTTTGGTCTGACCGGAAAACTGGGGATCAACCAACTTCGAGGACAGCACGTAACTGCATTTTTCCCATACGTCTTCCGCAGTGAGTTTCAAGCCTCGGGGCATGAGATTTCGGAATTCGCAAAACTCTCGCAGGGCATCGAGCAAACCGGTACGCAATCCACTGACGTGGGTGCCGCCCTGTGGTGTAGGAATCAGGTTTACATAGGATTCACCGGTGACTTCTCCACCCTCCGGCAGCCACTGAATCGCCCAATCGACGGCTTCATCGTTTCCCTGTACCGAGCCAGTGAAGGGCTGTTGCGGCAAGGTCTCGAAGCCGGACGTGGCCTGGGTCAGGTAATCCACGAGACCATCCTCGTAGTACCATTCTTCGCTCTGGGCCTTGGACTTGGCCACAGTCTCGTCGATGAACACAACCTTCAGGCCGGAACACAACACTGCCTTGGCTCGCAGAACATGCTTGAGCCGGGGAATGGAAATTTTTACCGAGTCAAAATACTTCTCATCCGGGACAAAGATAACCGTGGTGCCAGTGTTACGCTGCCCTACCTTGCCAATCTCCTTCAATTCAGAAGCCTTGTTACCGTTCTTGAACTTCATGGCATAGACTTTGCCATCTCGCTTCACGTTAACCTCGAGGGTCTTGGAGAGGGCATTCACCACCGAGACACCCACTCCATGCAGGCCACCGGAGTACTGGTAGTTCTTGTTGGAGAACTTACCACCGGCATGCAGTCGGGTCAGAATTAGCTCCACTCCACTCACCTTCTCACCCTTGTGCTTGTCCACAGGCATTCCACGGCCGTCATCGCTGACTTCCACAGAGCCGTCTTTGTGCAGGGTAACGCTCAGGGTGCGGGCATGTCCGGCCAGAGCTTCGTCGACACTGTTGTCGATGACTTCCTGGACGAGGTGGTTGGGGCGGGTAGTGTCGGTGTACATCCCCGGCCGTTTACGGACAGGGTCGAGGCCGGTCAATACTTCAATTGCGTCGGCGTTATAGGTATTGGTCATTTAGATTCAGTGCGAAATACGTCTATTTTTCAGGCAGTGGCGGATATTAGTTTATCGCGCGCAAGACTCAATTCTTGATAGCAGAAAGTCAAAGATCACGGGTAGTTCAAGGTCATAATCCTGGTAGCTGTGATCGCCTCCCTCGTGGATCACCAGCCTGGCGTCGGCAAACTTCTGCGCCGCCAGTCTATAGTCCAACACCTCATCCGCAGTTTGCAACAACACCATGAAATTTTTCGGGCTCCGGATCGGAGTGCAGTCGAGTGCATGCAGCTCTTCTATATGTTCCGTGGTAACCACGTGCACATGATCGCTGTAATAATTTTTATGCTCACCAATATAGTCATCCCACAACTCGAAAGGTTTCACTGCAGGATTGACGAGCACCGCCGGAATATCGAACTTCTCCGACAGGTAGGTTGCATAGTACCCACCCAATGAACTACCGATGAGCCCGAGACAATCCCTGGGCAAGGTTTCCATGATAGCTTCCAGTTCCTCCATGGTCTGCCTGGGGCCGTTCATCATGGCAGGCACGGTAATTCGATCCGCCATCCTGCGTTGTTCGCAGAAAGCCACAGTCTGTTGCGCTTTGGTGGATTGCGGAGCACTGAGAAAGCCGTGCAGGTAGAGGATGTGGAGATCAGTATCCACCGCTGCTGTAATCTACCTCGAATATTTCACCTTCAACGCGGTAGACCTTAGTGTCAATGCTGCCATCTTCATGAAGCTGCAGGGTTCGGTAGCCCGGATTTACCGGGTCCAGAGCGAAATTGACGACGTTAGGCTTGAATTGGATACAGGTCGACGGTGTACACAGGCAACGAATACCATTGTGCTCAAAATCCAGTTCCTGATGAACATGGCCATAGACGACGCATTTCAGTTTCTCGCTCCTGCTAAGTATCTCCCAGAACCTCTCCTTGTTGTGCAGGCCGATGTCTTTCATCCATCCCGAGTTGCCTTTGATCGGATTATGATGCAGGCACACGAGAATGTGATCTACAGAATCTTCCTGCTCGGCGGCGGCTAGATTTTCCTCCAGAAACTCCAGCTCGGCAGGCGCCAGACGACCGTGTACCTGCCCTTCAATACTGGTGTCCAGCATAAAGATCATCCAGTTGTTAATCTGTATCACTTTCTCACAGACAGCGCTGCCTTTGGCAACCTCAGCCATCACCTGCGCACTATCGTGATTTCCCGGTATCCAGCGAAATGGTGCATCGAGAATTTTGATTTCTTTCTGGAAATGCTCGTAGGCCTTGGCCGAAGCATCTTGCGCTATATCACCAGTAGCAAGAATCAGGTCGATTGAATCTTCATGCTCGCGCACAATGTCCAACACGTGCGCAAAACTGTCATGCGTGTTCATCTTTAACAGGGTGCCGTCCGCATCCCCATATAAATGAGTGTCGGTTATCTGAACCAGCTGAATTGGGTTATTAGTCTTCAGCGAAGCCATAGCTACCGCGCTGCACTCTAAGTATTAAAAATTAGTTCCGGCGCCTTTATGCTTCTGCCAACCTTTAGACAATGGCTTAGCCATTCACCCAAAAACTGATTGACCTGCATCTTCTCGTCAGCGTGGTACATCTTGGGATTAGGTTGGGAATATCGAGGCTCCAGATTTCGGTGACCTTGATACGAAACGACTTCTGCAGTACTGGCGTCGTGATAAACCCGAACCAACATCGATGGATTGGTCATCCATTTCTTCAGGACAGGCTTTTGGATAATTTCCAGTGTGGAGGTGTATTTGAATGCTTCGAGGATCTTGATTGCCACCGTCACCTTCTCACCCTCACCTTCGAGATCAGCAATACAGAATTCCCTGCTAACCCCTTCCAATAGTTTCTCTGGCTCATCATCACGGAAATCAGCCTGCTCAATCGACTGATCCAGGGCATGAGATTCGAAGGAGCGATCAAGGTAAGCTTCCAGTTGCGGCAACAACTTGAGCAGACGTATGTAGTTTGCATCGCAAACTGCCATCTGCTTGATCAAGTCTATGCTGTATTTAGCTTTCGCCATACTGTCCGTTCGTACCTGACTGCAATTTTCCAGAATTGCTTGTCTGTATCCGTGCTCTCAAGCCTGGGCTTGCCCCACCGCTGAAAACTTCCTGTGCCAATGGACCAATAATTAATTCCGATTTCCAATTATAGTCGGCTAATGCGGTTTCTTGCTGTAATACAGGAAGATAGAAGCCGAGGGGAATGTGAGCTAGGTCCTTAAAACTTAAGGTAATTGTAACCATTTGGCGGGGTTTTGCGAGTCTGGGAGCCAAAGAATTTCGATTGACATGGCTCCCGGCTTGTGTGGGATTGGTTTATTGCCAACGCTGCACCAGCTTCTGCTTGTTCATGGCAAACCACTGCAGCGCGATCATGGACATGGCATTGTTAAATACCCCGGAATCCATGGCGCCGAGGGCTTCAGCGGCGCTCAGGGACAGGACTTCAATGTCCTCGTGTTCATGACTCAAGCCGTGATATCCCCCGGCCTGTGAGGCATCCACCCTGGCGCAGAACAGCGAAACCTTCTCACTACTGGCACCTGGGCTGTTGTAATAATCACATATGGGCAACAGGTCTGCGGCGATGAGCCCGGTTTCTTCGTGGATTTCCCTGATCGCCACCTCTTCCAGCGACTCGTCTGTATCCACCAGCCCAGCTACCAGCTCCAGCGGCCAGGGTGAGGACTCCCGATCCAGCATACCAACTCTAAACTGCCTGACCATGACCAACTCGTCCCGCTGTGGATCGAAGAGCAACACGCCGACCGCTGGCGTCTTGACCAGCAATTCACGCTGCATGGGCTCGCTCCAGCCACCCTCAAAGAGTCGGTGTTGCAACTGCAAGGTATCGACCTGGAGGAAGGATGCATACCGGGTCTCGCGAGCCAGTACCTTTACATCGGAGGCCCTGAATTTAGGGTCTAACTCAGCCATTCGACTAATCTCGCTCCTGTGCAGCGAGTTCGCGCAGCAGTCCCGCGATTCCTTCCCGGATCTGCTTGCATACAGCCTGGAACACGGCGTCGACCTCAGACTGCTTGCCCGTGGCAGCGGCTGGATCGTCGAATGGCAGGTGCTGCTTCCTGGTTCCAGGTGGCAGCAGGGGACAGTTCGCATCGGCGTGGGAGCACACGCTCACAACCAGGTCAGCCTGGGCCAGCATCTCGTCAGTCAAAATATCAGATGTCTGGGATGAAATATCCACACCGAGGGCTGCCATGGTAGACACCGCATTGGGGTTAAGTCCGTGAGCCTCGAGCCCGGCGGAACTGACTTCAACATTGAGTTCGGGGGCCAATTCCGGGGCAAGGGCTCGAGCCCAGCCTTCAGCCATCTGGGAACGACAGGAATTTCCGGTGCAGAGAAACAGAATGTGCATGGCGATTATCCGTTATCCAATACTTCCTTGCAGGCTCGACAGATGCGATCAAGATATCCGTTAACTGCGGCTGGTGACTTCCAGCAGATGAAAACCAAACTGGGTTTTTACAGGGCCCTGAAGCGTGTTCACGTCGGCGCTGAACACTACTTCATCAAATTCTTTGACCATCATACCTGGGCCGAATTGACCGAGGTCGCCACCCTGTGCCCTGGAAGGACAGGAGGAGTATTCCCGGGCAATATCAGCGAAATCCTCACCTGCTTCAATACGCTCCTTGAGCTGCAGGCATTGTTCTTCAGTTTCAACGAGTATGTGTCTGGCGCTGGCAGTAGACATTATCTTGCTCCTTAATTTCCAATACTGGCATTATGCCTCAATGAATCCCCGAGAGCATCGCTGAAATTCAATCATTGCGGGAAATCCGCCCTCCCGTGCACGAAGCAGTTAGAGGGACTATAATCTCGCTCCCTTGAGCTGTTGCTGACACGGACCTGTAACAGTTCACCAGCACGCTTCTTCATTGCGAATTCAAGAGGATAGCTTTACATGCCCTTGCCCGAAGCATCTCCCAGAAAACATCTCCATACTCGTGCAATCGAGTATCGGGGTTATGAACGCGCAGACGGGTTGTGGGATATAGAAGCTCACATGACTGACGTGAAGACCTATGAGTTCACCAATAACTGGCGTGG
Source organism: Pseudomonadota bacterium (assembly GCA_027621405.1). GTDB lineage: Bacteria > Pseudomonadota > Gammaproteobacteria > Pseudomonadales > Pseudohongiellaceae > UBA9145. The sequence continues at coordinate 63,421 of JAQCBT010000012.1, read as the reverse complement.
AACAGTTGCCGTCGGTGAGCCTCTGCACGAAATGTTATTGCGATTGACGATCGATGATAATTTTGAAGTGCGTGATGTTGAAGCCGCTACGCATAACAGCCCGTTTGAGATGTGTCCCGATATTGCACCAAATTACAAGAAGCTCATCGGTATCACCATGGGGCCCGGGTGGCGCAAGGCGATTCGCACAAGAGTAGGCGGCACGGATGGCTGCACGCACCTCACAGAATTACTCTTTCCCATGGCCACCGTGGCCATGCAAACGATCTGGCCAATAAAAGCCCAGCGACGCAAGAAGGCGGTTGAGGAGCAGACGAGTAAGCGCCGGCCACCGGTACTGAACACCTGTCATGCGTGGTCAACAGACTCACCGGTGGTACGCGACAACGCACCGAATTTTTATACTGGGACTGACCCTGTAGAAGAATAGTAAGACTCCGGGATTGTCGTTCAGGCAAGAGAGATAAACCACTAATGGTTTATGATTTGCCACCTGCTACCTCTTATAGAATAGCGGAACAACCACAGTTATCGTCACACCTTCCCTGTCCTGTCGGTTCTCGGCACGGATATGTCCGCCGTGGAAATCGGTGATAATCCGGGCAATATGCAGACCCATACCGAGATGGGGCTGTTTCTGCTTCTCCTGCGGTCGCACGGAAATCATAGAATCAAAGAGACGATCCTTCATTTCATGGGGCAGGAACGGGCCGGCATTGGAAACCTTTATCACAGCATGGTCACGCAGGGCGCGGCAGTAAACCGTGATGGGCTGATTGGGATACGAGAACTCCACCGCATTGGCAATCAGCTTGTCCAATAGCTGTGCGATGTATTCCGGCACACCATTAATGTCAACGCTGTAGTTTGGCAGATCAGTTTCGAACTGTGATTCCGGATAGGCCAGTTTATACCCTTCCACACAGCCATTGAGCACTTTGGTAAGGTCGATCTTCTCCTTCTCGGAAGTCTGCAACATCTGCTCGAGACGGGTCGCCTCACTCATATTGGTAAGGATCAGGTTGAGGCGGTTGAGGCCTTCTTCTGCTCGTTCGATGTAGACAGCAGACTCTGAATCCGCCTTCGTGAGCCCCAGGTTTTCAATCGATGACCGTACTACCGTCACCGGCGTACGAAGCTCATGGGACAATCGCGATGACATATTCTCCAGATAGTTCGTATATTGGGTAAGCCTTTCCACAATGCTGGAAAAGCTACGCGAGAGATCGCCGATTTCATCCGAGTTACTCGATGCCACAATCGTATTCCTTATACGGCCACTGTCATCGATTATGCCCTCGGCCTGGTTCCTGAGAACCCGGATTCGCGAGGATATTCTAGAGGCGAAGAAGAACAGGCCGAACACCACGAGCAACATTACGGCCAACAGGGTATTAAACAGTTGCTCCAGGGCCTCGTTGCGGAATGTACGTAGACCATTCATGTTCTGATCTACTACCACCGCTCCCATCACTTCACTGTTGGCGACAATAGGATGTGCTGCCTCCAGCAATCGGGTTTCGGTATCAGCGAGAGTGCGAAACTGGGTCATGGGCGAGCCACCCAGTGCGGCGGTGATATGGGCCCCCTCGCGACTTACTTCAGAATAGAGATCATCGATGAAATCGTTGCTGGGCTTGGTAAGGATTCGATAATAGAGCGGGTTGAGTATCTTCTCCTGCACGTACAGCCAGTACTTGTTCACCGGCTCCGCGCTTGGACTGGGGGTCAGGGTCAGGCCGGTTGCTGATTGAATATCCCCCACGGTAAGCAGCACGCGACCGGTTCGATCCACGACCTGGATGCGGGAGTTGTTATGACCCATACCCGCCACAATGCGGTCGATCTCCGGTGTTGGCAAGGTCAGCGCACTCAACAACTCGGCATCGTCGACACGATAGGTCGCGATTGCCGTGTTGACCTCACGGCCTACAGGATCGTCGACGTCGAACACGGCGAAACCCAGTCGCTCACCCAACATGTCCATCGGAATGCGCAGTTCTACAACATAACCGGAATTGGTGTCATACCACTGACCGATAATGCGCTCTTCATAGGTAGGTTCCGTGTAATCGGCTCTAATCCGAAAGGGATAGATCGGCTCGGCCTTGTAGGGCGCAATAACATAACGATTGATATCATTGCCTTCCTTGGAAAGCATCGATACTTGCAAAAAGTCACTGCGATGGACGGTCAAGGCGTCCGGATCACGATAGACCACATGGTCATCGGCCACCTTGAAGTAGGCATACAGATAGCCGTTGTATTCACCCAGCATGCTGTCGAAACTTAGGGTTTCGTGGTTTGCAGGCCGCGGCGATGGATTGAGGGAAGTGCCCAGCGAATAACTGCTGTCATAGCCGACTTCATACTGCTGGTATTCACCCCAATCATTGAGCGAACTATCTACCAGAGAGAGTGGGGAATAGATCGGGTAAACATAGAGATCGCCACGCCGCGCCGCTGGACCGTAACTACCCTCGTTGAACAGCTCCGGACGTTCATTCAGTGCCGTCGCCAATGCCTGTGCGGTACCGAGTACAGTCTGCTCCTGACCTCGACGCAGATAGTCTTCCATCTCGAGAATGTACTGATAACCAAGCCAGGGAATAACCAGCAGGAAACTGGAAAGAAAAACCAGCTTGGAGCGGATACCGAAGGGATTCTTGAGTGCGAGGCTCATGGAATAGTGTTCGCGTTGTGTATTTCGATTTTTATACTTTCCAACTGCAGCCTGACTAAAGAGGCTTCTAGTTAACTACAGGGGCTTCCACATTCCAGCGATAACCCATGCCGTAAACAGTCTCGATGCAATCAAACGCCTCATCCACCTGCATAAACTTCTTGCGAATGCGCTTGATGTGAGAAGTGATGGTACTGCCATCGACAAATATCTTTGATTCCTGCATTAATATCTGCCGACTCTTAACATGACCCGGGTACTTGGCAAGTGCGTGCACCATCCAGAACTCGGTGACTGTCAGCGGCACGGCATGTCCATCCCACTGTATAGTAAGCCGCCCGATATCCAGTGACAGCTTGCCTCTCTGCAGGAGATTTTCCGGAGACGGTGGTTGATCGATCACATCAAGACGTCGAAACAGAGCGGCGATGCGGGCAGTGAGGTGTGGCAGGCTGATGTCCTTCGTCAGATAGTCATCGGCGCCCATGCGGAGGCCGCTGACGGTATCGAAATCATTATCACGCGCCGTGAGGAAAATGATTGGCAAGGTGTCCGACAGGGAACGCAAGGATTGGCAGAGGGTGAAGCCACCGTCGATCTCGTTTTCTAGGCCAATATCGATGATCGCCAGGTTCGGAAGCCGGATATCGAATGCCGACATGGCATCCTGCCGATTGGCGTAGGTCTGCACCTCGTACCCCTGCTTGCGCAGCACGTCGGCGTAATTCTCCCGAATGGCGGCCTCGTCTTCCACTATCGCTATGCGTCTGCTCATTCCTGCTAATTCTCTGAATGTTGATTTGTTGCCTGTAGATTCGCTGATAAATCCAGCCTCATCGCCACACTCCAAAAATCACGGTTTCTGTGTATTCCACGGTTTTGGACTTTTCATTCGGTATCAGTAAGTTACGCGAACTATACCCTATTTGTCTGGTGAAACAGAGATTTGGTTCTATTGCGCGGGCCATTGCCATGATTCTGCCATATTTAATCAGTACATGGCCCTAATGCCTCCCCGCGGCGGCAAGAAAGCTCGTGTTTAATAACAATCACAGCGGTAGGCCCGCCTCGCGAGCCCGCCGGCAGTGTTAACGAAATGGAAGCGGTACTTGGTAAGCACCAAGAGCTTAGACACGAAACCGTCGGAAACTGTCCCCGGGACTTTTAACTCCAATTGAACTCTCAACAACACCAGCACACACGCATGCAAGGACCCCCAAAGATGATCAAACAAATCGGAATTTTCTCCGCTGCTCTTGTATTTTCTGCCACGGCTGCTGCCGATGTGCGCCCCGCAAACTACAACGACTCTGGCATCAGCCAGGAAGAGACAACCGGCTTTCTAAGTGGTGCCGCGATTGGCGCGGCTGCCGGTGGACCTCCCGGCGCAATCATCGGCGCCGCTATCGGGGCGTTCCTCGGTGATGGCTGGGTCACTCGCAAAGACTACTCGGAAATGCAGCAAGAATGGGTAGCCATGCAGAATCAAACGGAAAGCCTGCAGCGCCAGGCCGCCACGCTTGACAGGGAGAGACAACGCGCCGTCGATGAGCTGCAACAATTGAAGAATTCACCCCGGGTGTTGCCCGCTTTCCTCGATGGTGGCAATAACAATACCCTCTTCGACAATACCGCGATCTCTGTGCACTTCCGTTCCGGTTCCAGCGTGATAGAGGATCACTACGAAGAACAGTTGCAGAGCCTGGTAAATCTCGCCAAACAGCTACCCACCAGCGCACTTGAAATTACTGGCTATGCGGATCGTAACGGCAACGCGACACGCAATCTTGCCCTGTCACGAGAGCGAACGGCGTCAGTAAAAGAATTTATCGGTCGTCTCGGTGTAGAGAACTCCGAGATCACCACGGTCGCTTACGGTGAAACCAGACCGCTGCATTCCAGCCAGAGTTTTGAAACAGATTTCTTCGATCGCAGGGTCATCGTGCGACTGGTAGATACCAGCAAACAAATGCTGACCCAGGGTCAATAACCCTTAGACTTATTGTATGCGGAGATCATCAATGAAAGATGTGAGACTTGTAATCGGCAACAAGAATTACTCTTCCTGGTCTATGTGCCCATGGTTGCTTCTGAAGATGTTCGATATCGACTTCGAAGAGATTCAGATTGCTCTGTACCAGGATAACACCGCAGAGAAGCTTGGCCCCTATTCACCGTCATTGAAAGTGCCGGTGCTGCTACACAGGGAGGTGACTGTATGGGACTCGCTTTCGATCTGTGAGTACATCAACGAGGAGTTCCTGGGCGGCAGCGGCTGGCCCGCCAATCCCAAGCGCAAGTCGGCGGCGCGGTCAGTGAGCGCCGAGGTCCACTCAGAGTTCCCCAATCTGAAACAGGACTGGCCCATGAACTGTAAGGCTTCCTATCGCCTCATTCCATCAGAGGCCCTGGCGGATGAGATCGCCCGCATCGACGCAATCTGGAGTTGCACGCGCAGGCGTTATGGTGAAAACGGTAACTACATGTTCGGTCGCTTCTCAATTGCTGATTGCATGTTCGCTCCGGTAGCCGTTTCTTTTGAAGCCTATGGCGCCGAGATCAGCAAGGAAGCCAATACCTATCTGCAGACTCTACTGGATAATCCCTTTGTGCAGAAATGGATAACCCTCGGTCGCAGGGAGAAGGAACCCCTCTCAATCGCCTACGCCAGTACCGCCTGACCCACAGGGCGCGTCGGCACCAAGGGCTCTTCGGAGCCCTTTTTTAATGGTTCATCACGGTGTGTTGTGCTCATCTGCAGGGTGGAGAAAATAGGGACAGATTTATTTTTTAATAAAAAATAAATCTGTCCCTATTTTCTCGCTCGCAAGCTTGACTAAAGTCTGATTAGTGCTTTTTACGCCTGCCATTTACAATTCTGGTTCATCAAAGGGTCAAAAAGAACGCACAAACTGTCGATAAGTAGAAAACCTCAGGAAAAATAATAATGGTGCTACCCGTGTCAGCCTGCGAAGTCATAAAGTTCTGGTTCGAGGAAATCGAACCCAAACAACGATTCAAGAAAGACCTGGAATTCGATCAGCTGATCAGGGATCGTTTTGGCGAAGTCCATGCCCGTGCCAACCAGGGATTGCTCTATACCTGGCGCGAGCATCCCCTGGATGCATTGGCGGAGATCATTGTTCTCGACCAGTTCTCCCGCAATATGTACCGGGACACACCCGGAGCATTCGCTTCCGACACCCTTGCGCTGGTACTGGCACAGGAGGCGGTACGGCGGAAACTGGATGCGGAGCTGAATGCCACGCAAAAAGCATTCCTGTACATGCCGTTCATGCACAGCGAATCAGCCGAGATACACGAGATCGCTTTGTATTTGTTTGACGAGGAAGGCCTGGAAGATAACTATAACTTCGAGGTGAAGCATAAAGAGATTATCGATCGCTTCGGTCGTTATCCCCATCGCAATAAAATTCTGGGTCGCGAGTCTACCGCGGAAGAAATCGAATTTCTGGCGCAGCCCGGCTCATCGTTCTGACGAACCGGGCTGGCACTACTGGCAGCTGTTAGCGCTGCGGCAAGATATCCCGCAGTTTTTCCGCCATCTCCAGAATTGCGGCTTCGGTCGTATCCCAGTCCATGCAGGCATCTGTAACCGACACGCCATATTTGAGTTCAGACAGATCGGCCGGAATGGGTTGGTTGCCATGATTGATGTGGCTTTCCAGCATGACCCCGATGATGGACTTGTTACCTTCCAGAATCTGGTGAGTCACATCTTTTAGCACCAGTGGCTGTACATCCGGATCCTTGCTGGAGTTAGCATGGCTACAGTCGATCATGATGTTCTTGCTGACACCACCTTTTTCCAGCGCCGCTTCACATTGGGCTATATGTACCGAGTCATAGTTTGGCCCATTGCTGCCGCCGCGAAGTACTACATGGGCATAGGGATTTCCCTTCGTGGTCACTACGGACACCTTGCCGTCATTGCTGATGCCTAGAAAGCGATGAGGGCTGGAGACTGATTGCATCGCATTGATTGCAACCATGAGACCACCATCCGTACCGTTCTTGAATCCTACCGGTGAGGACAGGCCCGAAGACATCTCGCGGTGGGTCTGTGATTCCGTGGTACGCGCACCGATAGCGGACCAGGCAATCAGGTCCTGCATATACTGGGGAGAGATGGGGTCGAGCGCCTCAGTAGAGGCTGGCAAGCCCAGCTCGGCGATGTCGAGCAGCAGCTTGCGGCCAATCCGCAATCCCTCTTCAATCTTGAAGGAGTCATCCAGGTAGGGATCGTTTATCAGGCCTTTCCAACCAATAGAGGTTCGTGGCTTTTCGAAGTAAACCCTCATCACGATGTACAGCGTGTCTTTAACTTTGGTCGCCAGTTCCTTGAGGCGTTTGGCATAGTCCATTGCCGCATTCACGTCGTGAATGGAGCAGGGACCGACCACGACAAACAGGCGTGGGTCCTTACGATCGAGAATGGAGAAAATTGTCTCCCGCCCTTCCTGCACAGTTGCTTCTGCCGCACCCTGTAACGGTAGCTCTTGCTTGAGCTGTTCAGGAGTGATCAACGGTTCATTTGACGCTATATTAAGATTGTCAGTTATGGCTGACATGGGTATACCTTTGTCTCTTCTGCTGGTTGCCGGTGAATTCAGTATCGCTCCCAGTTGGCAGCTTTCTGGAAGTTACCCCAGTGGCCAGGGGCCTAAGGTCGATGGCCCCTGAAAAAGGGGGCGGCAATAATAACAGAATGCTTTTTGGAAACACATCGGGAAAACAAGGAAAACTGGGGCCACCTCAGTAATGCATAACGGACCAAATACATGGAAATCACCAGTAATTTCGACGCCGGCAATATCGACGTTATCTCCGCCTCTGACCCTTCAGATATACAGCTCAAGATCCGGCTGGATGCCCAGTCAGATTTCTACCAATGGTTCTATTTCCGACTGACCGGCGCCCGGGGAACAGAATGCTGTTTCCGCATTCTTAATGCGTCCGGGGCAGCCTACCCGGATGGTTTCAGGAACTATCGCGTCTGCTACTCCTACGACAGGGACCAATGGCTCAGGCATGATACAGAACTAAAAGGGGATGTACTGGAATTCCGTTTTACTCCCGCCCACGACGCTGTCTATTTTTCCTACTTCGCTCCCTATCCCATTGCGCAACACGAGAAGCTGGTGGCAAGAGCCCAGTCTGCCGAGCACTGCTCCCTGCAGCTCCTGGGCAAGACCCTGGATGGCCGGGACTTCGACAAGCTCTGTTTCAGTGTCCCCGCTCCGGATGGTAGCAATGCAAAGAAAAAGCAATGCTGGATGATCGCGCGCCAGCACCCCGGTGAGACCATGGCCGAGTGGTGGATGGAAGGTTGTATTAACCAGTTGCTCGATACCGACAGCGAACTCACCCGCGCCTTGCTTGAGCAATGCGATATCCACCTGGTCCCCAACATGAATCCGGATGGCAGCAGCCGCGGCCACCTGCGCACGAACGCAGCAGGCAGAAACCTGAACCGGGAGTGGGCCGAGCCGAGCATGGAGTATTCACCGGAGGTGTTCCTGGTGAAACAGGCGATGGCCGAAGCCGGGGTGGACTTCCTGCTGGATGTCCATGGCGACGAGTCACTCCCCTATTGTTTCATCGCGGGAACCGAGGGGCTGAGTGACTGGAACGAGTCAGAACAGGCGAAACTGGATTTTTACCGCACTGTGCTGGCCGACCTGAACCCGGACTTTCAGACGAAGGAAGGTTATCCCGCCAAGCAACCCGGTCAGGCTAACCTGACCATGAGTACGGCCCAGACTGCATCCAATCATGGCTGTCTTGCCATGACCCTGGAAATGCCATTCAAGGATACAACCGCCACACCGGACCCGATGCATGGTTGGTCAGCTGTGCGCTCTGGACAATTAGCCGTATCCTGCCTGCAGGCGCTCGCTGCTTACCTGGAAAGTGGTTTGATGGAGAGGTGACCTGGCCTGCGATCGACAGGTTTCAGGTGGGGAAACGCTGGCGCAGGACTTTCCTGCGCCAGTGACGATTGAATCCGCAATACAAGAAGCGGCTAAACCTTGTGATACAGCTTGCGCCCTTGCTCGTTATATTGCTCGGCCATTTCCTCCATCCCGCTCTGCCGCGCCCGCTCGACATCCCCGGCAGTATTGGCAGCCGCGTAGTCCCTCACTTCCTGGGAAATCTTCATGGAGCAGAACTTCGGTCCACACATGGAACAGAAGTGAGCCACCTTGCCGGATTGCTTCGGTAGGGTTTCATCATGGAAGGCGCGAGCCGTAGTGGGGTCCAGCCCCAGATTGAACTGGTCTTCCCAGCGAAACTCGAAGCGAGCCTTGGACAGGGCATTGTCGCGCAGCTGCGCTGCCGGATGGCCCTTGGCGAGATCAGCCGCATGCGCAGCGATCTTGTAGGCCATCAGGCCATCTTTTACATCTTGTTTATTAGGTAAGCCAAGATGCTCTTTAGGCGTTACATAGCAGAGCATGGCGCAGCCAAACCAGCCTATCATGGCAGCGCCTATACCGGAGGTTATGTGATCATAGCCGGGTGCAATGTCTGTGGTTAACGGCCCCAATGTATAAAAAGGTGCTTCGTCGCACACTTCAAGCTGCTTTTCCATGTTTTCCTTGATCATGTGCATGGGCACATGGCCGGGGCCCTCGATCATGGTTTGTACGTCATGCCGCCAGGCAATTTTGGTAAGCTCACCCAGGGTTTCCAGTTCACCAAACTGGGCTGCATCGTTGGCATCGGCAATAGAGCCAGGACGCAATCCATCGCCCAGCGAGAAAGAGACATCGTAGGCTTTCATGATCTCGCAGATGTCTTCGAAATGGGTGTACAGGAAATTTTCCCGATGATGGGCCAGGCACCACTTGGCCATAATGGAGCCGCCCCGGGATACGATACCAGTGACCCGCTTTGCCGTAAGCGGCACATAGCGCAACAACACGCCGGCATGGATGGTAAAATAGTCGACACCCTGTTCGGCCTGTTCGATCAGGGTGTCCCTGAAGATTTCCCAGTTCAGGTCTTCTGCAACGCCATCGACTTTCTCCAGCGCCTGGTAAATGGGTACCGTACCAATCGGCACCATGGAATTGCGAATTATCCACTCACGGGTTTCATGAATATTCTTGCCGGTAGACAGGTCCATCACCGTATCGGCGCCCCACAGGGCAGACCAGGTGAGCTTTTCGACCTCTTCCTCAATCGATGATGTCACCGCCGAGTTACCGATATTGGCATTCACCTTAACCAGGAAATTGCGGCCGATGATCATGGGCTCGATTTCCGGGTGATTGATATTGGCCGGGATAATGGCCCTGCCCCGCGCCACTTCGGCGCGCACGAATTCTGGTGTTATCTCCCGGGGAATGGCGGCGTTGAAGTCCATGCCTGGATGCTGCTCCATGGGCTGACACTCGCTCTGTAGCTGCGCCCGGGCGATATTCTCCCGGATGGCGATAAATTCCATTTCGGGGGTAATGATGCCCTGTCGCGCATAATGCAGTTGTGTGACATTGCAGCCCGGTTTCGCACGGCGGGGAGCGCGCACATGCTCAAAACGCAGATGCGATGTGCTGGCGTCCTGCTGCCGCGCCTGCCCGAATACCGAGCTTGCCCGTTCCAGCTGTTCCGTATCATCGCGCTCTTCGATCCAGCCCTGTCGTAACAGGGGCAGCCCCTTGCGCAGGTCGATATCTGCCTCACCGTCGGCGTAAATGCCGGACGAATCATAGACCCGCAGGGGAGGGTTCTCTTCCAGCCCTTGTTCCGTGACGGTGGCAGTCAGGGTGATTTCCCGCATGGGAACCTGAATATCGGGCCGACTACCTTCTATGTAGACCTTGCGGGAGCTCGGATAATGCTTCGAGGCGCTGGTATCCAGCTGGCTGATCTTGTCGGAGAGATGTTCGGGTTTTGCATTCATTAGTGATACCTGTACTAGAATTCCCGTACTAAGGGTTACTGCGGTGATTGGTACTCCGGAGGGAGGCGGGTCTTGATATGTCGGTAGTGGAAATCCTCAATCCTGACCTGTTTTCGCCATTATGCCCCAACGCCGGACTTTGTGTAACGGGTTCGCGAGCAAAGCCTGTAACCACTTGGGTTCTGGCTTCGTCTAAACGTTTGAACCCAGCAGAAATGGAATTGAACCGAAGGTAAATTGTCACTTTTGGTTACACTGTGTAGAATGCCCGCTTTCTCCGCACCGCCGTCTATTGAATCTCTGTTTTTAAACCGCATCGAAGGGTCTTCAGGACTCTCTGACACAAGGTCATGAATTATGGGAAGTGTTAAGAAGTTATTGGGAATCGTCCTGGCCAGCAGTCTGTGCAGCAGCCCTGTTTATAGCCAGGATCTGCTGTCCATACTGCAACTGGCGCTGGACAACGATCCTGTGCTGAAACAGGCAGAAGCCAGTTATCGGGCTAATCGGGAGAACATGATCCAGAGCAGGTCGTCATTGCTGCCCTCTATCGGCGTCGGTGGATCCACGTCTCGAATTACCAGTGGCCCGGCATCCGACATCTTCCGGGAAATAACTGATCCGGTAACAGGACAGACCGCCACCGTGCTGGTACAGGAAGAGCACAGCTACGCAAATGGCCTGAACAACCACGGCTATGGCCTGAACCTGAATCAGAGCATCTTTAACCTGGCCAACTGGTACGGATTCCAGAGTGCGCGAGCCAATGACCGTGCCGCAGCCGTGAACCTGGCAGCGCAGGAGCAGGACCTCATCATGCGCGTAGCTACTGCTTACTTCGACGTACTCAGGGCACAGGAACTGTTGGAAACCAACATTCAGGAAGAAGAGGCCGCGCTACGCTCGCTGGAACAAACCCGCCAGCGCGAAGAAGTTGGGCTGGTTGCTATTACAGACGTCTTCGATAGCCAGGCGGCCTATGACCTGGCGCGCAACACCACGATTCTGCAGCAGGATTTCTTGCAATCGCGATTCGAAGCGCTGGAAGCAATCACTGGACAGCCACACAGCGATATTGATGAGCTGAGTGAAAACTTCCCCATTATTGAGGTCGATGGCAGCTTGAATGAATGGGAAGATCAGGCTGAGGACAACAGCCTCGCTATCGCCTCAGCAAAATATACTCTCGACGCCTCCCGTAAGGCTCTGCGTGCTCGTAAATCTGACCATTTGCCTACCGTGGATCTTGCGGGTGCGTTTAACCACAACGTGACGGCCCCTATCGTAAACGCGGGAATTCAGATCGGTGGCGGTGCGTTCGATCGCACAAGCCTGGCACTCAATTTGTCCATACCACTGTATTCCGGTGGCGCTATCAGCTCTCGCAGACGTCAGGCGGAGTACAATGTCATTGCCGCTCAGGAATCCCTGGAACTGACAAAACGCCAGCTTACCCAGAATATTCGCAACGCCTATCGCCGGGTAAATACCGACGTACTGGTGATTGCCCAGCGTCAGCAGTCAATCGCCTCAGCCCAGAGCGCCATGGATGCAACGGAGCTCGGCGCCGAAGTCGGTACACGTAACATCGTTGAAGTGTTGCTGGCGAGACAGAACCTGTACCGCGCGCTGCGCCAGTATGCCGATGCCCGCTACGACTACGTTCTAGACACCCTGGTGCTGAAGCAGGTTGCTGGAATCCTCACGCCACAGGATGTAATCGAATTGAATCGCTGGCTGCAGGCCGAAGGTTAATTCGCATCTCCAGATGAAAAAAAGCCACTATACGTAGTGGCTTTTTTTTTGGCTCATTGCAGATTTCCGTAGTGGAATTATTTTGTGATGTGCAAAACCCTATTGATAAGTGCCTTCGAGCGCGGCTGTGGGGAGGCAGGGTTCCCAACCCGCCAGAAAATAGGCAGAAAATAGGGACAGATTTATTTTTTTACAAAAAATAAATCTGTCCCTATTTTCTCGGCGGCCTCACCCTATAGCAAGGCCACCACAATGCACCATCACTCAGGTTTCTTCCAGACCGATACCTGGCTGATGATGAATTCGTACTTGCGCCGGTGTTCCCGAATCATGAAGGGCAGGTCTTCATGGTGGAGCAACTCGAAACCTGGCAATTGTTTTCCTATGGCAGCAAGGGTTCCCTCGTTGTTGGCGCCATCGAGAAACTTCTCCTGCGGCGTGTATTCTTCCATCCAGGTATTGGGTGAGGCGATCACCAGGATGCCCCCGGGTTTCAGGAACTTGTGAGACTGCACAAACTGCTGCAGGCACTGCTCAGGGTTGGACAGCCGACATAGCAAATTGCTCAGCAATATTGCATCGAAGGCCTTGCTCCCCTGCAGCAAGGGCACTGCCGACAGGCTGGCAGCATCCCCCTGCACGAAATCGATACGACTGCGGTCGATATCCTTGTCAATGCTGGCGTTGAGATCGGTAAAGTGTCGCCCGGTCTCCCAGCGACGATAGACCAGCTCTCCCTGCTCCTGAAGTGTCTCTGCTACCCTGATAAAGGCGTCGCTGTAATCCAGCCCCACGACCCGCTCGAAGCTGCGAGCCAATTCGAAGCTGGCTCGCCCGACCGCGCAACCGAGATCCAGCACCTGGGATTTCGACCCTGAATAGGTATTTGTGAGAGCCACGGTACGTGTTATCAGGTTTGCAACCTGGGGAAATTCCAAGCTGGCCGATAGTTCATCGTCTCGTTGCTGTGCCGGTTCACCGAAATGGAACAGCAAATACTGGTTAACAGTGCTGTCGGTGTCGTACTTGTCTCCCTTTTTCGCAACAACGCTACTATCCTGTACAACGCGAAATCCGGCGTGCTGAAAGAAATGGGGGCGGAAATGAAAGCGTGACCAGATGCTGGCCTCGTCTCCGGTGCTTATAAAGGACCCGCCCAGTATCATCTGGTGCTCACCATCGAAACAGGGTGTGCTGAAGTCGGTGTAGTAAGGATGTATCTTGAAGTCAGGCAATGGATGAAAGGGGTCTTCACACCACTGCCAGACATTGCCAAAGCTGTCGTAGAAACCGAGCTCGTTTGCCCGCAAGGCGTTCACCGCACTCTCTGCACCATAGCCCAGATTATGATTGGCTGTAGATGCCTCCGCTGCATTCATGACCGGGTCAAGCTGCAGAAGTTCCATGTCATCGAGACTCCATTCCTTTGCACGGCGTTGCACGGGATCTCGAATGGCGAGGTGTTCCGCTTCACGCAGTAGCCGATAGGGCTGCTTCGTCGAATCCTGTTCTGTCAGCCATGCACAATATGCCTTGGCCTCGTAATAGTTGACGACCGCGGGCCAACTCCATTGCATGGGAATCTCGGTAAACGTCGTACGCAGTTTGTAGCGATGTGAACCAGCGGGGCCATCCTGCACCCAGAACGTGGGCCACTTGATATTGCGGAATTGGCGCCATCCCCAACCGGATTCGGACCAGTATTTTCGCTGCTCATAGCCACCGGATTTTACAAACTCGAAGAACTCACCATTGCTGATCAGGAACTTGCTGGCCTTAAATGGACCATAGGCTCTTTCATCATGGCCGTATTCGTTGTCCCAGCCGAAGCTAGGCCAATCCACGGGTTTGCCCAGCTTCACTTCACCACCCGCGACTTCGACAAGCTCGTTCTGTGGAAAATCTTTCGCGGCCACGGGACTGTAGTTCTGAGCCTCAGGAGCACTTAGCCACTCGGGCCAGGCCGCAGGTTCTTTGACATGCTCCAGCGGCAGTTCACGAATAAGTACCGATGAAGTTTCCAGGTGAATGCGTTCATGCTCGAAACCCATGGCCAGAGCCCAGCCGGACGCTGACTGGGAAATCGGACCGTCCAGATCCGGATGGTTCTGAATAATATCCTTCACCAACTCATAGACTTGCTGGCGATACTCCCTTACTGCCGACAGTTCGGGCCACACATCATCTGCTCCCTCATGCAGATCATCCCAGTTCATTTCGTCGACTCCGGTTTCAAACAGGAGTTCAAATTCCTGGTTCACGGGTTTTTCGATAAGTCCGCTTACCAGTAGCTTGTTGACGTAGAAGCAAACCGGATGTGCGTAGTAAAAGATCAGTGGATGGCGTGTCTTGTGATAGGGGCGAATATAGAACGCCTCATCACTGGCCAGTGCAGAGAACAATTGTTCTGTCAGTCCCCAGGTATTCTCGAAGTACGCCAGCATGGCATCCCTGCCCTTATCGAGATCTAACAGGGGTAGCGAATTCACGGGATAATCGAGCTTTTCGCCGCTCAATCTTGACGGACTGGAGCCCAATGCTTCTTCAGTTACAGACATAGTTCAACCTATTCGTTCTCTTCTCTCAATAAAGGATGCTCAATTCCTGGCTAATTTTTCCGCGTTGGATTCGGTTAGAATGTGTGGAATCGACAAAAGGGCTTGGGAAATTCTGGAGAGGTCGGCCAATCAATAAGTGGTTTACCCAAGACCCACAATAGGGGAATCAAATTGCAAAGTAAATTACCAGACGTTGGTACAACTATTTTTACAGTCATGTCAAAAATGGCCCAGGATCACGGCGCCATCAATCTGTCCCAGGGTTTCCCTGATTTTGACTGCCCGGAGCGGCTGAAGGAGCTGGTCTCCCATTACCTCTATGACCGCAAGAATCAATACCCACCAATGGCTGGTATACCCCAATTACGTCAGCAGATAGCAAATAAGATCACCACCCTCTATGGTTATGTGGCAGATCCGGAAACAGAGGTCACGGTAACCTCGGGGGCAACCGAGGCATTGTTTGATGCCGTACAGGCCGTGGTGCATCGTGACGACGAAGTCATCATGTTCGATCCTGCCTATGACTCTTATGAGCCCGCGGTACAGATGGCTGGCGGTAGGTCAATCCGAATACCTCTACGCCTGCCTGACTATAGTATCGATTGGCAGCGCTTGCAGGAGTCGATAAATGACCGAACGCGCCTCATCATCATCAATTCTCCACATAATCCCTGCGGCGCCATTCTCACCCGGGAAGACCTGGATCAACTCGCTGCCCTGATCGCCGATCGCGAAATCTTGGTACTGAGCGATGAAGTCTACGAGCACATGGTTTACGGCGAAGAGCAGCACTGCAGTGTGCTCAGTCATCCGATACTCAGGGAACGCTGCTATGCCGTGTTCTCATTCGGCAAGACCTATCATGCCACCGGATGGAAACTCGCTTATTGTGTAGCGAATCCCGCATTGATGGGTGAATTTCGCAAGGTTCACCAGTTTGTAACCTTCACCACAACCAGCTTTCTGCAGTATGCCATCGCAGACTTCATGGCTGAATGTCCTGAACACGCGGCCGAGCTGTCTGCTTTCTACCAGAAGAAGAGAGACCGCTTCTGCGATCTCATTGCAGAATCCCGTTTTAAGTTTACGCCATCGCGAGGCACTTATTTTCAGCTTGTCGATTACAGCGAAATCAGTGACAAGCACGACATGGAGTTCGTTACCGAATTGACCCAGCACAAAGGAGTTGCCGCCATTCCACTGACACCGTTCTATCGTGAGGCACCCAACACACGAATTATTCGCTTCTGCTTCTGCAAAGACAACAGCACGCTGGAGCAGGCTGCAGAGCTATTGAACAAACTCTAGGAACGCCCTGATCCATGAATGAGCAGGAACTCAAGCAGCTGGCACGAGATATCAAGGACTGGGGTTCAGAGCTGGGCTTTCAACAACTGTCTATTGGCGATATTGATCTGCGGCCCTATCACGACAGTTACCAGAATTGGTTGAGCAATGGCTATCACGGTGACATGTACTACATGGAAGAGAACAAGGAGCTGCGCTTCTTTCCAGACAGACTCCTGCCGGGCACCTTGCGTATCATCAGCGCACGCATGGACTACGCCAAGCAGCCTGAAAACAGTCTCGAGCCCATGGAGCAATCACAAACTGCCTATATTGCCCGCTACGCCCGCGGCCGTGATTATCACAAGTTGATGCGCAAGCGCCTGCAACAACTCGCAGAGCAGATCCAGGATGCAGTTGGTGAATTCGGCTACCGCGCCTTTGTGGACAGTGCGCCTGTGCTCGAACGTGCCTTGGCAGAGAAATCCGGCCTCGGCTGGATCGGCAAGAACACCATGCTGATCAACAAGCGGGCAGGATCCTGGTTCTTCCTCGGCGAATTGTTCACCGACATCCCGCTACCAACAGACAAACCGGTTTCTGACCATTGCGGAAGCTGCCGGGCCTGCCTCGACATCTGCCCGACCCAGGCTTTCGTGGGGCCACAGGAGATGGATGCAACTCGTTGCATCTCCTACCTCACCATCGAATTGCGGACGTCGATTCCACAGGAATTTCGCAAGGCCATGGGCAATCGAGTATTCGGATGTGATGACTGCCAGCTCATATGTCCCTGGAACAAATTCACCCACCTGAGTACGGAGGAAGACTTCTCGCCAAGACACGATCTCGATGCCTCGGCCTTGGTAGACCTGTTTCAATGGAGTGAGGAAGAGTTTCTGGACAAGACGGCGGGCTCGCCGATCCGGCGCATCGGCTATGAATGTTGGCAGCGCAACCTGGCTGTTGGCCTCGGCAATGCCAAATCCAGTACTGAGATAGTCAAGGTTTTACAATCTCGCCGGGGCCAGGCCAGTGCCATGGTGAGAGAACATATCGACTGGGCACTGCAGCAGCACGGCGCACCACTCACTCCCTGATGAAGTGTTTACGGTAGTAACGTAATTCCTCTACCGAATCTTTTATATCTTCCAAAGCCTGGTGGGTTCCCTGCTTCTTCAAGCCCGCCATCAGATCCGGCTTCCAGCGGCGCACCAACTCCTTAATCGTGCTTACATCAAGATTTCGGTAGTGAAAGAAGGCTTCCAGCTCTGGCATGTAATTGGCCAGAAATCGTCGATCCTGGCAGATGCTGTTACCACACATGGGGGAAGCGTTCTTCTGGGAATACTCAGACAGGAATTCGATAGTGGCGCGTTCTGCAGCTGCCTCGTCAATCGAAGAGTTCTTGACCCGGTCTATCAATCCCGATGCGCCATGGTGTCTCTGATTCCAGTCATCCATACCGTCCAGCAGCGCATCGGCTTGCATCACCGCCAGAACCGGGCCTTCCGCCAGCAGATTTAGCTGAGAGTCGGTCACCAGGGTCGCGATCTCGATGATGCGATCGCTTTCGGGAACGAGGCCGGTCATTTCCAGATCGATCCAGATGAGATTTAGTTCCTTGTCCATTCAGCCCGCCCTCGACCAGTATGGTCGTTATAGCCAATATTTTTTGTTCACTGTCTCATTGTAGCAAAGCCTCCAAATTCCGAATATGTAATAATCCCGGAAACGCAAACAGTGCGGTCAGACATGGATTAAGTGGCTTAATCATCAGTGAGCAAGAGAAAGCTTAGCAGGCAACAACAATCGAGGATCGCAGCGAAACAGGAACGGCAGTTTCGAGCTGATTCCGGTTCAATCGGCACATCATATGACAAATGTAATGGTCGAGTGGTGAGTCATTTTGGTCAACAACTGGATGTGGAAGCGCTAACTTCTACAAGTGCTGCGATAGCTTCACCTGATGAGTCCGACAAAGGATACGCTCGCAAGATCGTCCGTTGTTTCCAGCGCGCTAACCTGCCAGAACTCGTCACTGGCGACTACGTCGTCTTCGAATATGAGGATGACGACACCGGAGTAATAGTTGCCAGCGCCGAACGCCGCAATGTATTCGCCAGGCCAGGCTTCGGCGGCAAGATCAAACCCGTCGCCGCCAATCTTGATGTTGTGCTGGTGGTAATCGCACCACTGCCACAGGCATTCGGCAATCTTGTGGATCGCTACCTGGTAGCTATCAATACCCTGGGGCTGCAGAGCATGCTTGTTCTCAATAAGGAAGATCTGCTCGATGAAGGTGATCCAGAACCCGTCGATGCATTGTTATCCTTATACGCCGAGCTGGGTTATCCGGTGTTTAAGGTATCGGCCAAGACCGGCAAGCGAATCGCCGAACTGGAATCAAGCCTCACCGACAAGACGACCGTACTGGTAGGACAATCCGGAGTCGGTAAGTCTTCCCTGCTCAACAGGCTAGCAGGACTGGATGATGTATCTGGCCCATTTGATGAACTGGCCGAAACTGGTGCGCTTTCCCAAGGCAAGTACAAGGGAACTCATACTACGACGACCGCCCGACTCTTCCATCTACTCCATTGTGATCTCATAGATTCACCTGGCATTCGTGAATTTGACCTCGGGCACGTAAGTCGGGCAGACGTGGTGGCTGGTTTTCCGGAAATCGCCGAGTATGCGTTGCATTGTAAATTCAGGGACTGCAGTCATAGCACCGAGCCTGGTTGCGCCGTATTGAGTGCGGCGGAAGGAGGCCTGATTCGTGAGGAGCGTATGCTCAGTTTCCGACAGATTCTTCAAAGCATTGACCCTAAGCAGGGCTGATGCCGGCCGCAAGATGCATCAACTCCGATAGATACAAAATAAATTCTGAGGAAACCAGTGATACACTAGGCCAATAATCTGGAGAGCACGCCCGACGTTCCTCGAATAAGCCCAATGCCCCGACTATTCATTTTTCTTCAGTACGTTCTGCCCCATCATGGCTTCTCCAGAATCACTGGTTGGCTGGCTGGGGGTTCGTTTCTCAAGAATGTGCTGATCAAGGCCTTCGCCAGCCATTACCGGGTGAACCTGAAGGAGGCGGAGATAGAAGATCCAGAGCAGTTTGAAAACTTCAATGCCTTCTTTACCCGCGCTCTTAAGTCCGGTGCACGTCCACTGTCGAATGCAGAGAACGCGATACTGTGCCCTGCCGACGGTGCCATCAGCGAGATAGGCAAGATAGAGGAAGATCGTATTCTCCAGGCCAAGGGTCGATACTATTCTGTGGCCGATCTCCTGGCCGACAAGGAAGCGGCCCGCCACTTCGAAGGAGGCAACTTCGCCACCGTCTATCTGTCACCCCGAGACTACCATCGCGTACATATGCCGCTCGCCGGTAAACTAACCAAGTCTATCTATGTGCCTGGAAAGCTATTCTCGGTAAACAGGGTAACTGCCGATTCTGTCCCTGATTTGTTCGCGCGAAACGAAAGACTGGTTTGTCTGTTTGACACAGAGGCAGGACTCATGGCGGTTGTTCTCGTCGGTGCAATGATTGTGGCCGGCATTGAAACTGTATGGAGCGGCCAAGTCTGTCCCCGAAGACCCAGGCAAATTCGGGTTGAGGACTATTCCGGTGGCGAGCGGGATGTAATCCTGGAGACCGGGGCAGAATTAGGGCGTTTTAAACTTGGCTCTACTGCTATCGTACTTTTTGAACCAGGCGCAGCTACCTTGCACTCTGAACTGCAAGCCAACTCCCCCGTCCAGATGGGACAGCTACTGGCGACGCGCAACACCTGACTATTGGAAAACACTGACCCGGAAACCAACCATGACACAAGATGAGCTAAAGAAGGCTGTTGCGAAGGCTGCATTCGACTATGTTGAGAGCAAACTGGAAGATGACACTGTTATCGGTGTTGGAACCGGCTCGACTGCGAACTATTTCATCGATGAACTTGGCAAGATAGCCAATCGGATAAGTGGCACGGTTGCCAGTTCCGAGGAATCAGCGCGACGCTTGAAAGAATACAAGATTCCCGTGTTCGACCTGAACAGCACCGGCATGCTGGAAATCTATGTAGACGGTGCCGACGAAGCCAACGAACACCTGCAGTTGATCAAGGGTGGTGGCGCTGCGCTAACCCGGGAAAAAATCATTGCCGCTGCGTCCAGGGAATTTGTTTGTATTGCAGACAAATCGAAACTGGTTAAGGTATTGGGAGAATTTCCACTACCGGTAGAAGTCATTCCGATGGCACGCAGTCATGTGGCCAGGCAGTTGGTGAAGCTCGGTGGGGACCCCGTCTATCGAGAAGGCTGCGTAACCGACAACGGCAATCACATTATCGATGTTTACAATCTGGAAATCCTGGAACCACGAAAACTCGAGCAGGAGATAAACCAGATTGTCGGGGTCGTGACTAACGGCTTGTTTGCAGAACGCGGCGCGGATTTGCTGCTACTGGGAACTGAAGACGGCGTGGAAACGCTGAAAAGAAAGTAGCGCTGGAAGTGATGTGACGCAAGAAGCCCTCTGCCTCTGTTGACTGCCCTGGCGGGCTGAAGAGAAGCAGGGAAAGCAGGGTTCAAGCGGCGATCTTTTACGAAAGCCGTTTACAACAGTCTTGCTACAATCTTGCTTCCTTGCGTTATACAGACACGTTACTACCAGTGAAGTATTAAAGAGTCCTTCAGTCTTTCCGGAAACTTCCTTAATACCTCACCAGAACACTGCCTGTATGAGCTTCTATCCTGAAGGCAACCCTGAAGATAGAAGTTGCGAAGACGTTGTTTCGCTTACAGCGGAGTGACGTTATCTGCCTGGGGACCTTTCTCGGCGTTGGTAACTTCCATCGTTACCTTCTGGCCTTCCTGAAGTGATCGTCTTCCCGAGCCGTTGATCGCGCTGAAATGTACGAATACATCCTTGCCACCTTCCTGCTCGATGAAACCGAAACCCTTCTCATCGTTAAACCACTTAACGGTACCCTCAACTAAGTCTGACATAGTGCTCTCGTGCTAAAAAAAAATTTAACCAGCTATCCCATGGAATCTATGTAAACCACAGGAAGGCCTGCAGACAATCTAACTGCCGTGTCAGTTTACGCCGAACATTCTGCTTATGGAAATGTTATTTGTCGATTTATGTGTCATTTCGACGACTGTTCTGACCAATTTCTGGCGCCGCAAAAAAGGCTGCAAGCCAGTAATTGTGCGGCATTGAGGCCAGGGATTTAATTCAGCCCCTGGCACCGAATCGGGGCACAACAAAGTGCCAGGATTGCAGGAAATTTTCTCACAAGAATTGCTTGGTGAGAGCTGTCAGGAATCCAGAAGCTTGCCGGGATTCATCACATTATTTGGATCGAACGCTTGCTTGATGGCGTGCATGTAAGCGATCTCTTCCGCACTTCGCGAGTAGTGCAGGAAGGGCTTCTTCAGCAAGCCAACACCATGCTCGGCGGAAATGCTGCCTCCGTACTTCTTAACGATCTCGAACACGAAGTCTGAAACCTTGCCACACTTTTCAAAAAACTCTGCCGGCTGCAGGGCGTCGGGCTTCAGGATGTTCAGGTGCACATTGCCATCGCCTATGTGGCCGAACCAGATAATCTCGAAATCTGGATAGGCCTGTGAGACCAATTCATCAACATCATTCAGGAAGCCGGGAACCGAAGACACTTTAACGGAGATATCGTTCTTGTAAGGAGTAAACTGGGCGATGGTTTCCGAAATGTCCTCACGCAGGCGCCACAGGTTTTGTGCCTGGATCAGGTTCTGGCTTATGGTGCCATCGACGATCCAGCCCTCTTCCAGACAGTGCTCGAACAACTCCATAGCAGTTTCCAGATCCTGCTCACCGAGTTGTTCAAATTCGATAAGGGTGTAGTAGCTGCAGTCTGACTCAAATGGTTTCTGCAAATTCTTCTCTTTCATGACATGGGCCAGGGCCTTGTCTGAGAAAAACTCAAACGCCGTGAGGTTCAACTTGCTGTGGAAGGCTTCAAGCACGGGCATTGTCGAAGCCATATCTTCCACACCGAGCACCAGCACGGTAGGGTCTTTAGGGGGTTTTTCCAGGGCGATGGTGAGTTCGACCACTATGCCAAGCGTACCTTCTGAACCGATGAACAGATGACGAAGATCATAGCCGGTGGCGTTCTTGGTTAGTCCCCGGTTGAGATCCAGCAGATCGCCCTTGCCTGTCACGACCTTCATTCCTTCTATCCAGCGCCGCGTCATTCCATAGCGGATTACCTTGATACCGCCGGCATTGGTAGCCACGTTGCCCCCCAGCTGGCTGGAGCCCGAAGAAGCAAAGTCCACCGGATAGAACAGACCCCTCTCTTCCGCAAACTGCTGCAATTGTTCGGTGATGACTCCTGGCTCGCAGGTCACCTGCCGGTCCGCAGCATTGAAATCCAGGATAGCGTTCATGCGATCGAGGGCGACAACCGCCTCACCGTTCTGGGCTACCGCGCCACCGGACAGTCCCGTGCGGCCACCGGAGGGCACGATGGAAAATCCCCGCTCATTTGCCAGCCTGACGATGGCCTGCACTTCTTCTATGGTTTTCGGCAATACGATAACGCCCGGCGCCGGCTTGTATTGCCGGGTCCAGTCTTTGCCATATTTCTCCAAATCGTCGGCACCGGTAAGGACCCAGTCATTGCCCACGATTTCCGCAAGAGCCGTGCTCCAGGAGGGAGTGCTACCCGTCATACTGTCTACCTTGAAAGCTCGCGCCATGCATAGACGCCCGCACACTTAGTTGTTTAAGCAAGTATTCCAACCCCGCCGGGCTAACGCATCCCCGGCAGGCGAAGTATGGTACCATGCGCGCCTCATTACACCGACCAGCCTATGAACACGCCGCAAGAAACGTCATTTGAGAAGAGCAAGATCCGCTTCCTGTTACTGGAGGCCGTGCACCAGAGCGCCCTGCATACCTTGCGGCAGGCCGGTTACGAGAACATTGAGTACCTCAAGACTTCCCTGGAAGAAGAGGAGCTCAAGGAAAAGATCGCGAACGCGCATTTTGTCGGCATACGCTCCCGCACCCAGCTCACCGAGTCAGTGTTCGAAGCAGCAAGCAAACTTCTCGCGGTGGGTTGCTTTTGCATTGGCACAAACCAGGTCGACCTGACCGCGGCCCTGGGCCGGGGTATACCTGTATTCAATGCGCCGTTCTCAAATACCCGGAGCGTGGCAGAGCTGGTAATCGGCCAGGCTATTCTCCTGCTGCGCCGGATTCCTGAAAAGAATGCCCTCTTGCACAAGGGCGTCTGGGAGAAAGCCGCCAGCGGCTCCTATGAGACCAGGGGCAAGAAACTGGGCATCGTAGGCTACGGTAATATCGGATCCCAGCTCAGTGTATTGGCAGAATCCATGGGAATGAAGGTATTCCTCTATGATGTGGCCAGCAAACTTCCACTGGGTAATGCCACCCAGGTGGATACCCTGCGACAGCTGATGGAAGAGTGCGATGTCATCAGCCTGCACGTCCCCGAGACCCCGCAGACAAAGGAAATGATTGGGGCGAAAGAGTTCTCCTGGATGAAAGACTCGGCAGTGCTTATCAATGCCTCCCGCGGCACCGTAGTGGACATAGACGCCCTCGCCGAAGCGCTGGCCAACAAGCGTATTGCCGGCGCCGCAATCGATGTGTTCCCGCAAGAGCCCAAGTCCAACGATGAAGAGTTCATTTCGCCGCTGCGGCAGTTTGATAACTGTATCATCACTCCTCACGTGGGCGGCAGCACAATGGAAGCGCAGGAGAATATCGGAATTGAAGTCGCCGAGAAGCTGGTGAGATACAGCGACAATGGTTCTAGTTCGACAGCGGTAAACTTTCCGGAGGTGACCCTGCCCGCCCATCCAGGCAATCATCGACTCCTGCATATCCATAAAAACGTGCCAGGTGTCTTAACCGAAATTAACACCATTTTCTCCGAGACCGGCATCAACATCAGCTCTCAGTACCTGCAAACCAACGACAAGGTAGGTTACGTCGTTGTCGACATCGACCAGCAATATAGTGAGCTGGCACTGAAGAGGCTCAATGAAGTGAATGGCACGATCCGCTGTCGAGTGCTGTTCTAGTTTTTTCTTTCCCACACAGTTAATCCATCACCGGTGGTGAGGCTGTCCGACAACAAGCACTGGGCCGTATCGACTGTCTCCCTGCCATTCTCTCTGTACCTGCCAACTGGCGAACCGTCCAGTCAAATACCTATTGCACCGCTCACAGGGCTGATTTGACCATAGTCAATGTGCCGCAAGCGAGAATATAGTCAAATTAAGGGGTTACAATGAGGCATCGTGTGTAGGTGCCAAGCTAATGAGAACCAGGACTGATGAGTTCCGAAAGTAAGAAACAGGCCCCAGCCAAAGCCGTGCTGACTACCCGGGATTTGTGTAAAGACTATCCCATGGGTGAGATCACCGTACACGCCCTCAAGAATGTAAACTTCGAATTGCGGGAAGGCGAGATGACTGTCTTGCTCGGCGCGTCGGGCAGCGGCAAGTCTACCCTGCTCAATATCATTGGTGGGCTGGATGTTGCCAGTAGCGGCTCGGTGATCTATCAGGGTCGCAATCTATCGGAGTTCAGCGATCGGGAATTGACTGAGTACCGTCGCTATCACGTTGGCTTCGTATTTCAATTCTACAACCTGATTTCGAGCCTCACGGCCCGGGAGAATGTCGCCCTGGTCACCGATATCGCGCCCAATCCGATGCCGCCCGAGGAAGCTCTGGAACTGGTTGGACTCTCGGAACGAATCGATCACTTCCCTTCACAACTCTCCGGTGGCGAACAGCAGCGAGTCGCGATCGCCCGGGCCGTGGCGAAGCGACCGAGCATCCTGCTCTGTGATGAGCCAACCGGTGCGCTGGATGCGGAGACTGGCAAGCTGGTGCTGTCCGTGCTGGATCAGGTGAATCATGAAACCAATACGACAACGGCCATCATTACCCACAATGCGTCAATCGGTGCACTCGGAGATGTAGTGGTACGCATGCGTAGCGGTGAAATTGCGGAATGTATAGAAAATGAATTCCGCGCCAACGTAGACGACATCGAGTGGTAGGTCCGTGTCTTCCCTGAATCACAAGTTGCTGCGGGAACTCTGGAAACTCAAAGGCCAGGTCTTCTCCATTGCCGCGGTAGTCGCCGTGGGCGTAATGTCGATCGTTACCATGCGCGGCAGCTACGACTCCCTGGTAGAAACTCAGGAAAGGTACTATCGGGAGACGCGTTTTGCCGATGTCTGGGTATCGCTGGTGCGGGCCCCCAACGCCTTGCTGGATTCCATTCGGGAAATTCCGGGAGTTAACACCGCCGATAGCCGGGTTACTTTCCTGGCAACCCTCGATCTCGATGACAGCGAAATTCCCTCGCACGGGCGCTTTGTTTCAGTCCCCGACATTGGCAGGCCTGTTCTCAATGACCTTATTATCCGCAGTGGTCGCTACATCAATACCGGTGCCAGCAACGAGGCCATTATCAGTGAAAAATTTGCGCAGGCGCGCGGCTTTCGCCCTGGTGATTCTGTGCGAGCCATCATCAATGGCCGTGCCAGGGAGTTTGAAGTAGTTGGCATCGCCATATCTCCTGAACACACCTATGCTGTGCCGCCCGGCAGCCTGTATCCGGAAGATGAGCGCTACGGTGTGTTCTGGGCCAGCCGGGATACACTGGGGCCAGCCTTCGAATTGGAAGGAGCGTTCAATGAGGCATTCGTCACCCTCACTCCCGATGCCAACATCCAGGCGGTGATCGAGAGCATCGACGATTTGCTGGAGCCCTACGGTGGCCTTGGAGCCTATGCCCGGGCCGATCAACCTTCACACCTGATTCTCGAATCGGAACTGGATCAGAACCGGGTTACCGGTGCCATCATCCCGCTGATCTTCCTGGGGGTGGCCGTGTTCCTGCTATACCTCGTGCTGGGCAGGCTGATCTCAACCCAGCGGGGAGAAATCGCGGTATTGAAAGCGTTCGGATACAACGACTGGGAAGTGGGTATGCACTTCCTCATGTTTGCTGTGGTTGCCGTGGTTCTGGGCGGTAGCCTGGGTACGATTGGTGGACTGTTCCTCGGTGATGCCTACATAGGTGTCTACGAACAATACTTTCAAATGCCTGACCTCGCCTACCGCCCTTCAGCGGGGCTCTTGGTTTTCGCCTTCATGGCCTGTGTTGTTGGCGCCTTCGCCGGAGCCCTGGCCGCGGTCAGGCGTGCCGTCCTGTTGCCTCCGGCAGAAGCCATGCGCCCGGAAGCACCCGTGCGCTACCGCGCCGGCATCGTCGAAAGCCTGGGGCTGGGTCACCTCGTAGGAGCGACGGGGCGCATGATCCTGCGAAACCTGGAGCGCAAGCCGGTACAGGGCTTCTTCTCTACACTGGGCATCGCCCTGGCTGTCGCGATCCTGACGATGGGATTCTTCATGTTCGATAGTGTGCAACACATGATGGATTTGCAGTTTCGGCATATTCAGCGAGAAGACCTGGCGCTGACCTTTCGCGAACAGCTACCGGACGCCGTAGGTTTCGAACTGGCAAATCTCGAGGGTGTTAACCGGGTCGAAACCTATCGCACGGTCGCGGCCCGGCTGCGGGCCGGACACCTGGAGGACGAGGTCGCCATTCAGGGCCTGGATTTCGACAGCGAACTGCGCCGCATCATCAATTCCAGAGGCGCCGAGATCCCACTACCGGGCGATGGCCTTGTGCTCAGCGAGTTGCTCGCGAGACGGCTACAGGTGAAGCCTGGAGACCAACTGATCGTCGAATTCCTTCAGGGCAAGCGGCGCGTCGTTAACGTGCCAGTCAATGGCCTGATAGAAGACTATCTTGGACTCTCTGTCTACACGACCAAGGAAGCACTGTGGAGATTGAGTGGCGAGCCCAGAGTCGTCAATGGTGCTTACCTGAGTATCGATGAATCAGCGAGAAATGACATCAACACCGTTCTCAAAGGCTACCCGGCTGTTACAGGTGTCGCCTCGCCTGCGAGCATGCTGGCTTCTTTCGAGGAAGTGCTGGCAGAGAGCCTGTTGGTATCCAGCGGCTTCCTGCTAGGATTTGCAGGTGTTATTGCTGTTGGCGTGATCTATAACGCCGCCCGTATCTCACTCTCTGAACGGGGGCGGGAACTCGCCAGCCTGCGAGTGATGGGGCTGCATCGCCGTGAAGTCGCAACCCTGTTATTGGGCGAACAAGGGATTGTTACACTCTTCGCCATCCCGCTGGGCTGGGGAATTGGTTATGCTCTGTGCTATGCCATTGCCACTGGAATACAGACCGATATTTATCGCATACCGTTTGTCACCGATATCAGGACCTTTCTATGGTCGGGTGCCTATATCGCACTGGCGGCCTTCGTCAGTGGCTGGATAGTTAAACGCAGGCTGGACCAGATTGAGTTAGTCGAAGTCCTGAAAACCCGGGAGTAAATGATGTTGAAGATGCCCATATGGTTGAAATTGCTCGCTGCAGCCGTCGTGCTTGCGATCGCAGTATTTCTCCTGCTGCCTGCACCACTTGATGTAGAAGTGGGAACAGTCGAGATGCGGCCCTTCTTCGAAGCCGTTGAAGAGCAAGGCAGAACGCGAGCCAGAAACCCCTACCTGGTAACGGCACCGGTTTCAGGCCGCCTGTTAAGAACCCAGTTAGATGAAGGACACAGGGTAAACAGCGGTGAGGTGATTGCAGTCATAGCACCAGCACCCCAGGATCAGCGCAGTTCCGCCATTGCTCAAGCCAATCTCGCCGCCGCGGAAGCAAGACTGGCCGTCGCCAATGCCTCCCTGCAGGAAACCCGTGGTGCCTACGAACGGGTAAGCCGGGAACGGGAGCGACGCGAAGAATTATTCAGTCGTAACCTGGCCAGCGCCGAAGAAACCGAGCTTTATCGCCAATTAGCCAGCGCCGAGGAAGCCAGGGTGGAGAGCGCGCAGGCCTCGGTGCTCGCAGCGGAAGCTGATATCGAGAGTGCGCGGGCGCAGCTACTGGGCAACGACGCAGATGACCAGACCTCCGGCCAGGCTCTCATCGAGATCAAGGCTCCGGTGACCGGCACTGTCTACGCCGTTCTGGAGGAAAACGAACGAGTAATCCAGGCGGGTACTCCCCTGCTTGAGCTCAGCAATCAGGACAGCCTCGAAGTCGTTGTCGACCTGCTTACCCAGGACGCTGTCAAAGTTGAAGCGGGTGATACCGTCTATGTCGACGGCTGGGGAGGCGACCGCATACTCAATGCCTTCGTGCGAAGCATAGAGCCGGAGGCGTTTACGAAAATCTCGGCGCTGGGAGTTGAAGAGCAACGGGTCAATGTCATCATCGACCTGATCGACCCACCTGAAAACCTTGGCGCCGAGTATAGAGTGGAAGTGGCTATCGTCACCTGGCAGGCGAATTCGACACTAACGATTCCCACCAGTGCCATTTTTCAGCGTAGCAGCGGCTGGCATACTTTCGTGGTCAAGGATGGACGCGTCGTGCTGGAGCCCATTCTGGTAGGCGCGCGGGATCGTGAATTTACCCGGGTGCTGGGTGGAGTAGCTGAAGGAGACAGAGTCGTCCTCTATCCATCGGACCTGATCAATGAAGGTGCGGCCGTGCGATTCTGATCCGCTCGATCAGGCGCCCTGCAGATCTATTATCACTCGAACAAAATCCGCGACACCTGGTTGAAAATCGTGCCCCGGTAGTCTTCCGATTCATTCACCATGTGGTGGCGGGCGCCTTCGATCAGGTAGCTCTTTGTGCCCTTGAACTTCGTCTCGATCAGCGGCAGGTTTTTGCGCCAGTCCACAGTCCCATCTTCGGTTCCCTGCACCACGTTCAGAATGAAGTCCCGCTCAGGGGAAGACTGGAACCGTTTGTGATAGTCGATCATGGCACCGACCCAGGCTGTTGGCAGCACCCTGCACTGCAACGCATCTTCGTGCTTGAGAAAATCCAGGAACTCTTCATCGTGGCTGTTCCTGGCGAACCCTCTTTTTACAGAATCCAGAAAAGGGCTGGCGAGATAGTACAGGAATTTCGATTTACCCCATTGCGCCGGGTAGATCAGTGGACACAACAGCACCAGCTTTTTGAACTCGACCCGATTTGCCAGATCATTGTGTAACAAGGAATCAATGAGCACTGCCGAGCCAGTGCTTTGCCCTATTGCGAACCAGGGTCGTGGTAATTCGATCACAGTCGGGAGCTGGCAGAGTGCCAAGAAGGCAGCGCAATAGCGTTGGAAGGAATCGATGCTTGCCGGCTCCCCGGAAGACAGTCCATGCCCGGGAAGATCGAAGATCAGGACGGACAGGTTTTCATGGAGAAGATGCCTGATCAGGTGACCATAGAGTCCACCATGATCATAGTACCCGTGCAGCAGGAATGCGGTCCCCCTGCAGCGTTCAGCGGGCACCTGAAAGTGTTGGGCGACGAGCTGGAAACCCTCGCTCTCAAACACCCCAATCCGATGAGTGAAATCTGAATCGAATGTCAGCGAATAGTGGTCACGATAGGAAGCGATCAACTCGCTGGTGCCTGGTGCCGCCCCCAGGTTCAGGGGCGGTAACAGTTCCCGCAATTCATTGGCATCAACGCGCGAGAACATAGGTAAATGAATCAGGCTTTGGAATAACGCTGGTACATTTCTTCCAGGCTGTAGACCTTGCCAATCTTTGATATCTGTCCGGCAGTGCCAAATGCTTCCAGCCGCGCCTTCACGATATCTTTCATGGCGGTAATGGTGGGGGTGAGGAATTTACGTGGATCGAACTCGGATTTGTTTTCCGCAAGGAACTTGCGCACGGCTCCTGTTGAAGCGAGGCGCAAGTCGGTATCGATGTTGACCTTGCGAACACCATGCCGGATACCTTCCTGGATTTCCTCGACAGGCACACCGTAGGTCTCGGGGATTTCGCCACCGAACTCGTTGATTACTGCCAGCCACTCCTGTGGCACAGAAGAAGATCCGTGCATTACCAGGTGGGTATTGGGGATCTTTTCGTGAATTTCCTTGATGCGCTGAATAGCCAGAATATCGCCTGTTGGCGGACGGCTGAACTTGTAGGCGCCGTGACTGGTACCGACGGCGATGGCGAGTGCGTCCACGCCGGTGGCGTCGACGAAATCAGAAGCTTCCTGCGGGTCAGTGAGTAACTGTTCCATAGACAGTTTGCCCTCGGCACCAATGCCATCTTCTTCACCCGCCATGCCGGTTTCAAGCGAACCCAGGCAACCGATCTCGCCCTCCACCGATACACCACAGGCATGCGCCATATCCACGGTCAGTTTGGTCACACGGACATTGTAGTCGAAGTCAGTGGGTGTCTTGCCGTCTTCACCGAGGGAGCCATCCATCATGACGGATGAGAATCCCAACTGGATTGAGCGTTGGCAAACCGCAGGCGAAACGCCGTGATCCTGGTGCATGACGATGGGCACATGGGGAAACTCTTCAATAGCAGCCTGTATCAGGTGACGCAGGAAGTTGGCTCCCGCGTATTTGCGCGCACCAGCGGAAGCCTGCAGGATCACCGGACTGTTAACTTCACTGGCAGCTTCCATAATGGCGCGAATCTGTTCGAGATTGTTTACATTGAATGCCGGGACGCCGTAGTCATTCTCTGCGGCATGGTCCAGGAGCTGTCTCAAACTAATTAGTGCCATGATTTATCCTCTTCAATTAACCTGAAATACCTGAAATTTTACTGAAATGTTCGATGAATAACTGATTGTCACCGTCAGTGCAGTGCCTGATTATTTCCAAGCCAGCCTTGATTGGCAATGGCCCTGGAACCTGCCAAACCACTTTCCCAAAACGGCTCGATGCGATCCTGCTAACCAGCAGCCCTTTCTTTCAATATCTGTACTGCTGGCAACTCGATTCCCTGCACATACTCCAGGAAGGCGCCTCCTCCTGTAGAAATGTAGGAGATATCACTGGTCACACCAAACTTGTCGATGGCAGCGATGGTCTCGCCACCACCGGCAATGGAGAAACCCGCGTTGGCCGCGATGGCCTCGGCTATGATTCTGGTTCCAGAGGCGAACTGATCGAACTCGAATACACCCACTGGCCCATTCCAGATGATAGTCTTCATCTCGCTGACCAGCTGGGCCAGCCTGTTCGCCGTTTCCGGCCCGATATCCAGAATCATGTCAGAGTCTGCGATGTCCGCTACGGATTTTACGGTAGCAGCGGCTTCGGCGGAAAACTCGCTTGCCACCACCACATCCGTTGGCAAGGGAATGGAAGTTCGTTCCATCAGCGCCCTGGCAGTGTCCACCAGATCCGGCTCACACAGAGACTGTCCGATATTGGCGCCACTAGCCAGCAAGAAGGTATTAGCGATACCACCGCCCACAATCAACTGGTCAACGATACCTGCAAGATTGTTTAGCACTTCGAGTTTGGTTGAAACCTTGGCCCCTCCCACCACTGCCAGCATGGGTCGTTCCGGCTTGGACAGGGAGCGTTCCAGGGCGTCCAGTTCATTGGCGAGCAGGGGACCGGCGCAGGCAGTCGCTGCAAATTTGGCGACACCATGGGTACTGGCCTGGGCGCGGTGAGCCGTGCCGAAGGCATCCATGACGAATACATCGCAGAGCGCTGCGTAGCGCCGGGCCAGGTCGTCGCTGTTGTCTTTCTCGCCGACATTGACACGCACGTTTTCCAGCAAGACCAGATCACCATCGGCCACTGATACTGCTCCGGGATTGTCCAGATAGTTGTCTACGAGGCTGACTTCTCTTTGCAGCAGAGCGGCGAGATGATCAGCCACCGGGCGCAGCGACATCTCTGCCTGCTCCGCCAGGGACACGCCCTCTTGCGGCCGTCCGAGGTGAGACATTACGATAACCTGCTGTGCCGAATCCAACGCCGCCTGGATGGTGGGGAGGGCGGCACGAATACGGGTATCGTTACCTACCTTGCCGTCCTGTACTGGCACGTTCAGGTCTTCTCTTATCAATACCCTTTTGCCAGTCAGGTCCAATTCGCTCATGCGTAAGAATGTCATAGCCAGTTCTCAGTGATACGTTCGAGTGTTTTGTGTTTATCTGGTTTGGTACAGATCTCACCTGCGGCGAAAATACTCACTTGTCCAGGGTGCTTATATACTGAGCCACATCAAGCATTCGATTGGCGTAGGCCCATTCATTGTCGAACCAAACCAGTAGCTTGACCAGATTGCCTGCAGCCACCCGAGTCTGGTTGAGATCCACGATGGCTGATCGCGCATCATGGTTGTAGTCGCAGGATGCCAGGGGCTCAGCACTCACACCCAACACATTTGGCGGTAGTGAGCGACTGTATTCGCTGAGCGCAGCATTAACGGCTTGTTCTGTCGTAGCCTTTTTAACCGTAACGGTCAGGTCCATGGCAGATACGTTCACCGTCGGTACCCGAATCGCCTGTGCCCGTAACAGGCCCTCCATTCCGGGCAGAATGCGCTCAATTCCCTTTGCCAGTTGCGTGTCCACGGGAATGATGGACTGCATGGCACTGCGGGTCTTGCGCAGATCGGCATTGTGATAGCTGTCGATAACGGGCTGATCATTCATCGCCGAATGAATAGTGGTAATCACACCGGAACTGATGCCAAACGAGTCATCGATTGCCTGCAAAACCGGCACGATACAATTGGTGGTGCAGGAGGCATTGGAAATAATGCGGTCGCCAGCCTCGAGTTGTTCGTGATTTATGCCGTACACAACCGTCGCATCGACATCACTTTCTGCGGGCTGGGAAAACAATACGCGCTTCGCTCCAGCATCCAGGTGGCGTTGTGCATTGGCACGGTCGGAGAATGAACCGGTACATTCCATGACCAGGTCTATGCCCTGCTCTTCCCAGTTAATCGCATGGATGTCGGCATGCTGGGAGACCCTTATCTCGTCTCCATTTACCTGCAACAGGGTATCACTTGCCTCCACCGTACCCAGAAACCGGCCATGGGTGCTGTCGTAGCGGGTCAGGTGCGCCAGGGTTGTCATGTCGGCTAGATCGTTGATCGCAACTATACGCATTCCCGGGTATACAGAAATCTCCGGTGTCGTTGCTTCGTAGAATGCGCGCAAGATACAGCGCCCAATACGCCCGAAGCCATTGATTGCGATACGGTAGGCCATGATTCTCGTTACTGGTTACCTGTTGACTGCCACTTCACCCCAGCAAGCTGGTCTATCAGACCAGCTCTTTCGAAGTCGCAACCACGTTGTCAGTGGTGAAGCCGAAATGCTCCATCAATACGCCGCCCGGAGCGGACGCACCGAAGCTTCGCATGCCGATAATCTTGCCGTCGAGTCCGACCAGTTTACACCAGTAATCGACAGCACCGGCCTCAACAGCGAGGCGCTTGCGCACCGACGGAGGTAGTACCTGATCCCTGTAGACCTGATCCTGAGCCTCGAAGACGTCGACACTGGGCATGGAAACCAGGCGTGCCGCAATACCATCGGCTTGAAGTTGTTTAACTGCCTCGCGACATATTGCTACTTCTGACCCTGTGGCAATGATCAAAAGTGCCGGGTCTCCCTCACAGTCTTCCAGTACGTAACCGCCTTTAGCGATATTCGCCAATTGCTCATCGCTTCGATCCTGATGCGGAAGATTCTGTCGCGAGAAAACCAGCGAGCTCGGCCCACTGCTGTTTTCCAGTGCGGCTTTCCAGGCGACTGCGGACTCGACATTGTCACAGGGTCGCCATACTGACATGTTAGGGGTTACGCGCAGAGTGGTCAGTTGTTCTACTGGCTGATGGGTGGGCCCATCTTCACCCTGACCGATTGAATCGTGGGTGTAGACGAAGATGCTGTGCTGTTTCATGAGCGCCGCCATGCGAACCGCGTTGCGGGCATATTCCATGAAGATCAGGAAGGTAGCGGTATAGGGGATGAATCCGCCGTGCAGGGAGATTCCCGACGCAATGGCCGACATTCCGAACTCGCGCACTCCGTAGTAGATATAGTTGCCATCCTCACTCTGGGTGATGGGCTTGCTACCGGACCAGTTGGTGAGATTGGAGCCGGTGAGGTCAGCACTGCCACCAATCAATTCGGGCAGCAGCGATGCGAAGGCTTCGATGCACTGCTGTGAAGCCTTACGGCTGGGAATATTGTCATCCTTGCCCTGGCACTGGCGAATATACTCGTCTGCTTTCTCAGAAAAAAAGCCGGGCAATTGTCCCTTGATGCGGCGCACCAGCTCCATGGCCAGATCTGGATGATCTTCCTCATAGGCAACCAGCTTCTCTTTCCATTCGGTTTCGGACTGAAAACCTTTCTCGGTGGCATTCCAGGCGGTGGCAATCTCTTCCGGCACGAAGAACGGCGGATGGGGCCAAGCCAACTCTTTCCTGACGGCGGCGATCTCATCATCGCCCAGCGGTGCACCATGGGTCGCTGCGGTGCCGCCCTTGTTGGGAGAGCCAAACCCGATCACCGTCTTGCAGCTGATTAAGGTAGGTCTGGCAGAGTCGTCTTTGGCCTGCTTTATTGCCTTGTCGATAGCCTCGGCATCATGGCCATCCACCGCAAGTACTTGCCAGCCATAGGATTCAAAACGCATAGCTGTGTCATCGGAGAACCACTCTTCAACTTCGCCATCGATGGATATGCCGTTGTCATCGTAGAAGACAATCAGCTTGCCAAGTTTCAAGGTTCCGGCCAGGGAACAGACTTCATGGGAGATGCCCTCCATCAGGCATCCGTCACCTGCAAACACGTAGGTGTAGTGATCGACGATCTCGTGGTCACCTTTGTTGAACTGGGCCGCAAGGGTCTTCTCGGCTATCGCCATACCCACAGCATTGGCCAGGCCCTGGCCCAGAGGACCGGTGGTAGTCTCAACTCCGGGTGTATCCCCGTATTCGGGATGTCCGGGAGTGGCAGAATGCAACTGGCGGAAATTCTGCAACTCGCTCATGGGCAGGTCGTAGCCACTCAAGTGCAGGAGTGAGTAGATAAGCATGGAGCCATGACCATTGGACAGGACGAATCGATCCCGGTTGAACCAACCCGGATTTCCTGGATTGTGCCTGAGGTGGTCACGCCACAGCACCTCGGCGATATCCGCCATACCCATGGGGGCGCCCGGGTGACCTGAATTGGCTTTCTGAACCGCATCCATGCTGAGCGCACGGATGGCGTTGGCGCAATCTCGTCGAGATACAGCGTCGGTCATGCAAATAACTCCTGTTTACCCTTGCGAATGCCGGATATTTTTATTGTTCTGGCCTGTGTCTTGGAACTCCGGCCGAGGCTGGAATGAGCCTCATCTGGAAGGCGGCTATTTTCCCGTACCGACGGGTTTAATTCCATACTCAATCCCACTCGATGCCCAACTATTCTTGAATAAGGCTCTGGGAGAGCCTCTTAGCAGGGTTTTGGCAAATGGAACCCGCACAGGGACGAATTTGGAGCGTGCCATCTATATCAAAATATTTTGATATAGGTTTGAAATCCCTCGAAAGACCTGATACTGTACCGGCCCATCATGGGTGGTCATGCCGCCAGGCTCAGCGACCTGGTTCCTGGAATGACAGGCAAGCACTAACCCACTACCAGTAACAAGTAAGACGTAGAGAACCGAAAGGACCTGCCCGCCTTGACAGCCACCGCTCTCAAGCAAGCGACCGAGACCTCATTCACCGGCCTTGAACACCTCGCCAGCCTGCACAAGGCCCTGGCGGATGGCTTGCGCCTGCAGATCCTGCGCCTGCTGCGCAGCGAGAGTTTCGGTGTGCTGGAGTTGTGCAGAA
This sequence comes from Pseudomonadota bacterium, assembly GCA_027621405.1. Taxonomy (GTDB): domain Bacteria; phylum Pseudomonadota; class Gammaproteobacteria; order Pseudomonadales; family Pseudohongiellaceae; genus UBA9145. Next base: position 27,423 of record JAQCBT010000012.1, on the reverse strand, counting down.
TTCTGGACATACGCCAGTCGGCCCTGAGCCATCATTTGAAAATACTCGCTACCTCCGGGCTGGTTTCTACTCGCCGGGAAGGCAATTCCATCTTCTACCGACGCAGCTTCCTTACCGATGGTGATCCATACCGCGATATCAAGGAAGCCGTCTTCCTGCAGGTCGATGCCCTGGACCTGAATCCTGCCCAGGTGAAGAAGATCAAGCAGGTACAAATGGAACGCTCACAGCTATCCCTGAACTTCTTCAACAAGAACGCCGCGAAGTTCCGTGAGAAGCAGGGCCTCATCGTGGAGCACGACGATTATCACTCTACCCTGCATACGGTGCTGGACGGTCTTGGATTGGACAAGGAAATGCAGGTACTCGAAGTAGGCCCGGGTGAGGGGCAACTCCTCACACAACTGGCCAGGAAGTTTGAGGCGGTGACAGGCCTCGATAACTCGAAGGATATGCTGGATCGTTCGCAACAGGCATTGATCGATGCGGGAATATCGAATGTCACACTGATTCACGGCGATACCACCGTCGCCCGCAAGCAAAAGCTGTCTGGCGACCTGATTATCTTCGACATGGTGCTGCATCATATTTCATCGCCGGCGAAGACTTTCAAGGATTGCGCCGCCCTGCTTAATCCCGGAGGTGCACTGTTGATTGTAGAGCTGTCACCCCATGACCAGGATTGGGTCAGGGAAACCTGTGGTGACTTGTGGCTGGGCTTTGAAGAATCAGAGCTGGAACACTGGGCTGAGAAAGCCGGATTGCAAACTGGGCAAAGTTTATTTCTTGGGCTCCGTAATGGATTCCAGATACAGATACGCGTTTTTCACAAGGCTGATTCTCTCTGAATCTGCTGAAGATAGATCGAACACTTTTAACTTGTAGAGAAAATATAAAAGGAAACGTAGATGGCTGAACCACATTTATTTACTTCTGAATCCGTTTCAGAAGGACACCCCGATAAGATGGCTGACCAGATCTCCGATGCCATTCTTGACGCACTGCTGGCAAAGGACAAGAAATCCCGAGTCGCCTGCGAGACCATGGTCAAGACCGGCATGGTTATCGTCGCTGGCGAAATAACCACAGAGGCTTATGTGGATGTTGAAAACATCGTGCGTGGTGTGGTCAACGACATCGGCTACAACCACTCAGAAAGCGGCTTCGATGCCAATACCTGTGCAGTGCTGAATGCGATCGGCAGCCAGTCTCCCGATATCGCCATGGGAGTCGATGACTCAGACGATCACGAACAGGGTGCCGGTGACCAGGGCCTGATGTTCGGTTATGCCACCAACGAGACAGAGCTGTTGATGCCTGCGCCGATTCATTACTCTCATCTGCTGGTGAAGAAGCAGTCCGAGGTGCGCAAGAATGGCACACTGAAGTGGCTGGAGCCGGACGCCAAGAGCCAGATTACTTTCCGCTATGTCGACGGCAAGCCAGTTGGCATTGATGCCGTTGTGCTTTCCACACAGCACCGCGACGAGATTAGCCTGACAGACCTGCGGGAGGCTGTTATGGAAGAAATCATCAAGCCGGTGTTACCCGCCGAGTGGATCAGTGCTGACACCAAGTACTTTATCAATCCGACCGGACGCTTCGTCATCGGCGGCCCACATGGCGACTGTGGCCTGACCGGCCGCAAAATCATCGTGGACACTTACGGTGGTATGGCACGGCATGGTGGCGGAGCATTCTCTGGCAAGGATCCATCCAAGGTGGACCGCTCTGCTGCCTATCTTGCCCGCTATGTAGCGAAGAACATCGTCGCCGCTGGCATCGCCGACCGTTGCGAGATCCAGCTTTCCTACGCTATCGGTGTAGCCGAGCCGACTTCGGTAAGCGTGGAGACCTTTGGTACCGGCAAGATCGAAGACAGCAAGATCGTGGAGCTGGTGCGACGACACTTCGAACTTCGACCCAAGGGCCTGATTGCCATGCTGGATCTGTTGCGACCGATCTACCGCGACACGGCTGCCTATGGCCACTTCGGACGGGAAGAAGCGAATTTCACCTGGGAGAAAACCGACAAGGCTGAAGCGCTTAAAGCTGACGCCGGTGTTTAACAGAATTTATTTGGGAGCGAACGATGAGTACGAATACTGCTGAAGACAACGTAACCAGCTTGCGTGACTACAAGGTTGCAGATATTAGCCTGGCCGACTTTGGCCGCCGGGAAATCACCCTGGCCGAGAGAGAAATGCCAGCACTGATGTCACTGCGCAGCAAATACGCGGAAGAGAAACCCCTGGCTAATGCCAAGATTCTCGGCTGTATCCATATGACGGTACAGACCGCTGTATTGATTGAAACCCTGGTGGCTCTGGGAGCGGAAGTACGCTGGTCCTCATGCAACATTTTCTCTACCCAGGACCACGCTGCGGCTGCGATTGCTGCACAGGGTATCGCCGTCTACGCCTGGAAAGGCCAGACAGAAGAGGAAGGTGAATGGTGTATCGAGCAGACTATCCTCAAGGACGGCAAGCCCTGGGACGCCAATATGATCCTGGACGATGGTGGTGATCTCACTGCCATGGTGCATGACAAGTATCCACAGATGCTGAACCACATCCACGGTATAACCGAAGAGACCACCACAGGCGTACATCGTCTGCTGGAGATGCTCGCAGATGGCGAGCTGAAAGTGCCAGCCATCAACGTCAATGACTCGGTGACCAAGTCCAAGAACGACAACAAGTACGGTTGTCGCCACAGCCTGAACGATGGCATCAAGCGCGGCACCGATATGTTGCTGTCCGGGAAGCATGCCCTGGTCGTTGGCTATGGTGATGTGGGCAAGGGTTCCGCCCAGAGCCTGCGTCAGGAAGGCATGATCGTAAAGATCTCCGAGATCGATCCTATCTGTGCCATGCAGGCCTGTATGGATGGATATGAAGTTGTATCACCCTATATCAACGGTGAGAACAAGAAAGACGCATCCTCCATCGACAAGAACCTGATGGGCAAACTGGACCTGATCGTTACCACTACCGGTAATGTGGACGTCTGTGACCGCTTCATGCTGGATAGCATCAAGGCTGGCGCTATCGTCTGTAACATTGGTCACTTCGACAACGAGATCGACACCAAGTACATGCGCAAGAATTGGGTCTGGGAAGAAGTAAAGCCACAGGTGCACAAGATCTACCGCAGTGGCGTGGAAAACCAGGACGATTACCTGATCCTGTTGTCAGAGGGTCGACTGATCAACCTGGGTAATGCTACCGGTCACCCTTCGCGAATCATGGATGGCTCATTTGCCAACCAGGTGCTGGCACAGATGTACTTGTATGAAAGGAAATTTGCCGACCTCTCTGAAGACTTCAAGAAGTCCAGTGTTTCCGTGGAAGTATTGCCCAAGCACCTGGATGAAGAAGTGGCTGCACTGATGGTTCAGGGCTTCGGCGGTGTGCTTACCCGTCTGACCGACGAGCAGGCAAAGTATATCCACGTAAACGTAGACGGTCCCTACAAGACCGACAGCTACAAGTACTAAGACTTCAGGAACCAGGCTAGCAGGACGCAATCATGGCTGCAGAGAATTCTTCCAGATCATTCAGCATCGAGTTTTATCCGCCGCGTACGGCGGAGGGTGAAGCCAAACTGGATGTCGTACACGAAGAGTTGGCTAGACTGCAGCCTGATTTCTTCTCCGTTACCTATGGTGCCGGTGGTAGCACCAGGGCTGGTACACAGCAATTGGTTCTTAAATACCGGCAGCAGGGTTCGGATGTTGCACCCCATCTCTCCTTCGGCGGCACCAGTGAAGATGAAGTCCTGGAGTTGTTGGCCAGTTACAAGGAAGGCGGCATCAGGCGCATAGTTGCATTGCGAGGTGACATTCCTTCTGGTGGCGGCTCTTCCATGCAGTATCGCTACGCCAACGAACTGGTCAAGTTTCTGCGGGAGAAAACTGGCGACTACTTTCATATCGAAGTAGCCTGCTATCCGGAAGTGCACCCGGATGCGAGAAGCCTGCGCAGCGATGTGGATTTCTTCAAGCAGAAAGTCGATGCCGGTGCCAACTCTGCGATTACCCAATACTTCTATAATCCTGATGCCTACTTCTATTTTGTCGATTACTGCCGCGACAAAGGCATTACGATTCCGATCGTACCGGGAATCATGCCAATCACTAACTACGAGAACCTGTCCCGCTTCAGTGCGAAATGCGGTGCAGAGATTCCCCTGTGGCTCGGCAAGCGTCTCATCGAATTTGGCGAAGACGTCGACGGGCTTCGTGACTTCGGGCTGGAATTTGTTACTTCGCTGTGCGAGAAGTTACTCGACGGCGGAGCGCCAGGCCTGCATTTCTATTCCATGAATCTGTCGAAAAACGTAAGCCAGATCTGGAATAATCTCTCATTATCGCAGCGAAAGTAGTATCCTCAGCGATCTTACTTTCTCTATCCCTGAGCGACTCACTATGCGGATTACCCGGGTTCACTTCCCAGGCTCCCTGAGCGGCGGACAGCTCGTAAAACTTCCTCCCGAGAGTGCCCATCATGTGGCCACGGTACTCCGCATGAAGCCGGATGACCGGGTGTCGCTCTTCAATCAGCGGGATGGTGAGTATTTAGCTCGAATAGTCACTATCAAAAAGAGTGACGTGGAACTGTCCGTTGAGGAGCAGCTTGCGAGTCATCAGGAGTCGGGCTTGAGAGTCATTCTCTGTCTTGGCATCTCTCGTGGTGATCGCATGGATTTCGGCATTCAGAAGTCGGTCGAACTGGGTGTATTTGAAATCAGGCCCTTCTATTCCGAGCACGGCGACATTCGTATCAAACCCCGGGAACGGGTGGAGAAGAAGCTCAGGCACTGGCAGAAGATTGCTATCAGTGCAGCAGAGCAATGCGGTCGCCTCGATGTCCCGGTCATTGCAGAACCTGTTGAGTTTGCACCTTGTCTCGAAGCTTGCGATGGCTCTTCAGTACTGCTTGATCCCCGGGGCGATAGTAATCTTTCCCGGCTTGAGGGTATTGCCAACATCCACCTCTTTATTGGTCCGGAGGGCGGATTTTCCGAAGGGGAACTGCAGTCGGCCAGGAAACAGGGCTGTGCCATCTCGACCATGGGTCCGCGTATCCTGCGTACTGAAACCGCACCGATTGCCGCCCTCGCGATTCTGCAGAATCGCTATGGTGATATGTAGCGGTTTGTACGAAGGGTGTGCAGAAGCATTCGCGCAAACTTAGGGGATGCGCTCCTGCCGCTCTCTATAGGCGGATCGCCAGGGGGCCTAGCCCAATCCGTTTACCAAAAAATTCGAATCGGTAGGCACTGAGATCTATTGGAAATTGTTCCAGGCTTACCGCGTGTTCGATACATCGATTGCTGTTCTCATCATCACGCGCCAGATCGACTACCTGCGGTGTCTTCAGGGGCTGTCTTGCGGCATCGGTCAGTAGTGCCACCTTGGGGCTCAGGCGCTGGGTCTCGTTCTGGTCCAATACGAGCGCATACTCACCCGAATTGATCGCCACCAGGGTACCTATGGGATACATACCCAGTACGTGGATGAGTTCCACTACCAGCTGTTCCGGAAACTTGATCACCCGTTGCTTGTACAGGCGTGAAGTGGCCTGTGCCGGAGAGAACTTGCGTTTATCACTATTGGTGCCTACCAGGCGCTCGAAGCAGTACGCGAGATTGGCATAACGTGCCAGGGACGGTATCTGATCGCCCTTGATCTTGCGCGGAAATCCACGTCCATCATGGCGCTCGTGGTGGCAGCGCACTATACGCAGAATACGTTCATCGGCCTGGCTATGCTGGCTCAACAGTTCCAGCCCAAACTCGATATGCTTGCGATAGGCCAGGAATTCCTTCTTGCGGAAATGGCCGCGCTTGTTGACCAGGCGCTCTGGCAACAGGTTCATTCCAATGTCGCAGAGCAGAGTACCGAGGAACAGGATTTCGATATCGTTGCGCTTCAGGCCTACCTGTCGTCCCAGCATGGCCGCCCAGATCGCCGCACGAACGCAGTAGCTGCTGGGAAACCTGGCGACGGTGTCGGTGAACAGCAGCCAGATAAGTGCCTGAGGATTCGCAATCAGGCTATCTACAACCGCCTTGATAAGCGGCTCCAGCGGTTGCAGGTTCATCGTCCTGCCTTCCCTGACAGCGATACAGGTCGCCTGGAACTGTGTCTGCAGGGCCTCGTAGGCCGCACTGCTCTTGTCCAGTATTTGCTTGATGCTATGAGTAACCGGATAGGTATCCCGGTTTACCTTGAGTGTCGCCCCGATTGGCGCGGCACGTCGAGCGCTGCTCAGGATGGTCAGATCCGTGCGCTTGCGGCGGGCGGGCTCAGCGCCCTTATTGGTATCGATTGTTACGTGGCGGCAGAATTTCTGCAGGGTCTGAATGTCTTCCGCGCGCTTGACATGAAAGCCACCCAGCGGAAACGGGGTGTCTGACCAGGGACAATCCAGCTCGCAGACATACATGCCAATGAGCAAATCTCGACTGTCCAGTGCGATTAGGTAGCCGGTGGCGGCATTGATCTGGGGAGACTGCATGCGGTGAAGATTACCCGCTTTTTGAAATCCGGCTTGTGAGCTTTCTCACAATCTGGAATCAGCGATTTTTCCCGCCGATTCCGGGAGTTAGCCCACTTTAGATTGCCCGGCTACCGTAGTTGCTCTCGGGCTTTCTTGGGGGGGTCAGCGGTCACATCGGGAGCGATGTGATTGATTGCGCCACCCTGCCGCAGAAAACGGGCGATGTCATCTTCTACCTGACTACGCAGGCGAGTCCTCGATGTGACACTGCGGGTCTCGGCTTTTTCTTCCTTGCTACCAATAAACTCCAGGTCTACGCCGTCGGCGCCTTCTGCTTGTCCATGGAAATTCCTGGCCTTCTTCTCGGTTGGCATTGTTGTTCCTCTATTCCAGTCAACTCACTGTTGTTAACTGATAAATAGACTAGAACATCGTCGCCATTCCGCTAGGGGATTTTTCTTACTTATTATGCGAATTAGTTATAAGTGGGCATGCTTAACACTTGTTGGCAGTTTTTTGAAATCTAAACATCGAGCACAGTGATAGGGGGCCTGTCCCCGCGCTTGCTGCGGATCATTGAAGCCGCGAGCCACGCTCGCAGTCTGGGCTTTTACCGTAAAAAAAGGGCGGTGGCACTTTGTGCTACCGCCCTCAAGGGAGAGTTGTGAGTTCGACTCACTTATCTGATCGAAGCCCCGACTTGAGCCAGGGATGGCGACAAAGCACAGGATGTGCTGGGTGCCGCGAAGGACAGGACGTCCGAGAGCGGCCGCCAGCGCAGCTGGCGCGAGGAGACGATCATCAGCAGAGTCGCGCCTCTGCGCCCTTGATCGTCGACGATCAAGGCAAAAGTGCAGGGGTGAGAGCAAGCGTATTTGAAGCGTTAGCTTCAAGCGCAGTTCGAACGACTGCGAGCTGTGCTCGCAGGCCGGGCCGCACTTTTATCAATCCCGAAAAAAAGAGCGGGAGCACTCTGTGCTGCCGCTCTCAAGGGAGAGTTGATTGGTTTCATGGAGTGCCAGGTTTTGGTTATTGGCCTGGCACCCCTGAATAGGTTTACTTACTGAGTAACAAACTCTGGGTAGGCTTCCATTCCGCACTCGGAGAGATCCACACCTTCTGATTCCTCTTCCTCGGAAACCCGGACACCCATGATGGCCTTGATGGCGAACCAGACGATGAGGCTGGTTGCGAATACCCAGATGAAGATGGTCAGCATACCGATAAGCTGGCCGCCGAATGTTGCATCACCGTCGGAAAGCAGTACTGCAAAGATACCGAAGATACCTACTGTGCCGTGTACTGAGATCGCACCCACAGGATCATCGATCTTCAGCTTGTCCAGGGTAATGATGCTGAATACCACAATCACGCCACCCATGGCACCGATGATGGTGGCCAGTAGTGGAGAGGGATCTGCAGGCTCGGCTGTGATGGCAACCAGGCCGGCAAGTGCGCCGTTGAGAGCCATTGTCAGGTCAGCCTTGCCAAACAGTATGCGAGCAGTGATCAGGGCTGCAATAAGGCCGCCGGCTGCTGCTGCGTTGGTATTCAGGAATACGTTCGCAACTTCGTTGGCTACGGCGATGCCACCCAGCTTCAGGGTTGAACCGCCGTTGAAACCGAACCAGCCCATCCACAGGATGAAGGTACCGAGAGTAGCCAGGGGCAGGTTGGCACCAGGAATCGGTTGTACGGCGCCTGTCTGCGCGTTGTATTTACCCTTACGTGGGCCGAGGAGCAATACACCGGCCAGAGCTGCTGCTGCACCTGCCAGGTGCACAATGCCTGAGCCCGCATAGTCGGAGTAGCTCAGTTCGAACATACCGAATACTGACTTGCCACCCCATGTCCAGCCGCCTTCAATCGGGTAGATGACGCCAGTCATTACGATCGCGAATGCCAGGAAAGCCCAGAGCTTCATACGCTCGGCCACAGCACCGGAAACGATGGACATAGCGGTTGCCACGAATACAACCTGGAAGAAGAAGTCAGATGCGCCAGAGTATACTGAACCGCCGTCGAAACCTTCCTCAGCAGAATCGGCAAGTACCTGGGCGATTGCTGCATCATCCATCTGGGCAACTGTTGTTACACCTGACAGGAAGTAGCCGCCGTCGTACATGAACTGATAGCCACAAACCAGATACATGGTACAAGCTATCGCAAACAGCGCGACGTTCTTGGTTAAGATCTCGGTTGTGTTCTTGCTACGGACCAGCCCGGCTTCCAACATCGCGAAGCCCGCGGCCATCCACATGACCAGTGCGCCACAGATCAGGAAATAGAACGTATCCATTGCGTACTGTAATTCAAAAATTTGGTTTTCCACCTTTACCTCCGTTAGTGGCCTCGTGTGATGACCACTGAATTATTGATTCTTGCCAGCAGCCCTAGACCGCTTCTTCCCCTGTTTCGCCAGTACGTATACGTATGATCTGAGCCAGCTCAGTGACGAAAATCTTGCCGTCGCCGATCTTGCCCGTATTGGCTGCCTTTGTGATTGCCTCGAGGGTTTGCTCCAGCAGGCTCTCGCCAATCGCGATCTCCAGCTTTACCTTCGGAAGAAAATCCACTACGTATTCCGCACCGCGATACAGTTCGGTGTGGCCCTTCTGCCTGCCAAAACCCTTCACTTCGGTAACGGTTATCCCTTGCACTCCTATTTCAGAAAGCGCTTCACGGACGTCGTCCAATCTGAATGGCTTGATAATAGCCGTGACTAACTTCATTCTTTCGCTCCTTGGTTGATTAAGGCGACGCACCCTTAATTGCTAACTTTCCTGCAAACTTCTTGTGCGCGTTGTGCGGCTTGAGCCTGTGTATTGCGTTGACTCTTACCGCTTCTCTACACCTATGAATTTCAAAACCCTCTATGCATGGGCCGTGCCACAAGTATTTTTGCGATTTATTTCAATGAGATAGAGCTCGATAAGGGAAATGAAGCAGGACGCGGCACTGTGCGGGGCGGGAAATTGATCTGTGGGAGTGCGTAAAAACGGGGAACGCACCAATAATGTGCATGGCCGCGGGTAAATGCCGCCCGAAGTCCTCGGCAGAAATGTTAAAATGGCCGCGAATCCACCGCTGCAGACAAGTGAAAGCTGGAAAATATGGTAGACAATCAGATATTGAAGGATTTAAGCGAGCGACTCGCGAAAATCGTACCCATGGCCGAGGACCTGCGAGATGACGCACGCACCAGAATGGAGCAGGTATTGAAGAAGTCCCTGCAGGATCTGGACGTGCTCACCAGGGATGACTTCGAGGTGCAGACCCGGGCGCTGGAGAGAGCGGAGCAGCGCATCGCTGAGCTCGAGAGGACTCTATCCGCCATGGAAGCCCGATTGAACGCTATAGAGTCGTCGGCCGATGGAGCAGCTGACTAGCCCATTCAAAGGTTGCCCAACTTCTGTACACAGCGGCTTCTACGGTAGGAGATCGCCTCCAGCAGGTGGGTCCTGCCAATCTCTTGCGATTCTTCGTAATCTGCAATGGTTCGGGCTACCTTGATTACCCTGTGTACCGCCCTCGCTGACATACCCAGCTGGTCCATGGTTGTAGCCAGTAACTTTCTCAACGGTGTTGTCAGGCCACAATGCATGGTGAGTTCGTCGCCGTGCAATTCATTGTTCAATTTCCCGGCCCGTTGTATCTGGATCTGCCTGCAGCGTTGAATCGCGGCAGCGGCCTGGATCCAGCGTGACTGGTCATCATTATCCTGTCCCCGCTCCAGCAATTCGGCCTGGGTCAGAGAAGGAAGTTCCACCAACAGGTCCATGCGGTCCAGCAGCGGACCCGAGAGCCTTCCCAGATAGCGGGATACTCGGTCGCTGCTGCAACGGCACTCGCGTCGGGTGTCGGATGCATTGCCGCAGGGACAGGGGTTCATGGCCGCGACCAACTGGAACCGCGCAGGGAATTTCACCCGATAGTTGGCGCGACTAACCGTGATCTCACCATTCTCAATTGGTTCGCGCAGCGCGTCCAAAGTGGAGGGTTTGAACTCCGTGAATTCATCGAGGAACAGGACTCCCCGATGGGCCAGGCTGATCTCGCCCGGGTTGACCCTGTTACCTCCTCCTACCAGGGCGACATGAGTCGCCGAATGATGGGGGCTGCGCATTGGTGGCCGCGTAATATGGCAGGCATCGATGGACTCACCTGCCACCGAGCGAATGGCGGCCACTTCCATCGCGTGCTGTTCCCCCAGAGGAGGGAGTAGCTTGATCAGGTTGTTCGCCAACAGGGTCTTGCCACATCCGGGTGGCCCTATCATCAGCAGATTGTGACTCCCCGCCGCTGCCAGTTCTACGGCACGCCTGGCGAACAGTTGCCCCTTGACGTGGAGGAAGCCTGCAGGCGTTTTATCCATTGGGTTGAGTGGCCCATGCTTCCCATTTGACCGCTTCAGATCCTTTCCTGTCCGTACATGCTCAAGATAGTCTGTGAGGGCACTGACTATACCGATTCTTTCGTAGCCTACGAGATCTGCTTCGGCAGCATTAGCCGCAGGAAGAATGATTTCCCTTTTTAACTTGCGTGCTGCCAGGATAGCTGGCACAGCACCCTGAATACCGCGCACCTCTCCCTGAAGTGCCAGCTCTCCCATTATCTCGATGTTGTCCAAACAATCATTGGGTATCTGACAGGATGCCTGCAGTATTCCAAGGGCGATAGCCAGATCAAATTGTGCGCCCGACTTTGGCAGGTCTGCCGGAGCGAGGTTTACCGTGATGCGCCCATCAGGGAATTCCAGTCCGCTATTGATGATGGCGGAGCGTACCCTCTCCTTGCTTTCCCGCACGGTAGTTTCCGGCATCCCGACGATAGCGAATCCCGGGAGGCCACTGGAGAGATGGGCCTCCACGCAGACCTCAATAGCATCCACTCCCAGCATGACGCGAGAGTACACTCTGGCAAGAGACATCCTTGTTCCTGTGACAATCCGTTTTGGTATATCAGGGATATTCAATCTGGCTACACAGGAATAGACCAGTTTCACTGACTTTTACAAATCATGGGCGAAAAAGGTTCATTCGATACTTCCGGGAATCGTGATGAGGTTCTGATTATCGCGCCCATTAAGCCAGAGCTTTCCTTATGGGTTTGGTCGTGCCGGACAAGAGGTGTGCTGGTGGGTGTTACGCTGTTTGCTTGATTGGTTTCCCTGAGATTAAGGCTGCGCAAGTGCAGACTTGGGAAGAAGGAGAAAATAGGGACAGATTTATTTTTCTTGAAAAATAAATCTGTCCTTATTTTCCATTCTCAACGAGAAATCTGCGAAGAGAAAAAAATGGGCTCCTAAGAGCCCATTTCCTTGATCAGCAATCGTGAGACTTACTTGCTGGATTCGATCATGTATTCCACGATGGCACGCAGGTCAGCGTCGGTGCAATCGAAACACAGGCCTTTGGCAGGCATGGTGTTCAGTCCATTGATGGCATTGGCAACAACGGCGTCCAGACCTTTCTCGAGGCGCGCGTCCCATGCAGCGGCGTTTCCGGCACCCACTTTAGGTGCACCAGCAGCGCCAGTGCTGTGGCAGGCAAAGCATGATGCCATGTATTTGGTCTGGGCATCGAAGCCTTCACTCAGCTGCGCGAGCTGGATAGGTTGTGATTCATCGGCTGTGCTCATTGTGGCAAAGACTGCCGCCATAACAACGAGGCTGGTTTTCATCATCTTGTTTAACACGTTCTAGCTCCTTTTCTTCAAAGTCTTGAAAACTTGTACTGAATTAGTCGTTGGGTTCGGCGAACTGTGTTCGCTTCTTGTTGTCCTTTGTGCTGCTTTTTCCAGCGTCAGCGCCTATTGCGCGAGCATGTATTCCACTACGGCGCGCAAATTTTCATCACTGCAGCTCATGCAGATTCCACGAGCCGGCATGGCATTGATGCCATTAATGACGTTAGCCATAACTGCGTCCATGCCCTTGGCCATGCGCTCTTCCCAGGCATCCGCGTCTCCGGGTTGTGGTGCACCCGCTGCGCCAGTGCCGTGGCAGGCAAAACAATTCATTTGGTAAGTGGCCGCTGGATCGAAATCACTGTCTGCTGCAGCCACGGTTGCTGCCGCCGCTACGGCTGTGTCGGCAACCTCTTCGACGACTTCAACTACCGTCTCTACCACGGTTGCCGCCGGGCTGGATGATCCCGCGGTATTTCCGGATGTGCCTACGCATGGCTGTCCGGCAAGACAGACCTGGCCCACTGGGCGAATATTATCGGCTACTGATTGTGCAAGACTCGAGAGAGGCGCTGCCAATGCCAGCAAGGCCAGGGTGAGTACGGATATGGAACGCTTTGAAAACATGTTTGAAATACCCAATTTGGATTTTGTCGCTTAATACTTTCCAGATTTTCCGGTCTTGCAAATTAATGGTTGCTGAATTCGCCAGGCCGATTCATCTGCTTTCATCATCGACCCAAGGCTTTTTCCAGACAGCGTAGCCGGGACAGAGAAAACATTCTCTGAAACGCTTGATGCGGCTAATTAACTGACCGGGATCGAATGGTATTCGCGCTGCCCGAAGCCAGCAATAGTCGGCTTGAGGCTACTCAGGTTCTCTTGACCACCTGAATTTTGCAGGCGAATTATACAGTAATTGTAGCGTGCGAAAAGCCAAGAAAATGGCAATATATTGTCGATTATTCGCGGCTAGCCGCCACCACTCACCAACGGCCGTACGGTAAGGTTGAGGGGTACCAGGTGATAGAAAATATCCTGTGGATCTGAATCCAGGCCGTAGCCCACCACGATGTTAGCCTCGATCTCGTCGATACCCAGAGCGCCAGGTACGAGATCGGTAGCGATAGACAGGGGCTCAATGGCCTGCAGTGGCTTACTGGCAAACCGCACGATTGGATCGGGGTTGAGCCCCACTTCGACAAACTCACCCTGCTCGTTCAGCATCAGGATCTGGTTTTCCAGCAGTGCAGCCACAACCAGAAATCCGTCCTTTCCGCGGTGACGAATATCGGTGGTTATTTCGGCCTCGATCTGCAGTGAGTCATCGGGTGTAAACACGTTGCTATAGGTCACCCCACCGTCTTTGCTGATCCCACCTGAATAGCGTGCCAGATTCGTACTCCCTAACAGGCTTGTACTCGTGCCCATGGAGGGCTTGCCGCTGGCACTATAGTCAGCCCTGAGCTTATAGGTACCCGTGACTCCACAGTCATCCTTCACCGGCTCGTCGAATGTATTGACGATGAGGAAGTAGCTCCCGGGATCCAGGCTTGTCTTCAGGCTCGAGCCGCATTGGTCGCTGGCGTCGAAATCGAGTGCGAGAAATTCCAGATCAGTTGTGGCAATGATCAGGACGGCATCCAGTACGTCGGATTCGACGTTGAATTCGAAGTCTGTGGCCTGGCCGATCTGGAACTGATAGAGGTCGAGGAAACTCTCATCTGTGCCCCCCACCGTCAGCTCTCTCACTGTACAGTCGTTACCACCCAAACCATTGCTGCTGGCACCAAAGGCCAGCAGTTTTACTTCACAGGCATCCAGCCCGCTGTAGAGTGCCGTGACACCATTGATATCGTCTTCCTGTAGTTCAAACAGATTGCCAATACTGGGTGCCATGATGGCTTTATTACTCGATTCATGATCCAGCCCGATTACATGCCCCAACTCATGCAGTGCCACCCGGCCAAAATCGAGGCCCGGAATTCCAAATTGGACCAGGGGACCATCGTAAACATTGAACTCGATCGAGTCGTTCACGATGATGTCTGCCTCGGTAATTCGATTCGGGCCCAGAGTTTGTCCGGCGAAGCGACGTACCGTTATGGCGAGGGTATTCGAACCGAACTCGGTACCGCAGTAATTGGCAGCGAAGTCCACACTGCTGCGACCGTCGAAGAGGCAAGGGTCGAAGTTTTCCTCAACCAGTGTAAAGTCGAAAATCGACTGCTCTGACCAGGCATTCATGGCGGCGATGAAAGCGTCGTTCCAACTGATCTGTGTTCCGGAGATGCCTTCCATGTCCACATAGAAGTCCGCCTTGGCTCTCAGCCATTTGGAACCGCTGATATCAAAGGCCGTAGCAGCATTACTCACGAGGAGAATCACTGCGGTAGCCAATGCCTGCAATAGTGTGGATCGCATTCTCAAAATCCAGATTCTGATCAGTTCCTGACCAGTATATCGCCTCATTTTAGTTCAACGAATTCAAGGGCCTGGCGTTTACAACCGGGCTAGCAATTCTGTAATCCTAATCTATCGTTAATGTATAGCCTATAAGTTCCCGGAGAATATGCGGTGCGCATCCCGATTATCAACAAAGCCCTGTACTGCCTGCTCTGGGGGGCGGTCAGCCCAATGCTGCTGGCCGGTGAGCTGCAGTTCGCCCTGGCGAGCTACTCAGTCTCCGAGAACGGATCCACCCTCCAGATCACCGTGGCCCGCTCCGGTACTGTCGGGTCTGCAGCGGGCGTCACCGTCAAATCTATAGAAGGGACCGCGACTGCAGGAAATGATTTCAAGGCGGTTTCCACCGCCCTGACCTGGACCGGAGGTGATTCTGATCCCAAGACTGTGAATATCTCCATTACCGACGACCCCACAACCGAGGGAGATGAGACGTTCACCCTTGAATTGCAGAATCCCACTGGGGACACCGTGGGAGCTATTGGCAGCACCACCATTACCATTACGGACTATGAAGAGGGGACACTCCAGTTTGCACAAACCAGTTTTACGGCGGATGAATCCGATGGTACAGCCACCATTACGATCAACCGGGTGAACGGCACAAATGGCGCTGTAGCTATTACACTCAAGACTGCCGATGACACCGCCAAGAGCGGAAGCGACTATGACGCCCTGGATCTCACGGTCAGTTTCGCTGATGGGGTTAGCAGCGCGTCCGTGCCTCTTACCGTACTTGATGATGATCTCGCGGAACTCTCTGAATCGCTGACTCTTAGCCTGTCGGCTATTTCCGGTGGTGCGATTCTCGGTGCAGACAAGACAGCGACCCTGACTATCACCGACAGCGACAGCGACTTTACGCCTTCGCTGGATGTGATTGAACTACAGTCCCCGACTATTACCCGCCCGCCTCTGGTGGATCTGAAAAAGACCAGCGTAATGGACGCCGAGAGTACCTATCTGGAAATCATCAACAGCATTCCCGTGCTGGAGATTGGCGAAGTCTCAGCCGAACAGCCTACTTCCGGTGTGATGGAAATTCTTCTGGGCACCGACAAGTTCTATTTCTATCCCGTTGCTGTCAGGCGCAATGATCCGGGATCGAAACCCCTGGTATTGATTGAGAGTGATCACAGCGCTCACTTCATCACCAGTCAGGACATTACTGTAGACGTACAACCTGCTCTCGGTGGCCTGTCCACATTCCAGGATGCACTTACCGAGGTTGAGCTACCGGAACTCACCGTTACCGAGAACGGGAACATCACGGTGCAGGTTGATCAAGGCCCAGCCCCCTTCGAGCGTGACGAAAATGGCGAGCTGGTGATTAACAACTCATTCTATGACCGCTGGCATTTTCGCCCGCTGGGGGTAGCGACCATCAGCGATGCCACGGCAGAGAGCACACGGCTGATTGCTCATCCATTATTTCCTGATGAGACAATGATCGCCGTGACTTTCAAGGACGGTAGCGACTATCGACAGCAGATTCTTACGACAGCGCCTGTCAATGCCCAGGAAGCACTTACCAGGATAAATGCCCGCGTCGATGTACGCAGTGTAGTGCATCGTGACTATGGCGTGATTGTTCTAACATCGCTTTTGGATACTTTCGCCGGAATACAGGGCGCCACTGAATACACCTTGTTGGCTGACTACCAGATTCGACGAGTAGAGCATCCGGAATCCACCGCGCTCGGCTTTTCAACGATTCCCGACGTGAACGGCGATGGCCTGGTGGATTTCAAGATGGTGTACGCCAATGGGGAAGAGCAGTATTTTCTGCTCATGTCTTATGAGTAAATTGCGAGTTCAAATTAGTGATTGCAGCTTGCTGGTAATTCCCCTGTTTTCTGTTGGGGCGGCAGCGGCGTTTCGGACCTGCAATATTCGAGGATTTCTTCTTCAACTATCTGACAAAGTTCTGCGAATACCGCCTGCTCATCATCTCCGTGGCAACCACCTAGAACCAGACCAGGCGCACTACCGATATAGCACTGATCGTCGCCACTCCATTCGATAATCTTTATGTAATTGCTGCTCTCGTTCATCAAGGCATGACCTTTGCCTAGAAAAGTTGGCCTATTGAACGCTCACTTCCAGTGCTCGGCATGCCGCATCACTTTGAAAGCGTTTGTTATGCAGCCGCCGTTTCGACTATCCCTGGTAACTTGCTCAAAATAGTTCTATCGAGTGAAATGTTGTTCTTCGCATTATCGATATCTATTCCAACAAGCTTTCCGTTTTCATCGTAGTCAAGAACCACCCCCTCTGAGATTTCTCTGCTTTCAGTGCTGGTTCGCTCGGATAAATCTATGTAAAGAGAATCAGTGTCTGGATAGTAATTTAGCTTCATGATTTAAATCCTCTATCTGGAAATGCATTGTGTATTGTGGTTCGGTCGTCAAGCGTCACAACTCTCAAGTAACGATCGCCCAGTTCGGGGATTTTAGCCCAATATCGATATCGGTTGTGTTCCTGAGGTTCCGATTTTACAGCATTATCGATGGTAAATTCGCACCATTCCTTGCGCAAATAAGGACGCTTCCGTAGTACTTCATTCTCGAAATATTCTGTGTATTTGTATTTTGGCATTTGGAAATTATCTATGACACTGCACGGTATTCATTCAGGCTGCATAACAGCGAAGGGAAATATTGGGCTAATATTCCTCCGGTGGCGAGAATCCGTCTGAATTTCTGATCAGATGCGCCATAGAACTTGGAAATTTTTGTTGAATCTCACAAATTCACGGTAGACTCAAACTTTAATTGTAATCCCAAGGCTCTTGCGATTTTCGCGACCGTTGCAAAGGTGGGGTTTCCATCTTTAGATAGTGCCTTGTATATTCCTTCGCGGGACAAGCCTGTGTCACGAGCCAATTGACTCATGTTTCTCGCACGTGCGATCACGCCGAGAGCATGTAATATGAAGGCCGGATCATCGCCACCCTCTTCCACAACGGCCTCCAGATAGTTAAGAATATCTTCGTCAGTTTTAAGTTGCTGCGCCGAATCCCAGCGCCTGGTCTTTAAAGGCATTTTTCATTTCCCGAGTTGCTTCGCCAATCGTTTAGCCAGAGCAATATCTTTGACCTGCGTAGCCTTGTTGCCACCCGCAAGCAAGATGATCAAAAACTGCGATCTCCGAGTGATATACACTCGATATCCCGGTCCGTAATCAATTCGGAGTTCACTTACACTCGAACCAACCGGGGCAACATCGCCTAAATTTCCCAACTCCAGGCGGTCTAGCCGTACCTGAATTCGTGCACGGGCCTTTTTGTCCCGCAGTTTACGAAACCAGGAATCGAAAAGATGAGTAGTGCGTAGTTGATACAATGTTAACCATAGTTCACAACTGGGGAGCTGTCAACTATAGTTAACAAAAAAGAAATTGCGTAATTTCCGCGGAAATCAGGTGACTTGCAGCAGATGCTTAGTCCCGATAAGACCCATCAAGAATCGCCTGCCACCACGGCTCATTGGCCAGGTACCAGTCCACGGTGCGATTCAGTCCTGACTCGAAGTCTTCCAGGGGTTGATAGCCCAGCTCCCCCATTATCTTCTGTGCGTCGATCGCGTAGCGCGTATCGTGGCCCGGGCGGTCCTTGACGAAGGTGATCAGGGATTCGGCTTTTTCAGCGCGGGCACAGGGTGATTTGGGGAAGCGGCTGGCAAGGCTGGCATCTGCCGCGAATCGCTCATCCACTATCGCACAAAGCAGTTTTACCACGTCGATGTTGGCCCATTCGTTGTTGCCGCCGATATTGTAGGTCTCACCATGCCTGCCCTGCTTGATGATCAATTCGATGCCGCGGCTGTGGTCGTCGACGAAGAGCCAGTCCCGGATCTGTTGACCGTCACCGTAAATGGGCAGGGGTTTGCCATTGAGTATATTCAACAGGCAGAGGGGGATCAGCTTCTCGGGAAAATGGAAAGGCCCGTAGTTGTTGGAACAGTTACTGGTGGTTACCTTTAGTCCATAGGTATGGTGGTAGGCTCTTACCAGGTGGTCGGAAGAGGCCTTGCTCGCCGCGTAGGGTGAGTTGGGTGCGTAGGGTGTGGTTTCACTGAAGGCCGGATCGTCTGCGGCCAGGGTGCCATATACCTCATCGGTAGAAACGTGATGGAACAGATGGTCGGTCACGTTGGCTTCATCCAGCCACACGTTCTTCGCAGCCTTGAGCAGGCTATGGGTGCCGACGATATTGGTGTCTATGAAGGCATCCGGACCGGTGATGGAACGGTCGACATGACTCTCCGCGGCAAAATGCACGAGGGTATCCACCTGATGCTGGGCCAACAGTTTTTCGATGAGTGGCTGGTCGCACACGGAGCCCTGTACGAAACTGAATCTGGAGTCTGACAACAAATCTATCAGATTGTTTTTATTCCCGGCGTAGGTCAGCGCATCCAGGACAACGACCCTGTCATCCGGATTCTCCTGCAACCAATAGTGAACAAAATTGGAGCCTATGAAACCTGCCGCTCCCGTCACCAGTAAACTTTTCATCGTCATTTTCCCTTCTGTTCAATTCATTGCGAGAGCGTCTATCACTCTGCGTAGTTCGACTTCCCAATTTGATGCTTCCACACCCTTGAGGTCGAGCGCCTTGCTTCTGTCCATCACACTATAGGCCGGGCGCGTTGCGGGCGTCGGGTAGTCTGCCGTGGTCAGTGGATGCAGGGGAATGGCCTTATGCAACAGGCCACAGGCCAGTCCCTGTCGCTGAATCGCCTGGGCGAATGCGTACCAGCTTATGTCTGCGCCATCGTTCCAGTGATAAATACCCGCGGGACACTCTTCTGTAACCAGGGTGTGCAGCAGCCTGGCCAGGGAATGGGTAGACGTGGGTGACCCGCGTTGGTCGTCCACGATGCCGAGGCTGTCTTTCTCGCGCATCAATCGCAGCATGGTCTTCACAAAATTGTGACCATACTCGGAATAGAGCCAGGAGGTGCGGACGATGGTTGCAGCAGGCAAGGCTTCCAGCAAGCGCTTTTCACCTTCCCGTTTACTGGTTCCGTAGACCCCCAGGGGCGCGGTTGCATGCTCCGGCTGGTAGGGCCTTGTTGCCTTACCGTCGAAGACGAAGTCGGTGGAGACATGAATCATGCGGGCAGCGTGCTGTTGGCACCAACGCGCCATGGTGTCCACGGCCGAGGCGTTGACCTGGAATGCCGTAGCACTGTCAGTCTCCGCCCCGTCCACGGCAGTGTAGGCCGCGGCGTTGAGCAGGATGTCGGGCTGGCGGGTTTCGAGAGCTGTGAGCATCCCCTGTTCGTCGGTCAGGTCGAATTCGTCCCTGCCCAGGGCGACAAGCTGCCACGCCTGATCTTGCTCAGCCGAATCCCAGAACTGGCAAAAGCTCTGCCCAAGCTGACCGCTGGCGCCGGTGAGAAGCACTCTGCCTGTCATGGGAATAGCGTGGCGCTGGCAAGCGTCGAGGCCTGCCTGTCTTTACCGGAAAGTAGTGGTTCAGCATCGATGAGGGGCCATTCAATGCCAATGTCCGGGTCGTTCCAGAGAATGCTGTGGTCGTCTTCGGGATGGTAGTACTCGGTGCACTTGTAACTGAGTTCCGCCGATTCACTGATCACATAGAAGCCGTGCGCGAAGCCCGGCGGTATCCACAACTGCCGCTTGTTCTCGCCGGACAGCACCACGCCTACCCATTGCCCAAAGGTGGGTGATGACTTGCGGATGTCTACTGCCACGTCGAACAGTTCACCAGACAGGGCCCGGGCCAGCTTGCCCTGGGGAAACTCCCTTTGGTAGTGCAGCCCGCGCAGGGTGCCCTGCACCGAACGACTCTGGTTGTCCTGCACGAAATCGAAGTCGATCCCCCGCTCCAGAAAATGACTACGCCGAAACGTCTCCATGAAATAGCCCCGCTCGTCGCCATGCACGGCGGGTTCCAGCAGCAGGACATCGGGGATGGCGGTAGGGGTTATGATCATGGGATGAGCAGCCTGTAATCAGGGTCAGGACTGGCGCAGTAATTCCAGCAGGTATTCGCCGTAGCCACTCTTGTCCAGTTTACGGGCGAGCTCCTTCAGTTGCTCGGCGTCGATAAAGCCCTGCCGGTAGGCGATCTCTTCCGGACAGCCGATCTTCAGGCCCTGCCGTTCCTCGAGTACGCGGATGAAATTGGCCGCATCGAGGAGGGATTGAATGGTACCGGTATCCAGCCAGGCGGTGCCCCGATCAAACAGGGCAACCTTCAATTTCTTGCGCTCCAGGTACACCTTGTTCACGTCGGTGATTTCGAGTTCGCCCCGGGCTGAGGGTTTGATGTTCTTCGCGATCTCCACGACCTCGTTGTCATACATGTACAAGCCCGTCACGGCATAGTGGGATTTAGGCTGTGCTGGCTTCTCTTCCAGGTCGATGGCATTGTTATTCTTATCCAGGGTCACCACACCATAGCGTTCGGGATCGGTCACGTAGTAGGCAAACACGCTGGCACCCTCTTTCTGTTCCACCGCCGCCTTGAGGGTATCCTCGATGTCGTTACCGTAGAAGATGTTGTCACCCAGTATCAGACAGACCCGGCTGTCGCCGACGAACTCTTCACCGATGATGAAGGCCTGTGCCAGACCCTCGGGCCTGGGCTGTACTGCATACTGAACAGACAGACCCCAACCGGCACCGTCCCCCAACAGATTCTGGTAGGCGGCGCTGTCTTCCGGGGTGGTGATGATCAGGATTTCCCGAATACCCGCCTGCATCAGGGTCGCCAGCGGGTAATAGATCATGGGCTTATCGTAGACCGGCATGAGCTGCTTGCTCACGGAGATGGTCATGGGGTGAAGTCGTGAACCGGTGCCTCCGGCGAGGATAATGCCCTTTGTGGCGGGAGTGGCATGAGTGGCTTGCGTCATTGGCTGTGCTTCGTGCGTGTCTGCTTATGCATTGAGACTGGCCTGCAGAGAGTGCCTAAGACTCCATGGCAGCCAGTATGTGTGGGAGAACGTCCTGAAATGTCTGAACCGGACGGTAGCCGAGTTCAGCTGCGATTTTTTCGCAATCATCCCTGTTCTCCCCCTGTTCCTGTCTCTCTTCCTGTCTCTTTTCCTGCCCCGGAGTACGCGATCCCGCCCCCACCAGATTGCGGTAGGTTCGGAGCCCCAGATCGTTCTTCCAGAGCCCCACGCTATTGGCCGTCTGGGCCAGCAAGGAGGCTAGGAAGAATACCATACGAGGCGTATGCCAGGCTGGCTTTTTTCGGCCCAGAGCCGTGTATATGGCGCTCTCCAGCGATAGTGGGGTATAGGACTGGCCGTCGCCAACGGGATAGATCTGGCCGGCGCTGGCAGGTGCTTGCGCGGCGCGGCAGGCGACCTCCACCAGGTCGTCCACGGAGACCAGTGGCACCGGGTTTTGCAGTTTCGGCAGTGGTGGCAGCGACCCCTTGCGGATACGCCTGATCAATCCTGCGATGTTGCCGCGCATGCCGACGCCATAGACGTTGACCGGTCGCAGGATAGCGGGCTGAAATCCTTCATTGGCCGCCTCAAGCACCAGGACCTCCGCCCGCTTCTTGCTCGCGGCATAAGCTGACTCATCGGGGGTGGCGGCCAGAATACTGGAGAAGAAAATGAATCTCGGTACTCGCTGTTGCTGGCTGGCCGCAACCAACTTGCGTGTTCCTTCCACGTTCACCGAATCCAGCGCGTTACTGTCACCTATTCCAGCATGGGCGATTCCGGCCAGGTGAAAGACGACGTCCACCCCCTCACAGGCTGTAGCCAGGGTCTGCTGATCCTGCAAGGTTCCCAGCCATTGCTCACAGCGATCCAGCAAACCCGACTCGTCTTCCTTTCTCACCAGGGCCCGCACTCGCCAGCCAGACTCAACTAGCTTGCGCACCAGGTGTCGACCGATGAATCCAGTGGCTCCAGTGACCAGTGCCAGGTCGCCTTCTTTGGGCCTGTGATCTGGTGAAGTGACGGTTCCAGCACATGATGGCATGACGTCGTTTTCCTTGGGATTGGAGTCGCTCAAAACAATCGCCAGCCCCAGGTGCTAAAGAAGTGCCTGGCCGAGCGAACGAACAGACCTATATGTCTGGACCCCTTGCCGGCAGCGTTGCCCCCATTGTGAATGATGTGCATGGTGGGTAGATAGGCCAGCGTGCGGTGCCTGTTCAGGCGCATGGAGAGGTCGAAATCCTCGAAATACAGGAAATAGCGCTCATCGAATCCATGTACTTCCTGCAGAGTACGGGTGCGGCCCAGCATGAAGCAACCGCTGATAATCGGGATGCCCTTGCTCGGCTGGTCCTCGCGGAGCGAGCGCATTTCATAATGGGCAAGCCTGTGCTGGAACAAGGCCTGAACAACGCCAGGCATAAACCCACGCAGAAAGAAATTGAGCAGTGACGGGTATTGCTTACACAGATATTGTTTCGCACCGTTGCTATCACTGGCTGAGGGGCTGAGCACAGCCACATCGGGATTCTGCTGCAGGTAATCGATGCCATTTTTAAGCGCCTCGTCAGCGACGACGACATCTGGATTCATGATCAAATGAAACCGTGCTCTTGAATTGACCAGGGCAAGGTTCTGGGCTGCGCCATAGCCCACATTGCCCTGCCCCTGAATCAGGCGCAGCTCGGTATTCAGTTCACCCAGGGGGACGCTCAAGTCAGCAAATTGATTCAGGCGTAGCTGTCCATCCTCGCTGTTATCGATGAGCAGGATCTCGGCGAAGGTCTCGTCTTGTGTGGGCGTAGCGGCTGTTTTCAGTACCCGCAGCGCGCTTGCCACAGAGCCCAGCGCGTGGGCTAGCTCGTCCCGGGGAGAGTGGTAGCTAACAATCGCTATTCGGAGGAGCGGGCGATGTTCTGAGGCAGCAGCGGCCGTCACGGTATATCCTTTCTATGCGCAGCTCGATTGGAGTGAGGTTCGGGATTTGCACCCTATTTTATGCGAGATTCAGGCGCAGGAGCGACCCGAGATGCGCTTGAACGGGCCACCGGGCCTGATGTGCCCGCTACGAGGCTTATTATTGGGTGATAACTAGCGGCTACTGCTCGACGAGGCGATCGCCAAAGGGGGTGGAGACCACGCGATAGCCCGGCGGTACATCTTCCGGGGGTATACGCCGCGGCTGGAATCGGGCCGGCTGATTAGGGTCGCCAATCCTGCCCCGTTCACGAATGGCCTCGAAGGGGTTTCTGATGGTCTCTGCCTCCGGCGCCTGGGCTTCTTCGGCGACCGTTTCGGTGATAACCGCACGGGCCGTGGTCAGGCTCAGGGTGGCAATATTTGTGTTGGCATCGCAGTCCACGCCCTGGTCCGGAAAATCGCCGCAGGGAATCGCGGCGGGATACCGTACCGAGACCTGGCCCGACTGCCTGTCGACAATGGTGTAAAGCTCATGGCCCGGAATGGGGTTGCTAGTGCCGGTAAGGGGCACCCGGATTACCTCCCCGGAGAGGTGCCTGAGCAGGGCGGACTGCGCATCGCCGATACGGGTGGTCCCCAACAGCACAAAGGCTGGAGTGGCCTGGGTAGCCCGGCTCACGGCGCTATTGGCGTTGCTGGCCCCGGGTACGTCGGAGGCGTTGTTGTTGGTGGCGCCGTCGAGGCTTTCAAAAAGTGCGAATTCTGCATCGCTGGCAGTGTCGGTGCTTGCTGGCACATCCTGAGCTGACGTCACTGTTGGCACAATTACTGCTGCCAGTAAGATAGGGAGAGAAAATTTGTGAGCCATAGCGTCCTGGTTTCTATGCTGGTTTATGTCAATTATTCCCAAATTTAGACTACCGCAACCACATAAAAGTTTGTCGCTCAAATATTTCCGAGCAAGAAACCCATCACAGCAGAGATGAGGCTTTTTGAGCCAGACAGATTATTCGCGTCAACCATGATCCGGGGAGTACAGAGGCCTGAAGAATTCAGTACTCCGAGATACCTAGTTCTGCATCGGCGACACCGCCATCATAAGTGCCGATCCAGATAAGATAGTCACCCGATTGCGGGCTGTCGATTCTGATGTTGGGGTTGAGGTCGCCATAGCTGTCATCGTCACACTGCCAGCCGTTCGGCGTCAGTACAATCAATGTAGTGTCCGAGGCGGATTCGGCGTAAAGAGACAGTCCATAGTCAGAACCCGCCGTGTAGTTGAGCGTTACATCGGGCTGGCTGGAGGTTACGTTGCCTGTACATTCGGTGCCAAGCTCGCTTGATGCCGGATTGTCGCCTCCGGCAACCAGCTCTACAGTATAGGGGTCTGGCATAAAACCCGTCACCAATGACACGTTTTCATACAGTGCCTCTGCCGGAAAATCCGAGGTCCCGGTATTAGAGAGCAGCGCGCCAGAGTCCCCCAGCTCACTCAACGCAGCCGCAATTAGTGCTGCACCGGCGTCTGACTCCTCACCGTTGACCCGCATGGCGCCCCGCGCGATTTCAATCCGCGTTGAGATAGCTGTGTCGCTGATCGCCACAACACCGGACCCTTCAATGGCTGAAATGAACTGTTGGTATGCGGCGTCAACGGCTGCTTCCAATTCCTGCACCGAAAGCGTGTCATCTGAACTGGTTAGACCAATCTCAATCAGCTTACGCGCTGCATCTGACGTGATGCTGAACTCGCCCGACAGGGTCATTGCCTCAAGAAGCTCTTCGGCTGTCGCCTCCTCAATGGAATTCAGTCCATTGAGGCCCACACTGAACGCCGCACTCGTGTCACCTGACTCAACAATAGAAATGGTGATGGGCGAGACTGTCAGAGTGAGACCGTGCGCAGACAACGCATTGGTTAAAGACAGCAAGGCATCCAGGAGTTCATCAGAATCTACTGAATCAACATCGATTTCCTCGCTAAGGTGGAGAAAATCGGACAGCGCCTGCGCATTGATATTCTCATAACCTAAACCCAGCTCAATTCCTTTTAACGCGGCATTAGGGGCAATAAGCTCGCTGACGCTGATAAGAGAGTTCGCGGCAAGTAGCCCGTCAGGCTTCTCATCCACCCCGCCAGAAATCCTGGTATCTAACGCTTCGACCACAGTCCCGTTTACCTCGAGCGAAACGCGTTCAACGTTATAATCATTGTCTCCCAGCCAGATGCCCGGTAGCAGCCTCCTCGAGATACTCGACCCGGCAACTGACTGCACTCCAAGTTGGGTCTCCGACCCTTCGTCACTTACCGACAATTCGTCAAGACCGAAGGACAGTGCTAGCTCCGACACGTCTTTGTTGGCCTCAAGGATCAGCGTCATACCATCTATGGCGATCTCCGCAGTCCCGTCAGACAACCTGATCCTGCCAATATCCAGCCTCGCGTCCAAGTCGTTAGCACTGAGTAGGAGCTCAGCTCCGACCCCTGCAGTTGTCAGCGAGATCGATTCATCTTGCAAGACCAGTCGGCCTTCGTACGCCAATGTCTCAAGGCGCAGACTGGCGCTGCCATCGAATCCTACCGACGCATAGATCGTTGCGGCCGGTGCGTTACCGGGGTACTGCGGCAACGATCGGCGGACTTCATCACCCACTGGAAATTCCAGCTTGGTGCCAGCCACTGCAAATCCCATTCCGGCGCCGACCCAGGGGCCGTGACTCACGTCCAGGGCACCTTCCATGCGCGGTTCTCCCATGACTGCCGCAATCTCCGCCAGTAACTCACCAGCTATACCATCAAAATTCGTTGACAATTCCAGATCATAGTGGAGCACGCCACCGCCAAAACCGCGCTCGTATTCAAAGCGGTGGACGATCAGCTCATCAGACTGAATCAGGTCCGCTTCTATATTGCTGATTGCCGACTCAAGCTGACCGCCGACGAGTATGATACTGACAAGATAAACAAGCACTGCCGCGACGAGGGCTGGCAAGACATAAAAGAGAGTTTTGTTCATCTTCGTTACCTACATAATTATATCAATTGCTCGTGAATTACGAGCCTGAAGCTGCATCAGTTCAGTGACAGACTTTAGCCTCCAGAATGGCACGTGTTAGTACCCACCAAAAAAGCGGATCGTTTAGCCAAATGGATGCTCTCGCGGAGGAAGCTGATTACCAGCTTAAATCGCTTGCAGAAGCGTACCGATGGATTGCTGAGGATTACAATGACCATATCCCGCCTCATTCGTGAGGATTGGACATATCGTAGCCCAATTGATCCAACGGGCACAAAACGTCTTACTTAAACCGGATTCCAGGGCACGCCCAAACCATCCACCTCCTGGAAAACCCTCATGCACAAAAAAGCCAACCCCGTTAAGAGTTGGCCTCCAAGTATACTTACTTAATCTGACTAGCTTTTTAGTTATCGAACTGAATCGAGTCACCTAGTCCTTCAATACTGACCTCGCCTTCTTCCGGGGCCTTGCCTTTCTCTAGTGTCTCCTTTAATGCTCGTCCATAAGCTATTCTGGCTGTTTGCAAAGCGGCCGCTTGGGCCTGAAGTCGTGCAAGCTCAGAGTCTACGTATTGTAGGCTCCCCAGCTGGGCTTTAGTCTCGTCTGAGAGTGTTTCAACGTCATACTCTTTACCGTCTATGGTGATTATTGCCATTTTCTATTACCTCTTCTACCTGAATGATCGGCTAACATTCTATCTTCTGAGTAAACAAAGCCCAAACCATCCACCTCCTGCGGGTTCTACCCCGATTTTGCGGACACTTCAAAGAAGCCTCATAATAGGCAAAAGGAGTGTTTATGTCGAAGCGAAGAAGATATAGCCCTGAGTTCAAACAGGGAGCTGTTGATCAAGCCCGCCAGCCGGGTGTTAGCTGTGCCCAGGTG
>JAQCBT010000047.1 GCA_027621405.1 Pseudomonadota bacterium | reverse complement strand
CCAATCGTACCACTGCAGTTTCACCACCATCCCGATCAGAGATTGCAATATACACATAGCCATCGGGACCCTGACGCAGATCGCGAATGCGGCCCATACCATAGGCCAGAGTTTCTTCCACGACCACGTTGCGATAACTTTCATCCAGTTGCAGACGCGCTACCTGCTCACCAGCCAGGCCGCCCAGCAGAATGTTGCCATACCACAAGGGGAACTTGTCACCGGTATACACCATGAGACCGGAAGTGGCGATTGAAGGCACCCAGAAACGTGTTGGATTGGTCATGCCTTCTTCGGCAATGCCCACGTGAATGGGACGACCAAACTCACCGTAGTTGACACCGCGACCTACAACAGGCCAGCCATAGTTATTACCCGGCTCGATGCGATTCAGTTCGTCGCCGCCCTGGGGGCCGTGCTCTGTTTCCCACAGATCGCCGGTTTCAGGATGAATCGCCAGACCCTGGGGACTGCGATGTCCGTAGCTCCAGATTTCCGGTAGTGCACCACGCTGCCCGACAAAGGGATTGTCGTCCGGTACACGACCATCATCGTGCAGGCGAATCACGACACCATTGTGATTGCTCAGATCCTGAGCCGGATGGGCCATCAGTTCATCGCGATCACCCACAGGAGGAGCCTGTCGGTCACCTGCTGTGAGGAACATATAGCCATTACCATCAAATGCCAGCTTGCCGCCGTAGTGGCCGAAGCCCTGGGCCTGGGTGGCAAAGATTTCAGTGGTGTTGTTCAGGCGATCATTTTCGAATACGCCTCGGGCAATAGCAGTAACGGAGGTATCTCCCTCTTCTCGGGAATACGTGAGATACACCCAATGATTCGTGTTGAAATCCGGGTGCGGTACAACCTCAAACAGACCACCCTGGCCGCGGTAGAATACCTCGGGTGTGCCAGGGATCGCCTCAGGTAGTAATTGCCCATTGCGCACAAGGCGCAGACGGCCGGGCTTTTCGGTGATCAGCATGTCGCCACCGGGCAGCCATGACATGGACCAGGGTTGCACCAGGCCATCGGCCACAGTCACCACGCGGTAGTCGTGATGGGCACTGCTATAGGTACGGTCTTGCGCTGAAGCTGACAGGGCGGCTGTAGCTAACAGCCCAACGCCGGCCAGCTTGATGAATGAACGAATCATAAGTTTTCCTCCAGAAATTCGGTGCAGGGTCGCATATCCAGCGAACAGCCGTCTATTCTAATACGGTAAGGTTACAGAATTAATAGCGAATACGCCGAATGGGGTCAGATTTCGGGACTATTCGCCATCCAGCCCGGCACATCATGGACGGTGCGGGGTTGCAGACTGGCCCGAAAGGGACTGCGGGTTGAATAGTACAGCATTTTTAGCTTCCACATGCTCTCCCGCTCCTTTAAACCGCGGCTCGGCTAGTCATAACCCGGCCAACTGGACACCGCAAATAAAAAAGCCGCCCGGCAGAACCGGGCGGCTTTTTGTGTTTCCAGATCCGCAGTCTTAGTTACGGTAACTAGAGGTTGGTGGCAATTGAGCACCACTGAGGTCATCAGGAATGCTGCGCTCACGCACCACCCGGTGAGTCAGGGTACCGATGCCTTCGATGCTGGCCTGGATGGTTTCACCATCAACCAGGTAGCCGGAACCCGTGGCTCGCTGGACACGACCAGCACCGGTTCCACCGGAAGTACCACTCTGCATCACGTCACCAGGGAATACGGTGATCAATGAAGTTGCGTACTCGATCAACTCGGGGATGTTGTGAATCATGTCCCCGGCCTGCGCTTCCTGCACAGTTACACCGTCAACCACTGTGATCTGGTGGAGTCGATCCATGGGATCGCCGTAGAATTCCTTGGGCACAATCCAGGGACCGTGCGGGGCGAAGGTATCATGACCCTTACCCACAAACCAGTCAGAACGAGTGCCGTAGCCACCGGGTGGACGACCACCGCGGTCAGACACGTCCATGGCTACCATGTAGCCGAACACGTGATCGTAGGCGCGAGTAGCTGAAACGTATTTGCCAGTCTTGCCAAACACGATGGCCATCTCGACTTCGTATTCAATTTCGTCGCGGCCGTAAGGCATGATGATGTCTTCACCATCACCGACCACGGCACCGCGGGTTGGCTTCAGGAAGAGGTAAGGTACACCGCGGTTTTCCTGGCGCTCGCGAGTACGCTGGCGCAATTCTTCAGCAGAACAACCTTCGCAGGCGTGAGTGTAGAAGTTAACCGCCGCGTTCATGATCTTGCTGGGGTATTGAATCGGCGCCTGGATGTCGACGTCTTCCACGTCATAGACATAGGCAGTGCCTTCATTCAGCAGATCATGTTCTACGAGCCAGTTCATGACTTCGTAGACACGGTACTTGAGGCCGTACTCGTATTGCTCGATCAGGCCAAGCATGTTGTTCGGCATGTCGATCTTGTTGTACTGCCAGTTGTTTTGCATGGCACGATTGGCGGCTGGCAGATCGACGATGAGGGAATCGCCACGTACTACCAGGCCAACAAATGGCGTGTCATTAACAGCAAAGGTGCCCACCTTGAAAGGTTCCACCGACTCATCGGCCTGACCCAATGCAGTCAACGGTGCCAACAGCAGTGCCAGGGCGGCTGCCAATGACAGGGACTTCAGGTAAGCGTTCAGGTTTATTAGCTTTCTTATCATCGCTCTCTCCCACTAAAGGGGTTGTAATTATAGAAAGGGGTAATGGGTATCTTCCCCCCTCGGAAGACTGTTAAAAGGTATCTCTCCGCCGGTCATATGTCCAGCACTTGCACGGCAGGAAAATGCAACAAAATGTAGGAATTACGCGATCTTAGGACGAGGTGTCGAACGCGGCCCACAAGTGTATGTCAGCCGGCAGGGAGCCGCGGTGAAGCCAGCACATTGAAGGCAATGCTGACCCGATCCTCACCACTGAGGTTCTCCTCCACCCCGTGCTCCAGCCAACCCGGAAATACGTACATGCGCCCCGCTTCAGGTGCCAACCGTACTTCTTCTGTAGTGAAATCAGTGGGTTCCGTGGCCGGGTAAGTCAACATGCGGGAAGCTACCCGGGGGTCGCGAAAGAAGATGCTGCCACATTCTGGTGCTTTCAGGCTGATGTAGTAAATGCCGCTGAAATGGCAGTTAGCGTGGTAGTGAATCTTGTTGGAGGCACCCGGCGGGTTAATATTCACCCAGGCCTGGTGCTGGAACACCAGGTTCGGCATGAATTTTTGAGACTCTGCGATGCGCTGACACACTTGAACAATACGCAGGTTAATATCGGCGAAGGCCTCCAGACCCTGCAGGGTATTCGGGCTCTGCCAGCCCCGCACATTGGTATTAGCCACCCCACGGGGATCCTGGTCACGCAACGCGTAGCAAGCCTGCACCAGCTTGGCATTGAACGCCTCTCTGTCATCGAACAGTGTGGTCCAGACATAGGTGGGAAACAAGGCTCGGGGCTGAATCTGCAAGGGTCGCCCTCCTCTGGGCAAATCGGGTGGTTCTATAGGCGACACAGAAGGTAACGGGGCTGGCGCAAAAAGGAAAGTCCCAGGCCACGCCGCAGGCTTACCGTCTCCATCCTTGGGCAACGGGATGACAAGGCAGGCAAAGCGCTGTATTTCTGCCGCCACCCGAATTACTCTGGGATCAGGCACGAACAATAATAGAAGGTAGGCACCATGAAACTACTCAAGGCCCTGGGTCTCACTCTCGCATTCTTCTTCTGCTCGTCCCACAGCATGGCTGCAGAAACAGGCTTCCTCGACCGGGAGATCGAGCATGCAGGCGACACTTACCACTACCAGGTCTATCTGCCCAGGAACTATTCAGCATCCGGGCAATGGCCGGTGATCCTGTTCCTGCATGGCGCCGGCGAACGCGGCAACGATGGCCTGAAGCAGACCCAGGTCGGACTCGGCAGGGCGATCCGCCTCAACCCCGAGCGCTGGCCTGCTATCACTGTCTTTCCCCAGGTGCCTGCTGACGGAAGATGGCAAGGCGATGTCGCCGCAATGGCTATGGCGGCTCTCGATGCCACGATAGAGGAATTTTCCACCGACGCTTCCCGTGTCTATCTCACGGGCCTGTCCCTGGGCGGCAATGGCAGCTGGTACCTCGGGTATCATCACGCCGACCGCTTTGCCGCGGTACTCGCCGTGTGCGGATTCGTGCAACTGGACGGCCGGGTGGAAGCATTTGTGTCGGGCACCAGCGATCCCTATGGCAGTGTTGCCAACAGTCTGCGCAACACGCCAGTGTGGGTTGTGCACGGAGACGCAGATGTGGTCGTGCCTGTGGACGAATCGAGGAAGATGGTGTCAGCACTGCAATCTGTCGGTGCGCAAGTGCACTACACCGAGCTGCCTGGTGTGAATCACAACTCCTGGGATGCGGCCTACGGCGACCTCGACATCGTGAGCTGGTTGTTCGAGCAACGCTCCGATTGAACGAGACTTGCAAGGGGAAACAGAATGAGAACATCAGCAGCAGTAATCACTCTTCTGTTTACCCTTGCCCTGCTTCTTTCCGGCCTTAATGCTCACGCCGAATTCGCTCGCTTCGATGATGAATCAAACATCCTGGTTTTCGATTGCGTACGCATTCCTCAAGCGAACAACGCAACC
Organism: Pseudomonadota bacterium; assembly: GCA_027621405.1. Classification (GTDB taxonomy): domain Bacteria; phylum Pseudomonadota; class Gammaproteobacteria; order Pseudomonadales; family Pseudohongiellaceae; genus UBA9145. The sequence goes on along the minus strand of JAQCBT010000047.1, from coordinate 1,256 downwards.
TATGAGCTTGAACTGAGCTATAACGGCGAGGCATTTCATCTAAACCGGCTGTCTGAATCGGCGAGATCAGACAGTTGCCCCAACACCTACGACGAATTAACGAATGTACTTTCTGCGACAGTCAGGGTTGGCGACGACTCCTGGCAACTGACTCTCAGTTTGAGTGCGGCAAATACCTTCTCGGTAGCATCCACTGAATATCTCGGACCGGGGCCCACGTCACTGTGGCGTGTGAGCAACGGCAGCAGCGAGATACTGATCGGCGGCACGATTCATGTCTTGCTGCCAACGGACTTTCCCCTGCCACCAGCCTACGCCCAGGCCTATGCACAGTCTGAGCTGCTGGTAACGGAACTGGACTTGCAACAGATTCAAAGTACTTTCCTGTTGCCTTCCTTCGCTGCCCTGCCAGTGGGCCAGCCTACCCTGTCACAGACTTTAAGCAGCGATACCTATCTGGCACTTTCGAGTTATCTGGCTGAACGGGGAGCACTCATCGACGACTACGAAACCATACGCCCCAACTGGCTCGAACTGGACATCATCAGCCTTGGCCTGGCCGACCTCGACTACGGTGTCGGTGTGGATGCCTATTTTCAATCCTTGGCAGTGAATGAGGGTAAAACCAACCTGGGCCTGGAATCCATGATCGACCAGATACTCGCCATTAACCAGTTGAATCAACACTTGAGCGTTGAAGAATTAATAAGCAGGACCCTGTCCGGCGTGCTTGACCCTGGTTATGGGGCGCAGTTCCGCAAATTGGTAACTGCCTGGCGTGAGGGCAATATCCAGCAGATCGAAGCATTGGCCGTGTTACCACGGCTGCAGGAGAGTACGACGGATCACGATACTTTCCTCGTCCAACGCAATACAGCCTGGATACCGCGGATAGTGGCAATGTTCAACACGCCCGAGGTGGAACTGATCCTGGTTGGCGTCAGTCACCTGGTGGGCGAGGGCAGTGTACTGGCTATGCTTGAGGGTATGGGGTTCGAAGTGAGCAGGTTCGAGTAGAACTAGGCGGGAAATAGGGACGGCAGGAAAATAGGGACAGATTTATTTTTTTAAAAAAAAAATAAGTCTGTCCCTATTTTCCTTTTGTCCCTATTTCTAATCGACAAGCAGCAAATAACCCTATACACTGCCTCCCAGCTAGAAAAAAGCCATCTATTTACATCCTTCATTACGTAGTTTTATTCGTAATTCCTCGTCCTGCAGTTTTTAAGTCTTTGTCTACATTTCCAAGCTATTCA
>JAQCBT010000046.1 GCA_027621405.1 Pseudomonadota bacterium | reverse complement strand
GGATTCGGTGGCATCCATCAGAAACTCCTCAAGGCACTGAGTTTCGGTCCAGACCGTCTCTGATCGCCTGCCAGCATTGATGCTGCCCCGTACCGGCAGCGCCAGCGATAAAAACTTGATAATTGGTATGACTGAGCACAATGAAATAGCCCTGTTTCCCTTGCGGGTTGTGATGTTTCCCGGCAGTAAAGTCGACCTGCAGATATTCGAACGTCGCTACCTGGATCTGGTCAGCCATTGCATGCGCAATGATGTGGGCTTCGGGGTTTGCCTTCTGCGGGAAGGTGAGGAGGTTGTGCGCGAAGCTGCCCGGCAGACCATTCATCGCACAGGGACCTACAGCAAGATCATCGACTGGAATCAGCTGGATAACGGTTTGCTTGGCATCACTATTGAGGGACAGACGAAGTTTCGCATCCAGGATTGCTGGCAGGCCGACAGCGGAGTACTGGTGGCCAGGGTGGAATATACCAATGGGGATAGCACCAGCAATGATGAGCCCATCCCCCTCGATGATGACTATGGTGCACTGGTAGATCTGTTGCATAGCCTGGAAAGCCATCCACTTATCGAGCAGCGCAATCTCAGAATCAATTATGACAACCTGTGGGATCTCGGTTGGCGCCTGAGTGAATTAATCCCCATGGAGGTTGAACAGAAGCAGGAACTATTGGAACTGGATGATCCCTGGGATCGCATCCGCTCCATTGAGAAACTGGTGGCTGACATGGCCAATGAAGCCTGAGTTCGGGAGCCGTCATGCTGGCTGAACTCTACGATGTCTCCGGCTGGACCCACGAGCAATGGCTCGCGGTCAGTATTCTTGCGTTCATCGGCGTAACCGTCATCGTTGTCTTGTGGCGAATGGTAAAAATCGTCAGAATGTCACGACGAAAACAATATAAGCCCAATCTGCGCCCGCTGCGCCGCCGACGCTGAAACTGACTCCCCATGAATTCCTTGCGTACCCTTTGTATCCTGCTGAGTCTTGCCCTGCTGCCCGTGAGTCACGGGATAATAGTCAGGCATGATGTGGCATCTGGTGACTATGAAGTGCGTGCCATCGATTACCCCTCCGTATTCTTTCTCGAGCGACAAGGTAGTCGTAAGGTCTGCGTCGCGACAGTGATTCATCCGCAGTGGGCGCTGACCGCTGCCCACTGTGCCGAAGAGACCCTGCTGGAAGACACCGTGGCGGCTGGCAGGCGCTTCGCAGTCGACGTGGCAAATCGCAGTAGGGAAATAGACCTGGTGATCAAGCATCCAGACTATGACCAGCAGTCTGCCTCGGACATTGATCTCGCCCTGCTGCGCTTCCGCAATCCTTCACCATCGCCCCGTCCGGTTCCGCTGCAAACCAGCAACACTGAACTGGGTGAGATCGTGACCCTGGTTGGCTGGGGATATTTCGGAATCGGCACTCTCGGGCGGCAATATGACGATGGCCGGATGCGCCGCGCCAACAATCGGGTCACTGTCGCCGAGCGCTACCTGCGGTTTGAATTTGATGATCCCCGCAATCGCGACACGGAGTCCCTTTCCCTGGAAGGTGTACCCGGCCTCGGCGACAGTGGTGGCCCAGCCTTTATCGAGAGAGCCAGCGGGCTAACACTGGCGGGAATCGCCGTAGGGCAGATCAAGGGCAGCGATTTCTCCGAAGAGACCCAGGGTAAATATGGGGCGATCGCCATCTATGAACGGGTCTCTCGCCACATTGACTGGATAGAGACGGTGGTAGGCAGCAAACTTCCATTCGGCAGCTGAAGCCAGGTAAATTCGATTAAGGGCTGATTATGATTAAAAAGATTCTGATTTCACTGGTGCTGTTCCTGCTGATAATCGGCGGCGGTGTGTTCTACTATTTTGACAGCATCGTAAAGAGTGGAATTGAAGTCGTTGGAACCCGCGTGCTGGGAACCCAGGTCTCAGTGGGTTCGACCCTGGTGTCACCGCTCTCGGGCTCAGGCTCCATCAGTGGGCTGCAGGTCCGCAATCCTGAAGGATTCGATGCTGAGTACGTATTCCAGATGGACCAGATTGAAGTGAATCTGAACGCGAGTACGGTCATGTCCGATGTCGTGGAAATCGAATCTGTCATCATCACACGCCCGCAGATTACCTATGAGCGTCGGCTTACCACGGACAATATTCGAGCCCTGTTGGAAAATATTGGTAGCGCAGGCGGGAGTGGCGAAGCTAGCAGTGAAGAGTCGGCCTCGACTCGACGAATCATTATTCGCGAATTTCGTATGCTACAGCCACAGCTAAACCTGGTCGCTGCCTCTATCGAGGCGCCGCTTCCCCTGCCCGATATCGTGCTGAACAACATCGGTGAAGAGAGTAATGCGGCCACGGTGGCTGAGGCCGCGAGGCAGATCCTGCGAGCTATCAATACCTCGATCCTGAATTCCGATCTGCCGGTGCTGGACATGCTGCGGGAAAACGTGGAAAACCGGCTGCAGGATGGCGTACAGGAAGTTGAAAATGCCGTCGAGGAAGTCGGCAATCGACTGCGCGGCTTGTTCAACAACAACTAGTCAAGACGGAGGCCGAATTTGTGCCGTTGGGTGGATTGACGGGCGCTAGATTGGTGGGCTTTGTGCGGCGTTGCTCATATTATTGTTTCCCAGGCACTGGTTGCTGTCGCTCGCCAGCAATCTGTCGCTACGCCCACTGACCCGGTAGGCGATTAGACCAGCCCATTCCCGCATCGCTGTGCGTAGCAAGACAAGATTTTCTGCGAAACGGAACTTCAGGCGCCAGAGCCTGGCTGGTTGTGAGTGATGGTCAACCGGGTAGGCATGGACCGGCCATTGTTGCTGGCAGAATACGCCAATAGCGCGTGGCATATGATACGCGGAGGTCACCAGGATCCAGTTCTGGCCCGGCTGCGGATTCACCAGGGGCTTGCTGTTACTCACGTTTTCCGCCGTGTTGCGCGATGCGCTCTCGTAAATGATCGCTGCCTGCCCCAATCCAATCTGGGCAAGCAGAAATCCCACGTAATCAGCTTCCTTGAATTCCTGTTCAGCCACCGATGCACTGCCACCAGTGTAGACAAGCTGGGCCTGGGGATAGAGACTGGCCAGATAGGCGAATGCAGTGAGCCGGTCCGCAGACGACTCCAGTTCCGTCTGACCCCAGGCATCGGAGAGTTGGGGATTGACCGCGGCGCCAAGCACGATGACTCCATCCACCTGGGCTGGCAGGGCCGCATTGGCCTGGAAGCGGGTTTCCAAGGGAGCAATGAGCCATTCTCCTACCGGTGCGCTACCGATCAGCAGCAGGAGCAGCGCTAGCAGGGCCAGCAGGTTGCGAGAGACCTGTTGCCATCCCAGAAGCAGACTTATCCAGGCTCCCATGCCTAGAATCACCAGCAAGCTGTCCGGTGAAATGAGGGCCCAGATGATCTTGGATGCCAGGAAGAAGATACTGTCCATGGATAGTATATTGTGAGTTCTGTGATACAGATGCTAACGCAGTCCTGTGCCCCGCAACAGGGTACTTAGAAACTCAGTACGAATTTGCTAATATCCCTCGAGTTTGCCCTCCCGGGGGTCTGAGCAAGGTTTATTTCAATATACAGGAGCTAGGTAATGGCAATTCAGGTAGGCGACAAGATTCCAGCCGCAACGTTCAAGGTCATGGGTGCCGAGGGCCCCAAGGATATGACTTCCGATGAAGTTTTTGCGGGCAAGAAAGTTGTGTTTTTCGCGGTTCCCGGTGCCTTTACTCCCGGATGCTCCATGACTCATCTGCCAGGATTCGTCGTCAACGCCGACGCGATCAAAGCCAAGGGTGTGGATACGATAGCCTGCATGGCCGTAAATGATGCCTTCGTAATGGGCAGTTGGGGTCAGGCGCAAAACGCCGAAGAGATTCTTATGCTGGCGGATGGTAATGGCGAATTTACTTCGGCAATCGGCATGGAGATGGATGCCAGTGGTTTCGGTATGGGCACCCGCAGCAAGCGCTTCGGCATGATTGTCGAGGACGGCACCGTGACCTACCTCGGAGTTGAAGCCCCGGGAGAGATCAAGGCCAGCTCTGCCGAGACTATGCTCGAACAATTGTAGACACGACACAAGATCGGATAAAAGCGTCAGGTTTATTTCTATTGGCTTGGTGACAATACAATAGCAAATAGATCTGGCGTCACCGACATAAGAATCAGTTCGCCAAAATCACCTGATAAGAAGAACAAAGCCAATGATTAACCAGACTCTTGATTATTCAGATGGAGACACCGAGCTCGAAGGCTACCTGGTCTACCAGGAGACGGATGTGCAGAAGCCCCTGGTACTGGTTTCCCATGACTGGTCCGGACGCCGTGAATTCGCCTGCAAGGCTGCGGAGCGAGTCGCGGAGATGGGATATGTGGGTTTCGCCCTGGACATGTACGGCAAGGGAGTCTTTGGCGCTGATGGCGACACCCAGAAGAATGCCGCCCTGATGGGCCCTTTTGCCGAGGACAGGAATCTGCTCCGGCGGAGAATAACTGCCGCACTGACAGCGGGTCGTAACGTGCCACAGGTGGACCCGAAACGGGTAGCAGCCATTGGCTATTGCTTCGGAGGAATGTGCGTGCTGGAGTTGGCGCGTTCAGGTGCTGACATACTGGGCGTGGTGAGTATTCATGGCATCCTGGCCGCGGGCGGCACTGACAATGAGGCTATCAAGGCCAAGGTCTTATGTCTGCATGGTCATGATGATCCCATGGTTCCCCCGGAACAGGTTCTCGCCTTCGAGACAGAAATGACCGATGCTGGTGTTGACTGGCAGCTTCATGCCTACGGAGGAACGATGCACGCGTTCACGAACCCGGCTGCGAATAATCCGGATTTCGGCACGGTTTATAACGCCATTGCCGAGAAGCGTACCTATCAAACTCTGGCCAATTTCCTGGAAGAGATATTTTAGGCGCCTCTTGCTTCCTCTTCCGACTCTTCAATCATTCGCACTGTCTGGGCCTGGATTATGAATTCCGAGCATGTCTCTGAAACCGTCGAAGCAAGTGACAAGGAAGGGGCGTCACTGCGCAGTCGCATCGGGCTCTGGTTAGGTCCGGCAGTCTTCATCTTCATGTTGCTGTTCGTCGACCTGGAGCCGGGCAATCCGCAGGTTACGAGGATGTCGGCCATAATATTGCTGATGGCAATCTGGTGGATCACCGAGGCCATTCCCCTGGCCGCTACGGCATTGTTGCCTATCGTACTGTTTCCCTTGCTCGGCATCATGCATGGTCGGGAAGTCTCTGCTGGTGGACAGGTAGACCTTGGTAGTGCCTCACTAGCCGAGGGTCTGCGTCCTTCAGATATAGATATCACTTTTCCCAGTGTCGCCAACCAATACATGGACTGGATCATCCTGCTGTTCATGGGTGGATTCATAATCGCGGTAGCGGTAGAGAAATGGAACCTGCACAAGCGCATAGCCCTGCATATTCTCAATATCGTGGGCGGTCAACCCCACCGGCTGGTATTGGGATTTATGCTGGCCACGGGCTTCCTTTCCATGTGGCTCTCCAATACGGCAACGGCCATGATGATGATGCCAATGGGCATGTCCTTGATTCTGCTCTACGAAGAATTGAACAAGGACCTTGCGGCAAGTGGACAGAAGCTGGATGAGAGGGCGCCGAATTTTGCCCTCAATCTGTTGCTGGGCATTGCCTACTCCGCTTCGATCGGGGGATTTGCGACCCTGATCGGCACGCCACCGAATGGTGTGTTGCTTACCCAGCTTCCACAACTCTTTCCAGAAGCGCCAGATATCACATTTGCTACCTGGATGGTTTTCGCCTTGCCCATGAGTGCAGTCTATATGCTCCTGGCCTGGTTGCTGCTCACGAGGTTTGTTTTTCCCCTGCCTGCCTCAACTCCTTTTAGTGGGCGAGAGTTTATAAAGACCGAGCTGAGAAAGCTGGGCCCGATGTCCGGGGAAGAGAGGAGGGTGGCGATCGTCTTCGTCTCCGTCGCCGTCTTGTGGATGACCAGGAAAGAGCGCCTGTTTGGGCCCGAGATCGACCTGTTCGGGTGGAGCTATTTCCTCGACCGGCTGCTGGTATCCATGGGTAGCGTGCCGGTGGGTGATATGATTGATGATGGCACGGTGTCTATAGCCATGGCGCTGACCCTGTTCATGATTCCCGCTGGCAAGGAGATTGGG
>JAQCBT010000045.1 GCA_027621405.1 Pseudomonadota bacterium | reverse complement strand
GTGATAAATACAAACGTGTTCTATCACGATCTCGAAGACGTGATCGACAGGGTCAATATTTCCAGTGGAACATCAATAGCTTCGGCGAATGCCAATATTGGTGACGGCGAACGCTATGGCATGTCCATCGATGGCAGCTTGCGAATGGCTTTCTTGAGTATGCCGCAACTGCTGGTCACTTCCAGGGTGCAGGTTGAGGACTCCAGTGTGACCGACCCCTTCCTGGGCATCGATCGACGCCTCAGTCGACAGGGCCGCGGTGATATACGCTTCGGTTTCCGACACGATATGGCTTCAGCACCGGTAAATTATGGCCTGAATTTCAATTACGGCATCCAGGATAATCGCCTAGCCTACGATGTGGACAGGATCGAAAGCTACAACTCAGATCCTTTTGCTCTCGCTTTCTTCGAATATCAGGGCATCGAGAATTTCATCATCCGACTCGAAGCTACCAACGTGCACGAGAGTGAGCGCTGCCGCGTTCGTACTCGCTACACAGGTGGCACGATCGCCACAGGCACCATCAGTGAAATCGAAGATTCCTGCAGCCACAATGGCGAGAAGTATGCGATCAAGCTACGAGGCACTTTCTAGGGCTCTCACCCCCACACTGGACACGATCACCGCCTCCGCGGTAAACGGCCCAGTGACCAGCAGCAAGCAAACAGGCGATGTTTACATTGCCTGTTTTAGGTTCATCGCGGATATCCAAGAAAATAGGGACAGATTTATTTTTTAAAAAAAATAAATCTGTCCCTATTTTCTCGTCGCCGTTGTCCCGACCTAGTGTACGTACCACATCACCGAGCTGGCCAGCAGCACCAGCAGACCGCCTTCCACCATAGCCAGCAGACGCTTTCTGGCAGGAGACATCCTGCCCACGTAGCGGTTCACCGGAAGCAGTATCTGTCTGTATCTGTGATTGGTCATCGTTTGTCTCCAGCCCTCGGGATTCAGAGATGGCGGTATTCTCTTCACGCAGCATATTCAGCCGCTCTTGTTTATTGAATGTTTCCTCTTACCTGATTAGACGGTGGCAATCGAAAACGGTTACAGGGAACAGCTATGGCGACCAGCGAGGATTTTTCTTGAACCCTGCAGTCGCATCCCGGAAGGATGCACGACTCAATATGAACCTACTATGAAGATTGGGGCAGTCAGGATCAATTACCTGAGAGGTAGGCGAATCTGCCATCCATCCCGGGATGGAAAGAGAAGGCAGGAAGCGGAGCAAGGTGGGAAGGTAGCCGCAAACCTTGAAATCTCGTTTTGTACGAGAGCGTGAATCAAACCCGAGCTGAGTTCGGGAAATCTACAAGAGAAGCGTGTAGGGAAACAGTCTACTCAGTTGGTTTAGTAAAGATCATCATGTGCTGCCATGGCAGGAAGTCCAGGGTATCTGTCCACTCCAGGCCAAACACACTCATCTCCTTGACTGCCTGCAACTCGGTCATCTTGTGCAGCGGGCGGATCGGCACACTGTCATCCTCGCCCCTGTATTCCAGCAGGAAGATGCGCCCACCTGGCCGCAAGGCCCGGTACAGACCGTCGATCATCTCGAAGGGATGAGAAAACTCATGATAGGCATCCACCATCAATGCCGCATCGATTGAATTTGGCGGCAGATTTGGATTGTCCACCTGACCCAGCACCAGTTCTATATTGTCGACCTCCTCCCGGCTTGCGCGCTCATCGATGAGCTGCAGCATTTCTGGCTGGATATCGATGGCCATTACCTTGCCTTGCGGCACATGCCTGGCAATGCGGAATGAGAAATACCCGGAACCGGCGCCGACATCGGCAACCACCTCATCGGGATCCAGATTCATGTTAGCTACGACTTCATCTGGCATCTCTTCCTGTATTCGCCCCGGGCGATTCAACCACTCGGCCGCCTGATGACCCATGACGAAGGAAATCTCCCTTCCCATGTAGAACTTGCCGATGCCGGTGGTGCGACGATCGGGATCCTCGATATACCCGGGGTGCTCCGCCGCAAGGAGCTGATGACTGAGAAAGAGTGATACCGTGAATCCTGACAGCGCCAGGAAAAGCCTGATGTTCTTGAACATGATCTATCGCCCCCGTTAACTCAGTAGGTTTGCACCATCAGCGGAAAAATATCCGAGGTGAGGGGGGATTGTAATGCAGGGGCTATTCGAAATGCATGTCATTGCGGATAGCAGGAGATCGGGATTTACAGCAGTCGCAGCAGCCTCTGGCCGGTACCCTTGCACTTCGGACAGGTACTGGTATCGGTGATCTTGCCAGCTCCCCGGCAGACGTTACACACATCCTGATAGGGCTTCTTCAGGATGGACTGCAATTCCAGCAGCGCCTGTTGGGGTGCATCTTTATTTGCCAGAGACATCTTCTACTTCCTCGCAAAATGGACCGAAACTGCTCGATGGTCGCCCGAAACTTCAATTCTTTAGCGGAAATCACCGGGCTTGTGAGCAGCTTCGCACTTCAGGGGTATTATGCCCAGCAAACATGACGAAATTTGTTAACTGCCTCACATTTACCCCTGATTCTTGCAATTCCCATGGGATATCGAAGAATTACTATAAATATTAAAGACTTATGATAAACTCCCTGCCTTCATGAGTTGCCGGCCAGGCGCCGGGGACTCCCGTATTCCCTGACCCCTTACCCGGTCGCAGCGGGTCACACAGCCCAACGAGCAAGAGAAGGATCCGGAAAATGAGCAAAGTTTTGCAAGGCATTCGTGTACTGGACTTCGGACGCTATATCGCAGGGCCCTATTGCGCCACCCTGCTGGCGGATATGGGGGCCGATGTCATCCGCATCGAGAAAGTAGATGGCTCAGAAGACCGCTTCCTGTCCCCGGTGACCCAGAATGGTGATGGCGCTCTCTTCATGCAACTGGCGCGTAACAAGCGGGGCCTGACCCTCAATCCGATGAAACCCGAGGGGCAGGAAATCGTCAAGAAACTGGTCGCGACCGCCGATGTGGTGGTGGCCAATCTGCCACCCGACACTCTCAAGGCCATGGGGCTGGACTATGACAGCCTGAAGGCGATCAAGTCCGACATCATTCTCACCATGATTTCGGCCTTCGGTCGTGGCGGCCCCTATGAATACAGGGTCGGATTCGACGGCCTGGGCCAGGCCATGTCCGGCAGCATGTATATGTCCGGCACACCCGAACAACCAGCGAAGGCCTATGCACCCTTTATAGATTTTGGCACCGCTTCCCTCTCCGCCTTCGGCACTATGACCGCCCTGTTTGAGCGGCAGAAGACTGGACAGGGGCAGGTGGTAGAAGCCTCGCTGTTCAACACCGCGCTCACCATGATGAATGGCACCTTGATCGAACAGGCCGCTATCCAGCGTAACCGGGTTGCAACCCTGAACCGTTCCCAGACTTCGGCGCCGGCCGACACCTTCAGGACCCGGGATGGCTGGGTGCTGGTGCAATCGGTAGGAGGCCCCCTGTTCAAGCGCTGGGCAGATCTGATGGGCGAAGACCACTGGCTCGATGATCCTCGCTTCAAGGACGATATCAGTCGCGGTGACAACGGCGCTGTGATATCGGAACGCCTGGCTGCATGGTGCGCCGAACGCAGCTCAGAAGAAGTGCTCGCCGCCATGGAGGAAGCACGCCTTCCTGCGGGCCCGGTCATGTCTCCACAGCAAGTGCTGGACGATCCTCATATTGCCGCCAAAGGCTTGTTCCAATACACGGAATATCCTGGCCTTGAAAAACCCGCCCCCCTGATGAAGACACCGGTGGAACTATCTGCCACACCCGGCGAAATAAGACAGCGCGCACCTGAGCTTGGAGAGCACACTGATGCCATCATGCAAGAGCTGGGCTACTCAGCGGAACAGATAGCCGATTTGAGGTCTCGCCGAATTATCTGAAGGGCAACAGCTACTCTCGAAATCTTCGATCTGGTCCGGATTGTTCCAGTCGCCATTACGGCCTACCCCTCCTCGCACGCCCGCTGCCAGGGCAGTTCCTTCCACGAGTGATGTCGGTTAGTCTGTAGCATCCGCAAATCATTATGGGCACCGGCATGACTTCCAAATACTCCAGGAATAAAGAAGCACACTCGAGCACCACCAGCCGCCGCGATTTCATGCGCAGTACCGCTGCCCTGCTCGCAGCATCGGGAAGCCTGGTTCCGCAGCTGGCACGGGCCCAGGACAGCGGAGAGGATTACTGGCACATGGTGCGCAAGCAGTTTGCCTTCGGAGAAGACGCCGTCCCCATGAATGCAGCCAATCTCTGCCCCTCGTTTCGGGCGGTGACGGAAAGCATGGCTCGTCACACCGCTGATATCGATTTTGACTGCTCTTTCAACAATCGCGCCAAATACTCTGGCCTGCTGGAATCAAGCAGGAGTCGCATCGCTGCACAGCTGGGCGTAAGCGCAGATGAAATCGCCCTGGTGAGAAATACCAGCGAGGCAAACAATACCATCAACAATGGACTACAACTGGAAACGGGCGACGAGATATTACTGTGGGACCAGAATCACCCGACCAACAACGTGGCCTGGGAAGTGCGGGCACAACGCTTCGGTCTGCGACTCCATCGGGTTAGCACCCCGCTGGCTCCACGCAACAAGCAGGAACTCGTGGACAGCTTCGTGTCCCAGATGAACGCCAACACCCGGGTCCTGACCATCACCCATGTTTCCAATCTCTCCGGTATCCGCTTACCGGTAACCGAACTGGTTGAGGAAGCGCACGCCAGGGACATCTATGTTCACCTCGATGGCGCACAATCCTGGGGAGCCCTGGACATCAACCTGAAAGAGCTGGATGTGGACTCATACAGCGCCAGTGCTCACAAGTGGTATATGGGACCAAAGGAAGTCGGACTACTCTATGTCCACAGTCGCAATACAGGCCGTATCTGGCCCAGCGGCGTTGCTCCGGGCTGGGGAGACGACGCGAATACCGACCTGGTGGGTGCACGCAAGTTCGAATCCCTGGGACAGAGAGACGACGGCGCGCTCGCCGCTCTCGGTGTTGCCGCACAACTGCACGACGATATCGGGCCCAGGCGCATCGAAGAACGGGTTCGCTTCCTCGCGCAACGACTAAAGACAGGCATCGCCGACGCTGGCCTGGATCTGGTTACCCCGATGGCTGCAGAATTGAGTCATGGGGTATGCATTACCCGGACACCAGCGGGCCAGGGTGGCGTTCTCAGCAACCGCCTGTATGAAGAATTCGGCATTGCCGGAGCCCCCACCGGCGGCATTCGACTCAGCCCGACGATCTACAACACGGTGGAGCATGTCGATAGAGCGATAGCCGCGGTTAAGGCACTGTTAGCCTGACATGGTCACAATAGATATTCGTGGCAGAAGCACCTGCTGCCAATTCCCATCAAGAGGAAGAAGCATGAGAGTTGAGAACACAATAGCTTTCACATCTTACCGGCTGTGTGTCGGTAGTCTCGCCACGATATGCGCGATGCTCACGCTGCTAAACAACAACCCGGCGCTCGCTGCCGAGCAGGAATTCACAATGCCCGGCACCGTTAGTGAAGCCGACATCCCCGCAGACATCTACAGGGATTCCTGGGCCAGGCTTCCGGAAGTGAAACGGGAACAGTTGGATAGTGACGGCCAGCGGGCATTCGATACCTATGTACGACCCGGCACCGGCTATGGCAGCGGCCTGCGTGGACCCATTGGCATGTGGATGCACAGCCCCGCCCTCGCCGAGGCTACCTTCGACCTGCGTGAGCGGGTGCGATATGGCACGACGAAGGACCAGCGGCTGACAGAACTCGCCATCATCTCCACCGCAAGAGAGATCGATAACCAGTATGAATACAGCGCCCATGAACCACTCGCCATCGCAGCCGGACTGGAGCAGGAGATAATCGATGTCGTGCGTTTCCGTAAAGATCTTGACAGCCTGGGCAGCATCGACGGCTTTGGCCGCACCGAACAAACCATAGTCAGGTTTGCCAGGGAAGTAATCAGTGAAGAGAAGGTGAGCAGCGACACCTTTGCCGAGGCCCTGGACATCTTTGGGCCCGAAGGCCTGATGGATCTGGTAGGGCTGATTGGCTACTACAACTATGTGGCTATCACCCTCAAAGCCTTCGACGTGCAGCGACTTCCGGGTACCGAACTACTGCTTCCCCAAAGGGTTGAGTAGTCAGGACCAGCCTGCCAGGGAATTCATAGCCCGCTCAGGAATGAAGCCAGCGCCCGGTTCGTCTGTTCCGGTGCTTCCTGCTGTACCCAGTGGCCGATCTCCGGAAACAACTCCACGCCGCGCAGGTCAGGTACTA
>JAQCBT010000027.1 GCA_027621405.1 Pseudomonadota bacterium | reverse complement strand
GGGGGAGGCCAGTGGCAAGTACAGCAAGTCTCTTTCCGAGTCCACGGTGAAGTAGAATGGCCAGGCGTTGGCGCCGAGCCTGTCCTGCCAGCTATCGCCAGCCCAGGTTTCGTTACCGGCCACACCGGGTTGGGGCACGGAACTGAATTCCCACAGCCTTTCCCCATCGATGGCACTGTACGCCCGCGGATTGCCTATGCCCCCTTCCGCGCCGGGCGGCGTGTTGGCACCAACCACGACGATGTCTTTGTGCACGAGGGGAACAGACAGGTAGGGCGTGATGAGGTCAACCTTACCGCTGTCACCGAAACCGCTGACAACTTCTCCAGTGTCAGCATCCAAAGCGTGTAACTGCATGCCGGTAGTAAAAAAAAGTCGTGGCGCCTCATCGTTCGTGCCCGGCCAGTAAGAAACGCCCCGTCTCGATGGACGGCCAACGTCGACCTGATGTTCCCATAGCGTATCTCCGCTAACCGGGTTCAGGGCGACGATGCTGTTCACGGTGGGCAGGAACATTTTTCCGTCGACAACGATAGGAGTTGCCTGTGAGTTCGGGTTGCGCGAGTCGGTGGCGGTGTCATCTCTGAGTGAATAGCGCCAGGCTAGCTGCAGGCGATTCACGTTCTGCGCATTGATGCGGGTGAGGCTGGAGAAGCCGGTGCCGGACAGGTCGCCGCGGTAGTGCGGCCAATCGGTGCCCTGGCCGTGATCAATATCGGCAGTTTCCAGGCTACTACGTTCGCCGCAAGACGAGAGGATTAGCAGGGTCAAAAATATACTTGCTGTGCGGAACAATGAATGTGGTGTCACGGACGAGCCCTTTCGTTTTCTTTAGTAGTGTTTACGGTACCGCAATCTGCAATATACGTGATTTCCGGGTGCTTGTATCGGCAGGTGCCTGACTGGTAACCGGCACAGGCTGAAAGAGCCTGTGGTACGAGATGATGGGAAATAAGGCCAGGATGAGTCGTTGCCGGGTATGAATTGACTTAAAATCCGGATAACCCAGCGGAGGGAATCCAGCTGGATTGAACTGGTGGGCCGATCCCGAAACTGGTCCGGCAATCATCCCTCTATGAGGATAATTCAATGAAAACCAAAAATATTCTGCTCCTCGCCACTTTGACCCTGCTGCCCCTGGCCCAGACTGCCATGGCGCAGAGAGGCGCGCCGCCGACTCTGCCGGATGGTCCGGGCAAAGATCTGGTGATGAATCTGTGTTCCACCTGTCACAGCACGGCCAATATTACCCGTAGTGCCGGCTACAGCAGTGCGGCCGAATGGCGAGAAGTGTTCTCCACCATGATCGAATTGAACGATGCCCAGGCCAACACCATTGCAAACTACCTGGCCGAGCATTTTCCTGAGGACACTTCCCGGCGCCCCAATCTTATTGCCGGGGATACAGATATCGAGATCATCGAATGGACCGTGCCGACCCTGGGGCAGCGTTCCCGGGATCCGGTGGAAGCGCCCGATGGTTCCATCTGGTGGACCGGCATGTGGGCAAGCCTCACTGGCAGGCTCGATCCGGAAACCGGCATGATGGAGGAATACCAGCTACCTCCCACATCCCGTCCCCACACCATCGTGCCCGATGCCGAGGGCAACATCTGGTACACCGGTAACAGCAATTCCACCGTCGGCAAACTGGATCCGCAGACAGGGCTGGTGACCGAATACAAGACAGAAGCCCGCGATCCGCACTCCGCCGTGTTCCACCCCAATGGCAATCTCTACTTCACCGCCCAGGGCGCAGCCATGCTCGGTCGCCTGAATCCAGACACCGGTGACCTGAAGGAGATCAATGTTGAACCCCGGCCCTATGGCATCAAGGTAGACAGCAAGGGCACCTTGTGGGTGGCCTTCAATGGCACGAACAAGATCGGTGCCATGGATCCTGACTCCATGGAGGTGCGCTACTTCGAAGTGCCCGATGAACGTTCCCGTATTCGCCGCCTGGATCTGGATAGCAATGACATCGTCTGGTATGTGAATTCCACCATGGGCAAGATTGGTAAACTCGATCCGGCGACTGGAGAAATCACCCAGTGGGATTCTCCAAGTGGCCCCGATTCCCACCCCTATTCCATGGCGGTGATCGACGATGTGATCTGGTACAACGAGTCCGGCATGCGTCCCGATGCCCTGGTGCGATTCAATCCCCAGACCGAATCATTCCAGAGTTGGGCCATTCCCTCCGGTGTTGGCATCATTCGCAACACCTGGGTGACCGAGGACGGCAACCTGCTGATTCACCAGAGCAGCAGCAATCAGGTGGGGCTGGTAAAGATCAACTAGAAAATAGGGACGAGAAAAAATAGGGACAGATTTATTTTTTTAAAAAAAATAAATCTGTCCCTATTTTCTCTTAATCAGATATCCAGCACGCGATCAATATCGTCGGGCAGCTCCGGTCTTCTGGTCACCAGGGATATCCCGATAAACAGGATCATCGAACTGATAAATGCGATGAGCGGTCCACTGATTCCCCAGGGCGGCGTGATGCCCGCGAGCTGCACGAAGAAGTTGATGGACAGCGCAGCAACGATGGCGGTGACTGCTCCAGGAACCGTGGCACCACGCCAGTTCAGGCCCACAGCGACCACCGGGAAGATGCTGGCAGCGAATGTGCCCCAGCCGAATGCGCCCAGCAGTGCCACCAGTGTTGCATCCTGGAAATGCGAATAGAGTGCGAAGCCGGCAGCCACCGCTGCCAGTATCACCGTGACCACCCGTGCCCAGAACAATTCATTCTTGACGCTATGACCGCGGATTGCCTTGGGAATATCGTGAATGATTGCCGCAGTACCGATATTCAGGAAGGCATCCGAAGTGGACATGATGGCGGCAAATAATCCGGCGAAGACCACGCCTGCCAGCAGGGGGTTGGCGAATACCGAGAGAAAGGTTGATGCCGCGTCATCGGGCAGTGCCAGGGGTGGTACCACGCCGTCGATTACGGCGGCGCGCATGACGATGCCGATGGAAATCCATAGCAACGCAGCCATCACGTAGCCAAACAGGGACATGGGCAGGATTCGACGATTGTCTGCCATGTTCCTGTTCATCATCATCTTGGTGATCAGGTGTGGCTGCCCGGCGAGCCCCAGGCCGAATACGAAGAACCAGCCGAGTGACGCCATGACACCGGCCGCTCCGAAGGGCATGATGGCCTCGCTGTCGTCGGCAAGAATGATTGCGCTGGCTTCCTGCAGGCCGCCATCAAACACAGAGCTGGCGGTAATCAGGATCAGCAGTCCGGCAATCATCATGATGCCACCCTGCACGACGTCGGTGTACACGGAGGCGATGATGCCGCCGGTTACGCAGTAGAAGATGAGCACGGCAGAGGAGATCGCCACACAGGCGACCAGCCCGATGTTGGCAAAGGTCTCGGTGCCAGACAGTATGGCCTGCATGACTACCGCCATGGCCAGTATCTGGGTGGCGAGATAGCCCATTACCCCCAGAACGATGGTAATGGCTATGAGCAGTCGCACCGCTTCGCTGCCATAACGGGCCGCAACTACATCAGGCAGGGACAGGCAGTCCCTGAGTTCGGCGATCATGCGGATGCGTTTCGCGACCAGGAAGAAACCCACGGCGTAACCGGTGGATGAGATAACCACCATCCAGAATGAGCTGACCCCGATTGAGTAGACAAGTCCCGGGCCGCCGACAAAACCGAATCCGCTCAAGGTGCTGGAGAAAAGCGCCAGGGCTACCACAATAGGACCAAGACCACGGCCGGCAATGAAAAAATCACTGGAGCTGTGGGTGCGACGCATTGCCCACAATCCTGTGGCTACACAGAACAGCATATAGGCGAGCACGGCGCCGATAATTATTTCCTGACGGTACGCTTCCATGGTTATAAGGGCCTAGGACTGATTCCTGGATTCCTCCAGCAGGGCCTGAAACTTCGCCTCGTCTTCCTCGCTGAATACGAACTGCCGGAAACCGACGCTGTACAGAATAATCAGAGGGATTGCGCAGAGCCAGGTGCCGTAGACCTGCCAGGCGGTGGCGGTGGGAAATCCGAGGAAGTAGCCGGTCTCGCCGGTCTCGAGGAAAAGCTGGTGGTTGCTATACATCTGCCACCAGATAAACAGCATGAATATAAAGGAAGCGACCATGTAAGCCATGAATTTTGGACTGCGTCGCTCCTCCGAGATGCCAAGGATGGACAGGGAGACTATCAACAGGAGCAGCAGGCTCTGGAACAGGAAGGCCAGGATGCCGATATCCGCCAGTCGTTCCGCGCCATCGCCACCAATTACCATGCCGGGATAGTCCGGATGCGGAAGGCCGCCTGCATTCGGGGTGGGCTCTGCCAGGGCAATGGCCAACAGGATCAGCCCCATTGCTGTACAAATGGCAAAAATCCAGTGAATGATGCTGCGATGCACAGATTACCCCTGCCGGCCGGTTTGTTGATTATTGTTATGAGTTTCTTTTGCTGAGGGCCCGGAAATGTCGGGTCATTCAACAGTTTGCGGGCAGAGAATAAACAGCAGCTACCTGCGAGTCTAGGAAAAGTCGCCGGAAAGCGGCGTCGGGCCCACGAATTGCTCTATTTTGCTTCGTCGCGCTCTACTCAGGATTAGAGAAAATAGGGACAGATTTATTTTTTAAAAAAATAAATCTGTCCCTATTTTCTGGAACCCAGCCTCCCCGCAGCCGCGCTCGAGGGCGCTAACCAGAATGACAATGTCTGAAATCTGCAAAGAACCGTTATTTTCATGCAAATTGAATCGAAAGTGGCTATGGTTACAGCAGATCTGGCCGTGCCTTGACAAGATAACCGTGAAAGGTCATTTTCCTCTACCTCTGCAGCTCAAGTGACTTGAGTGGCGGGATTTAGAGGGTCAGACTTGGCTATCTGTCAGTTCGTTAGATGGCTAAGGAATCACTCTTTATCAGTGCATCTGATAATCAGTGACTCGGAGAGAAGCCCGCACCCAGGTCTGGGTAGAGCGACAAGTATCCAGTAATTATGTCAACAAGAAGGTATGGAAGGTGACTATGAATAAAAGAACAAATACCGGCATTTGCAGTAAGGGTCAGCGCCTCCTCCAGGCTGGTCTGGCAGGTATTCTGCTGAGCACACTGGCGGGCGGCGCGGCTGCACAGCCCGGTGCCATTACTCCTGCGGCCCACGCTGGTCAGCAACCAATCAACCATTTGCCCAATCCCTACGAGACTCAGCGGAATTTCGGCACCCTGCCTGATGGCAGGAACTGGGGTTCGGTGAGCGCCGTTAACGTGGATGTGGACGGGGTGCATATCTGGGCTGGTGATCGCTGCGGCTCTAATTCCTGTGCAACGTCTGACGTCGATCCCATGGTCAAGCTGGATCCTACCGGCCGGGTGGTAGCATCTTTCGGTGCTGGCCAGATTATCTGGCCTCACGGCATGGACGTGGACGCTGAAGGCAATATCTGGGTCGCCGATGCGCGCCTGGCCAATGAGCGTGAAATCCAGGCCAACCCTGCGGCTCGCAATCACGGCAGTGCGGTGCTGAAATTCAGCCCCGAAGGTGAGTTGCTCATGGTGATTGGTACTCCCGGTGAAATGGGCGATCCACCCACTCACCTGACTGAGCCCAACGACGTGCTGGTTGCACCTAACGGCCGCATCTACATTGGTGAGACTCACGGCGCCCAATTCCAGGACTCCCCGGGTCCGGATTCCAAGAGCCGTATTACCATGTGGGAACCCGATGGTACCTACATAGGCTCATTCGGTGAATGGGGTCAGGAAGATGGCCAGTTCCGTGCACCGCACTCCCTGGCCATGGATTCCCAGGGCCGCCTGTTTGTCGCCGACCGCGGCAACAACCGTATCCAGATTTTCACCCAGGATGGTGAGCACCTGGATACCTGGTACCAGTTCAGCCGCAACAGCGGTATCTTCATCGACAAGAGCAACGACTGGTTGTATGCCATCGATTCCGAGTCTGACCCCAACTACAACCCCGGCGGTTGGAGAAAGGGTCTGCGAGTTGGTAGTGCCCGAACTGGCGAGGTCTGGTACTTCGTGCCAGAGCATGTATCGCCAGAGCGATCCTCAGGCATGGGCGGGGTTGGTTCCATGGGAGAGGGTGTTACCGTGGACAGCGCTGGTAATGTCTATGCGGGAGAGGTCGGCCCGATCCAGGGTATGACCAAATTTGTACCGCGATTGATTCCCTGATTTGCGAGTGTATTAAGCTCACAAGTCAGTGTTAGTAGTCCAAGAGGTGTCAGGTCATCGCGCCTGGCACCTTTTTTGTTTGATCAGATTAAGAGTAATGAGTGAGAGGATGTTGGGAAAGGAAATGTTGAGTAACAACAAGTTCGGTAATGGTGTAGCGAAGGCCTTCGGTAGTCTGATGATGCTGGCCTCCCTGTGGCTTGGCTCAGCGGCCCAGGCGCAGACGGTAGTCACCGTGACGACTCCACTGGGCGATTTCTCCATTCAACTGTTCGACGAGCTAACGCCAATCACCGTCAGTAATTTTCTCAATCACGTTGTCGATGGTCGTTACAACGGGACGTTTATTCATCGCACCGAGCCTGGCTTCGTGATTCAGGGTGGTTGGCTCAGCTACAACCCCTTGTCCAATAACGTGGTCCCACTGACTACCGATGACCCCATTCTCAATGAACCATTGATTTCCAATACTCGCGGAACCGTGGCCATGGCCAAGGTGGAGGGAAATCCGAATAGTGCCACCAGCCAGTGGTTCATCAATCTGGATGACAATAGCTCGCTGGATGGGAGCAACGGTGGCTTCACGGTCTTCGGTGTTGTGATTGGCGATGGCATGACCCTGGTGGACCAGATTGCCAACCTGCCTGCGGAACGAGTGATCAATGGACTTGGTTTCAATGTGCCGCTAATCAACTATGGTGGTGGTAGTCTGCAGAGCTCGAATTTTGTCAGTATCCAGACAGCCATTACCCAGCCTTACCATCCCAATACCTATAACGAGTCCAGGAACCGGCTCAACTTCAAGGTGAATGCGGGTCCGCTCGGCCTGATAGGGCTCTCATTCGTCATTGAATCCCAGGAGCCTTCGGTGGTGATCAGGGCTCTGCCAGAGACGGTCATCCCGCTCAAGTATACCCAGCCAGTATTCAGTACCTTCGACACGGCGACCGAAACCTTGCGCGTTCCGGAGCTGGCAATCGGCGGTTCAGTCGCCTACCGTAACCTGGAACTGCAACTAACAGATCCCCAGCAGTTATTGTTTACCCTCAGCAATGCGGAGGCTGTCCAGTAGTCTGTCCAGCCCCTTGTAGTCACGTATGGCTGCAGGCAGCCGCGTCACAATCGTGCGGAGATTCGCTTCGAACTGGCAGTGTGCTGCCATGGTTTCGAAGCTGTGAATAAAGAGCCGGATGCCAAAGACCACGGCCCCGGTCTCTGGCAGGCGCAGGAAGGTTTGCCGTTCCACTCGCCAGTGCAAGCCTTCCACAGCCTGTGCAATATCCTCGCGCCAGCAAAGCTCACTGCTTGCCTGTAGCGACCAGTTATATCTGAGCATGGGCTTGCTCGACTTGACGCCCTTGAGTAATCGGTTCACCCGATCCGCGAGTTCCTGCTGGTAGCCCGGCACCGGGTCGTGAATGCGATCCACTGTCTTGCCAATCTTGTCTTCCAGCTTCCAGTTGGATGGCGAGCACAGGCTGGCCGCAGACAGCACGTATCCAGCCTCGCTTTCTTCCATCAGGCAAATATCTTCCTGTATCCACAGGCTGCTGTGCCACAGGTCTTCGCTGGCTATTGGCCAACTGGCACCGCTTTCTGTATGGGTGAGTTTGTCGCCGTCGATCTGGTATTGTCGGGGTCGATGTTGTTGCAGGTAATGTAGCAGGTAGTTGCTGAACTCCTGTTGTGCAGGGCGGGAAGTCGGTAGCGCCTGGAATACTTTGTCGTGATGGAGTTTTCCCATCTGCTGCTTGTGTTGTTGAAACTGGAGGAAATCTTCATCCGTGACCAGCCAGTCTTTGTGCTGCAATGGGTGGAGACCCAGGCGCAGGATGGTGGTTTGGTCTGGTTCCGGGAAGTAGGGTGGTTTGGTTTTGCTTTGCAGGTGCATTGGTGGAGGATACTTTTAGTTTAGGGGTGATTGTAATACCTTCGGGTTCAAGTAATGGATTCTTGTGCTTCGGAGCAGGTGCACGACTGGAGGGGGTTTGCGAGACACGTCGTGAACCCGGGCCCAGCCGCCGATCATAGATCGGCGTCGTTCGAGGCTCGCTGCAAGCTAGCGCTTGCAAGACGCTCGGTCTCACCCATGGGGACTCGGGCGCGGTCTGGCCGCCAGGGATGGCGGTACTGCAAGAAATGCAGGAGCAATTTCCTGCCCCTGCCGCGCACGGTCTCGCAAACCCCCTCCAGTCGTACACTTCGAATTCACTGCAAGTCATTGGAAAGGTTTCGTTTGTCGCCATCAGAATTGAGAAACAGGATTTAGTATGTTTATTAATCGCCGTCAGTTCATGCAGTTGTCTGGAAACCTTGTGCTTGGAGCGTCTCTGCTTGGTTCGCCGCTGGTATTGGGGCAGCGGGGTGGGGTGAGAGCGGCGCCGGGGATGCCGGTGCCGGAATTTGTGCCGACCAATGGCATTGAGATGGCGGTGTATGAGCAGGGCAGCGGGCCTGCGGTGATCTTCTGTCATGGTTTTCCGGAATTGGCCTATAGCTGGCGCAATCAGATACCGGCTGTAGCGAATGCGGGATTTCATTGTCTGGCGCCGGATCAGCGTGGGTATGGCCTGACCGGCGGGCCGGAGGATCCGGCGCTGTATGACATCGGTATATTCTGTGATGACCTGGTGGGTCTGATGGATGCCAGGGGCATCGAGAAGGCGGTGTTCTGCGGGCATGACTGGGGCGGGGCGGTTGTATGGGCTATGCCCCGCCTGTATCCGAAGCGTTGTCTTGGAGTGATTGGCCTGAACACAGCAGCAGGGCGACCGGAAGGATTGCCACCGGCTGCTGATGCACGTGCCAACGATATTGTGATGACTCCCAACTATTATGTGGCCACGTTCATGGAGCCTGGGCGTGCCGAGGCAGTGCTTGAAGCGGATGTGCGCAAGACCTTCGAGTTTGTGTTGAGTGGCGGTGGATCTGGAATCTGGAATGCCGAAGCGTTCGCGCAGCTGCCGACGGATTCTGCTGAACGGCAGATGGATCTTCTGAGCATGCTCAGTCGGGAAGATCCACCCGGCGAACCTTTCCTGCCGGATGCGGAGATGCAGTACTTCATCGATACCTTTGAGGCCACGGGCTTTACCGGTGGGCTTAACTGGTACCGCGCGATTCCGCGCATGGGGGCTGTCTTTGCCGATGCGGCGTCCACGATTGATGTGCCCTGTCTGTATATAGGTGCGGAGAATGATGTGATACTGCCTCCTTATTCTGCCAACGGCATGGAAGACTTCATCGCTGATCTCGAGAAACACACGGTGATGGAAAGTGGGCACTGGACCCAGCAGGAAAAGCCGGAAGAAGTGAACCGGGTAATTATCGAGTGGTTGCAACGCAAGATTGCCTGACCAAAGAATCGAAAAGGGTGTCCCTATGAAGAATGTTAGTCTAGTACTATGTTTGATGATATTCCCGCTGGCGGCCGATGCGCAGATCAATGCGCGGTTGATGCGCTACATGGATGTGTCTACGGAGCAGATCACTTTCGTGTATGGGGGGGACGTGTGGCTGGTTGCGAAGGAGGGAGGTACGGCTGTGCAGTTGACGGATTCTCCCGGCGAGGAATCCTATCCTCGCTTCTCGCCCGATGGTTCAGAGATTGCCTATACTGCCAGTTATAACGGTAACGAGGATGTCTATGTGGTTCCGGTTACCGGTGGCGTGCCCACCAGGGTAACCTATCAATCCCATCCGGATCGCATGGTGGCCTGGCATCCCGACGGGCAGCACATCCTGTTTGCCTCGCCACGAGCCAGCGGCACCCAGCGGGTTCGCAGGTTGTTTGTCGTGGACAAGACCGGTGGACTGCCGGAGATGCTTACCGTGCCCTATGGGGAGATGGGCAGTTTCTCCCCCGATGGCAATCAGCTGGCCTACGTCACGCGTCTGGCAGAGGACCGTCCCTTCAAGCGTTACCGCGGCGGCTACTCCTCTGATATCTATGTGTACGATCTGGGTAACAACACGGCGATCAATATTACCGACAGCGATGCCATCGATGCCAAGCCCATCTGGCTCGGCGACAAGATCTTCTATCTCTCTGACCAGGACGCCAATATGCGGCTCAACATCTGGTCCTATGACATCGAGGAAGGTTCCAGTTCCCAGATAACCGAGTTCGAAGACTTCGATATTTCCTATCTCGGTGCCAGCGACAGCGAACTGGTCTTCGAGGCCGGTGGCGAGTTGTACCTGATGGATGCAGAGAATCTCGATCCGCGACCCGTGCAGGTCTCGGTGGTGAGCGATCTGGCGGCGGAGATTCCCCATGCCGAAGATGTCAGTCGCAGTATCGCCAGCATGACCGCGTCGCCGGAAGGTAAGCGGGTGGTATTCGAAGCGCGGGGTGAACTGTTCAATGTGCCGGCAGAGGAAGGTTTCACGATTAACCTGACCCAGAGCAGTGGTGCGCTGGATCACAGCCCGGCCTGGTCGCCGGATGGCAAGTGGGTGGCATACTGGAGTGACAGGGGAGGCGAATACGAGATCTACCTGCAATCCCCCGATGGCAATGCCAGTGGCCGGCAACTCACGAACCGTGGTGGCGGATTCGGCTATCGCCTGTTCTGGTCCCCAGACAGCAGCAAGCTCAGCTTCATCGATCACACCAACACGGTCTATGTAGTGGATGTGGAATCAGGCGCCATATCGGAGGCGGGCAATACCTTGTGGAACCTCGGACATGGTTCCCGTTACGGCTATGTCATGAGTTGGTCGCCTGACTCACGCTGGCTGGCATTTGAACTTGGCCAGGAGAATGCCAATTTCGCCATCTTTATCTATGACGCGGTGGAAGATGAAACCCATCGTGTTACCAGCGGCTACTATTCCGATGAAAACCCGACCTTCAGCGCCGATGGCAAGTACCTGTTCTTCCACAGCGATCGCAGCATGGTGGCAGTGTATTCCGATCTCGACCAGACCTGGACCTATCCCAATGCGACGAAGATCGCGGCGATCAGCCTGACTACCGATGCGCCCAGCCTGCTGCCTGTGGCAAACGATGAATTCACAGTCGAGGATGAAGACCCGGACGATGCGTCCGGGGACGAGGATGGCGAAGAGGGCGAAGAGGGTAATGATGATGCAGAGGTCGCCGTGGCAATCGATTTCAATGACATGGAATCCCGCCTGCAACTGCTACCGCCAGACCCCGGCAATCTCGGTCGCCTGATGGCATTCGAAGGTAAGCTCGCGTATATCCGCTTTGCCAATACCGGTGCAGGCGGAGGCGATCCTGTGCTCATGTTCTACGACATCGAGGAGCAGGAAGAGAAAAGTATCCTGAGTGACGTGCAGTCTGCCGTGCAGACCGCGGATGGGAAGGCCTTGTTGGTGCGCAGCAACAATCGCTATGGCATTGTCGAGCCCAATCCGGAGCAACGCCTGGAAGACGCGGTGCCGACCGACGGCCTTGTGATGAACCTTGTTCCCAGGGAAGAATGGCAACAGATTTATGATGACACCTGGCGCCGTTATCGGGACTTCTTCTATGACCCCAATATGCATGGCCTGGACTGGAATGCTCTCTATACCCAGTATGGCGAGCTATTAGCGGATGCCCGCACCCGCTGGGATGTGCAGAACATCCAGTTTCACCTGCTGGGCGAAACCAGTGCCGGTCACACTTACGTGCGCGAGGGTGATGTGGAAGACGTGGAGTCGCGGGAAACGGGTTTCCTGGGCATAGACTTCGAGCAGGACGGAAGCCTCTATCGCATCGGACGGATAGTGCGTCCCGCTTCCTGGGACACCGAGGTGCGGTCACCTTTCGATGTCACCGGCATGAATGTGAATGAAGGCGACTATATTCTCGCCGTGAATGGCATGCGGCTGGATACGTCAAAAGATCCTTATGCACCCTTCGAAGGTTTATCCGGCGAGACCGTGTCCCTGCTGGTGAGCACCAGTGGCGAACAGGAAGACGCCCGTTCGGTCACCGTTGAGGCCTTGACCCGCAACGAGGAAAACCTGCTGCGCAACCTGGAATGGATAGAGGGTAACCGCAAGTTGGTGGATGAGCTGTCCGGTGGTCGCCTGGGTTATGTGTACATGACCAACACCGCCGACCGGGGCCAACTGGAACTGGTGCGTATGTTCTACGGTCAGTTGGACAAGGAAGGCTTCGTTATCGATGAACGCTTCAACGGCGGTGGCCAACTGGCAGACCGCTTCCTGGAGCTGATGCAGCGCCCCGTTGTCTACAACCTGCACTGGCGCCACGGCAAGGACCAGACCCAGCCACCGAAACCCGGTTCGCCCGTGTTAGGCATGTTGATTAACGGCTGGGCCGCCTCCGGCGGTGACGGCCTGCCCTGGGCATTCCAGGAACTGGAAGCCGGCCCCATAGTCGGTGAAAACACCATGGGTATTCTCGTCGGCCCGGCAACCGGTCACACCCTGATTGACGGCGGCGGCATCACCGTGCCCGGCGCGCGCCTGTATGACAACGACGGCCACTGGTTCTGGGAAGGCGAGGGTGTCAGTCCCGACACCGAGATATGGGATGATCCGACGGTGCTGGCGGCTGGCCGTGATCCGCAGATCGAGGAATTGGTGGAGCAGTTGATGGAGATGCTCGACGATGCGCCACCACGAATCACTCCCGCACCCCCATTGGAAGACCGGACTGCCCGAGGATTGCGCTAGCCTGAAAAAGGCTTAGAAGTTGAAGGGATTGGAAGCGGAACTGCCCTGGCTCTGCAACCAATCCTGAAACGGCTGCCGGTAGTTGATTCCCGTATCGAAGCCATCAGGATCGGCCTCCGGTAGCATGGTATAGCCATCGCCGCCTGCGTACATGAAGCTGTTGACGAGTACGCGATAGGAGTCGGAATCGGAGAGAGGCTGTCCGCTACGGCTGAGTACCCAGCCGTCTCCTCGCCTTTGCACTCCACCCACGACAGGTCTGGTGCCATTCTCCAGTGCTTCGCGAAGCACGGCGCCGCTAACGTTCACGGCGATGATGGTGTTGTCGAAGGGCATCAATGCGACCACTGTGCCGACATTGATTTCACCGGCTGGCAGGTCGATACGGATGCCGCCGGCATTGGTGATTGCCACATCGGCGGTGCTGTCGGCCAGCAGCCAGGAATTGACTACTGCCTGCTCCAGTTCTTCGCTGCGGCGTGCAACGGGACTCGCGAGCCAGGCCACCGGCTCCGAGAGAATCCCTTCAGTCTGTTCAGACCACCTGCTCACGAGGCTCGCGATCGCTGGCGCTTCCTCGTCAAAGGCGGATTCATTGGTTGCAAAGCGGCTGCGTAACAAGCGGTCGTTGGCCGTGTCGTAGGTGAATGAGACTTTGGCGTAAGCGGTGAAGTGGAAACCACCTCCCAGCAACAAGGTGTCCCTCACCCGCCTCGCTTCCAACTCGTTGCAATGTCCTGCCCCCATCATGGCAATGCCCAGGTCCTGGGTGGCGCGAATTAGCGGTTCCAGTTCATCGATGCAGACGTGTGCGATTACCAGCAGCAGGTCGACGTCGTTGTTGCGAACCGCAGGTGCCGTTTCGCGCAGGGCCTGTTCATAGTCGATGAAGTCGAGTTCGGCCACATTGAGAGGATTGGTCGTGGTGGGTGTGTCGAGGGTGGTCAAACCGATGATGCCGAAACTGATGTCGTTCACTGTCTTTATGGTGTACGGCAAGATACCAATATTGTCGGGTACAGCATTGTTCTGGCGCCAGCGGGTGTTGCTGCTGAGGTAAGGGTAGGTGGCTTCTGCGGCGCGTTCTGCAAATGCGGCAAGGCCGAAATCGAATTCATGATTGCCCACTGCAGAGGCGTCATAGTCCATGGCATTCATCACTTCCACCATGCTCTCGCCCTCGGTCCAGGTAGAGATGGCGGGGCCGGTCCAGTTGTCGCCGCCGCTCAATACAAGAAAGGGGCCGTCTGCAGTGAAGCCCTCACGCTCCTGCCACAGCGCGTAGAGATTGGCCGCGCTCTGGCCTTCTTCCATGCCTTCCATCCAGCCATGCTCATCATTGGTGTAAAGCACCGTGACCTCGCGAATGCTGTCTGAATTGGTTGTGGTCAGGCAGCTACTGAGCAAAAGGCTGATGAATGTCAGATGGGCCAGTCGAAGGGATTGTCTGTTGAGTGCGAACAACTGGAAGTGCCTGGGTGAGTGATGCTGGGTCAATTCATGACCGGGTTCAGAGTATAAGACCGGAATGCGACGTGCCTGTTACATCCCGGGCTTTGCGGTTTCATTATCAGGGGCGCTGATCGGCACTGGCATCGCGAATCGACTTGAACTCGTTGCCTTCATACCAGTTGGGAAAAGTCGCTTCATTGGCCAGCCGTGAGGCGATCTCGAAATAGAGCTGGACATCCTGCACTCCACCACTCAGATCCCAGCCGGGATCGTATTCATCGCTGGGCTGGTGATAGCGATTGTCGGTGTAGTCCTGGCCCTGGGTAGTACCATACTCCTGGCCAAACTCGACGTGATCGATACCGGACTCGGCATAGAGGGCGGGAATGCCCACCTTGGCGAAATTGAAATGATCGGAACGGTAATAGAAGCCACGTTCAGGTGTGGCTTCATCCCGCAGATAACGATTCTGACTGGCAGCCGCCACTTCCAGGTAATCCTCCAGTTCGCTGCTGCCTGCGCCAACGACGATGATGTCGCGGGTGCGGCCGCTGGTGTTCATGGCATCCATGTTGATATTGGCCACGGTGGTCTCGATGGGGAAGATGGGATGCTCCGCATACCACTGTGAGCCCAGCAGCCCCGACTCCTCAGCGGTAACGGCCAGGAAGACGATGCTCCTCTCCTGAGCGGGCACTTCAGAGTGCAGTTTCGCCAATGCGAGCAGTGCGGCGGTACCGGTGGCATTGTCCACCGCGCCGTTGAATATCTGGTCACCCTCCAGTTCCGGTACGACGCCGAGATGATCCCAGTGCGCCGTGTAGATGATGGTCTCATCAGGTCGCTCCGTACCCGGAATCATGGCGATGACATTCTGCGAGGTAGACGTGCGCACGGCATTCTCCACCGTCACATTGATGCGCAGGTCCGACATGGGAACGGCGGTGAATCCGGGTTGGGCGGCCGCTTCCTTTAACGCGTAGTAATCCAGCCCGGCACCATCGAATATGTCCAATGCACTTTCCAGGGTGACCCAGCCTTCGATCTCGGCGCGGTCGCCGTTGAGGTTGGCAGCAGTGAGTCCTATCTGTGGTCCGGTCCAGCTATTGTTCACCACCTCCCAACCATAGCCCGCGGGCCCGGTCTCGTGGACAATGATCGCGGCCGCGGCACCCTGGCGCGCAGCTTCTTCATATTTATAGGTCCAACGCCCGTAATAGGTCATGGCGTTGCCATTGAACAATTCAGGATCCTGTGTTGCATAACCCGGATCGTTCACCAGGATGACCACGGTCTTGTCTGTTACGTCGATGCCGGCGTAATCATTCCAGCCCCGTTCAGGCGCCACGATGCCATAGCCCACGAATACCATCTCGCTGCCCTGTACCGTGACAAATGGGATTTGTTGTGTCGTACCGACCACCTGTTGCTCGCCATAGGCCAGGGTGGCCTGGTAGTCGCTGCCTTGAATAGAGAGGGCGGGTTCGCCCCGCGTGGTGATCTCGGTAACTTCCACCGGCTGGAAATAGGAGTCGCCATTGCCCGGTGCAATGCCCAGGTCCTGGAACTGCCGTCGCAGGTAGTTGATGGTTTTCTCTTCACCCGCTGTAGCTGGCGCCCGGCCCTCATATTCGTCAGATGCCAGGATTGCTACATGCTGGTGCAACATGGCTTCTAGGTCGGAGCGGGCGGGAGCGCCCTCTGCTATTCCGGCGTCAGCAGGAGTTGTTGAGCTACTTGTTTCGGTGGAGGATTCGCCGCAGGCGGTGAGCAGGACTAGGGTAATAATTCCAAAGGCGGTGGTTCTGGCTAACATGGCTTCCTCAGCGATCGGGATATTCGATGCTGAGGAAGGTTACACGGCTTGATGATTGCCAGTCCAGTTCTGGCGCTTGAGTCAAGGTGCTAGCCAAACAGGTCGAGCTTCTCTGCGCCTATGGGGAACAGCTTGTCCAGCTCAGCAGTCACTCCGAGAAAATCCCGCAGTGAGCGATGAATGTGTTGCGGGGTGATGAATATGCCGTTGTTGTCCAGTTGCAGGTTTGATGGATTGAGTGTGAGCGCTTCGAAATTCTCATCCGTGGCACCGATCACCCGGTTACCGGTGATGCCTGCACCCATAGCCATGATGGAGGTGATGTTCCAGTGATCCTTGCCATCACCCTCGTTATAAAAAGGTGTGCGACCGAAGTCTGATCCCACAACCACCGTAACCTTGTCCTGTAATCCCTGGGCCTCGATCTGGTCCCACAGATGATCGATACCCTCCAGCAGTTGGGTAAGACTGTTGGTATGGTCCGCATCGTGGTCGCCATGGGTGTCGAAGCCACCGGCGTTGAGATTGGCGCTGACGGCGAGGCCGGAGGCAAAGGCTGCCAGGGCAATTTCGGCCTGACCCTGCAGGCCATCGGACACTTCGTCCGGTAAATAGTTGAGCAGGGTCTGTAGCTCTACGTCGGTGTTACGCACTGTTTGTAATTGATCCATCTGCCTTTGTCGTTTTGGGAGGGACTCTGCTACGCGCAGGCGGGTGAGGCGCTGCTCCCTTGCCTGTTGAATGGCGCTATAGGAAGCCGTGCTGAAGAAGCCCAGACCCTGCAAGTCTGGGTCGCCAGGGAACTGACTATTAGGGTATGCGAGTTGAGTAAAAGTAGCCGCGCCTGATGTGCGCACCGGGGCTACCAGTGATGCTGTGAAGTCATAGCCGCCATTGGAGATGAATGCCATGGGCTGGTCTGCATAGGGTGCTGCCGCCAGCGCAGCAATGGTGGGATAACCTTCTTCGAGTTTACCGCTCCATACGAAACGTCGACCGCTGTCATGGCCGTTGGTTTGGGTATCGATTCCGTTTATCACCAGCAGGCGCTGGTAATGTTTAGCGAAGAAGTTATCGAAATGACCACTCGAATCTCCAGCTGGCCCTTCCACCGTATTGGGGTAGGGGGCATACAGGATATTGCCGGCACTCTTTATCTCGCTCGCTGAATAGTTATTGACCGGGCCCAGACCGTCGCTGCGCTGGGCATCGCCCTTGGGATCGATGAGACTCGTAGGATCCCAGCCGCCGGTGGCGCTGATGGTAATCAGGAATCGGTCCGGGGTGGCACCAAAAGCGGGCCTGACCAGGGACATGGGTAATATGCCTGCAACGCCAAAGCCGGTCAGTGTCTTGAGGAAATTTCTGCGTTTCATGATTCTCTTCTCCCGTGACCTATTCGTAGACGAATCGATAGTCGGACATGAGGTAAGCTGCAACCGCCATCCAGGCACGTATCGTGTAATTGCTATCCGCGATGAGTGGTTGCGCCAGGTTTTCACCGGTCTGGATGTCCCTGTTACGTCTGCAAAGGTTTGGCAGGTTGCCGGTCTCAGTGATGCCGATGGCAGCCTGACCATCTGCCAGCACATTGCTAAACAATTCATAGCTGGCTTCAATCTCGGCGTCATCGATAGCAAGTTGTTCGCCCAGCAGGTGAGCATGCAGATGCTGGATGTTGGTCTTGATAGCCTGGATGTTGCTGGCATTGTTGGGCTGAGTGCCGATCTCCACGTGAGGCAAAAGCAGGCGTTCACTGGCTGGGGCAAGAAAGTCATTGGGAACGGCGTAACAGGCAAGTTCGTTCGCCATGCGTTCCTGGACCGCCACCATCAAGCCATTGGGTTCAGTTAATCGTTCGGTGACAACGAAGGAATCAATGCCGCCATAGATCTGCTGATAAAACTGGTTGTCGTCAAGCAGCCTGGCCTGGGCATTGATATCTTTAGTGATCGAGTAGAAGTCCAGCGTTGAGCGCCATTCGAATCCTAGTAGAGCATTGATCTTGCGATGTAGCATCTCCGGTGAAAGCAGGCGCGCTGCACCGGTCTCTTCGTGCACGATGGCAAAGGATGTATTGTCCAGCCCCTCGGCGCGCCAGTATGGGCTGAGAACTATTTCCTTGATCAGCGTCTTGAGGTTCTGGTTATCCGCTACGAATTTGTCCTTTAACTCGTCCAGGTGTACCGATTCCGCATTGTAGGCATTCCATTCAGCTTCTGTGCCGTCTTCACCGGGAGGATCGAGTGGCTCCCGACCGACCAGTCCGCTGTAGGTGATGCGAACCATGGCATCGTCGAAGCGGGGATCCAGCGCCAGTTGGCTGGCCAGCCACTGCAGGGAGGTGGGTTCCTGGTCCTGGGGACGATCGATACCTGCGAAGCCCGCCTGAAACATGTCGTCATACCAGGGCAGGTTGGGAACATAGAATCCGCGGTCATTCCAGTTCTCGAAGGAAGAGGCAACAGGGTCCAGCAGACCGTGGCACACCACGCAGTCATCATTGTCCAGTGTTGGTGCCTGACTGCTAATGTCCACTGCCTCACCATCGGGTCGGGTGCCTTCCAATGCAAGAATGTCCACATCAA
Organism: Pseudomonadota bacterium; assembly: GCA_027621405.1. GTDB lineage: Bacteria > Pseudomonadota > Gammaproteobacteria > Pseudomonadales > Pseudohongiellaceae > UBA9145. The sequence goes on along the minus strand of JAQCBT010000027.1, from coordinate 15,979 downwards.
GGAACAAATCATAAACGACTCGCGAGCGACCGCGATTACGATTCGTGTCAGAGGTGGGGTAGCGATTGAGAAACATCAGGCTGGTGAGAAGCCCGGCGTGAGGGATATCACCTACAAGAAAAGAGCCCTGGCGGGTGGAAATTTCCAGAGCATTCAATTGGGCGGGCAGCCATTCGTTGGCATCAAATTCGTTCTGGAATGACAGCTCATCGAATACACCATAGCTCTTCGCAGAGTAGGGGTTTACCATGAAATAGTCGGCGGTGAGTATCTCCGTCATTGGCAGCTCGTTTTCTACGATGAATCGAATCAGTTGCAGGGGTTCCCTCGCCACGCTGTCATTGGTGGTCACGAGATTGCTAAAGAAGTCATCGCTACGCTCGGCGGATTGTGGATCTCCAAACCAGAAGGCGTCAGGGAAAATACGCATTAGATTCAAAGCTTCCGCCGGCAGTCCGTTTCCGCTCAGGTAGCGGTCGGTCAGGATCAGGTCATTGAACATTTCCATAATGCGCTCGTAGAACGTATCTTCGGTCATCAGGCTGTCCAGTACACTGCTCAGACCCGCTTCACCGTTGGTGGCTACGATGCCAAGCTCGGTATCGGTCGGCAACCTGCTCGCAAGCTGCAACGAGGCTTTGCGCAGGGTGTCTTCCAGCGGCATCAACTGCAACGCCGACACGGTCTGGGTGATTAGCGGGCTGTCGTCAACCTGGAACAGGGTGAGCAGGTAGTTGGCAACATCTTCGGCGCAGGCATCCACGCAACTGCCAGGCGCACCCAGCGGCATAACATTCGCTATATAGTTGATGAGAGTATTGCTGTCTCCGCAATTCGCACAATTGACCAGGGACACGGCCACCAGGCCACCCTGGCCATTTACTCCATGACAACTGGCGCACTGGCTGTTGTATTCATCCTGTCCAGGCAGTTTGGTCACGTCCGCTGCGATGACCTGGAATAACTCTTGCGGGGTGAGCTGCAGTTGCAGCGCATAGAATTCCGTTCCGGCCTGGACCAGGGGAATACTGAGTATTGAAGTGTCCAGGCCGTAGGTGGCGCCTGGGGTGAGACTGGGTTCGGCAGCCACGGCAGAATACAGGGCGAAGGTTAGGCTGCTTTCATCTTGCAGATTTAACTGCAGTTGCAGGGAACCGTAACCCTCCACATCGACCCGCGGCACCGTGAGCAGCCCGTCTTCGTAAGAGGGAATGGAGCTGCCCGTCTGGGCATGGCTCAATACTGAAGCTCCCAGTAGTACGAGACTGATCAGTATTCTTGTATAGCTTCTTAAACCTGGCATGGGACAAGCCCTCGTCGCTAAAACTGGGTTTATTCGGGGCCAGCGCAGTGAGCACGACTGGCGTTCAAGCAGATTAACGCGGTATGGGAGGAGGGGTTTACAGCTGCCGCGTTATTGAAGGGATTTTGGGAACTGATTCACACTTTTGGTTGGCTCAGTAGCCCGCTTCAGGATTCGGCGTCCGCTATGTGTTGGAAGCGGGGCATGGTCTCACCGTCTATTTCCACCGACTCCACGAACATGGCCAGGGGCCGAACCCAGAGTGCACGTTCGCCGTACAGCGGACGGTAGACCACCAGCAGTTCCTCGGTTTCACTATGCCGCGCGACATCGATCACCTCATACTCGCCACCCTTATAGTGGCGGTAGCGGCCGCGGGGTATCTGCTCTGCTTGTCTGTCGCTCACAGGTCACCGTCCGGGGGAGGTGGAAAACCCGGGCCGGGTGGCCCGCGCCTTCCCGGGTCATCCGGCCCAGCGGGCCTGGGTCTCTGGAATCCATCACGGCCGTCGCGGGGACCGCGACGCTGGACGAATTCCATGGCGGCCTGCCGCTCCTCTTCGGTGAGTTCGCCCAGCAAGCGAATGGTCTGCTGGTGGGAAAATGAAGTATAGGCCTCCGAGGCTTCGCGGAGTTCTGACAGTGCTTCGGCAAGTGCGGCTTCATCGTAGTCCGAAGCCGCCATCAGTTCATTCACCCTGCGTTGAGCATCGAACATGGACCTGCGCAGCGGCATGACCTGCTCTGCAGAGGGGCGCATGATCTCCATCAACTCGGCGCGACGCGCTTCGCTCAGATCACGGACTATCCAGCCAATGTTTGGGGGCAGGGGCCGTGCTTCACGGAAACCCAGGGAATTGGAGACGCGAACTGCAATGCCGCCCACTAGCAGGATATTGATCCCCAGGGACAGCAATAAGATCAGGATTAGCTGGTTGCGTTTGATCATAATTCCAGCTGACCCTGGTCGACATCGGCGAATGAGATCATTAGTAACTCATCGTCCCAGTTCTCGAAACCGTTTGTCTCGTCGACCACCCCAAAACTGAAGTAATTGCCGAGCACTATGCCAAACACAAGCGGAACGCAGGCAGCCATCGCCGGTCGCCAGAGTTCACTGAGGGAAGTGGAATCCGGCAGCAGCCATTCAACGAGCCTGTCTACCAGGGCGCGATCCCTTGGCGGTAGGGGCTGATTCATTACGTGGGCTTCCAGGTCCCGAAAGTCGGGCACAGTCAATGAGTCCAGTGCGGCATCGAGTCGATGCTGGCTCTGCAGTAGCGCCCTGGCCTGGGCGTCTTCAGTCAGCAGCTTCGCACAGTCATCCTGTATCTCCTGCGGCCAGCTGTTCCTGCTGCTGCCGTAGGTGTCCAGCACATGTTTGAAGTCGTCAAGTGTCATGGTGTTTTTAACCGATGGTCTCGGTGTCTCCTCGCATAGTATCGTTTTCTTCCAGCAAGTCCTTCAGCGTGCGCCGGGCTCTTGCGATATTGGATTCCAGTGCCTTGACAGACACATTCATGATAGCAGCGGCTTCCTTGTTGGAGAAACCGGCGTAGTGGCACAGCATCAATGCGCTACGCTGGTTTTCCGGGAGTGTGCTGAGCGCGGAGTTCAGGCGTTGCGTTCGATCGTCCGTGTCTGGCTCCTGTTCGCTGCTAGTATAATCCTCGTCTCGTATATCCAGTTTGGTCGGCTCATCATCGATAACAGTCCTGCCATGCTTGCGCATGAAATCGATACACAGGTTGTGGGCGATCCTGTGCAGCCAGGTACTGAGCCTTGCCTTCTCCGGTTGCCATTTGCTGGCATTGGTCCAGAGCCGCAGAAAAACTTCCTGGCTGATGTCTTCCGTGTCTCTCTGATTGCCAAGCAACCGGAACGCGTAATGACTGATGGAGGTGAGATGTCGTTTGACGAGTATCCGATAGGCGGATTGATCCCCATCACACACCGCGAGCATTAATTCCTCATCGGTCTCTTCACCGGTCATTACGCGCCCGAGCTACCCTCTTGATTACAGCTGGCCTGATTGTCCTTGTGAATGCCTTTCAGGTCCACCGCGCCGCTCACCGCGACCACCGCGCCCGGGTCCATCCGGTCCGCGCCGTCTTAGCTCTTGAGCGCTCAATACGCCATCATTGTCGTCGTCCATGCGCAGGAAATTGGCTTCCAGAAGCTCCAGCCTGGAAACCAGGCCATTACCGTCCAGGTCCATCTCGCTGAACCGTTCAGTTGCCCGTTCCAGCATCATTTCTTCGATTTCGGCGAGCTGCTCTTCGCTGGGTTGCCCCTGGCTACCGGGACGATTACCGAAGCCGCTCCGGCCCTGGCCGGGTCCGGGTCGACCGGACAGGAATTCATCCAGGGTCAATTGGCCATCGTCATCGCTGTCGAGACGCGCCAACGGATCCATGGAGTTCTCCTGGAATTCCACGAAGTCCACGACACCGTCTTCGTTGATGTCCAGTTTGGCCAGGGGGTTGCCCCGGCGGTCATTGTCGGCGGCGAAGGCCGCGCTGGTCAGGGCGAGGGCGCCCAGTCCCATGATTAGTGAAATTTTCTGCATGCTACTCTCCTGATTTTGAATGCTTGCAGAGAGTTATACGTGACTCCGGTAAATTCCCTTCACTTCACACCACTTTATTTCCTGTGGGCTCCAATGGGTAGGTAAGGAGCCGCCCTGGGATCGATGGTGCTACCGCAAGTCTGCGAAAGACCCCGCTTTAGTATTCTGTTAGAATCCTGCCTCTTTTTCCGGCGTTGCCGGTTGCTCATTGATTCATTTATTACATAAGTATCGGATTCTGGCATGGATCTAGCTGAAGAAGAGTTGAACGAACATCATCTGGACGAGAACAGGGTCGTCGATGTGGTGGTGCGCTTCGCAGGAGACTCGGGTGATGGCATGCAGCTCACGGGTGCGAATTTCACCCAGGCCACTGCGCTGTATGGCAATGACCTTTCCACCTTCCCGGACTTTCCGGCTGAGATTCGTGCGCCTGTAGGCGCCACCTTTGGCGTCTCTGCCTTCCAGATCTATTTCGGTGCCGAAGATGTCACCACCGCAGGTGATGCCCTCGACGTGCTGGTGGCAATGAACCCGGCAGCGCTGGTAACCAATATCGCCAACCTGGTAGATAGCGGTCTGGTGATCGTGGACAGCGGCGCCTTTACTGCCAAGAACCTGGCCAAGGCCAGGTACGACAGTAATCCCCTGGAAGACAATACCCTCGATGCTTACCGTGTCCTGAGCATCGATATTTCCCAACAGGTGTTAAACGCGGTCGAACCCTTCGGTCTGTCTCATAAAGACGCTTTGCGCTGCAAGAATATGTGGACCCTGGGTCTGGTTATGTGGCTGTTCGACAGGGACAGGCAGCCCACTATCGAAAATCTGAAGAAGAAATTTGCAGGCAAGCCAGATATTGCCAACGCCAATATAGCAGCCCTCAATGCCGGGCACGCCTATGGCGAGACAGCGGAGCTGCCAGCGGGTATCCATGTCTACAAGATTCCCAAGGCGAAAGTTGCACCTGGCACTTACCGGAATATAACCGGCACGACAGCCCTGGCCTGGGGTTTGATCGCCGGGTCCGAGCTTGCTCAGATCGATATACTGTTCGCCTCCTACCCGATTACACCTGCATCCAATCTACTGCATGAGTTATCGAATCGGCGAGAGTTTCGTATCAACACCTTCCAGGCCGAAGACGAGATTGCTGCCGTGTGTGCGGCAATTGGTGCCTCCTTCGCAGGCTCTCTCGGCGTGACTTCAAGCGCGGGTCCGGGTATTGCGCTCAAGGCCGAGGGCATTGCGCTGGCGGCTGCTGCCGAACTCCCCCTGGTCGTAGTAAACACGCAGCGCGGTGGTCCTTCCACCGGTCTGCCCACCAAGACGGAACAGTCAGACCTGAACATGGCCATGTTTGGCCGCCATGGCGACACGCCTATTCCAGTAATCGCATCGTCAACGTCCACCGATTGTTTCGACGTGGCTGTCGAGGCGGTGCGCCTCGCGACCAAGTACATGACACCGGTCATGCTCCTGTCCGATGGCTATCTGGCCAATGCAGCGGAGCCCTGGCAGATCCCCGATGTGGCTGCCATGCAGGGTTTCCCGGTGCAGCATCATTCCGAGATTGAAGGATTCAAGCCTTCATTGCGCAATGCAGAGACCCTGGCGCGGGTATGGCCCAAGCCCGGTACCGCCGGACTGGAGCATCGTATCGGTGGCATTGAGCGCAGCTATGAAACCGGCGATATCTCCTACGACCCGGCCAATCACCAGAAGATGACTGACCTGCGCAAGAACAAGGTCGACGGCATCGCGAAAGACATTCCACTGCAGGAGGTTTGCCTCGGCAACGATTCCGGCAAGCTGGCCGTGGTGGGTTGGGGGTCTACTTTCGGTGCTATTCACCAGGCCGTAAAACGCTGTCGCGAAGAAGGTCTGGATGTGTCCCACATACAGATTCGCTATCTGGCACCATTTCCGGCAAACCTCGGTGAGCTGTTGAGTGGTTTCGACGCCGTCCTGGTGCCCGAGATGAACACGGGTCAGCTGGTGCGACTCCTGCGCTCCGAATTCCTGATCGATGCCGATGCCCTGAACAAGGTGGCCGGCCAGCCATTCAAGATCGGAGAGGTCATAGCCGCAATACACGAGAAATTTGCCGACATGCAGCAGCTGTAAAGAGTGAATCATGAATAAGCCACTGCCAACACTGACATTGAAAGACTTTGCCTCGGACCAGGAAGTGCGCTGGTGTCCGGGTTGTGGCGACTATGCCATCCTGAAGACCCTGCAGAAACTGATGCCGGAACTGGATCGTCCACGGGAAAACCAGGTGTTCGTCTCCGGCATCGGCTGTTCGTCGCGCTTTCCCTATTACATGAACACCTTCGGGTTCCACACTATCCACGGCCGAGCGCCAGCGATTGCCACGGGTGTGAAACTCGCCAATCCCGAGCTGGATGTATGGGTGATTACCGGGGATGGAGATGGATTCAGCATCGGCGGCAATCACATGCTGCATGTACTGCGGCGCAATGTGGACCTGCAGATATTGCTGTTCAACAACGAGATCTATGGCCTTACCAAAGGGCAATACTCTCCCACGTCGCAGCCAGGTACGCGTTCGCCCTCGTCGCCAATGGGCTCAGTAGACGCGCCACTGTCACCCTGTCTCGTGGCTCTGGGGGCGGGTGCCACATTCATAGCCCGTTCCATCGATACCGAGGCGAAGCATCTGTCGGGAGTGGTGGCCGACAGTCATGCGCACAAAGGCGCTGCCTTCGTCGAGATACTGCAGAACTGCCCCATTTATAATGATGGTGTGTTTGAGCAGGTCAAGGACAAGAAGCTGGCACCGGACTTCAGGGTCGAGGTTGAACACGGCGAGCCAATCATCTTCGGCAAGGATCGGGAGAAGGCGATTACCCTTGACCGCGAATCGCTTTCATTGAAAGTGATCGAGGTTGCAGGCAATGAGGAGAGGGTCCTCGTCCATGATCAGCACAACAAGGTCCTCGCGCAACTACTGGCTGCCATGAGCGGCCCGGAATTCCCTGTAGCAGTCGGGGTAATATATCGAGAGGTCAAACCCAGCTTCATCGATGATTCCATGAATCAGTTGGGTCTGGCGCGTGACAAGGCGGCTTCTCTCGAAGCGCTATTGTACAGCGGTCACACATGGACAGTGAAATAGCCCTGCTGTCTGACTCGCTACTGTCAAACTTCTGCAATGTGACTGGACTACACTGCAGCCATGAACAGACTCTTCGATAAGCGTCGAAGATTCCTGCAGATGGGTGCAGCGGGTCTCGGCTATTTCCTCGCCGGCGGCCTGAGCCGCCAGGCTCATGCGGCAGAAGACGCCGCATTCTTTTCCCTGGCCCGGATCGGGCCTCTGCAGCCCCCGGACCATAACGGCATCATGCTGCCAGCGGGATTCAAGTCCCGTGTGGTTGCCCGCAGCGGTGAAAGACCTGTCGTCAATTCGTCCTACCGATGGCATGCCTCGCCGGATGGTGGAGCCTGTTTCGCGACCGCAGACGGTGGTTGGATTTATGTCTCCAATAGCGAAGAGAATAGTGGGCAGGGTGGTGTTGGTGCACTGCGTTTCAATGCCATGGGTGAGGCCGTGGATGCCTATCCCATACTACAAAATACTTCACGTAACTGTGCCGGTGGTGCGACTCCCTGGGGTACCTGGCTCTCCTGTGAAGAATTCGATCGCGGCCAGGTGTATGAATGTGATCCTTTGGGTAACGAGCAGGCTGTTGTCAGGCCGGCTCTTGGAACATTCGAACACGAGGCGGTGGCTATCGATCTTGCTAACAACTGTGCCTACTTGACCGAAGATGTGCGGGACGGTGGGCTCTATCGCTTCGTGTCTGAAAATGGGCTGCCGGATCTCTCGGCAGGCAGATTGGAAATTGCCAGTGTGGTCAGCAAGTCTGGTGTTAACACTATTGTATGGCTGGAAGTTGCCGATCCTTTGGCTGCCAGGGATGCCACCAGACACCAGGTGCAAGGGGCGGCAGCCTTCAATGGTGGCGAAGGAATCGCCCTGCATGAGAACAAATTGTTCTTCGTCACCAAGGGTGACAACCGGGTCTGGTGTTATGACACTATCGATCAGAGTATAGAAGTGATCTACGACGCGGCGATCAGCAACAACCCGATTCTCACCGGTGTGGACAATGTCGTGATTTCACCCGCTGGCGATGTGCTCGTTGCAGAAGATGGTGGCGATATGCAGATCGTCATTCTCACTCCTGAATCCGAACCGATTCGCCCAACACCCCTACTTCAAATTCTCGGCCAGGATGAATCCGAGATTTGTGGCCCGGCCTTCGACCCGTCGTATCAGCGGCTCTACTTCAGTTCGCAGAATGGGTTAACTGGGGACGGTACGGCTGGCATCACCTATGAGATAAGCCGCAATACTGCGTAGCCTGTTGCTGGCGAAGCGGAAAACTGCTGCCTACTCCGCAAATTCGGCATTGTATTTTCCAACTAATATCCTATGATCAAACCTGCGCGTATCCACCGTGGTGTGACGACACCTGTGGCCTGGTGAGTCGCTCGACCTGGTCGACAGATCGTCGATGACTATACTTGCGCTAACATACTTTATTTGAAGCATATTAAGCCTCTTCACAGGAAAGAATAATGAAAATGTCTCGCTTTCTTACATCTGTTACATGGGTGGTGGTGTTTGCCGCGATTCAGGCAACATCCCTGCAGGCGAAGACGGAATCCGGTCAGCCTGTAGAGAGTGACACCTCAGCCATCATCGATGGCATTTCGGCATCTGTCAGCAGCTATCCCTTCATCGCGTTTCTGGCTGATCAATCCGGAGAACAGTTTTGTGGTGCGAGCCTGATCTCAGAGACCTGGATACTGACTGCGGCACATTGCTTCCTGAATTCTGACAATAATGCAGTTGATATTGAAACCGGTGCCAATTCTGTCGTTGTGCTCAATTCAGACACCTCGTCTCCATTCGCCGAAGGTGCAGTAGTGGGACAGATCAACCAGATCATCGTGCACCCCAACTACGATCCTAATCCCGATACCAGCGCGAACAAGGACAACTTTGACATTGCCCTGGTCGAATTGACTGCGGCCGTAAGCATTCAGCCCGTGGCTTTGATTAGCGGCAGTGCCTCATTGCTACCCGCTGGAACTGAAACGATTATTATGGGCTGGGGCACCACGGCGATTAGCGAAGAGGGCGAGTCCATCAATCCGGCAAGTTCTTTACTTCAGGCCAGCCAGAAGATCGTGGACAGCGCGGATTGTGATTCGGTCTACGGTGGCGGCATCACCGAATTCATGCTGTGTGCCGGCGCTGTGGAAGCAGGTGGCACAACGGATACCTGCCAGGGTGACAGTGGCGGGCCTATGGTTGTGTCCACTGCTGCTGGCTTCGTGCAGGTTGGCGTCGTGAGTTTTGGTGGTACCGAGACAGGCCCGTCCTGCGGAGATCCTGATGCGCCCGGCGTTTACAGCAGCGTATCGGCGCTGGCAGATTTTATTTCCAGCAATGTGTCCGATGCCCAATTTATTGATGCGGTTATCCCCACGCAAGGTGGTAGTTCAGGAGGAAACAGCGGGGGGGATTCGGAAACGCCTGCAAATTCATCCATTGAACTATCCATAGAAGTTACCGGCAACAATGTGTTGATCCACTGGACCTCACTAAGTGAAGCAACGGGATATCGCCTGTACTATGCGCCTATCCCCTCTGCCGATCCGATAAGCACTCTTGATATGGGGCAGGCGCTGACTATAAGCGGTGAGTTGCCTTCAGGTGCGGCCTTCTATGTTGCCATCGAACCCTATAATGAAAACGGGTCTCTGCCGATTCTTTCCAACATCGCGGAATTGATTGTACCCTGAGCCTGTATGAAAAAGTGCCGGGCGTTGACTCGGCACTTTTTCAATCTGATTTCTGCGCAGCCTTTTGCTGCGCCAGCTTTAACCTCTGCAGTCGCCTGTACGCCTATGGTCACGTCCAGCTCCGTTCTGCCAGAACCTCTCGTTCGCAATTCTGGCACTGCGCTGATTCACAATCTATGCGTTGGCAGTGAGCTAATGCAATGGCGCAGGCCTTCGTTCATCCGCAAGGAACAATTACGACGCCTGCAACACTTGTTGCGCTATGCGCAACAATATTCGCCCTACTACTCAGATCTGTTGAAGGCCCAGGACTTCACTCAACTGAGCTGGCAGCAGTTTTCGGGCTTGCCTGTGCTTTCCCGGGAGACGATTCGCCGGCAGGGAGCCAGCCTCGACTGTGAGCCCGTGCCGTCAGCTCATGGCAGGGTGAGTGAGACCATGACATCCGGTTCCACCGGGTCACCAGTGAAGGTGCGTACGACGCAAAGAGTCGCCGCTGCCTGGTTTGCCAATGCGTTGCGTGATCATCTCTGGCATGGCCGGGATGCGGCTGCAACGATGGCTGCTATACGCTGGCACTCAGACAAGCTGGGAATGGCACCAGAAGGTATTGAATCCCCGGATTGGGGCGAGCCCCACGCGTTGTTTTACCGGACGGGCAGGGGTTACTTCCTGAATTCATCCTCCTCCATCCACCAGCAATTGCAGTGGTTACGAAAACACAGGCCTGACTATCTGATCTCCCACCCCTCGAATCTGCAGAGCCTGTTGCAGGCTCTACTCAGCTTGGGAGATGGGTTACCGTTTCTTAAACAGGTGAGAACTGTGGGCGAGTCGGTTTCGCCGGACCTCAGGAAACTAAGTCAAAGTGTTCTCGGGGTAGGCCTGGTAGATTTTTACAGTTCCCAGGAACTGGGGTACGTGGCACTTCAGTGTCCGCAGTCAGAGCACTACCATGTGCTCAGTGACTCAGTGGTCCTGGAGGTTGTAGATGAGACAGGAGAGCCATGTCCGCCGGGTAAACCAGGCAGGGTGCTTCTCACCAGCCTGCATAATTATGCAACCCCACTGATTCGCTACGACATTGATGACAGGGCCGTTCTCGGTGAAGCATGTAGCTGTGGTCGTGGCCTGCCAGTGCTGAAGCAAGTGCTGGGTCGTTCACGCAACATGGTCTCAATGCCCGGTGGCGGTAGCAAGTGGCCGAACCTGGGATTCCGCGCCATGATGGAGGTAGCAGATATCCAGCAGTTCCAGGTCGTGCAGCACACATTGGACCGGCTGGAACTGAAGTTGGTCCTGTCAGAGCCATTGCATGCTGAACAGGAGAGGCAGCTCGAAGAGATTCTGAGGCGCTATCTCGAGTTCCATTTCCGGGTCGATATAACCTACCATGCGCAAATCCCACGCAGTGCCAGCGGCAAGTATGAGGATTTTCTCAATCTCCTTGAGAAGTAGCTGGCCCAAAAATTACAAGATCAATGGTTTGTCAGGAGTGACCCCATGAGCCTGGTTGATGTGACCCAGCACAGGCATGCGCTCGCCTTTATCGTTGCCGTTGTGCTCATCGATGCCATCAGCTTTGGCATCATCCTGCCGGTAATGCCACAGCTTATTATCAGCCTCAGTGATGTATCACTGTCGGAAGCGTCCCGCATTGGCGGTTTCCTGATGTTTACTTACGCTGCACTGCAGTTCTTCGCAGCGCCAATCCTGGGCAACCTTGGAGATCGCTATGGGCGCCGACCCGTGTTGCTGTTCACCCTTGCTGCATTGAGTCTGGATTATTTATTGATGGCGGCCGCGCCCACCTTGTTGTGGTTGTTCCTAGCGCGCATGATCGCCGGGGTTGCGAGCTCAACCTTCTCCCTATCCTACGCCTATATAACCGATATCACGCCAGTGGAGCAGCGCGCACAACGCTTCGGTATGATCGGTGCGGCTTTTGGCGGTGGGTTCATCCTGGGGCCGGTGATCGGGGGATTCCTGGGAGAATTTGGCCCCCGTTTTCCCTTCTACGCCGCCGCCGTTCTTGGCCTGTTAAACCTCATCTATGGCTACTTCGTGCTCGGGGAGTCCCTCAGTCCGGAACAGCGTCGCCCATTTGAGTTGAAACGGGCCAACCCGATCGGTGCAATGTTGCAGATTCGCAAGTATCCCGTCGTGCTGGGCCTGGCCATCGCGTATTTTCTGTACATGCTTGGCCACCTTTCCCTACCCAGTACCTGGACCTACTACACGATGGAGAAATTTGCCTGGACTGAGAGCCAGATCGGTTTGTCCCTGGGGTTTGCAGGAGTGTTCATGATCCTGGTGCAGGCCTTTCTCATTCGCTGGGCCATTCCTGTCCTCGGAGCCTTCAAGGCGGGTATAGTGGGGATGCTGGCCATCATTATCGGATTCCTGGGTTATGCCTTTGCTGCCACGGGCTGGCAACTCTATCCCTGGCTGGCGCTGGCCTCCATTTCCGGCTTCGTCACGCCGGCGTTCCAGTCCATCATGACCAGCCAGATCCCGGCCAACGCCCAGGGCGAATTGCAGGGGGCTCTTAGCAGCATCAACAGTATTACTTCCATACTGGGGCCGCTGTTGATGACCCAACTCTTCGCTGCCTTTACCGGCGAGCAGGCGTCATTCTATTTTCCGGGCGTGTCTTTCTTCGCCGCCGCAATACTCAGCGTCCTGTGTCTGCTTATCTTCGTTCCTGTGGTCAGGCGTCATCAATTGACCGCCTTGGGCAGGGCCTGACCGGCGCCAGTTCGTCTCAGGCGCCTGGCATCAGGTCGAATGCAATAACGATCCTGTCTGTATCTGTCGAGAAGGGAATGGTTCTGTGATGCAGTGAGGAGGGAAACAGCACAATGTCCCCCTCGGCAGGCTGGTGCAGGACCCTGGGTGTGCTGGCATCAGGAAAATTGGGCGGGTTCAGGCTGAATTCAATCGCCCCTTCGTTTCGGTCCAACGCTGGAACAACCTTGAGATAGACTACTCCGCTCAACCAGCCTGTTGCATGAATGTGGGGGGTCTGGTGTCCTTGTTGTTTCAGGATGACATGCCAGCCGAACAATCTCCCGCCTACCGGCCACTTCCTGATATAGGCACAGGTTTCCTCCTGGAACCTCGAACGATACAGGTCCAGTTCTGATTCAATGATGGATCGGAGTCGGCTCATTACTCCGCTGTTGTCTGCAAACAGGTTTATCTCGGAGGGAGTCTGGAAGCCCTTGAAGGTAGATTTCTTTGCTGGCTCCCATTCTGTTCTGACTCCCTGCAAATGATCGATGATTGCCGAGATGAATTCGTTCGAATCTTTGACATGTGATGCGATGTTGGAGACATGAACAAAATCCAGGGGATTGTTGCAGAACCGATGGGCAGTGTGCTTGTTTTCAACAGAAGAAACAAAGGCGGCGAATGCGGCAACGTGTATGTTGGAATCGTCAATTTCAGTATCGTCTTCCAGCCTTCTGTAGAGTTCCTCTATTCGGCCAAGCGCATATAGCGACTGCAAACCATAGAGCTTGGAGACAGGGGTATTGCAGCTATCGGCATCCTGCAGTGCGGCTTCATGTTCGCCAAGTCTGAACAGCACTTCCCAGCGATTTATGAGGGCGGGAGTAAAGCCGGGTTGCAGGGCAATGGCCTGGCCATAACTGGTCGCAGCTTCTTCCAGCTTGCCGAGGGCTTTCAGCGTGTTGCCCAGGTTAAAATGGGCCTCTGCAAGATCAGGTTTGAGGGTCGTTGCTTTCCTGTAACTAGCCTCTGCCGCCTCCAGATTTCCAAGCCCTTTGAGTGCCACTCCCAGGGTTCTGAAGGCCTCGGCCGTGTCATCGACTGATTCCATGGAGTCAGCGGGCATCGAAGACAGCCTTTGCTGCAGAACCTCCAGGTTTGACGTGGGCAGTCCCAGTTCTGCTCCTCGCTGCAGGAACGCGTGTGCCGCCTCCCGATGATTGAGCCTGATGAGTGTGTCGGTGCAGCTAATCCAGAATTGGCTGGAGTGGGGGTTTTCTTCCAGTGCTATTTTAAACAGCGCCAATGCTGCATCGGGCCTGCTGGCAGCAAGCGCGATCAGACCCAGATTGTGGTTGGCATCGGGATGACCGGGCTGGGCCTGCAATACAGCTCTATAGAGCTGCTCTGCTTCCTGAATATTGCCTGCCTGGTGAGCAGCAATGCCTTGCTGAATAGCCTGTTCTATTGTCAGCCCCATTTTGAATGGCTCAGTGGATCATGATCATTGGATGCCGTATCCCTACAGCCCGTTTCCAGCACCGCTTTGTACCATTTTTTGGCTCAAATACGCACTCCGGGCTGCAGCGTTTTGTGCGCTGATATCGACTACTGATCACTTGTTCCTTAGTGCGCTCGCAAAGGGTGGGAGAATGCAGGCGTACATTCTGCCTTGCTGCAAGTAATACTCGGCTCGCTGAGTCCGCAACGCCTCTTTTCCGTGCCTGGCTGCCAACAAAGGCCAAGGTCCGGCAGGGGTCTACCTCCCGCAAACCCGCATAAACACTAGGGGTCCGCCCGGCAATGGCTTGACACCCTGATTCCTGAGTGGTTATATCGTGGCTCCTTCGGGGGAGTAATTCCAATTAAAGCAAAAAGGTAGAATTATGAAGATTCAAGCGCTTCTCATCGCTCTGGCCGTGCTGATCGCCGGTTGTTCTCCTTCAGATTCGGGGTCCAGTTCCCAGCCAGCACAAGTCGCTGCCGCTGCGGAATCAAGCAGTGATATTCCGCGTACACCCAGCGGTAAGCCCGATCTGAATGGTATTTGGCAGGTTCTGATGAACGCCAATGACAATCTCGAGCCCGCGCCACCACAAGCAGCCTACCAGCTGGTGCCTGGTGACTTCGTGCCAGTACCGCATCCTGACGTTGTGGCTATGGGAGCGGTGGGGGCTGTGCCAGCCAGCTTTGGCGTAGTGGAAGGAGGTACGATTCCCTACAAGCCAGAGGCCCTCGCACGACGCGATGAAAACCGTGCAAACTGGCTGACCAGCGATCCTGAGATCAAGTGCTACATGCCGGGTGTACCACGGGCTACCTACATGCCGCATCCGTTCCAGATATTCCAGAGTGAGAGTGCTTTCTTCATCGCCTACTCATTCGCTGGTGCCGTGCGTAATGTCTTCCTGGAAGATCCGGGTCCTGCACCTCTGGACGCCTGGATGGGCCAATCTTATGGCTACTGGGACGGTGATACCTGGGTAGTGGAAGTGACGGGTCTTGATGACCGCACCTGGTTCGACCGGGCTGGTAACTATCACACCTACCAGCTGAAGGTCACCGAGCGCTATGACATGGTGAGCGAAAACGTCATCATGTACTCAGCCACCATGGAAGATCCCGATATATTCGAGCGTCCATGGACTATCAGCATGCCCCTCTACCGCCGTCTTGAGGCAGGTTACGAATTGCCCCAGTTCAAGTGCGTGGAATTCGTGGAAGAGCTGATGTACGGCCAATACCGCAAGGGCGGTGAATTCGAACAGCGTCTGCGTCAGGAGATGCTGGAAGAAGCTCAGGGGAACTAGTCCCGGGAGTTTGACTCTAAGCGGCGGAATGCCCCGGTTTTTGGCATTTCCGCCGGGTTTCGATAGAATGCCCGGAAATCGGGCGTAAACGGCTTTCAGCAACCCGGAAAGTCGTGTAAGTTACTGAATTAAGGTAGTTAAGATTTTAGTTCACCTGCCAGACGTGGCAGATGAAAAATTAAAGGGGTAAATCTATGAAAGCAAAACTTCTGGCACTTGCCGCAGTGACCGCAGTAGGCGTAGTAGCTATCAAGCAGCCAGCGACTGCGCACCATGCGTTCTCGGCTGAATTCGACGCCAACCTGCCGGTTCGACTGGGTGGTCCAATTACTCGTGTTGAGTGGATTAACCCGCACACCTGGATCCACCTGGATAACAACGATCCAGAATCCACCCGTGACCCGGGCCCATGGATGGTAGAAGGCGGTACGCCGAATACCTTGCTGCGTCGCGGCATCAACCGCAACTCACTGGTACTGGGTACAGATATTGTTGTGACTGGCTATCAGAGTAAGGATCGTCTGTGTGAGCCGACTTGTCGTGCTAATGGTCGTGACATCACCTTCCCTGATGGACGAAAGTTGTTTATGGGTAGCTCCGGTACTGGTGCTCCCCGAGATGGTTCGGATCCTACAGAAAATAACTAGGATCGTTTAAGACACAAAAAAAAGCCCGGTCATAGACCGGGCTTTTTTTTTGTGTCTGAATAACGCAGCGGCT
>JAQCBT010000044.1 GCA_027621405.1 Pseudomonadota bacterium | reverse complement strand
AGTTCCTGGTCAAGCTCCGCCCTTAATTCAAGAGCTTTTTCCTCAATCAGATCGGCGGCCTGTTCGGTCAGGTAGGCTGGAACTCCGGCTGGCATACGTACCTGGGCATAGACAGTGTCACCCTCGATAGATGGCATAAACTGAAAGATCACACGCCCACTTATCACCAGCGCCAGCACTACCATGATCACACCGGTAGCACCTGCCCAGGCAGCATAACGATATTTCAATACCTTGCGCAGAACCCGGCGATAGCCATGCTCGGCGAAGTCCTCAAGACCCTGGGCAATTTTCTCCTGGAAGTTCTGCCAGCCTCTGACGATTGGGCTACCCTCGCCCCAGTAACCTTCAGTCTTGCGATGGGCTATATGACCGGGCAGGATGAGTTGCGATTCAATCAGGCTCGCAATGAGACAGAACACAACAGTGCCACCGATTACCACCGAGAAGGCAGCAAACTGACTGGTTTGCATCAACAGCGGCAGGAATGCAGCGATCGTAGTCAACACACCAAAGATCACCGGCACCGAGACCTCTACGGTACCTTCAATCGCGGCGTCTTCCTTGCTCAGGCCCTTTTGTTCGAAAGCATAGATGCGCTCACCCACCACGATGGCATCGTCAACCACGATGCCCAGCACGAGAATGAATCCCATGACCGTCAGTGAACTGATTGTCAGCCCGATGGCAGGGAAAATCATCAACGCACCACATATCGCGATAGGGATACCCATGGCGACCCAGATAGCCACCTTGAAGCGCAGGAACAGCGCGAGGATTGCCAGCACCAATAACAGGCCCGTGTAGGCATTCTGGGCAACAGTGGCGATACGGGTCTGGGTACTGATCGACGAGTCGGTGACGACTCGCAAGGTCATGCCTTCGGGCAGGTTAAATGCAGTCGATTCCATATACTGCTTGACCTGCCGCGCCGATGTCACGATGTCTTCATCACCCACCCGCATGACGTCGATGATTGCTGAATTCACACCATCGAGTCGCGCATCAAGGTAACCCTCTTCGAAATCGTCTGTGACGGTCGCGATTTCACCCAGACGCAACTGAGTGCCATCCGCGTATGAAGCCACTACTATGTCTTCGTATTCTGAACCCTGGTAAACCTGCCCCTTGGTGCGCAACAGAATCTCACCGGATTCGGTACGAATGGTACCACCGGGGAGGTCCAGGGATGCGCTGGAAATAGCGCGAGAAATCTGGTCCAGGGTCAGGCCATATTGGCGCAGGGTAAACTCGGAGACTTCGATGGATATTTCGAGCGGCCGGATGTACTCAAGATTGACCTGCGAGACCTCTGGCAGGTCGAGGAGATCATTCCGGATGCCTTCCGCTATGAACTTCAGGTTCTTGTCATCCGTATCTGAAGACAGGGCCAGGGTCATGACATTGCCGGTGCTGCTAAATGCCCGGTAGATTGGCTTTTCAGTTTCTGCCGGAAATGTTGTGATGGCATCCACATTACCTTTCACATCATTCAATACCCGATTGAGGTCAGCCCCATTGGCCAACTGCAGGGTGGCGTCGCATCCACCTTCCCGCGCCGTCGAGGTCAGGGTATCGACGTTCTCGATGCCTTCCAGCGATTCTTCCAGGCGCAGGCAGACGCCTGTCTCAGCCTCTGCAGGAGTGGCTCCCAGGTAAGGAACACTGATCTGGATAACTCCAAAATCCATATCAGGAAATTCTTCCTGATTTAGATTCAGGTAGGCGATCACTCCACCAACCAGAAAAATCCACATCAATAGATTACTGGCGACAGGGTTTTTTACGAACCAGGATATCGGTGTTCTCACGACTCTTCTCGAAACCTTTAACTGAAATTGGGCAACTTAAACGAAACCGGGAGGCTTCCTAGATCATCTCAACGACCGGCCTGACTGCCATGCCATCGACCACGGCCTGAATAGGGGATATACAAATTCGCTCTCCAGGCAAAATGCCACCACTTATCAGGACACGCTGCTCTTCAAGCCGGAATATGTCAACTTCACGGTAGTACATTTTGTTTTCAGCATCGACAACCAGGACCTGGTTATTGTTACGAATAACCGAGCGCGGTAACGCAATTACGTCATCGACTGTCTTACCCCTGATATCTGCGTGTACGAAGAGTCCTATGGGCAGAGGAATTGCTGACTTTGCTGATTGCATGGCTGCACCACCATCGGAAGGTTGGGACACGCGTATAATTGTCTGCACCGTATTGCTGTTGGGGTCGATGGACGCTTCGATACGTGACAGCTTACCTGACCAGTGATGCTCGATACCGCCATACATACCCGTAAGAGTGACATCCGGCGCCTGGTCGCCAATCAATTCACCGCGCTGACCAAGTGGAATATCGAGAAAGCCTAACTGGCGAATGGCGAGCGGGACTCGCACCTCTACTTCATCAGCACCCAGCAACATGCCGACGGCTTGAGCACGATTGACGTACTGCCCCAGTTCAACATCTCGAGATTGCACCACCGCGTTGAATGGTGCCTTGATTTCGGTTCGTTGCAGATCAAGCTCGGCCTGTTCGTAATTGGCCTTGGCGTCGATCACCCTGGCGCGGTTTACGTCAACCCTGCGCTGGGCATCCTGTAACTGCGATTCGCTGGCGAGACGGCGTTCAGCAAGTTCCTGCATCCTCTGCAGTTCACTTTCAGCAAATTCAGCCTCAGCTTCGGCCTGCTGCAGGTTGGCCTGGCTTCTCGCCAATGCCGTCTCAAAATCCGAGGATTCCAGGCGTAATAGCGGCTCGCCGGCCTCTACATAGCCACCTGCCTGCATGCTGGAAGAAATCCACTCCACTGGCCCGGCAACTGGCGCGGTTATACTGGCAGACTGGGCCGCCTGAACCTTGCCCTGTGAGCCAACGATGAGGTCCACAGATTCCCTGTCGACTTCTATAACCCGCACAGAAACTGGAATAATCTCCAGAGCTGCCTCTTCTACCGTGGTGGGGTTGCGTACCAGATAGACTGAAATGGCCAAGCAAGCCACCAAAATGGCTATAGGCATTACTACACGTTTCATTCTGCCCTTCCTGAAAGTTCCATGATTGTTATACGTTCCCTGAGCGATCAACTACCGCCAGGCCATCTTGCCTAGCTGGCTTTCTGTCGCATAAGAGCCGGCATCTGGCCTATTGCCTGGGTCGTTGCCAGACTCAATTCTTCAAAATACTGGCGCACCGTTGCACCCACGCTCTCGCTGTCTTTCTGATCCAGGCCCTGCCTGAGTGAAGCCAGGATCTTGTGCAGCACAGGCTTCGGTATTACCG
The DNA here is from genome assembly GCA_027621405.1 of Pseudomonadota bacterium. Taxonomy (GTDB): domain Bacteria; phylum Pseudomonadota; class Gammaproteobacteria; order Pseudomonadales; family Pseudohongiellaceae; genus UBA9145. Next base: position 3,306 of record JAQCBT010000044.1, on the reverse strand, counting down.
GGCGCACCCCGGGATTTACCACCTGGTCTACGAACTGTGCCTTGAGATCATTGCCGATCAGTTGCACCACCAGGTTGTCTGAGATATCCCGGGAAAAGAGAAAAAATGAGCGCCATTTCTCCTGCATCGCCGCGAAATCATCGATCAGCTCACCCAACTCTACGACATAGCCCTGTAAACGGTTCATTTGTGCCTGATCTGCCCGACTTACAGCCTGCTCCATAGTAAGCGCAGCCAGGGCACCGAAGGTTTGCAGGAACTGGGCAATCAGGGCCGGATCGGGTGTCTCGTCGAGAGTCATCAATGGCCCCAGCACGGCTATGCGAGCCTGGTTGATGGGCTGCACTCTCGCCCCACCCAGCTGAATATCGATAAGGCCTATCTGCTCCAACTGGGAAAGGGCCTCACGCACGGCGCCTCGACTGGCGCCAAACCTGCTGGCCAGGTCTCTCTCCGAGGCGAGTCTGTCCCCTTCGCGGTAGTGGCCCGTGAGAATCTCACGGCGCAGCGCCGCAGCGATCTCATTGCTGAGTGTGTTATTGGCTGACATAGGGAAATAATCGAACTATTTGGTCTGACCAAATTGGTCGGACCAAATATAGGGTAATTTCACGGCGATTCAAGCGGCGGTCGGTGAATGGAGGCGATTTCCCGCCCAAATGAACCTCCCCGGCCCTGCAGCCAGCAGTTATATGAACTCTGTACAGATAGCAGAGCCGAGCAGGGTCGATTCACTGGGTTTGGGGGATAGCAGGGGATCGATTCAGAGAATCTGGCAAAGCTTACCCGGAATCGGCCTGTCGAAGCATGAGAACTGAGGTTTTGTCCTCAAATTGTCCCTCTAGAGGATTTCTTATAGTAGAAGCGTGGCTATAATGCAGCGACTACAATCACTGTGTAGTTGCGACAAAAAAAATCAGGAATCGGGGCCAACAATGGATGCACTAAAACAATATCTCATAGACAACTTCGAAGGCGTTTTCATTCTGATCATCCTGACCTTCGTCAGTGCCATCGTCTGGTTTGTTGATGCCAAGCTCTCCTTCCTGAACTTCTTCTACCTGCCCGTGCTCCTCAGCTCCTACTACCTGGGAATACGATCCGGTGTGCTGGGGGCTTTCTTCACCTTCCTGGTGATCGTGATCTTTGCCGGTATCTACCCTGAGCGCTTCATGGTGGAAATCGACCTGTTTGGCCTGTGGGCATTCATCCTGACCTGGGCCGGCTTCCTTATCCTTACCGCCGTGATCGTGGGCTTCACCCACCGCGAACTGCAGGAAAAGATGACTGAGGCCCTGCGCGCCAAGGCAGAAGCCAGCGGCAATGCGGAACTGCTTGAACAAACCATGACCACTATTCGCGAATTCGAGTCCGAACTCGACTTCAAGGTGGAAGAGCGCACCCGGGCCCTGGAAGAAAAGACCAAATCCATCCGCGCACACAAGGAGAAAGTGGAAGAGGCCCTCTACTCCACCATGGATCCCGCAGTTGTGAAGCTGATGATCGAGAACCGCATCCGTACCGAGAATCGCCGCATCAGCGTCATGTTCTCCGATCTCAAGGGCTTCACCCAGTATTCAGAAGAGCATTCCGCCGAAGTCGTGATCACCGAGTTGAACAAGTACCTCGGAGACATGGAAAACATCCTGCTGACCTACAATGCCCATATCGACAAGTACATGGGTGACGGCATCATGTCGGAATTCGGCGCTCCCATCCGCTACGAGCGACACGCACTGCTGGCGGTCGCTGCAGCCTGGAAGATGCAGGAACGCATGCGCAAGGCCAATTACCCCTTTAAATTGCGCATCGGTATTTCCACCGGCGTTGCCACAACCGGCATCATCGGTGCCAAACGCCAGTCATTTACCGCGTTTGGTGACACGGTAAACCTTGCCTCCCGCATCGAGGGCATGTGTGAGCCTGGCGCCGTTACGGTTGACGAGGCAACCTATAAGGAATGCAACGAAATCTTCGAGTTCCGCCCGGTATCCGGACTGGCGTCCTACACCCAGTTTGAAAACGCCACCGTGGTTGACGAGATCAACTCGCTGATGACCGAGATCGAAGCCAATCCACGGGATGTGAACTTGCGCATATCGGTCGCCAAGCTCTTGCGCCAGGCCAATGACCCGGAACAGGCGCATCTGCAACTCAAGACTGCCATGAGCGTGGAACCCGAGAATTCCGATGTCAAAGTCGCCTACGCAGAAAACTCGGTGATTCTGGAACAACAGCGTGACCTCACGGTACGCGGACGCCGCAGCACGGTGCACCTGTACGAGGTGGTGAAATTCAAGAACCCGCTGGAGAGGAATGTTCAACTTCCCAAGCAACTCCTGGAAGGAATCGAGCCCAAGCTCAGCAAGCTGGTGTCCTACCCGGAGGACCTGGTATTGCCTGTGGAATGTATTGATGGTTCAGTTGGCTTCTCACGCCTCGTGGGCATCACCGCCTACCTGATCGCCGACCGCATGGGCATGGTGGACCAGGAGAAGCACGATATCCTGGAAGCAGGCTATCTGGGCCAGATAGGCAAGACCATCGTTCCCGAGAACATCCTCAATCGCAATGGTGGCCTCACGGAAGACGATTTCACTCATATCCACATGCACCCGCGTGAGGGAGTGCGCAAGCTGCGTAACATCGGCTACGAAAACGAGCGCATGCTGGAACTGATCGAATGCTCCCACGAGAACTACGACGGCTCCGGCTATCCTGCGGGCATCAAGGGCGACAACATCCCCCTCGGTGCACGCATCCTGGCCGTCTCGGAAGCCTATGTCAGTCTCACTTCCAAACGCCCCTATCGCGACCCTTGGGAAGGCAACGCCGCCTTCAACGAGATCGGCAAGTACGTAAGATCAGGCAAGTTTGATCCTGCGGTTGTGGATGTCCTTGGCGATATTGTCGGGCAGCTCTGATCCTCAACCGACTCATCACCCTGTTCTTATGAGTAATCGAGGCCCTTCGGGGCCTCGATCTGCCAACCGACGGTCGAGCTCGTTTGTGGGCCGGCAACCCTGCCGTCCCAAAGGCGCCTGATCACTGAAAGCGGCAACATCGAAGCCTGCTTTCCAACTCCGCACCTACCTGGTTCTGATCGAGGGGAAATCAAGCCAGCAAACTACGTAATACTCATCAGCGCTCAGAAGCGGGCAGAAGGAGCTCGCTCTCTCTGCGATCAATGATGCGGAGCTCCTAATATGTCCTGGTGCAAAAGCTAAAAGAAAGCTTCAAAGACTTGGATGTCACTGACCAAGCGGCTGTGGGGCGGCAGGGTTTCCGACCCGCCAGTCAAGGCCG
>JAQCBT010000043.1 GCA_027621405.1 Pseudomonadota bacterium | reverse complement strand
CACGATTCGAACGTGCGACCCCCTAGTTCGTAGCCAGGTACTCTATCCAGCTGAGCTACGGGTGCGTAATTTTTTACTGCTAATTGAGCTCACAACAAGCTCTTCCTTCGATGAGAGCCCTACAAGCCCCATCATCCTTCCAGCCGGCGATCATAGATCGCCGTCGTTCAGGCTCGCTCGAAGCTGACGCTTCGAACACACTCCCCTTCACCCAGCTGAGCTACGGTTGCGTGGAGTGATTTTGCTATGGGCGGCGAATTGAACCAGCCAGCAAAATCGAGCGGGGTATTATAGCGAAAATCCTGCAATTTCATAGCGATATGATTATTTGTTCGCAATATCCAGGTTTCCAGTCTCCGGCCTGCTGGGATACCATTGGGGATCGCATAGAAGTTGAAGAGTAGTTATGCAAAACAAGCAGTTATGGCTGGATCTCATGAGAAAATTTGGCCCCACAGTTGCCGCAATTATCATCATGTTCTTCGTCACCCGCGTTCACGCGGACTACGAGGAGGGGCTGGATGCATTGTTCAAGGGCGACTACCAGACCGCAATCCGGGAATTCACGATCGCCGCCGATGCAGGTCTGGATCTCGCCCAGTACAACCTGGCCATCCTCTACTACCTGGGCCAGGGGGTCGAGAAGGACATGGGGAAGGCCTTTGAATTGACCCAGGCCGCTGCCCGGCAGGGGCATCTGGGCGCCCAGGCCAACCTGGCCAGCCTGTATCTGGATGGCTCCGGCACAGAGCCTGACATAGGCCGGGGGATTGAGTGGTTCAGCGCCGCCGGACGCAGTGGACATGCCAGCTCAGCCATCACCCTGGCAAACATGTACTATGACGGGGAACCGGTTGCGCGGGACCTGGTCCTGGCGCACTCATGGGCCAGCATGGCCCGGCTCTACGAGCATGAAGACGCTGCCGATCTGTTACGCCGGATTGAAGGACGCATGGCTGCCGATGAAATGAGCCAGGCCCGGCGCCTGTTTGCCCGCTGGCAGATAGAGCCCCATACCCTTCCCTCACACTGATAGTCCTGCCCCCGGTCCCACGGTCCCAGATCCCAATTGCGGCATTACCTGACAGGTAATGGATTTGACGAAATCCCGTGGCTAGAATGGCTCCTATCTCGTACTGACAGACCACCATGGGAGTTCCTGATGCCCGCCGTTGGCCCCCTCCTCAGCGAATACCGCAAACGCAATCGCCTGTCCCAACTGGACCTGTCACTGCTGGCAGACGTGTCCTCCCGCCACATCAGCTTCATCGAAACCGGGCGTACCAGGCCCAGTCGCTCCATGCTGCTGCGCCTGGCCGATGTCATGAACCTGCCGCTACAGGATAGCAATCTCCTGCTCAATTCGGGGGGCTATGCACCGGCCTTCTCGGAGCTGGATCTGGAGAGTGCCGCCATGGAACCCGTTCGCTACGCACTCAATCTCATCCTCGATAAGCACAACCCCTACCCGGCCCTGGTCATGGATGGTTACTACAATCTGCTGATGAGCAACCAGGCCCAGCAGAAGCTCATGTCCCTGGCCCTGGAGAATCTTGAGGAGCCGCCCACGAACAACCTGCTCATTGCCCTGTTCCGGGAGGACATGTTTCGCAAGCTGGTTGCCAACTGGGAGGAAGTGGCTGGGCACATGCTGCGCCGCCTGCGCAAGCAGGTACTGGCCTATGGCAAGCCAGCCCATGAGAATCTGTATGAACAGTTATTATCCATGCAACCACCGAAAAACTGGATGCAACCCGAACATCCACAGGACGATGGCCCTATGCTGACAATGGATCTTAAAATGGGTGATCTGACCCTCAGCACCTTCACTACCCTGAGTCAGTTCGGTACAGCGCTCGACATCGGCATGGAAGAGCTACTTATCGAAAGTTATTTCCCGGCAGACGAAACTACCCGTAGCTTTTTCCTGCAAGCGAATAATTAATTCGATGCCGCCTGTTCCTGTGCCAACTGCTGTTGTGCCTGCCGCAGCCTGAGTTCCAGATGCGCGTCCCAGCTCTCCGGATCGACGAAGGGGTGGGGATCGCCATCCTGCCTTTGCGCCAGCATGTCCCGGCGTTCAAAGATTTCCCCGGACATCGGATGATTGGAGACATGCACTTCGACATCGGGCAACTGTTGCATTCGCTGTACGCTGTCTATATACATCTGCAACCTGTCCACGCCGGTGAAGTTAATGCCATCGCCACCAAACAGCATCGCTGTATGAGGATAGCCGTTGTCGTAAACGGTGAAGATCGTGGATAACACACCCGGTGTATGCCCAGGTGTTTTCATGAAGCGCAACCTGGTGCGACCGAGATTAAGAGTGGCACCATCGCTAGCAGACAGGTGTCGTATAGGTTTGGGGTACTCGCGAAAGACGGGCGGCTGTTCAGTCATCGCCCAATCTTCTTCCGTCATCATGGTGACCGCAGCGAATTCCTGCTGAAACTTGAGCGCGCCACCTATGTGGTCGTAGTGAGCGTGAGAGACGATCAGATAGCGAACATCATCGGGATCGAATCCCAACTCTCGAATACCTTCTATGGCCAGATCTGTCAGACCCTCGTACATTGCATCGAACACGATTAGTCCCTGATCGGTCACCAGCAGCCAGGATGACACCCATTCGGCCCCGATGTAATACAGGTTGTCGAATACCTGGAATGGTGCCACTCGCTGCTGCTCGGGATCGTGCAGATCACTGTCATCCTGCGCGAACAGGGATTGCGCGATCAGTAACGAGATGAGAATAAGAGAGGCCTGTGTCTTCTTCATAGAAAATTCCTGAACCGGGTAGCGCCTGACACGGGTTTGTTGGCGCCCAATAGCAAACAATTGGATTTAACTACAAAACCACCGTGAATTGATAGGCCATGACACAATCACTTACTTTTGGAGGGTAGGCATTTTCCTGCCGGCAATCCGCTCCGTTGTGAATCAATAGGAACGCGGCAAACCTAACTCATGCTCTGTAATGAAATTCAGGATCATCTCCTGGGAAATGGGTGCGAGCTTCATCAGACGAGCCTCACGCCAATAGCGCTCGACGTGAAACTCCCGCGCATAGCCGAAGCCACCATGGGTCTGCATTGCCTGGTCAGCCGCGAAAAATCCTGCCTCGGCTGCCAGCCACTTGGCCATGTTGGCCTCTGCTCCACAGCGCTTTCCATTGTCAAGCAACCAGGCAGCCTTCCGCACCATGAGTTCTGCAGCCTGCAGGCGCAGGTGGGCCTCGGCTAACGGAAACGCAATACCCTGGTTCTTGCCGATGGGCCTGTCAAACACCACACGTTCATTCGCATAGCTCACCGCTCGCCTGAGTGCGGCTTTGCCAATTCCTACCGCTTCCGCCGCAATCAGAATCCGTTCCGCATTCAAGCCATCGAGCAGATAACGGAAGCCGCTTCCTTCTTCTCCCACCCGGTCTTCAAGCGCTACCGGCAGATTGTCGTAGACGACCTCGCAAGTGCGCACAGCATTGCGACCCAGCTTGGGTATGGGGGATATCTCCACCTGGGGCTTCTGCAACTCTGCCAGCAGCAGGGTCATACCATCGGTCTTCTTTTTCACCAGGTTTTTTGCGGTTGTGCGAACCAGCAGGAGTACCCGCTCTGATTCAAGCGCCCTGGTAGTCCAGACCTTGCGCCCCTTCACGAGGTAGTGATCGCCTTGCAGATGCGCCATAGTTTCGATAGAAGTAGTATCCGATCCGGCGTTGGGCTCCGTCACCCCGAAGGCAATCTGAAGCTCGCCGCTGGCTACCGCCGGGAGGTATTTTTCTTTCATGGCCTCGGAGCCATGTTTCACGACAGGGTGCATTCCGAAAATAGACAAGTGAAGAGGCGTGGCACCATTCATGGCGGCACCTGACGCGGCTACCTCTTCCAATACCACAGCGGCTTCCTGAATGCCTTTACCTGCGCCGCCGTATTGCTCCGGAATGGCAATGCCAAGCCAACCGGCTGCAGCCACGGCATCAAAGAAATCTCTTGGGAACTCCTGTTCCCGATCATGACGCTCCCAGTATTCATCGGGAAAGTCCCTGCACAGACGAGCCACGGCCTCCCTGATCAGTAACAGATCCTCGCTCTCAGAGAAATCCATAGGGATTAACCTACCCCGTTTGCCCAGCAACCTGGGCCGCTATCGCGAGAATCCTGCGTGCTCTCTTTAGATGGGCGACATCGACCATGGCGTCGCGAAAAGTAAACGCCATCTTGCCGTCTGCTTCATTCTCGGCAAAGGCAGCCAGTAGTTCTCTTGCTTCATTCACCACAGCTTCAGACGGAGTGAATGCCTCGTTGACAATGTCAATCTGATCGGGATGTATGGTCAATTTGCCGACAAATCCCATCATTGCCGCATCATGGCATTCCTTGCGCAAGCCCTTTGCATCTTTAAAGTCCACGTAGACTGCATCGATAGCCTGCACATCAGCGGCGCTGGCGGCGAGCAGACAGGTGGAACGCACGAAACGAAACACATCGAGATAATCGCCACGTTCATCGCGCTTGGCATGTGAGCCCAGCGCGGCAGCAAGGTCTTCCGCTCCCCAGGTTACTCCTGACACCCTGCCGTTGCCGGCCATGGCAGGCAAACCGAAGACTGCCTCCGGAACCTCAGTCCCGATAAGCAACAATGATACTGAGCCGACGCCAATGCTCTGTTCTTTCTCGGTTGCCGAGACAAGTTGATCCACGGCATCGACACTCGCCCTTGTCGCTACCTTGGGCAGCACCAGTGCGTCGGGACGCGCAGCCACGATGGCTTCCAGATCTTCTCTTCCCCAGGGAGTGTCCTGGGGGTTGATACGTACCAGCCGTTCCTTACCTGCGAATTCTGCGTCTTGCAACCAGCGCACGACAGCATCCCTGGCCGACGACTTGTTTACCGCTGTCACACTGTCTTCCAGGTCGAGTATCAGACCATCGGCATTCAGGCCAAGTGCCTTTTCAAACATTCGCTCGTTGCCCCCTGGCACGAAATGCAAGGAACGACGGAGACGAGGGATTTGCTCGACCGACTCAGTCATGGGGGAAAAATTCTTCGAGGATAGAGTTCAATCTGTTACTCCCTGTTTCAGCATCATGCCCTTGCGCAGGCAATCACACACCAGTTGATCTCGCTGGTTATAGGCCCGGTGTTGAAACCACACGATACCACGATCGGGTTTTGACCTGGATTCTCGCTTATCGGTCACCGTTGTAGTGACCCGCAGGGTATCGCCGATAAAAACCGGATTCGGAAACTCGGTCCGCTCCATCCCCAGATTGCCGATAGTGGTGCCCACGGTGGTGTCGGAGACAGATAAGCCTACGGTCAGGCCCAGGGTGAAATAGCTGTTGACAATAATCCGGCCGTACGCAGACTTCGCGGCAAACTCTGCATCCAGGTGCAGAGGCTGAGGATTGTGAGTCATGGCGCAAAACATCAGGTTATCGGTTTCAGTAATGGTTCGATGGGGTTCATGTTCGAACACCATACCGACTTCGAGTTCCTCAAAATACTTTCCACTCAATTGCCCGCTCCGTCTGCATTCGATCCAGGCCCCATTGTAGTGGCAAGACAAGCGACCATCCATTACATTCAAGTCCTCAGAGAGGAAGCCAGGACATCATGAACAAAGAAGATGCAAGCAGATGGGTCGGCCGTCAGCAGCGGGCACTGGATACAATCGACTGCAACAGGGCCCTGGCGATGGCTGCCATGCTTGATGGCTCCGGATACAATCTGGTTTCCGGCTCCGCGCTACCCCCCCTCTGGCATTGGCTGTATTTCTGGGAGATGACTGAGAATCAGGGACTCGCCGCAGATGGTCACAGCAAGCGCGGCAGCTTTCTCCCCCCCATCGAATTGCCGAGACGCATGTGGGCCGGTGGAGAATTAGAGCTCCTCCAGCCCCTGAAGCTGGGTGCAATGGCCGAACGAAGCTCTCGCATTGAAAATATAGAAAATAAAGAAGGAAGGAGCGGCAGCCTGAGTTTCGTGACCGTCAGCCATAAGATCAGCAGCGAAGGCGCATGCTGTATCAGGGAGAAACAATCCATCGTCTACCGCGACGCGGCCAGGCCAGCAGCCGCGACCCCAGCGCCCATTCCCGCCGCCACCAGCAATATAGAGCCAGCAGCGATTGCGGATTTTTCCCGCGAGATACACCCCGATCCACTGCTGCTATTCCGCTACTCCGCCCTCACCTTCAATGCCCACCGCATTCATTACGATCGCGGCTATGTGACCGACGACGAAGGGTATCCGGGTTTATTGGTGCACGGGCCCCTGCTTGCTACTTTATTGGCAGACCTGCTTATGTCTCAAAATCCGGACTGTATCCTGAGATCATTCAATTTTCGGGCTGTTGCCCCTGTTTTCGACCTTGAGCCCTTCAAAGTATGTGGGACGACCCCAGACGAATCGGGAGAAGCGAAGCTATGGGTCACCGATCAAACAGGGCAAATCTGCATGAAAGCCACGGCATCTGTGGCATTCTGAAGGTTCTTCAATCCGGTTTCTCTGTGCTAGAATCCGCGCCTCCGGAGAGATGGCCGAGTGGCTGAAGGCGCGCCCCTGCTAAGGGCGTATAGGTTAACCCCTATCGAGGGTTCGAATCCCTCTCTCTCCGCCAGGCACAAAAAACCCCGCTCCGCGGGGTTTTTTGTG
>JAQCBT010000026.1 GCA_027621405.1 Pseudomonadota bacterium | reverse complement strand
CCTCCAAGAATGCTCACGGTTCCACCCACCACGCCAACTCGCACTTCGTAGTACGCGACGAGAACGGTGACTGGGTCCGCGGTGACCGCCTGTCGGAGTTTGCCTTCGGCAAGCTGGGCGAAAAAGTCCCTGAAGGCGCCTGCCGCAGAGTGCCTGCCGACTCCAAGGTTGGCTGGAGCATCCACTACTATCCTGATGGCAAGGCTGTAGCCGATGACCAGGTCACCGTGGGTATCTGGTACTACGACGAAGAAGATAACTTCGACGAAGAGAAGGCCTATAGCCAGGACCTGCGCTCGTACAATCTGAGCGGTGGTGGCGACTACCTGATTCCACCCCATGGCAAGCTGATGACCCAGGGTTTCCATTCCTTCGATCATCCTGTACGCTTGGACAGCTGGCAGCCACACCTGCACCTGCGTGGTGTAGCGATGTCCATGGAGATCTTCGATCCCAACACTGGTCGTCGTGAAGTGGTGAGCCAGGCTTCCAATTGGAACGCTGGCTGGAACCACAGTCATACTTATGAAGACGGTTACCAGCCCCTCGTACCAGCAGGCGCGACCATCATCCTGACTGCCTGGTATGACAACACAGCCGACAATCCTCGTAACCCTGATCCCGATCAGTGGGTTGGTGCAGGCCAGCGTACTACTGACGAAATGTCGCACGCCTGGATCGCCGTGACTCACCTGGATGAAGAAGGCTACGAAGAGATGTTGGCCCAAAGACAGCAACGTGATCGTGCACTAGCCATGGCTGGAGGAGAAGCACCATGAACAATACAAAACGAATCTTGGCTGGAGTATTTGCAGCGGGATTGGCGGGACTGGTTTCGCTTTCCGCCTCAGCCCAGCTCCCTGAAAACCTGAGGGATTTCCCTCTCGCAACAAGAAGCGCCACCGGCGAGAGCGTCGCTCCCATGTTCAATGGCTGGATCAGGAACGAAGATGGTTCAGTTACCATGATCTTCGGCTTCGCCAACCAGAACCGGGAAGCTGTCGTCGACATCCCGCTTGGCCCCAACAACAAGATCGAGCCAGCCGAGTTTGACGGTGGCCAGCCTACTCACTTTCCGGTGTATCAGCGCCGGGGCTTCGTTGGCATCCAGGAGCGCGGCGCATTCGCCGTCAACGTTCCTGCCGACAAGGCTGATACCGATGTAGTCTGGACCCTGACCTCAGGTGGCCAAACCTGGTCTGTACCTGGCCGCGCAACATCACCTGCTTATGAAATGAGCAATGGTGAGGCCGCCATGGGTACACTGAAGCCTGCGATCAAGTTCAGCATGAGCGGTGCCGAGTCGAATGGTGTAGTGGGTATCTATGCACCACGCATCAACACCTCCGTAGGTAGCCCGGTAACATTGACTGCCTATGTACAGGACCGTGGCGTCCGCGCCGCCTACCCTGAGAACCAGTCCCTCTACTACCCTCTGGGTACAGAATGGATCATGCATCAGGGACCAGTGGGTGCTTCTCCTGAATTCTCGGAGGCCCTGATCACTGGCGCAGACCGCGCGAAGCGCGGCGGCGAATCAGGTGATGGCAGCACCAACGGTTGGGAAGAAGTAACCACCCAGGCAACCTTTTCCACTCCTGGCGACTACATCGTCCGACTGCGGGTGGATAACTTCCAGGCTCCAGACAGTCAGTTTGACAACGTCTGCTGCTGGTCCAACGCTTACGTGCCGGTAACGGTAACTGAGTAAACTCTTTACTCAATAATCAAGCTCAGACGAAACGCCCCGGGCCAGTAATGACCCGGGGCGTTTTCTTTTGTGCCGATTATTCCCGGCGAATTCAGATTCAATCTGGCACCTCGGTATCGCAGCAATCGAGGGCTCCTCTTACTCACCAATCAATGTTGATTCCGCTCAATACGCAGCCTCTGAAAGCATGTATCCTGAGCTTCAGTTAAGAAGCATTAAGGCACTGTATTTACCAAACGTGATAATTAATAAAGGTGCAACCATGTATAAGAAAATACTTCTAGTTATGGCGGGCATAGCTTGCGCAGCTCTCTCCGCAGCTACATTCGCCCAGGGGGAAAATCCATTCATCGGAACCTGGGACATCGATATGGAACGCTCGAATTTCGGCAGCGCGACCCCTCCCGCGAGCATGTCCCGAACCTATTACGACCATGGCGATGGTTCATACTCTTACATCGTGGTGACAATAAACCAGGAAGGTGTTGTAAACGCATCCTCTGCCCGCTACGACTACAGTGGCGATACCCATCCAATAGCCAATTTCAATCAGGATGTGCAGGCGACAATCTCCTATAAAAAAATTCACGACACTTCGGTTGAATATACTGTCTATGTCGATGGTGAGATTTCACAAATTGGAGCGAAGTTTGTTTCACCCAACTTCCAGCAGCTGAGCATTGCTATACAGTCACCAAACTCCGACCTGCAAGACCAGATCCTGATCTTCAATAAACGAAACAATTAGCAGTAAACACCTGGAACCGGCTTGCTGGAAGCCGCCGAAAAATGAAGCACCCCTGGCCACATAACGTCAGGGGTGTTTTTGTTTGTTCTGCAGAAATGCCCTAGAATCCCGGCTGACTCAACAATAAGCTTTTAGACAAACTCTAAAACAACCCCTACAACAACAGCGAAAGCAATAAAGAGGGTACAGAATGGACGTCTTTATCGGAGAGCTCCTGGGCACTTTTATTCTAATTGTGCTGGGTGCCGGTGTAGTTGCCAACGTGGTGCTTGAGAAGACCGGCGGTAACGCCAGCGGCTACATCGTGATTACCTGGGGCTGGGGTATTGCCGTGTTCGTCGCAGTCTTTATCACCGGCAGTGTCAGCGGCGCCCATATCAATCCTGCAGTCACCATCGGCCTGGCAGCAGCAGGAAAATTCTCCTGGTCGTTGGTACCGATCTATATCGTTGCCCAACTACTCGGCGCCTTTCTCGGTGCTATCGCAGTATGGCTGCACTACCGGGACCACTTCAACGCCACCGCCGACCAGGGTTCCAAGTTAGGCGTCTTCTGCACCGCTCCTTCGATCCAGAGCACGGTGAACAATCTGTATTCGGAAGTACTCGGCACCTTCATCCTCATCCTCGGAGTCCTCTATATAGCCACTCCGGACGTCGGCCTGGGCGCATTGGATGCCTTGCCTGTCGGCCTGTTGGTGTTCGGCATAGGCATGTCGCTGGGTGGAACCACTGGCTATGCGATCAATCCCGCACGTGACCTGGGGCCGCGCATCGCCCATGCCCTGCTGCCCATTGAAGGCAAGGGGTCCAGCAATTGGGGCTACGCCTGGATTCCCATAGTCGGCCCTATCCTGGGTAGTTTGCTGGCTGCACTGGTGTTTGCACTGCTGCCATTTTAGGGAAGACATAGCTGGTCATGCACGGCGCTATTGGGCTAGCCTGCCGAATCGCGTACACTCGGCGAACGAGCAACAAGTCCGAGACATAACCAATAACAAGCGCTAGTCAAAGTATCAGCGCAAAGGCAATCGGGAGAGCAACAATGAATACCAAGCAAAAGGCCACTATTGGCGTTGGCATACTGCTGAGCGTCGTGCTGTTCGGCTGGATCTTCACCGCACCCTACCTCAGTAACCAGGGACTGGGCCGCACTCCCGGATTCATTATCGGTGGCACACTGACTCCGCCGCTGGATGACTTTTCTGTGCTGGAAGGTGCCGTTCAGGGCCCGCTCATCATGAAGCAGGCGGGATTCCCTCCCTTCTCTTTCTACCTGTCCTGGGTTGCCGAGGAAGATGGCATCATCACGGCAACGCGTCCCGATGGCGGTTACTGGGAGCAGCGGGTGTATGACCGCGGCGGCGATGGCTGGCTGCGTATCGGTGACCAGACCTTCGCCATGGAAGCCTTTGCCATTACCAATGAGCAGGAGCGACTGCGCATGATGGGCAAGTGGGCGGCCAAGTCTGGGCGCACTCTGGACGAAGCACTTTATGAAGGCTCTGAACTGCTGCGTGATTGGAAAGTTTTCTTCTGGCGACCCCGCGAGTCTTAACGCCTGACAAGCCAGGCCCTGGAATCGAAGCTACTGAGAGGCAACCAATCCTGCTTTTGATTCTATCTTGAGGGTTGAGTTCTTTTTGGCCCTGCATCGTTGTTGATTCTATCTTGAGGGGCGAGTCTCTATCCGCCCCTGACCGGGGCAGCCAGTTACTCAGAATTGGCTCCCCTCCGGTCCGCCAATTTTGATCCTTCCCAACTAGCTGCCCCGGCCAGGGGCTTAATTTGGTGGTAGATAAAAGCATCGAAGAAACTTCAGGGTTTGCTTCTGTAGAAGCCGCGAATGAAGGGCTGTGCAAAGCGAGAAGTGGGCAACGAGTTCGCGAACAGCCAGAATCGTCCACAGGACGATTGTGAACGAATCGTTACTGTCGGCTGGCGCATCGCGGTCTCTGGCAGCTCAGTATTTGAGTGACTTGTTCACGAGTTCACCAGCACGAACTGCCCCATCATCCCCCGATCCTCATGCTCGAGGATATGGCAATGGTACATATACGGATTGTTCTCATCCGTGTAATCGGTGAAACGCATGATGAGCCGTACCACTTCTCCCGAGTCGACTCGCACTGTATCTTTCCACCCCATTTCGTTGTCCGGTGGTGGAGTTCCATTGCGATCCAGCAACTGGAACTGGCCATTATGGATGTGGAAGGGGTGCATCATGGGAGAACGATTTCGAAGCTCCCAGATTTCAGTTGTATTCAGCGTCACTCTCTCGTTGATGTAGTCGATGGCCATCTGCCGACCGTTAATAAAATAATTTCCTCCCCCTGAACCACCACCGGTTCCGTTTCTCGGACCATCGCCCGGCCCCCTGTCCTCACCACTGCGCATGCCGGATCCCATCATCAGGTTGAAACGTCGGGTGTTGGTAGCTGCTGCCTCCGGAATCCTGTAAATAGCCACCAGTGAATCCGGAACTGTGCCACTATCAGCAAGCCTGGATTCTGCATTCAGGCTCAACAGGCGAAAGCGCTCACTGTTTATGATTCGCAGCATCTCATTCATGGCGCCGGGCGGCGCCGAAGCCGGAATGTCTCTACCGAGGCTGACCAGTTCTGTCGAATCTCCCGGATTGAAGGCCACCACTATTTCGGCGCGTTCAGCCGGTGCCAGTTGCAAGGAATTCATCGTGACTGGACTGGACAACAATCCTCCATCACCGGCGATCTGCTGAAAGGGCCTGCCATCGTTCAGGGCAAGGTTAAACGTTCTCGCATTGGCCGCGTTCAGGATCCGGAAGCGCACCAGTCGCGTACTCGGGCGAAACTGCGGCTGGAATGTCCCGTTAACCAGGATGGTGTCACCCATCATTCCCATGACGATGTCCTGGTAACGATTGAGATAGCGTAGCTCTCCTTCATCATCGAAGCGCCGGTCCTGCAAGATCAGCGGAATGTCATCGACACCGTAGGTAGAAGGCAGGTCTTGTGGATGTTCCTCATCGTCCACAATGATCATGCCGGCGAGGCCTTTGTAGACTTGCTCGCCGGACTTGTGCATGACGTGGGAGTGATACCAGTAGGTACCACCGTACTGCACGACCTGAAAGCGGGCATTCCAGGTTGTTCCGGGCGCGATGGGCTGGTGCGGACCGCCGTCCTCCGTGGGGGGCAGATGGAATCCGTGCCAGTGCAGGCTTGAGTCCTCTGCCAGGTTGTTGGTCACCGAGAAGCGACTCAGCTCATAGCGATTGAGACGCAAGGTCGGACCCAGGTAGCTGCCGTTGATGCCATAGGTAGAAGCGAACTGGCCAGGAAGGAGTTCCGTGCGACCAGACTGCAGTGTGAGATCGAACTGCCTGGCCTCTTCTACAACAGAACCGCTAGCCATATCTGGAATATTCAGCGCTGTTTCGAATGTCGACTGCTGCCCTCTTCCGATGAGCGGAACATTAAAAAGCATGCCTCCCGCTGCAATCCCCAGGTAGCGCAATGTCTGTCTTCTGCTAAGCATTTTGATCCCGAGGAGCTACTGCCTGCAGGCAGTAGCTCCAATTCATTTTGCTGAGTGCTAAAACTCCGGCCAGGGAAACAGATCCGGTGGCAGCGGAACATCGAGGTCCACTTCAGTCCCGCGCGCCATCACGAAGGCAGGATGCAAAAGGGTATCCAACTCTTCCAACGGATTATCATCGTAGGCCACGATATCGGCGTCTTTTCCTGCCTCGAGGGTACCGGCAATATCATAGATTCCCATGAGATCGGCCGCGTTAACCGTTGCCGAAATGAGGATGTCCCGTGCCGGCACACCGGTCTGGTTCATCAACACAGCCTCGTAGGCATTGGTACCATGATCGTTCACACCAGCATCGGTACCGTAGGCAATCTTGACCCCTTTCTCATAGGCGATTCGCAACGCATTACGCATGATAGGCCCAACTTCCAGGGCCTTCTGTCTGACTGCCGGAATATAGAAATCGGGACGCTCGGTCGCGATGCGCTCTACCGTATGGCCGGCGATAAGAGTAGGCACCAGGTAAGCACCGGTGGCGACAAACAGGTCGGCCACTTCTTCATCCAGATAGGAACCATGTTCGATTGAGTCCACGCCAGCATGCAGCGCTGCCATCATACCTGCCTTGCCGTGTGCGTGGGCTGCCACCTTGCGGCCCATGGCATGAGCTGCTTGTACCAGGGCTATTTGTTCTTCGTCTGTGAATTGTTGCTCGGTACCCGTAGCGGTCTGACTCAACACACCACCGGTTGCCACATACTTGATATGGTCGGCGCCAAATTTCACCTGCGTACGCACAGCCTTGCGGCACTCGGTTACGCCATCGCACACACCAGAATGGGGCTCGGGAAAGACATCATCGCGAAAGCCGCCACCATCACCGTGCCCACCGGTGGGTGTAATACCCTGCCCTGCCGCACGGATACGCGGTCCCATGACCACACCCTGGTTGATGGCATCCCGCAAGGCGAAGATGGCGTTGCGGCTACCGCCGACATTGCGAATGGAAGTAAAACCAGCGCGCAGGGTGCGCATGCCGAACTCATAGCCCATCAGGGTGCTGAACTCGGGAGTCCGCGTGACGGCGATCTCCCGGCGGTTAGGTTCCTGTTGACTGAGAATATGAGTATGGGAATCGATTAGTCCAGCCATCACAAACTGGTTACGCAGATCGATGACGCGCGCCCCCGACGGTATATTGGCATCGGCGGCGGTGACATAACCATCCAGAATCTGAACGATGACATTGTTCCTGATGATGATGCTCTGCTCCGAGCTTACTGCCTCCCTGGCATCAGCCAGCAGAGTACCGGCGTGGATGATCTTCCACTCCGTCGTCACTTGCGCCGTGAGCGCGGCGCTAAATCCCAGACTTAACAATAATAGTACTAGTCGCATCGAAACCCCCCTGAGCTCGAAATAAAGCCCCTGAAATACCGCTTCTACTGATCTTGCCTCTTTATACTCGAAAACCGGGGCCTTGTCAGACACACTACGCGATGAGTTTGTGAGCCCTGGCCTGTGAGTCTGCCAACACTGTATTTGAGCAGATGATTAGCAATCCCCGCTAATCTCTACTACTTTGTTTAGTCATTTGAGGGAGTCGTTTTCAACATTCTGCTGTCAGCAGCCAGAAGAACAAGACTGAGCGTGGTCCCACCAGCAATAAACAAACCAGGTTCCAGGATTCGAGGCATACTAATTGCCAGTCTACGACTCCCGCTATAAGATTTCTTCTGAAACCAACCCCCTGAGGCTACAGACCATGAGTACGATTATCGATGAACTGTTCGACAGTTATGAAAACAAGAAGTTGAGTCGACGGGAGTTTGTAGCCACGCTGCTCGCCGCCAGCGGCGCAGCAAGCATGGCTCCACAGGCGATGGCGCAAGAAAGTCCGGAGCCGGTGGCAATTGGCCGCTCCATGAATCATGTCTCCTTGTCAGTGGCCGATGTTTCCAGATCGGCCGATTTCTATAACAGGGTACTAGGCATGGAAATCATCAGCCGACCTGCCAATGGCGGTCTGAATATGGGGCTGGGCCAGGAGAGTTTCCTCGGCTTGTATGAGCTGGGCGACCCCGGACGCATGCACCATATGTGTATTGGGGTCGACAACTATGATGCGGATGCATTGGCAGCAAAACTGGAGATCCATGGGATACAGGCCAGGGTCAACCGCGATCCCGCCAATCGCACCAGCGGTGGCGACCAACTATACTTTAATGATCCGGATGGCATCTCGGTACAGTTGGCTCAACATGGCTATCTTGGCTGAGCAAAATTATTTCAGGGATGAAAGTCGCAGATGGACTTTGAGGAATATCTACAAAAACGCTTGTATCACGGCCTGACCATTTCATCCCTGGTTGGGACGATTTTGATTCTGGCTCTGCTAGCGCGAGACTTTAATCACACCGATAGCAGCTCGATGCTGCTCGGTATAGACGCAGCTGTCCTGCTGGTCTTCGCAGGCATTGGCCTGATGAGCCAGAAACAGTTAATTCCTTCCTCATGGGCACACCCTCTTCTTGCCTTACTACTACTCTGTATGATGCTGAAGAGTATCGCCACCCAACTTATCACGGGTGACACAAACTTTGTGTCCCAACCGCTTCTGCTTCTAAGCATCTCCAGCGCTGCGTTCCTGTCCGTGACCTGGTATGTGGCTACCTCGACTGCGCTTTCCTTTATCTGGATCCCCGCCCTGGCCTCGTTTTTTCCTTGGCAGTCAGTGGCACTAGTGCTGCTGGGGCTTGCGGTACTGGTGTTTCTCGGCTCGCTGTTCATACGTTGGCACAAGGGGCAGATAAGGGATCGATTCCAGTTGGAGCAGGAAGTGAAGGTTCTTCGTGGTCTGGTTCCAATCTGTGCCAGCTGTAAGAAGATTCGCGACGAAGTGGGCGAATGGAATGAAATGGAACGCTATATCCAGTTGCGAAGCGAGGCCCAGTTTTCCCATGGCTATTGCCCGGAATGTAATGCCAGGTTTCGCGATGAGATAAACCGCGGCAAAGTAAGCCTGTAGCTCACCCCTCGACTAGCTGACGCTAATACTCAGTTCAATTCAGGCTGGGGAATGAACTCGGTGCCGTCTTCATAGATTATCTTCTGCAGGTACATGGTGTTTTCGCGACGCCCCTTCCTGCCAGTAGCGGTGATCTTTGATCCAATTTCCAGATGCTCGAGAGTTACACCCTGGCGCTCCAGGGTAGTACGGGCACCAGACTCGATGAGCCAGTAAGTCTCCTTGCCTTCGGCATCGGTATGCTTGATAAGAACCGAAGCATGGGGGTTTACGAAGCGTACACGTTCGATGACCCCTTCAACGGAAATGATCTCCTGGGTGAAATTGGCATTGGTGGAGTGATGTGAGAGGCCAGGCAATGGTGTAAACAGCAAGAAAGCTGCGATCGAAATTGTTTTTATTATATTCATCGTCAGTTGTCCTCGTTTAACTCGAGAAACCAGTCATAGTCGGCATCGGTACAATTGTAGATATCCACGTCTTCGGCGTCGAGGCGACGAAAGTTGTAATTCAGGACGAACGGCTTCTTGTACAGCTCTTCATCGATATAGGTATGGGTGATGTACAAGGTGTCGTTCTCAACGCGCAGGGCTTCATAGGCGATTGTTGCAGTCCCCTGCGGAATGCCCCGGGACGTACGGATATAGCCCGGCACATGCTTAGCTGACTCTATGACGAGCGTGTCCTCCTCGTAGTGGGCGATCGAAGAGCCCATCTCCGGGAACTCTGTACCGTCCAGATTTCTTGTGCTGGGGGAGTCAGGCATTGAAGATGTGTCGCCCAGTGGAATCACACGACGCAAATCGAACAACTCATAGCTGATTCGGACTTCGCTGGCCAACTGCTCAATCTTTATGCGTGAATTCGGGTTTCCCCATATGCGCGCAACACTGGCTGGCGTGCAGTAGAGACTGGGATCGTCACTGAGCAAGTCGTACTCACTGCTCACTCGCGCCCCCTCTTCGGTGAACACAATCTCACTCTCACTGTCCGGCATGTTCAGCATCCAGACACCATCGAGGCCTGCAATTCCTTCATTACCTGCGGCTGTCGCCGATTTTGGTGCCATTGCAAGCAGACCTGATGCAAGCAATAGCCCAACTAATCCTGTTCGAAGCATTATTATTTTCTCTCTAGTCCAACCAGTCACGATGGCCCTTCGAAATACTGCAACCGCCATCCACCGGAATCACGGTACCATTGGTATAGGCTCCTGCCCGTGACGCCAGGTAGACCACGATACCAACAATTTCGGCGGGCTGACCTACCCGCTTCAGCGGACAGTCTGCTTCGATATCTTCCAAATAGTGGTCGAATACATAGTCGGTCATCTTGCTGGCGAAGAAGCCGGGAGCCACTGCGTTCACGACAATATGTTTCGAGGCCAGGTGAATGGCCAGGGTCTTCGTCAGGTGATGCAGGGATGCCTTACTTGCCGAATAGGCAAACGTGGGTATGCGCTGTACGACGGGAACGTGAATACCGTCCATGGATCCAATATTGATTACCCGGGCAGTAGACTCCGCCGTTGCCGCCTTGCTCAACAATGGAGTGAGATCCCTGGTGAGAGAAAACACAGCCGAGACATTGGTGTTGATAACTTTCTCGAATGCCTCATCTGAATAGTCTTCGATCTGGGCCGCGTAGTTGGTGCCGGCATTGTTGACCAGAACATCAAGCTGACCAAATTTCTCAGTGGTGAAATCCACGAGGCTCGACCGACCTGCAGCACTCGTGACATCGGCCGCGAGGGCATGAACCTCTCCGAGTGCGGACAGCGATTCCAGCGCGGCGTCGCAATTCGCCTGCTTGCGTGATGCAATCACAACCCGGGCACCATTCTGTAGGAACCCGGTAGCCATCTGCAGCCCCAGACCCGAGGTTCCTCCTGTCACCAGGATAGTTTTCCCCTCGACCGAGAACAGCTCACTGACACTAAACTCCTGAGCAGATTCCATACTCTATGTTTACTCCCTGCTTTTATCTCTCTAACAGAAACAGATCACTCTACTGCCAGCGTTTATCCCGACGAACTGCAGATTAATGCTGACTTAGCGAGTTTCCCCGCTTGGACATTGCTTTGCAAGCCAGAGTAAACTGTCGAGGCTTGTGGAAACAGGCATTCAACAATAAAACCAAGAAGTGCCGGGGGAATCCATGAGTAGCGAAGTCGAAACCAACGCAGCCGATCTGAGCCAGGCCGAGGCTCACCTGAAATCCAATATGCGTACCGTGGCCTTTACCGCCCTGGCCGGTACCAGCATCGAATGGTATGACTTCTTTCTGTATGCGACTGCCGCGGCGCTAGTCTTTCCTGCGGCGTTCTTCCCCGATGCCACACCGGCGGTGGGGTTAATTCTCTCTTTCTCCACTTTTGCCTTCGGTTTCATCGCACGTCCGGTGGGCGGCATCCTGTTTGGCCACTTCGGTGATCGCATAGGTCGCAAACGCACGCTGGTACTGGCCCTGGTGCTCATGGGCATTGCTTCCACCTTGATCGGATTACTACCCACCTATGCCACTATCGGAATCGCTGCACCCATCCTGTTATCGGTGCTGCGTTTCGCCCAGGGTCTGGCCATCGGCGGCCAGTGGGGTGGCGCCATGTTGCTGGTGACGGAGAGCGCACCTTCTGACAAGCGTGGTTACTACGGCTCCTTCGCTCAGGCCGGTGCGCCTGTCGGTGTAATCCTTGCCAACCTGGCCTTCATCATAATCAGCGCCACCGTCTCGGAAGAGGCCTTTATGAGCTGGGGTTGGCGGGTTCCCTTTATAGCCAGCGTCATCCTTATCGGTATCAGCATGTATATCCAGTTACACCTGGAAGAAACAGAGGCCTTCAAGGAATTGGAGAAGGTGCGTGAGGCACACCACCATGATGATGCTGCCGTGCCAGTGGTGAAACGTTCGCCGGTAATCGAAGCGCTGGCAAAATACCCGAAGACGATTGCCCTGGCGGCCGGTGCCTTCCTCTCGATCCAGGTATGCTTCTATATATTGATCGGTTTTATCCTGGCCTATGGCTCTGACCCTGGTGGTGCCGCCATGAGCAGGGACCAGGTGCTGGCGGCCGTGCTGATCGCTTCCGCAATCCAGATACCATTCCAGACTATCGCGGCTTCCTATTCCGACCGTCATGGCCGACGCGGTGTGTTCATGCTCGGCGCCGTACTCATGGGCATCTGGTCATTCGTGTTGTTCCCCCTGGTGGACACGGGCAACTTCTTCCTCGCCATCGTCGGTATCACCGGCGGCCTGGGCGCGTTGGGCATGATGTACGGACCGCAGGCCGCGTTCTATACCGAGTTGTTCAGCACGGAGGTGCGCTACTCCGGGGCCTCACTCGGTTACCAGATTGGAGCCATTGTTGGAGGTGCCTTTGCTCCTACAATCGCCACCATTCTGTGGACCGAATACGCCATTATCTGGGTGTCTGTATACATGGCTGTGGCGTCCTTCGCATCCTTGCTTTGCGTCTGGCGTCTCACTGAGACCTCAGGAAACAGCCTAAGCGCTTAGGGTATCCAGTCGTTCGGTTCCGGAACTGTTGCCGATTCGCGCGGCATTTCGTGATACCGAGCCACTTCGTTTAATACTGCCTGGTGGTTCAGGCCTCGGTGACCGCTGCTGACTGGCTGCTTTCAGTGTTTGCAGCATGCACTTGCTCTTCTTCCCACGCCCTGTTGAGCTCCTTCACCTTCTCCACGTAAGCC
This sequence comes from Pseudomonadota bacterium, assembly GCA_027621405.1. Lineage (GTDB taxonomy): Bacteria > Pseudomonadota > Gammaproteobacteria > Pseudomonadales > Pseudohongiellaceae > UBA9145. The sequence goes on along the minus strand of JAQCBT010000026.1, from coordinate 24,111 downwards.
GGATTCTTGTGGGCAGGAATCGTCGGATCATACAGGTCGGCAAGCTCCCGCATCTGCTTGCGATCGCGTTCGGTGAAGGCATTCGCCATGATGCTTGCCTCGTCGAAAGAGTGACCCAGGTTTTCCAGTACCGTGCGACCCATTCGCACCGAACTGTCGAAAGTCTCCCGTATGATCTCCCTGACCCCTACGAACCAAAGGTCGTAGACATGATGGCGGGTGGTCGCGCGGGCGATGACCTTCACGTGGGGATGATACTTGACCACGTGCCTGGCAAGCTCGGTAATCTGTTCCCGGTTATTGATAGCGATGACGAATATGTCCGCCTCCTCGATGCCGGCCGCGTGCAGCAGGTCGGGACGGGTTGCATCACCAAAATACACACGGATGCCGAAGGCGCGCAGTACCTCCAGTTGCTCCGAACTGTAGTCGATAACCGTCGTCTCGTAGCCACTGGAGCGTACCAGGCGATTCACGATTCCACCCACCCGGCCATGGCCGGCTATGATGACTTTACCCTTAACATCGATGGCATCGGCTTCCCTCTCCGCGACCTTGCTGTAGCGATGAGCAATTACCTTGTCATACAACAGGAACAACAGCGGGGTAAGCAGCATGGAAAGCGCAACGATGAGCAGAAGGTGTTCTGACAGGCTGGCCGGGATAACCGAGATGCCAACTGCATAGCTGAGTAATACAAACCCGAATTCACCGGCCTGGGCAAGACTCAGTGCAAACAGCCAGCGGTCGCTGCCACGCAAGTTAAATTTCACCCCCAGCACATACAGGATCAGCACCTTCAAGGCGATCAGCCCCAGGGTGAGAGACACGATGGCGACAAAGTCTTCGGCGAGCAGGGCAAAATTGATGCCTGCGCCCACGGTGATAAAGAACAAGCCCAACAGTAGTCCGCGAAACGGATCGATATCTGATTCCAGCTCATGCCGGTATTCACTATTGGCAAGAACGACCCCCGCTACAAAAGTACCCAGCGCAGGTGACAGCCCCACCAGGGTCATCAACAAGGCGATGCCCACCACCATCATCAATGCTGTCGCCACGAAGAGTTCCCTGAGATTGGCCATGGCAATGAAACGGAACAAGGGTCCGGTGAGCTGGCTGCCGCAGATCACTACGAAGGCGATTGCCGCCATGGTTATCAAGGTCGCCTGCCAACCCGGTAAGCCATCTACCAGGCTAATGGAGCTTCCGTGGTCCGCCTTGGAAGCGCCATGATCACCCATCTCAATCGCGATTCCCGCATCCATCAGTTCGGGCATGGCCAGCAAGGGCATCAGGGCAAGCATGGGAATCACAGCTATATCCTGGAAAAGCAGTACAGAGAAACTGGCCTGGCCGCCGTCACCCCGCAGGAGCCCCTTCTCATTCAAGGTTTGCAGCACAATGGCTGTGGAAGAGAGCGCAAAGATCAGGCCGATGGCCAGTGCAACCGTCCACCCTTGACCGAGCAGATAAGCCACAACAGCCACCACAAGTGCGGTAAGACCAACCTGCATACCGCCTAACCCCAACAAACGATGACGCATGCTCCAGAGCATATGGGGTTGCAGCTCCAGCCCCACCAGAAACAACATCATCACCACACCAAATTCAGCAAAGTGCTGGATAGAGACCACATCCACATGCAGCAGGCTCAATAAAGGACTGATCGCGATGCCAGCAATCAGGTATCCCAGTACAGAACCCAGCTTCAACTTCGAGGCAATGGGCACCATGGCGATGCCGGCTGTGAGGAAAATGAAGGCAAGCAGGAGAAAATCTGTCATTGGGATGAAGTCCTATTACGGCTGGTTCAAGCGAGGCTATGCCGGTTTCCTGCGCATTGTAGCCATTATCCCAATGTGTAACACTTCGGTTCTTCTTGATATTTGCTGGACGAGGAAAATTACCATGCGTTTTCGCAACACATTCGCAGGCCTGGTTATCATGGGCCTTTCAGCCGGTTTGAACGCTCAGGATTATGCTGCAGGCGTGGATGCCGAAAGACTGGCCAGCGCCGACACGCAACAGGATGCCTGGCTCACCTACGGGCGCACCTACGACGAACAGCGCTACAGCCCCCTCGACCAGATTAATCAGGACAATGTGAACGAACTGGGCCTGGCCTGGTTTGCCGATGTCACCACCAGCCGCGGACAGGAAGCCACTCCCATCGTGGTGGATGGCGCGCTCTATGTCTCCACAGCCTGGAGCCTGGTCCATGCCTTCGACGTGCGCACCGGCGACAGCCTGTGGACCTATGATCCACGAGTGGATCGCGCCAAGGGTCGTGATGCCTGTTGCGACGTGGTCAATCGTGGTGTGGCGGTCTGGGACGGCAAGGTCTTTGTCGGCACCCTAGATGGCCGCCTCGTGGCACTGGATTCCGCCGACGGCAGCGTACTGTGGGAAGTCATGACCGTTGATCCCGAAGTTCCCTATACCATCACCGGCGCTCCCCGGGTGGTGAAAGGCAAGGTGATCATCGGCAACGGTGGCGCCGAGTACGGGGTGCGTGGCTACGTCACGGCCTATGAAGCCGATAGCGGCGAGCAGGCATGGCGTTTCTACACCGTGCCCGGCAATCCGGCCGACGGTTTCGAGAATGACATCATGTCCAACATCGCCAACACCTGGACTGGTAGTTGGTGGAACCTGGGCGGCGGTGGCACCGTGTGGGACGCCATGGCCTATGATCCGGACCTGGATCTGTTCTATATCGGTGTCGGCAACGGCTCACCCTGGAACCAGGCACTGCGTAGCCCAGGTGGCGGTGACAACCTGTTCCTGTCCTCTATCGTCGCCCTTGATCCTGACGATGGCAGCTACAAGTGGCACTACCAGACGGTTCCGGGAGAGACCTGGGATTACACCGCGACTCAGCACATCATGCTGGCCGATCTCGAGATCGAGGGTGAGACCCGCCGAGTCGTGATGCAGGCACCGAAGAACGGCTTCTTCTATGTGCTGGACGCTGCGACTGGCGACCTGATTTCGGCCGAACCCTACACGCCGGTGAACTGGGCCAGTCACGTCGATCTGGAAACCGGTCGTCCGGTTGAGAGCCCCGAGGCTCGCTTCGATCAAACTGGTGTTGGCGCCGTTGTCCTGCCCGGCCCCCTCGGTGGCCACAACTGGTACCCCATGGCCTACAGCCAGAATACCGGTCTGGTTTATATCCCGGTCACCGAGAACTTCATGGGTTATGTGGCCGACAATGAATTCGTTCCCGATCCTGAGGGCTGGAATACCGGCGTGGATTTCGGCCGCGGTTTCCAGTTGGTCATGAGCCAACCGGAAGTACCCGTCAACGCGGCTTTATTGAAGGCCTGGGACCCGGTACGCCAGCAAGAGGCCTGGAGTGTGCGCCACGAGGTCGGCACCGGCAATGCGGGTGTACTCGCAACGGCAGGTGGACTGGTCTTTCAGGGCACCCGTGACGGCAGGTTCGTGGCCTACAACGATGCAACAGGCGAAGTGATCTGGTCGGCCCCGACCCAGGCTGGGGTCATGGCGGCCCCATCCACCTTCATGCTGGATGGCCAGCAACATGTGGCGATACTGGTGGGCGCTCCCGCCCTGCCCAATGGTGTTGAGGCAACGACGGTGGCCTCCACCAATAATTCGCGGCTGCTCATGTTCAGAATCGGCGGTGAAGCCCAGTTACCGACAGCGCCAGCTGTCACAGTTAACGATGACGAATTCGTTTTGCCACAGATCAATGCCACCAATGAGCTCATTTCCCAGGGAGAAACCGCCTACAACCAGAATTGCTCTGTGTGCCATGGCCCGATGGCGGTTTCACTGCGACCAGACACCTATCCTGACCTGCGCTTCAGCAGGAGACTGGAAACGGATGACACCTGGACAGCGGTGGTGCTGGATGGCGAATTGCGGGATGCCGGAATGGTGTCTTTCAGTGAAATCCTGGAAGATGGCGATGCGGAAGCGATCCGTGCTTTCGTGATCAACCAGGCCAACCTCTTCGCACAGTAAGACTTCTGACCGGAAGGGATCGTTTGCATGAAAGAAGTAGCGAACGATGTCTCCCTGGCTGGCAGTCGACAATTAGGACTGTTCAGCCTGGTGCATGGCGACAGGTTGGGCACGGCCCTGGGTTATTTCGCCATCAATTCGCCCGTTGCTGCTGCCATAACGGCGGCAGTTTCCGGTCTGTCTGCTGCCCTCGTTACGTTCCTCGAGGGCAATTTCTCAAATCCCGAATTGAGTCTTGACCTGGCACATGACATTGGCTGGTGGAACCAGTTCGTCTTCGCCATGGCGGCACTGGTTTATATTACCAGCGCCTATTTCGGCGCCTTTCCCCGCACTCTCAGCAAACTGGTAGATAGCGGAGTTATCCAGGCCAGCGAACAGGACTGGAAAAAAGTACGTCGTTTTACCAAGGCGAAGATCAGCAGTCCCAGCATCGTCGCACTACCCTATGTGTGCGGCGGTGCCTCGGCATTGCTCTCTTACTACGTGATTCATGCGCCCGGCGCCTGGTTCGACGTGAGCTCCGCCTATGCAGGATGGCTGGTCCCGATTCACTCGTTCATGCTGTACTACCTGCTGACCTTCCTGGCACTACGCCTCTATTTTGCCTATCTGATCCTGCAGATGCTGTTTTCGTATAAGGTCAATATTCAACCGTTTCACACTGATGGCTGTGGCGGATTGGGAAGCCTCAGTAGCCTGTCTGCCAATCTCTACCTGGGCATGCTGATGTTTGGTTTTATCGCGGCCACAGGAATGATTTCCAATGCGGAAAACTATGGGGTCGAGCTCTGGGGCATTTTCAATCTCGCCTTGCTCAGCTCTTATGCCTGCATTACCAGCATCGCCTTCTTCCTTCCGCTTTACGCAACTTCAGCAAGAATGCGAGAAGCACAGGAGAGCTTCCTGGAATCCATAAGTCAGCGCTATAGGGAAATACAGAACAAGTCTGGAAATGATCTGGCCGGCAAGGGCAGCAACGAGGATATTCTGGCGCTGGACTCACTCAGGGCTACCGCTCGCGCCATGCAGGTATGGCCTTTTAACTACGCCGCCTTGCTCAAGTTCCTGGGCGTGGTTTCCTCACCGTTGCTTGTTATTGTCGCCTATCTTCTGTTTGTCGCCTGATTCTTTCACCAGCCATCACTGACTTAAGCCCGGTACGGGCCATTCAGGATCGCTACCACAGCTAGTAGAGCTAGTCGTTTCCTAGTATGGTTAGAAGCAATATTCACAGAAGTGTTCACAATTAGTAGAAGTAGCAACAGGTGATTGAGTTGTATCTGAAATGGACGCGGGTGCTCCCGCTTGCCCTCTTCCTGGTTTCCTGTGACATCGTTCCCGTTGCAGTCGGCGAATGGGATATTGAAACCGAAGCTGATGGACATACCGAGACTTCCGTGTGGACCATCACCGAGCCGCCAGCGATAACAATAACGGGGGCCATGTCTCTGCTGGCAGAGGAAGTAGAATTCGCGGGCAGTCGCTTGTCCTGGTCTGCCAACTACGGATCATCGGGACAAGCGCAGCAGACGGAATCACGGGTTAACTTCAACGGCACAGTAGACGGTAATCGTCTGTTTGGAACGCTTTATACCCAACAGGGAAACTTCAGGGTGGATGGCAGGCGGCGCAAGGAATAACGCCGCACAGCGTTCAGGATTGCAGATAGGCCAATGCGCCGCGCAAGCCCGGTTCCGGGGCAGTAATCAGGAACACCGGAATATCTTTTACATAGTCCCTGAAGCGACCCTTGTCTTCGAAGCGCGCCCTGAAGTCGGACTGCTGCAGCAGACTCACCAATTCGGACAACACCCCACCACAGATATAGACTCCACCCGTGGTGTTCAGTGTCAGGGCCAGGTTACCCGCGAAGGAGCCCAGTATCCGGCAGAACTGCTGCAGACTTTCCGCGCAGAGTTCGCAGCTCTCATTCTGCGCCGCGGCCACGATAGAGACCGCATCACGCAATTCAGCCTCAACGCCTTTCTCTGCCGCCAGAGCCTGATAGATGTGAACGAGGCCACGACCGGATAGCACATCTTCCAATGACACCCTGCCCTTACGCTCCCGAATGTATCGCCATATAACCAGGTCCCGCTCATCCACCGGCGCGAAATCCACATGCCCGCCTTCACCGGCCAGCACCTTGTAGCCACGCTCAGTAGCAACGAGGTGTTTTACACCCAGGCCAGTACCAGGACCCAACACGGCAATACTGCCTCGCGGGTTCCTGCTCCCGCCTCCAAGCTGCACCAGTTGCGCATCCTGCAAGCAGGGTACTGCCAGTGCGATCGCCTCAAAATCATTGATCATGGCAAGACTCTGCCAACCGAATTGCTGGGACAACTGCTTTGCCGAGAACTGCCACTGGCGGTTGGTCATCACGATTTCATCGACAGCCTCTTCCAGTGATACCGGCGCTGCGACGGCGAAGCAGGCTGTCACGGAGCCTTGCATAGGATGGGAATTCAGGTATTCGCTAAGCACCGCTTCAACCGAGCCGAATGCATTGCAGGCGTATTTTTTCACGTTCAGCAATTCTGCAGACATGCCACCGCCTTGCGCCAACCGCATATGGGTGCCGCCAATATCGGCCAGCAAGAATTCTTCGCCTTGTAGTGAATTCATCGACGTTCTAATTGCGGTTTGTAATGGAACACAAGGTAGTTAAACCAGCCCTACTGAATCCCCCGGATGGCCAGGCGCGCATCGAATGCTGGCGGGGCGATTTCCAGTCCCTCCCGATGTCTGGCGACCGCCGCCTCAATCTCGGCAACTACATCCGGGTTCTGAGCTGCAACATTGAATTTTTCAGAAGGGTCACGTCTGAGGTTATACAACTCGGGAGTTGCAAGAATGGTTCTCTCTGGTGGCTGGCCATAAGCGCCCTCCAGCAAGTAGTGCAATTTCCACTGACCGACCCGATAGGCATAGAGCACACCCCGTCTGTAATAGGGCATTTCATTCCTCGGACTCTGCGCGCCATCAAACAGCGTTTCGCTTAAATCGAATCCGTCAATACCGGTCACATTATCCAGGCCTGCCAGGTTCATGGTTGTTGCGAACAAATCCAGAGTCGAGCCAATTTCGCTGACAATGCCGGGCTGAATTCGTCCCGGCCAGTAGAAATACGCGGGTACTCGCATGCCACCTTCAAAAGTAGATCCCTTTCCCATTCGCAATAGCCCAGCGCTCCCACCTTCTTCGTACATGGTGAGCCACGGGCCATTGTCGCTGGTGAAGACGATCAGGGTATTGTCTGCGACATCCAGGTTTTCCAGAGCACGACGAATCTCTCCAACACTCCAGTCAATCTCTTCTATGACGTCACCATAGCGGCCAAACAAACTATGCCCTTCAAATTCGGTACTGCGGAAGAGCGGCGTATGAGGCATCGTATAAGGCAAGTAAACGAGGAAAGGACTGTCTACATTGTTTTCCATGAACTCGATAGCTGCTTCTGTGTAACGTCTGGTAAGGGTTGCTTGGTCCGTAGGTTGCTCAACCTGGCTATCACCACCTGCCACACTGCTAATCAAGGGGGTATTGAAGTATTCCGGTAGCGGGTTCGCGTACTTGCCTGGACGGGTCGCAAGAATCTGGCTGCGCTCTGCCTGGTCTGCTGCGCTGCCAAGACCAAGAGCCCGCATAGCATCGAAATCCGGGTCACCTGCCCAATCCATATCATTGGAATACGGCACGCCCAGCCATGCATCAAAACCATGCTGGGTGGGCCAGGCGTGAGGCGCATCTCCCAGATGCCACTTTCCAAAGATGCCGGATACGTAACCTCTTTCTTTCAATGCTTCGGCGAGTGACAGCTCTGAATCCGGAAACCCACCCGGCTCATCAGGAAAGAATACGCCAATGTTCTGGCCATAGAGCCCGGTGCGAACCGGTAGGCGCCCGGTTAACAGGGCCGCTCTGCTGGGTGAGCAAACCGGGGCTGCCACATAAAAATCAGTCCATCTCTGGCCATGTTGAGCGAGGAAGTCCAGTTCAGGTGTACGGATATAAGGATGCCCATAACTACTCAAATCACCATAGCCCAAATCATCAGCAAACAGTATGACTATGTTTGGCAGTCTGTCCGGTGTGGAGTTACTAGCAGCATTTTGCCCCGGAGAACAGGCGTTAAACAGCATAGCCAGCAGCATAAGAGAAACTGTTGTTCGCATGGTATTACTCCTCATTTAACACTACCGCAGCTACCTGGACAGCGATGCGCTTTCATCTTTAAAAGCGAAAGCAACAAGTGCCGCGGTGAACAAGGCAATAGTCGCCAGGGTAAACCACATGCCTGCAAAGTTGGTCACGACTCCAGCCTCACCGAACACATTACCCAGGAAACCGAGGAAAGGTCCGGCGATCATCGGCCCTACTCCCAGAATTATGATACCGAAGACCGTTTGGGCTGAGTTGCGGATATCGTCATCTGCAATACGATCCACGTACATGAAGGCGGATGCGAAGAAGCAGGCATAGCAGAGGCCATGCAGTATCTGGCTGAATACACCGATCATCAGGGGCATGGTCCAGACGAATTGTCCGCTCGCGTCTACCGACGGACCCGATGCGTCCTGCAGGCTGATCAGTCCCCAGATCGCATAGCGGCTGAAATAGGCCAATGCACCCAGGGTAATCGTCCACTTGAATCCGAGTCGCATCAGCAACATTCCCAGCATGGCGAGGAAACCAATCTCGGCAAACTGCCCCACGGTCATGGCAGGCGCAATATAGGTAACCAGCATACCCAACTGGTTTTCAAAGAACGGGCCGGTTTGCATGAAGTAGATCTGGTGAATAACGGCGATTGGCAAGCTGGCCGCTACCAATATGGCGAATGATCTGTGGGACAGCAGGCTAAAGGCTTTCTTGAAGGCCAGTTTCTCCACGCCATCTCTTTTCGGAGGTGTGTGAGGTAACAGAAAGCAGAAGCCTGCATAAAGGAAGGCGATTACCCCGGAGACCTTCAAGGTATCCGCCAGGCGTGCCGTGGCATCGGGTACTTCCGTGCCCACAAAAAACGGCGGCAAGATCTGGAATTCCAGGTTGCTCTGTAACCAGATCATGGGAAACAGCCAGCTTGCCGCGATCCAGCCAATTGTTCCCCAGACGCGAACCTGGGGAAATTCTTTCTCCGAGTTAGCGAGGTGGGCAAATGCCATTGAGTTGGTCAGGGAAAGCGTAGGCATATAAAGCACACTATAGAGTGTGGCCAGTACAAGCCAGGCTGTGAAGGAATCCTGGAATGACAGGATGATCTTGACCGATCCACCAAGTACCAGCAGTACCGCGAGAAATTTTTCCGTGGAAAAATAGCGATCGGCAAATTGGCCGGCAATAAACGGCGCACTGACTGCACCAATGGAACCCGCGACCCCCAGGATCAATCCGACCTGCCCAGAGGTAAACCCGAGACCACCGTCGGCTACCGGCGACTGAAGGTATGTTGCCAATACGGGTAGCCAGATGCCCCATACAGCGTACTGAAGGAACATCATCAGGCTGAGGCGGCTTTTAATGAAATTCAATGTTGTCTCTCTCCAATATTATTTTATAGCTTTTCGACATCTGGTCAGGTTTACCACATACACCGGATCCTGTTCGGAGACAGTAAAATTCTCTACGCAATCATTCGTCTGGAAAGTAGTCGAACAGCGAGTCGATTGCAAATGGATCGTGTCTGCTCTTACGAGCGGTAGGAGTGGCCGTTCGTAGGGTTTATACTCCCCAATCACGGTTCAAAGACAAGCGAAGAGAACGAATAATATGAGGACCATCAAAGGCCCGGCAATATTCCTGGCCCAGTTCGTCGGCGATGAAGCCCCATTCGATTCCCTGGAGAACATCGCCACCTGGGCTGCCGACCTCGGATTCAAAGGCATTCAGATCCCCAGCTGGGAGCCATCCCTGATCAACCTGGAAGCCGCCGCCTCCAGCCAGACCTATTGTGACGACCTGCGCGGCATGCTTGCCGACCGCGACATCGAAATCACCGAACTCTCTACACACCTGCAGGGCCAGCTGGTGGCGGTGCACCCTGCTTATGACCAGATGTTTGATGGATTCGCAGCGCCAGAGGTCAGGGGAAATCCTGCTGCCAGGCAGGAATGGGCGGTTGAGCAATTGTTGCTGGCGGCCAGAGCCTCGGAGAACCTCGGCCTTACTACCCATGCCAGCTTCCCTGGCGCACTGGCCTGGCCTTATTTCTATCCCTGGCCTCAGCGGCCTGCCGGACTCATCGAAGCGGCCTTCGACGAACTTGCTAAACGCTGGCATCCCATTCTGGATGCCTTCGATGAAGCCGGTGTGGATATAGGTTTCGAGATTCACCCCGGAGAGGACTTGCATGACGGCGTGACCTTTGAAATGTTTCTGGAACGGGTCAACAATCACCCGCGTTGCAACATCCTGTTCGATCCCAGTCACCTGCTGCTGCAGCAACTGGATTATCTTGGTTTCATGGATGCGTACAAGGAACGCATCAAGCTGGTCCATATCAAGGATGCTGAATTCAACCCAACCGCCAGGCAAGGAGTCTATGGTGGTTACCAATCATGGATTGATCGTGCTGGACGGTTTCGCTCATTGGGCGATGGTCAGGTAAATTTCAATAGCATCTTCTCAAAATTGGCAGCGAACGATTTCGAAGGCTGGGCCGTGCTGGAATGGGAGTGCTGCCTGAAGCACCCGGAAGATGGTGCTCGTGAAGGTGCGGAATTTATTCAGAACCATATTATCCGGGTTACAGAAAAGGCATTCGATGATTTTGCCGAAGCTGGCACAGATGACCAGATGAACCGGGCGATACTGGGCATAGACAACCAGGCCGAGCATGAGTAGCAAGAAAGCCAGAATTAGACTCGGCATGGTTGGCGGTGGTAACGGTGCCTTTATTGGCGAAGTCCATCGCATGGCGGCACGACTGGATGACCGCTATGAATTAGTCGCCGGTACATTCAGCAGCGATCCGCAGCGCGGCAAGGAAAGTGCTGCACAACTGGGAATCGATTCTTCACGCAGCTACGACGACTTTGCCACCATGGCAACAAAGGAAAGTGCAAGAGAGGACGGCATTCAGGCCGTTGCCATTGTGACGCCCAATCACCTGCATTTTGCCCCGGCAAAGGCTTTTCTCGAGGCAGGCATTCATGTCATCTGCGACAAACCCCTGACCTCCAGCCTCGATGATGCAATAGCGCTGCAAGCTTCGGCAAAGGAGAGCAAGCTGCTGTTTGCCGTGACCTACAACTACAGTGGCTATCCCATGGTGCGGCAAGCCAGGGAGATGATCGCCAGTGGTGAGCTGGGTGAGATTCGTGTGGTTCAGGTTGAATATCCCCAGGACTGGTTGAGTACCGATATAGAATCCAGTGGACAGAAGCAGGCCGCCTGGCGCACTGACCCTGCCCTGGCCGGTGCTGGCGGCTCACTGGGTGATATAGGCACCCATGCCTTTCACCTCACCGAGTTTATTACCGGGCTCAAGGTGAAAAGCATCCTCGCGGACCTTAATGCCTTCGTGCTTGGCAGAAAGCTGGATGACAATGCCCAGCTGCTTTTGCGCTTTGGCAATGGCGCCCGCGGGTCGCTGTGGGCCAGCCAGGTAGCCGTGGGCCATGAAAACGGCTTGCGAATCAGGGTCTATGGCGAAAAGGCCAGCCTGCACTGGTTCCAGGAGCAACCGAATCAGCTGCAATTTTCTGTTCTGGCTGAATCACCGAGAATCTTGAGCCGCGGCGGTGCCACTGCAGGCACAAGCGCCAATTCAGTCACCCGTATACCGGGCGGCCATCCGGAAGGGTTTCTTGAGGCCTTTGCCAATATATATACGGGTTTCGCGGATGCGATCGAGGGCACCGAAAGCGAGAACGCTGCCCTGGTTCCGGATGTGGATGCCGGATTGCGAGGCGTTCGATTCATAGAAGCCGCCGTGACCTCGGCCAACAATGGCGGTGTGTGGCGCAGTATCGACTGAAGCTTTTGGCTTAACTCCAAATGGGTTAGTCTCATGTCAGGGGGAAAACAATGAAAACAAGAAGAGAATTCATCCAGGGCCTGATCGTCTCCGTGGGCGGTGCCACGGCGCTAAGTGCCTGCGGCGGTCTCGCTACTATAAATGCCACTCGCGCTGGCGACATGGGCCGCTTCTACTCAAATAACGAGATGGCCCTGTTGCGCAGACTTTCCGACCTCATCATTCCCCGGACCGAAACACCGGGCGCACTGGACGCCAATGTACCGGGTTATATGGATGCCCTGATGAGCGACTGGGCCAACGACGACACGCGCAGCGAACATCGGGAGGCACTGCAGCTTATTGCCGCCCGACTGGACTCTGCCACCGGCAATTTTCTGGAAGCGGATGAGGCCACAGCAATCGCCGCATTGAGTGCGCTCGATGCTTCTGCATTCGATGGTAATTCTTCACTGGGCGGATACCGTGCTACCAAGGGCTATATCACCCAGTCTTACTTCGCCACCGAAGAAGGTGCCGTGCAGGAACTGAAATGGGTCGCAGTCCCGGGTCGCTGGGATCCCAGTGTTGATATCGCGGGGGAGGCTTAATCATCATGGCAGATTTCGATGCAATCGTAGTTGGCTCAGGCATGAGTGGTGGCATGTCCGCCAAGGAGCTCACCGAACGTGGCCTGAAGGTACTGGTGCTGGAACGCGGGCCGGAGATCATCCCGGAACGGGATTACTCTGATCAGCTGACGCCCTGGCAGACTCCAAACCTGGACAACGTGCCCCAGGATGAGATAGCACGACACTACCCAAAACAGTATGGCGGCGTGGCCTATGCCATCAAGGAATCTACCAAACACTTCTGGGTGAAGGATGACGAACATCCCTACGAAGAAGCCGAAGGGACGTCCTATGACTGGCTGCGTGGCTATCATACAGCCGGGCGCTCCATCATGTGGAGCCGCCAGACCTATCGGCTCGGCCCCCAGGACTTCACCGCCAACCGCGAAGAAGGCGTGGGGGTCGACTGGCCGGTGCGTTACGAAGATGTCGTGCCCTGGTATGAGAAGGTGGAAACCTTTATTGGTATCGCGGGTACCGAAGAAGGTCTCAGCCAGTTACCCGACAGCGTGTTTCAGCCAGCCTTTGCGTTGACCGATGCCGAGAACACATTCAAGCAGCGGGTAGAAACGACTTTCAACGGCCGCAAGATCATTCCGGCACGAATCGCCCACCTGACCGATGCCACGGAAGAACAACGCGCACTGGGACGCAGTAACTGCCAGGCCCGGAATCGTTGCCATCATGGCTGCACATTCAAGGCCTACTTCTCCTCCCTGAATGCCACACTTCCTGCCGCCCAGCGCACCGGCAACCTCACCATGGTGCACAATGCCATCGTGCAGGGGCTGGACTATGACCCGGCAAGCAACAGGGTCACTGGCGTACGCGTAGTCGATGCTGAAACCAACGAGAGGCGCAGCTATACATCGAAAGTGGTTTTCCTGAATGCATCGGCCATCGCCTCTGCGATGATTCTCCTGCAGTCAAAATCGGAAGCCTTCCCCACGGGACTCGCCAATCGTTCCGACCAGGTGGGTCGCAATCTGATGGATCACGTGAGCAGTGCCGGAGTAGCCGGCATCATGAATGGCTTCGATGACAAGAAGGTCTTCGGGCGCCGGCCCAGCGGGGGAATCTATATTCCACGCTATGCCAACGTCACCGAGAACGACAAGCCCTTCAGGCGTGGCTTCGGTTTTCAGGGAGGCGCGAGCCCCCTGGGCAACGCGGGTGGGCAGATCGCCGGTATCGGACGTGAGTTCAAGGAAGCACATCGACGACCCGGCCCGTGGCGCATTAACGTACTCGCTTTCGGTGAACAACTGCCGAATCCGGAGAACCGGGTGACTCTACACCCGTCAAAGCGCGATCGCTGGGGAAACCCTCTGGCCTTGTTCAATGTCACCTACGGCGAGAACGAACGCATCATGCAACGAGAAGCGGTGAAAGACGCCGTTGCCATGTTCGAAGCCGCAGGGGTAATCAACATCACAACCTCAAATGCGAACCTGTCAAAGCCGGGTAATCGTATCCACGAGATGGGAACGGTGCGCATGGGCCGGGATCCGGACACCTCGGTACTCAATGGTTGGTGCCAGGCTCACGATGTGCCAAACCTGTTCGTGACCGACGGAGGTTTCATGGCCTCCTCCGCCTGCCAGAACCCATCGCTGACCTATATGGCCTTCAGCGCCCGAGCAGCGCATTACGCCGCGGACCTCATTGCGGCGGGAACGCTCTAGCCTGAATAGTTCAAAGCCAAGACTGACTTCGCTGTCCTGCTAATTGCAGGGGAGCGACAGGCAGGGTTGGAATGTTGGCAGAGGCAGCAGGTCGATCCTGCGAAATTCCGTCGGATGGCTTTCCGCCTGCACCGAGATATAACCTTCCCGCACATACAGGCTGGCACCGCTTTCCAGCAAGCGCTGGGCATCGGGATCTTCCCTGTCCAATTGCACATTGGAATATTCGAACACCGTCTCTCCGTTCACCACATGTCGAATGAGGCTGCTGCCCCGCACCTCGATCTCCATGGTGACCCACTGGTCGCCATGATAGGTCTGTGACGTGGAGTTCGTGCAGTGTACGGTTATCAGCTCACGGTTCATCACATAGTGGGTGCCCGGTGAGCACACATTGCCAGTCTGGCGCTCATCCACACCATTGCCTCCCAGCAACTGCGCTTCGATCGAGGCCGGAAATTCCTGGTCGATGGTCATGGACTGTGGCGATTGGCTGTGCAGCATGATGCCATTGTTGCGATAGGCCCAGTCGGGGCCGTTGGTCACCTGCTCGCCTGCGAAACGATACTCCACACGCAGCAGGTAATGGGAGAACGGTTCCTTATAGAAAATATGGCCAAACTCACCGTTGAAATCATCCCAGTTATCATAGGACACCTTGAAGATGCCATTCTCCACACGGAACGTATCGAGATAATTTACGCCCAACTCCTGGCCGGTAAATTTTGGAATCCAGTCGTCGAGGTCCTTGCCATTGAACAGGGAAATCCATTCCTGCTGCGGGGGCTGGGACTGTGCAACCTGCACAGAAAACACAAGTATCAGCAGGACAATTCTGGTCAACAGGTTTCTGATCACAGTTCGCGAACCCAGATGTTTCGATAGGATACGACCTGCCCATGGTCCTGTAAGGTAATAGGCATCTTGCCGCTGCAGTCTTGCTCCCGCTCCTGCCCATAGGGAACACATCGCACAGTGTATTCAGGCAAGGGCGTATAGGTTGCCCCCTGCAGTGCCACATGATTCTGCACCAACACACCGTTTTGAAGAACCGTGACATACGCAGGCTCACTCAAGTTACCGCGACCGTCATAGACCGGCGATTGGAAGATAATATCGTAGCTCTGCCACTCACCGGGTTCGCGGGCCACGTTAACCAGGGGTGCCGATTGCAGGTAGATGGCTCCCGCCTGTCCATTCACATAGGTCGGGTTATTCCAGCTATCGAGTACCTGCACTTCGAAGAGGGAATGCAAAAACACGCCGCTGTTTCCGCGGCTCTGTCCTTCTCCCTGAATAAGCTCGGAAGGTCGAAACTCGAGATGAAGCTGAATATCCCCGAATACCTGACGCGTCTTGATAGTGCGCATTCCCGGGCGAACGGTCATGGCGCCGTCTGCAATCTCCCAGTGAGCGTCTTCCTCAGCAGCAGCCGTCATCCAGGCGTCCATATTGCTGCCATCGAACAGCACGATGGCATCAGAAGGCACTGCACCTGCTTGTGGAACTGACACTTCTGCCGGTACTGGCTCATAGACGAACCGGTTATCGGTTTGCGCTAGCGTGCCAGCAGTCAAAAGTGCAATTAGAGCCAACAGCATTTTCTTCATCTTGGGTCTCACGTTATCAAATTCATGTCATCATCCCACTCGGCGATGACATCGCGGCGGGATTGGTCGACGCATTTCTCCAGCCACTCTGCCTCATAGGACATACCATGCCGGTCCAGAACATGCTGGGGCACACCATCCCAGACATTGGGCGTATTGCCCTGATAGCCCAGGTCCCGAAACCCCATCTCGGTGGTGTAGTAACCAGTAAGGGTCAGGTCACGCATAAAACTGAAGAATCGTATGCCTGGCTGTAATTCCGGATCCTGAACATCCGGCCAGGCAATGCGGTCGCAGATCTGTAGACGCTGCTGCTCGCTGACATTGACAAAGTCGGCACCAAAATTATCAATGGCATGGTTATCCAACCAGGCAACACCCCCTCGCACTGGTAATTTGTAATTCTCCCGGTCTTTCACCATAAATTCTACGAACTCCGGTAAACCCGCATCCAGTGCACCGCCATTGGGATGGTCCGACGGCAGGATGATGTCGCAGAGTACAGCGATGGTCACCAGCTCATGCTCGCTAAGGTAACTTTCGGCAAATAATCGGGCATCGTAGTCTTTCTCCTCGGCCGTGCGACCGTAAGAGTAGCTGTCCGGGAGCGGAGTCCAGCTGATGCGTCGTGCCGGGCTCGCTGAGCCAGCACAGCCTGTCGAGGCGATGACGCCAGCACCTAAAGAACTCATCAGCAGCGATTTCAGGGTTTCGCGTCTGTTCATGATACTTACCCTCAGAGATTCCGCTGGTTCATCTGTTCGATTATGTAGTCGCTGGTACGCCAGGACAGTGCCATTATCGTCCAGGTGGGATTCTTGTCGGCCTGGGAGACGAAGGTCCCGGCATCTGCCACGAAGACATTGTCGGCGTCATGGAGCTGGCCGAAGGAATTCGTCACTGATGTTTTGCGGTCGCTGCCCATCCGGGTAGTGCCCACTTCGTGGATTATCTCGCCGGGCTGGGTAAGACCATAATTTCTGTCTGCACCAGGCTTGGAACCCAGCAGGATACCACCGGCCGCTTCCAGCAATTCTTCCATGGTGTCCTGCATATGCCGGGCCTGGTTGATCTCGTGCTGGGTCCACTGGTAATTAAAGCGCAGCACCGGAATACCCCACTTGTCCACTACCGTTGGGTCCAGTTCGCAGTAATTGGAAAACTGGGGAACGCTCTCGCCGCGACAGGCGATACTGAGCCTGGCACCGTAGAAACGCCGGATGTCGTCCCGCAGGCTGTTGCCATAACCGCCTACCCGTTCGCCCAGGAATTCATTGTATTGATTCACGGCGAAGCCGAAGCCATAGGATGGCATGCCCATGCCACCGCCGATTTCCAGATGATAACCGCGGCTAAAATCGAGGTTCTCACCCTCCAGCCACCAGGGAGTATAGACATGTCCTCCAGTGGTGCCGTCCTCGTTGTAGATATCCCGATCCATGAGATCCGGAAGGAAGGCGGCGCGGCTTGCTCCGGTTGAATCATGCAGATAGTGGCCTACATGCCCACTGCTATTACCGAGACCATCGCTGTGTTGTGGGCTACGTGAATTCAACAGGATTCGTGCCGTGCTACAGGCGGAGGCGGCTAACACCACCGTACGTCCGGTGATTTCCAACTGGCTGCCATCCAGGGTGTTGATGCAGCTTACTCCTGTTGCGCGCCCGTCATCACCGGTCACTACCTCGCGCACCATGGTGTTCGTATAGAGGTCAACCTGACCCCCTTCCAGTGCGGGATAGATCAACACCGTGCTCGATGAAAAATCAGCATGGATGCCGCAGGCCCGGCTGCACTGGCTGCAATAGAAACAGACACCACGACGATTGTTCAGGCGCTTGGTGAGCACCGATTTACGCATGGGATAGACCGGGACGTTCAACGAACGCGCACCCTTGATGTAATAGAGCTCGTGCAGCCGTGGCTTGGGTGCAGGCAGGAAGTAACCATCGGGATCGTTATAAAGGCCTTCGTTGCTGCCATAGACGCCTACAAACTTGTCCAGCTTGTCGTAATAGGGTTTGACGTCTTCGTAGCCTATTGGCCAGTTATCTCCCAGGCCATCCACATCGTAGCGTTTGAAGTCCAGGGGGCCGAAACGCAGGGATATGCGACCCCAGTGATTCGTGCGTCCGCCCAACATGCGCGCCCGCCACCACCGGAAGTCCGTGTTCTCGCCATTGGTGAATGGTTCATCGTCCAGCTCCCAGCCACCGATACAGGAATTGTAGTCACCGAACGGGCGGCGGCGGGTACTGGCGCCGCGGCGTGGCGATTCCCAGGGGTAGCGCAACTGGGTGCGTTGCGCCTCGTCCGCCGGATCGTAGAAGCCGCCGGCTTCAATCAACGCGACCCGGAGTCCGGCATTGGCCAGACGGTTGGTCGCCATGCCACCACCAGCGCCGGAGCCCACGATGATAACGTCGTATTCCTGTTGTGCCACCGCTAGCATTCCCTCGTTGTTTCAGTACGCAGTGTGGGTCTATCTCTCAACTGATACCGAATCCCGGCCGGTATTCCTTGTGCAACCAGGCATTGGCTCCCTCATCATTGGTGAAGCGCATGGTGTTGCCGTTATAGTCGAGAACCTTGTGTTCGCTGGCACGTATCGTGGCGATATTACCCAGCAGCATGGTTTCCGTGAGGCGGCCCGAATAATCGAATGCGGATGTGGTGTGCTTGCTGCGATCCTTGATGGCATCGATCCACTCCTGATAGATACCCGGCGATCGAGCCAGAGTCTTCGCCGGCGCCGCCATGGAGTCGTGCCTGGACTGGGGAATCAATTGCGGATTGCGACCATACACGCCATGCATCAGGGTGTTCTTGTCACCGACGATGAGAACACCCCCGTCGTTGTCACCCATCTGCCTGCCATTTTCCAGCCCAGCGGGCCGCTCCGGCAGCAATCCCCCGTCATACCAGGTCATCTTGACGGCAGGACGGTCGCCTTTGGCGGGAAACTCGAAGTGGATTTTCGAAGCGATGGGAAATGTTTCCAATTCGCTACCGAAGCGTGAAGAACTCGCAGAGATTTTCGTTGGCAGACCCAGGTCCAGTGCCCAGTAGGGATGGTCGATGATGTGGGCACCCATGTCCCCCACCACACCCGTACCGAAGTCCAGCCAGCCTCGCCAGTTGAATGGATGATAGGCACGTTCCACGTAAGGACGGAATCTTGCCGCACCCAGCCACAGGTCCCAGCCAATATGATCGGGTATCAAGGATTCGCCTCCTGGCCGACCTATGCCCTGAGGCCAAACGGGACGGTTGGTCCAGCAATGCACCTCCCGGACAGTGCCCAGTGCACCGGAGGCTACCCATTCGTTAATTATCCGGGCACCTTCTTCCGCATGGCCCTGGTTGCCCATCTGTGTCACCACATTATTGTCCCGGGCTGCCTGGGCCAGCACCCGGCATTCGGTCACGGTGTGGCACAGCGGCTTTTGCACGAATACATGTTTGCCAAGGCTCATGGCGTGCATGGCAATGGGGGCATGCATGTGGTCCGGGGTGCTGATCAGCACGGCATCAATCTCCGGCTCCTTGTCCAGCATCTCGCGGTAATCGCGATAGGTTTTGGTTTTTTCCCGGAATGGTGCGGCGAATTCCTGTTGCAGGGTCTCTGCCAGGCGACCATCGTCGATATCGCAAACCGCGTAGATATTCTCGTGGGCCACGCTTTGAATATCGGAACGCCCTTTACCACCAGCACCCACGGCGGCAATATTCAACCGGTCACTGGGGGCCAGGCGGTTTTCACCTCCCAGCACGGAAGCAGGCACGATCATGAAGCCGGAAATTGCTCCGGCCTGCTGCATGAAACGGCGGCGACTGCCTTGCTGGCTGGATGTGAATTCAGAATTGGGGGTTTTGTTCGCGGGCTTGCTCTTCGTCATCGACGGCCACCTGTTATTCTTGCTTTTGCAGTTATCTTAACCGCGTAATATCTCAATTACTATTACCTGTCCCAGGGGCCTCACCTGGCACTTCTCTTGGCACTTCTCTTGGCACAACAGGCTGGTTACACTGATCAAACAGTTCCGGGATCGAACAACACTATGAACCGTCGATATTTCAATGTCCTGCCTTTCCTGCTGTGCGCACTACTGACAGCGGCCTGTTCTGACGTTCGTGAGCTGGATTCCAAGCCGAGATTGCCGCAACAGCCCAATATCGTCTGGCTTGTCGCGGAGGACCTCAGCCCCATCATACCCGCGTTCGGTGACAATACCGTCGAGACACCCAATATCAGTCGTCTGGCTGAAGAGGGAATTCGTTATACCAATGTGTATTCCACCTCGGGTGTATGTGCTCCAAGTCGTGCTGCCATTGCCACCGGCATGTACCAGAACAGATTTGGTGCACAACACATGCGCACAACAAACCTTACTGGCTATGGACCCAATGGCCTGATTTCCTATGAAGCCGTACCACCTCCCGGTGTTCGTATGTACAGCGAGTATTTCAGGGAAGCTGGGTACTACACGTCCAATAACGCCAAAGAGGATTACCAGTTTCAAAAGACAGTCACTGCCTGGGATGACAGCAGCCTCGATGCCCATTGGCGCAATCGCGCCCCGGGGCAACCTTTCTTTGCTGTATTCAATTTTGGCATCACCCACGAATCCCAGGTGTGGGCCCAGGCAGACAATCCCCTGTTGGTAGATCCCGAGCTGGAGGTACCTGTTCCTCCCTATTTGCCCGATACGGATATTGCGAAACAGGACATACGCCAGGTGTACTCCAACATCGTTGCCATGGACCGACAGGTGGGTGAGATCCTTGCCGAGTTGGAACAAGATGGCCTTATGCAGAGCACCATCATCTTCTGGTACACGGATCATGGCGGGCCCTTGCCACGCCAAAAAAGATCTCTGTATGACTCTGGCATGCACCTTCCTCTCATCATTCGCTTCCCCGATGGCTGGCGGGCAGGAGAGACCGACGACCAGCTTGTGAGCTTCGTCGATTTCAAGTCCACGGCGCTTTCCCTGGCCGGCATTGAACCTCCAGCCTATGTGGATGGTCGCGCATTCCTCGGCGATTACCTGGATTCTCCACAGAGACAGTACGTCCATGGGGCGTCGGATCGCTTCGACACTGAATACGACACCATTCGGGCTGTCAGGGATAATCGCTTCAAGTACCTGCGAAATTTCCAGCCCGATGGTTCCTACTATCTTCCCCTTAGCTACCGTGAACAAATGCCGCTCATGCAGGAGCTGCTGCGCATGCGAGACAACGGGGAATTGACCGACATACAGGCGCAGTGGTTTCGGGAAACAAAAGCCGCGGAAGAGTTATTCGATACGGAAACCGACCCCCACGAGATCAACAACATCGCCGAAGACCCCGCCTATGCGGGTAAGCTTGTCGAGCTGCGCAATGAGCTCGAGCGCTGGATGACAGCGATTGATGACAAGGGGCTGATGCCAGAAGCTGAGCTGGTGGAGAGCATGTGGCCGGGGTTGCTACAGCCAGAGACAGCAGCACCGGAAATCACAAGGACTGGTAATACAATTCGACTGAGCAGCCAGACCGAGGGTGCCAGCTTGGGTTACCAATTGCTGTCTGAAGGAGCGTCACCGGGTGAATCATGGCAACTGTATTCGCAGCCTGTCGACTTGTTGCCAGGCCAGCGGATAGCAATCATCGCTCACCGCCTGGGATACAAACCCAGCGCCATCCTCACCGTGCAGTATTGATGTTGACTTGCTGCAGGCCTTGCCTAAAGCACTTCCTGGTTTCGATGATCCCCAAACCTGGGTCGCACCACATTCTTCAAGGGAATGTTCATACCCCCGGTTGATTCCAGCCACTGGTATAGCTCATTGGCCAGCGCTTCGATTCGTGCCTGGTGTTCCGGCGCATCGATGAGGTTGTACATCTCATTGGGATCGTTCTCCAGATCGTAGAACTCGTTCGTGTCCCAGATACCGTGATACCGGATGTACTTGTAACGTTCGGTGCGCACACCGAACATGGTCGGGGTCTGCGGAAAATCCATCTCCCAGTAATACTCGTAGAAGATGCGGTCACGCCAGGGCACTTCCTCGCGGGCGAACAGTGGCGAAAATGACATGCCCTGCATGTGTGTCGGCAGTCGCAGTCCTGCAGCTTCGAGAATCGTAGGTGCGATATCGATATTCTGCACCAGTGAATCGATTGCGCTACCACCCTCCAGCTTCTCGGGCCAACGCACCAGCAGGGGCACCTTGGCGGACTCCTCGTAGAAATGGCGTTTGTCGATCAATCCATGTTCGCCAAACGAGAACCCGTTGTCCCCCATGTAGATTACCAGCGTGTCTTCTGCCAGGCCCTGCTCATCCAGAAAATCCAGCACCGCACCCACACTGTCGTCGATTCCCATAAGCGTCTCGGTGTAGCGCTGGAAGAACTCTTCGAAGTCGATGCGGCCGTGGTACATGTAATCAACTCCGTGCCAGCTCTCCCTCTGTTGCTTGACCCATTCCGGTAGCCGATTATCGCCGTAGTACTCCCTGCCCCTGGCGGGCTCACCGTCACTGCCTGTCGAGGGTAGCTCCGGAGTCCCGTAGCTTGGCACATCGAACGAAGGTGGATAGACAGGCTCCTCG
The DNA here is from genome assembly GCA_027621405.1 of Pseudomonadota bacterium. GTDB lineage: Bacteria > Pseudomonadota > Gammaproteobacteria > Pseudomonadales > Pseudohongiellaceae > UBA9145. The sequence continues at coordinate 1,626 of JAQCBT010000026.1, read as the reverse complement.
CCCTGATACATGCCTTGGTGGCGCTGGGCTGGTTCAAAATCTGAGTGCACGGATTTGTGGGACAGATAGAGAAAGAAGGGTTGGTCCTCTTCCCTGTTGCTTAACCACTCGATAGCATGTTCTGTGAGCAAGTCGGTGGTGTATGTGGACTCATCATAAACCACATGCTCACCATTAATGTTCAGGGTTGGCCCGTAATACACTCCCTGTCCCCGAAAGCTCTCCCAATGGTCAAAACCGGGCTGTGGTTCGTCCGAGTGATTTCCCATGTGCCACTTGCCGAAGAAGCTGGTCTGGTAATCCGCTCGTTGCAGATACTCGGGAAAGAATGTCAGATTACCCGGGTCCGGAGCGGCATTGTCAACAACCGTATGAGTATGAGAATAGAGCCCAGTCAGTATTGACGCCCGCGACGGTGAGCACAGCGCGGTGGTCACATAGGCATTCGGGAAATACGCACCTTCCCGGGCGAGACGATCCAGATTCGGCGTCTGCAACCAGGGAACCTTGCCTGTGAAGCCCATGAAGTCATAACGATGGTCATCGGTGAGGATGAAGACAATGTTCTTCGGCTCAGCACCGGGTATGGATTCTATGGCAAGCCTGTCGATATCTTCGGAACAGCTATTCAAAAGAATCGCTAGTAGAAAAATCCCAATGCGCATAGCGCCATCCTCCGAAGCTTGTAAGATCAGTTAGAGGCAATCCGGCAGATTACCCGAACATTAATCAGGCACCATCCCCAGTTGCAGACAACGCCATGGTGAGGCGATACAGAAATTCCTGCCCTTCGAAGTAGGACTGAATATTGATGCGCTCGTTCTGGCCATGGGCACGCACATCGTCCACGTCACCGAATAGACCGGACACACCATATACAGGGATACCCGCATTGCGCAGATACAGGCCATCGGTCGCACCCGTACTCATGGTCGGAATCACCGGCACACCAGGCCACATATCATCTGTTATTGATTCGATGGCCTGAAGTATGGGAGGTGTCAGCGGCGAGGGTGGCGACTGCGTCGCACTGTTAACCGCTGTGATGCTGACTTCACTGTTGTTCACCACCGCCTCCAAAGTGCGTTGCACGTCGGCGATGGACTCACCCGGAAGGACACGACAGTTCACCGTGGCACGTGCTCGCTGCGGCAGAGCATTCTCGGCATGTCCACCGTCCAGCATGGTGGCCACACAGGTCGTACGCATGCGGGAATTATAGGCTGGCATGTTCGTGAGATACCGGGATGCAACAGGATCCGGTGGATCCTGCAGGATGCCGCGCATGGCCTCACCCAACTCCCCGCCTTCAATATTCGCCGTGCGTTCGAAGTAGGTTCGTGTCACCTCATTGAGCTGAACGGGGAAATCGTAATCCCGGATACTACTCAGCGCATCGGCCAGATGGTAGATAGCATTGTCCTTCAACGGCAGCGAGCTATGGCCACCGGGATTGGTGACCTCCAGAGAATAGGTCTGGTACACCTTCTCACTGGCCTGCACGTTGTTGGAGATATGGATACCATCCCTGATTGAGCCGCCCCCGCCTTCGTTGAGTGCATACTCCGCATCGATAAGCTCGCGATGATTCTGCAGCAGGTACTGCACGCCGTTGTGGGGACCACC
>JAQCBT010000025.1 GCA_027621405.1 Pseudomonadota bacterium | reverse complement strand
CGATTGGGCGGGTAGTGACTTCAAGCAGAGCGCGCAGGGGTGGGTTCGGTCGCTTACTGTTGAAGGAATCCATCCGTCAGTGCCAGATCTTGTGGCCCGGAAAGGGCATTACAATTTCGGCCCAGCAATACCTGGAGCGATTTTACCAGGAGTTCGAATTCACTACCGAGTCGGAACCTTACTCAGAGGATGGCATCCCTCATATCCGGATGCATCGTAGCGGTTGATTACCCATTCGAAGCCTGGAGCGACACCATCTACTTCAAGAGTTCCTGCGTTTCATCGAAGAGTCGCAGAGTCTCCAAGTCTTGCTGAGGCTTGAGTAGGCTCACACCCACAATGGCCATGGAAGCGAGCAGGAATCCGGGCACAATCTCGTAGAGGTCGAACAGCCCTCCTTCCAGGTTTGACCAAATAACGACTGTTACAGCACCTAGCAGCATACCGCTTATGGCTGCCGATGCCGTCATGCGCCGCCAGAGCAGGGAAAACAGAATCACGGGACCGAATGCGGCTCCGAACCCAGCCCAGGCATAACTAACCAGATCCAGTACCCTGCTATCCCGATCACTCGCGATCAGTAGCGCCACGATAGCTATGACGATGACCGCGGCTCGACTCACTGACAGTAATTCTTTCTCGGAAGCGCCGGGTCGTGCAAATACACGATAGACGTCCTCCGAGATCACGCTGGAGGAGACCAGCAACTGGGAATCGATCGTCGACATGATCGCAGACAGAATCGCCGCCGTGATTATGCCGGCTATCCATGGGTTGAACAGATTCTGGCTCAAGGCTATGAATACGGTTTCGGGATTATCCAGGGGAGCATCAGCGAAATAGGCAATACCCGCGAGCCCCGTAGTCACTGAACCGATGAGCACGACGATCATCCAGGCCATTGCCATGCGACGGGCAGGCACCAGTTTCTCTGCGCTCTCGGCCGCCATGAATCTGGCCAGTATGTGGGGTTGCCCCATATAACCAAGCCCCCAGGCGATCAGGGAAAGGAAACCCAGCAAGCCCATGTTGGCAAACAGCGCGAGGCTCTCCGGATTTACCGCCTGCATCTCTTCGCCAACTTCTGCAAACCCGCCGCCTGATGTAATCACACCGACGGGCGCAATGAGCAAGGCGGCGAGCATCAACAAGGCCTGTATCGCATCAGTCCAGGCAACCGCGAGAAATCCGCCAACAAAGGTGTAGGCAACGATGATGAACCCACCAGTAAGCAGCGCCACGCCGTAGTCGAGACCAAAACTGTTCTCAAACAGTATTGCGCCACCCACCAGGCCCGAGGCTGTATAGAAGGTGAAGAACAGCAGGATTACGGACGCCGAGAGGGAACGCAGGACTTTACTCCGGTCCCTGAACCGGTTCTCAAAGTAATCTGGCAGAGTCAGGCAATTATTGGCGTGCTGGCTATAGACCCGCAAGGGTCGCGCCACGATCAACCAGTTGCAGTAGGCGCCCAACACGAGGCCAATGCCGATCCATATTTCACTCAGCCCCGACAGGTAGATAGCCCCAGGCAGGCCCAGTAGCAACCAGCCGCTCATGTCCGATGCGCCTACACTCAAGGCTGTAACCACGGAACCAAGCTTGCGACCGCCCAGTATGTAATCACCCAGATCATGGGTGCGCCGGTAAGCTTTTATCCCCAGATAGAGGATTATCAGTAGGTAGCCGCAGAACGTGATCAGCAGCGGGAGGTTGGAATTCATAGATTCTCGTCTTGTGTCTTAGCCGGCGGAATATGCAGTCCCGGGTCGCCCGGCCATTCTATGCTATTTACGCCCCGGTGATCTGTAGCCTGGCTGGGAAACAGGCATACCATGCAAATGCCCTGGTCGCCTCTGGGCTCATATAACAAATATATTTATTTATTAACTAGTGAATTCCTGATAATAAAGTAAATACTTTATTTAAATGGCCGATATTAGCGATGAGATGGAGAACAACAATAAACAATCGCAAATACTGCAGCGCCTGAAGATCCGTGGCCCACAGTCAGTCAGGATACTGGCCAGCCACCTGGGTATCACTACCATGGGGGTGCGCCAGCATCTGGCAGTCATGGAAAATCAGGGGCTGGTAAAGCAAACCCGGGAAGCACGACAAAACCGGGGGCGGCCTGTACATCTGTGGACACTTAGTGGCATGGGCCACGCCCGGTTTCCCGATCGCCACCAGAGTCTGAGCCTTGATCTTATCGAAGCCATCGATCGTACTCTGGGTAGTGATCAGCTCTCCTCCCTCATTGGCGTTTGTGGATCGCAGCAGCTGCAGCACTATTCGGCCCTGCTGGAAACCGCTGCTGACGATCTCGGGGAGAGGCTGCGGCTACTGGCGGAGCTACGCACGGACGATGGGTTTATGGCGGAGATTCGCCTGTTACCGGAAGGATGGTTGCTGATTGAAAATCACTGCCCCTTACATGCAGCCGCCAGCCGCTGCCCGGAGTTTTGCGATGCGGAACTGAACATGCTGCGAACACTGCTGCAGCAACATGCCGATGTTGAGCGGGCCGACCATCTGCTGGCTGGCGCCCGGCGCTGTGCCTTCAAAATTACCGTGAAGGCCGCTGCGCAGAGTTAGCCAGGCAGCTTTGCGAGATACCAATCAACAGCAGGAATCCTGATATAGTAACAACTTTTCGGAAATAGACCCTACCCGATGCAATCCACCCTCAATTACATCGTCGGCGCCGTGCTGATGCTGCTCCTGCTCGCCCTTGCGGTAATGCCCAAGGTGGTTAGCTCGAACGTCCAGGCATCCACGACCGCTAATCTCTATGCCCTGTTCCCACCCGAAACAAGGAGCCAGATACAGATCGTAGAAGCCAGCTATGAGAGTGGCTGGTTCAATTCCGACGCGCGTTACGATATTAGCTACACGCCGTTTGGTGCCAGCGAATCATTGGTCATCGAACTGAATTTTGACTTTATGCACGGTCCACTGCTGCTGACGGCAGATGGAATAAGACTCGGCCTTGCCTACGCCGACATCCAGCCGCGGTTCGCCAACCCCCAGTTCACCGAGGCGCTACTGGACATCACATTTGCCCTTCCTGAACTCAGCATGGGCATGCTGCTGGGACTGGATGAAACCCTGGAAATCAAACTGGACATTGCGCCAGCAGTAATTAGCGACAACACTGCCAGAGTGAATTTTGACGGCTTGCAGGCAACCCTCGAAGTAGCTCCCGACATGTCGGCAATATTCAGAATGGATATGGGGAGACTTGACGCCATGCAGACTGGCGGAGGCATGGGATTCTCCATTGGATCACTGAGCCTCAATAGCGAAACGGAACAAATCAACAATCTGTTGGCAAATAGCGACGCCCTGCTGGAGATTTTGGAACTGGGCAGCCCAGGGCCACTGGCATTTACCAGCAAGGCAATCTCTGCCAATTCCAGCATCCGTAACAACAGTGCTACCGAGATCGACGTGAGCCAACAATTTGCAGTCAACGAGATTGAAAGTGAGCTACCCCTCCGGGCCTTTACCTGGACTATGGAGCTCAATGAACTGCACTCCTCAGTAATCCGCCAGTACTACGACGTGCTCTCCGAGATGCAGGAACAACTCACTGACGTGACAGCATCCCGCACTGGAGATGGAGATGTGATCGGCGACATGCTAGACCAACTTGGATTGGTCGTGCTGCAGAATCGCCTGGCCATTAACAATTACTTTACCGCGAACGCCTACGGAGGAGACCATAGCCTGGACATAGAGCTGAGATGGCTGGGTCTACCGCAAGTCAATTCCTACGAAGAGCTGACAATGGCTGCTGTCATCGATGCGCTGCAGTTACAAATCGATTTGTCACTGGCGCTGGAAGCCGTTCAGCAGAGCCCGGTCGCCGCCATGGTCGAACCCTACTTGCAGCAGGGATACATCACCGTAAATAATAACCGTATCGGGATGGAACTCTCCCTGAGTGATCGACAACTCGTGCTAAACGGTGCGACTACTCCTCTTGAACAAATTTTTCCAACGGTATCTCAGTGAAACCAGATAACGCCGCCATCGCGCTTCGTCACAGTGATGAAGCTCGTAAACTGTTTAGCTACCCCAAATACTGGGCTGAGTGTTTCGGCACGGCACCCTATCTGCCCATGTCACGGGCCGAGATGGATAGTCTTGGCTGGGACAGTTGCGACATCATTATCGTCACGGCAGATGCCTACATCGATCACCCAAGCTTTGGCATGGCGGTAGTCGGACGCCTGTTGGAAGCGCTCGGTTTCCGGGTCGGCATCATCTCCCAGCCCGCCTGGGACTCTGCCGAGGCCTTCCAGCAGCTTGGCAAACCAAATCTGTTTTTCGGTGTCACCGGCGGCAACATGGACTCCCTAATCAATCGCTATACCGCAGACCTGCGCTTGCGCAGCGATGATGCCTATACTCCCAATGGTGAGGCAGGCAAGCGACCCGATCGATCCGTGATCGTCTACAGCCAGCGCTGTCGCGAAGCCTACTATGACGCACCAATCGTCATCGGCGGTATAGAAGCCAGTCTGCGCCGCATCGCTCAATATGACTACTGGAGTGACAAGGTACGCAGATCGATCCTGGTGGATTCCAATGCTGACATACTGCTGTTTGGCAATGCGGAGCGCGCACTCGCCGAGTTGGCCACCGAACTGGCCGCCGGCAAACGAGTAGAAGACTGTTGGGATTTGCGCGGTACGGCCATGCTACGGGACGCTCCCCCTGCAGGCTGGACCGAGATCGACTCAACACGAATCGACTGGCCAGCAAAAATAGACAAGCTGCCCAACCCCTACGAATACAGCCACAAGGAACTCGCCAGCGAAGACCCTGCAAAACACAGAATCGCAGACATCGATCAGGAGCTGGAGCAGGCCCAACCGCTGCGGATCATTCCACTACCCTTGCAGCGCCAGACCGAGTACGACAAGGAGACCAGCTATATTCGCTTGCCGTCATTCAACAAAGTGACAAATGACCCGGTTCTGTATGCACATGCCTCACGAATCCTGCATCAAGAAGCGAACCCATATAACGCTAGGCCGTTAATCCAGAAACATGGCACCCAGGAGGTGTGGGTGAATCCTCCTCCGCTGCCCCTTGAAACTGACGAGATGGACTGGGTATTTGACCTGCCCTACCAGCGGCGACCGCACCCGTCCTATGCCGATGCCCGTATTCCGGCCTACGACATGATCAAGACTTCGGTAAATATCATGCGCGGCTGCTTTGGTGGCTGCACCTTCTGTTCCATCACCGAACATGAGGGTCGCATCATTCAAAGCAGGTCCGAGGAAAATATTCTGCGGGAGATAGAGAAGATCAGGGATCAGGTTCCCGGCTTTACCGGTACGATTTCTGACCTGGGCGGCCCCACCGCCAATATGTACAAGCTGAACTGCAAGTCGCCAAAGGTCCAGAAGACCTGTAAGCGACTGTCCTGTGTGTACCCGAATATCTGCAAACACCTGAATACGGATCACAGCCCAACTACACAGCTCTATCGAAAGGCGCGCCAGGTAGAAGGGGTTAAACGTGTCGCTATCGCTTCAGGGCTGCGCTATGACCTGGCATTGCGCGATCCGGAATACATCGAGGAACTGGTTACCCATCATGTGGGCGGCTACCTGAAAATAGCCCCGGAGCACAGCGAAGAGAAGACTCTGTCGCAGATGATGAAACCCAGCATCTCTGCCTACGACGAATTCAAGAAGCTGTTCGACAAGTTCTCCCGCAAGGCTGGCAAGGAACAATACCTGATCCCCTACTTCATCGCTGCCCATCCGGGATGTGATGAAGAGGACATGCTGAACTTGAGTCTGTGGCTTAAGGAACACGACTTCAAGCCGGATCAGGTACAAACCTTCTACCCCTCTCCGATGGCGTTGGCGACAGCCATGTACTATTCAGAGCGAAATCCACTGCAGAAGCTTCGCTATAAATCCGAAAAGCTGAGTGTGTGCAAGGATATTGGACAGCGCCGCCTGCAGAAAGCATTTCTACGCTATCACGACGAAAAGAACTGGCCCCAGTTAAGAGAGGCCCTGCACAGGCTGGGGAGAGATGACCTGATCGGACGCGGTCCTCGCCACCTCATTCCGCCAGCCGATTCGGCTGCGCCGGGCAAGAGTTCGAGAAAAGCCAGGAAACCGGGCCAGAGATCGCGTCGCCCGGCGCGCCGGCGCTGATCAACCACGCACCTGCAGGTTAATTTCTTCCATGATGCGCCACTCGCCATCTTCCTGCTGCATCAATAATTTCTTCAAGGTGTTGTCACTGTAAGTAGGCGATTCGTAGCGCAGCCAGAACTGGACTTCCAGCATTCCGGCCTCGATACCGATCAACTGGAATTCTGTCATCTCGAGACGGATCCATTCCGCATTACCGATCACCCTGCGACGGTTACTGCGCCACTCGGCCTGGGTATCCTGATAACGGGGTATGAATCCGGAGTGATAGCTGGCGAAATATTCGGTGAGTGCCTTATCCTGCCAAGCGACCACCCAATCGCTCACAACTTGCTCCAGGACGGCGATGTCGGGCGCAGTGTCTGGTTCAGAATCTGCTGCAGACTCGGCGACGACATCCGGTTCGGGTTCCGGGCCTGCACTGGTCTCTTGGGGCTGGGTATTCTCTTCGGCCACTACGACTGTGACAGCTTGATCCGCCGAATCAATGGTGGAAAGCGGTAACTCCGCAGACTCGCTCCGCGTAACAGCATTGCTTTTTTCCGAATCAGTAGCCGATTCATCGTCTCTGCTCCCAGACTCGGGCGTTGCCTCGATCACGTCTTCGATTGCTGCTGCCGCAATTGCTTGATCCGTCGTTACTGCTTCATAGGTGGCGGGTGTCACTGCTTCGACTACTGTCGCCGATTCCTCCTCCGGGGCCGCCTCTGTGAGTGGTTCAAACTCGGGTTGCACGATGGCATCCGCATCCACTCCCAGTTCCTGTGCGGTCACCAGTGCCAGGCTGGAATCGGATACCGGCTCCTCCATAACTGTATTCGTAGCCGGTGCAGGGATATCAGCAGGTTCATCTATTGCTACCGGGGTAGTTTGCGGCGCAGGGACTTCCGGTGCTGGATCACCGGCCTCGAATGGTGAGCGCACTGTTGCCGGAACTGGCTGGTCGACGGACTCCGTGACCGCCGTCACCACGTCGCTTGCCTGCTGCAAGGAATCAGTCGATTCAGGGCGGATGCTCTGGGGTATCTCGGCGACGGCTAGCTGTTCGCTACCAATGCTATCGCCACCCTGCAATTGCTGGTAAATGAATCCGAGTGATGCGATGGCTATGACAGCGGCAAAGGGAATAAGTGCTCCGAAGCGATTGTTTTCCTGTGCCTGCCCGCTGGGCAAGACCTGTTTGTTCGCCGCATGCTTGAGAATCGTAACCAGCTCTGCGCGACCTATGGGAAGCATCTCCGTCTCCCCAAGGCGTGCTTGCACCATGAGGCGACACATATTTTGGGCCGGTCCCGGATAACCCTTGCAGGCCTTGTAGAAATAACTCATCGCGGCAGGTTCCAGCTGCAATCCCGGAATTCCGGATTTCTCTGCGTAGCGATAAAAAAACTGGCTCAGGGCTTCGGCATCCATTGGCTCCAGCACGAAGCGATGGGAAACACTCAGCAGTAGTGATTTGAATTCCTGATTGGTCAGAAGTCGTTTTTCCAGGGTCGGCTCGCCGCAGAGCACGATATTGAGCACCCGCTTGCTGTCCACCTGCACTTCAGCCAGACGATAGATTTCAAGCAAGGTAATGTCTGTGAGCAGATGGGCATCGTCAAAGACAAGTATCAGGGGTTTATCACCCTTCTCCCGCAAGGCGTCTTCGAGGAGGCGGGGGAAATTTGACGATTCAGGAAGGTCCAGTTCACGGGAGAGCAGTGAGCGTAGCATTTCCGGCGACTCGATCGCCGCCTGGAAATAGATCACGGAATAGCCTTTACGGCGCAGATACTTGCTCAGCTTTTCACAGAGTGTGCTCTTGCCACTGCGAGAAGTACCCAGTAGTTTAACAAACGCTTCGGGCATCGATAGCGCGGCATGCAATCCCTGCAGGGTCTGCAAATAAGGGCCTTCACTAAAATAAAACGCCTGCTTCGTTGTCATCCTGTTCTCAAATGCGCAGCTGCCCTGACAGCAGGCGCTGCTGTCTTCGATTACTCTCTGTCCTTGAGATTGAATTCAATGTTGGTGAGTATGCCTCTGAGAATGTTCATTTCCATCTCGTCGATGCGAATGCGGTTGAACAGCCTTCTCATCCGATGCATGAGTTGCCTGGGGTTATCCGGGTCGTGAAAATCGATGGCTACCAGGACACGTTCAAGATGCGCATAAAAGTGTTCCACTTGCTCCCCGGAGACCAGGGGCTGATCCCAATTCTCTTCCAGCCGTATCTCTTCCTTCTCCCTGCCTCTCCCAGTCTGGCCTTCTCCTGAAGATTGATCGGCCGCGGCGAGGTACGCTTTACGAACCTCGTAACAGATTACCATCACGGCGGCGGCAAGATTGAGTGAGCTATAATCCGGGTTTGCCGGAATCTGCACATGAAAGTGACACAGCTGCAACTCTTCGTTGTTCAGACCGGAGTCTTCGCGACCAAAGACCAGGGCGATGCGACCACCAGCTGCACTCTCCCCAACAGCCTTCTCTCCCAGCTGTTCCGGGCTGAGCATTGGCCAGGGTATGCTGCGACGTCTTGCGCTGGCACCTATGACCAATGTGCAATCGGCAAGGGCATCGGTTAAGGTTTCCACGACCCTGGCCTTTTCCAGGATTTCGAGGGCGGACGCAGCCCGACCCACAGCCACACCGCTGGGAAATTCCGCGGGAGCCACCAGGGTCAATTCGCTCAGCCCCATGTTCTTCATGGCGCGGGCAGCCGCACCAATATTGCCGGGGTGGGATGTACTCACGAGCACGATCTTGATTCTGTCCAACGATTCCATACTTCAAGCCTGTCCATACTTCTCCTACAGCACAGCATTATAGCAGCTAGCCACGATTGCGCCGGGTTTCAAAACCGCATTTTCTGGCATCCAACTGCTGTCTACAGGGCCACACTACTCTGCTATCATGGCGCGCCTGCCGACATGGCCGGCCAGCTTCTTTCTGTCAGTTATTCAGGTAAACGATCCATGCATGCCCTTGTCAACATAGCACTGCGCGCCGCCCGCGATGCAGCAGAATCTCTCGCCCATCGTGTGGAACGATTGGACAAGGTCCAGATTGTCGACGACAAGCCTGAGTCCTTCCAGACGAATCTGGATGCGGATGCTGACAAGTCCATCCTCTACCACCTGCAGAAGACTTTCCCCGAACACAATATTCTCTCCCGCATATCAGGACACCATACCGGCAAGGAAGGTGAACCTCTATGGTTGGTTGATCCGGTGCTGGGTAGTCGAAATCTTGCCAACGGTTATCCACAGTTCGGAGTGTCAATCGCCGTCAGGATAAAAGACGTGGTGTCCCATGCCGTCGTCATCTGCCCCATGTTCCAGGAGGAATATGTGGCCAGTCGCGGAGCCGGCGCGCAGATGAACTCGCGACGGATTCGGGTCAGCGAATCTGTCGACCTGGCGGGCAGTTTGTTGGGCCTGAATGAGCTAGGCTTGGACAAGGAAAAATTCATAGATTTTCAGCAAGCCCTACTCAGGGCGCAGGCCAGTCCGCGACTGTCCGGTTGCAGCACGCTGGACATGGTGGCTGTCGCGAGCGGCAAGCTGCAAGGCGGTTGGAGCCACCAGGCCCACGAGTGTAGCCGTGCAGCCGCCAGCCTGATATTGCAGGAAGCTGGTGGTCTGATAGGCACCGAGGAAGGCAACCCGCGACTGGAGAGTGGCAAGGAGCTCTTGTTTGCAAATGCCAAGATGTTCAAGCAGCTCGTCAAACTGCGCATGCGTTGTGGCAATTGATTGCAATATTCTGTGTCCTTGGTCTTTTTAATCGAGTCCTGTTGTATATTCTGCGACGAGGGTGCAGCCTGAGAGTTACCTGTAGCTCTTGCAACAGCACCTCTTCTGCGAATCCAGGACCCGATCAACAGCAACACATGTAAACCCATTAGGGAATCGGTAATACGATGGCGGAAGCCACCAAGAATCAAGCCAAACGCTACAAGCTCACCGAAGGCTCCATCAAGCAGGCTCTGATTCGTATGACTATGCCAATGATTATCGGCATGATCATGTTGTTCACGTTCAGTCTGGTAGATACCTGGTTCATCAGTTTCCTCGGTACCGAATCGCTTACCGCGATCAGTTTCACCTTCCCAGTCACCTTTACCATCATGAGCCTGGCCATTGGACTGGGCATCGGCGCCTCTGCCGTTGTCGCAAAATATCTGGGCGGATCCCAATTCGAGAAGGCCAAGGAAGCTTCGACGGTAATCAATTACCTGTCCTTCGCCCTGGCCGCGCTGGTGGCCGGTTTGATGGGACTCGCCATGGACGACCTGTTTCGCTTGATGGGTGCCAGTGAAGAGCTACTGGTACCGATTCGAGAATACATGGTGGTGTGGCTACCGGGCTCGGTACTGGTTGTATGCATCATGACTGGCAACAGCATTCTGCGCGCCAGTGGCGACACCAAGACGCCGAGCATATTGATGGCCGCCGCCGGTTTAATGAACGCCATTCTCGATCCTTTCCTGATCTTCGGCGTAGGTCCTTTTCCGGAACTGGGAATCGCTGGCGCGGCCTGGGCCACCGTCATCGCCTGGTCGGTTGGATTCGCCTATCTCATGTACACGCTGGTCGTAAAACTCGAAATGGTTAGCGCGGCCCTCCCCTCGAAATCCACCATGCTGAGTTCAGGCCGGGACATGATGCGCATAGGCATCCCCGCCGCCGGCGCCAATATGATGACTCCACTCGCTGCAGGGGTGATGACAGCCATCGCCGCAGGATTTGGAGACACGACGGTTGCCGCTTTCGGAGTAGGCGCTCGCATCGAACCCATGGCCACCCTGTTGGTGCTGGCCATGTCCAGTTCCCTGCCACCTCTGATCAGCCAGAACTTCGGAGCGGACCGAATGGACCGGGTCGTAGAAGCCTATAGACTGGCGATTCGCTTCATCATGGTATGGCAGCTTGGCATCTATCTCCTGATGGCAGTGACTGCCCCATTTATTGCGGCGATGTTCTCCGATGACCCGGGTGTGGTCGAGGCTATCACCTTGTTTATCTGGATAATGCCCCTGGGATATGGATTTCAGGGTATCATCATCCTCAGCAACTCCTCCCTCAATGCCCTGCACAAACCACTCATTGCGCTTTATCTCAGCGTGGCTCGCTTCTTTATTTTCTATGTGCCTCTGGCCTGGCTTGGGAGCCAGTACTACGGGCTGTATGGATTTTTCGCGGGGGCTGTATGCGGCAATTTGCTCATGGCCATTATTTCATGGCGTTGCTTTAGAACGGTACAGACTCTGCTGAGCAGCGGGAGCGTACCGCAGGAGAAGCAGGAAGAGCGTCCAACAAACCAAAAAGAAAGTTCACTGGAATACCAGGAAGACAAAGAAGAACAACAGCAACAAATTGCCTGAATCTGGATTAACGGCTGAAGAAATTCCTGACAGTACTCATCAAACCGCCGGGCTTGGGGTTTGAAAGTTGAGGCTGCAAGGAGCCCTCGCTGTCCACTTTCGCGGATTCGATAGCCGCGTGGTTATCCCTGGAACCCGAGCCCTGCGGAGCAGGTTCTTCACCTTCTACCAGACTGAAGCTCTTGTCCGCAACGGTTGCAGACGCTCCTTCCTCATCCGAGTAAGTAAGTCGGTTGTTGCGCTCCTGGAAAGCCAGCATCTCACAACATATCTCATTGTACTCTTCCTGGGTCAGCAGTTCGGGGCGCTCCTTCATATTGAGGGTGAACTGACGATCGTTGGCCGCCGAGAGATAGTGAAGATTCTTCTTATGGGTTAGCAGCAAACCTTCTTCCTTTGCCACGTTATACAGAGGCGTTCCCCGAAGCGGGATATAGGGGAAGAAGAAGAAATGTTCAGGCGCTATGCGCTGATTCAGCTTCAGCGTTTCCCGCATATTGTCTGCTGTTTCCAGCGGCATGCCAACGATATTGAACGTGAGCCGGTTTATACCCGCTTTCTTGCAGTTATCCGCCGCATCGATAACCTGCTGGTTCTTCATCTTCCGGCCCAGCATCTTGCTGCGATATTCTTCATCGCCGCTCTCTATGCCAAACCAGATAGTGTGGCATCCGGCCTCGGCAGCGGTCTTGCAGAACTCCTCGCTCATCACCTCTACCCGGGAATTGATAGAGAATGGCAAACCGATGCGTTCTTTATATATTTCGAAAAACTTCCTGACGAACTTCAGGTTTGACAGGAACAGTTCATCCCAGAATTCGAAGTAGCCAACATCATACAGATCGCGAAGCCGTTCCAGCTCAGTCACCATGTCTTCTGCATCATACTTGCGCAGGAACTCCTTCTTGCTGCGCCAGCCTTCCAGAATAGGTGTGTTGCAACAATAGGTACAACGGTAGGGACAGCCACGCCCAGTCATTACCGGCAACACCAGCTTGCCCTTCGGGCCGAAGATTGAGGAATTTACATCCTTGAATCCGTCTTCCTTGCTGAAGATGTCATAATCCGGGAAAGGTAGCGATTGCAGATCCCCGATCTGGTGAGCTTCTGTCTTGTAGACTTCGCCATCTATGAGTTTTTCCCACATACCGTCTGCCGGACCATCTTTGGTGCCGCGCAGATGCTGAACCATATTGCCAATCGCGTACTCCCCGTCTCCTACACAGATGTAGTCGATATTCGGGTTCTCGATCGTCTCATCCTGGGAGAGCATGGCCTGATAGCCGCCAATCAGGATAGGCAGGTCAGGCATGACCCGCTTCAACTCAGCGAAGTAGGGCTCCATGGGAAACCAATGGGGACTCATGATCGAGAAGGCAATCAGGTCTGCGTCCAGGGCCTGGATAGTCTTGGCATAGTTCTCCGGCGAATACTTTTCAGCATCACGCAGAATAAGAACCGGCTCCAGAAATACTTCGACTTCGGGGAAGTCACGCTTCAGGTAGGCAGACATGCTGGCGATGGGCATGGCAATTTCATTGCCATCCGGTGAATAGAAAGCAAACACCAGGCGCAGGTTCTTGCGTTTTACCGAACCGAAATAGCGGGACTTGTTCTGGGGGTATGCTGGGCGATCGGTGCTGATCGCTATAACGTCCGCTTTGGAATTCATGCAGGGCCCTGTGCAGTCGGCTCGAGTTTGAGAAATAATTACAGCTGAGAGAACTCCGGAGTTCTCCAGCTCTGGCGCGCTAATCGACCAGATCTCCATCCGCATTAGCGGTGTCCATGAGAGAGCATATCGACAGCGAGACGGAAAATTATACCATGCTAACAAGGCCGTGATCATTTCGCGTTTGTCACAAAAGCCCCTGAAAATATTGGGGTTTCTCCCAGGATGGAGGTCTGGATTTCCTTGCGAAACCGGATTGCTATATGCTCTGCTCTCGCTAAATTCCTGTTGCTGCAGGGTTTTCATCATCAATCGCGAAAGGACAGTGTGCGCGTGAATGCCTTAGAAGCGTTACATACGAGGGTATCCACTCCCCGGCTTACCGATCCGCCCCCTAGCGAGGAGGCACTGGAAAATATTTACAAGGCAGCGTTTCGCGCTGCTGACCATGGGCTGTTGCGGCCCTGGCGCTTCCTGGTCATCAAGGGTGACTCCCGGCAACGACTCGGCGACCTGTTCATCGACGCTGCACTGGCGAAAGATCCTGATCTGTCCGATATTCAGTTGGAAAAAATTCGCAGCAAGCCCTTGCGCGCACCCATGGTCATCGTGACCATTGCCGTACACAAGGATCATCCCAAAGTTCCCGAATTCGAAATGGACATGTCCGCGGCCGCCGCCACCCAGAACATGTTACTCGCAGCTCATGCCCAGGGCGTAGGCGCCATGTGGCGCACGGGCTCCATGGCCTTCGATACCAGGGTGATGGAAGGCCTCGGCCTTGCTGATAATGAAAAAATTATAGGCTTCCTGTACCTGGGAACCGCGTTAGGCGAGACCAGGACTATAAGCCTGGAAGATCCTGCCGATTACTTCACGGACTGGTCATAGTGGGCAGCCGCAGTATCGACATGCAGTGCTGGAAATGTGGCGCCGAGCTCAAGCACCTGCTTCTGCCATTTTCCCGCTACGAGGAGTGCAGCACCTGCAAGGCCGACCTGCACGCTTGCCTGGCCTGTCGACACTATGACCCGGCCCTCTCCGATGCCTGCCGCGAAGACAGGGCAGATTTCATCCTGGACAAGGACAAGGCAAACTTCTGCGACTACTTCAAGGTTAACAGCAAGGCTTACCGGAAGAAGGACAGTGATGAAGCCCAGGCTGCACGCGCCAGGCTGGCCGAACTGTTTGGGGAACAGCCACCCTCGGTAGAAGCTGGCGATATTCCAACTCCCCTGTCTGAATCCGAAAAGGCACTGGCCGAATTGAAGCGCCTGTTCGGTGACGATGACTAACAACTACTGTTCAGACTGACCCTGGCTAGCCGATGCGAACGACCGTATTCTCCACTCCTGTTCTCACACCATTATTGCGCGTGATCTCTATCCTCCTGCTTAAACTCTTGGGTTGGAAGACAAGGGGCGAACCCCTCGATCATCAGCGCTGTGTACTCATTGGGGCCCCCCATACCAGCAACTGGGATTTTCCATTGATGCTCATGGTAGTGCTCAAGCTGAAACTGCGAGTTTTCTGGATGGGTAAGCATACCCTGTTCCCCTTTCCATTCGGCTGGTTCATGAAATGGCTGGGTGGTATACCGATCGATCGCACGGCCTCCCATAACGTTGTTAATGAAACCGTACGACAATACGCTGAGAACGATCAACTCATCGTTCTCATACCACCAGAGGGAACGCGCAAAAAAGTTACCAAATGGAAGACCGGGTTCTACCATATCGCCAACCTGGCAAAAGTACCCATCCTGTTAGGCTACGTGGACGCATCGACCAGGGAGGCTGGATTCGCAGATTTCTATGAGCCCAGCGGAGATGTGGACAAGGATATGGAAGAGATACTGGCATTCTATGCCAGCAAGAAAGGACTGAACGCGGAAAACAGCTGAGCCTGATCAGGCCGATTGAGCAATGCCAGACGCGCCTGCCTCGGCGCCCCGATACTGCAGGACAAGCAGCAGGTTGTCGAAAATATGCGCCGCATATTGTTCGAGATTGACTTCCCGAAGCTTGAATTTCCAGTGCTTGAGATGCCACTGTTGCAGCTGACCGGTAATGGAAGAAGCCAGCAATTCCGGATTGGCACAGACAAACTGTTTATTCTTGACGCCAGCATTGATCGCATCAACCAATAGCCCGTCGAAGCGCAATTCGAGATCCATGGCCTGCTGTTGCTGTTCCCTGTCCAAACCCTTGAGTTCCATATAACAGAAGTAATACCAGGGATTGAGCAATTGCATCATGAACAATTCGCCGTAGATGATGGCGCGTAAGCGATCGACGGGATCCAGGTCTTTGGTAACCAGCTCGCCAATCACCTCATCGATATAATTCCGCAGCACTCCTTCGATAACGGATGCCAGTTCATTCTTGCTTCCGATGTAAGCGTACAGACCACCCATGCTGATGCCACTCTCGCTGCTGAGGTCCCGCAGGCTCATGGCCTGAAAACCCTTGGAATTTGCTAGTTTGAAGGTGGCAGTGAAAATCTTTTCCAGATTGCCGATGGCGACCCTGGGATTCTTGATCTGGATCTTGTCTCGATGCATCTCGAAGACTTTGTTCCAGAATTCCTCCCCTTCCAGGACCCAGGCGCGACGAAATGCTTCCAGGGATATTTCTTCAGGCCAATCTGCCATGCGGTGCTTTCCTGCTTGCTGCTAATTACTATTGAGAGGTGAACTACCAGATGCCCAACAATCTCTATGGCTTTATACCAGAGTGCTTGAAAATTGTCTGCGAGAACTTTGATTCTGCTCAAATTCTACGGACGTATCAGCAATCAAATCCAGTAGGAGATTACCGCTGTGGAACCAGCAACAGCACACAAGAGCAACGATGCCCGGCGCAGGGTCTGGTGCGAGATGAGGTGAATGGTGCGCATCGCCACCCAATAGCCGGCGAGGGTGGCCGGCATTAATGGCAGGGAAATGAGGAACTGCTCCACGCCGAACCTGTCCACGGCCGCAAGCATCAACAGGGACATTATGCAGCTCACTACGAAAAATGCCGCCAGATTAGCCCGGATAAAATCATTGGCCTGATGCTGCAGGACCAGGGCCATGGGTGGCCCACCGATAGATGAGCTGGTGCCCATAAAGCCGGACAGGAAACCCGCCGAGAACATCGACACGTTGCTGGGCTTCAGGGCAATATTGGCGAGGCTGAGCCCGACCGCAAACAGCACCGAGAGGCCAAGCCATAACGCCAATGCCCGCTGATCGATCCAGAGCAAGAGCAAACCACCGGCAATAGTACCTGGCACCCTGCCGATGATGGCGTACTTCAGTCCCTGGAACGAAATGGAATGCTTGTGCTTGGCCGCATTTGCCACTGACAGGGTCAGCGCACAGATCGTGATGGGGGCAGGCACGTAGAGCGGGTCGATAAAGAACATCAGGGGCGCAGCAATGATAGCCAGGCCAAACCCGATGGAGCTCTGCACGAATGAGCCTACAAAAATGATCGCGACCGCTATCGCTATGTCCAAACCAAGAACCCCGGCAAGTCTGAGCCATGGAATCTGCCCAGGATGCAGACTCGGGAAAGCGCGGCATGATAACCGCTGTCGCTCGCAAGCTCCAGCTTGCCCAGAAAACTCCTGGCTGCTTAAGTTCCCTAGCGGAATACTATCGTCTTCTTGCCGTTGACTATGATTCGGTGCTCACAGTGCCACTTCACTGCTCTTGCGAAGGCTGCACACTCTGCATCACGACCAATCTGCCTCAGCTCCTCGATGCCGAGATTGTGATCAACCTTTTCGACTGTCTGTTCTATTATTGGGCCCTCATCCAGCTCCGCGGTCACATAATGCGCCGTGGCACCGATGATCTTCACTCCTCGCTCGTAGGCCTGTCGGTAGGGATCGGCCCCCTTGAATCCGGGCAGGAATGAATGATGAATATTGATAATGCGACCCGGAAACTGCTCGCAGAATTGGGGCGACAGTATTTGCATGTAGCGGGCCAGACCCAGCAGATCAACCCTGTGCTCAAGCATGAGCTCAGCAATGCGTCCCTCTTGCCGGGGCCTGGATTCTGGCGTGACCGGCTGGTGATAAAAAGGCAGACCATACCATTCAGTCAGGGAGCGCATGCTGTCGTGATTCGATACTACCCCGACAATTTCCGCAGGTAGTACACCGCTCTCCCAGCGATGCAGGATATCGTTGAGACAGTGCCCGTGATTGGAAACGGCAAGCAACACGCGCGCTGGCTCAGCCAGATCAAAAAAGCGCCGCTGCATGCTGAACTCTTCGGCAATCGACGAAAAGTCCTCATCCAGTGCCGACAATCCCGGCAGGCTGGTCTCAGTCTCTTCGAATTCCACCCGCATGAAAAACTGGTCGGCGACCGGATCGCGGTGCTGGGCAGCATCGTAGATGGTTGCGCCACGCTGGAACAGGAAATCACTGACTGCCCTGACTATCCCGTTCGCCTCCGGGCAGGAAACCGTCAACACATATTTAGCCGGATCCGTGGCGCTCACTATCTGTACTCCAATCTGATGCTTCAGGCCGGGCACGATGCCCAGGAATTTACGACAACTACAAACCTATTGTAGTGGCAAAGCCGGAATATCGCACTGTCGCTGCCCCGGGTTCCCACCTATTCGATTTTTGACTTTCTATTTATCCCCTTCTATTTATACAATGGTGACCCTGCTTGCTGGCTTCCCCCGACGCGAAAATTCGCTTACGCGAAGCCTGGAAAACTTGCAAAATTCAGCGCACTCAATAATCGCGGTAAATATCGCACCGAAAGATGATGAGCCGGGACCATCTCATTCACTCTACCCAAGGAACACTAGATGAAGACTAGAGCTGCAGTGGCTTTTTCTGCGGGCGCGCCCCTTGAAATTGCCGAGGTTGATCTCGAAGGCCCAAAGGCTGGTGAAGTTCTCATAGAAATCAAGGCTACCGGAATTTGCCATACCGATGCCTTCACCCTGTCGGGAGATGATCCAGAGGGCGCGTTCCCGGCGATACTCGGCCACGAAGGCGCCGGCATCGTGGTGGAAGTCGGTCCTGGCGTGAAGTCCGTGAAGCCGGGTGACGCGGTGATCCCCCTCTACACCCCGGAATGCCGAGAGTGTGATTTCTGCCTGCATCCAAAGACTAACCTGTGCCAGGCCATTCGTAGCACCCAGGGTCAGGGCCTTATGCCCGATGGCAGTAGCCGCTTTTCCCTGGATGGTAAGCCTATCCTGCATTATATGGGCTGCTCTACCTTCTCCAACTATACGGTGCTACCCGAAATCGCCGTCGCGAAGATTCGCAGCGACGCTCCATTCGACAAGGTTTGCTATATCGGCTGCGGCGTGACGACCGGCGTGGGTGCCGTTGCCTTCGACGCAAAAGTCGAACCCGGCAGCACAGTCGCCGTGTTCGGTCTCGGAGGAATCGGCCTGAATGTGATTCAGGGAGCGCGCATGGTAGGCGCCGACCGCATCATCGGCATCGATCTCAATCCGGCGAAGGCCGAATTGGCCAAGGCATTTGGCATGACTGACTTCATCAATCCCAAAGATGTGGATGATGTCACCGCGGCCATCGTCGACCTCACCAACGGCGGAGTGGATTATTCCTTCGAATGTATCGGTAATGTCCAAACCATGCGTCAGGCACTGGAATGCTGTCACAAGGGCTGGGGAGAGTCGTTCATCATCGGCGTGGCTGGTGCGGGACAGGAAATCTCAACCAGACCATTCCAGCTGGTGACTGGCCGCTCATGGCGTGGCACTGCATTCGGCGGCGCCCGGGGGCGCACCGATGTCCCACGCATCGTAGATTGGTACATGGACGGCAAGATCCAGATAGACCCTCTAATCACCCATACCATGCCGCTGGAAGACATCAACAGGGCCTTCGATCTCATGCATGAAGGCTCAAGCATACGTTCAGTTGTTATCTACTAACCGGGATATATACCCATGAAATACCTCCACACCATGGTTCGCGTCAGTGACCTCGACAAGTCACTGAATTTCTACTGCGATAAACTGGGCCTGCAGGAGATTCGGCGTTACGAGAATGAGCAGGGTCGGTTTACCCTGGTTTTCCTGGCTGCCCCAGGGGATGAGGACGCCCAGGTTGAACTCACCTATAACTGGGATCCGGAAGCCTATGGCGAGGGTCGTAATTTCGGCCATCTCGCTTATCAGGTCGAGGACATTTACCAGACTTGCCAGCAATTAATGGACGGAGGTGTTGTCATCAACAGGCCACCCCGGGACGGACGTATGGCCTTCGTACGCTCGCCCGATAATATATCCATTGAGCTCCTGCAAAAGGGTGACCCCCTGCCCCAGCAAGAGCCCTGGGCGAGTATGGAGAACAATGGGAAGTGGTAGGCTGTAGAAACCTTGGATCGGCTTGAGCCTTTACTGGCGCTCGTTTATGATTCGCCCTTCCGCAACACCAGCACTCCGTGGTCCAATATCACCGACAGGGGATCTGGACAGTTTGTTCCAACCTCATATTCACTCTGGCACCCATCTATTCCACGTAATCAAAAGTAAGTAAAACAACCCGGACAAAGCACGATGCAATTACTCGACGGAACCGCCTGTTCCCAGGAAATACGACAGGAAATAGCCAAAGAAGTTGAATCCCTCAAGGCCTCGGGCAAGAGAGTACCTCACCTCGCGGCAGTACTGGTCGGAGATGATGGCGCCAGCCAGAACTATGTCGCCATGAAGATTCGCGACTGCGAAGAGATTGGATTTAATTCCACCACCATTCGCATGGAGGCGGACATCAGCGAAGATGCTCTGTTAAACAAGGTTGATGAGCTCAACAGGAACCCGGACATCGATGGATTCATCGTTCAACTCCCGCTGCCTGCTCATATCGATGAGAATAAGGTGACCCTCGCTATCGACCCTGCCAAGGATGTGGATGGTTTCTCGCCGGTGAATGTTGGAAATATGTGCCTGGGTCTGCCGACGTTTATCTCGGCCACTCCCAACGGCATCATGGAGCTGTTCCGGCGTTACAGAATCGATACCACTGGCAAGCACTGTGTAGTGCTTGGACGCAGCAATATCGTTGGCACTCCGATGTCTATACTAATGTCCCGTAACACCAACCCCGGTAATGCCACAGTAACGATCGCACATAGTCGCACCCAGAATCTCAAGGAGCTCTGCGCCAGCGCCGACATCCTCATAGTAGCCATTGGCAAGACCGAATTCGTCACTGCCGACATGGTAAAGGAAGGCGCTATCGTTATCGATGTGGGTCAGACTCGTGTACCAGACAGCAGTCGTAAATCAGGATTTCGCAATGTAGGGGACGTGGACTTCGAAAACGTCAAAGACAAGTGCTCCTATATTACCTTCGTAACAGGAGGCGTCGGCCCAATGACTCGCGCATCCTTGTTGCAAAATACCCTCAAAGCCTACCAACGCAGATAGAGAAAACATCATGTTTCAATCAATACAGCCCCTCCCCCCCGATCCCATCCTGGGACTCTCCGCCGCGTACCGTGCCGACACCAACCCCAAGAAGGTAGATCTCGGTGTTGGCGTTTACAAGGATGCTGCCGGCAATACCCCGGTCATGCGAGCCGTGAAGAAAGCCGAGGAGAAGCTGTTGAATACACAGGCGAGCAAGGCCTACGTTGGCCCCACTGGCTTCGCCGACTACAACGCCGCAGTAGCACGCATGCTATTCGGTGACGAATTGCTGACCAGACTGGGCGGTCGCCGTATTACCGTACAGTCACCCGGCGGTTGTGGCGGACTGCGCCTGTCTGCGGAATTCATCCAGAAAGCGAATCCTGGAGCCAAGGTATGGGTCAGCGACCCCACCTGGGCGAACCATGTTCCCTTGCTGGGCTCGTCCGGACTTAACATCGAACTCTATCCCTACTACGACTACGAGAAGCACGACGTAAGATTCGATGAAATGCTGGGCTGCCTGCAGAAGGTTTCCAGTAACGAGGTCGTGTTGCTACATGGTTGCTGCCACAATCCCAGCGGCGCCGACCTGAACAGGGAACAGTGGCAGGCAATAAGGGATGTGGCACTTAAACAGGGCTTCACCGTATTCATCGACCTGGCATACCAGGGCCTGGGAGACGGCCTCGAGGAAGACGTCTATGGCGTGCGCCTGCTGGCAGAGTCCCTGCCGGAACTCATCGTGGTGAGCTCCTGCTCGAAGAATTTCGGCCTGTACCGGGAAAGAACCGGCGCAGCGACCGTGATTTGCGAGAATGACACCCAGGCGTCTGCCGCCAACACCCTGCTGGCAGCCAGCGCCAGGGCCAACTATTCCATGCCACCAGATCACGGTGCAGCCATCGTTGAGGCGGTGATGAACACACCGGCATTGCATGACGACTGGGAAATGGAACTGAAGGAGATGCGGGATCGCATCAATGGACTGCGCAGCTTGCTGGTATCCCGACTGCGAGAGGCCGGTGTGGATCAGGATTTCAGCTTTATCGAGAGAGAAAAAGGAATGTTTTCCTTCCTCGGTGTGAGCAAGGAACAGGTGCAGTCACTGATTAACGACTACAGCATCTATCTCGTCAACTCCAGCCGCATAAATGTCGCCAGCATCAACGACGACAACATCGACTACCTGACTTCAAGTATCGCCGCAGTTCTCAAGTAAGCGATCTATCTGCAGTCCTGCAACAGGTGTGAGCCGACTGGCTCACACCTTGACTGCCATCACATCGGACGAAATGCCCTGGATGACACAGTTGGTGGTTGCTCCCGGCAGCTGCATCCAGTCATTCTCTTTCACATGACTTCCCACGATCACAAGATCCGCCTGGATCTTGTTGGCCATCTTCTTGATTTCGCTGGCAGGTTCACCGTGCACGAGGAATATTCGGTCTGAAGGAATCTGCAGGTTCGCCTTATGCAGGAGCTCCCTTATACGTAATGCCTTATGGTCCTGCATGCGTTGTGCATGAGGATTGTCATGATTCCCTTCCGCCCTTACATCGACATCATGTAATCCGTGGGTCAACACATGAACGACGTAGAGGTGGTCCATCTCATCACCGCATACTTGCTGTACGCGGCGGAGAAGTGATTCAGACAATGGACTGAGATCAATTGCGAGCAGGAGCTTTCTGAAATGAGCCAAGGCATTCACCCCCAGATCGACAGCTTTGGTGAGATTCGGAGCAGCAACGCTCCATGCTTGGGAAAGAAGTTTAGAGAAACGTGCCCAGGGGCTGCTTGATCTACATCAACGGCCGCGCTTTTTCAGCGAATCTCCAACCTGCGCAGCGAACTCACGCAGTACGGATTCCGTGGTCTCCCAACCAATGCAGGCATCCGTGACCGAGACGCCCGGCAGGATATCGTTGGGATCGTCAGGGATCGGCTGGTTGCCTTCCTTCAGGTTACTTTCAAGCATGACACCAATAATAGACTTGTTGCCGTCGCGGATCTGCGCAGCAACAGAGTTGAGCACATCAACCTGGCGTTGCGGATCTTTCTGCGAATTGCCATGACTGCAATCGATCATGATGTTTTCAAGATGCCCTGCCTTACGCAATTCCTCTTCGCAAGCCTTCACGCTGGCAGCATCATAATTGGGAGACCTGCCACCTCTAAGGATTACATGACAGTGAGGATTGCCTTCAGTGCGGAATACCGCGACCTTGCCCTCGCCCGTTACCGAGATAAAACTGTGGTTAGCTGACGCAGATCTGATTGCGTTAATCGCAACCGACAGATCACCATCCACATTGTTCTTGAACCCGACAGCCGAAGAAATACCACTGGCAAGTTTGCGGTGGGTTGGCGACTCTGTCGTCCGCGCACCTATAGCAGTCCAGCTCACCAGGTCCTGCAGATACTGGGGAGAAATCAGGTCGAGTGCCTCGATAGCGATCGGCAACCCGATCTCCGCGATATCCAGCATCAGCTTGCGACCGATACGCAAACCCTGGTCGATGCGGTGACTGCCATCCAGGTAGGGATCGTAGATGAGCCCTTCCCAGCCTACAGACGTTCGTGGCTTTTCAAAGTACACCCGCATCAAAATGAGTAGTTCATCCTGCAATTCGTCAGACAAGACCTTCAGGCGCCGGGCATAGTCGAGCGCCTCTTCAGTATTATGGATAGAACAGGGACCCACCACCACGATAAGCCTCGGATCTTCCCGGTCCAGCACAGCCTTGACTGCCCGGTGCCCTGCTCGCACGGTTTTCAGGGTCTCACCCTCGAGGTGAAACTCTTCCAGCAGCTCGTTCGGAGGAGGCAATTCCTCATGACCGGTAATGTGCAGGTTGTAGATTTCTTTCTTGGCTTTGCCCATTTTCCTGATGCTCAGCGCCCTGGGGCGGATTTTTGGGAAGGAGGATTATGGTGGAAACTGGCCGTCAACTCAAAGGCAATTTGGCACAGGGTGCTGTCTGCAGCTTGCGCAGCCGCAGCGCATTAGCTAAAGTGCGCCGGTTTTGAATTACGCCAACACCAGTAAGCAGGGGTCCGACCATGTTTAAAGCCAGTGAATTAAAGAAAGGAATGATCGTGGAAATCGATGGCGCGCCCCACATCGTGAAGCAGCTGGAGGCCAAGTCCCCTTCCTCCCGCGGCGCTGTGACCCTCTACAAGGTGCGGTTTAACAATCTGCGCACCCGACAGAAGCTGGACAGCTCCTTCAAGGGCGATGACCTGTTGAAGGAAGCCGATTGCGTGCGTGTCCCCGTGCAATTCTCTTACGTGGATGGCGATGAGTACTACTTCATGAATCAGGAGGACTACAGCCAGTACGCCATGAACACCTCCCAACTCGAAGACCAGATTCCTTACCTGGTTGAACAGCAGGAGGACATTATTGCCCTGATCATGGATGGCAACCTGGCGGGCATCGAACTTCCTCAGTCCGTTACCCTGGAAGTGGTGGATACCCCACCTGCAGTCAGCGGCGCCTCAGCCACCAATCGCAGCAAGACCGCAACCCTCTCTACTGGATTGGAAGTACAGGTTCCTGAGTACCTTTCCAAGGGTGAGATGATCAAGGTAAACACTGTTACCGGGAAATACATGTCGCGCGCATAGGCTGCCCCTGGTCAGGCAAAGCCCGGTTAGTCAGTAAATCAACCACAGCAACAGAACACAGGCAGCGGAACCGGCCAACACTCCCAACAAGAGACTGAAACGCTCTTCGTTGGTATTATAAGTCCAGCGTTGCGCGGAAGAGTTCGTGGCGCTGCCCAGCGCCTTATCCAACTCTTCGAACTCTTCCTCACTAAGAGCATCCTCTGCAGCTTCGGCTTGCTCCCTGGCAGCAACAGACTGCACAGCCAAGTCACCCTGATCGACCCTGTCGCCACCCTGAAAGCCGCGCCGGGCGGCACGGCGATGCACTGCCGTTGCACTGGCGGATTCCCGTGCCGGAAACTCCTGCCCGGCATGTGGCTGCTGCGGTAACAGAACATCGATCGCTTTGCTGTCGCAGTTCTCCTTGTACTCGCCACCCTCGATTCTATCGCTGCTCGCTTTACTCTCGCTGCTTTCGCTACTTTCGATAGTCTTGCTGGATTCGATACTGGCTGGATTTTCCGCAGGCTTTATGGCTTTGCTGGCTGCAACGAGCGGTAGCATCTCCTGCGATAGCAATAATTGCCGCGCCTGTTTATAGGCCTTGGTAGTATTTGACAGAGTTCTTCGCGCAGGATTTCTGGACTTGCCAAACTTCAACAAGGTATAGCGGCAGCGGCTGTCCTTTAGCACGGTGAGAAGAGATAGCTTGTATTCATCACTGCCTGCCAGCTGGTCAGTGAGTCGATACTGAACGTCCTCTGTTAAATCACTGTCCTGGGGGCGCTCCCACTTCCCTTTATGGGCATGCCGATAGACGCTTAACAGGAACCACCGGATCAGCTCATGGATATTGCGCTGACCAAGCTCATGCTCTACCCGCTGCAGGACTGCAGTGAGGGAATCGGAGGATCGCCAATCGATCCCCAGGGACTCAGCAAACTCACGCTGATTGGGGGTCAGGTCGAGCTCTTTTTGGCGAAGCCCAGCTTCCCCCTGTTCCGATTCGTGTTCATCCATTGTGGCGGTTCTGCTTTTCTGCTTATTCCGGAATGAAGTTGCCAGTTTTGAGAAAGTGAATCACGTGGTCGATCAAGTCATTATTGCGCATCATGGTAGTGTGTATGACCGACAATACAAGATGTTCCTGCATCCCCTCCACCTTCGTGCTCTCCACGGTAACTATGCTGTCATTTTCCGATTCCAGTAACAAGGATGCCAGGGGATTGATGTTTGTATCCCCGGCAATAATTCCCAACTCAAAATTCACTGGACCCAACTCGTGTACAATGCCGGATGCATCGGTGCCCAGGGATTTCGCACCCGGACCCAGCAGAGAAAATCCAGGCCAGCCATGCAGGCGATCAACCAGTTCCGCGCCCTTGTTGGGTGTTCCCAGCATCACTGACCGCCCCAACTCTGGCACTTCGTTCTGCGACAGATAATAGCGCAGCAGAATTCCTCCCATTGAATGCACAACGAAGTGAATCTGGCCAGCACTGCGCTCTCGGCAACTCTCCAGACCATCAGCCAGTGCAATATTGGCCAGCACCGGAACGCTGTATTTGCGAGATGGATAGTTGATGTTAGCCACGGCGTAGCCGGACCGTCCCAGCTTCACCTCCAGTTCATGCATGGCATTGGAGACCCGGGCAAGCCCGTGCAAGAGCACCACACAATCGGACCCATGCGAGGGGTTTGCGGCCAGAATAGCCAGCAGGAAGACTATTTTTCGACTCGGCATGATGCCAATGCTAGCAGGATTCGCCCGGGTAAGCGTGTTGGCATTTCCAGCACAGGGCGAAGCTACCCTCGTTGTGTTCCCCGCAGCCGGGACACTCCCAGTCGGGCAGAGATTCACCAGAGCCCGTCCTCATCTCGGCTATCAATTGCTCAGCGAGTCGATAGCAGAGTGGGTTCACTACCCAGACTTCGGCCATGCACTCGGTAACCGGCACCTCACCCACCACGGTGTATAGGCGGTCATTCCTCACCTCGACATCGATATCCTGCGCCTTGAGCATATTGCGCACGTGCCAGACCATGGCGACGTTGTTATCGGAATATATGCGTTTCATGAGAAACTCACCCAAGTGCTGCTAACGATAGACATGGCGCCAACGCAAGCCAGTCAGCCACAGGCTCGCGACATAGATAGCAATGCTGCCTGCCACCAGAACGCCCAAACGCAATACCTGCTCCATGACTGTCCAGCCTGTCCACTGTTCCCAGCCTCCCGCGATCCACAGCAAGAATATCGCCATGGATGCACCGGCCAGCAATAACTGAAGGAGAAACTTCACCCAGCCAGCTTGCCAGTGGAATACATCGTCGCGCAGCAGTCCCCACAACAACAAGCCAGCGTTCACAAACGCGGCGATGCTGGTTGCCAGGGCTAGCCCCACATGGGCAAAGCCGTTCAGGAAGAAAACTATATTGAGCACCATGTTCGTTGTCATGGCGATGATACCGATACGGACTGGCGTATGGGTGTCCTGCCTGGCGTAGTATCCGGGCGCAAAAATCTTGATCGCCATGAATGCCAGCAAGCCCAGCGAGTAGGCCCGCAAACTGCCAGCAGATTTCACGACATCGTCGGTGGTGAAGGTATCGCCATGAAACAGGGTTACCAGCAATGGTTCCGCGATCAACACCAGGCCCAGGGATGCTGGAATTGCTATCAGCATTACCATGCGCAATGCCCAGTCCAGGGTCTCGGAAAATTCATGCATGGATGATTCAGCATGCTTGCGTGACAGACTCGGGAGCACAACGATCGCGATGGCGATACCGAAAGTACCCAGTGGTAACTCCATCAAGCGATCGGAGTAGTAGAGCCAGGACACACTGCCTGTCACCAACAGGGAAGCGATCAGGGTATCCAGCAGCAGATTGATCTGGCTGACAGATACTCCGAACAGCGCCGGCACCATCAGCCGCTTGATGCGCTCTACCCCTTCGTGCTGCTTCGCAAAAACAGGCTTCGGCAGTAGCTGCATGCGCGCCAGGAACGGCAACTGGAAAAACAATTGTGCCACTCCAGCCAGCAGAACGCCCCAGGCCAGGGCCAACTCGGGCACCGCCATATACGGAGCCAGCAGGAACGAACAGCCGATAAGTGACACATTCAAGAGAGCGGGTGTGATCGCGGGCACGGCGAAGCGTCCATAACAGTTCAGTACCGCGCTGCATAATGCCGTCATGGAGATCAGCAGCAAGTAGGGAAAGGTGATTCGCAGCATCTGCACGAACAACTCAAACTTTGGCGGTTCGTCTGTAAATCCATAGGCAAGTGGTACAGCTATTACCGGAGCCGCGATGATTACGATGCCCGTCAACAGCAGCAGGAAGCCACCGAGGCTGGCCGTGACCGCATTAATCAAGCGCTGAACATCCGCGAGTCCTTGCTGACTACGATATTCAGACAGCACGGGTACGAATGCCTGGTTGAATGCACCCTCCGCGAAGAGACGCCGCATGAAATTGGGAATCTTGTTGGCGAGGAAGAAGGCATCGGCGCCATCGGAAGTGCCAAAGATACGTGCGATGGTGACGTCCCGCACCAGGCCGAGAACCCGGGAAACCATGGTCATGGACCCGGTAATCCCGCTCGCCCTGAGCAGCCCGCCCTCGGTGCCGGCCACAGCCTTATCCTGGCCCTGGGCCGTTG
This sequence comes from Pseudomonadota bacterium, assembly GCA_027621405.1. Taxonomy (GTDB): domain Bacteria; phylum Pseudomonadota; class Gammaproteobacteria; order Pseudomonadales; family Pseudohongiellaceae; genus UBA9145. The sequence goes on along the minus strand of JAQCBT010000025.1, from coordinate 9,382 downwards.
TTTCCTGGTTTTCTTTCATGAAGTCTGATTAGCCCGAGGCCATCCTCACACCCGCTGTTGTAGCCTGCTGCGGCGTAGCACTGGCAGTTCCCCTGTCATCATCTATGCTCTATCGGTTTACTTATTGATTTCATTAGACATTTTAAATGCCGCTCCGTTCCTTTTCCCCGCCAATGCTGTTGACATCAGGGGGCTAAAACGGCATAGTGTCGCTCCTTTGAAATCGGCCCCCTACCGACCTTGACTGCGGCTTGGGACTGCCAAAGATTTCCTTACCCGGCAAACTCCAATCGAATCGCTAGCGACTAGCCGGGAAAGATTGAATTGTGAATTGAACAAAGACTGAATTTTCAACAAGGAGCTACACTTGGCTAACTCTCCACAAGCCCGCAAACGCGCCCGACAGAGTGAGACTCGTCGCCGCCAGAACGCCTCATTCCGTTCCATGGTGCGCACCTACATCAAAAAGGTAGACGCTGCCATTGCAAGCAGTGACTATAAGGCGGCTACCGAGGCATACAACAATGCTGTACCTGTTATCGACCGCATGGCTGACAAGGGCATTATTCACAAGAATAAGGCTGCACGACACAAGAGCCGACTGAATACTGCGGTAAAGGCCCTGCAATAAGGGCCCAACAGACAGACAATAAAAAACCGGCCACTGGCCGGTTTTTTATTGTCTGCAATTTCACCGTTTCAGTCTCAGCTGAGAATGAGATTGTCGCGATGGATGACCTCTTCATCGCCCACATAGCCCAGTAACGCTTCGATCTTGTCGGAACTCTGTCCTGCCAGTTTCTTGATCTCGTCACTGCTGTAATTCACCAGTCCGCGACCGATTTCTTCTCCGCTCTCATTCTTGCAGGCCACAACTTCACCGCGGGTAAAGCTGCCGTTAACCGCCCTGATTCCCACGGCCAGCAGGCTCTTTCCCGATTGCTGCAGAACGGCTACCGCTCCACTATCGAGCTGCAGGGATCCCGCTAGAGACAGCTGCCCCGCCAGCCACTGTTTCCTGGCCGCCAGAGGTTCGCTATCAGCTTTCAACAGGGTACCAAGTGCCTCACCTTTCGCTATTCGCAGCAAACCATTCTCGATCCTGCCATTTACGATGCGGGTATTGGTGCCCGACCTGGAAGCCAGCCTGGCTGCCGACACCTTGGTCTGCATGCCGCCACGACCAAGACTGCTACCCTTGCCGGCCATGCCTGCAAGGCTCCTGTCCAGTGCCGATGCCTCGTTGATCAGTTCGGCGGCAGAATTGAATCTTGGGTCGGCGGTGAACAGGCCTTCCTGATCGGTAAGGATGATCATCTCATCGGCATTGATCAGGTTAGCCACCAGCGCGGCCAGGGTGTCGTTGTCGCCGAAACAGAGTTCAGCCGTGGCGACAGTGTCGTTCTCATTGACCACAGGCACCACTCCCAACTCCAGCAGGCAGGTGAGTGTACTGCGCGCATTCAGGTAGCGGGTTCGGTCGGACAGGTCCTCATGGGTCAACAGAATCTGTGCCGCATGCACCCCCTGCTCCATGAAGCAGCTCTCATAGGCCTGGATCAGCCCCATCTGACCGACCGCTGCCGCGGCTTGCTGCAAGTTGATTGCACGGGGTCGGCTCTTCAATCCGAGGCGCGAAACACCTTCCGCCACGGCACCGCTGGACACCAGCACAAGATCGATTCCCGATTGCTTGAGTTCGACCAGTTGCTTGGCCCAATGAGCGATGGCGGACCGGTCGAGACCGAGTCCGTTGTTGGTGACGAGGGAGCTACCCACCTTCACGACCCAACGCAGAGATTTCTTATTGCCCACCCTGCTCATGGTCCGAACTCCCACTCAATCTCATCCAGGTCGTCATCGATATCTTCGTTCGCATTCTTCATTTTGCGTATGGCCTTGCTCGCTTCGATACTGCGTCGAATCTCGAACGCCATGAGCTTTTCTTTCTCGACTTCCGCTTCCCGAAACGCTTCGTCATTCGCTATCTGATCGCGGTAGTGCTCTATCCTGGACATCAAGTCCTGGGCCAATTTGTCACAGCCCTGCCCACTGAGGGCGGCTATGCGGACTATGCTGCCCTGCCAGTCGAGTTCGTCCCGAAACCTGGATTCCAGAGCGTCGAGTTGCGCCGATTCCAGCATGTCCACCTTGTTCAATACCAGCAACATTTCCTTGGCTGCGAGAGTCTCGCTGAATCTTGCCAGTTCGCCCAATATGGCACGTGCATTATCTACCGGGTCACTGCCATCGACAGGCAATACGTCGACGAGGTGAACGAGCAGGCGAGTGCGCGACAGGTGTTTCAGGAACCTGATGCCAAGACCGGCTCCCTCGGCCGCACCTTCGATCAGCCCCGGTATATCGGCCATGACAAAGCTCCGCTCGAGGCCGAGGCTCACCACCCCCAGGTTCGGAACGAGGGTCGTGAAAGGATAGTCGGCCACCTTGGGCCGGGCCGCAGACAGGGCGCGAATGAGAGTGGATTTGCCAGCATTGGGCAAACCCAGCAGCCCCACATCGGCCACCAGGCGTAGCTGCAACTGCAGTGTGCGGGTCTCGCCCGGAGTGCCCTTGGTGGTCTTGCGCGGGGCGCGGTTGGTGCTGGACTTGAAACGGGTATTGCCCAGACCATGGAAGCCCCCCTTCGCCACCATGACCCGCTCACCGGCTGTGTGTAGATCGGCAATCAGTTCTTCGGTGTCCACGTCAACGATGCTGGTGCCCACCGGCACCTTGACCACCAGGTCCTCGCCACCTTTGCCAGTACAGTTGCGACCCTGTCCTGGCTGGCCATGTTGTGCACGGTAGCGAGGCTGAAATCGAAAATCCACGAGTGTGTTGATGGCGTTATCGGCTTCCATGAAAACACTGCCACCGTCGCCACCATCGCCGCCATCCGGGCCGCCCTTTTCGATGTATTTTTCACGACGAAAGCTCAGGCAACCGCTTCCGCCGTTGCCTGCCTCAACCTTGATCTCTGCCTCGTCTACGAATTTCATTGTCTGTTTTATAAATCGGGAACCACTGCAGATGTGCCAATGTGACGACTGCCGTCAGTTCCTGGGGAATTTCAATTATTCGGTGCCTAAAACAAAAAAGCCCTGTCGAATGACAGGGCTTTTTACTGCATCTTGTTGCTAATCAGGCCGTTTCGACGCGTTCCACACTCACAAACCTGCGGCTGTGGGGGCCTTTCTCGGCAAACTTGACTACGCCGTCTGTCTTCGCAAACAGGGTGTGGTCGCGACCACAACCCACGTTCTCACCCGGGTGGAACTTGGTGCCACGCTGACGCACGATGATGTTACCTGCCTTGACTAACTGACCGCCGAACAACTTCACGCCCAGGCGTTTGGATATTGAATCGCGGCCGTTATTGGTACTACCACCCGCTTTCTTATGTGCCATATCAGACTCCTGAACCTATCCTTTAATACCGGTGATCTTCACTTCAGTGAAATGCTGACGATGTCCCTGTTTCTTCTGGGAATGCTTACGACGACGGAACTTGATAATTGTCACCTTGTCGTTTCGTCCTTGCTTGAGAACTTCTGCAGTGACCTGCCCACCCGCTACATAGGGGGTGCCGATCTTGACGGACTCACCTTCGCCCACCATAAGAACGTTATCAAACTTGACCTCTTCACCGGCGGCCGCATCCAATTTTTCCAGCCGCAGAACTTCACCTTCTGTGACCCTGTGCTGCTTGCCACCGCTTACAATTACCGCGTACATAACGAACTCCAAAACCTTTCAGGACGGGATGGGACCCATCTCCACGAGGGGGCGAATTTTACGGGATTGGCAGGCCGCAAGCAAGTGAAACATAAGGGTTTTGCACTTATCCTTCAAACTGACGAAAAGGCCATATTTCGGTGCTTTGCAAGGAGTGTACACCCTTGACAGGGCCCAGCCGGCTCCCTAGCATCCCCCTTCATTCAAAATCCACCCCTTTTCTCTGGCCTGAAAAGCGAGGTCGGAGGGTAAATAGCTCCTGCCGATGTACCAAAAACTGCGCGCCGTCGTCGAATCCGACTTCCTTGCCGTCAACGATTTCATTATCGATCAGCTCTATTCCCAGGTCGACCTGGTGGAGAATATTGGCCACTACATCGTGGAAGCCGGTGGTAAACGCATGCGCCCCCTACTGGTCTTGCTGGCAGCCCGGGCTTGCAATACAGGCTCCGACAAGCACGTTCCCATGGCTGCGGTCATCGAATTCATACACACTGCCACCCTGCTCCACGACGATGTGGTGGATATGTCCACCCTGCGTCGGGGGCGCCCCACGGTGAATGCCGAGTGGAATAACCCCTCCAGCGTATTGGTAGGCGACTTCATCTATTCGCGAGCCTTCCAGATCCTGGTGCAGATCGGCGACATGCGGATCATGGAGATCATGGCAGACACCACCAACAAGATCGCCGAAGGCGAGGTGCTGCAGCTAATAGCCAAGTCCAACCCGAATTCCAGCGAAGCAGACTACATGCGGGTCATCGAGAACAAGACCGCGATCCTGTTCCAGGCGGCGGCCCAGAGCGGCGCCATGCTGGCGGGAGCAGGCGCGGAGTTCGAAGACGCTTTCCGGCGCTACGGGCGACACCTGGGAATTGCCTTCCAGCTGGTGGATGATGTGCTGGATTACGCCGGGGATACAGAAAAACTCGGCAAAAACGTGGGAGACGACCTGGCCGAAGGGAAGCCCACCCTGCCCCTTATCTACACCATGGCAAAAGTCGATGAGGCCACGAAACAGCTGATATCCAGGAGCCTGCTGGCTGACGAGCTGGATCGGCAGACCCTGCAGGATGTGATCGACATCGTAGGCAGCAGCGGCGCGCTCGAATACACTCGACAACTGGCAGAACAGGAAGCGAACGCGGCCAGGCAATGCCTGCAGGCATTGCCCGGGTCAGAGTACCGTCAGGCCCTGCTGGATTTGGTAGATTTCGCGGTGGATCGAAGCAGCTAGGACTGCTCGGTACCCGCACTGCCGGTCGCGGAATGACGCTGTTTCCAATCCACGCAGAATCAAAATGTCAGGAGATTTCAATGTCCATCAGGCAACTCTTTCTCTTAGGTTTACTAATCCTTGGTCTCGGCGCCTGCACGGCGACCGGGCTTGGCGGAGGAACCCCGGAAGAACGCCGCCAGAATATCCAGCAAATGCGCCAGGAAGTATTGGCTGAGCTATACAGCATTAAACCCGACACCCGGGTACAGATTGGCAGCGCCAGCGGTTATGCAGTGTTCACGAATGCCAACATCAACCTGATCCTGGCAAGTTTTGGCGGCGGCGTGGGAGTTGTCCACGACAACGACGCCAATTCAGATACCTATATGCGCATGGGTGAAGTCGGCATCGGCCTGGGTGCGGGGGTCAAAGATTTCCGGGCGGTCTTCGTGTTCCATAATGATGAGGCGCTGGAGAGATTCATGGACGTTGGCATTTCCGTCGGCGGGCAGGCAGATGCGGCAGCCAAGGCGGGCGACCTCGGTGCCGCCATCGGTGGTGAAGCGATCATCGACAATGTCACCGTCTATCAATTGACCCAGTCCGGACTCGCACTGCAGGCTACTATCAAGGGCACGCGGTACTGGATCGATTCATCCCTCAACTAAGCCCGAATTCGCTTGCAAAAAAAAGACGGCGCATGGCGCCGTCTTTTTGTTTTGCTTTCCAGCCTATTACATAGCCGGATAATTCGGACCACCACCACCTTCCGGCACCACCCATCGAATGTTCTGTGCCGGATCCTTGATATCACAGGTCTTGCAGTGCACGCAGTTCTGGGCATTGATCTGGAACCGTTTGTTACCGGAGTCATCTTCAACCACCTCATACACACCGGCTGGACAATAACGCTGCGCTGGCTCATCGTACATGGGCAGGTTTACATCAATGGGAATAGAAGGATCCTTCAGTTGCAGATGGCAGGGCTGGTCTTCCTCGTGATTGGTGTTGGAAATAAACACTGAGGAGAGCTTGTCGAAGCTGATTACACCATCGGGTCTGGGGTAGTCGATCTTCGGTGATTCCGCGGCAGATTTCAGCTGGCAATGATCTTTGGATCTATCGTGCAGCGTGAAAGGGAATTTACCCATGAAGATATTCTGCTCGATAAATACCAGGGAACTTCCCAACCAGAATCCTAGCTTGTGAAACCCTGCACTGAAGTTTCTGGTCTTATGCAACTCCGCATATAGATCGGAGTTCCTGAATCGCTCGCTGTAATCCGTTAGCTCCCTTGGAGCATTGTCATCGGACAAGGCAGCGAACAGGGATTCGGCTGCCAGCATCCCGGATTTCATTGCCGTGTGACTGCCCTTTATCTTCGCCGCATTGAGCGTACCTGCATCACAACCAATTATCAGCCCGCCTGGAAAGGTCATCCTGGGCAGGGAATTCAAGCCGCCTTTAATGAGAGCCCTGGCACCATAGCTGATGCGCTTGCCGCCCTCGAGTGTCTTCTTGATCACCGGGTGGTGTTTGAATTTCTGAAATTCATCATAGGGGCTGATATGTGGATTGCTGTAACCCAGATCCACAATCAACCCCAGTGATACCTGGTTATTTTCCGTGTGATACAGAAATCCGCCACTGGTAGCTGCATAAGACGCGCCGGTCATCGGATAACCTGCAGTATGCACGACCCTTCCTTCATCATGTTGATCTGGCGGGATTTCCCAGACTTCCTTGAGACCAATGCCATAGTGTTGCGGATCGCTGTCCGCATCCAGCTTGAACTTACTGATGATCTCCTTGCCCAAATGACCACGACAGCCTTCGGCGAAGATCGTGTATCTGGCATGGAATTCGAAGCCTGGTTCAAAGGAAGCTTTGTGCTCGCCCTTGCTGTCTACACCCATGTCGCCAGTTGCAACGCCTTTGACGTTACCGTCTTCATCGTAGAGCACTTCCGCGGCGGCAAAACCGGGAAATACTTCTGCGCCCAACTCCATCGCCTGTTCAGCCAGCCAGCGGCAGAGATTGCCGAGAGAGATAATGTAGTTGCCATGGTTGTGCATGGGCCGCGGCACTAGCATATTGGGGAATCGCACCGACGAATCCGGGCCGCCCAGGAAGTAGACGTCATCGCCAGTGACCCGGGTGTTGAGCGGGGCACCCTTCTCTTTCCAGTCCGGGAATAATTCTTCCAGTGGTCCAGGCTCAAAGACCGCCCCGGAAAGAATATGGGCACCTACTTCGGATCCCTTCTCAAGCACGCAAACCGAGAGTTCCTTACCTGCCTCCTGGGCTAATTGCAGGAGTTTACAGGCAGTGGCAAGCCCAGCCGGACCTGCGCCGACAATGACCACATCAACTTCCATCGATTCGCGTTGCATGCATGAACCTCAGCAGTGTTTCAAGAGTGTAATGCTGGGACAGGGCCCTGGCGGGTCGCCTTAACCGGCCCAGATCGGCAGCCGGGTATTATCCTTAATTACTCAAAGCAGCGCAAAACGCCGCCTGTGGCGGAATTGGCCATTACAAAATGTCACAAAAAATCAACAATCTGAGACCCAGTCCTGGCCGCTAACTGTGATACTACCGCCCTTTCTCGGTAAGGCCTTTAATAACGACCCCATGCCCACTGCAGCGCCCAGGCCGCTTCCGAGCAAGGTGCTGACAGGGGTAACTATGGAGCAACAGCAATGATTTCATTCCCTGCCACCCCCAAAACCCTGGCATCGGGGATTGTTCTACTGATGGCCCTGCAGGCGAACGCCGCAGCGGCACAGGAAGTATCGGCAGATGGCGATGACTCCACCGTCACCTATCCGGCAGAGTATTTTGCCCAGTACCAGCCTTTCTCGGCCAATGACATGCTGGACCGGATTCCAGGCATCAACGTCGCCCGGCAGGGTGGTGGCGGCGGTGGCGGTCCTGGCAGCTCAGGAGGCTCGGGACGACGCGGCCTTGGATTGGGTGGCGACGCTATCCTGATCAATGGCCGTCGGATTACCGGCAAGAGCAATGAAGGCAACAGCCAGTTGAGCCGTATTCCTGCTGACCAGGTCCAATACATCGAAATCATCCGCGGCACATCGGGAGACCTCGCCGTTCGTGGTGGCACCCAGGTCATCAATATCGTACTGCTGGAAGCGGAATCCCGCTCCTCCGTCGCCTATGAGATTAATTCAGACCAGTACCACGATGGCGAAATCAAGCCCGGCGCCAAGATCTCTGTCACCGGCCAAACAGGCAACCTGGAATACGTAGTGAGCGCCGAATCCGAACCGCGCTGGGAATATCGCACGGGTTTTGAGACCAGCATCCTGCTGGATGGCTCACTGAATGAGACGGTTACCCGTCTCGATACCCGCGACCAGCAACCGCTGATTCTTGCCACCAACCTGGGCTACCAGTTCTCCAGTCGCGACATCGCGCATTTCAACGCCCAGTACGAGGACAATGATGCGCCGGCGTTCACCGACCGTACGATCATGGATCATTCTGTGGAGCCGGCCACTGCAAGATTCGAATTTGACGAAACCGGCAATATCGCCGATTTCTGGGAAGTGGGCGGCGACTATGAGCACACCTTCGCCAATGGGGATCGCTGGAAGACGCTGTTCATCGTCAATCGCAAAGAAGATGATAGCGAACGTAATCGCTATGTGATCAATGGCAGCGACCGCACCAAGGACCTGTTCCTCGATAACTTTAACCGCTATCAGGAACGCATCGTGCGCACGTCATACTCCATGGATTTCGCCCAGAGCCAGGCTATTGAATTCGGTGTAGAGCGTGCCCAGACCATCCTCGACTCAACACTGCAGCTGGGATTGCTTACCAGCACTGGCACCCCCTCAGACCTGTTTGGCGGCCTGACTCCGATAACCAACACTGATGCCACAGTTGAGGAAATTCGCTATGAAGGCTTTGCCGTGCATAACTGGCAGCTCAACGACCGGATGTCTCTCGAAAGCACCTTGATTTTTGAGCAATCAGAGATCAGCCAGAGTGGAGACATTACCAAAAGCCGGGATTTCAATTTTGTCCGCCCCAAGGTCGATTACAGATTCAACCTGACCCCTACCCTGCAGTTCCGTGCGACTGTAGAGAAAGACGTCGCGCAGCTAAATTTCAATGACTTCACGGCAAATATCGATGGTGGTGACGACGAGAGGGACGCGATTTCCGGTAACTCCGACCTGAGACAGGAACAGTCCTGGCGCTACGAAGTGAACCTGGAATATCGTTTCGACGAAGATAATGGCGTGATAAATACAAACGTGTTCTATCACGATCTCGAAGACGTGATCGACAGGGTCAATATTTCCAGCGGAACATCAATTGCTTCGGCGAATGCCAATATTGGTGACGGCGAACGCTATGGCATGTCCATCGATGGCAGCTTGCGAATGGCTTTCT
>JAQCBT010000042.1 GCA_027621405.1 Pseudomonadota bacterium | reverse complement strand
CTGTGCAGTCAGTATATCCTTTTCCCAGGAATCGCCCACCATAAGGACAGCTTCTTCCCCACAGTTGAGAGCGGAGAGGATCGCCGGGAAATAGTCATCGGAAGACTTCTCAAAACCCAGGGAGCGTAAGCAGAAAATCTCGCTGATAAAGGAATCGATACCACCGCGTTGCAATGCCATGCGGATTTCTTCCTCAGTGGAGTCCGCCGCGTTGGTTGCTATGTGGCACTGATAGTGTTGGCAAAGCACAGCCAGGGTTTGGGCCACGCCGTCACACAACTCAATACTGGGCCACAGCTACATGGGGCCGCTGTAGTCAGGCATATCCACCATCAGGGTATTACCCCAATCAAATAAGATGTGTTTGTACATGAGGACCAGGTTCTAATTGGATCGTCGTGGATTTCTGATAATTGTGATCAACCTGCCCGTGATACTGCTAGAGAAAATAGGGACAGATTTATTTTTAAAAAAATAAATCTGTCCCTATTTTCTCCGTAGCAAACAATCGACTTCCCCGGAAATCTGCCAACAAGCCTTTAAATTGACCAGGAGACTGAGGGTTCGGCGCATGGCAAACAAGGTTGACCTCACAGCCTCGTTGCGATTATCGCGTGAGCCGTTCCTCAAAAGTCCGATTACACAACAGCCTAGTGCTGTTCGTCGATAGACTTGATACTGGCGAAAACTGAAGAACTGCCATCCTTGTTGATCAGCAGAATGTCGTAGGGAGTGAACTGGTCACCCATCTCCATGCCGGGGCCGCCGATGGGCATGCCGGGTACCGCCAGACCAAGTGCCCCTTGCGGAGGATTGGCCAGGAACTGGTCGATGAATTTTTCCGGGATGTGGCCTTCGAACACGAAGCCCTCTTCAGTCACTGCTGTGTGGCAGGACACCCATTCCGGCTTCAGGCCCAGTTCGGCCTTCACGGCACCCAGATTGCCGGGGTGATGAACGGTGGAGGAATAGCCATTGTCATCCATGTGCTCGATCCAGCCCACACAGCAACCACAGGTGGGTTCCTTGTAGACATTGAGGGTAATGTCATCGATGGACTGGGCGCCAAGTGAGGGTGCCAGCAAGCCTGCCAGCATTCCCAGCAGGGATGCGAAGAAGCGGCGACGCATGAGCAGTCTGGCCTTGAGTATATCCTGAATCATTGGGACCTCCGGAGGTTGTGGGTCGCGTGCGGGTCATTATAAAGCAATTTGCAAGCTGTGGAATTGTCGGCCTTGGAGTGGCTATAAGGTCAAGCCTGTCGCTCTAACGATGGCTTACCGATGTGCTGCCAAAGTACTTACACTGTACAACGGTAATGTGGGGACATTGCCAGCCGATTCCAATAGCTCTATGCTGCCGGGCTATGGCTGATTCTTCCCTCACAGCGGCCGCCGGATCAGAATCGACTGCAGCGGCTGCTCCGGTTACCGGCAAAGCCCGCATCCAGTCCATCGATACCCTGCGCGGCGTGGCCCTGCTGGGTATCCTGCTGATGAACATCATCGCCTTCGCCAATCCCTTCGCGGCCTACCTGCTACCCTCCATCGATGGTGCCACCAGCGGCAGCAATATGGCCACCTTCATGACCGTGGATATCTTCTTCGAAGGTTCCATGCGTGCCATCTTCTCCATGCTGTTCGGTGCCGGCATGCTGATATTCCTGAACAAGCCCAATACCGACCCGGAAGCAGTCAAGAGCCTCTACTACCGACGTACCTTGCTGCTGGTTGGCTTCGGGTTGTTCAATGCCTATGTGCTGCTCTGGCTCGGAGACATTCTCTATGCCTATGGCATGACGGGACTGGTCCTCTATTTCTTCAGGGACATGGCGCCAAGGAAATTGTTGGCATGCAGTGTCGGAATACTGGTCCTGCTTACCGCATTAAACAGCTTCAACTTCATCAGTGCCCGGACTCTCGGTGCGGCGGTGGAAGAGGTGCAGGCATTGCCCGCTGGCACTGTATTGAATCAGGAGCAGCAGGCTGCGCTGGATGACTATGCGGCGCTGCTGGAACAGCAGTTTATCGCGCCAGAGCTGGCGCAACAGCAACTCGATGTGATGCAGTCCGGTTATCTGTCCAATTTCATTTTCGCTGCGCCGGTGAATCTTATTTTGCAGACCGTTGGCTTCATCGGTAATGCATTCTGGGACGCGCTGGCGATGATGTTGCTGGGTATGGCGTTCCTGAAGTGGGGTCTGCTCGATGGGACAAGAAGCCTGCAGACCTATGGCCTGATGGCGCTGGTGGGGCTGGGTTTTGGACTGCCCCTGAATACCTGGGAAACCCTGAATCTGGTGACCAGTGGCTATGCCATTCAATGGACTGATTTCATGCGCCCCACTTACCACATCGGGCGCATGCTGTTGGCGATAGGCTATATCGGCGTGGTCATGGTCATCTGCAAGCTGGGGGTTCTCGGCTGGTGGCGCTTCCTCATGGCGAGAGTCGGCCAGATGGCCTTGACGAATTACCTGTCCCATTCCCTGATCTGTAATTTTATTTTCATGGGCTGGGGCCTGGGACTTGCCGGGCAACTGCAGCGCCTCGAAATCTATTATGTGGTATTCGCCATCTGGCTCTTTCAGATTATCATCAGTCCCCTGTGGCTCAGATATTACCGCTTCGGTCCTGCAGAATGGCTGTGGCGAAGCCTGACCTATGGCGAGAAACAGCGCCTGCGGCTGTAGTGCAATCAGGAGTTCTTGCAGGCTCGCGCCTTGCCTTGCTGTTCAGGATTGGCGTACCATACGCGCCGTCTCTGGCTGCCGTTATAACCGCATTCCTGCCATACAGGGAACTTGACCCGGCAAAGGTTCCCCCGCCGGTTTAAACGTCAGCGCTGTCATCATCTCCAGGGTAGTTACACTCGATCAGGATCGATGGCAGACGATAAATCTTCATTTTGAGCTCGCGCTGCGCTTATCGCACAGCTTCCCAACATTGTGCGCGAGTTTGACGGATTCAACATGTTAGAGCGTCTTCACATCAATTTTGCCACCCTGGGTGAGCTGTTCAGGATTGCCCTACCGATGGTGGTGTCCCAGGGCACCTTTGCGCTGATGATTTTCACCGATCGCTACTTCATGTCGCAGATCGACCCAACCCACATGGCCGCCGCCCTGGGTGGTGGCGTGGCGACCTTCTTCTCCTACTGTTTCTTCTCTGGCCTGTTCTCTTATGCCAACGCCATGGCGGCCCAGTATCTTGGTGCCGGCGAGGCGCACAAGGGACCGAAGGTGGTAACCCAGGGCTGGATCATGGTGTTGTGGAGCATTCCCTTGCTGGCACTCATCACCTATTTCGGTTCCAGCTTCTTCGAGTTCATGGAGCACGATCCCAGGCAGGTGGAGCTGGAGCGATCGTACTATCAGATTCTCATGCTCGGTATCGTCGCCGCCCTGGCCAAGGTATGTATTTCCTCCTATTTCGTCGGAATAGGCCGGAGCCGGGTGGTGATGGTGTGTGATGTTTCCTGCCTGCTGCTGAACGTGCCACTCGCCTATGTGATGATCTTCGGCGAACTCGGATTTCCAGAGCTTGGCATCGTCGGCGCTGGTATAAGCACGGGCATAGCAAATGCTTTCGGCTTGCTGCTGTTTCTGGTTTTCTATTTCAGGGCGGAGCACAGGGAACGGTTTCGAGTCATGGAGTCGTTCCGCTATGACAAGCGTATCCTGCGCCGCTTCCTGCGCCTCGGATTTCCCTCCGGCCTGGAATTGTTTCTCAACGTGGCCGCCTTCAATCTGTTCCTGCTGATGTTTCAGTCCTATGGTGTGGCCCATGGCGCGGCCGCGGCCATCGTATTCAACTGGGACATGCTGTCATTCATTCCCATGGTGGGACTGAACATCGCCATGATCAGCATGATCGGCCGCTTCGTCGGGGCCAGGGACATGGCGCGTACCTCGGAAGTGATTTCCGCGGGATTCATCATCGCGTTCTGTTACTCGGCGACCCTGGCGGTTCTCTATATCAGTTTCCGCTTTCCGCTGGTGGAATTCTTTGCGCCGCCGGCAGGAGATTTCTCCGAGATTCGGGAGTTGGCCAGCTTCATGATGATTGGTCTTTCAACCTACGCCATGGCGGATGCGGCGATTCAGGTTTGTGGTGGCGTGCTGCGCGGTGCCGGAGATACCCGCTGGCTGATGTGGGCGTCTGTCTCATTGCACTGGATCATGCTGGTGGCTGAGTACTACATCATCCGGGTAGCCGAGCTGGGGCCGAGGGTGGCCTGGGTTACCTTCTGCGTGATGATCTTCGCCATCGCGGTGGTGTTTTTCCTCCGACTCCGCAGCAGCCGCTGGCGTGAGGTAGACAAGCTGGAACTGGTGATGGCGGAATAGTCCTGTCCACGCTTGCAGCCACCCGCAATAGCAGTTAACGTCTGAACTCCCTGGCTTCGAGTTTCAGCGAGACTGTTATGAAAAAAACATCAAGAAAAATAGCAGCTTACCTGGGTTCTGCGCTACTTGCCCTGGCGGCCCTGGTCGCTACTACCGCAGTTTCCCAGTCCCAGTATCCCGAAAATCTGTTGCGCCAGAAAGGCACGTTTTCCCGCGCCGGGGCGAGCGCCCTGGGTGAGCCCTTCGTGGGGCTCACCACATCGGCTGGCAAGATAGAGGGCTTGTTTCCCCTGCGAGCCACCGGAGTCTCGACCCTCCCCATCATGAATGCGGCCAATGACTTCCTGTCCACTCTCTCAACCATCGATCTCAGTCGCACCCATTTCTCTATCGATGACCCGGAATGGCGGGACTGGTCCAATGTGGATGTGGGTATCTTTCCACGCCGCGGCATCAGCCTCGAAGAGATGTCGGAGCAGCAGAAGAATGCCGCCTGGAACCTGTTGGAAGTGTCCCTCAGTGCCAAGGGCCTGGAGCAGACGCGCGCCATAATGCGCACGGAACAGACCCTGTTCGAACTCAATGGTGAGCCGATTCGTTATGGCGAAGAGAAGTACTACTTCACCATGATGGGTATGCCAGCTGCTGATGGCCCCTGGGGTTGGCAACTGGATGGTCACCACCTGGTGATCAATTACTTTGTGCTGGGTGACCAGGTAGTCATGACGCCTGCGTTCTGGGGCGGTGAGCCGGTCGTCGCCACCGCGGGAATGTATGAGGGGAACACCATCATGCAGCCGGAACAGGATCTCGGCCTTGCCCTCATGCAATCCCTGGATAGCGGGCAGCAGGCAGCAGCAACCCTGAGCCGGGAGAAGACCCGGAATTTCCCGATGGCAGCGGCCAATGAAGACAACAAGGTGCAGGATTACGAGGGGCTGCAGGCGTCACAGATGACGAGTGCACAGCGGCTTGCGTTGCTCGATCTCATCGAAGCCTACGTGGGAAATCTGCGAGATCCCCACGCCGCGATTACCATGGACGAGATCGGACAGCATCTTGACGATACCTGGTTTGCCTGGATCGGAACGGCGGATGATGATGCCGTGTTTTACTACCGGGTCCAGAGTCCTGTTGTCATGATCGAGTTTGATCACCAGGGCCCCGTGGGTACCACCATGTATAACGAGCCAGGTGTCCCAACCAGGGATCACATCCACACGGTAATTCGCACCCCGAATGGAAACGACTACGGCAGGGACTTGTTGGCGCAACATCTGGCCAATGTCCCCCATTGAGATCCTGCAAATTGAAAAAGCAAGAACAGGTAATACTATGAAAAAGCTCGGCCTCTGCATGACCTTGTACGCGTCATTCTCAGCAGTGACTTACGCCCAATCAGACAATGCCTTTGGCATACCCTCGGAAAAAGTCAGTAACCCGGCGGCCAATGTGGTCGCGGCACCGGGATCACGCGGCCAGGGCTGGCTGGGGCAGGGGCGATCCGAGGTGATTGCCCGCCATGGTATGGTCGCCACCAGTGATCCCCTGGCAGCCCAGGCGGGCCTGGAGATATTGCAGAAGGGCGGCAATGCTATCGATGCGGCGGTGGCGGCGGCCGCAGTGCTGGATGTGACTTCCCAGAATGATACGGGTCTTGCCGGCGACCTGTTTGCCCTGGTGTGGAGCGCCGCAGACCAACGACTCTACGCGCTGAATTCGGCGGGCTTTGCACCGGCTGGCTGGACTCCCGAGTTCTTCAGGGAGGAGTTGGGCCTCGAACGCATACCCGGGCAGGGGGTGAACGCGGCCACCGTTCCCGGTGCGGTGTCTGGCTACGATGCCCTGTTGAGCCGCTTTGGCACCATGGGCTTTCAGGAAACCTTCGAACGGGCCGCGCGTATTGCAGAGGAAGGCTGGGGGCAGGCCGAACGCAGACACATGGATCTGCAGAGTCAGCGGGACAAGCTGCTGGAAGATCCAGATTCCGCGGCGGTATTCCTGAACGACGGTGAGGTGCCGCCGCTGTACAGCATTATCAGGAATCCGGGCCTGGCCGACGCCCTGCGCCTGATCCAGCGTGAAGGGCGCGATGCCTTCTATCGAGGCGACATTGCCGATGCCCTGGTGGCAAAGGTCCAGTCTGAAGGTGGCGTCATGACCCACGAAGACCTGGCCGCTTTCGAATCGGAGTGGGTCGAACCCATCTCCACCAGCTATCACGGTTACGACGTCTTTCAATTGCCACCGCCGGGTCAGGGCTGGGCGGCCCTGGAGATGCTCAACATCCTGGAGGTGTGTGCGCCTGTACATGGCTTGAACCTGGCGGCGCTGGGGCCCTCAAACCCGGATTACTGGCATTTCATGGTGGAAGCCAAGAAGCTCGCCTATTCCGATCTGCAGGCCTATAACGCCGACCCCCTGTTCGCAAAGGTGCCGCTGGAGCGGCTGCTCTCCAAAGACTATGCCTCCGGACTGTGTGACCGCATCGATATGGATGTGGCTTCCGAACCCTCGGTCAGGGGTGGACTGGACGGTGGCACTATCTATCTCACCACCGCCGACCGCTGGGGCAATATGGTGAGTTTCATTCACAGCATCTTCTCGGTTTACGGGTCAGGTATCACTATTCCCCCCTATGGCATGATCCTGCACAACCGTGGCGTTGCGTTC
>JAQCBT010000041.1 GCA_027621405.1 Pseudomonadota bacterium | reverse complement strand
GGTTGCTGACCACGATGACAACCACCAGTCCCAGCAGGAACGAGGCGATAATGGCTGTCGCCTGCGCCGCCATCGGGATCACCGAGTAGATATAGTGATGAATCCCGTTCAGGGGATAGAGGAAGAAAAGGCCCCAGAAGCCCAACATGGACAGGAAGTGGCTGTAGATTGGCTTTCCCGTTGCGGCAGGTACCACAAAGTAGAGTATGGCCAGTGCCAGCGGCGTGACGAAGAGCCCTACCGCGTCATGGATCCACAGGCCACTGAAGGCGGCGCCGGCCGCACCTGGTACGAATTCCGGGACCAGGTTGCCCATGGGGTAGGACATCAGGGTGAACACCAGTGCCCCGATGATGTACCAGCTCGATACGTAGAGGTTCTCAAAGCCATGTTTGAAGAAGGGCGGCAGGAACTGGATCGCGGCCAGCAGGAAGGCGAGGATTACCAGCACATCCACAGGGAGCGGAAATTCGGCCCACTCCAGTGGTTGGCTGTATCCACTAAGCACCAGCCCCCAGCCAGGAATCATGACGGCGAAATTCCACAGTGCGAAGAGCAGCAGCCCGATGGTGCGTGACCCTGCCGGGCGCCCGCTCAGGATAGGCACGGCATAGTAGAGAAAGGCCAGGAAGGCGTTGCCAAGCCAGCCCAGCATGATGCCCTGGGTGTGGGCATAGCGCATCCGCCCCCAACTGGGGAAGGCTCCTATCAGGTCGGGGTACACGAACTGCAGGGATACCAGGATGCCAAAGGTCACCGCGATGAGTAAGGTGGCGAAGGCGGCTATCGAATGGGCGCGTACCAGCAGGGCATCAATCGGCGCGGTGCCACTGGAAGACGGATTGCTTATTGTTGTATTGGTTTCCACGGGCTGCCTTCAATCTCTCTGCTCGATTAATTAACTCCGCGATCACAGCAAGGCTGTGGGGTCGCGGTAACAACTTACTGAATTTTATGGGATTTGATAAGAGTCACCGGTAATCGCAGCCGGTATTTTGCCAGATTCTTGATCGAGATCAGATGAAAATCTGTGGCTATCATCAGTAATGCCGTAGAATGCCAGTCTTCGGTGAATCAGACCGGCACCTGGCGGCGTGGCGAAGCGCTGCGGGGGTCAGATCGGGACCAACAGCCCTGAAAACCAAAACTTGAAACACTAAAAACAGCAATAAGAGCAACCTCAGGAGGTAGTCATGCAAAAGAAGAAAAGCGCATTGGCCATGTTGGCCGCAGCCATGTTTTTATCCGGCCAGGTAGCTGCACAGTCTAACCAGGCAACCATCGAGAAGGCACTATCGCCACTGCCAGAAGATCTGCGCGCCGATGCCACCGTGTATGATTACGATGACGAAGGCAATCGAGTGACCCTGAAGGTTGGAAGCAACCATGTTGAATGCCAGCCAACAGATGCGGAAGGCTTTACCCGTTGTGGACCAGTGTCCCAACGCGCGCGTCGCGATCTGCAGGCCAAGCTGTCTGCGCAAGGCATGGAAGGCGAAGAGTTGCAGCTGGCGATGCAAAAGGCAGAGGATGAAGGAAAAATTCCGGCGCGTGTTTTCGGCTCGCTCAGCTATCGCCGCTTCGATACGTCTGACCGCATCCAGTACCTGATGGTGGTATCACTGCCTTTCGCGACTGCCGAGCAATTAGGTATGCCCACCGGATCCCAGCGCAACAATGCACTGGCGGGCCGTGGTACGCCCTGGATGATGAATTCCGGTACATCTGGTGCGCACTTGATGATCCCGGTCAATGGCACCGAGTACTCAAATTAAGACTGAGCGATAGTCTTTATATGACAGGAGTCAGGGCAGGCATTCTGCTTGCCCTGACTCCTATTAGATCAGATTCAGGTCTGCTTATTTTTTCCCCGCCGACTTAATTTCTGCCTCACCCTCATTAAGGATACGCACCTCGCGCTGCGGGAACGGGATGGTGAAGCCATGATCACGCATGGTCTCGTAGATGATCAGCAGGAGATCACCGCCGACCCTGTTCTTGCCGTCATCGATTGCTTCTATCCAGAACTCCACGAACATATTGACTCCGGAGTCACCGAAGCTGTCGATCTCACAGTCTGGTCTTTCCTCGATGGGATACTGCTCACCGCTCAGCACCTGGGGGTGGGCGGCGACTGCTTCCTTTATTACTTCGACCAGCTTGCGAATGTCGGTGTTATAGGCCACGGAGAAATCGACCCGGTAGCGTTGCTTCTGGTTCTTGTGGGTCCAGTTGACGAAGGTGCCGGTGATAAACATCTCATTGGGCACCATGATGTCCTTGCCCTCAAAGGTTTCCAGTGTCGTGGAACGCATATTGAGAGCAGTGACATAGCCGCTGCGACCATCTTCCAGCTCGATGAAGTCGCCGATCGAGAGTGATCTATCCAGCAGTATGATGAGTCCAGAGATGAAGTTCGACGCGATGGATTGCAGTCCGAATCCGAGACCAACACCGAGTGCGCCGCCGAATACTGCCAGCGCGGTGAGGTTAATGCCCATGATCTGCAGCAACAACAGGGACGCCACCACGAACACACCGATCTCGAAAAGTTTGGCGGCGACTTCCCGGGTCCGGAAATCCAGCTTTTCCTGCTTTCTTATCGCCTGTTGCCCGGTGGCATTGGAGATTCTTCCCAGCCAGAAAATCAGGGAGCCAAATATGGTGACCCTCAATACCCCAAGCAGGGTGATGCGAATGTTGCCCACCTCGATGCCGATAGATTGCAGGATGGAGGTGAGGTAGGGCAGTGCACCAACTGTTTGCAATGCCAACAGGGGAATGCCCACCATCAACAGGGCTCTTGCCGCTAGTTGATTGCTGACCAGGATGTTAATTGCGCGGAAGTAGGCATACACGACAAGGATGGTTATTGCGACCACGATCAGCCAGCCCTTGCTCTCGGGGTTCAATAGCAGCTCCGAGGAAATCTTAAGGATCAGTATTGTCAGGGCGGGGACGAGCAGTCTGCCTAACTGGTAGATCGTGAGTCGCAGGGTTGGTTGGGTAGCGTCCGCTGGTGGTTGCTTGAGAATGGTCAAGTAGCGACGAATGAAGCCGGCGCCTGTCTGTCCGGCGAAGACAGAGACCGCTATCAGCGCCGCTTGCAGATAAGTCTCCTCGTCGGTCAGCGCTTCAGTAAGAGTAGCTAGCAATTCATTCATCGGAACCTCGGTATAAATATGTTTGCGACTGACAAGCGCTCTAACGGCTTAAGGACACTATACGCGCATTGTTTGCGCGGTCGATTATTTTTGGGAACCACTGATTGATTATGTTGCGTCTCTGCGGAGCCTGTCGCGGGTTTCTGCAAGCCAGAGATGTCACATAATCAATCAGAGGTTCCCTGGGGTCATTTGATCCCGACGAGCAATCTTTCAAACAAGTCGGCCCCTGTGATTATGCGCGGGTTGTCGGTCCAAACCAGTACCACGTCATTCTCTATCACTCCATGGCTGTCCGTGTTCGAGCGTTTAAGCATGCGAATCACCGAACCGAGATTAGTCTTGGAACTTTTAATCATAATCGGGCGATGGCAGTAGTGATAGGGATCAGATTTGCCGTGAGTGAGCAACACGTCACGAAGGAATCCGTCGGCATCCAGCAGTAACAATGGCAGCCCGCTTTCATCAGCGAGTATTACCCATTTCTTGCCGGAGGCATGCAGGCTTTGCAGGAAGGGATCGTCCGGGTCTGCCTCGTACTCAGGCAGTCTTGGTAGATCGACATCGGTAGGAAATCTCAGGATGCTGTCCGGGTCAATATCTGTGCCTTCCTGCACAGCGGCGATGTCATCGATTTCGAGGAAGTTGAGGGCTCCGATACCTTCTACATCATCCACATCGCTGTCGTGGTGTTCCACATGTTTCATCAACATGTCCCGTATCACCTGCTCGCGAAAAAATTCGGCGGATTCTGCACCCAGCCACTTGTCCAGGATCATGGCGGCAGGCTTGGCGACCGGATAGAGCAGGAATTGGTAAAAGCGCAACACTGGGCCTAGCAGCGATGCCATGCGCAGGGCATTTCGGGAGAAGTAGGCCTGGGGAATAATTTCGCCAAGAAAAGTGATGATGAAGGTTGAGAAGAAAAATGCCGAGACACCTGCGAGCACGGAATTCGAGAGCAGGGTCAGTAGCACATTGATTCCTACATTACCCCAGAGAATGGTTGTTAGCAGAAAATTGGAGTCCTGCCGCATCGCGAGAACGCGTTCCGCCTTGGGATTGGTTGCGGCTTCTACTTCCAGTTGTAGCCGGGACACACCGAAGAAAGCCAGGTTGAGGCCCGAAAACATGGCCGACTGTGAGACGCAAAAGGCAATTCCTATCCATACTATATTGTCCAATTCCTGCCGAGCCTCCGCAGCCTTCTTCTTGTTGTTGTCGGTGTAGATGATACTTTATTTAAAGGCACAGTTACCCACCATCGGAAACCGACAGTCCTGGGGGCAGTCTCTTCGTTAGAGCCAGGGCCGGGGTAGTAGCGTAGTAAGGAGTTAGGGGTAGTGAGATTGCAGCAGATTTGCTAGCGGCAGGTTCGGCTACAAAAAAGATAGGGGCAGCGAGCTGTCTCAAGACAGGCTTACTGCCCCCGCTAATGTAAGAGCGTTACATTACATTGCTACATTGGATCGACTAGCGATCACTATGACTGATTCCGGGTAGTCTCACGACTCTTGGTGTACCTGAAACCAGGGTATACAGCAGAGAGATTGGAGAAACCCTCTACTCAGGGATGCCTCTTGCCGAATCGTCGCGGACCAGCCTTGCGGCTGCTTTCCTGAACTTCTTCCAGGCTGGAGATGTCAATCACCGGGACTTCCTGGATTGTGCGGCGGAACGGAGGCTTGCCACGGAAATCCGTCACTCGCATGCTCACGGTTTCCATGGGAACGTCCTCAATCTCCATGCGCGCGATATCTGCAGCAGGAACTTCCACAAGTGTACGTTTAAATGGAGGCTTGCCAGTGGTGTCGACACTCCACACCTGCACCATTTCGGCGCCAGATTCCAGACCATTCGCTGTTCCACAGGACATCAGGACAAAGGGTGCGACCAGGCTGATAAAGGCAACTGATTTTTTCATACAACTCTCCTAACACGCTGATAAACAGACATAATTTTCCGTGACTCGAATTGGATATCGGGGCGGTATGTCTGATGTGAGGAAATTATACGAAAACAATTCGGGCCCAGTGACGCAATCCTTGGGATCTCGCGATAGATTCTATCTATCACCAGAATGGATATTGGATGGTAAACCCTCGAAAAATCCAACTTTTTGCATCATAAATGCACATTTCTGTATTTTGTGCCCGTATATAGTGCGATCTTGCTCCTGCCGAAAAATAATCTCTAAGTATTTCAGTAACATAATTTTGGCTCATATCTTGCTCAGCTCTAGCCATGGTATTTATGAGCATCAGAGAGCCGGATCTTTATCGCCGCAGGGGGCAGCGTAGCCACGGTTACATGCTGCTCTCCCTGACCCTGTTGCTTGCCTTGATACCCGGAATATCTAGCGCCGAGCAACCCGGCGACCTGGGCCTGTTCGGTTTCACCGTTAACCTGGAACAGTCAGCCTCAGGAAGCCTGACCCTGACGGGAAATTTTGATGGTATAGAAGACACATTCTTGCTGGATACTGGCGCCAACATGATTACTGTGAGCAGGGATCTGTTCCAGAAACTACGCAAACTCGATGGTACTGTGAAGGTACGCCAGGTCGGGGCGAGGTTGGCGAATGGCAAGCTAAATCTGATTGATGTTTATCGTGTAGAACATTTCTCTATTGGCAACAATTGTGAACTGGGTCCTGTAGAAGTTGCCGTGATGCAGCAGGGGGGGCGCAATCTCCTCGGCATGAACGCGCTGGCAGTGGCTGCACCCTTCGCCGTGTTTACTTCACCACCTTCCCTGGCAGTATCCCACTGTACTTTCCCATCGCTTGATGGCGCAGTAGCTCAAACAGTTATCTCAGAATAAGCGACGCTACATCGGTGGCGAAATGGTCTGGCGCTGTTCGCCCAGTGATTCAATACCAATTCTAACGACATCGCCCGGCTTCAGGTATTGCGGAGGCACCATGCCATCGCCCACACCTGCAGGTGTACCGGTGAAGATGATGTCGCCCGGATATAGTGTCATGAACTGGCTAAGATGACTCACGATCTCCTTGACTCCGAACACCATGTCAGCGGTATTCCCCTGCTGACGCATTTCTCCGTTAATTTCTGACCAGATAGACAGGTTCTGAATATCGTCGATTTGATCCTTGCTCACGAAGTAGGGTCCGACCGGTGCGAAGGTGTCGGCTGATTTGCCTTTGGTGAACTGGCCACCACGCTCACGCTGGAATGCCCGTTCCGAAACATCATGCCCGACTGTATAGCCAGCGACGTAATCGAAGACTTCATCCTCGGATATATATTGTGCGCGGCGACCGATAACCACAACCAGTTCGGCCTCATAGTCCAGCTTGTGACCATTGCGGGGCTGTATCACATTGTCAAATGGGCCAGTCAGCGAAGACGTGGCTTTCATGAAGGTGAGCGGCTCGGTAGGCAAGGTGACCTCCATCTCGGCAGCGTGATTTACATAGTTAAAACCTATGGCAATGATCTTGCCAATTCCGGTCAGGGGCACGCCGAGACGCGGGTTGCCTTGCACAAGGGGTAAGGTTGCAACATCGATGTTAGATAATTCCTGCAGTCCCGAATCAGACAGAGTGGCAGGTGTAATCTCATCCAGGTGCGCCGACAGGTCCCGCACACGACCCTGATCGTCGATAATCCCCGGCTTCTCTTCTCCCGGCGGGCCATAGCGCACCAGGGTTACATCTGCGATTGCTGTGCTGTTGATTAGCAGAAAGGCACAAAAGGCGGCCAGTCGGGAAAATTTCAGAGTGGTCATGGGTGGCTCCGGGGACTACTTAAGTCGTAGTTTTCTAAACAAGGATATGCTGGTAGCGGAGTGTAGCTAAACGGCGCAAGTTTGTGACATGCCTCACCTAACTGGTCCAGTTTTAAAGTTAGTTTACGCAGCTAATCGCTGATTCGGAAGTT
>JAQCBT010000024.1 GCA_027621405.1 Pseudomonadota bacterium | reverse complement strand
GGTGATGCGGATTTCGTTGACAAGGTTGAGCAGCTTGGTGGTGTGCGTATAGTGCCTCGATCGCGTGGCAGGCCGACTGCTGGATAGGCGCTGCGCCGCTAAATAGGGACAGATTTATTTTCCGGAGGAAAAAAAATCTGTCCCTATTTAGCTCACTATTTAGCTATTTAGCTATTTAGCTATTTGGCGAATAGTTGCCCCTCTATATCCCGAAACGCCTTGAACTCGAGGGCATTGCCCGATGGATCGAGAAAGAACATGGTCGCTTGTTCGCCCGCCTGTCCCTTGAATCGGATATAGGGTTCGATCACAAAACCATCGATGAAGCCTTTGACCTGTTCCGCCAGGGCCTCCCAGTCTTTTATCTCAAGGACGACACCGAAGTGGGGTACGGGTACCCCATGACCATCAACGCCATTGGCGATGCTGGCCACTTTGCCTGCGCGGCCGAGTGCCGGATTCAGATGCGTTACCAGCTGATGACCGAATAGATTGAAATCAATCCACTCTGCTGCACTGCGCCCCTCTGGCAGGCCTAACTTACCGCCATAGAATTCTCTGGCTTCATCAATGTCCCGAACCTGAATTGCCAGGTGAAAGGGGGTTAACCGCATTTTCTTTGCCCTCTATTGGCTGTATTCGCGCCCAAATTCGTTGCCGAAGAAATCACCCGCGTTCCAGCGTGGTCGTTCATCCGCATTGGCGATATCCATGCCGATAATGAAATTAACTTGGGCGAAGCGGGCGCCAGCCTCGTAGTCGATTTCCAGATCCGTGGAGTCGCTCACCTGGTGATAATGATTCTGGAAAAAGTCTCCCCAGATTGCCTCGCCGTCTCGCGCTGGATCATCGGAACCATAGCCAGTGGCCAGCATCACCGCGGGAATGCCTTGCTGCACGAAGCGGTAGTGATCGCTGCGCACGAAGATCGCTTCCTCGGGCATGGGGTCATCCATCAGGCTGAGGCCCATGGTGCCCAGGGCACGCTGCAGGTTATCGCGCATGGTGGAGTGCTGGGCGCCGAAGGCAATGAGGTTATTGAATGGATACAACAGCAGCGGCATATCGAGGTTGATGTTGGCCACCATGCTCTGGACGGGAACCGTTGGGTTCTCGGCAAAGTACTGTGAGCCCAGCAGACCCTTCTCTTCCGCCGTGACGATGACGAACAGGATTGAACGCCGGGGCCGTTCCTCCAGTGCCATGAGCAAGCGGGCATTTTCCAGCAAGGCCGCCACGCCTGCCGCGTTGTCCAACGCACCGTTGTGAATGATATCGTTGCCGCCGCCATCAGCCGGACCGACATGGTCGAGGTGGGCGGTGAAGGTGACGTACTGGTTTTTTAAAACCGGGTCGCTGCCTTCGATCATGCCGATGACGTTGGGCGAGGTGATGAGCTCGTGGCGGCTGGCACTTTCGATGGTGGCCGAGAGTGGCATCTCGAATCCTTGCGGCGACTCACCGCGATCTATTGTGGCAAATACTTCGTCGAGTGAGCGGCCCGCCAATTCAAATAATTTTTCTCCCGCATCGAGGCTTAATGAGGCGCCACCCTTGTAGGAAGAAACGTCGTCACCAACTGTGCCGTCGCGATTGAGAGCGATGACGGAAGGCTGGTGCAGATCGCGGCTCAGGGTGCCGAAGGGTCTAATTCGCTCTCGCAGCGGCGTCCACAGCGTGATCATACCCACGGCACCTCGACTGATCGCCGCGTCGCGCTTTTCTGCGCTGAAGTGTGCGCCTTCCTCGCTGGGGAAGGATTCCGGTTGGCCGCTCAGGGTGACGACGATCTTGCCTTCGACATCCAGGCCTGCATAGTCATGGTGGTTGAGCCAGTCCGATTCGATGCCATAGCCGACGAACACCAGGGGTGCGGTAACCGTGGCGGTGGTGGAGGCCATCGGTGTTCCCGAGATGAATTCTTCTGCAAAGGTGAAGGCTTCGTTACCTTCGGGCCCGTGCACTATAAAAGAAGCAGCATCCAGATCCCGGTAGGCGCGGCGAAAAGTGATGTCCTGGAAATAGCTGCCATTGTTGCCCGCGGGCCGCACGCCGATTTGCGCAAACTGGGAGGCCACGTAACGGGCCGCGATATCATATCCCGGCGTGCCCGTGTCCCGGCCGCCCAGCAGGTCATCGGCGAGAAACTTGATGTGCGCTTCGACGCGGGCAGCATCGGCCTGGGGAAGGGCAGGCTGGGCGAAAGTCGCCGTCGAAAGACTCATTGCCGCGGTAAGCAAGGCAGCGATAGAGAGTGATGATCCAGTCATGATTGGACTCCGGTTAACTAGAGGCAGGGAATTCATGGGGGCACTTATCGTTTAATAGCTTAACTGTGAACCATTTGCAGTACTGAAAGGATCAAAGGGCATAATGCTTTGTTTTCGCTATATTGTAAAATGAGGCCAGAGCCAATAAATTGCCCTATACACTCCTTTCTTCCGTTCCCCAAGGGGGCCAGCATGCACAAGCCACTTGCTTTACTCATTGCTCTACAGATCCTGATCATCGAAAGTGCCCTGGCGCAAACGCCAGTGACCGTCGAAGAGGATGTCATTTTCAGCCGCGTGGCCGGCTCCGCTGTCCTGGCCGACATTGCCTATCCTGTTGCTGGCGAAGAGTTGCCAGTCATCATGTATGTGCACGGGGGCCGCTGGCGAGCGGGTGCCCGTAAGGATTACCGGACCCCACTGGATATCGCCCAATGGGCAGGCATGGGCTACTTCGCCATGACGATCGATTATCGACTGGTTGGGGCAACGCCCGCGCCGGCACCTTATCAAGACGTGCAGACAGCGATTCGATGGGTGCATGCTCACGCGGATGAGTATGGCATCGACCGTGAGCGTATCTACCTGATCGGGGATTCATCAGGCGGTCATCTCGTGTCGCTGGTGGCCACCCTCGGCGAAGGTCCCTATGAGCGTGTAGGCGGCTGGGAGGACGAACGCAGTGATGTGGCGGCGGTGATCAGCTCCGCAGGGCCTTATGACCTGAACACACTGGATTGGGGCAATTTGTGGACACCACTGGAGGGCGATGTCGAAGAGGCTCGCCGCCTGGCTTCACCGATCCATCACATTGGCCCGTCAACCAAACCCATGTTGATCCTGCATTCGGATGATGATCGTTCGGTGCCGGTGCAGCAGGCAATCGATATGGTGGCGGCTCTGCAGGATGCTGGTGTTCGCCATCGCTTTGCGCACTTTACCGACACCGGGCATATGGATATTACCGAGGATGTGATCAGGGAAACGCTTGCGTTTATAGCGGAGCTTGAAGGGAGATAACTTGGGATCAAGAATTAAACAGGGATAGATATATTTTCCGCTAAATAGGGACAGATTTATTTTCCTACGGAAAATAAATCTGTCCCTATTTAGCTCAATCCTCAGCCCGGACGAACCCACGCATAGACTTCTTTTCCCCGGTTTTTTTCTTTTCCCGAATACGCCGTTCTTTAGCCGCCTTCCCTGGTTTGGTAGCAATTCTCTTCTTTGCCGGAGTGGCAGCCTTCTCGATCAGCGCCTTCAGTCTGTCAATCGCATCTTGCCTGTTCTTTTCCTGGCTCCTGTACCGCTGCGCCTTTAATACAATGATACCGTCCTTGCTTATGCGTCGATCACTGAGGCGCATGAGTTCGGACTTGATGTTGTCGGGCAACGAAGAAGACTTGATATCAAACCGCAGTTCTACAGCGGTAGAGACCTTGTTGACATGCTGCCCGCCGGGCCCACTGGCCCGGATGGCGCTGAACTGAAGATCGGATTCTGAAAGTGTGAAATTGGGCATGGGAGAAATCATTGCTTGAGGCAATGAGGGTAACACTAAATAGGGACAGATTTATTTTCCTATGGAAAATAAATCTGTCCCTATTTAGCTGATCAGTGCAGTAATCTCATAGTCAATCTTTTCCATGTCCAAGAGCTGTTCATAAAACCTTTCGACAGTCTGCCCCTCCACCAATCCCAACAACACACCAAGTACAGCCCCGCGGTGCACATTGTCGCCACCCAGATTGGTATTGGCCAACAAGCCTGCTTCCAGCTTGTGGCAATACTTGTAAGCCAGGTACAACACACTGGGCCAGGAGTCGGTGATGTAGCAGGCGGAGGAGAAGAGCCGGCCCACCACGTCGTTGTCGTTGAGAATCTTTGGCATGATCTCGGACAGTTGCAGGCTGATGCTGCGTTTGCTCCAGGCACTGATGATTGTTTGTGCATCGTCACTGTCTTCTCTGAACAGGAGTTCGTCCAGCAGGCCTACATAGTCCCGACACACTTTTGCCAGGTAGGCATCGGGGTGGGTGAGGGCCAGATGACTGGCGCAGATTTCCTGAACACGATCCAGCGGAGTGCCGCCAAGGCGTTCGGCGAAGACGATGGGAGCAATGGTGACGAGGCCACCGATGGACGCAGTGTCATGGGTAACGGCACCGCAGCGATCCGGAGGATTGCCCGCTTCCAGATTGGCGAAGAAGCCGCGGTGATAGGACTCGGCATAGGTGTCGGGGTGTTGCGCGGGTTCGGCAGTCATGAGCGCGATATAGGCGGTCAGGAAGGCCTGCTGGTCGTAGTGGCCCCCATTGTCTGACAGCGTGCGTATAAGTGCCCGGGCGCAGTGGGCGTTGAGGGTGTTTTCTCCGGCCTTCATGCCGTGGTGATAATGGGTGTTGGCCTTGCCCCAGTGCTGTCTCTTGCCTTTAAGAATCACCTCGCCAACGATCTCCCGCGCGGCCTGTTTGTGACCGCGACCATGGCGTCCGCCATGATTGGTGGAGTGCAGGGACATGATGGAAGAGGGGTGGTACGCCGGTGCATCTTCCAGTTGCTGGATGCCACCCCGAAACTGCCGGTAGATATCCATGGGGTTGTAGTACCAGTGCACGGGCATGGCCAGGGCATCGGCGACGAACAGGGATTTCAGCGCAGCGCTGGCGCGTTGTTGCGGGCTTGTGGATGGAGGCATGGGGCGGGAATCGTTTCAACAGGGTGTGCTACGCTTAACGCCATTCGATAGAGATTGGATCAGCTTAAAATAGGGACAGATTTATTTTCCGTTGGAAAATAAATCTGTCCCTATTTTAATCGAGGAGGGGTCAGTAATGAGCTATGTGGTAAGCATCGATTTCCAGTGTAAACCCGGCAAGTCCGAAGAACTCCGTGCTTTGTTGGCAGCAGCATTACCAGACACACGTGCCTATGCTGGCTGCCAGACATTGGATGTCTACCTGGATGAAGAAAAGGAGTGCTTCACTGCGATTGAGACCTGGGATTCCGCCGAGCACTATCGAGACTATTTGCAGTGGCGCACCGAAGGGGGCATCGCAAAAGTGGTGGACCCGCTGCTGGTGAACGGTTGGCAAGGCGCCCTTGATTCCGTTAAATGGTTGGGCGCAAAGCTCGATGTCTAGTAGTACGAGAACAGAGGTGCTGCACTATAAGGAGCGACACGTGGATGGTAGTAATTCTTGTTCAAGAGCATCCGAATCATATCTATCTACGACACATTTCCATGTCACTCTTCCAGACTGGTCGCCGGTGCCTATGTAGAAGAATGTTGCATTGTATCTACCATACTGGTCACCAAAACTGGTTAGGTTCATTTCCGGCCTGAATGTTCCAATATGCGATGCGTCCACTGACTGCCCTGGAATTCCAGGTGTCCAAATCAGCTGGGTTACTAGTTCAAAATCAGGATATTCAATTATGCCTGCGTCACTACCTTTCTGCGGCATTGCGTTATGAGTTTCATAATAGAGTTCAATCTTGATCCGCTCTTCATCCAGAAGACTAAACGCCTGCGACAGAGTGGCAGTCAGCCTATAGTTCTGGTAGGCCGGAATGGCAATCGCTGCGAGAATACCCAGAATTGCGAGAGTGACCAGAATTTCAATCAGTGAAAATCCTTTACGTTTAGTTCCCATTTAATCTCTCCAAGAGCTTTAGTAGAGTGGTCAGAGTAATAATACGGTACTGTATTATTACTCTGATCCTGTCCTTAAACGCTAATCGGCAGGGCGTGGATCAGCGCCCATCACCGGCAGCGTTACATTCGTGGATGTTGTTCGTGCCACCGGGTAATCGATTGATACGCAGACCCTGTCCTGCACAGAGTGTCTTCAGACATTCTGCGACCCAGGAGCTGCACCGCATAAGGAGATTGCCGCTCTGAAAACCCACAAGGCACTGTGAGTGTTGGTGTCCCCGCCAGATCTGCAGGCAGCGTAAACTGTCCCTGGAATTTGCGTATCACAGGTCTCAGGGTTTCCATATCGCCGTATTGAATGGCTTTCTCCACCGGGAAAACGGAACCTCCAGAGGGGCAGATCACGGCATCCACTTTGTTCAGTTCAGCTTCAAATCGCTCGGCAATCTGCTGTCTTCGCTGAGTAGCCTGTGCATAGTCCTGCTCACTCATCTCATGCCCGATCTTCAACGCGTCCCCCAGATAGCCGCCATATTCATCGGCGCGAGAGGGATAAAATTCTGCATGTGCGCGCGCAGCCTCATAGGCAGTGACTGGAATCCAGGCATTGCGCAGCTCCATGGGATCATCTTTTGGCATGTTCACGTTGACGAGTTCAGCACCAAGATACTGCAAGCTTTGAATCACTTCCTGTATGGCATCAACCAGGCCGGGGTCCGTACCGTTTGAGATGTAATCCTCGTCGACACCGATCCTGATGCCGGACAAGTCGGCGTTCACATTATCGGCTCTTGATGTGAAGGGCGCATCGAGCGAGCTTGGATCCCTGTCATCCTTGCCGGCAATTGCCTCAAGCATGATCGCCGCATCGACAACGGATCTGGTCATGGGGCCCACATGGTCCAGCGAGCCAGCAAGTTCGATAACGCCATAGCGGCTTACCCGGCCATAGGTCGGCTTCAGGCCCACAATCCCGTTGGCCATGGACGGGTAGCGAATCGAACCGCCGGTGTCTGTACCCAGTGAGCCGAAGCAGAGACCTGCCGCCGTGGCCACACCGCAGCCGCTGGAGGAGACGCCCGCCCAGAGTTCTTCTCCCCAGGGGTTCACCGGTATCTCGAAGTCTTTGTGGTAGCCGGACAGGGCGCCTTCGGTGAGGGCAAGTTTGCCCAGCAGCACACTGCCTGCGTCAGCGAGTTTGTTGACAACGGTGGCATTGAAATCCGGTATGAAATCTCTGCGGACTTTCAGGCCGCCCATGGTTTTGATGCCCTTGGTGTAGCACAGATCCTTGATGGCTACGGGGATGCCATGAAGAGGACCCTTGTAGTTGCCCGCCATGATGTCCGCTTCGGCTTGTCTGGCTTGCTGTAGGGCAAGGTCGTGGGTAACGGTGGCATAGCTGTGTAGTTTGCCGTCCAGCGATTCGATTCGCTGGAGCATATGGCGTGTTAGCTCAACCGGGGAGAGCTGTTTGGTTTTTATCAGCTTGGCAACCTGGTGAAGAGACAAGTAGTGGAGGGATTCGTTCATCGGCTGAGTTTAATAGGGACAGATTTATTTTCCGAGGAAAATAAATCTGTCCCTATTAAACTCTAGCTCTGTTCTTCGAGCAAAAAGCGTTCCAGCCGCTGTTGTAAGGTCTGGTTTTCGAGTCGTAACTGGTCTCGTTCGTCAAGCAGGTTCAGCACCAGGGCCACTGCCGACCAGTCAAGCTCCAGCTCCTGCCGCAAGCGAATAGCGCGTTTGGCCACGCTTACCATGGTGAGGTCGAAGACCCATTCATCGGGCGTGCGTCCGGGCGGTTTCACTATGCCGCAGGAGACCAGCTCCACACAGGTTTCCTCGCTGAGTTTTAATTCATCACAGATATCTATCAGCTTTAGCTCGATGTCGTATTCAGTCATCGCTAGCCCCCTAGATTCTTGCGTGGATCAAAATCGGCCTGATACTTGAGCTGCGCCCAGAGCTGTTTGGTCTTTTCATCAACTTTTTCCGGCATCACCACTTTGAGTATGACGTAAAGATCACCCTGGCCCTGTTTACTCGCCAGGCCTTTGCCCTTGACCCGTAACTTCTGCCCGGTCTGGCTGCCCGGCTTGATGGTCAGGCTGATCTTGCCGCTTAAGGTAGGCACCGTCACCGTGGCGCCGAGCGCGGCTTCCCAGGGAGCAACCGGCAGGGTAATGTTGAGATCGTTCCCGACCACATCAAACAGCGGGTGCGGTACCAGCCTGATGCGCAGATACAGGTCTCCACTGGCGCCACTGCCGTAGCCCGGGCCACCCTGTCCTTTCAAGCGAATGCGTTCGCCATCGATAACACCTTTCGGAATCTTAACCTTGAGGGTTTTCTTGATATCCTTGAGACGGCCCGTTTCGCCGTAATGGGGCAGGCGATACTCGATGGACTTCGCTTCTTCGCTGAGAGTTTCTTCAAGAAAAACAGGCAGGTCGATTTCCACATCCTGCCCGCGCCTGGATGTGAAATCCTCACTACTGGTAAACCCGCGACTACTGCGTTGACCCGAGCCAGCCCTTGCCCCAAACATGCTGGCAAAGAACTCGGAAAAGTCGCCACCCTGGAATTCGAAGCTATCGCCGCCACCAGCACCGCCGGTCCAACCCGGTGGTGGAGTAAAGCGCTCGCCCTTGCTACCGTATTTGCGTAGCTGATCGTATTCGGCACGGCGCGTATCGTCGCCGAGCACTTCATAGGCTTCAGAGACTTCCTTGAAATGGGCTTCAGCCCCGTGTTCGGAACTCACGTCGGGATGGTATTTCCGGGCCAGACGCCGGTAGGCCTTCTTTATCGCTGGCTTGTCAGCATCAGGCTCGACACCGAGTATGTCGTAGTAGTCCTTGAATTCCATCGAACAACAATACGCCAAAATTGGATAAATGAGAATCTGTCGGGAATCCGGTGGGTACTTAAGAACGCAACAATTTATTGCGTAAGGGTTTGGATTAATAGGGACAGATTTATTTTCCGAGGAAAATAAATCTGTCCCTATTAATCTCTTGCCGGGTAAGCAAAATTATTTCCTGGCATCTGCTGCAAGCAGAATATAGGAATAGGAGCGGTTACTACCCTCCCGGTAAACCTTGCTGGCCATCGCGTTGATGTGGTCGCGCTCGTCGTCGAAAGTTTCCAGAAAGCCAGATTCGATATCACTCATTTCCGGGCTCAGAAGCTTTAGAGTGTCTATATCAATAAAAAATGACACTTCGATGGCGCTGTCATAACCCCAGAAGCAAATACGTTTTTTGCTGTCGTCGTAGCTTCGGGAAGGATTGGGAAACCTCAACATCGTCGTTGAACTCCTGGGCACTTAAGTTCACTGACAGAGATATCATTCATCTAACGCCTCGTGCTGCATATTCTCAATGGTTGGCACCATCGATGATCTGGTTGGTAATAACGGATATAGGCCGTTTTTGATGCCACATTGAAGTGCTAGATGCACTGCTCAGGATCGCTTAAAGCAATTGCAAAACGGCTTTTGACAGATCGGTATTCGAGGGGAAAGTATGGGGCGAGCGCTAAGGCAGCTTGCTCATTGTTTGTCTGGCAGACAAACTTTCTCGAAGAAAGACGAAGTGTTCGTCCAGTGTCCTCCTATTTCAAGCAGAAAGCAAGGAACATAATAGGGACAGATTTATTTTCCCAGGAAAATAAATCTGTCCCTATTATGTGGATACCGCCACACCCAGCCGAACTGGAACGATACAGTGGCGATTACTTAGCTGGTAATGGCTGATCTTAGATGTTCCAGAATATCCGATTTGCTGTATGCGCGTTTGGCGGGAATTTGAATCAATGGAAGATTCGCACTTTCGTAAGCGTTCGCCAAAAATCTGTCGCGCTGTTGCCGCTTCATTGAATCGTGAGACCTGTCGTTCAGCTCTATTGCGCATACAACCGATAGGTCATCGTCTCTACATAAAACAAAGTCGAAATGCTTACTGGAGATCTTGTTAAACGCGCCTTGTCTTATGTTGCTGGCAAGTCCCTTCTCTGGTGTGAGAATGTCCGCCACCCTGACCTTGGCGAATACAACAAAAGGCTTTTCAACTGAAGAAGACAGCACACCGTAAAACGACCGTTCCGCCGCAGTGAAAAGCGCTGCTCGCTGCGTATACCGATACTCAACAGGCTTGCTGGAACGCTGCGCAAGCACCTGCAGGACGATTATCAGAAGCAGCAGTACTATTATCCAGACAAGCGGTTCCACTCTTGCGGCCGCGCCTCAACTCATAATTGGATAGATGAACATAATAGGGACAGATTTAGTTTCCATGGAAACTAAATCTGTCCCTATTATGTTCAGTTGCCCTTGGTCGCCAGCACGATATAGCCGCCGGACTTCTCGTCATACTGCAACTTCAAGAGCCCCGCCTTGGCTGCCTCTTCGAGCAATTCACTGAAGGTCTTGAAGCCATAGTAGGATTCATTAAAGCCGGGCTTACGCCGCTTCAATGCCTGCTTGATCATCGAACCCCAGATACCATTGCCGCTGCTGCGCTCGGCCTGCAGGGCTTCGAAGGTTTCCAGAACCAGGTCGAAGGCCTCATGGCGTTTGTCTTCGACTGATTCCTTTGCTGAGGCTTTCTTCTCACTGCCACCGCGCTTGCGTCGGGTTCGCTGTTTCGGCTCGCTGCGCACGAGATCATCGTAGAAGATAAATTCGTCACAGTTGGCCATTAACAGATCGGATGTGGAAGACTTGACCCCTACGCCAATAACAATCTTGTTGTTCTCCCTGAGTTTGCTCACCAGCGGTGAGAAGTCAGAGTCACCGGAAAGGATTACAAACGTATCCACGTGGGGTTTTGTATAACAAAGGTCGAGCGCATCCACCACCATGCGAATGTCCGCAGAGTTCTTGCCGGACTGCCGTACATGAGGGATTTCGATCAGCTCAAACGCGGCTTCATGCATGGCTGGTTTGAAGCCTTTGTAACGGTCCCAGTCGCAGTAGGCTTTTTTGATCACGATGCTGCCCTTGAGTAACAGCTTCTTCAGCACCAGCCCGATGTCGAACTTGGCGTACTTGGCGTCTTCCACACCGAGTGCGATGTTCTCGAAATCGCAAAAAACTGCGAGGTTTACGCTTTCATGTTCAGCCATGGGGAACCCGTCCGGGATGCATTGATTGCCTGCCATGTTAACAAATAAGTGGGCTAAGGGATGATTTAAAAGCCCGTCGGAGACTTCTGGACCCCTAACTGGCCCTGAGGTCTGAATCACTCAAAAACCCGACTTTCCCGCCCACCCATGCTACACTCCGCGCCCGCTTAACAACCCGAAACGGTTTTGGGCGCTCGCTGTCCAGTTTCCATCCTCACTATTGAGCCTACTATGACCACCGAAGCGGCAACCATGTTTGACCAGCTAAATCTCATCGCGCCCCTGATTCAGGCCCTGCAGGACGTGGGTTATGAGACGCCATCACCCATTCAGGCGCAGACCATTCCCCTGTTACTGGCTGGCAAGGATGTGTTGGGTCAGGCCCAGACCGGTACTGGCAAGACGGCCGCGTTTGCGCTGCCGGTGTTGTCGCGGCTGGATATCTCGCGGAAAAACCCCCAGGTGCTGGTACTGACTCCAACTCGGGAGCTTGCGATTCAGGTGGCGGAGGCGTTTCAGACCTATGCGACCTATCTGAAGGATTTTCATGTCTTGCCGGTGTATGGCGGTCAGGACTACAGCGGCCAGATCCGTGCACTCAAACGTGGTGTACATGTGGTAGTGGGTACGCCGGGGCGGGTGATGGATCACATGCGCAAGGGCACACTGAAGCTGGAAGGCTTGCAGACCCTGGTGCTGGATGAAGCCGATGAGATGCTGCGCATGGGTTTCATCGATGATGTGGAATGGATCCTCGAGCAGACGCCGCCGAAGCGGCAGATTGCCCTGTTCTCTGCCACCATGCCTGCCGAGGTGCGGCGCATTGCCAACAGCCATCTCAACCAACCGTCGCAGGTGACCATTGCCGCCAAGAAAGCCACCACCGATCTGATCCGCCAGCGAGTGTGGCCGGTCAGTGGCACCCACAAGCTGGATGCCCTGACCCGCATTCTGGAAGCCGAGACTTTCGATGCCATGATCGTGTTCGTGCGCACCCGCATAGTCACCACCGAGTTGGCAGAGAAACTGTCGGCCAGGGGATTTGCCGCCACCGCACTCAATGGTGACATTGCCCAGGCGCAGCGAGAGCGCACCATCGCCAAGCTGAAGAAGGGGGAACTGGATATTCTGGTCGCTACTGACGTGGCCGCCCGTGGTCTCGACGTGGATCGGATCAGCCATGTTATTAACTACGACATCCCCCACGACGATGAGGCGTATATCCATCGCATCGGTCGTACCGGACGCGCCGGGCGTAAAGGTGATGCCATCCTGTTTGCCGCGCCACGCGAGCGTCGCATGCTGGCCGCCATCGAGCGCGCCACCGGTTCCAAAATCGAATTGATGGAACTGCCCTCAACGGAGATGATCAACGACAAGCGCATCGCCCAGTTCAAGCAGACCATCACCGATACCCTGGCGGCCGGCGATCTTAATCTGTACAGCCAGTTAGTCGAGCAGTATCAGTCGGAACACAATGTGCCAGCGATAGAGATTGCAGCGGCCCTGGCGAAAATCGTGCAGGGGGATTCTGCCTTGCTACTGAAACACCAGCCCACACCCAAACTCGATCCTTCCTGGCATAAGGAAGGCCCGGACACGCGTAGCGAAGGTAGCCGCGGTCGCCGGGACAAACAGGCTGGCGGTAAAGCGGGTCGGAGCAAAGATAAAGAAAGCTACAAGTCGAGAACCGATAAGTCGGCGCCGCCTGCAAAGGGAATGGAGCGCTTCCGTATCGATATCGGTCACAATGATTCCGTGATGCCTGGCAATATTGTCGGCGCCATCGCCAACGAAGCCGGGCTGGATGCCAAAGATATCGGGCGCATCAATATCTTCGATAGTTACAGCACGGTGGACTTGCCTCTCGATATGCCGGCGGAGATATTCAAGGATCTGAAAAACACCTGCATCGCCAGGAAGCGACTGAACATCACCCGCTTCACTGGTGAAACGGAACAGTCTTCGGGTGCAGCGCACGATGCTGATTTCGCTGATCGCCCTGTGCGCCGAAAGCCAAAGTCAAAACCAAAGTCGAAAACTGCAGGGAAGACGAAAGACAAAAACAAATCCATGAAGCGTGGCAAGCCTAAAGTCGGCAAGAAGCCAGCGCGACCGGCTTCAGCCGGGAAGAAGAGGCCAGTGAGGAGATAGTCGGTTAATAGGGACAGATTTATTTTCCAAGGGAAAATAAATCTGTCCCTATTAACCGCCTTTTACCTATCTACTAAATAGTAAGCAGCAACACACAAACAGAATACAAGGCAAACAATACCGACCAAAGCCCAAAACGCGCAGGCAAAAAAATCACAAATGCCATGAGCAATATGCCGATCGAGGGCACCGCCAGGGATGGGAAAACGGCATTGTTATACATGAAGATATTGACATAGGGTCCGACCAGGAAATACAGCAGCATCGAGAGGGCGGAAAGACGGCCCAGGTCCTGGCTGTTTTCCAGCATGTTCACATTCCCTTCGTCTGGCGACGTCAATGCCATTTCCGCTGCGCCATAGAGAGCGGCGGAGCCAAACACCAGCACAATAAAGTCGATAAACGACCATTGCTCAATCACCCGCAGTTCCCAGCCAACCCACCATAGCTGGAGTATGTAGAGCATGATAGAGAAGGCCCAGATAACAGAGGACCAATGAAATATCACTCTGCGATAAGCCCGGGTAATCATGGCCATGGTGTGTAGAAGCCTTGTGATGGCCAAACCCAGGATGATGGAGACGGCAATGAAGATGTATTCGTGCTGTGTCATTTCGCTTTCAAGATTGCATACGCTGCAAACCCTGTGGTTGCAAACTCATACGCGAGTGCGCCATAGGTATAGCCGCTAACTTCACCGGTGCTCACCACAACGGAGAGCAAGCGTGCCAGTGCCAAGCTGCCAATTGCCAACGCCAGCAAGACCAGGCCGGCCCGATAAAAATCTGCTTTTATAAGCGACAGCAAGCAAAACAGGCCAATACCGGTCTGCAGTCCGCCGTACATGGCGCCCACTTCTGCAAATCCATCTGCATTACTGATAGCAATTCCAGCCAGCCCTGCTGGTATATCCGGTGACACGAGGCTGGTAAGCCCATAGCCGATGAAGGCAATGG
This sequence comes from Pseudomonadota bacterium, assembly GCA_027621405.1. Lineage (GTDB taxonomy): Bacteria > Pseudomonadota > Gammaproteobacteria > Pseudomonadales > Pseudohongiellaceae > UBA9145. The sequence goes on along the minus strand of JAQCBT010000024.1, from coordinate 24,356 downwards.
CTGACATGCCAAGCACGAACTTGCCAATCAAGGTGGTCGGGATAATTTGATCTGGATTGTCAGCTGGCATCACTAGCTCTCGAGAAGGGTGGTGGTACGTGTTGCAGGGAAAACACAACACTGTGCGGCTATTGTTACCCCAAGCGAGCCATTCAAACAAGCTATAAGGCTTCACAGACTCGCACTGCGTAAGCACATAGAACCAATGTTGGCTTTTCTGCGTAAGAAGAGATCTACGAAAGGTAATTCATGCTAAACAGGTTCACGGTCATCGCAGGATTGGGATACGCAGGTTTACTGCCGTTTCTAATTCCAGTCTATCTGCTGATTACTGGCAGTGTATTGCCTGCTGAAGATGCGGTGACCCTGTTCCTGAGTTACAGCACCGTGATCCTGGCGTTTCTGGGGGGATCGCTGTGGGGGTACGGGCTGGCCCGCAGTCATTCATTTCTCAACGGCTTTTTGCTTGTTGGCAGTAATCTTGTTGCCTTGCTGGCTTGGGCCGGCTTGCTGCTGGGTTTTTTTAGTCCCCATACCGCTGTCGCCGGCCTGTCGGCAGGTTTCGTTTTAGTCTTGCTGTTCGAATTACGCTTCACATGCTTTATGTTCGCGGAGAGCAATGCCGCGGTGAAGAACAGCTATATTGATCTACGCCTCACCCTGACGGCAATCGTGATCCTGGCTCACCTGCTTGTGTTCTATTACATGCCGTGAGCGTGCAGATTGCCGGGCACTGGCAAATATGCTCCCATTAGTCATGCCCGGTCCCATTTACTTCGCCTATCCCGGCGATCTCGAAATACTCACCGGTGGTTATCACTACGATCGCCGCCTCGTCGCCGAACTGCGCCAACGAAATCTGCAGATAGAAACGCTGTCCTTACCACATTGTGCGCCGCAGCCAGATCAAGCCAGCCTGGCCCGCATTGCTGCAATGCTTGCAGCCTTGCCGGATCAGTCCACCGTTATCATCGATGGCCTGGCCTTTGGTGTGCTCGATACGATCGCCGAAGCCGAGTCAGCCCGATTGCGATTGCTTGCCTTGTGCCATCATCCACTGGCGCTGGAGTCGGGTCTGGATGAATCACTGCAGGCGCAGTTGCTGGCGTCAGAACGCCGTGCCCTGGCTTGTGCCCGGGCAACGCTTGTCACCAGTGACCACACGCGGCGCATCCTGGTGGAGCGATTCGCGCTGCCGCAGGAAAAGATTACCGTGGCATTGCCGGGTACCGAGTCTGTGGACTTTGCGCCCTGTGCAGGTGAACCACCGCTGTTATTGACACTGGCATCGCTGACACCGCGCAAGGCCCATGACGTGTTGCTGGCAGCCTTGGCCGAGCTCAAAGACCTGCCATGGCGAGCCCGTTTAGTGGGTGACGATAGCCTGGCGCCGGCCTGGGTAGCGCGTTTGCGTCAACAGATGGAGAGCCTGGGTCTGTCGGAGCGGATTGAGTTGGCCGGCGTTGTGGATGATCATCTGGCTGAGTACCAACAGGCCGATGTGTTCGTGTTGCCGTCACGCTTCGAAGGTTATGGCATGGTATTCGCCGAGGCCTTGGCGGCGGGCCTGCCAATAGTCGCGGCCCGGGCCGGGGCAGTGCCGGATGTGGTGCCGGCATCGGCTGGCCTGTTGGTACCGCCGGATGACAGCGCAGCCTTGGCATTGGCACTGCGGAAACTCTTGAGCGACCCAGGCTTGCGCCGCCGCTTGCAGCGCGGGGCGCAGCAGGCTGCAGCGCGTTTGCCGCGCTGGACAGAGACGGGGGCTATCGTGTCTGACTTGCTGAATCGGGTGGCATGTCAGTGAGCGGCTTCAGTATCGACTGGTTGAGCATGCGCGAGCCCGCTGATCGGGAAGCACGGGATCAAGTGCTATTGCAGAGCGCCCGGCAGTGGCTGCAGGCGGCAGGGGCCCAGCCGGCCACGGTGGTGGACCTGGGGGCCGGCACCGGTTCTACCCTGCGCACCTTTATCGGAAGCCATGACGCCGAGTTGCATAATTATCCGCCACTGCACTGGCGCCTGGTGGACCAGGATGCAGCGCTGCTCGCCGAAGCCAGGCGGCGGCATAGCCTGCACACGGGTCTTGAAGTCTATGAGCTGGATTTGATGCGCACCGAAACCCTGCCCCTGGCCGATGCACGACTGGTGACGGCCTCGGCGCTCTTCGATCTGGTGTCAGCGGAGTTTGTGCAGCGCTTGCTGGATGCGATGGCGGAACAGAGTGTGTCGCAGAAGCCCGCACTGTATGCCGCCTTGAATTACGATGGCAGCACGGACTGGACACCGGTTCATCCGCTGGATGGGGCTGTTCTGGCGGCGTTTAATCTTGACCAGCAACGGGACAAGGGCTTCGGTCCGGCGCTGGGGCCGGGGGCCACCGACTACAGTCTGGAACAGTGTGAAAGGCTGGGCTACGAGGTGTACACGGCGAGCAGTCCATGGCAACTTGATGGTAAGGACAGTGAACTGGTGGCCGCCCTGATTGACGGTATCGCCCAGGCAGTGAATGGCAATCCGGCCATCGACGCAGCGGCCCTGCAGGACTGGCTGCAGTTTCGCCATGCCCATGTAGCCACAGGAAGCTGCAGAGTGGGACATACGGATCTGTTGGCATTGCCCTGATGGAACTCGCCCGCGTGCTTGCCGATCAGCCCCGTTGATCTGCCAGTAAGCTGAGTGCGTAGTACGCCAGACATATTCAGCGCGGAGAACTGGACGGTTCTGTTGCGATAATGGCAACTGTTCCAACAATGACAACCAACAAAACCCGAACAGAGCAACAGGAGGCAACATGCAGACACTGAAAAACTTCTTCATTGGCTCGCTGACCCTGGCCGCATTGAAATGCGCCGGCACGGTCAGCGCAGAAGTCGCCGACTGGGAAATCGATGATGAGCACCTGTCCATTGTCTTCGCCGTTGAACACATCGGCTACCAGCGGCAGATGGGTATGTTCCTCGAGGCTTCAGGCAGTTTTCGTTATGATCCTGATAGCCGGGAACTGGTTTCCGGTCGCATTGAGATCGAAGCGGACAGTATTTTCAGTAATCACAGGGCTCGCGATAACCATCTGCGCGGCGGCGACTTTCTTGATGCGCGGCGCCATCCCACTATCGTGTTTGAAGCTACCGGATTTTCTGCCTCGAGCGCCGATCCCGATCAAGGTGTCTTGGTGGGCAACCTGACCCTGTTGGGCCAGACCCATAGGGTAGAATTAGCCGTCACCCTGAACAAACGGGCCGAGTATCCCTTTGGCCATGGTCGAGAGACCCTGGGCATTTCAGCCCGCACTACGCTGTTGCGCAGTCAGTGGGGCATGGATTACGGTGTTGCCGATGGCCTGGTAGGTGATGAGGTGGTTTTGCAATTTGAATTGGAAGGCATCCGTCAGTAAATAATCTCCAGCGCAGCGATGGCCCGGCTAGAGCGGACAGACATGTGTCGCCTCAGCAGCTCGGGCCCCACGAGATCCGGTTGGGCCGAGTCTCTGCTTGTCCCTGCTACATCAAAAACGTAAGATGAATCGTTATGTCAGCTCCCTCAGTAACCCGCATTGCCAGTGCCCGTATACCTACCGATTACGGTGAATTCAAACTCGGCTATTACAGCAACACCCTGGATGACAAGGCTCATCTTGCTTTCTATATGGGTGATGATCTGGCTGGTGACGACGTGCTGGTGCGCGTGCACTCGGAATGTCTGACCGGCGATATATTCGGTTCGCGACGTTGCGACTGTGGTGAGCAACTTGATCGAGCCCTGCAAAGCATTGCGTCCGAAGGTCGCGGAGTGCTGGTTTACCTGCGCCAGGAAGGGCGGGGCATTGGTCTGTTACAGAAAATTCATGCCTACAACCTGCAGGATGAAGGCCACGATACCGTCGATGCTAATCTGATGCTGGGACACGGCGCCGATGAACGCAGCTACGTGTTGGCGGCACTGATTCTCGAAGACCTTGGCATAAACTCGGTACGCCTCATTACCAATAATCCGGACAAGATCAGTGCCTTGCAAGCCGACGGCATCAGGGTCAATGAACGGGTGGACATGCCCTGCACCGTACACCCGGAAAATTCACACTACCTTCTCACCAAGGCCGAGCGTATGAATCATATGCTGCACGTGCCCAACCCAGCCTCCCAGGCCAGCGACAGTGACCGAGTCGAATCTCAATCAGCGGATTGAAGACTGGTGGCGTGCGCGTAGCGATGCCTTCCAATCCGACGACCGACCCTTTACGACCCTGGCCTATGCCCAGAGTTGGGACGGCAGCCTTACTACCCACAGTGGTGAGACTCTAAGTATCAGCGGCCAGGAATCGCTGCGGGTGACCCACCAATTGCGCAGTCTCCACGACGGCATATTGATCGGCATCGGTACCCTGCTCAGTGATGATCCGCAGCTTACCGTGCGCAGTTGGGATGGACCCAACCCGCAGCCTATTGTACTGGACAGTCAACTACGCACGCCCGCCAGCGCCAAGCTCTGTGATCACCCCGACAAGTCTTGCTGGATTCTCACGGCGAAGACCGAGCGCGAACACTTTGGCGAGCATGCCGAGGTGCTCTCGGTGCCTGCTGCCGAAGAAGGCGGCAGCCAGGTATGCCTGAGCGCGGCCATGCAGCTACTAAGATCACGAGGCATTCGAAGCCTGATGGTGGAAGGGGGTGCCAATGTGATTACTGCCTTCCTGCAGGCAGGACTGGTGGATGCCGTGGTGCTTACCATTGCGCCCAAACTGGTGGGCGGCTACAAGGCGGTCGGTGATCTGCAGTCTGCCGGCTCCAACCGGGTCATGGATATCCGGTCGCTGAATTCCGGTCAGGCCGGCGCGGACATGATCGTGTGGGGCGAACTCCACTACAACGGTTCTACCACATGCAAGGGTTGAATGCGCAACAGCTCTGGTTCAGCAAGCCCTATGCCGTGGAAGTCAGGGAGCAGACCCTGTCACCGCCGCAGGCAGGCCAGTGCCTGGTAAAGACCTCTTACTCTGCCATCAGTGCCGGCACCGAGATGCTGGTGTACCGGGGACAGGTGCCGGACACACTCGCCCTCGATGCCAGTCTCTCGGCCCTGGGCACTGACAGCATCCGCTATCCACTGCAATACGGTTACGCCAGTGTGGGCGTGGTGGACGCGCTGGGTGACGGCGTCGACCCGGCCTGGCTGGGCCAGGCGGTGTTCGCCTTTCAACCCCATGCCAGTCACTATCTGGCAAAGCCTGAAGAACTGATTCGCCTGCCCGAAGGCATCAATCTTCGCGATGCCGTGTTTCTGGCCAATTCCGAAACCGCCGTGAACCTTGTCCTCGATGCCCATCCCCGCATCGGTGAGCGGGTGCTGGTGCTTGGCATGGGGGTTGTGGGTCTGTTGACCGCCAGTGCGCTGGTCAATTTCCCCCTGTCCTGGCTGGCCGCAGTGGACGCTATGGACAGGCGCCGCAAGATGGCGCAGCAACTGGGCGTGACCGTGTTCGATCCCCGGCAGGAGCAGGACATGGCCGCCCTGCAACAACACCTACAGGCCGGCGATGCCAGCGATGGAGCCGACCTGGTACTGGAACTGAGCGGCAATCCGGCGGCCCTGAATCTGGCCATCGAGCTCTGTGGCTATGGCGGGCGCATCGTGGTGGGAAGCTGGTACGGCAACAAGCCTGTGGAGCTGGATCTGGGCGGGCGCTTTCACCGTAATCGCATCAGTATCGTCAGCAGCCAGGTGAGCAGCCTGGCACCGGAGCTCAGCGGCCGTTGGACCAAGGCGCGACGCTTTGCGGTGGCCTGGGAACAGATTAAAAAGTGCCAGCCCGCACAGTTTATTACCCACAGCATGCCTCTGCGTGAAGCCGCGCAGGCTTACCAGCTTCTGGACAGCAACCCGGAGCACGCCATGCAGATTATTTTCAATTATCAGTCTTAAACAGGAAGACAGCATGTACACTCTGGCCGTAAAAAAGGATTTCATCGCACAGCATTACCTCATCGGGGGTGACTGGGGTGCAGAGAACGACCCCCACTCCCATCACTATATCCTGCAAGTGCGGCTGGAAGCGGCAGCCCTGGACCAGCATGGTTACCTCGTGGACATCGTCAAGATCGAGGAAGAGATGCAGGCAGTGCTCGCCTATTTTGGCGACAAGCTGCTCAATGACCTGCCGGAATTTGCCGGACTCAATCCCAGCCTGGAACATTTCGCCCGCATCATCTGCGACAAACTGTTAGCCGCCATCGAACCCCCCGGCTCCGGCCGCTTCACGGCGCGACTGTGGGAGAACGCGGACTGCTGGGCATCGTTTTCAAGAGACTTCGGTGGCTGAGGTCTTGCCACTAGTCAGCCCCGGCAGTAACAGGGCGCTGAACACCAGCACCAGCACATCACGCAGGCGCATCAAAGCGATCAAACCTGCCGCCGTCGACAGGGGCAGGGCCAGGGCTTGAAACGCCCACAGCATCCCTGCCTCCATGCTGCCGAGGCCACCCGGCAGGGGCAGCAGGAAGCTCAGGCGCAATACGGTAAATAGCAGCAGGAACTGCGTTGCCTGAACTTCCAGCCCCGAGAAGCGCAGCAGCAGTCCAAATTCGAGAATCATCCCTGCCCAGGCCAGCAGCGATACCAGGATGGCCGTCGCCAGCGCTCCGCGTTTGTTGGCGATGAGCGCCTGCAGTGCCCCATGCAGCTCAGAAAAATGCGTGTGCAATTGCCCCAGGCGGGGATGGGCCTGCCAGGGTCGGGTCAGGCGCTCAACCCAGGCTTGCAGGCGCTGCGGATGACGCAATAGCAACCAGGCCACGGCCAATAGTATCAGCACCAGCAGCAGCAACACCCAGGCAATGCCCGTCCAGTCAACGGCCAGTTTGCTCATGGTGCTGGCCAGGGCTACAACGGCCAGCAACAGAATGGCGAAGTTGATCCATAATTCATAGAAGCGATCCAGACCCACAGCCAGAAATGCACTATGCCCCGGCGTCCCGTAGCGGCGCCACAGCCAATACACCTGCAAGGGTTCACCTCCAAACTGGGGGCCAGGTGTCACAAAACTGATAAATTGGCCGGCCTGGCGCAGTCGCAGCAGTTGCCCCAGTCCAAGGGGCAGGCCCATGGCCCGGGTAAGAATAAGCCAGCGCCCTGCCAGCAGGGCAATAATAAGCAGATTCAGGCTTAGCCACTGCACCCACTGCAGCAAATGCAGATTGGCAATGCCCTGCCACATCGCTACCAGTGGCAGTCTGGATAGAACCCACGCTACAAGCAGCAGGGCCAGAAACCAGGTGAGTGCTGGCAAGTAGCGTCTCATAGTGCTCAGGCGCCGTCGTAGCGGTGGAGCCAGGCCTGGTCTGGTTGCCACAGACTGAAACGGCCAGTACCCAGCAGCATCACCCAGACGATGCAGCAATACAACACTGCTTCTATGGTAGTCATGGTGATCTCCGCATAGTAACTGGCTACCAGGCCAATCATGGCCAGACAGGCGGCACGACCGGCGATGCCGAAGACAATCATGGCCGTGGCGAGCAAAAAGCCCGACAGCATAAACCAGCCAGGCTCAAAGCTGTTGCGCTGCAGGGACCAGAGCAGGAGCCCCAGAATCAGAAGTCGCATCAGGGGCTGGAAATACAGGGCGCTGAAGCTGACCAGCCTGCGCAGGCTTTCTTTCACCCGGGGAGCATCGGGATCGAGGCGGCCACTGACAAACAACCAGTCCACGGCAAATCCAATCAGGGCTGGTAGCATGAAGGCAAAGCCGGCCAGGGTGGTGGTGGGGGGATAGAACCAGGGCCAGATTGCGACTACCAGGAAACCCATCTGGAACCCGGCCCAGGCCCGGCGATGCATATAGGGTGGCAGCGGGTAGACCGGCAGACCCTTGAACCGGCGCCACATCAGGCCGCAGTGAAACAGGTAATACGCGACACCAAACAGCAGGTAACTCCAGTGAATCTGGCCATAGCCTAAAGCCAGCAGGGACACGATAGCCAGGCCCAGGGCGTCGGAGACATTGTCCAGGTCATTGCCAAACAGGCTACTATGATTGGTGCGTCGGGCCACGTAGCCATCGACGCGATCAAATATCGCGCCAAAGAAATATACCCAACCCGGTACCCAGGCCAACCACCGTCCTTCGGGCCAGGGCTGCAACAGAAATCCGCCAGTGGCAGCAATCAAGCACGCCCGCAGCAAGGTCAGTCGATTGCCCCAGCCCAGGTCGCTGTACAGAGGCGCGTCTGCAGCAGGTCGATTCAGCGGCAGGCGGAGCCAGGCCTGATGCAGCAGGAATAGCCAAATCAGCAGGGTTTGGGCCAACCATTGCAGGGCCCGCTCTGGGTGCCAGTACAGACCCAGCAAGGCGCCACCGCCGCACAGGACGGCGCTGCCACTCACACCGAGCCAGACCAGCTCTCTCTTCAGGGCGGATTCTGTGGGTACACTCACAATTAAGTAACTTGGTCGCTGTTGAAATGGGGTTTTGCCTGCAGGTCCCACTTTACCTTTTTTACGAACCGGTGGTGAGATTTCTTTACACAATCCTGTTGCCAATCCCATGCGCAAATAGAAGCTGTTTGATGACCATGCCAAACCATCAGTTTGGACATAGTTGCCCGGCTGCTCTCGATACCGGCCGCTTGCCATATGCACTGCGCGTGAGCTACGGCAGTTCTCGACAGGCCACTGGAACAAGTACACGCTGGATGGCGATCCTTCTTCCAGCCTGCTTTATGTCTACCGTGTACACGCTGCGCCTGGCAACAAGGCAGCGATGACTCCTCGCATATGCCAGGAACAGGAATCCCTATCTAATCCACCTCGACGCTTTCAGCGTAGTTGTGATTGAGAGGGTTTTTGCTGTTACAGTCTCGCTGTCCGCTATAGGTTTGCCTCGCAGGTCTGCTGATACCGCCACTGTTTGCCATCTGACCCGATGGCTTTGCCGGGCTGCCCAAGGTCGATGCCTGAAGCATCGATGCGGCAGATAGTATTCAACTATTTTCTTTTATATCTAATGCATAAGATGCGCTATCCACTGACACTATTCTTCGATGGTACCTGTCCGCTGTGTGCGGCGGAGATGCGTCAGCTGCGAGCACTGGATACGGCTGGCAGGCTTTGCTTTGCGGATATCTACGACGAGGATTTTGTGGCACGTTATCCCCATATCGATGTTAGTGAGGCTGATCGATACCTGCATGGTGAATTTGCCGATGGATCTATGATCTATGGGCTCGATGTGACCTGTTGTGCGTGGCGGGCGGTCGGCAGGAAACCCTGGCTGGTGATACTGCGTTGGCCATTGATTCGCTGGTTCGCCGATATCGCCTATAGATTGTTTGCCCGCAATCGCTACGCCATATCCTACCTGTTAGTCGGTGAGAGACGCTGCGAGCGTTGCGACACCTTTACCGATGTTGACTCTTGCGGGCGCCGATGAATCACAGTCAGGTAAAGACGGCCATAGTAGTCGGCGCGAGTGGGGGTATTGCGCAGGCCTTGATCACCAAGTTGTTGCAGGCAGATGCAGATCGTCACGTGATCGCTATCAGCCGCTCGCCAGAAGACAAGCAGGCCGCGACTGCTTCCAATCCGGGACTGCACTGGCTGCAATCGGATAACAGTGAGGAGTCCATGGCCGGCATTGCCAGGGATCTGGGTAGTGCATCATTCTCCATCGACCGTCTGTTCATCTGCAATGGTGTGCTACATCAGCATGCTATAGCGCCTGAGAAGCGGCTCAAGTCAGTCGATCGTGATGCGCTGCATGCCGTGTTTGAGGTGAATGCGTTTGTTCCAATTCTGTGGCTCAAGCACCTGCTGCCATTGATGCCGAGCAATGGCCATAATGCCGTCACTGTATTCAGCGCACGGGTGGGAAGTATCGAGGACAATCGCGCGGGCGGCTGGTATGCCTATCGCGCCTCCAAGGCGGCCATGAACATGCTGCTCAAGACGGCGGCCATAGAGCACCGTCGCTTCGCCAGGAACACCCGTTTCCTGGCATTCCATCCCGGCACTACAGACACTGCACTGTCGGCCCCCTTCCAGCAGGGAGTCTCCCCGGACAAACTCTTTTCACCGGACTTTGTGGCTGAGCGATTGCTGCAGATCGTCGAAGCCTTGCCCGCAGAACCTACGCTGAACTTTCTGGATTGGGAAGGGAAGGCTGTTGCCTGGTAGCTAAATAAATAGAAGTTCAGAGTAAAAAATACAGCACTTCAGTACTGCATTTTTATTCTGGCCCCTCCTTCAATGGAAAATTATTCAGCCCTGCTTGGTTGATCCCTGTTAATCGACGGGTTTATCGATTCTATGCAAGACAATCCACCGCTGGTAAGCTGATCCAAAAAAAAACGAGAGAGAAATGGGTTACTTCATCCAGGCGCTCATAGAGCGCAAAGTCTTTCAGGCGGTGGCCTTGTATGCCGCCGTCATGTGGCTGTTTCTGCAAGTGGTCGATGTGGCAGAAGACCCGCTCTCGCTGCCAATCTGGATTTCCAGAGCTCTTATCCTGGCTACCCTTATCGGAATCCCGATCGTCGCCGTTGTATCCTGGATCTATGACTTTTCCAAGACCCGGTTCATCAAGACCACCCCCGAGAACCGGCCCGAGGTTAATGCCCAGGCGATAACTGCACTGGGGCTTATTGTGGTGTCGGTGATTGCTGTCTCGGCGGTGATTTCCCGCCATTGGGATGCAGAAGCGCCGGTGGCAAGCGATGAGATCGTGACGCTCGCCGTACTACCTTTCAGTCTGGGTGAATTCGCAACCCAATCTCACCTGCAATTCCTCGCGGGCGATATAACCGAGAGCCTGTTGCGAGTCTCCGGTATTCGGGTGTTGCCGGAGGATGCCATCGAAGGTGTCGACAGCGGCCAACCCCCGCGTGTATTGGGTGAACAGCTTGGCGTGCGTTATCTCCTTACCGGAGAGATTCAGAATGATGAAGATGACGCCACCATCATCGTCCGGGTGACCGACACACAATCGGGTACCCGTGTCTTTGAAGAAAGATTCCTGGAGGCCGAACTCGCTGCAGTTAACCAGCTGGTCGCCAACGCGGTGTTTAACCAGTTTGATATCGAGCAGGCCGTCATGCCTGAACTGACGAACAATGCGCGCGCCTATGATCTTTACCTGAGAGGGCAGCAGGAATTTGCGATTGATCCTGTATCGGAAGAAGGCTTCGCATTCACAGAGGCAGCGATTGAGGCGGATAGTCGTTTTGCCTTGCCCTTAACCGCACTTTGTAATTATTACCTGACACTCTATAACCAGGAGCGAAACCCAGATTACTTCAGCAATGCGGAGCGATCCTGTTTTCGCTCATTAACCCTGTTGCAGGAGGCACCGGAAGCACATTTTGCCCTGGGCCAGCTCTACCGCAGGTCGGGACAGGCGGATCGTGCGATTGAAGAATTCAGGCAAGTGCTCGCGGCCAATCCTGAGCACTATAATGCACAGATCGCCCTGGCCCGTGCCCTGGGGGAAGCGTCAGGTGGTTACGATGAAGCGGAACGACTTCTGCTTTCACTCATCCAGCGCAACCCCGGTAGCCCCGAGGCCTATGCCAACCTGCAGAATCTGTACTTCAGCCAGGGGCGTTATGAGGAAGCTCTGGAACCGGCCGCGATGGCAATCCGGCTGCGCCCCGAGAATGAAGGATATCAGTACAGTTACTCGGGTTTGTTATTGCTGGCGGGGCAGTTCAGCGAAGCCAGGGAATACTTGCTGCAGGTCTTGCAGTCCGGCCCTTCGAGTCGCCGTGCCGGCTTTGAAGACAATCTTGCCACCGCCTATTTCTTCGAAGGTGATTTCGCGGCAGCCGCCGATCTCTACCGGGCATCATCAACGGCAGTGCCGAACGACGACAGAGTGTTGGCAAATCTTGGCGATGCCATCTGGCATGATGAGGGGCCAGAATCAGCGAGGGAGATATTCCAGCAGGTAGTGGAACTGGCGCGGGAAAACCTCGCCATCAATCCCAATGCTGTAGACCACCTGCAGAGCCTGATAATTGCCGCCGGCAGTATTGGTGATCGTGAATTGCTGGAGCAGTCTTTAAGCGCTGCACTCGAAGCGGCACCGCAGAATCCGCAAAACCATTATCGCAGCGCGGTGGCCTATATGCGTCTCGGTGATATCAATCTTGCCGAGCAGAATGCCAACCTGGCTCTGGAGATGGGTTATCCCCGGGTTCTGATTGAATTTGATGCTGATCTCAAGGGATTGTACTAAATAGGGACAGATTTATTTTCCTTTGGAAAATAAATCTGTCCCTATTTAGAACCCAAGCCGAACTCCATCACTAACCAACCTTCCTCATCTTCCTCGACAGTCACCGCCTCGTCGGGAACCAATCTTGCCGCCGAGAGTAAGGCGTTGCTTGTGAGATACTCACTGACATTCGCAAGGCGTTCACTGGCCAGTACAGAGAGTTCTGCTTCACCTATGGGTTCGGCGGCGATCAGGCGATCGCGCAGGTCATTGTTATAGGCGATCACATCGAACTGGGGTAGGGCAGTGTTCTCGACACTGGCAGCCGAGGCATCGCTCTGGTCTGCAGTCGTTACTGCAGGCAGAGTTGTGTGTGCCGTGCGAATATCTGCCAGCGCCGCGCCAGGATTTATGGCCGAGTAGAGCGCCTCCAGTACCGTCGTTCGGCGTTCAACCAGAGATCGCTCCGTATCGGCAGTATTGGCAAGCGCATCTTCAATGCGTGAATCCACGGCCGCAGTCTGCAGGGCAAGCCGGTCGCTTTCCCCTCCCTGCAGCAGGGGTATCTGCAGTAACAGCTCGGGTCGCTGGGTCAGGGCCTCACCAAGCTGCAACAGTTTCTGCTGTTCCGGTGCGGCGATGTCGGCGCGCCCCGGCAGGAAGCGGATCTGGTCGATGTTGGCATCTGCCCCGGCGCCAACGAGGCTGCCCAGGAGTCGGAAAGGCGCGGCAACGATATTCGTGAGGATATTACCTATTGCACGTCGTATCGCGGGTCCGAGATCAAACTCGGGATCGTTCAGTTCGCCAGACACCGGTACCTCGAATTCGATGACGCCGTTACTGTCCTTCAGCAGTGCAATGGCCAGGTCCAGCGGCAGGTCCATGGCATCCGGATAGTCGATCTCATCACCCAGTTCCAGGTCATTCAGGGTCATACGGTTGTTCGCCACCAGATTCTGGTTTTCCAGGGTGTATTCAAGGCGCAGGCCGATGGTGCCGGCATCCACCTCCCGTCCGGCAAACTTGATGGCATAGGGGGTGGCACCGGGCAGGTCGATATTGCTGAAGCGCAGGTCGATGGTGGCCGCATTGGTGAAATTGAATGGATCGAGCTCGGTATCCAGTTGCATCAAGCCGAACTCTCCCACCTGTCCTTCCAGGGTAACCCGGGTCAGTTCGCTGGTGGTGTTGGAGATGTTGTTGATGTCTGCGTTCAGGTCCTGCACATTGGCATTGAACTCAAAGGGCAGGTCACGGTCCGTAAAATTCATGGCCGCGTCTTGCAGGCTTATTCGGCCCAGGGTGATGGCGGGCAAGGATGAAGACCCGGTCTCTGCATCAGGCTCGGTCACAGAGGTTTCCTGTGACGTCGACTCTGAGGCGCGAATACTCTGCCCGAGATTGGTGGACCCGTCTTCGTTGATGATTACCCGAATACTCAAATCCGCCAGTAACAGCTCGGACACCTCTGCACGATTGTTGGCTATCGAGTAGTTCAGGCTGTCTACCTGCAGCGTCGGTAGTGAAAGCAAAGGCGCTGCGCGCACAGTGTCTATCAACAACAGGTCAGCAATTGCGATGTCCCCTGTTGTGGCAAAGGGCTCATCTTCATCGACTATCAGAGTCAATGTAGAGCTGAGTGCACCGCTTTGCAGATTCAGTGTAGTGTATTCGGCAAGCAAGGGAGCCAGCGCATTGAGCTCCAGGCCTTCGAGTATCAACTCAGCTTCTGCCGCTACTGCTGGAAGTACAGTGAGGTCTCCCTGCAATGTCGCCAACCCTCCCGAGTCCAGGCCCAGGGATAGATCGAGGGGAAATTGTGAGCCCGGCTGGTTATTGATGTCGTTTACGGTCAGGTTCAGGCTCGCTGTGCGCGTGTAAGTGTTGCGCAGGGAGCGGTCGGTGAATGTCAGCTGATTCTCGATCAATTGTGCCTGGTCAATGGCAATAGACCTGGGCCTGGTCTCGCTGCCAGCTGGTTCATTAATAGTCGCTTGTGCTTCCGGGTTTGTCGGATCTGGAATGAGTCGCAGCAAATCCAGGCTGCCATCGGTTTCGCGGTTAGCGGTGATCTGCAGCCCACTAATCGCGATATCCGAAATAGTCGAGCTATTGTCGGGTATACGCACGGAGCCTTGTTCAAGGGCAAGTTCGCCAAGCTGCAGGAAGCGGCCGTTAGTTTCAGTTGAGGACAGGGCAAGGGTCGCTAAAGATACATTGATCCCGGCAAGCTCCAACCTCAATTCCTCACCGGCAAGATCAACACCGTAACTGAATCTCAGTTGTAACTGTCCGTCATCAATACTGAAAGGAAGTGCGGAGCTTACATATGTCGAAAAAGGTGCCAGGGCAAACTCATTCAGGGAGAAATCACCTTCAATGCGCAAGGGAGAGATATGGAATGTGGCGGAGGTCTGAAGCCGGGCACCTTCATCCGTGCTGATCTGCATGTCAAGATTACCCGGGCTGTCCATAAGCGTGGAGAGATTGGTGATGGTTGCCGTGTCCAGGCTCACGCTGCTGGTAAATACTTCATCCGGAACCCGGTCGGTAATGTGCGCTCGCAGATTACTCAGTTGCAGGCGGTCTACAGTAAGAGGGAACAACTCGCCAGGCTCTGAGTTCTCCGGCGACTCAACAGCCTCTGTAGTCTGGCTTGCTTGCCACCTCCCGGCGAGGGTGCTCAGGGTATTGTTGGTCTCCGACTCCCGCTGCAGGTACAGGTCCATCCCGGAAACTGAAGTATCCGTGAGCCGCACCTGCAGCAGGAGCAAGCGCATGAACTGCAGATTGGCATTGAAGTTCTCCAGCGACAGCTATGTTGAGCCATCAGGCTCAACAATATTGAGCCCTACAAGTTCGGTATAAAAGGTGAAAGGGTTCAGATACAGCGACTCAATGTCGGTCTCCAACTGCAGTCGCTCCTGCAGCAGGCCCTTTACCTGCTGCTCCGCCAGCCAGGGCAGTAGCAGGAAGCCGGCGAGGCTGTAGGTCACCAGGATACCGGTTATCCACTGCAGGCTGCGGCGATATTTGCTGGCAATGTCGAGGAGTGTGGTCATTTGGAGGCCGCTGCTGAGTTTCAGTATCAATGCGTGAAGGGGGTTTTTACTAAAACTGGAACATCAGGTAAATAGAGCAGGCCAACTTCCTGCTATCAAAGGAAAGGGAGGGAAAAGAGAAGCAGGGAAAAATTAGGTAGTTTTTTACATTTACCCAACTTATAAAGGGTACCCATGTCCCAGTCCCCCACAAAATCCTTGTTTGCGGACGAGCACCGCGGGGTGTATCAACCTCTCGCCGCTCGGCTCCGCCCTCGTTCCATCGCAGAATTCACCGGCCAGGCGCACCTGCTTGCTCCCGGCAAGTCTGTCTATGAGGCGATAACCCACAAGCAGCCCCATTCCATGATCCTGTGGGGCCCACCCGGAGTGGGCAAAACTACCCTGGCGCGGATCATTGCCGAGACCTGCGACTGCCACTTCGAGACATTGTCAGCGGTGTTAGCCGGCGTAAAAGAAATTCGTGCTGCGATCGAGCAAGCGAAATACCATCAGATGAACAGCACACGGAAGACCATTGTCTTCGTGGACGAGGTGCACCGTTTTAACAAGGCGCAACAGGATGCCTTCCTTCCCCATATCGAGGACGGCACCATCCTCTTTATTGGTGCCACCACCGAGAACCCTTCCTTCGAGTTAAACAATGCCTTGTTGTCCCGGGCCCGGGTGTATCTGCTCAAGTCGCTCACCGAAGACGATCTGCTGTCGGTGATCGACAATGCGCTTGCCGACAGTGAGCGTGGCCTGGGCAAGTTGAACATTGGCATGACTGACGAGCAGAAACGGGTATTGGTTCGTGCCGCCGATGGCGATGCCCGGCGCACTCTCAACTACCTGGAAGTGCTCAGTGATATGGCCGACGAGGTGGATGGCGAGCGGGTAGTAAAGGATACGCATCTCGACCAGGTGCTGGCAGAAAGTTACCGCCGTTTCGATAAGGGCGGCGATGCCTTCTATGACCAGATCTCGGCCCTGCACAAGGCGGTACGCGGCTCGTCCCCCGATGGCGCGCTATACTGGTTGACCCGTATGCTGGATGGCGGTTGCGATCCCATCTATCTCGCCCGTCGTCTCACCCGCATGGCGGTGGAGGATGTTGGTCTGGCGGACCCGCGCGCCTTGCAGGTCTGCACGGATTGCTGGGATACCTACAACCGTCTCGGTAGCCCGGAAGGTGACCTGGCCCTGGCGCAGGCAGCTGTGTATCTCGCGGCGGCGCCCAAGAGCAATGCCCTGTATTCGGCTTTCGGTCAAGTGAAGGGTTCCCTGAGTGAACACGGGTCACTGGAGGTGCCTGTACATCTGCGCAACGCACCGACCAAGCTGGCGAAAGACATGGGTCACGGCGCGGAGTATCGGTATGCGCACGATGAAGCCCATGCGGAACAGGGTGGTTATGCCGCCGGTGAGAACTATCTGCCGGAAGAAATCCAGGACGCACGGTTCTATCAACCGAAGGATGTCGGGCTGGAGTCCCGCATCAAGGAGAAGATGGCGCACTTTCGCCAGCTTGATGAGCAAGCTTTGAACAAGCGCTATAAATAGGTATCCAAATAGGGACAGATTTATTTTCCAAGGGAAAATAAATCTGTCCCTATTTGGATGCCTATTTGGATGTTAATCTGGTTCTCACGCATTCATTCAATTCAGGGTAAACCTATGACGCCTGCCAAATCCAGCCCACTGCCTGCACTGATCGTCGGTGCCGCACTCACACTTGCTGTTTCTACCGCCTACGCCGCCTGCGACTCCAGCGGTGTCCAACTGCAGGTGCTGGGCTCCGGGGGTCCGGGTGACTCCATGGGCCGTGCCTCGTCTGCCTATGTGCTGTGGGTGAATGGCGAGAGCAGGCTATTGGTGGACGCAGGAAGCGGCAGCAAGGATAACTTTCACCAGTCTGGTGCCACTATGGGCGAGATCGATCTGGTGGCACTGAGTCACCTGCATCCCGATCATTCTGTGGAGCTGCCAGCGATCCTGTGGCCTGGTGGAGGATCATTCGACCTGGCGGGTCCCAGCGGTAACGATGGCTTCCCATCCATCACCCGCTTCACCGAGTTATTGTTCGGCGAAGACGGAGTCTATGAGGTCTTCCAGGGGCGGGTGGACATCAATGTCATCGAGGTGAATCCGTCACAGCGAAGCCAGGTCTGGCAGCAGGACGGTATTACCGTAACTGGCATGGGTGTTCCCCATGGCGATGTGCCGACCATCGGCTATCGAGTGGAATACGGAGATCTAAGTATCGGTTTCAGCAGTGACCAGACCGCAGCAGATCCCGCTTTCGTCGATTTCATTCGTGGCGTCGATACCCTGGTGATTCACATGGCGGCTAATGAGAATGCCGTCGGCGTCATCGCTGAACTCCATGCCACTCCCAGTGCCTGGGGACAGATGGCAGCATCGGCCGAGGTGGGGCAGGTAGTGGTGAGTCATATCTCCACATCGGATCCAGGCGAACTACAAACCAACCTGGCGATTCTTGGTGAACACTACGACGGGCCGGTCGTTGTGTCGGAAGATATGCTGTGCATCGCGGTTAAATAGGGACAGATTTATTTTCCGCAGGAAAATAAATCTGTCCCTATTTAACTATCTCCACCCACAATTTCCGCCACGTCACTGTCACTGATTGACTCACGCTCAATGAGTGCTGCAGCAATCCTGTCCAGCTCAGTTCGATGCGCCTGCAAGGTTTCCATTGTGCGTCGCTCGTTGTTGCTGATGAGATTGCGCACTTCGTCGTCGATCAACTCGGCGGTGTGCTCACTGTAATCCTTGTGCAGCATGAATTCCTGGTTCGGGTAGGACTGCTCCGGGTGATGGAAGCTTAGCGCACCCAGGTTCTCATTCATGCCCCACTCCGTCACCATGTGTCTGGCCAGTTCCGTGGCCTGCTTCAGGTCGTTGGCGGCACCCGAGCTGACCTCATCGTAGACCAGCTTCTCGGCGCAGCGCCCGCCAAGCATGATGGCGATGCGATCCTCAAGATAATGCTGACCGTAACTCATCTTGTCTTCTTTCGGTGTCTGTTCTGTGAATCCCATGGCCAGTCCCCGGGGCACGATGCTGACCTTGCGCAGGGCGTCAGCGTGCGGCATGAAGTAGGCAGTGAGGGCGTGGCCGGCCTCGTGATAGGCGGTGCGTTCCCGTTCAGCGTCGGTGAGCACAGACTCCCGTTTCTCGCCCAGCACCACCTTGTCCCGGGCCCGTTCCAGGTCGGAGTTTTCCACCCGGGTCTTGCCTTCCCGAGCGGCCAGTAGCGCGGCCTCGTTGATCAGGTTGGCCAGGTCGGCGCCGCTGAAGCCGATGGTGCCGGCGGCGATGGTTTCCAGGTCCACGTTGTCACCCAGGGGCACCTTGCGTGCATGAACCTTGAGGATATCGAGGCGCGCGTCGCGCTGTGGCAGGTCCAGTACCACCTTGCGATCGAAGCGACCGGGTCGGGTGAGGGCAGTGTCGAGGATGTCGGGGCGGTTGGTGGCGGCGATCACGACCACGGCCTCGTCGGCACTGAAGCCGTCCATCTCTGCCAGGATCTGGTTCAGGGTCTGTTCCCGCTCATCGTTACCGATGCCTATATTGCTGCGGGCACGGCCCACGGAATCGATCTCGTCGATAAAGATCAGTGCCGGCGCTACCTTGCGGGCTTCCTGGAACATGTCTCGCACACGGGAGGCACCTACCCCCACGAACATCTCCACAAACTCGGAGCCGGTAATGCTGAAAAAAGGGACACCTGCCTCTGCTGCGGTGGCCTTGGCCAGCAGGGTCTTGCCCGTGCCCGGTGGGCCGATCATGAGTATGCCCTTGGGAATATGGGCGCCGATCGCCAGGTACTTGTCCGGGTGCTTGAGGAAATCGATGATCTCCGACAGATCCTGCTTGGCATGGGTGAGACCGGCAATATCGTCGTAACTCACCTTGATGTCCTTGGTTTCGCTGAGCTTTGCCCGGGACTTGGTGAAGCTGAACAGGCCACCACCGGGCAGGCTGCCCCCGGCCTTTCCCCGCAAGGCCCGTGTGGCCATGAGGAAGATGCCGATCAACAACAGCACCGGCATCATGTTGATCAGTATGAGCGTCCAGATGGATTGCTCGTTGGATCGCACCACTACCACAACGTCCTGTTGTTCCAGCAGGGGAAACAGGTCGGCGTCATCGAACGGCGGGAATGTGGTGGTGAATCCAGTCGATTGCTCCTGAGCGTTGCGGTAATTACCGCGGATCTGGTCGCCCTGTATCACGACGCTGGCGACCAGGTCTTCGCGCAACTCGTCCTTGAACTGGGAGTAGGGAATCTCGGCGGCACCGGATGAAAAGCCCATGCCGATAAAGCGCAGCAGGCTGAACAGAAGCAGCGCGAAGATGAATGAGTCCAGTATTCCCAGCCTTGGTGTCGGATTGGGCGTTGGTTGCTTCCCGGATGGACCTGATGACCGGGCATCATCTGAGTTGCCAGAGTCAGGCTGCTGTTGCGATTGCGGTTCGGAGTTGCTCACGTATCGGTTCCGGGTAAAAGGGGCAGGTAGTGCGGTGCAGGCTCAGGTGCCTTCTATCTGTGGGATCATTGTCCTTATTCTCGGGCGGCCGTCAAATAGGGACAGATTTATTTTCCTTCGGAAAATAAATCTGTCCCTATTTAACTGGTCACAGCAAACCCAGGTTAATCGCCTTAAGCACCGCCTGGGTCCGATCCCGCACCCCGAGCTTCTCCAGTATGGATGAGACCTGGTTCTTCACCGTGCCCTCTGACTTGTGGATGGCTGTGGATATCTCCCGGTTACTGTAGCCGCCAGCCACCAGGCGCAAGACTTCCAGTTCCTTGGTGGACAATGTTTCGACGATCTCCGTGTCATCCTGTTTGCTGGCCATGGACGACAGGCCCTTGAGGATACGCTCGGTGATCGCCGGTTGCACCAGAGTCTCGCCACGGTGCACGGTCTCGATGGCATTAACGAGGCTGTCCAGGGACACGTCCTTGAGCAGGTAGCCACTGGCTCCGGCCTGCATGCCTTCCAGTACCAGTTGATGATCGTCGAAGGTGGTAAGGATGATGGAAGGCGTATTGATGCCCTGTTCCTGCATGGCGCGAAGGGCTTCGATGCCAGTCATCTTCGGCATGCGGATGTCAGTGAGCAGGACGTCTGGTTGCAGCC
The DNA here is from genome assembly GCA_027621405.1 of Pseudomonadota bacterium. Lineage (GTDB taxonomy): Bacteria > Pseudomonadota > Gammaproteobacteria > Pseudomonadales > Pseudohongiellaceae > UBA9145. The sequence continues at coordinate 3,924 of JAQCBT010000024.1, read as the reverse complement.
GGGCCAGGCCTTCCAGTACTTCGGATCCGTCGCTAACTTCGCCTACCACTTCGATATTGTCGCTGAGCTCTAACAAATTGCGCAGGCCTTCCCGCACCAGGGTCTGGTCCTCGGCCAGCATGACTCTGATCTTCATGCGCTTGCTTCTGCCTTCAGTGAGATCAATAGCTGGAAGCCGTCTCCGTTCTGTTGCCAGTGCAGCTCGCCGCCGCGTGCCTCCACCCGTTCGCGCATGCCCTTCAAGCCGTTGCCCGGCTCGATGGCTGCATCGCTGCTGCCGTTGTCGGACACGGATAGGGTGCATGATTCTTCATCGCCACGCATGCTGATGTGGCAACGATTCGCATCGCTGTGGCGCAACACATTGGTCACCGCTTCCTGGGCACAACGCAGGAAAGTCTCTGCCATGTCCACATCGTTGATGGCCGGGGCGGCGCTGAAATCAACATCGATAGAGACGTTGGGGATGCCGGTTACCAGCTTCCTGACCGATTCTTCCAGGTTGATCGGGGAGTCGTCGCGCAGGTCGCTGACAGTGCTGCGTAGTTCGCTGAGTAAGAGTTTGGCCAGGGCCAGGGATTGCTCAACCTTTTCTTGCGGCTGGCCTGCTAGTGTATGACTGGCCACTTCCAGGTTGAGGATGAGAGCGGTCATGTGATGACCGAGAATATCATGCAGGTCACGGGCGATACGCAGCCGCTCGTTCTGGGCAGCGGACTGGGAGAGTAGTTCGCGGGTAGCCAGCAGCTCACGATTCAGCGCCGCCATCTGTTGTCGCTGTTCACGCTCGTTGATCATCCGTTGGAACACGCTGATGGCGAAGATCTGCAGCAGGGCATACAGGAAGATGCTGATGAGAATATCCAGCCAACTTGTGTATTCGATGTGGGTGTACTGCGCCAGCAGGAAGAGGATCTGGCTGGCGACCAGCAACTGGGTCGCCCGGCGAATACCGTATATCTCGACCGCCTGGATCAGCCACACGATGCTCAGCACCAGGATGAAGGTGGAAGGCACCAGGAAAAGCAATGCGCTGATGCAGAACGCTTCCAGCCAAAAGACGAGAGCCAGCTTGCGGTCGAGCTCCATGAACATGTAGTAGGTGACCAGCAGTAACTGGGCAGTGGCCAGCACTGCGGTGGGAACAAACAGCGAGGTATTGGAGACCGTATAGGTACCCACGGCGCCCACCACGGCGGTGACCATGATGCCGGAAAAAGACAGCGCGATTTCGCTGCCAGTCTTGCCCAGTCCTTCCCACTTGCTCATCGATTTGCCTGGCGTGCTTGCCCGTGCATTGACATTAACCCTGGATTCACACCGTCTGGCGGCGCGTGATGACCAAATTATCACACAGCAGTTAAGACCCACCTATAGGCCAAAAGTCATGCTACCGATCATGACTTCCGGCACTGCTCGAGGTACAGGTCAGTCACTACACTGGGCAGCAATGGATCGGTGCGCCGATCACAAGTTTTCACCTGTTTTTTTTCGGAGACCATCATGTTGTCACTGCACGAGTTTGCGCTCTACCTGCATATCGCCGTGGGCAGCTGTGCCCTGTTGCTGTTCTGGGTACCCATGTTGACCCGCAAGGGTGCACTGGACCACAAACGCTTCGGCCGCTACTTCGCCTGGGCCATGTACACCGTGTCCTTCTCCGGCCTGTTGATGTCGAGCCTGGACTTCCTGTTTCCACTCACTATACACGCAGCAGGCATCGAGCTGGGTCCCGACGAGGAGGCGGCCGCCATTCGCCAGGTCAGGGAAGCGGCGCTGTTCCTGTTCTCACTCAGCGTGCTGGTATTGGCGAGTACACGCCACGGTTGGTTGACCATCTTGCACAAGGACGATCGTGCGCCGCTGCGACGCCCGGCGCACCTGGTCTTGAATGGCTTGCTCGTTGTCATCGGCGCAAGCTTGCTGATTACAGGCATTAATGGTGGCACGATCCTGTTCATGGTCTTCGGTGGCTTGCAGGTGGCGTCCGGTGTTGGCAACCTGCGCTACATCTATCGGGAGACACTGCGCCCGAAAGAGTGGTGGTTGCAGCACCTGGGCGGCCTTATCGGCGCCGGCATCGGTGCCTACACAGCATTCACCGTGTTCGGCGGACGCCGCTTCTTCGAGGAGATATTCTCCAGCAACTTCGACAGCATGGCGATCTTCCTCTGGGTCGGCCCCAGCGTCATCGGGGTGACGGCCATCACCCTGCTGTCACGGCACTACAAGAAGAAGTTTGGGGGCGAATGGGTAGTGAAGCGGGCCTCGGTGCGCAGTGCTCTATTCGGTTAGGAAACAGTTTCGGAATTAGTAGGCGGGCCGGGGCAAGAGCGGGGGGCGGCGTTCTTGCCCTGATGGCTATTCCAGGCATTGGTCCCGCTGAACCACTCTACCTTTCTTGTCGTATACACGGACTAACAGCAATTTCGCTGACTTTGGAGGGTGGACGAATGATAAAGAAAGCAGTAGCAATACTGGCAATAGGAATGACAGCGCCGCTGGCCTGGGCTGACTCGGCAGTGGATGGAGATTGGGATTTCGCCATGTCCAGCCCGTTCGGCGAGGTCAATGCCAGGGTCAACATGAAGGTCGAGGACGGCAAACTCATCGGTGGTTTCGACCTGGGTGAAGGCCGCGTGCTCGAGATCGAGGAAGGCATGGTAGAGGGTGACAAGCTGTCCTTCAGCATCACTCGCAAGGGTATGATGACGATGACCTACAAGATGAGTGCATCGGTCGACGGTGATTCGGTTTCAGGTACGGCTGCAGCGATGGGCACGACGGCGCCCTGGGCCATGACGCGTAGCAAGTAGCACCGCTTCAGGAAAAGGGGTCAGAGCAAAAATACGCCACTGTATTTTTACCCTGACCCCTTTTCTCTCTTATCTCTAACCACGAAGAAGATCGCTCAAGGTCTGTCCCAGAATGAGGCCGCTGAGAAACGCGTCTTCAACCCGCTTGCCGTGGCTCCAGTCGCCACAGGCAGCCAGTCCTTGTTTCTCGTCCAGCAGTACTCCCGGAAAAGACTCACCCTCTACTCGTGCATAACGCCAGCGGTGCAGGTCAATATGCGCTGGCGCGGGCAGGTCGATGCCGCGCAGATCCGCCAGCGCATTCAGCAAGGATTGCTGGACTTCGGGTAGGGGAAGCTCGAGATTGTCTTCAGCCCAGTGGTTGTCACTATGCAGTAACAGTGAGGATGAATCTGATCGTCCCGGCCTGGCATTGCCGACGGCAATCCAGCCAATGGGAGAATCTTTCACTATCGCCGCGCCAAAGCTGAGGTTCAGGCTTTGCTCGAAACCCAACATCAAGGCGAAGCAGGGCGAATATTCTACAGCCGCCAGTTGGGACTGACCTGAGAACTCTGCCGGCATCAGCTCAATGCATTGAGGAGCGGGCAGGGCCGCTATCACCAGGTCATATTGTCCCAGTTCCTGGCCGGCTTCATCTTGCAACAACCACCCCTGGCGAAAGCGGTGGATGGCGGCTACCCGGGTTTGCAGGCGAACATCCAGCTCTGTCGCCAGGTGCTTCACTACGCTGCTCATTCCGGGAACTGCCACGTAGTGGGGTTCATACCACAGGCGTTTGTAAGGTTTATCAGCTGGTTGCAGGCTTACGATCCTGGGCTCCCAGGCTGCGATGATGCCTGCATCGACCAGAGAAGCCGTCAGTAACTGGAAATCGCTCGAACGGGCGGTAAAGAATTGGGCGCCATGGTCAAACTGCCAGACATCCTGGCGCCTGACAGCCATGCGGCCACCGTAACCCCGCGACTTTTCGAACACGGTTACCCTGGCCTGCTCGTGTATCTGCCGGGCGAGAGTAATACCTGCCATCCCGGCGCCAATGATGGCGACTGTCTTTTGCTTTTTCACGGATTAAATAGGGACAGATTTATTTCCCAGGGAAAATAAA